>NZ_JACHVV010000001.1:0-1529594 GCF_014190935.1 Pseudomonas sp. AS2.8
GTGAAACGATGCATCGCCGATGGTAGTGTGGGGTTTCCCCATGTGAGAGTAGGTCATCGTCAAGCGCCTAACACCCAGCACCCCCGCTCAGTTCATTCTGGCGGGGGTGTTGTCTTTGGGGCGGGAAAAGTTTGGCCGGGCGTCAGGGTGCCGGGGCGCTTGGAGCAGATAATCGGCTAGCGGACGCCTGAGGCTACGGAGCTGAGGTGGCCCTCACCCTAGCCCTCTCCCGGGGGGAAAGGGGACCAGAAGCGGTGCAGCGGAGCGTTTGGTGCAGTGCCTGCCAGAGGGGTGCTGCCTGAAGCTTGCAAGAGCCCAAGAGCCAGAACAGCCCGGCTGCGCCGGGCTGTACTGTTTTAAGCGCAAGAGGCGTAATCGCCCGTGAGGATCAGGCCGTAGGTTGGCGCTGAGCGCAGCGAAGCCCAACGATGAGGTTCACTGCAAATATCGAGAGAATTGGGGAAGGACGCTGAAGGGCCAGGTTTGGATTCCGGATAGCCAGGCTCAGCCCAACCTACGACCGTGTTACGCGAGCAAGAAAAAGCCCGGCAGGTGCAGGGCTTTTTGCGTTCAGGGTTTGCGGGCGATCAGGGTGGCGCGCAGGGGGGCAGGGAGGCCTTCTACCGTCAGGCTGGGATCTTCCGGGTTCAGGAAGTCCGGTAGCGACTGGAAGCCCATCCATTCGGTGGAGCGCTGCTCGTCTACCGTCGTCGGGGTGAGATCCACCAGGCGGATGTGACGATAGCCGGCGCGCTGCAGCCAGAGCTGCAGGGCGGCCGCGGAGGGCAGGAACCAGACGTTGCGCATCTGGGCATAGCGGTCCTCGGGGACCAGGACGGTGGTGGCATCGCCCGCCACGACCAGGGTTTCCAGGACCAGCTCACCGCCGCTGTCGAGGCAGTTCTTCAGGTCCAGCAGGTGGTCGATGGGCGAGCGGCGATGGTAGAGCACGCCCATGGAGAAGACGGTATCGAAGCCGCCGTCCAGGGCGGGCAGTTCTTCCAGCGTCAGTGGCAGGTGCCAGGTGGGCAGGTCGGGCAGATAGCGACGCAGGGCCTGGAACTGGCAGTGGAACAGCCAGTTGGGATCGACGCCCAGGACCAGGCTGGCTCCAGCACCAAGCATGCGCCACTGGTAGTAGCCGTTGCCGCTGCCGACATCCAGGACGCGCTTGCCTTGCAGATCCAGATGAGGGGCGACCCGATCCCATTTCCAGTCAGAGCGCCATTCGGTATCGAGATGAAGATCGAACAGCTGGAAGGGGCCCTTGCGCCAGGGCCGCAGTTGCAGCAGCGCCTCGCGCAGGGCCTGATGCTGCTCCGCGGTAGGAGCGCCGGCGAGGCGAACGGCCTCGCGCAGGTCGACAGCTTCTACCGCGATTTCGGGAAGAGCATCGACACCCGCTTGCCAGCGCTGCAGATCGCCGTGGCCACGAGCGTACTTGGCGGCCAGGACGGCTTCGAGGGACTGGGACCAGGTGGCCAGCGGGGTATCCGCCAGTGCCCGTTGCAGGGCTGCGAGGTAAGAGGGCTGGGTCATGGCAGGGCGATCAGGGAGGTGAAGTTGAGGCATTGGAACCAGGGCACGACGGTGGTGAAGCCGGCGGCCTGCAGGCGCGCCCGGTGTTCGTTCAGGGTGTCGGTGAGCATGACGTTTTCCAGCGCGGTGCGTTTCTGGGCGATTTCCAGCTCGCTGTAGCCATTGGCTCTCTTGAAGTCCAGGTGCAGGCCGTTGAGCAGTGCCTGGGTCTGGGCCTCCGGGAAACGGATCTTTTCCGACAGCAGCAGGGCACCCCCTGGCAGCAGGCTGTCGCGCAGCCGGCTGAGCAGGCCCAGGCGCTGTTCCGGAGCGATGAATTGCAGGGTGAAGTTGAGCGCGATCACCGAGGCCGGTTCGAGCGGGACCTCGAGGATGTCGCCTTCCACGACCTCGACTGGCAGCAACTCCTCGTGCATCGAATCCTGGGCGCTGAGGTATTCGCGGCAGCGGGTGACCATGGCCGTGGAGTTGTCGATGGCCACCACCCGGGTACCCTCGGCGCGGACATGACGGCGCAGGGCCTGGGTCACAGCGCCCAGGGAGCAGCCGAGGTCATAGAGACGGCTATGGGGCTGGGCGAACCGCGCCGCGATGACGCCGAGATTCTCGACGATGGTGGGATAGCCCGGCACGGATCTCTTGATCATGTCGGGAAAGACGCGCACCACGTCTTCGTTGAAGGTGAAGTCGGCAGGAGGCTGCGGCGACGCGAACAGGCGGTCGGCTTCGCTCATGGGCGGTACCTGGAAAATCGAAAGGGGGCATTGTACCCCCGGCAGGCACCGCGGGACGTGGCTTCAGCGGATTTCGATACGGCAGTCGAAGCGCGCCTGGGGCTCGGCTTCGGCATCCCAGGGCTGGCGGGCCTGGAGTTCGAGATGAGCGCTGCCGGCGCTCTGGGCGCGAAAGCGCCAGAGGGACTGACCGGCGCTGCCGATGCCGCCCTGGTCCTGGCGCTGTTCGCGGAAGACTTCCGGGCCGAGTTGCCTGAGGTTGTCGCTGCGCTGGAGGATGGTCCAGCGATAGCCGCTGGTGGGATCGCTGGGCAGGGTCAGGGTCAGTTCCTGGCCGGTGCGCATGGCCAGCGGGGTGCAGTCGCTGTCGTCGCCCAGGATGAGGTTGCCGCTCGGCTGGGTACTGCTACAGCCGGCCAGGAGCAGACAGCCGCAGAACAGAAGACGGTTGGACATGGAAACCTCCGGGGTATGACGGCAAAACGCAGAGCATACCCCAAGAGATTGGCGGTCAGACTAGAAGAGCACCTTGGCCACGTCGGCGAAGCGCTTGGCGAAGTGAACGGTCAGCCCCTCCTTGAGATAGGCGGGCAGCTCTTCGAAGTCGCCGCGATTGGGCTCCGGCAGGATCAGCTCGCTGATTTTCTGCCGCCGCGCCGCGATGACCTTTTCCCGTACCCCGCCGATGGGCAGCACCTGGCCGGTCAGGGTCAGCTCGCCGGTCATGGCCACGTTCTTCTTCGGCGCCTGGTTGCGCGCCAGCGACAGCAGGGCGGAGGCCATGGTGACGCCGGCGCTGGGACCGTCCTTGGGTGTGGCGCCTTCGGGTACGTGCAGGTGGACGAAGGCCTGGTCGAAGAAATTCGGATCGCCCTTGAAGTCCTTGAGATGCGCCGTGACGTAGCTGTAGGCGATCTCGGCGGATTCCTTCATGACGTCACCCAGCTTGCCGGTGAGCTTGAAGCCGCGATTCAGGGTATGGATGCGCGTCGCCTCGATCGGCAGGGTGGCACCGCCCATGCTGGTCCAGGCCAGCCCGGTGATGATGCCGACGCCGGATAGCACCTGTTCCTTGCGGAAAGGCGGCATGCCCAGGTAGTCCTCGAGATCCGAGGCACCGATCTTGACCTTGAGCTTGGGATCCTCGATGAGCCGGACCACCGCCTTGCGCACCAGCTTGCCCAGTTGCTTCTCCAGCTGGCGCACGCCGGCTTCGCGGGCATAGCCCTCCACCAGGGCCTTGAGGGCACTGTCGGTGAGCGTCAGGCGATCCTTGGGCACCCCGGCCTTGTCCAGCTGCTTGGGCCAGAGATGGCGCTTGGCGATGGCCTGCTTTTCCTCGGCGATGTAGCCGGACAGGCGGATGACCTCCATGCGATCGAGTAGGGGACCGGGAATGGAGTCCAGGGTATTGGCGGTACACACGAACAGCACCTTGGACAGGTCCAGGCGCAGATCCAGATAGTGGTCGAGGAAGTCGACGTTCTGCTCCGGATCCAGGGTCTCCAGCAGTGCCGAGGCGGGGTCGCCCTGGTAGCTCTGGCCCATCTTGTCGATCTCGTCGAGCATGATGACCGGATTCATCACCCTGACGTCGCGCAGCGCCTGGACGAGCTTGCCGGGCATGGCGCCGATATAGGTGCGGCGGTGACCCTTGATCTCGGCTTCGTCCCTCATGCCGCCGACGCTGAAGCGATAGAAGGGACGGCCGAGGGATTCGGCGATGGACTTGCCGATGCTGGTCTTGCCCACTCCGGGCGGGCCCACCAGCAGCACGATGGAGCCGGTCACCTCACCCTTGAAGGCGCCCACGGCGAGGAATTCGAGGATGCGATTCTTGATGTCGTCGAGCCCGGCATGGTGGCGGTCGAGCACCTTGCGCGCATGCTTGAGGTCGAGCTTGTCCTGGCCGTGGACGCCCCAGGGCAGGTCGGTGGCCCAATCCAGGTAGTTGCGGGTGACACCGTATTCCGGCGAGCCGGTCTCGAGGATGGACAGCTTGTTCAGCTCGTCCTCGATACGCTTCTGGGCGGCTTCGGGCAGGCTCTTGCCTGCCAGGCGCTGGCGGAAGCTTTCGATGTCGCTGCTGCGATCATCCTTGGTGATGCCCAGCTCCTGCTGGATCAGCTTGAGCTGCTCCTTGAGAAAGAATTCGCGCTGGCGCTCGTTGATCTTGCGATTGACCTCGGCGGACAGCTCCTTCTGCAGGCGGGCGACCTCGACCTCCTTGCGCAGCAGCGGCAGGACCTTTTCCATGCGCTGCAGCATGGGCACGGTATCGAGTACCTGCTGCAGTTCGTCGCCCGGCGCGGTGGTGAGGGCGGCGGCGAAGTCGGTCAGCGGCGAGGGGTCGTTGGGGCTGAAGCGATTGAGATAGTTCTTCAGCTCTTCGCTGTACAGCGGGTTGAGCGGCAGCAGCTCCTTGATGGCGTTGATCAGCGCCATGCCGTAGGCCTTCACCTCGTCACTGGGATCGGGGCTGGGGCGCAGGTGCTCGACCTCCACCAGATAGGGCGGGCGCTGCCGGCGCAGCCAGCCGCGGATACGCACCCGCGACAGGCCCTGGGCGACGAACTGCAGCTTGCCGTCCTGACGGGTGGCATGGTGGATGCGCACCAGGGTGCCGTGCTGCGGCAACTGGTCGGGATCGAAACCCTCGGCATCGCCGGGCTGCTGCTCCATGTAGAACAGCGCCAGGCAGTGGTGGTCGGTCTTGGCCACCAGTTCCAGGGTTTCCGCCCAGGGCTCTTCATTGACGATGACGGGCAGGACCTGGGCCGGAAAGAAGGGCCGGTTGTGGATGGGAATGACGTAGAGCTTGTCGGGAAGATTCTGGCCAGGCAGGACCAGGCCGGTCTGCCCGGCTTCTTCGCTGAGAATATCCGCTTGATTGTCCTGATCGCTCATTGGCGTACCTTGGGCTTGGATGTGAGGCCAACATGGGGCGAGGGCGTCGCTTTTTCAACGCAGGCAAAGACCTGTCCTTCTTGACCGCCGGGTACCGCTCGAAGTGCGACGACCGGGACGAAGCCTGGCCACCGCGGCGATAAAGATTCCCCCGGGACGGCCGCTAAAGCTGAAGTCACGCCGCGAAGCCGGCGAGAGTTTCCAAGGGCGCGTGGTGGAGAACAGCGGGTGAACAAGCATAGGTTTGTGGCGGGATGGTTGGCCTTGGGCCTGGGAGTTGCGCAGGCGGCCGAGGTCGCGGTGCAGGTGGTCGACGGTCAGGGGGCACCCCTGGCCGATGCCGTGGTGATGCTGTCGGGCCAGGGCCTGGTGCCCGAGCGGCATCCAGCGGCCATCGATCAGCAGAATCGGCGGTTCGTCCCCCATGTCCTGGCGGTGGCCACCGGGACGGCGGTGAGCTTTCCCAATACCGATGACATTCGCCACCAGGTCTATTCCTTTTCCAGTCCCAAGCGTTTCGAACTACCGCTCTACCACGGGCTTCCCAGCACGCCGGTGGTGTTCGACCAACCCGGCGTTGTGGTGGTGGGCTGCAACATCCACGACTGGATGGTGGGTTACGTCTACGTGACCGCCGCCGGGCGCTCCGCGGTGACCGACGGTCAGGGCCGCGCCCGACTGGAGGCGCCGGACGGTCATTATCAGCTGGCACTTTGGCATCCCGACCTCAGCGACAAGCAGGAGGTTGCCCAGCCCGCGCTGGATGTGGCGGGCAAGCCGGTGACCCTGAAACTCCAGCTGGCGGTTCAGCCGAAGCCGCAGCCTGCGGAACCGGCGAGCTCGGCTTTCGAGGATGCCTTCCACAAGGCCACGCACGATGAAGCTCATCCATAGTTTCCAGACCCGCATCGCCGGCAGTCTCTTCCTGCTCATGCTGGTGGTCATCACCCTGGTCTATCTGACGGTCAAGGCGGCCACCGAGGCCAGTGCCGTGCGCCAGTCCTATGACCAGCTCGACACCGGGGCGCGGGTGTTCCGCCAGGTGCTGGACGGTCGCTGCCGCCGGCTGAACGATGCGGTGCGGGTGCTCGCCGCCGATTTCGGCTTTCGCGATGCCGTGGCCAGTGGCGATGTGCCGACGCTGAGGTCGGTGCTGGCCAACCATGGCGCCCGGGTGGGGGCGGGCGATACCTACCTGCTGGATCTGGACGGCCGGCTGATCGCCAGCACCGTGGCGGCGCATAGCGAAGGCGAGCGTCTGCCCGTCGCGGTGGCGTCGGGCAATGACGGCAGTTGCGTGCTGGCCGGTACCGGCCTGCCGCAATTGCGGGTCACGGTGCCGGTCCGTGCCCCTGTACCCATCGCCCAGGTGGTGATGAGTTTCGCCATGGATCAGGCCATGGCCGAGGAATTTCGCTCGCTGATCAATCTGGACGTGGTGTTTGTCGGCGAAGCCGCGCTGATGGCCAGTACCCTGCCCGAGGAGCAGGGACGGCTGCTGCTGCATGAGCTGGCGACCTCACCCCAGGGCAGCGATATCTGGCAACTGACCCTGGGCGGCCGACTCTATCAGGTCAAGCGGCTGACCCTCGGCACCGTCGATCATCCGGTACAGGTCTATCTGCTGCGTTCGCTCGACGTGGCCATGGCCGAATTCGAACCCCTGCTCAGGCAACTGGCGCTGATCGCCGGTGGTGCCCTGCTGGCGGCCCTGCTGGGCGCACTGTGGCTGGCACGCAACCTGGCCCAGCCGCTGCGGCAGCTGTCGGTGATGTCCTGGCGGATCGGTCAGGGGGACTATGGGGTCAAGGCGGAGGTCCAGCGCCGCGACGAATTCGGTCGGCTGGCGCAGGTGCTCGAAGAGATGCGCCAGGGGATCGCCGAGCGCGAGCAGCGACTCAACCACAATGCCCTGCACGACGCCCTGACCGGGCTGCCCAATCGCATCCTGGCCGAGGAGCGGCTGCGGGTCTTCATCGCCACCCAGTCCCAGGTGTCGCTGCTGTACCTGGGGCTGGATGGCTTCCAGGCGATCAATGAAAGCGCCGGGGTCGCCGGGGGCGATCGCATCCTGCGGATGGTGGCCGAGCGGGCCCAGGTGCTGCTGGCCGGACGTGGCTGCGTGTCGCGCCCGGTGGGCGATGAATTTCTCGTGCAGTTCTGCCGCGTCGGCCTGGAAGGCGCGGTGGGGCTGGCCGAGCAACTGCGCCTGTCACTGGCCGAACCCATCGAATGGGAAGGTCAGCTGTTTCGTCTGAGTTGCCGGATCGGTGTCGTCGAGTATCCCCGCCATGGCGACGACCCGACCCTGCTGATCGAACGCGCGCGCAGTGCCATGCTCGATGCCGGCCAGGTTCCGGATCGCTTGCGGGTCTATGATGAAGGGCGGGATGCGGCCCAGCAGCGGCGTCTGCAACTGGTCCACGATCTGCCGCTGGCGGGCGAGCGGGGTGAATTGATGCTGGTGTTCCAACCCAAGGTGGCCCTGCAGGGCAGTGGGCCGCACCAGGCCGAGGTCCTGCTGCGCTGGCGCCATGCCGAGCTGGGTATGGTCTCGCCGGGTGAATTCATTCCCCTGGCCGAGCGCAGTGGCAGCATGGCCGGACTCACCCGCTGGGTGATCCAGGCGACCATCCGGCAACTGGCGCTCTGGCAGACCCAGGACCGCGAGGTGAAGGTGTCGGTAAACGTCTCGGCGGTCGACCTGGCCGATGCCCGGTTGCCCGAGCGCGTCATGGGCTGGCTCGATGACGCCGGCGTCTCGGCGCGGCAGCTGACCTTCGAGATCACCGAGAGCGCCATCATGGACGATCCCGAGGCGGCCATCGCGCTGCTGACGCAGCTGTCCGTGCTGGGCATCCGGCTGTCGGTGGACGACTACGGTACCGGGCATGCCTCCCTGGCGCATCTGAAGCGGCTGCCGGTGGACGAATTGAAGATCGACCAGTCCTTCGTGAAGGAACTGGCGCCGGGCAACGATGACGCCGTCATCGTCCGCTCGACCATCGAGATGGGCCACAACCTGGGCCTGGAGGTGGTCGCCGAGGGGGTCGAGGAAGCCCGGGCCCTGGCGCTGTTGCGCAGTTGGGGTTGCGATGTGATCCAAGGCTACTACATCAGCCGCCCGGTGCCGGCTGCGGAATTCGAGGCCTGGATGGAGCGGCAGAGCCAGCCGGTGCTGGAGGCGCTGTCATGAATCACGGCTGGCTGCTGGCTGGCCTGCTGCTGGCGACCGGGGTGCAGGCCGACGGCGGCAAGCTGCTGGCCACCGGCGGCGCCAGCAGTCTGGAAGGCGCGGCGGGCGGCGGCATCACACCCTGGGCGGTGATCGGGGGCTATGGCGAAAGCGGCCAGCCCGGCGCCACGGCCTTTGCCACCCGGGTGTGGACCGGTGACTACCGGCTCGATGCGGCCGGCGTGGCGGTGGCCTACGACAATCGGGTGGAAGTCTCCTATGCCCGGCAGCGCCTGGACATGCCGACCCTGCGCCGCCTGATGAAGCTCGAGGAAGACAGCCTCAGCCAGGACATCGTCGGCGCCAAGGTGCGCCTGGCGGGCGACCTGATCTACGATCGGCTGCCGCAGATCGCCGTGGGCGTGCAGTACAAGCATCAGCGGGATTTCGGCATTCCTGCGGCCGTGGGCGCGCGGCGCGACAGCGATGTCGAGGGCTACCTGGGCGCCAGTCGGCTGTTTCTGGGCGGTGCCTTCGGCTACAACCTCTTGATCAACGTCGGCCTCAGATACAGTCGCGCCAACGAGATGGGGCTGCTGGGCTTTGGCGGCGACCGCAACGACAGCCGCCAATGGCTCAAGGAAGGCTCGGCCGCGGTGTTCTTCAATCCCCGCTGGGCGGTAGGCATGGAGTATCGCGAGAAGCCGCAGAATCTGTCCTTCACCCGGGAGAGCGACTGGGTGGATACCTTCGTCGGTTACTTCCCCAACAAGCAGCTGTCGCTGGTGCTGGCCTATGCCTGGCTGGGCGAGATCGCCACCCTGGACGATCAGCAGGGTCTCTATCTGTCGCTGCAGGGGAGCTATTGATGCCGGCGAGACCCCTGGCGCTGCTGGCGCTGCTGCTGATGCTGGGCTGCACGCCGCAGCCGCCGGCGGGTGATCGGCTCTATCAGGAACTGGGAGGCCAGCCGGGCATCACCCGGATCGTCGAGGGGATGCTGCTCAATGTGGCGCGCGATGGCCGGATCCGCCACTACTTCGCCAACGTCGACATCGCGCGACTGCGCAGTCTGCTCGTCCAGAAATTCTGCGCCGATGCGGGCGGTCCCTGCCGCTATGAAGGGGCGAGCATGGCGGAAAGTCATCGCGGTCTGAATCTGCAACCCGCTGACTTCAATGCCCTGGTGGAAGACCTGCAATTGGCCATGCAGCGCGAGGGCGTCCCGGAGCGGGCGCAGAATGCCCTGCTGGCGCGCCTGGCGCCACAGCGCGGCCAGGTGATCCGGCAGTAGCCTGCCGGCCGTCGCTGTTTTCGAACCTCAACCGCGCGCGATCCTCCCTAGGCAAGACGCCTGCAAGAGGGATGGTGCTTGAGCAAGACGACTTCAGCGGCCGATCTCGGCCTGACACTAACGGTGGACGACGAAGCGGCGCTGTTCGGCTGGTTCCTGGCGAGCTACCTGTTCGGTAAGCGCATCTCCCGGACCATTGCCGCCCAGGCCTGGACGGTGCTCTATCGCACCTACGGTCGCGATACGCCGCGCAAGCTGCTCAACCTGAGCCGGCAGCAACTGGTCAACTATCTCGGCGAGGGGCATTACCGACGTTATGACGAGAGCACGGCCACGCGCCTGCTGGACGTCTGCCACCGCCTGCAGGAGGACTATGGTGGCCGCTTCCTCGACTTGCGTGACTCCAGCACAGATCGTGCGGATTTCGAGCGGCGTTTGCAGACCCTGAAGGGGGTAGGTCCCAAGACCTGCGAGATCTTCATGCGCGAGGCGGGCCCCCTGCTGTTTCCCGGCTGAATGAACACCGTCGGCACGGGGCCGGCGGTGTTCAGGACGAGCGAGCCGCCGTTACTTGCCCAGATCGGCCTTGAGACGGCTGCCGGCATAGGCCTGGGCATCCTTGGCCTTCTGTACCACGGCAGCGGTGCCAAAGAACTCGTGGGTGACACCCGGATAGACCTTGCGCTCCACCTGCACGCCGGCCTGGCGCAGGGCGGTCTCCAGGAAGCCACCGTCGTCACGCAGGGGATCGATCTCGGCATTGACGATGGTCACCGGCGGCAGGCCGGCGAGATCGGCCCGGGTCAGATCCAGGCGCGGATCCTTGAGGTCGGCGGGGGTACGGGTCACCTGCTCGACGAACCACAGCATCATCGGCCGATTGAGCGGCTTTGCGTCGTCGTACTGCTCGTAGGACGGGGTATGGGTGTTGGTCTGGGCCACCGGATAGACCGACAGCACGTGCTTGGGCGCGGTGAGACCGGCCTTGCGTGCCGCCACGGCGGTCGCCACCGCCAGGTTGCCCCCGGCGCTTTCGCCGGCCAGGGCCAGGCGCTGCGGATCGCCATTCAGCGAGCCGGCGTGGGTGGTCACCCAGCGATAGGCCGCCAGGGCGTCGTCGTGGGCGGCGGGAAACTTGTATTCGGGCGCCTGGCGATAGTCCACCGACACCACGATGGCATTGGCCTGCTTGGCCAGGCCGCGGGCGCCACCGTCGTAGACGTTGCGATCGGCGAACACCCAGCCGCCACCGTGGAAGTAGAGGATGACCGGGAAGGGGCCATGGCCTTCGGGGGTGTAGATACGGGCAGGCAGCACACCGGCGGCGCCGTCGACGGCGCGGTCGACACTGGTCACGCCGGGTACCAGGGCCTCGGGCTGGGTGGGACGACCTTCATCCTGCAGGACGCCCTTGACCGCATCGGCGATGGTAGGCTGCTTGCGGGCCTGTTGGGCGGTGAGTTTTTCCACGGCCTTGGGATCGAAGCTGGCGTACTTGTCGAGCACCTTTTGCATGTCGGCATCGGTACGCGCCATGCTCTTGGCATTGCTGACCGCTTCGGCTCCCAGCGAACGTTTTTCCGGATCGCGGGCGCAGCCGGTCAAGGCAAGGCCGGCGCCGACCAGGGCCAGGGCGAGGAGGGTGGGTTTGCTACGCAAGACGGACAGCGGCATGGCGAAAATCCTGTGCGAATTCGAAGGGCTTACCTGCAAACCGACATGCTTATCGCGCGAGAGGTTCCGGCGGGCCGCCGGCAGGTGCCTGGCGATCGGCCTGCTGGGGCTGCTGGGTAACCAGGCCGTCGCCGAGCCGGCGGCCTACTGGCGCTGGCGCAGCAACACGGATGGCCAGGAGTTCTGCACCCAGACGCCGCCGGGCACGGGCTGGGTCCGGATCGCGGGGCCCTTTCGCGATCTGCAGTGTCGCGAGCCGGGCAACCTGCCCTTGCGCCGCTGGGCCGCACCGCCGCAACAGCGCTTCTAGTTCGAGGTCTCGGCGGCCTTGAGCAGGGAGGCGCCGAGCTCGCCTTCGTAGCGTTGCCACACCGGGCGCATGGCCTCGCGCCAGCGTGCCCGTTGCTCGGGCGTGAGGGTGATGATCTCACTGCCGCCCGCGGCGGCGATGCGCGCGCGATCGCGCTGATTTTCCGCCTCGGATTGCTTCTTCACCTCGAAGGTCACCTGGTCGATGATCTCTTCCAGGGTGCTGCGTACGGCGAAGGGCAGGGTGCGCCAGCGATCCGCCTTGACGATCAGCATGTAGTCCAGGGCGCCGTGGTTGCTTTCGGTGAAATAGCGCTGCTGCCCATCGAGGCGCTGGCTCCAGTAGTTGGACCAGGTGTTCTCGGTGGCATTGACGGTGCCGGTGGTGAGCGCCTGCAGGGTCTGGTTGAAGGGCAGCCTGACCGCCGTGGCGCCGAGCGCCTCGAACTGGCTCTGCAAGACGTCGGAATTCTGGATGCGGAACACCAGCCCCCTGGCATCGCCGGGTTCGCGCAAGGGCTTGCGCGCCGCCAGCTGCTTGAGGCCGTTGGGCCAGTAGGCCAGGCCGATGATGCCGGCCGGCTCCAGACTGTGCAGCAGTTGGCGACCACTGGGTCGGGCCTGGAAGTGATCGAGGGCCGCGCGACTCTCGAACAAGAAGGGCAGGTCGAACAGCTTGAGCTTGGGGCTAAGTTCGGTGAGCTTGCTGATCGCCGGCGCGAGGATGTCGACCTTGCCGTCCTGCAGCGCCTGGAGTTCGTCGGCATCAGTGAAGGCCGTGCCGCTGGGCATCACCTCCAGCTGGACCTGCCCGGCGAGGCGCTGCGCCACCAGTTGCTGGAACAGCTGAGCGCCCTTGCCCTTGGGGGTCTCCGGTGCCACCACATGGGAAAACCTCAGAGTAATGACGTCAGCGTAGCTGGACGTCATGGGCAGGGCAGCGGAGAGCAGGGCGCAAAGGCCCAGGATCGACGGTTTCATGGCAGGTCCTGGTGGTTATTCTTGGAATCCTTATAGGCGTACTTTACCAGTGCGACGTCCGGTCGCAGGGCCTGTGGGAAGGCGTTGGCTGCCGTTTGGCGGATGACCGGGAGAATCGGCGTCGCGCTGGCGTTCCAACGTCCACACCCATGAGAAGGATGCGTCCATGAATACCGCTCAAACCGTTCGTTTGCCCGATGGCACTACCGTTCCGGCGCTGGGCCAGGGTACCTGGCGCATGGGCGAGAACGCCGACCTGCATCGCCAGGAGGTCAGCGCCCTGCGCCAGGGCCTGGACCTGGGGCTCACCCTGATCGACACCGCCGAGATGTATGGCGAAGGCCGCGCCGAGGAACTGGTTGGCGAGGCCATCGCCGGGCGGCGGGACGAGGTGTTCCTGGTGAGCAAGTTCTATCCGAAGAACGCCACCGAAGCCGGCGTACCCCTGGCCTGCGAACGCAGCCTGAAGCGCATGGGCACCGATGTCATCGACCTCTATCTGCTGCACTGGCGCGGCCAGGTGCCGCTGATCGAGACGGTCATGGCGCTGGAGAAGCTGCGCGACGAAGGCAAGATCCGCCACTGGGGCGTGTCCAATCTCGACACCAGCGACATGCTCGAACTGAACGATGATCGCTGCAGCGCCAACCAGGTGCTCTACAACCTGGAGCAGCGCGGCATCGAGCACGACCTTCTGCCCTGGAGCCAGCGTCAGCAGATGCCGGTGATGGCCTACTGTCCGCTGGGGCAGGGCGGTGATCTCCTGCGGCATCCCACCTTGGCAACCCTGGCCGAGCGGCATCAGGCCACGCCAGCACAGATCGCCCTTGCCTGGGTACTGCGGCAGCCGGGCGTGATCGCCATTCCCAAGGCCGGCGATGCCGGGCATCTCGAAGAGAACGCGCGGGCCCTGGATCTGCGGTTGAGCGCAGAAGACTTCGCCCTGCTCGACGGTGCCTTCCCGCCGCCGCAAAGCAAGACGCCGCTGGCGATCATCTAGCCGCCGCGGATCAGCCGACGCAGGGGAAAGCGAGAGGGATGGCAGGCTTCGGCCACCCGTCGTGCCACCGGCAGGGGTTCGTCTTCCAGCCAGGCCGCCAGCAGTTCGGCGGCCAGCAGGGTGGTGACCAAGCCGCGCGAGCCATGGGCCAGATTGAGATAGAGTCCCTCGCGCCAGGGCGCTGCCTGCTCCGGTACCTGGCGGGCATCGTAGGCCAGCGCCTGGTATTGCTGGGCGAAGGCGGCTTCGTCCACGACCGGGCCGACCAGGGGCAGATAGTCCGGCGAGGTGCAGCGAAAGGCCACCCGACCTTCCAGCGTTTCGGCCGCGTAGCCGGTGGCCAATGTCGGCGACAGTTCGGCGAGCAGGCGCAGGTTGCTCTGGTGTTCCGCCTGGCTGGGCTCGGTGTCGTCCCGGTCGAAGACGAAACTGGCGCCCAGGCAATGCCGACCTTCCCGTGCCGGGGCGAGATAGCCCTCGCCGCAGACCACGGTCGCCAGTGCCTGGCTGTCCAGGGTTTCCGGCAGCGCGGACAGCTGTCCGCGGATCGCTTTGAGTGGCAGTCCGGGCAGCAGCGTCCTGGCCTGGGCGGCGCTGGCTATCACGACCACCGTCGCCGCCAGCGCCGCATCTTGGGTGCTGGCCTGCCAGCCGTGCCCGGTCTGCTGCAGGGCGATCACCTCGGTATGGGTGACCAGCTCGATATTCGGATGGGTCAGCCAGTGCGCGCACAGGGCGGGCGGATGTACCCAGCCCCCTTCCGGAAAGAACAGGCCGCCCGCCGTCAGACCGATTCCGGCCGTGTCGCTGGCAGCTTCGCTATCCAGGGGATGCAGCAGAGCGGCGGGAAAGTGCGCCGCCAATTGCGCCTGCCGCTGGGCGTCCTTGTCCGTCAGCGCCAGTTGCAGCACCCCGCAGGGTGACCAGGCAGCGCCCTTTGGCAGGGCCTGCAATTCGCGCAGGGTCAGGCCGAAGCCATCGAGGATCAGCCGACTGAGCGGGGTGTCATGGGCCGACAGCTTGAGATAGAGCACACCCTGGGGATTGCCGGAGGCTTCCTGGGCGGGCGCCCCGTGGCGCTCGACGACCCTGACCTGCCAGCCGCGGCGCGCGAGGCTGGCGGCGGTGGCGCAACCGGCCAGGCCGGCGCCTATGACCAGCGCCGTGCGCGGGCCCTGGGGGCGCGGTGGGCGGGTATACCAGGGTACGGCGGCAGAGGTGACCGGGCGCTCCAGGGCGCCGGCCAGCATTTCCCGCTTGTGGCCGAAGCCGGGCACCTTGGCCATGGCGAAGCCGGCCTCGTTCAGGCCACGGCGGACGAAGCCGGCACAGGTGAAGGTCGCCAGGGTGGTGCCGGCATGGGACAGCCGCGCCAGTTCGGCGAACAGCGCGGGCGTCCACATCTCGGGATTCTTGGCCGGGGCGAAGCCGTCCAGGAACCAGGCGTCGCACCGGGCATCCAGTTCGGGCAGGCGCTCCAGCACATCGCCGACCAGCAGGGTCAGGGTGACGCGCCCGTCCTCCAGGACCAGCCGCTGGAAGCCCGGATGAATGGCCAGGTACTGCCGCTGCAGCGCCGCGCTGTAGGAGGCGAGTTCCGGCCAGAGGGCTAGCGCCTGGGCGAGATCGGCAGCGGTCAGCGGAAAGCGCTCGACGCTGACGAAATGCAGGCGCGCCTCCCTGGGTGCCAGGGTGGCGAAGAGTTGCCAGGCGCAGAGGAAATTGAGACCGGTGCCGAAGCCCGTCTCGCCAATGGTAAAGACTTCTCCCGGCGCCAGCGCGGCGAAGCGTTCGGCTAGGCGATTCTGCTGCAGGAAGACGTAGCGCGTCTCTTCCAGACCGCTGGCGCGGGAAAAGTAGACATCGCCATAGGTGCGGGAGAGGGGTTGCCCGGAGGCGTCCCAGTCGAGCTGGGCGTGCTGGAAGTCGGTCATGAGCGGCGCGGCCTGGAGTTCAGGGCGCGCAGTCTAAAGGATCGAGCGCAGGCGGTCAGACGTTGCTGACGGATTGGCGCATCAGCCCCTGAGAGGTCTGCAACCGCTCGACATAGCGGTCGATCTGGTTGAGGGCTTCTTCGCGGCTGAAGAAGGGGCCCTCCAGGGTGCCTTCGCGGGTGGTGAAGAAGAATTGGCCGTTGACCACGCTGACGCGCTCGCTACGGAAATGGGTGCTGGCACCGGGGTCGTCATTGCGTTTGCCGAACATGAGAATCTCCTCCTCGTCTTGCCAACAGACCATGGCGAGCGCTGCGGGTTGCCCCGCTCGGCCGAATTGCGGTCCGTCGATCTTCCTTAGGTGTAGCACCCTAGCGGCCGCTGCGCCTGGGTGGAAAAAGCGCGACGAAATTGTGAGGGTGATCACGCAGCGCGTGGCGCAGCCGTCAGGGGATGGCCCAGGCTGGGTCGGCTTTCGCGTTATAACCACAGCGTGATCCGATCTTTCCCGCCCGCGCTGGTGGGCGGCATAGTGCCGCTATCCCTACCTGCATCAGGAGAACTGCCAATGACCATCCGTCTGGGCGACATCGCCCCCGATTTCGAACAGGATTCCAGCCTGGGTCGCATCCGCTTCCACGAGTGGCTGGGCGACAGCTGGGGCGTGCTCTTCTCCCATCCCGCCGACTTCACCCCGGTCTGCACCACCGAGCTGGGCCTCACCGCTAAGCTCAAGGACGAATTCGCCAAGCGCGACGTCAAGGTGATCGCCCTCTCGGTGGACGGCCTGGAATCGCACCAGGGCTGGATCAAGGACATCGAGGAAACCCAGGCCACCGCCGTGGGCTTTCCGATCCTGGCCGATGCCGATCGCAGCGTCTCGACCCTCTACGACATGATCCACCCCAATGCCAACGACACCCTCACGGTGCGCTCGCTGTTCGTCATCGATCCGCAAAAGAAGGTGCGGCTGTCGATCACCTATCCGGCCAGCACCGGGCGCAACTTCGACGAGATCCTGCGGGTCATCGATTCCCTTCAGCTCACCGACAACCACAAGGTGGCGACCCCGGGCAATTGGAAGGATGGCGACGACGTGGTCATCGTGCCGTCGCTCAAGGACGAGGAAGAACTCAAGCGGCGTTTCCCCAAGGGCTACACCGCGGTGAAACCCTACCTGCGTCTGACCCCCCAGCCCAACCGCTGAAATCTCCTGCGACAACCAGACCCCGGCCCAGGCCGGGGTTTTGTTTTTCTGGTTATAACCAAGTGCCGAAAGGGTATTTTTAGGGAATAAACACCCGCTGCTAAGGTCCGCTCATTCCTTTTTCGAGCGGCGCGACACCGCTCTTTTTTCTCTAGGAGACGGCGATGCAGGTGGTGACTTTGGCAGGCAGTCCGGCAGCGCGGTCGCGCTCCAGCGGCGTGCTGGATCTGGCAGCGAACTGGCTGCAGGGGCGCGGCGTGGAATTGTCCCGCTGGCGCATCCAGGACTTTCCCGCCGCCGACCTCATTGGCGCCCGTTTCGACAGCCCGCCCGTGGTGGAGCTGATCGCCCAGCTGCAGGCCGCCGATGGCCTGGTGATCGCCACCCCGGTCTACAAGGCCTCGCTGGCCGGCGCCCTCAAGACCCTGCTGGACCTGCTCCCGGAGCGCGCCCTGACTCATAAGGTGGTACTGCCGCTGGCCACCGCCGGTTCCAGCGGTCACCTGCTGGCCATCGACTACGCGCTGAAGCCGGTGCTCTCGGCGCTCAAGGCCCAGGAAATCCTCAACGGCGTCTTCGCCGACGACAGCCAGGTCAGCTACACCGAGACCGGGGTCGCCCTGACCCCGGCGCTGGAGCAGCGCCTGCACGAGTCCCTCGAACAATTCCACGCGGCCCTGGTGCGGCGTCCCCAACCCCTGACCCCCGAGCTCCTCGCCGATCGCATCGGCCAGGCGCGCTGGGGCATCTGACCAGGAGCGTTAGCCATGCAGTTCTCCTTCACGCGTTCGCTGCTCGCCGTTTCCCTGCTGACCCTGGCCGCCGGCCTGGCCCAGGCGGAAGAGACGGTGCGCATCGGCTACCAGAAGTACGGCACCCTGATCACTCTCAAGGCCCGCGGCACCCTGGAGCAGCGCCTGGCGAAGGACGGCGTCAAGGTGCAGTGGACCGAATTCCCCGGCGGCCCGCAGCTGCTGGAGGGCCTCAACGTCGGCAGCATCGATTTCGGCGTGACCGGGGAGACGCCACCGGTATTCGCCCAGGCGGCCGGTGCCGATCTGGTCTATGTGGCCCACGAACCCCCGGCGCCCACCAGCGAGGCCATCCTGGTGCCCAAGGATTCGCCGATCCAGTCGCTGGTCGATCTCAGGGGCAAGAAGATCGCCCTGAACAAGGGCTCCAACGTCCATTACCTGCTGGTGCAGGCGCTGGCCAAGGCCGGCATCGACTACAAGGACATCCAGCCGGTCTATCTGCCGCCCGCCGATGCCCGGGCCGCCTTCGAGCGTGGCGCGGTGGATGCCTGGGTGATCTGGGATCCCTACCAGGCCGCCGCCGAGACCCAGTTGCAGGCACGCACCCTGACCGATGCCACCGGCCTCGCCGACAACCACCAGTTCTATCTGGCCACCCGCAGCTTCGCCAAGGCCCATCCCGAACAGGTCGGCGCCATCGTCGACGAGGTGCGTTCGGTGGGCGAGTGGGCCAGGGCCCACCCCGACCAGGTGGCCGCCCAGGTGGCGCCGCTGCTGAACCTGCCGCTGGACACCGCCGAACGGGTGGTCAAGCGCCAGGGCTATGGCGCCCGGTTCATCAGTCCCGAGGTGGCCGAACAGCAGCAGAAAATCGCCGACGCCTTCACCGCCCTCAAGTTGATTCCCAAGCCGCTGGTCATCCGCGACGTGGTGTGGACCCCGCCCGCCAGTCTGCAGACCGCTGCCGCCAAACCCTGATTTCGCCTGCTGGAGAAAGCCCCATGAGTCTCGATATCTTCTGGTTCCTGCCGACCCACGGCGATGGCCACTACCTGGGTACCGCCGAAGGCGCCCGCGCCGTCGACCACGGCTACCTGACCCAGGTCGCCCAGGCCGCCGACCGCCTGGGCTTCGGTGGGGTGCTGATCCCCACCGGCCGCAGTTGCGAGGACTCCTGGCTGGTGGCCGCCTCGCTGATCCCGGTCACCCAGAAACTCAAGTTCCTGGTGGCCCTGCGCCCCGGGATCATCTCGCCCACCGTGGCGGCGCGGCAGGCGGCCACCCTGGATCGCCTCTCCGGCGGCCGGGCGCTGTTCAACCTGGTCACCGGCGGCGATCCCGACGAACTGGCCGGTGACGGCCTGCACCTGTCCCACAGCGAAAGATACGAAGCCTCGGTGGAATTCACCCGCATCTGGCGTCGCGTGCTGGAAGGCGAGACGGTGGACTACGACGGCAAGCACATCCAGGTGAAGGGCGCCAAGCTGCTCTATCCGCCACTGCAGCAACCGCGCCCGCCGCTGTACTTCGGCGGCTCCTCCGATGCTGCCCAGGACCTGGCCGCCGAGCAGGTGGAGCTCTACCTGACCTGGGGCGAACCCCTGGACGCGGTGCGCGAGAAGATCGAGGCGGTCAAGGCCAAGGCGGCCGCCCAGGGCCGCACGGTGCGCTTCGGCATCCGCCTGCACGTGATCGTCCGCGAGACCAATGAAGAGGCCTGGAAGGCCGCCGACCGGCTGATCGCCAACCTGGACGACGCCACCATCGAAAAGGCCCAGGCCGCCTTCGCCCGCTTCGACTCGGTCGGCCAGCAGCGCATGGCCGCCTTGCACGGGGGCCGTCGCGACAAGCTGGAGATCGCCCCCAACCTCTGGGCCGGTGTCGGCCTGGTGCGGGGCGGCGCCGGGACCGCGCTGGTCGGCGACGGTCCCACCGTGGCCGCCCGGGTCAAGGAATATGCCGCCCTGGGCATCGATACCTTCATCTTCTCCGGCTATCCGCACCTGGAAGAATCCTATCGGGTGGCCGAACTGCTGTTCCCGCACCTGCCGGTCAAGCGGCCGACCCAGGTTGAGGGCGCCAACTACGTGAGTCCCTTCGGCGAGATGGTGGCCAACGACATCCTGCCGCAGAAAGCGGCGCAGAGCTGAGGGGGCGGGCATGAACAGCACGACCGAGCGTCAACTGCAGCGCCTGGCACCCTGGGTGGTGCCGGTGGCCCTGATCGTCGCCTGGCAGCTGGCGGTCAGCAGCGGCCTGCTGTCCAGTCGCATCCTGCCGTCGCCGGCAGCGGTGCTGGAAGCGGGCTGGAGCCTGGTCAAGAGCGGTGAGCTCTGGCAACACCTGGCCATCAGCGGCTGGCGCGCCGGCATCGGCTTCGCCATCGGCGGCAGTATCGGCCTGGCGCTGGGCTTCATCACCGGGCTGTCGAAATGGGGCGAGCGTCTGCTCGACAGCACCTTGCAGATGGTGCGCAACGTGCCGCACCTGGCGCTGATCCCGCTGGTGATCCTCTGGTTCGGCATCGACGAGTCGGCCAAGTTGTTCCTGGTGGCCCTAGGGGTGTTCTTCCCCATCTACCTCAACACCTACCACGGCATCCGCAACGTCGATCCGGCGCTGGTGGAGATGGCCCGCAGCTATGGCCTCTCCGGGGCGCGGCTGTTCTGGCACGTGATACTGCCGGGCGCCTTGCCGGCCATCCTGGTGGGGGTGCGCTTCGCCCTCGGCCTGATGTGGCTGACGCTGATCGTCGCCGAGACCATATCCGCCAGCTCCGGCATCGGCTACCTGGCGATGAACGCGCGGGAATTCCTGCAAACCGACATCGTGGTGCTGGCCATCCTGCTCTACGCCGTACTTGGCAAGCTGGCGGATCTCGCCGCCCGCGGCCTGGAACGTGCCTGGCTGCGCTGGCACCCGGCCTATCAGAAGGGAGCCCACGCATGACCAGTCTGCAAGCCGTTCCGCCGTTGGCGCGGGGCATCGCCCTGAAGCTGCAACAGGTGGTCAAGACCTTTGGCGAGCGCACCGTGCTCCATGGGATCGATCTGGAGATCCCGGCCGGCCAGTTCGTCGCCGTGGTGGGCCGCAGTGGTTGCGGCAAGAGCACCCTGCTGCGCCTGGTGGCCGGTCTCGACCGTGCCAGCGGCGGCAGCCTGCTGGGTCAGGACGAGCCCCTGGCGGAGCACCGCGAAGACACCCGGCTGATGTTCCAGGACGCGCGCCTGCTGCCCTGGAAACGCATCATCGACAACGTCGGCCTGGGCCTCAAGGGCGACTGGAAGCCTAAGGCGCTGGAAGCCCTGGCGGCGGTCGGCCTGGCGGATCGTGCGGGTGAATGGCCGTCGGCGCTCTCCGGCGGCCAGAAGCAGCGCGTGGCCCTGGCCCGCGCTCTGATCCACCAGCCGCGCCTGCTCTTGCTGGACGAGCCGCTGGGCGCCCTGGATGCCTTGACCCGCATCGAGATGCAGCAACTCATCGAGGGCCTCTGGCAGCGCCACGGCTTCACCGTGCTGCTGGTGACCCACGACGTGGGCGAGGCGGTAGCCCTGGCCGACCGCGTGGTGCTCATCGAAGACGGCCATGTCGGCCTGGATCTCGACGTCAACCTGGCGCGTCCCCGGGCCGCCGGCGATGCCCAGCTGGCCCGCCTGGAAGCCGAGGTACTGGCCCGGGTGCTGCAGCAGCCGCTCAATCCCGATCTACCCGAAATCGTGCAACCCCTGCCCACGCAACTGCGCTGGGCCTACTGATCGTTCATCCGAGGAGTTCTGCCATGACCATCAAGGCCATCAACGTTCGTAACCAGTTCAAGGGCACCATCAAGGAAATCATCGAGGGCTCGGTGCTCTCCGAGATCGACGTCCAGACCGCCGCCGGCATCGTCACCTCCGTCATCACCACCCGCTCGGTCAAGGAGCTGGAACTGGTGGTGGGCAGCGAGGTGATCGCCTTCGTCAAATCCACCGAGGTGTCCATCGCCAAGCTGTGATGCGGCCCTGGTGGTGAGGAAACCCGCCCTGGTGGCGGGTTTTTTTGGCTTCGGAGTTGTTGGGCTTCGCTGCGCTCAACCCAACCTACGTTCTCGCGCTACTCCGTAGGTTGGGTTGAGCGCCAGCAAAGCCCAACACCAGGCTTGAGAGGGCAAATGCCCCGGGCGCCGCTGCCAGGGCAGAAATGCCAACGCCCCGGCTGAGCCAGGGAAGCGCCTGGGGCCGGGCGTTGTGAGAGATTTGGAAGGGCAGGGATCAGGCGACGCGCAGGCCCTGGCTCGACCCCAGCTTGGCCAGGTGGATCAGGCCTTCTTCCCACTGCCGATGCCCGGAGCGGGTGTTGATATGGCCGGCACCCGGGAGGATGTCCAACTCGCTGCCCCAGGCCTTGGCCAGGGCTTCGGCCCGCGGCAGGCTGATGGCGTGGTCGTTGTCCGAGGTCACTATCCTGGAAGGGAAGGGCAGTGGCTGCCGCGGCAAGGGCGCGAAACCCACCAGTTCCGCCGGGCAACCCGGGCGCTCGACGTCGGCCGGCGCCACCAGCAAGGCCGCCAGCACCCGCTGCCGGCGGGCCACCGGGGCGCTGGCCGCCCAGCGGGCGACGGTCACGCAGCCCAGGCTATGGGCGATCAGCACCACCGGCGCATTGGCCTGGGCGATGGCCGCGTCGAGGGCGGCGACCCAGCGCTGCGGATCGGGATGCTGCCAGTCGTCCTGTTCGACCCGTCGGGCATCCGGCAGACGGCGCTGCCAGTGGGTCTGCCAGTGATCGGGGCCGGAGCCTTGCCAGCCGGGAAGGATGAGATAGCGGGTCATGGCGGTGTTCCGCGGACGAAAGGGGAGCGTCGATAGTGCCGGTGCTTGATCCGCAGGAGAAAGAATAAAAGGCGCTTTGGTTATGCCTGGAGCTTGCGTCGTGGTAGACCCGTAGGTTGGGCTGAAACAGCGCCATCGGCGAAGCCCAACGGGGCCGATGTCGAGTTGCCGTTGGGTTTCGCTGGCGCTCCACCCAACCGACAAAGGACTTAGCTGGACTACTCGTTGCGCCCCAGCCTTTCCACTTCCTGCAACCAGCGCAGCCGCTGCTCCTCGTCCGCCGCCCGCACCGGCGAGTACTCGTGGACCTGCAGCACCTGGATGCCACAGGCCTCGAGACCTTCCTGGATGCCCTGGCGATGGGGGGCCTGGTTGCGCAGGCGCTGCCAGGGCGAGGGCGGGGTGTCGGAGGTGACCAGCAGCTCGGCGCTGCGCCCGGTCAGCAGCGGCTCGCCGCCCCAGGTCTGGTCGCGCTGGGCGAAGGCGAAGCCCGGTTGCAGCACCCGTTCGAGAAAGCCCGCCAGCACCGCTGGCAGGCCGTTCCACCACACCGGGTAGATGAACACCAGGTGCTCCGCCCAGTGGATCTGCCGCTGGGCTTCCAGCAGGTCCGGCTCCAGGGGCTGCGAGAGGTCATAGCCCTCGCGCAGCACCGGATCGAATTGCGCCTCGGCCAGCTTCAGCTGACGCACCACCTGGCCAGTGGCCTGGGCGCCCTGCACATAGGCGTCGGCCAGCGACTGGCAGAAACTGGTGCGCTTGGGATTGCCCTGGATGACCAGCAGGCGCCGGCCATCCCCTTCCAGCGGCGTAGCGCCGCGAACTTCAGCCACGGCCACCGGCTTCCAGCATGGTTTCCGGACGTACCCACTCGTCGAACTGCGCATCGGTCAGGTAGCCGAGTTCCAGCGCGGCGGCGCGCAGGGTCTTGTTTTCGCCATAGGCCTTCTTGGCGATCTCGGCGGCCTTGTCATAGCCGATGTGCGGATTGAGCGCCGTCACCAGCATCAGCCCCTGTTCCAGGTGCTCGGCCATCTTGTGCTCGTCCGGCTCCATGCCGGTGACGCAATGGGTGTTGAAGTTGCGACTGCCATCGGCCAGCAGGCGGATGGATTCCAGCACGTTGTGGGCGATCACCGGCTTGTAGACGTTGAGCTGCAGATGACCTTGGCTCGCGGCGAAACCGACGGTGACGTCATTGCCGATCACCTGGCAGGCCAGCATCGACAGGGCCTCGCACTGGGTCGGGTTGACCTTGCCCGGCATGATGGAGCTGCCCGGTTCGTTGGCCGGCAGCTTCACCTCGGCGAAACCGGCGCGCGGGCCGGAGCCCAGCAGGCGCAGGTCGTTGGCGATCTTCATCAGCGCCACGGCCAGGGTCTTGAGTCCACCGTGCAGGGCCACCAGCGGCTCATGGCCGGCGAGGGCGGCGAACTTGTTCGGCGCGGTGACGAAGGGCAGGCCGGTGAGTTCGGCGATTTCCTTGGCGATGGCTTCGTCGAAGCCCTTGGGCGCATTAAGGCCGGTGCCCACGGCGGTGCCGCCCTGGGCCAGTTCCAGGACCGCCGGCAGGGCATTGCGGATGGCTCGCTCGGCCAGATCCAGCTGGGCGACGAAGGCCGACAGCTCCTGGCCGAAGGTCACCGGAGTGGCGTCCATCATGTGGGTGCGGCCGGTCTTGACCAGGTTCTGATAGCGCGCCGATTGCAGCGCCAGGCCGCCGGACAGCTCGGCGATGGCCGGCAGCAGGTCGTTCTGCACCGCCAGGGCGGTGGCGATGTGCATGGCGGTGGGGAAGCAGTCGTTGGAACTCTGGCCGCGATTGACGTGGTCGTTGGGATGGACCGGCTGCTTGCCGCCCATGCCGTTGCCGGCCAGCTCGTTGCTGCGCCCGGCGATGACCTCGTTGACGTTCATGTTGCTCTGGGTGCCGCTGCCGGTCTGCCAGACCACCAGGGGAAACTGGTCATCGTGGAAGCCGTCGAGGATCTCGCTGCTGGCCTTCTCGATCAGGGTGGCGACGTCTTCCGGCAATTCGCCAAGGCGCAGATTGACCCGCGCGGCCGCCTTCTTCACCGTCGCCAGGGCATGCACCACCGCCAGCGGCATCTGCTGGTTGCCGATGGCGAAGTTTTCCAGCGACCTCTGGGTCTGGGCGCCCCAGTAGACGTCGTCGGCTACTTCGATGGGGCCGATGCTATCGGTTTCGGTGCGGCTCATGGCGGTCTCCGTAGATGAGATAGGGTCCAGCTAACTTGGGCAGCAGGTTAGCGCCAGGGTTCCCAAATGGGAAGTGTTCTCAAATGGGCGGCCGTCCTCGATAAGTTCAGGCCAGGTTCAGCCGCTCTGTGGCACACTCGCGGTCCATTTTCAGCCTCCTGAAGGATGCCCATGAAGAAGACCCTCCGTACGCTTGGCGCCGTTGTTGTACTCGCCAGCGCCAGCAGCTTCGCCCTGGCCGATGCCAAGAGCCACGCGGCCGACGCGGAGCGCTTTCTCAAGCTGGCCAACGCCGACAAGCTGACCACGCCGGTCTACGCCCAGGTCCAGCAGCTCTTCGCCCAGCACTTCGAGCAGGCCAAGTCGCCGGCCAAGAAAGCCGTGCTGGAAAGCTACACCGCCCGCGCCAACCAGGCGCTGGACAGCACCATCGGCTGGGAAAAGATCAAGCCCGAGATGGTCAAGCTGTACACCGACAACTTCACCGAAGACGAGCTGGAAGGCCTGATCAAGTTCTACCAGTCCGATCTGGGCAAGAAGATGATCGCCACCCTGCCGCGCCTGTCGGCGCAGTCCGCCCAGCTGACCCAGGCCAAGCTGGAGCAGGCGGTACCCAAGGTCAACGGCATCCTGGCCGAGATGGACAAGGAGCTGGGCGTGAAGCCGCCGGCCGGTGCCGAGAACGCGCCGCCGCCCGCCAAGCGCTGATTCCCGTCGTTGCCACGAAGCCCGGACCTGTTCCGGGCTTCGTCGTTTGTGGCCGACCGGAGAGATTCCGAGGCGGGCGCCAGCCCGTTAGACTAGGGGGTCTCACAGTCGAGGTATCCCCATGAGCATGCGCGAACGTATCCAGTCCAGCCTGGGCCTGTTGCAACCCGAGCACCTGGAGGTGCTGGACGAAAGCCACATGCACAGCCGCGGCCAGGAGACGCACTACAAGGCGGTGGTGGTCAGCCAGCACTTCGCCGGTCTCAACGCGGTGAAGCGTCACCAGAAGGTCTACGGCACCCTGGGCGAACTCATGGGCCAGTTCCATGCCCTGGCGCTGCACACCTATACCCCGGAAGAGTGGGCGGCCCAGGGCCAGGCACCGGATTCGCCCACCTGCCGCGGTGGCAGCAAGCACGACCTGGCGGGTTGAGCCGGGCGAGCCCTGTTCAGCGGTAGCCTGTATTGGTTAAAATTTGATCGGCGCCGGCATCCTTGCCGGCGTTTTCGTCTAACCGGTCCGCCCTTTGCGAGGGCGACCCCTGGGAACCCGAAGATGACCGACAAGATTGTCGTGGCGGCCTTGTACAAGTTCGTCACCCTGGACGACTACGTCCAATTGCGTGAACCCCTGCTGCAGACCCTCCTGGCGAACGACGTCAAGGGCACCCTGCTGCTGGCCGAGGAAGGCATCAACGGTACCGTCTCCGGTAGCCGCGAAGGCATCGACGCCGTGCTCGCCTGGCTGCGCGCCGATCCGCGCCTGGTCGACATCGACCACAAGGAATCCTACTGCGCCGAGCAGCCCTTCTATCGCACCAAGGTCAAGCTGAAGAAGGAGATCGTCACCCTGGGCGTGCCGGGCGTCGATCCCAATCGCCGCGTGGGTACCTATGTCGAGCCGCGGGACTGGAATGCCCTGGTGGACGATCCCGAGGTGCTGGTGATCGACACCCGCAACGACTACGAGGTGGGTATCGGCAGCTTCAAGGGTGCCATCGATCCCCAGACCAAGAGCTTTCGCGATTTCCCGGCCTATATCCGCGAGCATTTCGATCCCCAACAGCACAAGAAGGTCGCCATGTTCTGCACCGGCGGCATCCGCTGCGAGAAGGCGTCGAGCTTCATGCTGCAGGAAGGCTTTCCCGAGGTCTTCCACCTCAAGGGCGGCATCCTCAAGTACCTCGAAGAGGTGCCGGCGGCGGAGTCGCGCTGGGAAGGCGAGTGTTTCGTCTTCGACAACCGGGTGACCGTGACCCATGACCTCGCCGAAGGGGTCTACGACCAGTGCCATGCCTGCCGCACGCCGGTCTCGCCGGAAGACATGCAGTCCCCGCATTACAGCCCCGGCATCAGCTGTCCGCACTGCTGGGATTCGCTGTCGGAAAAGACCCGCGCTGGCGCCCGCGAGCGGCAGAAGCAGATCGAGCTGGCGCGCCTGCGCAACGAACCCCACCCCATCGGCCGCGATCCGCGGCTGAACGCCATGCCCAGCCCCGAGGAGGTCTAGCATGCCCGGTCGCCTGCTCTATGTGATGGATCCCATGTGCTCCTGGTGCTGGGGCTTCGCTCCGGTGGTCGAGCGCCTGGCCGAGCGGGCGGCTGCCCAGGGCATTCCCCTGCACCTGGTAGTGGGCGGCCTGCGTCGCGAGCGGGTGGCCCAGGACACCGCCAGCCGGGTGCGTACCCTGGCCTACTGGCAGGCGGTGCAGGAGACCACCGGCCAGCCCTTCGCCCTGGACCAGGGGCCGCCGGAAGGCCTGGTGTACGACACCGAGCCGGCCTGCCGCGCCCTGGTCGCCGCTCGCCAGCTCGACGAAGAAGCCGTCTGGCCGCTGGCCAAGCGCATCCAGCGGGCCTTCTATGTCGAAGCCCGCGACGTCACCCAGCCGGCCCTGCTGGTGGAACTGGCCGAAGCCTGCGGCCTGCCGCGCATCGAATTCGCGCCACTGTTCGACGGCGAGCCGGCGCACCAGGCAACCCAGGCCGACTTCGACTGGGCCTTGAATCTGGGTATCGCCGGCTTCCCCACGCTGCTGGCCGAGCGTGACGGCCAGCTGGCGCTGGTCACCAACGGCTACCAGCCGCTGGACGAACTGGAACCGCTGCTGGACGCCTGGCTCAGCCGCGGCGCGCACCTGGCGTGAGTCTGGTCATCGACGAGCGTCTGACGCTGCCCGAGCAGGAAATCCAGCTCACCGCGGTTCGCGCCCAGGGCGCGGGTGGGCAGAACGTCAACAAGGTCTCCAGCGCCGTTCACCTGAGATTCGACATCCAGGCCTCGTCGCTGCCGGACGCCCTCAAGGAGCGCCTGCTGGCCTTGCGCGACGGGCGCATCAGTCGCGACGGCGTGGTGGTGATCAAGGCCCAGCAGTACCGCACCCAGGAGCAGAATCGCGCCGACGCCCTGGAGCGCCTGGCCGCGCTGATCGCCGCCGCCAACGTCCAGGAAAAGCCGCGCCGACCGACCAAGCCCACCTACGGCTCCAAGCAGCGCCGCCTGGAAGGCAAGTCGCGCCGCAGCGGCCTCAAGGCCAGTCGTGGGCGGGTGGATTTCTAGGCTCCGCGTAGCCTGAGCTAGCGCACCACGATCAGCGCGCTGCCGGCGGCTTCCAGCATGTTGCGGGTGTTGCTGCCCATGAAAAAGTGGCGCAGGCGGGAGTGGCCGAAGGCGCCCATCACCACCAGCTCCAGGCCATGCTGCTTGCGATAGCGCTCCAGGCCCAGTTCCACGTCGCCGTCGGTGATGGCAGTGGTGACCGTGCGGCCCCGGGCCCTGAGTTCGTCGGCGGCGCGGGCGAGGGCGGCGCGGCGTTCTTCGCGGTCGCGGCCGACGGTCACCAGGTGGCAGGCCAGGCCGTCGAACAGCCGGCAGTTGGCCACCCAGGTCACCGCCTTGCGCGCGCTGTTGCTGTCGTCATAGGCCAGCAGCACGCCGCTGGGTTTGACGAACAGGTGGCCGGCCACCAGCAGCGGGCGATGCAGGAGGCGGATGGCGCTTTCCAGGTGGCGGCCGATCAGCCGCTTGGGCGGACTGTCCTCGCCCTGGCGGCCCAGCACGATGAGGTCGAAATCCTCCTGCAGACTTTCCAGCGAACCTATCAGGTCACCGTGCTGCAGCACGGCCCCGGCGCAGCGCGCCTGCTGTTCTTCCACCCGTAGCTGGGCCGCATCGAGCAGCAGCCGACCCTGGTCTTCCGCCAGGGTGCCGCGCTGGGCATCCAGGGCCGCCAGTTCGGTCAGCAGGTGTTCGCGGTTGACCAGCAGGGGCGGCGTGGCCTGGCCCGGCCGTGGAAAGCGGCGCTGATCCAGCACATGCAGCAGGGTGAGCGGGGCATCCAGGGTGGTGCCGGCCCAGGCGGCGAAGTCGCAGACGGCGGCGCTGACGGCCGAGCCGTCGAGGCAGGCGAGGATCTTGGACATGGCCGCGGGTCTCCAGGAGCAGGACATTGCTGGGAAAGACCCGGCGGCGCCGTTTCGGGTTCAATCGCCGAGGGCGAGGTCGTCCGTCATCCCGCCGCGGCGCAGCAGCTGTTTGCAGCGTTGCGACAGGTGCAGCACCCGTACCCGCTTGCCGGCCTTGGCATAGCGTTCGTGCAGGGTGCGCAGCGCAGCCACGGCGGAGTAGTCGACGAAACTCAGGTGGCGGCAGTCCACCACGACCCTGGCAGGATCACCGGCCGGATCGAACTGGTTCAAAAAGGTGGCGGTGGAGGCGAAGAACAGGGTGCCGTGGACCTGGTACCTCTTGCTGCCGTCGGCCTCCAGGTGGCTGTCGGCATAGAGCCGGCGGGCATGCTGCCAGGCGAAATTGAGCGCGGCCAGGACGATGCCGCAGAGCACCGCGGTGGCGAGGTCGGCGAACACGGTGATCACGGTGACGGCGACGATCATCAGCATGTCGCTGCGCGGTACCCGGTGCAGCACCCGCAGCGAGGCCCAGGCAAAGGTCTGCTGGGCGACCACGAACATGGTGCCGACCAGCGCCGCCAGCGGAATGCGCTCGATCAGCGGCGAGAGAAACAGCACGAAGAGCAGCATCAGCACGCCGGCGACCACCCCGGACAGCCGGCCACGGCCACCCGAACTCAGGTTGATCATGGTCTGGCCGATCATGGCGCAACCGCCCATGCCGCCGAACAGTCCCGAGGCCAGGTTGGCCGCGCCGAGGGCCACGCACTCGCGATTGGGCAGGCCGCGGCTTTCGGTGATCTCGTCGGTGAGATTCAAGGTCAGCAGCGTTTCCAGCAGGCCGACCAGGGCCATCAGCACCGCATAGGGCAGGATGATCTGCAGCGTTTCCAGACTCCAGGGGATATCGGGCAGCGCCAGCCGCGGCAGGCCACCGGCGATATGGGCCATGTCGCCCAGGGTACGGGTCGGCAGGTCGAGGAAGTGCACCGCCAGGCCGACGCCGAGAATGGCGGCCAGGGCCGGTGGCACGGCGCGGGTCAGTCGCGGCAGCAGCCAGATGATGGCCATGGTCGCTGCGGTCAGGCCGATCATGAGGTACAGCGGGGTACCGCTGAGCCAGGTCTCGCCCTGCTTGAAGTGCTCCAGCTGGGCCAGGGCGATGACGATGGCCAGGCCGTTGACGAACCCCAGCATGACCGGGTGCGGCACCATGCGGATCAGCTTGCCCAGGCGCAGGAGGCCGAAGGCGATCATCAGCAGGCCGCCGAGCACCACCGTGGCCAGCAGGTACTGCACGCCGTGCTGCACCACCAGGGCGATGATGACCACCGCCATGGAGCCGGCGGCGCCGGAGACCATGCCGGGGCGGCCACCGAAGAGGGCGGTGAGGGTGCAGATGAAGAAGGCGCCATAGAGCCCCATCAGCGGATTGAGATGGGCGACCAGGGCGAAGGCGATGCACTCGGGCACCAGCGCGAAGGACGTGGTGAGACCGGCCAGGATGTCGGCGCGGGGAGAGACACTTTTCATGGCGTATCCAGAACGGGCGACAGCACAGCGGGGCGCGATCGCGGAGAGACGACAGGCAGCAAGACATGGGTACACGCCACAGGGACGGTTACCGGGGGAGGGGTGGTGCTATGGCGGCGTCGGCAGGCGCTTGGACATGGTGAGGGGGTCCGAAGGCATCGCGAGGAAAGTTAGCGAGCTTAGCATGACTTTTCGGCGCTGCCGAATTGACGGGATCGACGGACCGCTCTACTGGACGCCTTTGATCGCGTTCGTCCCTGCGTGTCGGCTCGGCGAGCGGCAGTTCGGGGGACGGAAGGCCGACTTCCATTGATCGGCGACAACAGCGAAGCGCTCGATAAGCCAGACGGTTGGGTTACTCTCTGTGCAGGGTTCGGCTACGTACCGGACCCAGCCTGAACGAGGATAAGAACCGTGGATATGAACCGTCGGCAATTCTTCAAGGTCGCTGGAGTCGGCCTTGCGGGATCCAGCCTGGCGGCGTTAGGCATGGCTCCCACAGCCGCCTTTGCCGACCAGGTGCGCCATTTCAAACTGGCGCACACCGTGGAAACCCGTAACACCTGTCCCTACTGCTCGGTCGGCTGCGGCCTGATCATGTACAGCATGGGCGACCGGGCCAAGAACGTGGCCCAGAACATCATTCACATCGAAGGCGACGCCGACCACCCGGTCAACCGCGGCACCCTCTGTCCGAAGGGCGCCGGCCTGCTGGATTTCATCCACAGCCCCAATCGCCTCAAGTATCCCGAGGTGCGCAAGCCCGGCAGCAACGAGTGGACCCGCATCAGCTGGGACGAGGCGCTGGGGCGCATCGCCACCCTGATGAAGGAAGACCGCGATGCCAACTTCATCGCCACCAACGACCAGGGCCAGACGGTCAATCGCTGGCTGACCACGGGCTTCCTGGCCGCCTCGGCGTCCTCCAATGAAACCGGTTATCTGACGCACAAGATCGCACGCAGTCTGGGCCTGCTGGCCTTCGACAACCAGGCGCGCGTCTGACACGGCCCGACGGTGGCAGGTCTTGCCCCGACGTTTGGCCGTGGTGCGATGACGAATCATTGGAGCGACATCAAGAACGCCAATCTCGTCCTCATCATGGGCGGCAATGCCGCTGAAGCCCATCCATGCGGCTTCAAATGGGTCACCGAAGCCAAGGCGCACAACAACGCCCGGCTGATCGTGGTCGATCCGCGTTTCACCCGTTCCGCCTCGGTGGCGGATTACTACGCGCCGATCCGCACCGGCAGCGATATCGCCTTCCTGGGCGGGCTGATCAATTACCTGATCACCCACGACAAGATCCAGCAGGAGTACGTCCGCAACTACACCGACGCCGGCTTCCTGGTGAAGGAAGGCTTCACCTTCGAGGACGGCCTGTACAACGGCTACGACGCCGAGAAGCGCACCTACACCGACAAGGTGAACTGGGGCTACCAGATCGGCGACGACGGCTTCGTCAAGATCGATCCGACCCTGCAGGATCCGCGCTGCGTCTTCCAGCTGATGAAGCAGCACTACAGCCGCTACACCCTGGAGGTGGCCAGCCAGACCTGCGGCACGCCGACCGATGCGATCCAGAAGGTCTGGGCCGAGATCGCCGAGACCTCGGCGCCCGGTCGCGTCATGACCATCCTCTATGCCCTGGGCTGGACCCAGCACTCCATCGGGGCGCAGATCATCCGCTGCGGCGCCATGGTGCAACTGCTGCTGGGTAACATCGGCCTGCCGGGTGGCGGCATGAACGCCCTGCGCGGTCACTCCAACATCCAGGGCCTCACCGACCTGGGGCTGCTGTCGATCCAGCTGCCCGGCTACCTGACCATCGGCGGCGACGGCGAGCAGGACTACAACACCTTCATCACCCGGCGCGCCAGCAAACCGCTGCGTCCGGGGCAGATGAGCTACTGGCAGAACTACGGCAAGTTCCACGTCAGCCTGATGAAGGCCTGGTACGGCGACAAGGCCACCAAGGACAACGACTGGTGCTACCACTGGTTGCCCAAGGTCGATGTCACCGGCGCCGGCTACGACGTCCTGCGCTACTTCGACATGATGGGCAAGGGCCAGGTCAACGGCTATGTCTGCCAGGGCTTCAACCCCATCGCCGCCTTCCCCAACAAGGCCAAGGTGATGCGCGGGCTGTCCAAGCTCAAGTGGCTGGTGATCATGGATCCGCTGGCCACCGAAACCTCCGAGTTCTGGCGCAACCACGGCGATCACAACGATGTGAACACCGCCGAGATCCAGACGGAGGTGTTCCGCCTGCCCACCACCTGCTTCGCCGAGGAAGACGGCTCCCTGGTCAACTCCAGTCGCTGGCTGCAGTGGCACTACAAGGGCGCCGAGGCACCTGGCGAAGGGCGCAGCGACATCGCCATCATGTCCGAGCTGTTCCTCAAGCTGCGCGAGGCCTATGCCAGGGAGGGCGGGGCCTTCCCCGATCCGATCCTGGGGCTGTCCTGGCCCTACGCCAAGCCGGAGGAGCCGGCACCCGAGGAGCTGGCCAAGGAGTTCAACGGCTACGCCGTCACCGATGTGCTGGATGCCAAGGGCGCGGTCTCGGCCAAGGCCGGCCAGCAAATCGCCGGTTTCGGCCAGCTGATGGACGACGGCAGCACGGCGTCGGGTTGCTGGATCTTCTGCGGGTCCTGGACCGAGCAGGGCAACCAGATGGCGCGGCGCGACAACAGCGATCCCTTCCACATGGGCCAGACCCTGGGTTGGGCCTGGTCGTGGCCGAACAACAGACGCATCCTCTACAACCGCGCCTCCTCGGATCTCCAGGGCAAGCCCTGGGACCCGAGCAAGAAGCTGGTGTGGTGGAACGACAAGGCGCAGAAGTGGGGCGGCACCGACGTGCCCGACTTCAAGATCGATGCCAAGCCGGCCGACGGCATGAGTCCCTTCATCATGAACCCGGAAGGGGTGGCGCGCTTCTTCGCCCTGGACAAGCTGGCCGAGGGGCCCTTCCCGGAGCACTACGAGCCGTTCGAGACGCCGATCGGCGTCAACCCGCTGCACCCCAACAATCGCAAGGCCCTCAACAGCCCGGCGGCGCGGGTGCTCAAGGACGACTGGGCGGATTTCGGCGATCGCAAGGATTTCCCCTATGCGGCCACCACCTACCGCCTGACCGAGCACTTCCACTACTGGAGCAAGCACTGTCGCCTCAACGCCATCATCCAGCCGGAGCAGTTCGTCGAGATCGGCGAGGTGCTGGCCAAGCAGAAGGGCATCGCCGCCGGTGATCTGGTGCGCGTCACTTCCAAGCGCGGCCACATCGTCTGCAAGGCGGTGGTGACCAAGCGGATCCGTCCGCTGCAGGTCAACGGCGAGACGGTGCACCACGTCGGCATCCCCATCCACTGGGGCTTCTCCGGGGTGGCGCGAATGGGTTACCTGGCCAACACCCTGACCCCCTTCGTGGGTGACGGGAACACCCAGACGCCCGAGTTCAAGTCGTTCCTCGTCAACGTGGAGAAAGCGTGATGGCCAGTCAGGATATCTATGCCCGCTCCGCGACCACCACGGCCTACACCTCGGTGCGCACCCAGGCGGAAGTGGCCAAGCTGATCGACGTGTCCAAGTGCATCGGCTGCAAGGCCTGCCAGGTCGCCTGCTCGGAATGGAACGAGCTGCGCGACGAGGTAGGCCATACCCACGGCACCTACGACAACCCGGCGGACCTCACCGCGGACTCCTGGACGCTGATGCGTTTCACCGAGCACGAGGACGAGGCCGGCAAGCTGGAATGGCTGATCCGCAAGGACGGCTGCATGCACTGCGCCGAGCCCGGTTGCCTCAAGGCCTGTCCGAGTCCGGGGGCCATCGTCAAGTACGCCAACGGCATCGTCGACTTCAACCAGGATCATTGCATCGGTTGCGGCTACTGCATCGCCGGTTGCCCCTTCGACATCCCGCGGATCTCGAAGAAGGACAACAAGGCCTACAAGTGCTCGCTCTGTTCGGACCGGGTCGGCGTGGGGCTGGAACCCGCCTGCGTGAAGACCTGCCCGACCGGCGCCATCACCTTCGGCACCAAGGACGCCATGAAGGAGCACGCCGCCGAGCGCATCGTCGATCTCAAGAGCCGCGGCTACGAGAACGCCGGCCTGTACGACCCGGTTGGGGTAGGGGGCACCCACGTCATGTACGTGCTGCACCATGCCGACCAGCCGCAGCTGTACAACCACCTGCCCAAGGATCCGACCATCAGCCCCACCGTGGGCCTGTGGAAGGGCTTCACCAAACCCCTGGCGCTGTTCGCCATGGGGGCGGCGGTGCTGGCCGGCTTCTTCCACTACGTGCGTGTCGGCCCCAACCGGACCGATGACGATGACGAGGTGGTCGAGGCGCCGCCCCGTCCCGAGGGCGATGCGCCCAGGGGCGAGGTCAAGCAGCTGAGTCCGTCCGTGCAGATCTTCGATCCGCACGACAAGCAGCCCTAGCAGGCGTACGCCCCCGGTTTGGCCGGGGGCGTCCTGGGAGATCGAGATGAAACCTGAAATCCAGCGTTACAACGCCAACGAGCGGACCAACCACTGGATCGTGGCGATCCTGTTCTTCATGGCCGGGCTGTCGGGGCTGGCGCTGTTCCATCCCGCGCTGTTCCCGCTGTCGAATCTGTTCGGCGGCGGCACCTGGACGCGCATCCTGCATCCCTTCATGGGCGTGGCGATGTTCGTGTTCTTCGCCTTTCTGGTGATCCGCTTCTGGCGGCACAACAAGATCGGTCGCGAAGACACCCAGTGGCTCAAGCAGATCAACGATGTCCTGAACAACCGCGAGGAAAAGCTGCCGCCGATCGACAAGTACAACCCCGGGCAGAAGATCCTGTTCTGGGTGCTGCTGGCCTGCATGCTGGTCCTGCTGGTCAGCGGCGTGGTCATCTGGCGGCAGTACTTCGCCCACCTGTTCCCCATCCCGGTGATCCGCCTGGGCGCCCTGGCCCATGCCGTCGCCGCCTTCGTGCTGGTGCTGTCGATCATCGTGCACATCTATGCCGGGATCTGGATCAAGGGTTCGGTGACCGCGATGATGACCGGCTGGGTGAGCCGGGCCTGGGCCAAGAAGCACCACTCGTTGTGGTACGAGAAGGTCACCCGCGAGAAGAAGTAAGCCCTTTGCTGTTGGGCTTCGCCGCGCTCAACCCAACCTACCGGATGAGGTACGCGGCGTTTTGCCCCCTCTCCCTCGGGAGAGGGTTGGGGTGAGGGCAGCGAAGCCCGACACCCCAACCCGCCCGCTATCCTGAATTCTCTCTCTTCCACCGTTCTGCTAAGGAGCCCTGCCATGGCGGGCCAGATCCTCGAACCCGGCGAAATCGAAGCCGCGGCCGTCAATCCCGATTTCATCCTGCTGCCCGGTGGCGAGCTGTTCGGCTATCGCGCCGACCGCCTGCGCCTGCTGGCCGCCGGCAATGCCCTGGGCGACTACCTGCTGTTGATGGCCGAGGTGTGCGAGGCCCAGCAAGGGGTCTTCGACACCCTCGCGCCCCTGCCGCTGGACGAGGCGCGCAGTGCCCAGAGCCTGGCTCACGGCCTGCCACCCCTGGGTTACGACACCCTGGTCCGCGAGGGCGACTGGCTGCCCGCGCTGGATGCCCTGCTGGAGACCCTCAGGCTCTCTCAGGCGCCGGTGCAGGCGGCCCTGGAGGAATTGCGCCAGGCCGATGCCGGCCAGCGCAAGGCCTGGGCCATCGCCCTGCTGGCGGGCAGCTACGAGCTGGTGCCGGCCGGCGTGGTGCCTTTCCTCGGCGCCGCCCTCCAAGTGGCCTGGACCCACTGGCTACAGCGCAGCGACTTCACCGCCCTGCGCGAACAGGGCAGCCAGACGTCCTGCCCCTGCTGCGGCGCGCCACCCATGGCCGGCGTCATCCATCACCTGGGCAAGGCCAATGGCCTGAGGTACCTGACCTGTTCGCTGTGCGCCTGCGAGTGGCACTTCGTACGGGTCAAGTGCAGCCACTGCGAAACCGGCAAGGGCCTGGGCTACTACTCCCTGAGCACCGACGACGCCAACGCCCGGAAGGCTCCGCTGCGCGCCGAGACCTGCGCCCACTGCAAGACCTATCTCAAGCACCTCTATCGCGACCACGACGCCCGCAGCGAACCCCTGTCCGCCGATCTCGCCAGCCTGGCGCTGGACGTGCGCCTGGCGGAAGAGGGCTACGAGCGTCACGCGCCCAACCTGCTGTTCGCCCCGGGCTAGACCGGGCAAGGCGACCGCCCGGGGCACGGCGGTCGCCGCCGCTTCTGTTTCCGCATATGGCGGGCTGCCCGGGCCCGGCCCTCGCTGACGCACGCGGCCCTTTTCCACTTCGTGAAGCCAAGCCGCGCGAACCTCGGCGAAGCGGTCGCCAACGTTGCTTATCGCGCCAAGCGTGGGTCGACAGGGCCCTGTCACCGCAGGGTCATCTTGCAGAGCCAGTCTATCGAGGGGCACAAAACCTTCTATCACGCCGGGCGGCGAAGCCGTCTAGTATGGAGATTGCGCCGCTTCGTCGGTGTGCCCATCTGATGAGGGGATAACAATGACCGCAACGTCCGCTTCGCCCATGGTGGGGCTTCCCCCGGAGTCGGCTCGACGCCGGCCTCGGCGCCTGTCGAGCCCCTAGGCCGACGCGACCGGAACCACGCCTTCTGCAGGCCGTGCTGCTGTCGCGGCTGACAACCGGATGAACAAGACCCTGAGGTAGCCAAGAAGATGTCGACCGAATCCAAGTGCCCGTTCAATCACGCCGCCGGCGGCGGTACCACCAACAAGGATTGGTGGCCGAACCAGCTCAATCTCAACTTCCTGCACCAGCATTCCTCGCTCTCCGATCCCATGGGCGAAGAGTTCGACTACGCCACCGAATTCAAGAGCCTGGACCTCGAAGCGGTAAAGGCCGACCTGCGCGCCGTGATGACCGACTCCCAGGACTGGTGGCCGGCCGACTTCGGCCACTACGGCCCGCTGTTCGTGCGCATGGCCTGGCACAGCGCCGGCACCTATCGCGTCGGTGACGGCCGTGGCGGCGCCGGTCAGGGTCAGCAGCGCTTCGCGCCGCTCAACAGCTGGCCGGACAACGTCAGCCTGGACAAGGCGCGCCGGCTGATCTGGCCGATCAAGCAGAAGTATGGCCGCAAGATATCCTGGGCCGACCTCATCGTCCTCACCGGCAACGTCGCCCTGGAATCCATGGGCTTCAAGACCTTCGGCTTCTCCGGCGGTCGCCAGGACGTCTGGGAACCGGACGACGCGGTGTTCTGGGGTTCGGAAACCGTCTGGCTGGGTGGCGACGTCCGCTACGGCGCCCACAAGAAGATGGAGCAGCCCGGTGACGGCGTGCTGACCGCCCAGCCCGAGCAGCATCCGGTGGAGCACAGCCGCAACGACAATCCGCAGCGCACCCTCGAAAACCCCCTGGGCGCGGTGCAGATGGGCCTGATCTACGTGAACCCCGAAGGCCCGGACGGCAATCCCGATCCGGTGGCGTCCGCCCACGACATCCGCGAAACCTTTGGCCGCATGGCCATGAACGACGAGGAAACCGTCGCCCTGATCGCCGGTGGCCACGCCTTCGGGAAGACCCACGGCGCGGGCCCGGCCACCAGCGTCGGCGCCGAGCCGGAAGCGGCCGACCTGGAACAGCAGGGCTTCGGCTGGCACAACAGCTACGGCACCGGCAAGGGCGCCGACACCATCACCAGCGGCCTCGAAGTGACCTGGACCTCCACGCCCACCCGCTGGAGCAACGAATACTTCGAGAACATGTTCAAGTTCGAGTGGGAGCTGTTCAAGAGTCCGGCCGGTGCCCACCAGTGGCGGCCGAAGGACGGCGCCGGTGCCAATGCCGTGCCCGATGCCCACGATCCCAGCAAGCGTCACCAGCCGACCATGCTGACCTCGGACCTGGCGCTGCGCTTCGATCCGGCCTACGAGAAGATCTCCCGCCGCTTCCTGGAAAATCCGGACCAGCTGGCCGATGCCTTCGCCCGCGCCTGGTTCAAGCTGACCCACAGGGACATGGGGCCGCTGGCCCGCTACCTAGGCCCGGAAACCCCGGCCGAGGAGCTGCTGTGGCAGGACCCGCTGCCCAAGGCCGCAGGCGCGCCCCTGGGCGAGGCCGAGGTCAAGGCGCTCAAGGACAAGCTGGCCGCGTCCGGCCTGAGCGTGTCCGAACTGGTCGGCACCGCCTGGGCGGCGGCTTCCACCTTCCGCGGTTCCGACAAGCGCGGCGGGGCCAACGGCGGCCGGCTGCGCCTGGCGCCGCAAAAGGACTGGGAGGTCAACCAGCCGGCGCAACTGGCCAAGGTGCTGGGCGTGCTGGAAGGCATCCAGCGTGACGTCCAGGGCCAGGGCCAGCAGGTCTCCATCGCCGACCTGATCGTGCTGGCCGGGAGCGTTGGGGTGGAAAAGGCCGCCCAGGCGGCGGGTCACTCCATCAGCGTGCCCTTCACCCCGGGTCGCGTGGACGCCTCCCAGGAGCAGACCGATGTCCATTCCTTCGGGCACCTGGAGCCCTGGGCCGACGGCTTCCGCAACTACGTGGGCGGGGAATTCAAGGTCAAGCCGGAATTCCTGCTGGTGGACAAGGCGCACCTGCTGAACCTGACCGCGCCCGAGCTGACGGTGCTGCTGGGTGGCCTGCGCGTGCTGGACATCAACGTGGGCGGCGCCAAGCACGGCGTCTTCACCCAGCGGCCGCAGACCCTGACCAACGACTTCTTCGTCAACCTGCTGGACATGGCCACCGAATGGAAGGCCACCGGTCCGGACAAGGCCACCTTCGAAGGTCGCGATCGCCAGACCGGTGCCGTGAAGTGGACCGGTACCCGGGTCGACCTGGTGTTCGGCTCCCACGCCCAGCTGCGGGCGCTGAGCGAGGTCTACGGCAGTGCCGACGCCCAGGAGAAGTTCGTCAAGGACTTCGTCAAGGTCTGGACCAAGGTGATGGAGCTGGATCGTTTCGATCTGCGCTGATGGCCATGCGGTGACTGAAACGCCTCCTTCGGGAGGCGTTTTTTTGGCCTCGCCAGCGCACCGCCGTCCGTCGCCGATCAATGGCGGATCGAGTGGAAGGCGCGTCTCAGAGCCGTTCTGGCGCCCGCGACGCAGGGCTGGTCCGGCCTTAAGCAAACCCTAAGCGCCCCTTAAGGAGCGCGTAACCCGGGAGATACAAACTGCGCCAAACACCCAGAGGCTGTCCCCATGGAAGCGCTTGCCGAACTCTCCCTCAGTCTGGTCGAAGGCCTCATCCGCCCCGATCTGTGCCGCGATGAAGTCCTCGCCGATCTGTTCGAGGCCACCGCGGCGCGGGCGCCGGAGCGGCCCGCCCTGCTCGAAGGCGAGCGCAGCCTGAGCTATGGCGAACTGAACGCCTGGGCCGACCGCGCCGCGTCGCGGCTGCTGGCCGCCGGCGCCGGGCCTGGCCGCGTGGTCGGCCTCTGGCTGCCACGCGGGATCGAGCTGCTGGTGATGCAGCTGGCCATCGCCAAGACCGGCGCCGCCTGGCTGCCCTGCGACGCCGAAACCCCGGCCGATCGCGTGGCCCTCTGCCTGGAAGATGCCCAGGCGGTGGGCGTGATCACCGGGGCGCCCTTCGCCGATCTGCTGGCGCGTCCCGGGCTCGGCTGCTGGACCCCCGACGAGTTGAGCGTCGCCCTGGCCCAGGGCGAGACCCTGCGCCGGCGTGGCCAGGTCTCTCCGGACCACCTGGCCTACCTGATCTACACCTCCGGCTCCACCGGCAAGCCCAAGGGCATCGGCATCCGCCAGGACAGCATCTGCCACTTCCTGCGCAGCGAGAATTCGCTGCTCGGCATCGAGGCCGGCGATCGGGTCTACCAGGGTTTCTCGGTGGCCTTCGACATGTCCTTCGAAGAAATCTGGATCAGCTACCTGGTGGGCGCCACCCTCTGGCTGGCCCCGCGCGAGATCACCGCCGATCCCGAGGCCCTGGCCCGCGCCCTTGGCGCCAATCGCATCAGCGTGCTGCACGTGGTGCCAACCCTGCTGGCGCTGCTGCCGGAAGACGTCCCCAGCCTGCGCCTGATCAACCTTGGCGGCGAGATGTGCCCCGAGCCCCTGGTGGCACGCTGGAGTCGGCCGCAGCGGCGGCTGTTCAACACCTATGGCCCGAGCGAGGCCACCGTCTCGGCGAGTCTGGCGCAGCTACAACCGGGCGAGCCGGTTACCATCGGCCGGCCGTTGCCCAACTACAGCCTGCTGGTGGTGCCTGCCGATGCCAGCCAGCCACTGGCGCTGCTGCCGCGCGATCAGGTGGGCGAACTCTGCATCACCGGTCCCGGCGTGGCCGACGGCTACCTGGGCCGCCCGGAGCTGACCGCCGAGAAATTCCTGCCCAATCCCTGGAGCACCGGCAGCCACGACCTCAAGCTCTATCGCACCGGTGACCTGGCGCGGGTCGACGCGCACGGCCAGGTGCACTGCCTGGGCCGCGTCGACGACCAGGTCAAGATCCGCGGCTATCGCGTCGAGCTGGGCGAGATCGAAGCCACCCTGGCTCGGCAACCCGGGGTCGGGACCGTGGCCGTGGTGCTGCGCGAAGAAGGCGGCGTGGAGCAGCTGGTGGCCTTCCTGGTCGGCGATGGCGGCCCGCTGCCGCGCAGCGACCTGCTGCGCACCGAGCTGGCCGGCTGCCTGCCGCTGTACATGGTGCCCAGCCGCTTCGAGTGGCTCGGCGAGATGCCACGGCTGAATTCCGGCAAGATCGATCGCAAGCAATTGCGGGCCCGGCCCCTGGCCATTGCCGCGGTCGCGGCGGTCGCCCCGGCCAGTGGCGCCCTGGGTGCGCTGCTGGCGGCTACCACCGAGCTGTTTCCCGGGCAGCCGCTGCACGCCGAGATGGATTTCTTCGACGACCTGGGCGGGCACTCGCTGTTCGCCGCCCGCCTGGTCTCGCGCCTGCGCCAGGATCCGCGCTATGCCAGTGCCACGGTCAAGGCGGTCTATGCCGGCCGCACCCTGGGCGCCATCGCCGAGGCCCTGGAAGCCGACGCCGCCGAGGCGGGCGCAACGACGGCCACCGAGGCCTGGGCGCCGCCCAGCCGCTGGCGGCGCTGGCGCTGTGGCCTGGCCCAGGCGGTGGCTCTGCCGCCGCTGCTGACCCTGCGCCTGGGCCGCTGGCTGGCACCCTTCCTGGCCTTCCCGCTGCTGATCCATTCCGGCACCGCGCTGCCCCTGGCGATGCTGACCGCCCTGAGTCTGTTCGTTCTCGCCATCGGCCTGGAATTCGCCGTGGCCGTGGTGGGCAAGCGCCTCACCGGCCGCCTGCAGCCCGGTCGCTATCCGCTCTGGGGCCTGACCTACTACCGCTGGTGGCTGGGCGAGCGTTTCCTCGCCCTGGCGCCGGCCTACCTGCTCAGCGGCTCGCCCCTGGCGCGGGGCTGGATGCGCCTGCTCGGGGCTCAGGTCGGCGCCGAGGCCTTCGTCGGCACCCTGACCCTGCGCGTCCCCGAGTTGCTGACCCTGGGGCAGGGCGCCAGCCTGGGCAACGGCGTCAACTTCGAAAATGCCCGGGTGCTGCGCGGCGAACTGCTGCTCGGCGCCGTGACCCTGGGTCGCGAAGCCCAGGTCGGCTCCTATGCCATCCTCGAAGGCGACACCGCCCTCGGTGACGGTGCGCGCCTGCAGGCTCAATCCGCCCTGCGCAGCGGTCAGCGCATCCCGGCCGGTCGCAACTGGGGCGGCGCGCCGGCCCATGACCAGGGCGCCGCCGGTGCCCGCGTCCTGCCGCCGGCGCCGGTGTCCCGTGCCCAGCGCGCCGTGCTGAAGGGACTCTATGCCCTCAGCGGCCTGGTGGTCTCGGTGCTGTTCTTCATGCCGCTGTTCCCCCTGGCGCTGCTGATCGACGAACTGGAAAGCTTCGGGGGGCTGCCCTGGTGGCACACCTCTTCGCTGCTGCTCGATGCCCTGCAATACGGGGTGCTGGCCCTGCCGCTGGGCGTGGTCAGCGTCGCCCTGACCCTGCTCGGCTGTGCCCTGGCGCGGCGGCTGATCCTGCCGCGGCTGGAAGAAGGCCAATGGTCGGTCGACAGCCTCTTCTACTGGCGCAAGTGGCTGGCCAACCTGATCCAGGAGTCGGCGCTGCAAAGCCTGCAGGGCCTCTATGCCACCGTCTATTCGGCGCTCTGGTATCGCCTGCTGGGTGCCCGGGTCGGTCGTGATGCGGAGATTTCCACCGCCCAGGGCCCGGTCTCCTCGCTGCTGGAGCTGGGCGCCGAGACCTTTATCGCCGATGCCGTGATGCTCGGTGACGAACAGGTCGCCCAGGGCTGGATGACCCTCAGACGCACCTCCATCGCCCGGCGCAGTTTCGTCGGCAACGGTGCCTATGTCGCCGACGGCTGCCACATCCCCGAAGACGCCCTGATCGGTGTCCTGGGTCGGCTCGACGAAGGCGTGCCCCTGCGCCAGGGCGAAACCTGGCTCGGCTCGCCAGCGGTCCGGCTGCCGGCGCGGGAAACCCTCACCGGCTATCCGGAAAGCCTGACCTTCCGCCCGGCCCCCTGGCGCCGGGTGGCGCGTGGCCTGATCGAGGCCCTGCGCATCGTGCTGCCCACCGGCTTCACCGTGGCCGCCGGCTGTGCCATCGCCGAGGCCCTGGTGCCGCTGTGGCAGCAGGGCGCCTGGCTGCAACTGCTTGGCGAGACGCTGCTGGCCGGCAGCGCCTTCGCCCTGGCCAGCTTCCTGGTCGTGCTGGGGCTCAAGTGGCTGGTGGTAGGCCGCTATCGCCCGCGCTCGGCGCCCATGTGGACCTTTTTCGTCTGGCGCAGCGAAGCCATCACCAGCCTCTACGAAACCCTGGCGGTGCCCAATCTGCTCGGCACCCTGCGCGGCACGCCCTGGCTGCCGCTGGCGCTGCGTCTGCTCGGCGCCCGCCTGGGTCGCGGCACCTACCTGGATACCACCGACCTCACCGAATTCGACTGCGTGCGCCTCGGTGACCACGGCGAACTCAATGCCCTGGCCGGGCCCCAGACCCACCTGTTCGAAGACCGGGTGATGAAGGTTGGCGAAGTCGAGCTGGGCAAGGGCGTCAACCTGGGGCCGCGTAGCGTGGTGCTCTATGGCGCCCGCGTCGGCGACGACGTGGAACTGGGCCCGTTGTCGCTGGTGATGAAGGGCGAAACCCTGCCGGGTCGCTCGCGCTGGGAGGGCAACCCCGTTCAGCCCCGGCGCTAGGACTGTCATACAACCATAAAGACAGCCCCGGATACTCCGCCCCGTACAACAATGACGGGGCAAGGCGATGACGGCGTGGGTACGACGGATCAGGATCGGACGGACCGGCTGGCTGCTGGCCCTGGCGCTGCTGCTGGCTCTGGGGGTGACCCAGGGCCTGCGCAGCAGCCATCTGGACAGCCAGTTGCTGTTCTGGCTCGGCCAGCAGTGGCAGAGCGAACCCCGAACCTCGCTGGAACTGGGTCGCTACCGGGTGGCGGTGGAAGCCAAGCCGGTGGCCGGCGTCACCGAGAATCTGTCCGACCTTAGCTATGACCCGCAGCGGGATCGGCTCTGGGCGGTGGTCAACAATCCGCCGGAGTTGCTGGCCCTGAGCCGTGACGGCGAGCTGCTGCAACGCCATCGCCTGGAAGGCTTCGACGACGTCGAAGGCGTGACCTATCTGGGCAACGACCGCCTGCTGCTGGCGGAAGAGGGCGCCAACGCCCTGACCCTGGTAGGCATCCCCGAAGGCGACGACGTGCTCCGGCGCAAGGACTACCGCAGCCTGACCCTGGATCTCTTCCCCCGCGCCAACCAGGGCTTCGAAGGCCTGGACTACGACGCCGCCCGCGATCGCCTGTTCGTGGTCAAGGAGCACTCGCCGCGCAAGCTCTATGAAATCCGTGGCCTGCTCAGGAGCTTCGACGGCGACTTCGCCCTGCGCATCATCGATCGCCAGGCCTGGCTGGACCAGGCGCCCAGCACCGGTGACCTGTCCGCGGTCCATGTCGATCGCCGCACCGGCCACCTGCTGCTGCTCAGCGACGAGTCGCGGGTACTGATCGAACTCGACGACCAGGGCCATACCCTGGATACCCGTTCCCTGGTGGCGCCCTTCGGCGGCCTGTCACGGCGGATCCGCCAGCCCGAAGGCGTTACCCTGGATACCACCGGCAACCTCTATGTGGTCAGCGAGCCCAATCTGTTCTATCGCTACCAGAAGCGCTGATCAGACGCCGCCCAGTCGCTCCAGCACGGCGGGGGTGTCCTGGGCGCCCATGGCGCGGGCCACGCTCAGCGCCGTGTTGCCGGCGGCGTCCCGAGCCTTGGGATCGGCGCCGCGGGCGACCAGCAATTCCACCATCTGCACATGATTGAACATGGCCGCCATCATTAGCGCGGTCTTGCCGTCGGGCATGGCGCCCTCCACGGCGGCGCCGTGCTCCAGCAGCAGCTCGGCCATCGGCAGGTTGTTCTTGAAGGCCGCGCCGGCCAGGGGGGACTGGCCCATGTCGTTGGCCAGATTCGGATCGGCCCGGTGCTCCAGCAGGACACGACTGGCGTCCAGGTGACCGTGGTAGCTGGCCAGCATCAGCAGGCCGTCGCCCTTGTGGTTGCGCAGATTGGGCGTCAGCCCCTTTTCCAGCACCAGAGCCAGCACCTCGGCATTGCCAGTGCGCGCGAGGTTGAACACCTCGGTGGCGAATTCCTGGGCTTCTTCATCGGTCATGCGCTGGGGACCGTCTGCGGTCATGGGGTTCTCCTGAGCTAAAGGCGGGCGGGACCCTCAGGGTCCCGGACGATAGGAGGGCAGACCCGAACGGCAGGGGGGAGTTCTCTCGCGCAGGTGAAAGAAGACTGCCGCAAAGGCGTGAGTCGGTTATAAAACGTCGCGAGCGGTTGTCAGACAGGTGTGTGCGGCGCGCAGGGACAGGAGTGTACGAGTAGTACATGAGGATTCCGAGCACCGCACGTGCCTGTATGGCGGACGCGCAGTAGTTTTATAAGCGGGTCTCAGCCGAAGGTCGCGTGGGTCTCGGCATAGGCCTGCAATTCCGCCACGCTGTAGTTGCCGACCATCAGCACCGGGCCATGGGCCGTGCCGATCTGCGCCGGCAGGGTGTCGAGAAAGCCACCGGTAGGGGTTACCCCGAGGTTGGTGTATTCGGCGGCCGGCAGGTGGAATTCGGCGATCAGGCGCGCCGCTTCGGCGATCCCGGCGGCCACGCTGAGTGGATGCAGGGCCGCCCCCAGTGGATTGACCTGGCCGCCGTTGTCGCCGTTGAACAGCTGACCGACCTTGGCCGCCGCCTGGGTCAGGTCGTGCTGGTCGGCCTGGGCACCGATCAGGAACAGCGAGCCATAGTGCGGCAGGCTGCCGCCACCCTCGGCCTGGCTGACGAAGCTGGGCGCGAAGGGCTGCTCGCCGCGGATGTCGGAGCTGTAGTTGGCCACCGGATCGCCGAGGGTGACCACATTGACGAAATTGCCCCCGTGACCGACCGCCTGAGCATCGCGGGGAATGCCCGAGGCCTCGAAGCTGATGCCGCCGAGACCGGTCTGCTGGGCGACGTATGCCGCCGAGATGCCACCCAGGGAGTGGCCGGTGACGAAGATGTCCTGGGTGCCATAGCCCTGCTTGGCCGCCGCCTCGATCACCTGGTGGGCGAAGTCCAGCGACTGCCGCTGGGCGCTGGAGACCTGCTGGCCGAGGATCTGCAGATCGCTCAGCAGGCCACCGGCGGTGGACAGGGGGTCGATCAGCAGATTCTCGCCTCGAGTGGTGCCGGCATAGGTGATGAGCACCTGGTTCTCGGCGGTGATCCAGGTATGGGCCGTGGCGCCGTTGAGCGAGTTGTGCAGCGTCAGCTGATGGCCATCGACCAGCAACGGCCGCATGCCGTCGGGCGTGCCACCCAGTACGTACTCGCTGATGGCGCCGTTGAGGAATTCGCTGACGGTAGGGGTGCTGGCCGGGCTGGTCTGCGCCAGCGGCGTGGCTGCGGCGCTCTTCAGCGTGTGCAGGTAGGTGAAGTTGCCGAGGCTGACGATGTCGCTGTTGTCGAGCAGGCCATCGCTGGCCCAGAGGGAGGATTTCTTGGACATGACGGCACCCTTGTTATTGTCGTGAGGTGGACGTGGTGGCCAGGGCTCTCCACGCCAGGACCGTGGCAGGTGCCTGGGAAGAGCCCGCGAAACCATCCTAGGACGGGCTCTGGCACGCGGCAAACCGGGAACCCGGGGGTCATTTCCGGACGCCCCGGGTCCGGGGTCGGGCCGCTCCCTTCCCGTGCGGGCCAGCCTGGGAACAGTCCGGCGCCCCTGGTCGACCCGCCGCGGGTTCGGGCTACACTGGGGGTCGACTCGACCCAAGAGGCTCCCATGACCGCCATTCGCCTGCCGTCCATCGACCGCCTGCTGCGCCATCCCGCTTCGCGTCCGCTGGAGGAGCGTCATGGTCGCGAGCAGGTCCTTGGCGGCTATCGCTCGCTGCTGGACGATCTGCGCGAGGCCCTGAGGGCCGGCACCCTGACCGCCGTGGAGGTGGAGGAGGGCGTGCTGGCCGGTCGCCTGGGCGAGCGGCTTGCGTTGCACAGCCAGCCGCGGGTGCGGCGGGTGTTCAACCTCACCGGCACGGTGCTGCACACCAACCTGGGGCGGGCGCTGCTGGCGGAAGAGGCGATCGCCGCGGTAGCCGAGGCCGCGCGTCAGCCGATGAATCTGGAGTTCGACCTGGCCACCGGCAAGCGCGGCGATCGCGACGACCTGGTCGCCGACCTGGTGCGCGAACTCACCGGCGCCGAGGCGGTGACGGTGGTCAACAACAACGCCGCGGCGGTCCTGCTGGCGCTGCATGCCATAGGTGCACGCAAGGAAGGGGTGCTGTCCCGCGGTGAGCTGATCGAGATCGGCGGTGCCTTCCGCATTCCCGACATCATGGCCCGCGCCGGGGTCAAGCTGGTGGAGGTGGGCACCACCAATCGCACCCATGCCCGCGATTACGAAGCCGCCATCGGCCCGCGCACCGCGCTGCTGATGCGGGTGCACACCAGCAACTACAGCGTCCAGGGCTTTACCGCCAGCGTGGCCACGACGGAATTGGCCGCCATCGCCCGCGCCCACGACGTGCCGCTGCTGGAAGACCTGGGCAGCGGTACCCTGGTGGATCTGACCCGCTGGGGGCTGCCCGCCGAACCCACGGTGCAGCAGGCCCTGCGCGATGGCGCGGACCTGGTGACCTTCAGTGGCGACAAGCTGCTCGGCGGACCCCAGTGCGGCCTTATCGTCGGTCGCCGCGACCTCATCGAGCGCATCAAGAAGAATCCACTCAAGCGAGCGCTGCGGGTCGACAAGCTGACCCTGGCCGCCCTGGAGGCGACCCTGGCGCTCTATCGCGATCCGGATCGGCTGGCCGAGCGATTGCCCAGCCTGCGCCTGCTGTCGCGCCCGGCCGAGGCCATCACCACCCAGGCCGAGCGGCTGCTGCCAGCCTTCGCTGCCGTGCTGGGCGCGACCTATGCGGTCAGCGTGGAGCCGGCGCTGGGCATGATCGGCAGTGGCGCCCAGCCGGTGGCACGCCTGCCCGGGGCGGCGCTGTGCTGTCGTCCCCAGGTCAGCAAGCGCCTGCGCGGGCGTGCCTTGCGGCAACTGGAAGAGGGCCTGCGCCAGCTACCCATTCCGGTGGTGGGGCGCATCGACGCCGATGCGCTCTGGCTGGACCTGCGCCAACTCGACGACGAAGCGACCTTTCTCGCGCAACTACCCGCGCTGCTGCTACCGGAGATTCGCTAGCGAACGACCCAGCGCTGCCGGGCCCAGTTGCTCAGCAGATCCACGCCCAGCACCAGCACCAGCATGCCGAGGATCACGGTGGCGGCCTGGGCCTGCTGGAACAGGCTCAGGCTGAAGTACAGCTGCTGCCCCAGGCCGCCGGCGCCGACGAAGCCGAGGATGCTGGCCATGCGGATGTTGTTTTCCCAGCGATAGAGCAGGTAGGCCAGCAACTGCGGCCAGACCGCCGGCAGGGTGCCGTAGAGAAAGGCCGTCAGCGCGCCACCGCCCGCCAGGCGAATGGCCTCGGCGGGCGCCTTGGGGGTGTTTTCCAGGGCTTCGGCGAACAGCCGGCCGAGTACCCCGGCGGTGTGCAGGGCCAGGGCCAGGGTCCCGGCGTTGGGTCCCAGGCCGGCGGCCAGCACCATCAACGCCGCCCACACCAGTTCCGGCACGGCGCGCAAGGCATTGAGCAACAGCCGCGCCAGCGCCAGGGCGCCCAGGCCAAGGCGACCGGCCGCCGGCAGCGCCAGCAGGATGCCGAGCAGCCCGGCGAGCAGGGTGCCCAGGGCCGACATGGCAAGGGTTTCCACAGCACCGTGGGCCACGGCCGACAGCTGGGCGAGGGAAAAATCCGGCTGGAGAAAATCGGCCAGGAAGCTGCCCATCTGCGCCAGGGCGCGAGCGCTCAGCAATTCGCCGAAGGCGGTGCCCAGGTAGCTGGCGGACGCCATCAGGGCGGCGCCCATGGCCAGCACCGTCAGCGCGCCGCGGCCCCGGCCCTGACCGCGCTCCACCTGGCGCAGCAGGCGACTGAGCACATCGGCCAGGAGCACCAGCACCAGGAAGGTCAGCAGCAGGCTGGCCACCTCGCCACCGGCGAACATGCGCAGCGACAGATCGACCTGCTGGCCGAGACCGCCGGCGCCGACGAAGCCCATCACCACCGAGGCGCGGATGGCGCACTCCCAGCGGTAGACGCTGTAGGAAATCATCTCGCCCGCGGCATTGGGCAGCACGCCATAGACGAAGGCCTGCAGGCGACCGGCGCCCTGCAGCAGCAGGGCCCGCGCCGGGCGGGGATCGACCGATTCGAAGATCTCCGCATAGACCTTGCCCAGCATGCCGCCGTAGGTGATGGCGATGGCCAGCACCCCGGCGGTGGGGCCCAGGCCCACGGCGCGGACGAACAGCAGCGCCCAGACGATCTCCGGCACGCTGCGCAAGACGATCAGCACCCCGCGGACCAGCCCGCGGAGCAGGCGCGGCAGGCGGCCTGGACGTCCGCCGCGGGACAGGGCGGAGATCGACAGCACACGGGTGGCGAGCAGGGCGGCGGGCAGGGCGATCAGCGCGGCCAGAGCCATGCCCAGGGTGGCGATGGCCAGGGTTTCCAGCGTGGCACGCCCGAGCACGGCGAGAAAGTCGGCGTCATGGGCGGGCGGCCAGAAGCCGGCGAGAAAGTTGCCCATGGTGCGGGCGTTGTCGCCGGTGAAGAGACCCGGCAGATCGAATTCCGCCAGGCGCAGCATCGGCCAGGCCAGCAGCAGGGCCAGCAGGGTGAGCAGCAGACGAGGCCGGGCGGCCGGGTCCTGGCGAGGCGAGGTCAGCATCGCGGCAGGTCGAGCGGCGTCTCGGCCGGGACTGGGGCCGGAGCGGCGGGCGGCAGGGTGGTGCTCAAGCCCTCGTTGGCATAGAGCGCGGCAAGATCGGCCGGGGTGACGGCGCTGGCGGGCTTGTCCCACAGGAGCCGACCGGCACGCAGACCGAGGATGCGCGGAAAGCGCTGCAACGCCAGTTCGACGTTGTGCAGGCTGGTGACCAGGGTGGTGCCCTGGCGCGCCGCGGCGTCGCTCAGCACCTCCAGGGTATGGGCGGCCAGCACCGGGTCCATGGCCGACACGGGTTCGTCGGCGAGCAGCAGCTGCGGCTGCTGGTAGAGCGCCCGGGCGATGCCGATGCGCTGCAACTGGCCACCGGACAGCTGATCGCAGGAGGAATAGAGCCGATCGGCGAGATCCAGCGGTGCCAGGGCCGCCGCAGCGCCGGCGCGGTCCAGCGGATGCACCAGGCTGACCAGGCTGCGCGCCAGCGACCACTGGCCGAGACGTCCGGCCAGCACCGCGGTGATGACGCGCTGGCGCGCCGGCAAGGGCGGCGCCTGGTGGATGAGGCCGATACGGGCGCGCAATTGGCGCCGCGCCCGGTTGCCCAGGCTCCAGGGCTGCTGGCCGAGTAGCTCCAGCTCACCCGCGACCGGTCGCAGCCCGGTGGCCAGCAGGCGCAACAGGCTGGTCTTGCCCGCCCCGGACGGGCCGATCAGCGCGACCTGCTCACCCTGTTGCAGGCTGAGGTCGAGATCGGCCAGGGCGGGCGAGCCGTCGGCGTGTACCAGCGTCACGCCCCTGAGGGCGAGACTCACTTGAGCAGGCCGGCTGCCAGGGCGGAAGCCTCGATGCTCTTGTAGTTGTCCGGCGAGGTCGGCACGAAGCGGCTGGCCGCCTGCAGGTCGAGGATCGCCTTGTCGGCCGGCTTGGCCGGATCCAGGTCGAGGAAGGCCTGCTTGATCTTGGCCGCCAGTTGAGGATCCAGATTGCCGCGCACCGTCCAGTTGTAGTCGTAGTAGGTCGGGGTGGTGGAGATGACCCGGACCTTGCTGGTATCGACCTTGCCGGCGTCGACCAGCTTCTTCCACACCGAGGCGTTGAGCACGCCGGCATCGGCCTTGCCCGCGGCGACCCAGGCGACGGTGGCGTCATGGGCGCCCGAGTAGGCCACCCGCGAGAAGAACTGCTCGGGGACGATGCCTTCCTGCTGCATGAAGTAGCGCGGCATCAGGCTGCCCGAGGTGGAAGAGACCGAACCGAAGGCGAAGGTCTTGCCCTTGAGGTCCTGCAGGGTCTTCACGGCCGGGTCGGCGGTGATGAATTTGCTGGTGAATTTCTGATCTTCTTCGCGCTGCACCAGGGGGGTCATCGGCGCCTTGCGCTGCGCCTGGACGAAGGTGAAACCGCCGAACCAGGCCAGGTCCAGGCGATCCGAGGCCATGGCTTCCACCACCCCGGCATAGTCGGACACCGGGACGAATTTCACCGGCATGCCCAGACGCTGCTCCAGGTATTCACCCAGCGGCTTGAACTTGCGGATCAGCTCGGTGGGCGCCTCGTCGGGAATGGCCGAGACGCGCAGTTCGTCGGCGGCGTGGGAGAGCAGGGAAGTCAGGGACAGGGCCAGGCCTGCTGCCAGGGCCAGCGAACGCTTGAGCATGGGTTTCTCCGGTTCAATAGCGGAAAAAAAGGGGCTGCAGTATAGGGGGTGGCGCTGTTTTGCGCAGCCGTCACGGGGCCGAAGGCCTTGCAGGATGCCGCTGTGGAATGACGCGACGGCTCTGGGCAGCGGTTATGCAGCGAACCCGACCCGGCGTGCGAGTCCGCTGCGGTGGTATCAGGGCGGGCCGCCGAGCGCTCAGGTCTCGTCGAAGAAGCGCTCGTTCCAGTCCACCAGGGGCTGCGGCGCATTGAGCTTCTGCCCGTAGATCACCGCGTAGGCCAGCACGTTCTGCACGTACTGGCGCGTCTCGTCGAAGGGAATGGTCTCCACCCAGACGTCGAAAGCCAGGTGGCGAGCGCCCGTCAGCCAGCGCTTCACCCGCCCCGGGCCGGCGTTGTAGGCCGCCGAGGCCAGCACCCGGTTGCCATTGAACTGGGCATGGACCATGGACAGATAGGCGGTCCCCAGCTGGATGTTCTTTTCCGGGGTCAGCGCCTGCTGCGGCGAGGCCAGGGGAATGGCGAACTTGCTGGCGGTATGACTGGCGGTGGCCGGCATCAGCTGCATCAGGCCCATGGCGCCCACCCCGGAGCGTGCATCGGCCATGAAGCCGCTTTCCTGGCGGGTGATGGCGAACACCCAGCTGCTGTGCAGACCGCGGGTCTGGGCCTCGCGCACGAAGCTTTCGCGATAGGCAATGGGGAAACGGATGTCCAGGTCGTCCCAGTACTTGGCCAGGCTGATGGTGCGGATCGCCGGGAAGTACCACTGCATGTCATAGGCCATGCGCGCCTGGGCCACCAGTTCGTCACGGTTGAAGTGGCGGCTGACATAGAACCACTCGCGGCGGGCGTTGATCGGCTCGCCGCGGGCGATGAATTCCAGGGCCCGCTGCACGCCGGGGGTGTTGCGCACCTTGCGCTTGAGGGCGTCGCTGAGCATCAGCGGCTTGTTGTTGAGCTGATAGGGCGCCTTGCTGCGGTCGGCGGCGAGGAAGCCATAGTAGTCACGCTCGCGACTCACCTCGGCGTATTCGCGCAGCACCGCCGGACTCTGCGGCTGCATCAGCTCCAGGGTGCGGGCGCGCCAGTATTCCCAGCGATTGGCCTTGGCCAGGCTCGGCGGAAAGCGTTCGATCAGGGCGTGGGCATCGCTCCAGCGACCCAGCCGCAGCAGCAGGCGGGCACGCCATTCGCTGACGTCGTCGTCCCGCAACTCGGGGTCATAGCGCTCCATCAGCGGCAGGGCGCGCGGATCGAAGTTCTTCGCCAGGGTCAGGCCGATCTGGCGGGCGATGGCGACCTTTTCATCGCGGGTGAAGGGCATGCGCTGGCTGTAGACCTCGAGCAGGCTCATGGCCTGTTCCGGGTCCTGGCGCGCCAGCTTGCGCAGACCCAGGCCGACCACGTCGGCGAGGCTTTCGCTGGCCGGGGCGAAGGCCTGGACATTGGCGATCTGCTGCGGCTTCTGGGCTACGTCGATCAGCCGCTGGGCCTGGCCGGACAACGTGGGTAGCTGGGCGGACAGGGTACGCACCAGGCCGTATTCACCCTTGTCGGCGGCCAGCTTGGCGCGCTCCCAGACCCGCTCCTCGGTGAGCTGGCCACGCGCCGCCCAGGCCTGGAACAGGCCATCGCAGGTGGTCGGCTGGGCCTTGCCCACCAGCCAGTACTTTTCCGCCAGCTTGAAGCCCTCGCTGGCGTTGCCCTGGGCGATCAGGTACTGGCCGTGCAGGCAGTCCAGTTCGGTGAAGTTGAAGTCCGGCGAATAGTATTTCTCGAAGCGACTCCAGTCGCCGCGATCGGCCAGGCTGCGCATCCAGCGCAGGCGCAGCCAGTTGGATTGCGGCAGATCGCCGTGCTCGGCGAGAAAACTCTCGATCTCGGCATCGCTGGCCCCAGGGACGCGCTTGATCAGCTCGTCGTAGGCCAGGTAGGGCTCCAGCGGATAGGTCCGCAAGTCGCCGCGACTGGCCAGGTAGACGCTGGCATCGCCGCGGTCCAGCGCCACCTTGGCCTGGTCGTAGAGTTGCCGCTGCTGCTCCAGGGGAGCGGCTTGCGAGGTGGTGGAGCCGATCAGGGGAGCGAGGAGCAGGGGCAGGATGACGAACAGGCGACCGCGCATGGGAATTCCGTAAAAGCTGGATGCGGAGGGGGCGGCGCGCCAGGCTCAGGGCAGGCGGCCGACCGTCACGGGGCAGTCTAGCTTACGTGCCGGCGCCAGGTGGCGAAAGCGTCGGCCATGGCCTGCCGTCGGGCGGTCCGGGCGTTTCGCCGGCTCGTGCAGATCGGCGCCAGGGCAGGCGTCTCTGCTAGACTGGATGGCCTTTTTCGCGGAGAAACCCATGGCGCTGCTCAAGTTCACCAACGTATCCCTGGCCTTTGGCGTCACCCCCTTGCTGGACGGGGTGTCCTGGCAGATCGAGCGGGGCGAGCGGGTATGCATCATCGGCCGCAACGGCACCGGCAAATCCAGCCTGCTGCGCATCGTCAAGGGCGAGCAGCAGGCCGACGACGGCGAGGTCTGGCGCGCTCCGGCGATCAAGATCGGCGAATTGCCGCAGGAATTGCCACGGGCCGACGACCGCTCGGTATTCGACGTGGTGGCCGCGGGCCTGGCCGGTGTCGGCGAGTTGCTCGCCGAGTACCACCACCTGACCCAGGACACCAGCGGCGAACTGGACATGGAGCGGCTCATGCACGTCCAGCAGGAGCTCGAGGCCCGCGATGGCTGGCGCCTGCAGCAATTGGTGGACAGCACCCTGAGCCGGCTGCAGCTGCCGGCCGAAAAGACCCTCGCCGAACTGTCCGGCGGCTGGCGGCGGCGCGTGCTGCTGGCCCAGGCGCTGGTGGCCGAGCCGGATCTGCTGCTGCTCGACGAACCCACCAACCACCTGGACATCGGTGCCATCGCTTGGCTGGAAGACGCCCTGCGCGGCTATCCGGGCGCCGTGCTGTTCATCACCCACGACCGTGCCTTCCTCCAGGCCCTGGCCACCCGCATCCTCGAACTGGATCGCGGCAACCTGATCGACTGGCAGGGCGACTACGCCAGCTTCCTAGTGCACAAGGAGCAGCAGCTGGCGGCGGAAGAGACCGCCAACGCTCTGTTCGACAAGCGCCTGGCCCAGGAAGAGGTATGGATCCGCCAGGGCATCAAGGCCCGCCGTACCCGCAACGAAGGCCGTGTCCGCGCCCTCAAGGCCATGCGCAACGAGCGCAGCGAGCGCCGTGAGCGCCAGGGCAAGGCCAACCTCCTGCTGGAGACGGCCGACAAGTCCGGCAAGCAGGTCATCCTCGCCGAGCACATGAGCTATGCCCATCCCGGTGGCGAACCGCTGATCCGCGACCTGACCCTGCTGATCCAGCGCGGCGATCGCATCGGCCTGCTCGGCCCCAACGGTTCCGGCAAGACCACCCTGCTCAAGCTGCTGCTGGGCGACCTGCAGCCGACCACCGGCAAGATCCAGTACGGCACCAAGCTGGAAATCGCCTATTTCGACCAGTTGCGTCTGCAGCTGGAGCCGGAAAAGACGGTGATCGATAACCTTGCCGAGGGTCGTGAATTCATCACCATCAACGGCCAGGATCGCCACGTGCTGAGCTACCTGGGCGACTTCCTATTCAGCCCCCAGCGTGCCCGCACGCCGGTCAAGGCGCTGTCCGGTGGCGAGCGCGCGCGCCTGCTGCTGGCCAAGCTGTTCAGCAAGCCGGCCAACCTGCTGGTGCTGGACGAACCCACCAACGACCTCGACGTCGAAACCCTGGAGCTGCTCGAAGAGGTGCTGCTGAGTTTCGAGGGCACGGTGCTGATGGTCAGCCACGACCGGGCCTTCCTCGACAACGTGGTGACCAGCACCCTGGTGTTCGAAGGGGAAGGGCGGGTCCGGGAATACGTCGGTGGCTACCAGGACTGGCTGCGCCAGGGCGGCTCGCCGCGGCTGTTGGGCGTGCAGACCCGCGAGGACAGCAAGCCGGCGCCCGCCGCTGCCAAGGCCGAGCCCGCACCCGCAGCGGCCCCGGTGGCCGCTGCAGCCGCACCGGCCAGGCGCAAGCTCAGCTACAAGGAGCAGCGTGAGCTGGACGCCCTGCCGGGCGCCATTGAAACCGCGGAAATCGAACTGGAAGCCCTGCAGACTGCCATTGCCGATCCCGGCTTCTATCAGCTACCGGGCGAAGTCACCCAGGCCAAGCTCGCCCGCATGGACGCGCTGCAGGCCGAGCTGGATCGCCTTATCGAGCGCTGGGCCGAACTGGAGTAATCCAGCCCGGCCATGGGATCACGCCTTGTCTTTCTTCAGGGCCACCGCCAGGGTATCGCAGGGCGCGCCGTGCAACAGGTCGTTGGACGTCGAGCCCAGCAGCAGCGCCAGGCCGTGACGACCATGGCTGCCGACCACGATCAGGTCGCAGCCCTGCTCCTTGGCCATGCGGTGGATCTCCTGACGCGGCTGCCCATAGGCCAGCACGCAGTTGCCGGCCAGCTCGGCGTACTGGGTGGTGAAGCCATCCAGTCGCTCGCGGGCCTGCTCGATCTGCTGCTGCTGCAGCGACGACAGATCCATGGGCACGTCACCGCCAAAGGCCATGGCCATGGGCTCGACCACGTGCACCAGCGACACCTTGCTGCCACAGCATTGACCCATGGCCACGGCGCGACGGATCACCGGCTGGCAATCTTCGGTCAGGTCGACGGCAACCAATATGTGTTGGTAGGCCATACACAACTCTCCTTCATGATGGGGCGCCAGACCGTACCGTGGCTGGCGCTCGATTCGCAGGCTCTAGCCCACTTGTAGTTTCGACTCCAGGAGTCGGGGATAGCTCCACGGCTATCTTGCACAGAAGCGCGCCAAGCTCAAGCGCCCACCCCATATACCCCGGTCGCGCTTTCCCCGTGCGTCCCAATTGACAAGCGCCCGCTTTTGCCAGAAGGTTGTGCGAGCCGTTCAAACGGTTGTATGAATTTTCGCCCCGGCCCGGCCGGTGCCCTCCACAGAACAATATCGGGGCTGGCGATTCTCGGCTTCCACTCAAGCCGCCGCCCGCTTCGCGACCAGGACTCAAGGGAGACCCGCTGATGATTTTCGAAGGCAAAGCCCTTTCGGTGCGCGACGTGGAGGACGGCATCGCCGAACTTCGCTTCGACCTCCAAGGCGAATCGGTCAACAAGTTCAGCGCCATCACCCTGCGCGAATTCCGCCAGGCCGTGGATGCCCTGAAAGCCCACGCCGGCCTGCGCGGCGTCATCGTCACCAGCGGCAAGGACGTCTTCATCGTCGGCGCCGACATCACCGAATTCGTCGAGATGTTCGGCCGGCCGACCGAAGAGCTGCAGGCCGGCATCGCCGAGATCAACCGCATCTTCAACGACTTCGAAGACCTGCCGGTGCCCACCGTGGCCGCCGTGGGCGGCATCGCTCTGGGTGGCGGTTGCGAGATGACCCTGGCCGCCGACTACCGGGTGCTGAGCACCGCGGCGCGCATCGGCCTGCCGGAAGTCAAGCTGGGCATCTATCCGGGCTGGGGTGGCACCGTCCGCCTGCCGCGCCTGATCGGCAGCGACAACGCCATCGAGTGGATCGCTTCCGGCAAGGAAAACGACGCCGCCACCGCCCTCAAAGTCGGCGTGGCCGATGCCGTGGTCGCCCCCGAGCACCTGTTCGACGCCGCCCTGGACCTGGTCCGCCGCGCCGCCGCCGGCGAGCTGGACTACCGCGCCAAGCGCAAGCCCAAACTGGAAAAGCTGCAGCTCAATGCCATCGAAGCCATGATGGCCTTCGAATCGGCCAAGGGCTTCGTCGCGAGCCAGGCCGGTCCGCACTATCCGGCACCGTTGGAGGCCATCAAGGCCATCCAGAAGTCCGCCAACTACGGCCGCGACAAGGCCCTGGAAGTCGAAGGCGCCGGTTTCGCCAAGATGGCCCAGACCTCGGTCTCCGCCAGCCTGGTCGGCCTGTTCCTCAATGACCAGGCGCTCAAGCGCAAGGCCAAGGTACTAGAAAAGCAGGCCGCGCCGGTCAAGCTGACCAGCGTGCTGGGCGCCGGCATCATGGGTGGCGGCATCGCCTACCAGTCCGCGCTCAAGGGCACCTCGATCCTGATGAAGGACATTCGCGACGAAGCCCTGGAGCTGGGGCTGAGCGAAGCCAGCAAGTTGCTCAACAAGCGCGTCGAGAAGGGCCGCCTGGAGCCGGCGAAGATGGCCGAGGCGCTCAATCGCATCCGTCCAACGCTGTCCTATGGCGACTTCAAGAGCGTCGACCTGGTGGTCGAGGCCGTGGTCGAGAATCCCAAGGTCAAGCAGGCCGTGCTGGCGGAAGTGGAGGGGCAGGTGCGCGAGGACGCCATCCTCACCTCCAACACCTCCACCATTTCCATCAGCCTGCTGGCCCAGGCGCTCAAGCGTCCGGAAAACTTCTGCGGCATGCACTTCTTCAACCCGGTGCACATGATGCCCCTGGTCGAGGTGATCCGCGGCGAGAAGACCAGCGAGAGGGCCATCGCCACCACCGTGGCCTATGCCCGCCAGATGGGCAAGAACCCCATCGTGGTCAACGACTGCCCTGGCTTCCTGGTCAACCGCATCCTCTTCCCGTACTTCGGCGGCTTCGCCGCGCTGCTGGCCCAGGGCGCCGACTTCCAGCGCGTCGACCGGCTGATGGAGAAGTTCGGCTGGCCCATGGGCCCGGCCTACCTGATGGACGTGGTCGGCATGGACACCGCCCACCACGCCCGCGACGTCATGGCCGAGGGCTTCCCCGAGCGCATGAAGGAAAGCCGCAAGACCGCGGTGGACGCCCTCTACGAAGCCCAGCGCTTCGGCCAGAAGAACGGCAAGGGCTTCTATGTCTACGAGACCGACAAGAAGGGCAAGCCGAAGAAGGTCGCCGACCCGGCCGTGGCCGAAGTGCTGGCACCGGTCACCTACGAGCAGCGTGAATTCACCGACGAGGAAATCGTCGAGCGGATGATGGTGCCGCTGTGCCTTGAAGCCGTGCGCTGCCTGGAAGACGGCATTGTCGACAGCGCCGCCGAGGCCGACATGGGCCTGATCTACGGCATCGGCTTCCCGCCCTTCCGTGGCGGTGCGCTGCGCTACATCGACAGCCTGGGCGTGGCCGAATTCGTCGCCATGGCCGACAAGTACGCCGACCTCGGGCCGCTGTACCACCCGACCCCCAAACTCCGCGAAATGGCCGCCGCTGGCCAACGCTTCTTCGGTTGAGCCTGGAGTAAAGAAATGAGTCTGAATCCGAGAGACGTCGTCATCGTCGACTTCGCCCGCACGCCCATGGGCCGTTCCAAGGGCGGCATGCACCGCAACACTCGCGCCGAGACCCTGTCCGCGCGGCTGATCGACGCGGTCCTCGACCGCAATCCCCAGGTCAATCCGGCCGAGGTGGAGGACGTGATCTGGGGCTGCGTCAACCAGACCCTGGAGCAGGGCTGGAACATCGCCCGCATGGCCTCGCTGCTGACCCGCATCCCGCACACCAGCGGCGCCCAGACGGTGAGCCGCCTGTGCGGTTCCTCCATGAGTGCCCTGCACACCGCCGCCCAGGCGATCCAGACCGGCAACGGCGACGTCTTCGTCGTCGGCGGAGTGGAGCACATGGGCCACGTCGGCATGATGCATGGCGTCGACCCGAATCCCCAGCTGTCGCTGCACGCCGCCAAGGCCTCCGGCATGATGGGCCTGACCGCCGAGATGCTGGGCAAAATGCACGGCATCACCCGCGAGGCCCAGGACCAGTTCGGCTACCGCTCGCACCAGCTGGCCTGGAAGGCCACCCAGGAAGGCAAGTTCAAGGACGAGATCATTCCCCTGGAAGGTCACGACGAGAACGGCTTCCTCAAGGTCTTCAGCCAGGACGAGACCATCCGTCCGGAAACCACCCTCGAAGGCCTGGCGGCCTTGAAGCCGGCTTTCAATCCCAAGGGCGGTACCGTGACCGCCGGCACCTCGTCGCAGATCACCGACGGTGCTTCCTGCATGCTGGTCATGTCGGCCCAGCGCGCCCAGGACCTCGGCCTGCAGCCGCTGGCCAGGATCCGCGCCATGGCCGTGGCCGGCGTCGATCCGGCGATCATGGGCTACGGCCCGGTGCCGGCGTCGCAGAAGGCGCTCAAGCGCGCCGGCCTGACCATCGCCGACATCGACTTCATCGAGCTCAACGAAGCCTTCGCCGCCCAGGCCCTGCCGGTGCTCAAGGACCTCAAGGTGCTCGACAAGATGGAGGAGAAGGTCAACCTGCATGGGGGCGCCATCGCCCTGGGTCACCCCTTCGGTTGCTCTGGCGCCAGGATTTCAGGCACGCTGTTGAATGTCATGAAACAGAATGACGGCACCTTCGGCCTGGCCACCATGTGCGTGGGGCTCGGCCAGGGCATCACCACGGTGTTCGAACGCCTGCGCTGATCCGCCGCAGCGTGCGTCATCCGACCGGGGCGCCCCCAGGGCTGCCCCGGTTTTCTTTTTTCGAGGTGGAACATGGCATTGCAGACGGGACTCTACCGGCACTACAAGGGTCAGCAGTATCGGGTGTTGGGTCTGGCCCGGCATTCCGAGACCGAAGAAGAGCTGGTCATCTATCAGGCGTTGTATGGTGAATATGGTCTCTGGGCGCGTCCCCTGAGCATGTTTCGCGAGAGCGTCCAGGTGGATGGCGAGCAGGTGCCGCGCTTCGCGCTGATCAGCGTCGAAGCCGATCCCTTGGGTCTGGATGCCACGCCGCAGCCTTGACCTTGCCGACATCGCCACTATATATAGCGGTGCCGCGTTGGCCGACCGCCCCCGGCGCACCAGACTGAAATCGTTCTGGTCCTCCATCCGCCTTTATGGCGCTCGCCTTTCGCTCGCTTACCGCCTTCAAGCAGGAATCTGACTCTCCCATGGGTAAATCGCTGGTCATCGTGGAATCCCCGGCCAAGGCCAAGACCATCAACAAGTACCTGGGCAACCAGTACGTGGTGAAGTCGAGCATCGGCCACATCCGCGACCTTCCCACCAGCGGCGCCGGCACCGCCAAGGAGCCCGCCGCCAAGACGCGCAAGACCGCCGCCGAGGCGCCCGCGCTGTCACCCAAGGAAAAGGCCCGGCGTCAGCTGTTCGCCCGCATGGGTGTCGACCCGGAGCACGGCTGGAAGGCGCACTACGAGATCCTGCCCGGCAAGGAAAAGGTGATCGAAGAGCTGCGCCGCCTGGCCAAGGACGCCGACACCGTCTATCTCGCAACCGACTTGGACCGCGAAGGGGAGGCCATTGCCTGGCACCTGCGGGAAGCCATCGGTGGCGACGACTCGCGTTACAAGCGCGTGGTCTTCAACGAAATCACCAAGAAGGCCATCCAGGAAGCCTTCTCCCAGCCCGGCGAGCTGGACATCAATCGCGTCAACGCCCAGCAGGCGCGCCGCTTCCTCGACCGCGTGGTCGGCTACATGGTCTCGCCACTGCTGTGGTCGAAGATCGCCCGAGGCCTGTCCGCCGGTCGGGTGCAGTCCGTCGCGGTCAAGCTGGTGGTGGAGCGCGAGCGCGAGATCCGCGCCTTCGTCCCCGAGGAATACTGGGAAATCCACGCCGACCTGGCCACGCCGAAAAAGGCTCAGGTGCGCTTCGAGGTGGTGCGTGAGAAGGGCGAAGCCTTCAAGCCGCTGAACGAAGCCCAGGCCAAGGCTGCCCTGACCAAGCTGGAGAAGGCCGCCTATCGCATCGCCAAGCGCGAAGACAAGCCGACCAGCAGCCGGCCCTCGGCACCCTTCATCACCTCCACCCTGCAGCAGGCCGCGAGCAATCGCCTGGGCTTCGGGGTGAAGAAGACCATGATGATGGCCCAGCGTCTCTATGAGGCCGGCTACATCACCTACATGCGTACCGACTCGACCAACCTGTCGGGCGATGCCATCGCCATGGCCCGTGGCTACATCGAGAGCGAATTCGGCAAGCAGTACCTGCCGGAAAAAGCCAATGTCTACGGCAGCCGCGAAGGCGCCCAGGAAGCGCACGAGGCCATCCGTCCGTCCGACATCAACGTCAAGCCCAACAGCCTGTCGGGCATGGAGCGTGACGCCGAGCGCCTGTACGAACTGATCTGGCGTCAATTCCTGGCCTGCCAGATGCCGCCGGCTGAATACCTGTCCACCACCGTGACCGCCGCGGCGGGTGACTTCGAGCTGCGTGCCCGTGGCCGCATCCTCAAGTTCGACGGCTATACCCGTGTCCTGCCGCAGCAGAGCAAGCCGGGCGACGACGACGTCCTGCCCGAGATGAAGCAGGGCGAGGACCTTGGCCTGATCAAGCTCGACCCGAGCCAGCACTTCACCAAGCCGCCGGCGCGCTTCTCCGAAGCCAGCCTGGTCAAGGAGCTGGAGAAGCGCGGCATCGGCCGGCCGTCGACCTACGCCGCCATCATTTCCACCATCCAGGATCGTGGCTACGTGACGGTGCACAATCGCCGTTTCTATGCCGAGAAGATGGGCGACATCGTCACCGATCGACTCAACGAAAGCTTTGCCGACCTGATGGACTTCAGCTTCACCGCCAACATGGAAGGCAACCTGGACAACGTCGCCCAGGGCGAGCGGGACTGGAAGAATCTGCTCGACGAATTCTATGGCGACTTCAAGCAGAAGCTGGAAACCGCCGAGACCGGCGAGAAGGGCATGCGGGCCAACCAGCCCACCCTGACCGACATTCCCTGCCAGCTCTGCGGCCGGCCGATGATGATCCGCACCGCGTCCACCGGGGTCTTCCTCGGCTGCTCGGGCTATGCCCTGCCGCCCAAGGAACGTTGCAAGGCCACCATCAACCTGGTGCCGGGTGACGAGATCGCCGAAGACGACGAGGGCGAATCCGAGTCCCTGGTCCTGCGCGGCAAGCACCGTTGCCCGATCTGCAGCACCGCGATGGATGCCTACCTGATCGACGAGCATCGCAAGCTGCACGTCTGCGGCAACAACCCGGACTGCCCGGGCTACGAGATCGAGCAGGGCAGCTATCGCATCAAGGGCTACGAAGGCCCGTCGCTGGAATGCGACAAGTGCGGCAGCGAGATGCAGCTCAAGACCGGCCGCTTCGGCAAGTTCTTCGGCTGTACCAACCCGGCCTGCAAGAACACCCGCAAGCTGCTCAAGAATGGCGAGCCGGCCCCGCCGAAGATGGACGCCGTGCCCATGCCGGAGCTGCGTTGCGAAAAGGTCGACGACACCTATGTGTTGCGCGACGGGGCTTCGGGCCTGTTCCTGGCCGCCAGCGGCTTCCCGAAGAATCGCGAGACCCGCGCGCCGTTGGTCAGCGAATTGCTGCCCCATCGCGACGAGATCGATCCCAAGTACCATTATCTGCTCAGTGCCCCGGTGAAGGATTCCGAGGGTCGCCCGGCGGTGATCCGCTTCAGCCGCAAGACCAAGGAGCAGTACGTGCAGACCGAGGTCGAGGGCAAGCCCACCGGCTGGAAAGCTTTCTACGACGGCAAGAAGTGGCAGGTGGACGAAAAGCGCTAGCGCCTCTGGCGCTAACGGCAGACAGGCGGCCGGCGTGAGTCGGCTCCAGGAGAAGGGCATGGCCAACGAGCGTTATACCCGTACCAACCAGAAGCTGTACTTCGCCGGTCTGGCCCTGGAAAGCTGGCGCCTGGCCCAGGCCGCGCCTTCAGCGCAAAGCCAGGGTCGCATCATGGCTGAACGTGAAGCCTGCCTGTTTCACCTGCACGGCGCCTTGCTGGGCCTCTGTCAGGAAGTGGCGGGCTTCTATCGTCATCCCAGCATGGAGGCCACGTCGCTGGCCGTCCTGCTTGCCCCCGCAACGCTCGCCGAAAGTCCTAGCCCCGAGATGGGCGAACTGATCGAATTGGCCGGCAATCCGGAAACCTGGCTGGCGCGCCTGATCGCCGAATACCAGCGACTGCTGCAACCGCCCCAGGCGCCGCGGCGACCCAAGCAGGACCCGACCCTGGCGCTGATCGAGGCGGTCAGCCTGGAACCGGCCGAGCCGGAACTGGGTCTCGAAGAGGTGGAAGCCTGGCGTGAAAGTCTCAAGCAGACCGCGCTCAGATTTCGCGGCGCCATGACCGAGTGGTAAATCGCCACCCGCTGCAACGCCGCAGAGGCCGTCAGGACGATAGCCTTGCAGACCGTCGAAAAAGGCTCAGGCAAGTCAGCCTCTCAGACCCCACGCTGTTACACTATCCGCTTAGCTGTGGAGATACTGAATGACTACTGCCTACCTGGAAATCGTTGAACTCTCCGATGGTCGCATCGTGTTGCGCCGTGCGGACGACGAGGAAGCTCTGGTTACCCTGGAGTTCTCCAGCGATGCCAAGGATTTCCTGCATGGACAGCAGATAGAGGTGGCCAAGGCCATGTTCAACCTGGGCGTGCAGATGGCCGGTCGACTGGCCGAAGGCGACAGCCTCCAGCGTGACGATCAACCGCGCGTCCTGCACTGATACTCTTCTCGATCCGGCATTCCATAGTGGAATGCCGCCCTCACAGGCCGTATCGGCGCCTGCTTCCTACGCGAACCTGACGTTCAGACTCTGGCTGTGACCCTGGGCGGCGGCGCGTGCCAGTTGCTGCTTGCCCGCATCGCTCAGGTCGTGCAACCAGCTGATCACCGTATGACTCTGCCCCTTGCGCAACACCTCGCAAGCCAATTGCAGGGTCTTGGCGGCGCTCGGCGTCTGCAGCAGCAGCACGCGCTCCGGATTCAGATGGGTACTGCGCAGCCAGGCGTTGCTGAGCAGCGACGGCGGCGTGACCAGGGTCAGCCAGCGGGCATCGTCCTTGTCGCTCAGCTGGCGCAGGATGGGTGCCAGCAACTGCAGGCACTGCTCCTGGCTACCATTCAGGGACATCTCGCTGAAGGTGTCTGGCAGCGGGGCGGCCGGCAGCTCCCGTGCCGGCTTGCCGGGCTTGGGTAGAAAGGCGGTCAGCTCCTGCAGCAGGAGCTCGGGTGCCAGATCCAGCTCTTGAACGGGCGAGCGCGGTGCATCGAACATCAGGGGAAATTGCATGGCGACCTCCTAGAGGCGACTCGATCAAATCCACTCGAGGTCATGTACCACGGATACATGACGTCACTGTGCTCAGCCTGGTCTTGAGCGCTTTCCGGAGCGCGAACAGATACCCCCGATCAAGACTTCGGCGTAAGGCAAAAGGCGTGATAACGGCTGGCCCGAAGGCCAGCCTTAGACGTTAGCGGCGGATGACGCCAACGCTTAACCCTTCGATGGCGAATTCCTGGGTGGAAAGATCGACTTCGATAGGGGAGAACTCGGGATTCTCTGCCAGCAGGGTGACCTGGTTGCCCGAGCGCTTGAATCTCTTCACGGTGACCTCGTCGCCCACCCGGGCCACGACGATCTGGCCGTTGTGCACCTCACGGGTCACATGGACCGCCAGGAGGTCGCCATCGAGGATGCCGACGTCTCTCATGCTCATGCCCTTGACCTTCAGCAGGTAGTCGGCACGCGGCTGGAAGAAAGCCGGATTGATGGCGCAGTTCTCTTCGACGTTCTGTTCGGCCAGGATGGGCGCACCCGCGGCGACCCGACCGATGACCGGCAGGCTCTCGTCGGCCTTGCGCGTGGCATCCAGCCCCGGGATGCGGATGCCCCGGGAGGCGCCCGGCGTCATCTCGATGGCGCCCTTGCGCGCCAGGGCCTTGAGGTGTTCCTCGGCCGCGTTCGGTGATTTGAAACCAAGCTCCTGCGCGATCTCCGCGCGGGTAGGCGGAAAGCCATTGGCTTCGAGGCAACGCTTGATGAAGGCCAGGATCTCGGCTTGTCGCGGTGTCAGTTTCAGCATGATGCACGTCGCGTCGTCTAATGATGCTGTGATTATATACAGTAACTCAGGGTGGTAGGCAAGGCCGCCGCCCAGGCCTTCGGACGACAGGCCGGATTCACCGCGATCAGCCTCCAGGTCGGGGATCGGTGGGCCTTTCACGCCATGGTGCCGACGCCTCGAATCCAGGCCGTGATTGACTTGGATGGCGTTTGAAACATATGTTTCAAACGGAATTCATCTATCGAGGAAGGTCATGGCGCAGTCGGATACCGTGGAGCGCATTCTGGATGCGGCCGAGCAGCTGTTCGCCGAGCGCGGCTTTGCCGAGACCTCGCTGCGACTCATCACCACCAGGGCCGCCGTCAACCTGGCCGCGGTCAACTATCACTTCGGCTCGAAGAAGGCCCTGATCCAGGCGGTGTTCTCGCGCTTTCTCGATCCCTTCTGCTTCAACCTGGAGCGGGACCTCGATCAGTGGCAGCCGAAGCAGGGCGAGGACGTGAGCCTGGAGGCGCTGCTGAATCTGCTGGTGGATCATTCCCTGGCCATCAAGCCGCGGCATGGCAATGACCTTTCGGTGTTCATGCGCCTGCTGGGCCTGGCCTTCAGCCAGAGCCAGGGCCACCTGCGCAAGTATCTGGAACAGACCTACGGCCGCGCCTTCCGTCGCTTCCTGCTGCTGGTGAATCGAGCCGTTCCCGAGATTCCACCCCTGGAGCTGTTCTGGCGCGCCCACTTCATGTTGGGCGCGGCGGTGTTCAGCATGTCCGGCATCAAGGCGCTGCGGGCGATCGGCGAAAACGACTTCGGCGTCGATACCCATACCGATCAGGTGCTGCGACTGATGGTGCCTTTCCTCGCCAGCGGGATGCGCGCCCCTACGGCGATGCACGCGCCGGAGCTGGCCCAGGCGCAGTATCGGCCACGGCGGCCGGTGGTCGCGGAGACGGTCGAGAGCTACTAGGCTGCGAGGCCGGCGGTGCCTGGGGTAAGCTTGCGTCCCTTTCACGGCGCCGTGCGCCGGAGCATTCGGACGAGGTACCCATGCAAGGCTCCCTGATGGTCGATATCGCTGGCACCTGGCTCACCGCCGAGGATCGCCAGCTGCTGCGCCAGCCGGAGGTGGGCGGACTGATCCTGTTCGCCCGCAACATCGAAACCCCGGGTCAGGTACGGGAACTGTGCCGTGCCATTCGCGCGGTGCGACCAGAATTGCTGCTGGCCGTGGACCAGGAAGGCGGTCGCGTGCAGCGGCTGCGCCGCGACGTGGTGCGGTTGCCGGCCATGGGGCAGTTGGGCGGTCGCGCGGACAGCGCGGAACTGGCCCGACTCTGCGGCTGGCTGATGGCGACCGAGATCCTGGCGGTGGGGCTGGACTTCAGCTTCGCCCCGGTGCTGGACGTCGACCATGGGCGCAGCCAGGTCATAGGCGCTCGTTCCTTCGGCAGCGCCGAGCAGGTGATCGAGCTGGGCAGCGCCTTCATCGCCGGCATGGGCGACGCCGGTATGGCCGCCACCGGCAAGCACTTCCCCGGTCATGGCTGGGCCGAAGCCGACTCCCACTATGCCATTCCCACCGACGAGCGCGATCTGGACACCCTGTTGCGTACCGACCTGCGCCCGTTCCAGGCCCTGTTGCCGGTGCTGGGCGCGGTGATGCCCGCTCACGTCATCTATCCCGCGGTGGATCCCCAGCCGGCCGGCTTTTCCCGACGCTGGCTGCAGGACATCCTGCGCGGCGAGCTGGATTACCAGGGCGTGATCTTCAGCGACGACCTGTCGATGGCCGGCGCCCACGTCGCGGGCGATGCCGGCCAGCGCGTCGAGGCGGCGCTTAGCGCCGGCTGCGACATGGGGCTGGTGTGCAATGACCGCGCAGCGGCCGAGCTGGCCCTGATCCGGGTGCAGCAGCTGGGCGTCTCGCCCGCGCCACGACTGGCCAGCATGAGAGCCCGCCGCCTCGTCGATCTCGATTACCGCCAGCAACCGCAGTGGAGTCTTGCCCTGCAGCGGCTGCGCCAGGCCGAACTCATCTAAGAGCCTATTCAAAGGCTGCTGCGCGTCGGCCAAACCGCGTTGAAAATGCCCTGGGTCGCCAGCCCGGTCGGAATGCTCATTTACCACACGTAAACTCGCGCGCGAGTCCGATCCGCTTTCTCCGGCCTTTTCGCCTTGTTTGTCTCTAGCTCGCGAGCCTTTGAACAGGCTCTAAGGGGATTTTTGCATGACTACCTACGCCATCATCGGCGGTACCGGCCTCACCGCGCTCGCCGGCCTGGAGCTGGACCAGGCCCAGACTTTCGAGACGCCCTGGGGAGCGCCCTCGGCGCCCGTGCAGCGCGGCCACTATGCCGGCCGCCCGGTGCTGTTCCTGGCCCGCCACGGCCATCCTCATCGCATACCGCCGCATCAGGTCAACTACCGCGCCAACCTCTGGGCGCTCAAGGAAGCCGGCGCCGAAGCCATCGTCGCGGTGAATGCCGTGGGTGGCATCCATGCCGCCATGGGCAGTGGCCATCTGTGCGTGCCCCACCAGCTGGTGGACTACACCTGGGGGCGCGGCCATACCTTCTTCGAAGGCGCGGACCTTGCGCATGTCACCCACATCGATTTCAGCTTTCCCTACGACGAGTCCCTGCGCCAACGGCTGCTGAATGCGCTGCGCACGCTGCAGCTGCCGCACAGCGACCATGGGGTCTATGCCGCCACCCAGGGGCCGCGGTTGGAGACCGCAGGGGAGATCGTCCGGCTGGAGCGCGATGGCTGCGATATCGTCGGCATGACCGGGATGCCGGAAGCGGCCCTGGCACGCGAACTGGGCCTGCCCTATGCCTGCCTGGCGCTGGTGGTGAATCCGGCGGCCGGCAAGGTGCAGCGGGAAATCACCATGGCCGAGATCGAAGCGGTCCTGGCCAGCGGCATCGACGAGGTTCGTCAGGTGCTGGCCGAGGTGCTGACCGGCTGACAAGAGCCAAGCCGCTCCCTGGATCAACCGGGAGCGGCTCTGCGATCAGCTGGCGGCGGGCGTCAGGCGATCGAACAGGGCTTCCAGGACGTTGAAGCGCTCTTCCGCCCGCTCCATCGGCACCTGGAACTTGAACAGGGTCGCGCCTTCCAGCCGATACTTCTTCGGCTGCGCCTGGATCATCTTCACCAGCACCAGCGGATCCACCTGGGTATCGGCGGCAAATTCCAGCCGCCCGCCCTGGGGGCCCGCATCCACCTTGACGATGCCCAGGCCTTCCGCACGCAGCTTGAGCAGCGTCAGGCGCACCAGATTCTTGGTCGGTTCCGGCAGGAGCCCGAAGCGGTCGATCATCTCCACCTGCAGTTCCTTCAGTGCGTCTTCGTCCGCCGCCGAGGCGATGCGCTTGTAGAGGATCAGCCGCGCATGGACATCGGGTAGGTAGTCTTCCGGGATCAGCGCGGGAACCCGCATGTTGATGTCCGGACCGCCGCCCAGTGGTTGCTCCAGGTTGGGCTGCTCGCCCTTGCGGATGGCCTTGACCGCCCGCTCTAGCATTTCCATGTAGAGGGTGAAGCCCACCGCCTGGATCTGCCCGCTCTGGCCTTCGCCAAGCAGTTCGCCGGCACCACGGATCTCCAGGTCGTGGGTCGCCAGGATGAAACCGGCCCCCAGGTCCTGGGCACCGGCGATGGCTTCCAGGCGCTTTTCGGCATCCGGGGTCATGCCCTTGCGCGGCGGCGTGAGCAGGTAGGCATAGGCCTGGTGGTGACTGCGCCCGACGCGGCCGCGCAGCTGGTGCAGCTGGGCCAGGCCGAACTTGTCCGCGCGCTCGATGATGATGGTGTTGGCATTGGGCACGTCGATGCCGGTCTCGATGATGGTCGAGGCCACCAGCACGTTGAATCTCTTGTGGTAGAAGTCGCTCATCACCTGTTCGAGATCACGTTCGCGCATCTGCCCGTGGCCGATGCCGACGCGGGCCTCGGGCACCAGCTCGGCCAGTTCGCGGGCGCGCTTCTCGATGGTCTTGACCTCGTTGTGCAGGAAGTACACCTGACCGCCGCGCAGCAGTTCGCGCAGCAGGGCTTCCTTGATCACCGCGTTCTGCTCCTCCATGACGAAGGTGCGCACCGAAAGCCGGCGGGCCGGGGGCGTGGCGATGATGGACAGGTCGCGCATGCCGGCCACGGCCATGTTCAGGGTACGCGGGATCGGCGTGGCGGTGAGGGTGAGGATGTCCACCTCGCTGCGCAGCGACTTCAGCTGTTCCTTCTGACGCACCCCGAAGCGGTGCTCCTCGTCGATGATGGCCAGGCCCAGGTCCTTGAACTTCACATCGCCCTGCAGCAGCTTGTGGGTGCCGATGATGATGTCGATCTTGCCGTCGGCCAGCTCGCGCGCAGCGGCGGCGACTTCCTGGGCCGACTTGAAGCGGCTCATCACCTCGACCCGTACCGGCCAGTCGGCGAAGCGGTCGCGGAAGCTGTTGTAGTGCTGCTGGGCGAGCAGGGTGGTGGGGACCAGCACCGCCACCTGGCGGCCGCCGTGCACGGCGATGAAGGCCGCGCGCATGGCCACCTCGGTCTTGCCGAAGCCCACGTCGCCGCAGACCAGGCGATCCATGGGCGTGCCCGCCAGCATGTCCTTGTGCACCGCCTCGATGGCAGCCTGCTGGTCCGGCGTCTCCTCGAAGGGGAAGCCGGCGGAGAAGCTGGCGTAGTCGACGGCCGGGTCCTTGAAGGCATAGCCCTTGCGCGCGGCACGGCGGGCATAGATGTCGAGCAGCTCGGCGGCCACGTCGCGCACCTGTTCGGCGGCCTTGCGCTTGGCCTTTTGCCAGGTCTCGGAACCCAGCTTGTGCAGTGGCGCCAGGGCATCGTCGGTGCCCGAGTAGCGGGCGATCAGGTGCAGGCTGGCCACCGGCACATAGAGCTTGGCGTCGTCGGCGTATTCGAGCAGCAGGAATTCCTGGGGCTGGTCGTCCAGCTCCAGGGTGATCAGGCCCATGTAGCGGCCGACGCCATGATCGATGTGCACCACCGGGGCGCCTTCGCGCAGCTCGGTGAGATTCTTGATGACGTTCTCGCCGGCGTCACGGCCCTTCTCGCGGCGGCGGCGCTGCATGATGCGCTGGCCGAACAGCGGATTCTCCGGGATCAGGGCGACACCGGCGTCATCCAGCACCAGGCCCTCGTCCAGCGGCGCCAGGGCGATGGCGATGCGTTCGGCGCTGGCCTGGAAGGCCGCCCAGCCCTCGACCTGGCCAGGACGCAGATTCAGGCGGGCCAGCAATTCCAGCAGCACCTCGCGGCGACCGGCGCTTTCCGCGGTGAACAGCACCCGGCCGGGAAAGTCGGTGATGAAGTGCTCCAGGGCGGCCAGCGGCTGGCTGGCCTTGGCGTCGATGGCCAGGTCCGGCAGGGCGCGCGCGGTAAAGCGCTCGCGGCCCACACCGGCTTCCAGGTCGTCCGCGCCGATGACCACCCGCGGCCAGTTCTTCAGGCGGGCGAAGCAGTCTTCCACCGGCAGGAAGACATCGGCCGGCGGCAGCAGCGGCCGCTCCGGATCGACCCGGCGGTCCTCGTAGCGGTTACGGACATCGGTCCAGAACTGCTCGGCGGCCTGCTCGATGCCGGGCAGGGAAAACACCTGGGTGTTGGCCGGCAGATAGTCGAAGAGGGTCGAGGTCTCGTCGAAGAACAACGGCAGGTAGTACTCGATGCCCGCCGGGGTGATGCCGCTGGCCAGGTCCTGATAGATGGGGCAGCGCCGGTAGTCCACGTCGAAGCGCTCGCGGAAACGCGCGCGAAAGCCGGTCACGGCTTCCTTATGCAGCGGGAATTCCCGCGCCGGCAGCAGGCGGATGCTGTCGACCTTGTCGATGGATCTCTGCGTCTCCGGGTCGAAGGTGCGCAGCGTCTCGATCTCGTCGTCGAACAGGTCGATCCGGTAGGGCAGGTTGCTGCCCATGGGAAAGAGGTCGATCAGGGCGCCGCGTACGGCGAATTCGCCATGCTCGTACACCGTATCCACATATCGGTAGCCGGCCGCTTCCAGGCGCGCGCGGGTGGCTTCCACATCCAGCCGCTGGCCGACGTCCAGCACCAGGCTGCTGCCGAGCAGGAAACGGGTGGGCGCCAGGCGGTGTAGGGCGGTCGCCAAAGGGACTACCAAAATACCGTGGGAGAGCTCCGGCAGCCGATAAAGGGTGGCGACGCGCTGGGAGATGATGTCCTGGTGCGGCGAGAAGACATCGTAGGGCAGCGTCTCCCAATCGGGGAAATTCAGCACCGGCAGCTCGGGGGCGAAGAAGCGCAGTTCCTGCTCCAGGCGATCAGCGGTCTGGCTGTCCTGGGTGATCAGCAGGGTGAAGCGGCGAGTCGCGGCCTTGGCGGCTTCAGCGATGGCGAGGGCTAGCGCGGCGCCGGGCAGGTTGCCCCACTGCTGGCGGCCGGCGGTTTCAGGAATTGACGGGGTACGCAAAACTGACACGCGGGCGGAACTCCGGTGGATGTCGGGAGGGTTGGGATTGTAACGACCGGGCTTTCGCGCTGTCAGTGCAGCGACGCGCGTAGATTGCCTGGGAGAGGCAGCGCGGTCATAATGTAGTTCCTTTTTTCAGCTCCTACATAGGGAAGGATTTGTCGTGAGTCAGAAGCCTGAGCAGTGCCTTGAAGAATGGATCGATCGCGAAGCGCTCGCCGAGGCCATGATTCCCCTGATTGGTCAGCTGTACCGTAACAACAATGTTGTGACCTCGATTTACGGTCGCGGTTTGGTCAACCGTTCGGTGATCTCCATTCTCAAGGCCCACCGGTTCGCCCGCCAGATCGACAACGTCGAGCTGTCCGTGCAGGACACCTACCCGCTGGTGAAGGCCCTGAGCGAGCTGGAACTGGGCGCCGCCTCCATCGACCTGGCCCGCCTGAGCCTGAAGTTCAAGGCCGAAGGCGCCGGTCGCGACCTCAAGGACTTCCTGCGCAGCGAACTGTCCGCCGTGGTCGGCAAGCAGGGCGTCGAGCAGCGCAAGGGCAAGGACGTGGTGCTCTACGGCTTCGGTCGCATCGGCCGCCTGCTGGCGCGCATCCTCATCGAGCACCAGGGTAGCGGCGACGGCCTGCGCCTGCGCGCCATCGTCGTGCGCAAGGGCGCCGACAACGACCTGGTCAAGCGTGCCAGCCTGCTGCGTCGCGATTCCGTGCACGGTTCCTTCGACGGCACCATCACCGTCGACGAAGCCAACAGCACCCTGTGTGCCAACGGCACCCTGATCAAGGTGATCTACTCCAACGATCCCACCACCGTCGACTACACCGCGTACGGCATCCAGGATGCCATCGTGGTCGACAACACCGGCAGATGGCGCGATGCCGAAGGCCTGGGCCAGCACCTCAAGTGCAAGGGCGTCTCCCGCGTGGTGCTGACCGCACCCGGCAAGGGCAGCCTGAAGAACATCGTGCATGGCATCAACCATGACACCATCACCGCCGAAGACACCATCGTCACCGCGGCTTCCTGCACCACCAACGCCATCGTGCCGATCCTGAAGGCGGTCAACGACAAGTACGGCATCGTCAACGGTCACGTCGAGACCGTGCACTCGTACACCAACGACCAGAACCTGATCGACAACTTCCACAAGGGCGATCGCCGTGGCCGCAGCGCCGCGCTGAACATGGTCATCACCGAGACCGGCGCCGCCAAGGCCGTGGCCAAGGCGTTGCCGGAACTGGCTGGCAAGCTGACCGGCAACGCCATCCGCGTGCCGACGCCCAACGTTTCCATGGCGATCCTCAACCTGAACCTGGAAAACGGCACCAGCAAGGACGAGATCAACGAGTACCTGCGCGAAATGGCGCTGCACTCGCCGCTGCACAAGCAGATCGATTTCGTGAACTCGCCGGAAGTGGTCTCCAGCGACTTCGTCGGCTCCCGTCATGCGGGCGTGGTCGATGCCGGTGCCACCATCGTCAGCGACAACCGTGTCGTCCTCTATGTCTGGTACGACAACGAGTTCGGCTACAGCTGCCAGGTCGTGCGGGTGCTGGAAGAGATGGCGGGCGTCAATCCGCCGGCCTTCCCGGCCTGAGTCTTGCGTCCTAGGCAAGGCTGACTTGCAAGAAAAAACGGGAGCCCAGGTGGCTCCCGTTTTCGTTTTGACCGGGTTTTGCGCCACAATGGCGGCCCGTGACAAGAGGTCGCAGCCCCCTGGGGCGATCTCGCGTCGGATCCGGCCTCTCACGAGGCGGTCCGGCTCCAGCCGTCGCCTGCGGACGGCTAACCTTCTGAGGAGAAAGCATGGCGGTCTATAGCTACGACGTGGTGGTACTGGGTTCGGGACCGGCCGGCGAGGGCGCGGCGATGAACGCCGCCAAGAATGGCCGCCGCGTGGCGGTGGTGGACAATCGCCAGGTGGTCGGCGGCAACTGCACCCACCTGGGTACCATTCCCTCCAAGGCGCTGCGCCATTCGGTCAAGCAGATCATCCAGTTCAACACCAACGAGATGTTCCGCTCCATCGGCGAGCCGCGTTGGTTCTCCTTTCCCGACGTGCTGCGCAGCGCTGAGCGGGTGATCGCCCGGCAGGTGTCGTCCCGCACCGGCTACTACGCGCGCAATCGCGTCGACCTGTTCTTCGGCACCGCCAGCTTCGCCGACGACAACACCATCGAGATCGTCAACCTGCGCGGTGACCTGGAGCGACTGGTGGCCAAGCAGGTCGTCATCGCCACCGGTTCGCGTCCCTATCGTCCGGTGGACGTGGACTTCAGCCATCCGCGCATCTACGACAGCGACACCATCCTGTCGCTGACCCACACCCCGCGCCGGCTGATCATCTACGGCGCCGGGGTGATCGGCAGCGAATACGCCTCCATCTTCAGCGGCCTCGGGGTGCTGGTGGACCTGATCGACAACCGCGACCAGCTGCTCAGCTTCCTCGACGACGAAATCTCCGACGCCCTGAGTTATCACCTGCAGAACAACAACGTGCTCATTCGCCACAACGAGGAATACGAGCGTATCGAAGGCCAGGAAAACGGCGTCGTCCTGCATCTGAAGTCCGGCAAGAAACTGCGCGCCGATGCCCTGCTGTGGTGTAATGGCCGGACCGGCAACACCGACCAGCTGGGCCTGCAGAACGTGGGCATCTCGGTCAACAGCCGCGGCCAGGTCACCGTCGACGAGAACTACCGGACCTCGGTCGCCAACATCTATGCGGCGGGCGACGTCATCGGCTGGCCGAGTCTGGCCAGTGCCGCCTACGACCAGGGGCGGTCGGCTTCGGACAATATCCTGCACGACAACAACGGGCGGGTGGTCAACGATATCCCCACCGGCATCTACACCATTCCCGAGATCAGTTCGCTGGGCAAGACCGAGCGCGAGCTGACCCAGGAAAAGGTGCCCTACGAGGTCGGCAAGGCCTTCTTCAAGAGCATGGCGCGGGCGCAGATCTCCGGTGAGCCGGTGGGCATGCTGAAGATCCTCTTCCATCGCGAGACCCTGCAGGTGCTGGGCGTGCACTGCTTCGGCGACCAGGCGTCGGAGATCCTGCACATCGGCCAGGCGATCATGAACCAGGAAGGTACGGCGAACAGCATCCGCTATTTCGTCAACACCACCTTCAACTACCCGACCATGGCCGAGGCCTACCGGGTAGCGGCCTTCGATGGCTTGAATCGGTTGTTCTGAGTCGGCCTAGGTTGAGCGGACGGATGCGAATGTCCGCTCGGCTAGCCCCCTCTCCCCTCGGGAGAGGGCTGGGGTGAGGGTACCCCCGTAGCAGCCTCCAGTGGAAAAGGCTGCGCCGTTTTCCACGCTACGGTTCTGCGTCGGCTCATATCGCGGCCATGGCCGATAGATTTGGCTTTCGTAGGTTGGGTTGAGCGCAGCGAAGCCCAACACGTCCCGGGCTTCGACCTGCGCCAGCGCCTACCCCAGCGTCCGCCGTGCCAGACTTGGAAAATCCGTGATCAGGCTGTCCGCGCCGAAGTCGGCCAGGCGGCGCATCAGGCTGGCGTCGTTCACCGTCCAGACCGAGACATGCAGGCCCTGGCGCTGGGCCTTGAGCAGGCGCTCCGGGGTGCACAGCGTCCAGTTCAGTGCCAGCAGGTGGCAGTCGTAGTGAGCGGCCACCTTGAGCGGATCCAGCCAGGCGTATTCCGCCACCAGCCCGCGCGCCAGATGCGGCGTATCGCGCTGCAGGGCACGCAGGACCTCACGCGAGGCGCTGGTCACGGTGATCCTGTCCTGCAGGCCGAATTCCTCGACCAGCTGGGCGATGGCCCTGACGGTCTGCGCCGCCCGCACCCGCGAGGCGCTCTTCACCTCCAGCTGCCAGTGGTCGAAGGCGCACTTCTCGAACAGCTCGCGCAGGGTCGGGATGGGGCAGGGGCGCGGCCAGGCCGGGCCGCCCTGGCGGGCATCCAGGGCGACCAGATCGGCGACGGCCTTTTCGCTGACCTTGCCGCCTCGCCCGGTGGTACGTTTCAGGGTCGGGTCATGAATCACCACCAGCTCGCCGTCCCGGGAGAGGTGCAGGTCCAGTTCGCAGCGCCTGACGCCCAGCTCCAGGCACAGCTCGAATCCGGCCAGGGTATTTTCCGGGGCTTCGCCGCGGGCACCGCGGTGTCCGTAAATGAGGGTCATGAGGGCTCCTAGGGTGACGGGACCGGGCGTCGCGGTTCACGGACCGCGTCCAGCACCCGGTCGTTTTCGAAATAGACGCTGAAATCTCGGTAGTCCCAGCGGCGAATCGCCGGGCGTCCGACCGGTGGATGCTCCTGGTCGGGCAGGCCGAAGCGCTCCAGGACCTGGCTGCGACTGTCGCCGCGCAGGGGCAGCGGGGTACTGCCATCGCCCTGCTGGCCCAGCGGGATCTGCAGGGTCTCGGCCCAGCCGGGCAGGGTGGCGCCGAGCAGCAGGAGCGCCAGCCAGGCGCGTTTCACGCCTCGTCCCCGCGGTCGGCGCGCCGCACTCGCGCCTGCTGGCGCAAGACGTGGCGCGCCAGCAACTGGCGCTGGGCGTCTTCCAGGTCGATGAAGCTGGTGCCGATCTCGTACCCGCCGGCCACGGCCTGGCAACCGGTCACTTCGGCCAGCACCTGCAGGCCCAGGCCCTGGGGCGGCAGTGCCATGCGCAGGTCGAGCCGGGTGCCCAGGGCATAGGGCTCGGCATCGACGAAGGCCAGGCCGCCTTCGGACAGCACCACGTCGCGGGTGGCGCCGCTGTCGTGCAGGAGATTCCAGGTAAAGGCCTGGCCGAGCAGGTCCAGGCGCTTGTTCACCAGGCGCAGGCAGGCGGTGACGGCGCGGTCGCGCTCGTCCAGATTGCGCAGCAGGTGGCGGGATTCGAATTCCAGCTGGTGCAGTTCGCTCAGGAGTGCGAACAAGGGCGCGGTCTCGCCGGGGACCCCGTCGGCAGGGCTGATTTGCAGTGCGATGCGGTCGGTGATGCGATAGTATTCCCGCCGTTCACGCGCGTCTGGGGTGGTCATGTCGGGCCGCTCCGTGGGTGATGGCCCCGAGTGTAGCCGGCGAGCCGGCACGGTGTCGCCGTCCAACCCGCAGGGCGCCTACGTCTTTCCGCCGTGCAAGCGAGCCTATGTTCAGACCCCTGCCGATCTACCTTGGCCTGCGTTACGTCCGCGCCAAGCGCCGCAACCATTTCGTCTCCTTCATCTCGCTCACCTCCATGATCGGCCTGGCCCTCGGCGTGGTCGTCATGATCGTGGTGCTGTCGGTCATGAACGGCTTCGATCGCGAGATGCGCGATCGGGTCCTCGGCATGATTCCCCATGCGACGGTGGAGTCCTACCAGCCGGTGCCCGACTGGCGCAGCGTGCGCGAGTTGGCGCTGCAGAACAGCCAGGTGGCCGCGGTGGCGCCCTTCACCCAGTTGCAGGGCATGCTGGCCCACGACAAGGCGGTGCAGACGGTATTGCTCAACGCCATCGATCCGGCCGAGGAGCCCAAGGTCTCGATCATCTCCAGCTTCATGCGCGAGGGCCGGCTCGACGACCTCAAACCGGGCGAATTCGGCATCATCATCGGCTCCCTGGCCGCCGAGAAACTGGGCGTGAAGGTTGGCGACAAGCTCACCTACATCGCCCCGGAAGTGGCCGTGACTCCCGCCGGCATGTTTCCGCGCATGAAGAGATTCACCGTGGTGGGCATCTTCAGCGTCGGCGCCGGCGAGCTGGACGGCTCGGTGGGCCTGATCGACATCGAGGATGCCGCGCGGCTGCAGCGCTGGCCGGCGAACGCGGTGCAGGGCGTGCGCCTCAAGTTGCACGACCTGTTCCAGGCGCCCGACGTGTCCTGGAACATCGCTCGCCAGCTGCCGGGCAACGACTGGTACGCCCGCGACTGGACCCGCACCCACGGCAATCTCTACCAGGCCATCGGCATGGAAAAGACCATGATCGGCCTGTTGCTGCTGCTGATCGTCGCCGTGGCCGCCTTCAACATCGTCTCCACCCTGGTGATGGTGGTGACCGACAAGAAATCCGACATCGCCATCCTGCGCACCCTGGGCGCCACGCCCCGGCAGATCATGGCGGTGTTCATGGTCCAGGGGACCTTCATCGGCGTCATCGGCACCGCCATCGGCTGCCTGCTGGGCGTGCTCGCCGCGCTCAACGTCAGTGCCGCGCTGGCCTGGGTGCAACGGGTCACCGGGCACCAGTTCCTCAACGCCGAGGTGTACTTCATCGACTACCTGCCGGCGCAGCTGCAGCTGCACGACGTCCTGCTGGTCTGCGGCGCGTCCTTCGCCCTGAGCTTCCTGGCCACGCTCTATCCCTCCTGGAGCGCCGCCCGTACCCAACCCGCCGAGGCCCTGCGTTATGAATGATCGAGCCGTTTTGCGTTGCCAGGACCTGGGCAAGCGCTACGAGGAAGGCCCCCAGACCGTCGAGGTGCTGAGCAACGTCCAGCTGACCCTGCAACCGGGCGAGCGGGTGTCCATCGTCGGCAGTTCGGGGTCGGGCAAGACCACGCTGCTGAACCTGCTCGGCGGCCTGGATACCCCCAGCAGCGGCAGTGTCTGGCTCGACGGCGAAGAGCTGTCGGCGCTCAACGAGAAGGCCCGTGGCCTCTTGCGCAATCGCGCCATGGGCTTCGTCTACCAGTTCCACCACCTGCTGCCCGAATTCAGCGCCCTGGAAAACGTCTGCATGCCCCTGCTGATCGGCAAGGCGTCCATTGGCGAAGCCCGCGAGCGCGCCGCCAAGCTGCTGGAGCGGGTCGGTCTCGGTCATCGCCTGGGCCACAAGCCGGCCGAGCTGTCCGGCGGCGAGCGCCAGCGCGTGGCCATCGCCCGGGCGCTGGTCAACCAGCCCAAGCTGGTGCTGCTCGACGAACCCACCGGCAACCTCGACCAGCACACTGCCCATGGCATCCAGGACCTGATGCTGGAGCTGTCCACCTCGCTGCGCACCGCCTTCCTGGTGGTGACACACGACCAGGTGCTGGCTGGCCAGATGGACCGGATGCTGCGCCTGGACGAAGGCCATCTGGTCGACGCCACGCCGGCCCGGCAGGTCTGAGGTCGCCATGTTCAGACCGCTTTCGCTGTTCATCGGCCTGAGATACACCCGCGCCAAGCGGCGCAAGTCGTTCATCTCCTTCTTCTCGCTGGTCTCCATGTTCGGCCTCGCGCTGGGCGTCTTGGCCATGATCCTGGTGCTGTCGGTAATGAACGGCTTCCAGGAAGAAATGCGCGGCCGCATCCTCGGCATGGTGCCCCATGCCTTCATCAGCGCGGCCCAGCCGCTGGACGACTGGCGCCCGCTGGCGGCCAAGGCCGAGCAGCAGCCCCATGTGCTGGCGGCGGTGCCCTATACCCAGTTGCAGGGCATGCTCTCGGTACGGGGCCGCATGCAGCCGCTGCTGGTGGACGGCATCGATCCGGCCCAGGAAAAGCGCGTGTCCATCGTCGGCGAGCGCATGACCCAGGGCAGTCTCGACGCCCTCAAGCCCGGCGAATTCGGCATCGTGCTGGGCGAGATCGCCGCGCGGCGTTTTCAGCTGGAGCTGGGCAGCCAGGTCACGGTGATCATCCCCGAGGTGGGCGCCACCGGCAGCATCACCCCGCGGCTGCGGCGCTTCACCGTGGTCGGCACCTTCAAGGTTGGCGCCGAACTGGATGCCTCCCTGGCGCTGATCAACGTCGCCGATGCCGCCCCGCTCAAGGGCTGGCAGCCGGGCCAGGTGGAAAGCATCCGCCTGGCGCTGGACGATCTGTTCCAGGCGCCGCGCATCTCCCGCGAGGTGGCCAAGGCCCTCGGCGACGGCTACCAGGCGCGCGACTGGACGATCTCCCAGGGCAGCCTGTTCCAGGCGATGCAGATGGAAAAGACCATGATCGGCCTGCTGCTGCTGCTGATCGTCGCCGTGGCCGCCTTCAACATCATCGCCACCCTGATCATGGTGGTGGCCGACAAGAAGGCCGACATCGCCATCCTGCGCACCCTGGGCGCCACGCCCGGGCAGATCATGGCGGTGTTCATGGTGCAGGGCACGGTGATCGGCCTGGTCGGTACCCTGATCGGCGGCGTGCTGGGCGTCATCGCGGCGCTCAACGTCAGCAGCTGGATCGCCGCCCTGGAACGCCTGGTCGGCCACAAGCTGTTTGGCGGCGACATGTACTTCATCAGCAACCTGCCGTCGCGGCTGGAGCTGGAAGACGTGGTGCTGATCGCCGTGGCCGCCCTGAGCATGAGTTTCCTGGCGACCCTCTATCCCGCCTGGCGCGCCTCGCGCACCTCTCCGGCCGAAGCCCTGCGCTACGACTGATCTCCTGCCGGGCCAGGTGGCGCCATGCCCCTGGCCCTGCGGCGTCCAAACTGCTCTAATCCGCGCTTCTGAAGCCCTTTCGGCTCTCCACGGATGGAGTCCTGATGCGCGCCGCGCTGCTGTCCTTCGCCCTGGGCGTGCTGCTCCTGCGCGCCTTCGCCACACTGCCGTCGCTATCCCTGCTGGCGGCCCTCGCGGCGGTCGCCCTGGTGTTGCTGTTCACCCGCTTCCTGGTTCTCGGGGCCTTCGGGCTGGGCCTGGCCTGGGCGCTGCTCAATGGTCACTGGGCGCTGGACGATCGCCTGGATCCGACGCTGGAGCAGCGGGTGCTGTGGATCGACGGCGAGATCAGCGGGCTGCCCACGCTGGACGCCGACTCGGTGGGTTTCGTGCTCGCCGGGGCAACCAGCCGCCGCGCGCTGCAGCTGCCGGCGCGGATCCGCCTGAGCTGGCACGGAGGGCCGCGCCCACTGGCCGGCGAACGCTGGCGCCTGGCCGCGGAGCTGCGCGGCCCCGCGGGTCTGGTCAACCCCCTCGGGCAGGATCGCGAAGCCTGGCTGCTGGCCCAGGGCATAGGCGCCACCGGCAGCGTCGAGGATGGCCAGCGCCTGGCCGCCGCCAGTGGCCTGGCGACCTGGCGCGACGGCATCCGGCAATACCTGCAGACGCGGGATCCGGCGGGGCAGGGCGGCCTGCTCGCCGCCCTGGTGGTGGGCGACGGCTCGGGCATCACCGATGCCCAGTGGCAGCTGTTCCAGGACACCGGCACCGTGCACCTGATGGTCATCTCCGGGCAGCATATCGGGCTGATCGCCCTGGGCGTCTATGCCGGGGTGGTCCTCCTGGCGCGCCGGGGCCTCTGGCCGCGCCAACTGCCCTGGCGCCTGTCCGCGGCGGTGCTGACCATCGCCACCGCGCTGGGCTACGGACTGCTGGCCGGCTTCGAGGTGCCGGTGCAGCGGGCCTGCGTCATGGTCACCCTGGGCCTGCTCTGGCAACTCGGGCGCCAGCAGGTACGGCTGGCGGACGCCGTCCTGCTGGCCCTGGCACTGGTCTTGGCCGCCAATCCCCTGGTCAGTCTGCTGCCCGGGTTCTGGCTGTCCTTTGGCGCCGTGCTGTTGCTGCTGTGGAGCTTTGCCGGCCGCCTGGGCCGACTGCCCTGGTGGCTCACCCTCGGGCGCGCCCAGTGGTGCATGGCGGTGGGACTGGCGCCGCTGCTCCTGGCGCTGGGCCTGCCGCTGAGTCCGAGCGGCCCGCTGGCCAATGCCCTGGCCGTGCCGCTGATGGACCTGGCCATCGTGCCGCTGGCGCTGGCGGGGACCCTGCTGTCCCTGCTCTGGTCGCCGCTGGGGACTCCGGCCTTGCTGCTGGCGGGTGGCTTGCTGCAGGGACTGCTCTGGCTGCTGGGCGGGCTGGCGCACCTGGCTGCGGCCTGGCAGCCGGTCCTCGCGCCCGCCTGGGCGCTGTGGCTGGCGGGGCTGGGAGCGCTGCTGGCGCTGCTGCCCGCGGGTGTGCCGCTGCGCGGCTTTGGCGCGCTGCTGATGCTGCCGGGGCTGTTTCCCCCACCGCCGGTACCCGCGGCGGGGCTGGCGCGGATCACCGTGCTGGACGTGGGGCAGGGCCTATCCGTGCTGGTGCGTACCCGTGACCATGCGCTGCTCTACGATGCCGGTCCGCGCCAGGGCAGCTACGACGCCGGCGCCCGGGTCGTCCTGCCCAACCTGAAGGCCGTCGGCATCGGCGCCCTGGATGTCATGCTGCTCAGTCATGCCGATGCCGACCACGCCGGCGGTGCGCCGGCCGTGGCCAGGGGACTGCCTCCGGGTCAGGTGCTCAGTGGCGAGGCGGGTCGGCTCACGCCGGAATTGCATGCCCGGGACTGCACGGATGGAGCCGAGTGGCGCTGGAACGAGGTCGTCTTCACCACCTGGTGGCACCCCGCGGCGGATTCCAATGCGTCCTCCTGCGTGCTCAGCGTCGCGGCGAGGGGCGAGCGCCTGCTGCTGACCGGCGATATCGATGCCCGCCGTGAAGCGGAACTGGTGGCCAGCGGGGTGCCGCTGGCGGCGGAGTGGCTGGTCGCTCCGCACCATGGCAGTCGCAGTGGTTCCAGCGCCGCCTTCATCGACGCCGTCCAGCCGCGCGGCGCACTGATTTCCCGGGGGCTGAACAACCGCTACGGCCATCCCCATCCCCAGGTACTGGCGCGCTATCGCGAGCGCGGCGTGCTGCCCTACGACACCGCCGAGCTGGGCGCCCTGAGCTGGACCCTCGGGCGCTGGGAGGTACCGCACGGGCAGCGCCAGGTGCGGCATTGGTGGCGGATCCCACCGCCGACACCCTGATAGCCTATTCAAAGGCTGCTGCGCGTCGGCCAAACCGCGTTGAAAAGACCCTGGTTCGCCAGCCCCACCTAGGCGGCCCCGTCGCAATGCTCATTTACCCTTCGTAAACCCGTGCGCGGGTCCGATCCGCTTCCTCAGGTCTTTCGCCTTCTCCAGCTCGCGAGCCCTTGAACAGGCTCTCCGGCGTTCGTGCTAGAGTGGCCGCATTTTGCGGCAGGGGTAACGGTCTCGTGTTCGAAATGGTCAAAGCTGGCGGCTGGATGATGCTGCCGATCATCCTCAGTTCCATCCTGGCCACGGCCATCATCGCCGAGCGGCTGTGGACCCTGAGGCGCAGCCGGGTCGCACCGCCAACGCTGCTCGCGCAGGTCTGGCGCTGGATCCAGGACAAGCAGCTCAATGCCGAGCGGCTGCGCGGATTGCGCGCCGGGTCGCCCCTGGGCGACATCCTCGCCGCGGGCCTGACCAACTCCCGTCATGGCCGCGACATCATGAAGGAAGCCATCGAGGAAGCCGGCAGCCGCGTGGTGCACGACCTCGAGCGCTATCTCAACACCCTCGGCAGCATCGCCGCCCTGGCGCCCCTGATGGGCCTGCTCGGCACGGTGTTCGGCATGATCGACATCTTCAGCGCCTTCATGAACGACGGCATGGCCAATGCGCCCATCCTCGCCGGCGGCATCTCCAAGGCCCTGGTCACCACCGCCACCGGCCTGCTGGTGGCGATTCCTGCGGTGTTCTTCCATCGCTATCTGCTGCGCCGGGTCGATGAGCTGGTGGTGGGCATGGAGCAGGAGGCGGTCAAGCTGGTGGACATTCTTCACGGCGATCGCGAGGTGGACGTCCGCGAAGGAGCCCCGGCGTGAAATTCCGTCGTCGCGCCGGGGGCGCCGCTCGCGAAGAGGTCTATATCAACCTGGCCTCCTTCATCGACGTCATCTTCGTCCTGCTGCTGTTCTTCGTGGTGACCGCGACCTTCAGCAAGCCCAGCCAGCTGAAGATCGAACTGCCCGAGGCCGACAGCGCCGCGGCGGCCGCCAACCAGGGCAAGATCCTGGAAATCAGCATCACCGCCGAAGGCCAGATGGCATTGAACGGCCAGACCCTGGCGCGCAACGACCTGACCGGCCTGACCACCGCGCTGCAGCGGGAATCCGGCGGTGACAACAGCCTGCCGCTGGTGATCACCGCCGATGGCCGCGCCACCCACCAGGCGGTGGTCATGGCCATGGACGCCGCCGGCAAGCTGGGCTTCAGCCAGCTGCGCATCACCACCCTCGAGGCCCAGGCGAAACGGCCGTGAGCCTGGGCGAGCGCCTGGTCCGCGCCTGGTACCAGGGGCATCCGGCCCTGGGTCTGCTGGCGCCGCTCGAAGCCCTCTATCGCCAGGTCGCCCGGCGCAAGCGCCAGCGTTTCCTGACGGGGCAGGGCAGCATCCATCGCGCTCCGGTGCCGGTCATCGTGGTGGGCAATCTCACCGTGGGCGGTACCGGCAAGACGCCCATGATCCTCTGGCTGATCGGCCACCTGCGTGCGCGTGGACTGAGGGTCGGGGTGGTCAGCCGTGGCTATGGCGCGACGCCGCCGAGTCTGCCCTGGCGGGTACGGGCGACCGACACCGCCGCCGTCGCCGGCGACGAGCCGCTGCTGATCGTGCAGCGTACCGGGGTCGCCCTGGTCACGGATCCCGATCGTGGTCGCGCCGTCGAGCGCCTGCTCGCCGAGGAGCGGCTCGATGTCATCCTCAGCGACGACGGCCTGCAGCACTATCGCCTGGCCCGTGACCTGGAGCTGGTGATGGTCGATGCGGCGCGCGGCTTCGGCAATGGCCGCTGCCTGCCGGCCGGCCCCCTGCGCGAACCCCTGGAGCGCCTGGCCGAGGTGGACGCCGTGATCCACAACGGCGCCGCGGTCGATCCTGCTGACGGCTTCGGCCTGACCCTGCAGCCCAGCGCCCTGGTCAATCTGCGCAGCGGCGAGCCGCGACCGCTGGATTTCTTTCCCCCGGGCCAGCGCCTGCACGCCCTGGCCGGCATCGGCAACCCCGGCCGTTTCTTCGCTACCCTCGAAGGACTACACTGGCAGCCGTTGCCCCATGCCTTCGCCGATCACGCCACCTACAGCGCCGCGGAGCTGGCCTTCACGCCGGCGCTGCCGCTGGTGATGACCGAGAAGGACGCGGTCAAGTGCCGCTCCTTCGCCGCCGCCGACTGGTGGTACCTGGCGGTGGACGCCCAGCCCTCGGCCGCCTTCGTCGCCTGGCTGGATGGGCGTCTCGACCGACTCCTGCCCGAACACTCTCACTGACGGAATCTTCGCCCATGGATCTCAAGCTGCTGGACATCCTCGCCTGCCCCCTGACCAAGAGCCCGCTGATCCTGAGCGACGACAAGACCGAGCTCATCAGCAAGGCCGCCGGCCTGGCCTTTCCGATTCGCGACGGCATCCCGGTGATGCTGGAAAGCGAGGCGCGCATCATCACCACGGATGAGCGTCTGGACAAATGAGCACCGCCTTCACCGTCGTCATCCCGGCGCGACTGGCCAGCACCCGGCTGCCCAACAAGCCGCTGCTCGACATCGCCGGCAAGCCGATGATCCAGCACGTCTGGGAGCAGGCGCGCCGCAGCGGCGCCGAGCAGGTGGTGGTGGCGACCGATCACGACGACATCCTGCGCGCCTGCGAAGGCTTTGGCGCCCGGGTCCTGCTGACCCGCGCCGACCATGCCTCGGGCACCGATCGCCTGGCCGAGGTGGCCGAATTGCTCGGCCTCGCCGATGACGCCATGGTGGTCAACGTCCAGGGCGACGAGCCGCTGATTCCACCGGCGGTGATCGATCAGGTGGCGGGCAATCTCGCCGCCCATCCCGAAGCCGGGGTGGCCACCCTGGCCGAGCCGATCAGTGACGTCGACAGCCTGTTCAATCCCAATGTGGTCAAGGTGAGCACCGATGTGAACGGCCTGGCGCTGACCTTCAGCCGGGCGCCGCTGCCCTGGGCGCGCAATGCCTTTGCCGCTGATCGCGCGCAGCTGCCCCAGGGCTTTCCCTATCGGCGCCACATCGGCATCTATGCCTATCGTGCCGGCTTCCTCGCTGATTTCGTCAGCTGGGGTCCCTGCGCCCTGGAAGAGACCGAAGCCCTGGAGCAACTGCGCGCCCTCTGGCACGGCGTGCGCATCCATGTCGCCGACGCCCTGGAAGCGCCCCAGGCCGGCGTGGATACCCTGGAAGACCTCGAGCGCGTCAGACGCCTGCTGGGAGCCTAGATGACCCTGCGCATCCTGTTCGTCTGCATGGGCAACATCTGCCGCTCGCCCACCGCCGAAGGCATCCTCCGGGCCAAGCTGGACGCCGCCGGCCTGGCCGGGGCGGTGGAGCTGGACTCGGCCGGCACCGGCGACTGGCATGTCGGCAAGGCGCCGGATTCCCGTGCCATCCAGGCCGCGGCCGGTCGCGGCTATGACATCGGCGACCTGCGCGCGCGCCAGGTCGCGGAGGACGATTTCCAGCGCTTCGACCTGATCCTGGCCATGGACCAGGACAACCTCGCCTGGCTGGAGCAGCTGCGTCCGGGCGAGGGCGCGGTGCCCGAACTCTTCCTGGCGCGCCAGGGCCTGGCGGTGGACGAGGTGCCCGATCCCTATTACGGCGGTGCAGCCGGCTTCGAGCGGGTCCTCGACCTGCTGGAAAGCGCCTGCGATGGCCTGGTCGCCGAGGTGGCTGCCCGTCATGGTCGCTGAGCTGCAACAGCAGGTCCCGCTGCAGGGGCTCAATACCTTCGGCCTGGTGGCGCAAGCCGACCGCTATCTGGAAGCCGCCAGTGACGTCGAGGTCCGCGAGGCCCTGGTGCTGGCCCGGCAGCTGGGCGTGCCCCTGCGGGTGCTGGGCGGTGGCAGCAACTTGGTCCTGCCCGAGCGGGTCGAGGGCCTGGTAGTGCGGCTGACCTCGCGCGGCATCCGCCTGCTGGCGGAGGAGGGTGAGGCCCTGCTGGTGGAAGCCGAAGCCGGCGAGCCCTGGCACCCCTTCGTCATGGCCACCCTGGCCAACGGCTGGTACGGCCTGGAAAATCTCAGCCTGATCCCGGGCACCGTGGGCGCCTCGCCGATCCAGAACATCGGCGCCTATGGCGTCGAATTGAAGGACAGATGCGCCGGCGTCACGGCGCTCGATCGCCACAGCGGTGAGATCCACGACCTCAGCCCGGCCGCTTGCGCCTTCGCCTACCGCGAGAGTCGCTTCAAGGCCGAGGCCGGGCGCTGGATCGTGCTGCGGGTGCGTTTCCACCTCAGTCGTCAGCCGCAGCTGGTGCTGGACTATGGTCCGGTACGCCAGGCCCTGACCGAGGCGGGCGTCACGCAGCCAACGCCCGAAGCCGTCAGCGCGGCCATCTGCAGCATTCGCCGGAGCAAACTGCCCGACCCGGCGGTGCTGGGCAATGCCGGCAGCTTCTTCAAGAATCCGGTGGTGACCGCCGCCGAAGCCAAAGCGCTGCATGAGCGCCATCCGAGGCTGCCGACCTATCCGCAGGCCGATGGCAGCGTCAAGCTGGCCGCCGGCTGGCTGATCGACCAGGCCGGCTGGCGCGGTCATCGCGATGGCGCCGTGGGGGTGCATGCCGCCCAGGCGCTGGTGCTGGTCAACTTTGGTGGCGCCCGCAGTCGCGACGTCCTGGCCCTGGCCGAGCGCATCCGCGCCTCGGTGCGCGAGCGCTTCGGCGTGACACTGGAGATGGAGCCGGGAAGCCTGACGTGACCGACGATGCCCCCGATGCCCAACGCCGCCGCCTGCTGATCGCCACCACCTCCGCCGTCGGCGGCCTGGGACTGGTGGCGGGTAGCGTGCCCTTCGTCTGCGCCCTGCGGCCCAGTCGTTCGGCGGAGGTCGCGGCGGCGCCGGTCGAGGTGGATCTCCAGGCCCTGCGCGAAGGCGAGCAACTCACGGTGCAATGGCGCGGCCAGCCGGTCTGCGTCCTGCGGCGCAGCGCCGCGGACCAGGCGCAACTGCTGACCGACGAGGCCGGGCTCGCCGATCCGCTTTCCAAGGAATCCCTTCAGCCGCCCTACGTCGATCCGCGCCTGAGATCGCGGCGGCCGGACATCTTCGTGGTCACCGCTATCTGCACCCACCTGGGCTGTATTCCCTCGCTGGACACCGCAACCACGAACCAAGGCTATCTCTGTCCCTGCCATGGCTCCCGGTTCGATCTGGCTGGCCGGGTCTATCGCGACCAGCCAGCGCCACTGAATCTGGCCGTGCCTCCCTATCACTTCAAAGGCGAGAACCTGGTGGTCATCGGCAGTGACGGGGAGGGGATAACGTGAAGGAAGGTGAGCACGACTGGCTCGAGCGACGCCTGCCGCTACGCGCCTTCTGGCGCCGGCACTTCAGTGACTACCGGGTGCCGCGCAATCTCAACGTCTTCTACCTGTTCGGCTCGCTGCTGATCTTCATCCTGGCGCTGCAGGTGCTGACCGGACTCTGGCTGCTGTTCGGCTATGAACCCACCGTGAAGGGCGCCTTCGCCTCGGTGCAGCTGTTCATGCGCGAGGTGCCCTTCGGCTGGCTGATCCGCTACCTGCACGCGGTGGGCGCCTCGGCGCTGTTCGTCTGCCTCTACCTGCACATGCTGCGCGGCCTGCTCTATGGCTCCTATCGGGCGCCGCGCGAGCTGGTCTGGAGCTTTGGCGTGCTGCTCTACCTGCTCCTGCTGGCCCAGGCCTTTTTCGGCTATCTGCTGCCCTGGGGCCAGCTCTCCTACTGGGGCGCCCAGGTATCCCTGAGCGCGATCGAGGCGCTGCCCCTGGTGGGCCCGACCCTGGCCGATCTGCTGCGCGGTGGGGTGGTGCCGTCCGATGCCACCCTGCGACGCTTCCAGGCCCTGCATGTGGTCGGGCTGCCGCTGCTGATCCTCACGCTGGTGAGCCTGCACGTCGTCGCCCTGCGCCAGACCGGCTCGAACAATCCCGAGGGCGATGAGCGCGAGGTCAGCGGCGTCGCCGGGGTGCCTTTTCACCCCTATCTGACGCTCAAGGACCTCTGTGGCCTGGCGGTCTTCCTGCTGGTGTTTCTCGCCGTGGTGCTACTGGCGCCGGACCTGGGCGGGCTGGTGCTGGAACCGGCCAACCAGCAGCCGGCCGATCCGCTGGTGACCCCCGCGCACATCGCCCCGCCCTGGTACCTGGCGCCCTTCTATGCGCTGCTGCGGGCGGTGCCGAGCAAGGCCGGCGGCCTCGGCCTGGCGGCCCTGGCCATCGCCCTGCTGTTCGTGCTGCCCTGGCTGGATCGCAGCGCGGTCCGCTCGGTCCGCCACAAGGCCTGGCCGGCGCGACTGGGGCTGTACCTGGCCTGCCTGGCCTTTGTCGCTCTGGGAATTCTGGGCGTGGTCGCGCTGACCGATGGGCGCCTGTTGCTGGCGCGCCTGGCCGCGGGTGTCTATTTCATCGGCCTGCTGGGCATGCCCTGGTATAGCCGGCTGGGTCGTCCGCGTGCGCCAGCGGAGTCCCGGTCATGAGTCGCGTCCTGTTGCTGGGCCTGCTTTTGCTGTGCAGCGGTCTGGCCGTCGGCACCGAAGGCGATCCCCGGGCGGGAGCCATCAGCTTCGGCCGCTATTGCCTGGCCTGCCATGGCCAGGAGTACCAGCGCTTCGACCGGGTCGCCGCCGATCTCCACCTGGACCTTGCCAGCTGGGCGCCCGGACGCACCGCCAGCGCGCCCATGCTCGGCCTGCTCAAGCCCGAGGATGCCCGGCGAGCCTTTGGCAGCGTGCCGCCGGATCTCACCCTGATCGCCGCGGTGCGTGGCGAGGCCTGGTTGCGCGCCTTCCTGCAGGAATTCTATGTGGCACCCGGGCGGCCGCTCGGGGTCGACAACCTCAGGGCGCCCGGCACTCGCATGCCCGACGTCCTGGCCGCCCTGCGCGGCCGCCAGGTGCGCGACTGCGACGCAGGGCGCTGCGTGCTGCGTCTGGAACCCGGCAGCGGTGCCCAGACGCCCGAGCAATTCGCGCGCACCGTCGACGATCTGGTCGCCTACCTCGGCTATTCGGCCGCGCCCGAGCGCAGCCTGGCCTGGCGCCTCGCGCCCTGGGTGCTGGGTTATCTGGTGCTGTTCGCCGTCCTGGCCTTCTGGCTCAAACGCGAATTCTGGCGGCGATTGCCCGACAGTGAGCGATGAGGCTAGGTCTCGGGCGGCAAGGTGCGAGATAATCCCGCCTTTGCAGCTTCGCCCCCAACGGGGGAGGGACCCATGGGCGCCATAACCCGCCTGACCTGTTTCCATGATCCCGAGGATCACTACAGCCACCGGATCCGTCTGATCCTGGCGGAAAAGAACGTCGAGTGCGAGCTGATCGCCGTGCGCCGTGGCGAATGTCCGCGGCAGCTGGCCGAGCACAATCCCTATGGCACCGTGCCGACGCTGATGGATCGCGACCTGGTGCTCTATGGCACCGAGGTGCTCATGGAGTACCTCGAGGAACGCTATCCGCATCCACCCCTGTTGCCGGCCTATCCGGTCACCCGCGGCCAGTCGCGGCTGCTGATGCACCGCATCGGGCGCGACTGGTGCACCCTGGCGGACGCCATCCTGCAGGCGGCGCCGGGCGCCGACCTCGCCGCCGCGCGCAAGGAATTGCGCGAGAGCCTGACCGGCGTGGCGCCGATCTTCGCGGAAAAACCCTTTTTCCTGAGCGACGACTTTTCCCTGGTGGACTGTTGCCTGCTCCCCCTCCTGTGGCGACTGCCGCGCCTGGGCATCGAATTGCCCCGGGCCGCCAAGCCGCTGCAGGACTACATGGATCGCATGTTCGCGCGCGACAGTTTCCGATCCAGCCTTTCGGTCACCGAGCGTGAGATGCGCTAGAGGAGAACCCCATGAATTCCAGTCGCCCCTACCTGGTCCGCGCGCTCTACGAGTGGATCGTGGACAACGACTGCACACCGCACCTGCTGGTCAATGCCGACTACGCCGAGGTGCGCGTGCCGCCGGGCTATGCCAACGACGGCCAGATCGTGCTGAACGCCTCGCCCAGTGCCGTGCGTGACCTGCACATGGACAACGAAGCCGTGAGCTTCAACGGTCGCTTCGGTGGCGTGGCCTACAACCTCTATGTTCCGATCGGCGCCATCCTGGCCATTTATGCCCGCGAGAACGGCCAGGGCATGGTCTTCGACAGCGAGCCCACCCCGCCGGATGACCAGGGTCCCGACAACGGCGGCAGCAAGCCCGAGGCGCCCAAGCCGGCACCGGCGCGGCCGAGTCTGAAAGTGGTCAAGTGAACCCGGCCGGCCTGCCGCGGAGTCTCTCCGCGGCAGGCAAGAAAAAGCCCCTGTCGGCATGGCCGATAGGGGCTTTTTCGTAAGCCAGGCGGACTCAGCGCTTGAGCGAAGCCGGCAGGTGCGGCTGGATCTGCGTCAGCAGGCCGCGGAAGCACTTGGGGTTGCCGGCGACGATGTGGCCCTTCTCGAGGAAGTCGTGGCCACCATTGAAGTCACCGATCAGGCCACCGGCTTCCTGCACCAGCAGGGCGCCTGCGGCCATGTCCCACTCCGACAGGCCCATTTCCCAGAAGGCGTCGAAGCGACCGGAGGCGACATAGGCCAGGTCCAGCGCGGCGGAACCGGCGCGGCGGATGCCGGCGGTCTGGCCGATCAGGCTGCGGAACATGCCCAGGTAGTTGTCCAGGTGATCAACGTCATTGGCGCGGAAGGGGAAGCCAGTGCCCAGCAGGGCGCCTTCCAGGCTGCGCCGATTGGTGACGCGGATGCGCCGGCCGTTCAGGGCGGCACCGCGGCCACGGCTGGCGGTGAATTCTTCCTGGCGCACCGGATCCAGGACCACGGCGTGTTCCAGGCGGCCCTTGTACTTGCAGGCGATGCTGACCGAGAAGTGCGGGACGCCACGGATGAAGTTGGTGGTGCCGTCCAGCGGGTCGACGATCCAGACGTAGTCGGCGCCTTCGCCTTCGCCCGCCAGGTAGCCGGATTCCTCACCGTGGAAACCGTGGGTGGGGTAGGCCTTGCGCAGGGTGGCGAGGATGGTCTGCTCGGCGGCCCGGTCGACTTCGGAGACGAAGTCGTTGGCGCCTTTTTCATCGACGGCGATCACGTCCAGGCGCTCAATCGAACGGAAGATCAGTTCACCGGCGCTGCGGGCCGCGCGCAGTGCGATGTTCAGCATGGGCTGCATGGATAAATCACCTGGGTTGTATAAGGAAAGCCGGCAATGATAGCAGACTTCGCGGCGCTGGAAGGGGTATTCGTGGCAAGCGGGCGCGTGTGGGCGTAGTATACGGCGCCGATTTCCCGCGTCCGCTCGAGGATAGCCATGTGCTGAACAACATCCGCGTCGTTCTGGTCAATACCAGCCATCCCGGCAATATCGGCGGTGCCGCCCGGGCAATGAAGAACATGGGCCTGTCGCGCCTCTATCTGGTCGATCCCGAGGACTTTCCCAGCGGCGAGGCCAATGCCCGTGCCTCCGGGGCCAACGACGTGCTCGAGGCCGCCATCGTCGTCGACACCCTGGAAGAAGCCCTGACCGGCTGCAGCCTGGTGCTGGGCACCAGTGCCCGCGATCGCCGTATCCCCTGGCCGCTGCTCGATCCGCGCGAATGCGCCACCACCTCCCTGGCCCAGGTGGAGCAGGGCGGCGAGGTGGCCCTGGTATTCGGTCGCGAATACGCCGGCCTGACCAACGAGGAGTTGCAGCGCTGCCACTACCACGTGCACATCCCCTCGGATCCGGCGTTCGGCTCGCTCAACCTCGCCGCGGCGGTCCAGGTGCTGGTGTACGAGGTGCGCATGGCCTGGCTCGCGGCGCAGAACCAGCCGACCAAGATGAACAAGGTCGAAGCCACCGCCATGCTCAACACCCAGCCGGTGACGGTGGAAGAGCTGGAACTCTACTACCAGCACCTGGAAGAGACCCTGGTGGAGATCGGCTTCCTCGACCCGGCCAAGCCGCGCCACCTGATGAGTCGTCTGCGCCGCCTCTATGGCCGGGCCGGCATCAGCAAGCTGGAGATGAACATCCTGCGCGGCATCCTAACCGAAACCCAGAAGGCCGCCCGTGGCGAATCCCATCCGCGGACTATCCCCCCGATAGATAATGCCTGAGTGATTTGGTCGGTTTTAAAGTTGACCTTTTTTGTCGGGAATCCGATAATCGAGGCATCCGATGCAACCCGCTCGAGTTCGTCATGAGACTGACCACCAAAGGCCGCTATGCCGTAACCGCCATGCTCGACCTGGCGCTGCACGCCCAGCGGGGCCCGGTTTCGCTGGCCGACATTTCCGAGCGGCAGGGCATTTCGCTGTCCTATCTGGAGCAGCTGTTTGCCCGGCTGCGCCGCGGCTCGCTGGTCAACAGCGTGCGCGGTCCGGGTGGCGGCTATCAGCTGGCGCGCGACATGGGCGGTATCCATGTGGCCCAGGTGATCGACGCCGTCAACGAATCCGTGGATGCCACCCGCTGCCAGGGCAGTGGGGGTTGTCACCAGGGTGACACCTGCCTGACCCACCACCTCTGGTGCGACCTGAGCGATCAGATCCACACCTTTCTCAGTGGCATCACCCTGGCCGACCTGGTCGCCCGCAACGAGATCCAGCAGGTTGCCAAGCGTCAGGACACCAAGGCCTGTGCCAGCAAGCAATCGCCCTTGGCGGTCGAAAAAATCGAAGCGTCCACCATCGACTGAGCAGAGACGCCCGTCTGATTAGGAGTAACCGATGAAATTGCCGATCTACCTAGACTATTCCGCCACCACGCCCGTCGATCCGCGCGTCGCTCAGAAGATGAGCGAGTGCCTGCTGGTGGACGGCAACTTTGGCAACCCCGCATCGCGCTCCCACCTGTTCGGCTGGAAGGCCGAGGAAGCCGTGGAAAACGCCCGTCGTCAGGTGGCCGAGCTGGTCAACGCCGACCCGCGCGAGATCGTCTGGACCTCCGGTGCCACCGAGTCCGACAACCTGGCCATCAAGGGCGCCGCGCACTTCTATCAGAACAAGGGCAAGCACCTGATCACCTCCAAGATCGAGCACAAGGCGGTGTTGGACACCACCCGCCAGCTCGAGCGCGAAGGCTTCGAGGTCACCTATCTCGAGCCGGGCGAAGACGGCCTGATCACCCCCGAGATGATCGAGGCGGCCCTGCGTGACGACACCACCCTGGTGTCCATCATGCACGTCAACAACGAGATCGGTACCGTCAACGACATCGCCGCCATCGGCGAGCTGACCCGCTCCCGCGGCGTGCTCTTCCACGTCGACGCCGCCCAGTCTACCGGCAAGGTCGAGATCGATCTGGAAAAGCTCAAGGTCGACATGATGTCCTTCTCGGCGCACAAGACCTACGGTCCCAAGGGCATTGGCGCCCTCTACGTCCGCCGCAAGCCGCGCGTGCGTATCGAGGCCCAGACCCATGGCGGCGGTCACGAGCGTGGCATGCGTTCGGGCACCCTGGCGACCCACCAGATCGTCGGCATGGGCGAAGCCTTCCGTATCGCCAAGGAAGAGATGGTCCAGGAAAATGCCCGCATCAAGGCCCTGAGCGATCGCTTCTACCGTCAGTTCGAAGGCCTGGAAGAGGTCTACCTGAACGGCAGCCTGATCCATCGGGTGCCGCACAACCTGAATCTGAGCTTCAACTACGTCGAAGGCGAGTCGCTGATCATGGCGCTCAAGGACCTGGCGGTCTCGTCCGGTTCGGCCTGTACCTCGGCGTCCCTGGAGCCGTCCTATGTCCTGCGCGCCCTGGGCCGCAACGACGAACTGGCGCACAGCTCCATCCGCTTCACCTTCGGTCGCTTCACCACCGAAGAAGACGTCGACTATGCCGCGAGCAAGGTCACCGAAGCCGTCAACAAGTTGCGTGAATTGTCTCCGCTGTGGGACATGTTCAAAGAAGGCGTAGACCTGAGTCAGGTCGAGTGGCAAGCCCACTGACCCACCCCCTGATGAGTGAGGATTGAACCATGGCATACAGTGAAAAGGTCATCGACCACTACGAAAATCCGCGCAACGTCGGCAAGTTCGACGCGGCCGATCCGGATGTCGGCACCGGCATGGTCGGCGCTCCCGCGTGCGGCGACGTGATGCGCCTGCAGATCAAGGTCAACGAGCAGGGCATCATCGAAGATGCCAAGTTCAAGACCTACGGCTGTGGCTCCGCCATCGCTTCCAGCTCCCTGGCCACCGAGTGGATGAAGGGCAAGAGCATCGAGGAAGCGGCGTCGATCAAGAACAGCATGATCGCCGAAGAACTGGCCCTGCCGCCGGTGAAGATCCACTGCTCGGTACTCGCCGAAGACGCCATCAAGGCGGCGGTCAGCGACTACAAGCAGAAGAAAGGCCTGCTCTAAGGAGGAACCATGGCGATCAGCATGACCGAGTCCGCCGCCCGCCACGTGCAGCGTTCCCTCGACGGACGCGGCAAGGGGGAGGGCATCCGCCTGGGCGTTCGTACCACGGGCTGCTCGGGACTGGCCTACGTGCTCGAGTTCGTCGATGAATTCGCGGCCGAGGACCAGGTGTTCGAAAGCCATGGCGTCAAGGTCATCATCGACCCCAAGAGCCTGGTCTACCTGGACGGCACCGAGCTGGATTTCGTGCGTGAAGGCCTCAACGAGGGCTTCAAGTTCAACAATCCCAACGTGCGTGGCGAGTGTGGCTGCGGCGAAAGCTTCAACATCTGAGGCCGGCCATGGGTAAGCCCTGTCACTTCGCGCTGTTCGAGATCAGGCCCGCCTTCGAGATCGACCAGCCGGGTCTGGCCGCGCGCTATCGCGATCTGGCCCGCACGGTCCATCCGGATCGGTTCGCCGATGCGCCGGAGCGTGAGCGGCGCCAGGCGCTGGAGCGCTCGGCCGAGCTCAACGAGGCCTATCACGTGCTGCGCGCCCCGTCGCGCCGCGCGCGCTATCTGCTGGAGCTCGAAGGGCACGAGATGCCGCTCGAAGCGACCATCCAGGACACCGACTTCCTCATGCAGCAATTGCAGTGGCGCGAGGAGTTGGAAGACCTGCAGGACGCGGGCGACAGCGCGGGCATTCCCGCCTTTCGCCAGCGCCTCAAGGATGCGCAGCGCGACATCGAGCAGGCCTTCGCCGCGATCTGGCAGGATTCCGCCCAGCGCGAGTCTGCCGAGCGCCTGGTCCGTCGCATGCAGTTTCTCGACAAGCTGGCCAGCGAAATCCGCCAGCTCGAAGAGCGTCTGGACGATTAATCACAGGTGTCGCTCAGGCACCGACAACCATAAGCCGACTAGCCAATGGCTCTATTGCAGATAGCCGAACCCGGAATGGCGCCCAAGCCGCACCAGCGCAAGCTGGCGGTGGGTATCGATCTGGGCACCACCAATTCCCTCGTGGCCGCCGTCCGCAGTGGCGTGGCCGAGACCCTGCCCGATCTGCAGGGCGAGGTGATCCTGCCGTCCGCCGTGCGCTATGGCGCCGCTGGCGTGGAAGTGGGAGCGGGCGCCAAGGCCGCTGCCGCCCAGGATCCCTTCAACACCATCCTTTCCGTCAAGCGCCTCATGGGGCGCGGCATCGCCGACGTCAAGCAGCTGGGCGAGCAGTTGCCCTATCGCTTCGTCGCCGGTGAATCGGAAATGCCCTTCATCGATACCGCTGCCGGGCGCAAGAGTCCGGTGGAGGTCTCCGCCGACATCCTGCGGGTGCTGCGCGAGCGGGCCGAGGCCACCCTGGGTGGCGAACTGGTCGGCGCGGTCATCACCGTGCCGGCCTACTTCGACGATGCCCAGCGCCAGGCCACCAAGGACGCCGCCCGCTTCGCCGGCCTGAACGTCCTGCGCCTGCTCAACGAGCCTACCGCGGCCGCCGTGGCCTATGGCCTGGACCGGGGCGAGGAGGGCGTGGTCGCCATCTACGACCTGGGTGGCGGCACCTTCGACATCTCCATCCTGCGCCTGACCCGTGGCGTCTTCGAGGTCATGGCCACCGGTGGCGACAGCGCCCTGGGTGGCGACGACTTCGATCACGCCATCGCCGGCTGGATCGTCCAGCAGGCCGGGCTGTCCAGCGATCTGGATCCGGGCACCCAGCGACGCCTGCTGCAGAGCGCCTGCGCCGCCAAGGAAGCCCTGTCGGCCGCCGAGCGCGTCGAGGTCAGTCACGGCGACTGGTCGGGCGTGCTGGACCGCAGCACCTTCCAGGAACTGATCGCGCCGCTGGTTGCGCGCAGCCTCAAGGCCTGCCGCCGTGCCCTGCGCGATGCGGAAGTGGAGCCGGCGGACATCGCCGCCGTGGTCATGGTCGGCGGTTCGACCCGCGTGCCCTATGTCCGTGAAGCCGTGGGCGAGCTGTTCGACTGCACCCCGCTCACCGACATCGATCCGGATCGCGTGGTCGCCATCGGTGCCGCGCTGCAGGCCGATTCCCTGGCCGGCAATCGTGCCGGCGAGGAATTGCTGCTGCTGGACGTCATCCCGCTGTCCCTGGGACTCGAGACCATGGGCGGCCTGATGGAAAAGATCATTCCGCGCAACACCACCATCCCGGTGGCGCGAGGCCAGGACTTCACCACCTATCGCGACGGCCAGACCGCCATGCTGGTGCATGTGCTGCAGGGCGAGCGCGAACTGGTCAAGGACGCCCGCTCCCTGGCGCGCTTCGAGCTGCGTGGCTTTCCGCCCATGGTCGCCGGGGCCGCCAAGATCCGCGTCACCTTCCAGGTCGATGCCGACGGCCTGCTCGGCGTCAGCGCCCGCGAGCTGTCCAGCGGCGTGGAAGCCAGCGTCCAGGTCAAGCCGTCCTACGGCCTGACCGATGGCGAGATCGCCAACATGCTGCAGGACTCCTTCCGCCATGCCGGTGACGACATGCAGGCCCGCGCGCTGCGCGAGCAGCAGGTCGAGGCCCGGCGGCTGATCGAGGCGGTCACCGCCGCGCTGGCCGCCGATGGCGAGCGCCTGCTGGACGCCGAGGAGCGTCAGGTGATCGACCTGGAAATCGGCCGGCTGGCCGAGCTGCTGGACGCCACCGACCTCCAGGCGCTCGAAGACCAGACCAAGCGTCTTTCTCACGTAACCGATGCCTTCGCCGCCCGGCGGATGAACGCCTCGGTCAAGGCGGCCCTGGCGGGTCGTCGTCTCAACGATATCGAGGAGTAGTTCCATCATGCCGCAGATCACCCTGCTGCCCCACGCCGAGCACTGCCCCGAGGGCGCGGTCTTCGAAGCCAGCGAAGGCGAAACCATCATCGCCGCGGCCATGCGCAACGGCATCGACATTGAGCACGCCTGCGAGATGTCCTGTGCCTGCACCACCTGCCACGTGGTCATTCAGGAAGGCTTCGACTCCCTCGAGCCGTCCGATGAACTCGAAGACGACATGCTGGACAAGGCCTGGGGTCTGGAGATGCGTTCGCGCCTGTCCTGCCAGGCGGTAGTAGGCAGCGAAGACCTGGTGGTGGAGATTCCCCGCTACACCATCAACCAGGTTTCCGAAGGTCACTGAGGACAGCTGTCATGGCACTGAAATGGACCGATGTGCTGGATATCGCCATCGAACTCAACGACACCCATCCCGACGTGGATCCGCGCTACGTGAATTTCGTCAAGTTGCGCAACTGGGTCGTGGAGCTGCCGGAGTTCGACGACGATCCCCAGCGGGGTGGCGAGAAGGTGCTGGAGGCCATCCAGGCCGCCTGGATCGAAGAGTCCGCCTGACGCATCGCCCGTACCGCGCTACGCTTTTCACCGGGACCCGCGTATAATCCGCGGGTTTCGTTTTTGCTCTATTCCCACATTCGGAGTTCACATGTCTGTTCAACGTACCCTGTCGATCATCAAGCCCGATGCCGTATCCAAGAATGTCGTCGGTGAGATCGTCACCCGCTTCGAGAAGGCTGGCCTGCGCGTCGTCGCTGCCAAGATGGTCCAGCTGTCCGAGCGCGAAGCCGGTGGCTTCTACGCCGAACACAAAGAGCGTCCCTTCTTCAAGGATCTGGTCTCCTTCATGACCTCCGGTCCGGTCGTGGTCCAGGTGCTGGAAGGCGACAACGCCATCGCCAAGAACCGTGAGCTGATGGGCGCCACCGATCCCAAGAAAGCCGACGCCGGTACCATCCGTGCCGACTTCGCCGTCTCCATCGACGAGAACGCCGTCCACGGTTCGGACTCCGAAGCGTCCGCCGCTCGCGAGATCTCCTACTTCTTCGCAGCCACCGAAGTCTGCGAGCGCATCCGCTGAGGATGAGCGCTGGCCAGGGAAGCGGCCAGCCCGCCTTCCTGGCACCGCCCGCGCCCCGCGCGGGCTTCAAACAGATTTCGTCGAGGTGATCCCATGACCACAGCCACCGATAAGGTCAATCTGCTGGGCCTGACCCAGCCGCAACTCGAGTCGTTCTTCGAGTCCATCGGGGAGAAGCGCTTTCGCGCCGGCCAGGTCATGAAGTGGATCCATCACTTCGGCATCGATGATTTCGACGCCATGAGCAACCTGGGCAAGGCGCTCAAGGAAAAGCTCAAGGCCGCCGCGGAAATCCGTGGCCCCGAGATCGTCAGCGAGGACATCTCCCGCGATGGCACCCGCAAGTGGGTGATCCGCGTCGCCTCCGGCAGCTGCGTCGAGACCGTCTACATCCCGCAGAACGGCCGCGGCACCCTTTGCGTGTCGTCCCAGGCCGGTTGCGCGCTGGACTGCAGCTTCTGCTCCACCGGCAAGCAGGGCTTCAACAGCAACCTCACCGCCGCCGAGGTGATCGGCCAGGTGTGGATCGCCAACAAGTCCTTTGGCAGCGTGCCCGCCAAGATCGACCGTGCCATCACCAACGTGGTGATGATGGGCATGGGCGAGCCCCTGCTGAACTTCGACAACGTCGTCGCCGCCATGCGCATCATGATGGACGACCTCGGCTACGGCATCTCCAAGCGCAAGGTCACCCTGTCCACCTCGGGCGTGGTGCCGATGATCGAGGAGCTGGCCAAGCACATCGACGTCTCCCTGGCGCTGTCGCTGCACGCGCCCAACGACGAGTTGCGCAACGAGCTGGTGCCGATCAACCGCAAGTATCCCCTGGCCATGCTGCTCGACGCCTGCCAGAGGTACATCGGCCAGCTGGGCGAGAAGCGCGTCCTGACCATCGAGTACACCCTGCTCAAGGACGTCAACGACCTGCCCGAGCACGCCCTGCAGATGATCGAGCTGCTGCGCAACGTGCCTTGCAAGATCAACCTGATTCCCTTCAATCCCTTTCCGCACTCCGGCTACGAGCGGCCGAGCAAGAACGCCACCCGCCGTTTCCAGGAGCTGCTGCAGCAGGCCGGTTTCAACGTCACGGTGCGCACCACCCGCGGTGACGACATCGACGCCGCCTGTGGCCAGCTGGTGGGGCAGGTCATGGACCGTACCCGCCGCAGCCAGCGCTATATCGCCGTTCGCCAGCTCGACGGTGCCGAAACTGTAACGCCGCTCCAGGGCTGAGGGCGCGACCATGGCGATCACGCGCTTTGCAGCTGTCGCGCTCGCCCTGGTGGTCGGTGGCCTCGCCGGCTGCGTGACCGAGGGTGATCGCAACCCCATGGATACCCGCCAGGGACGGATGCAGGCCCGTGATGCCTACATCCAGCTCGGCCTCGGCTATGTCCAGCAGGGCAACACCGAGCAGGCCAAGGTGCCGCTGAAGAAGGCCCTGGAGCTGGATTCGTCGAGTGCCGACGCCCATGCCGCGCTCGGACTGGTGTTCCAGGCCCAGGGCGAGACCGACCTGGCCGATCAGGAATACCGCCTGGCCCTGCGCGAGCGGCCCCACGATGCCCGCATCCTCAACAACTACGGCAGCTTCCTCTATGAGCAGGGGCGCTACAAGGATGCCTACGAACGCTTCACCCAGGCCGCCGAGGACAGCCTCTATCCGGAGCGAGCCCGGGTGTTCGAGAATCTCGGCCTGACCGCCCTGCGACTCAATCAGGTCGACTTGGGCAAGGAAAATCTGGAAAAATCCCTGCGGCTGGATCGCAATCAGCCCAGGGCCCTGTTCGAATTGGCTCAATTGGCCTACCAGACGCGCGATTACGTGCCGTCCCGGAGCTATTACCAGGCCTTCAGCCAGCTAAGCCCCCAGGATGCCCGCAGCCTGCTGCTCGGGATCCGTCTTGCCGAGGTGTTCAATGATCGCAACACCGCCGCGAGTTATGCCCTGCAGCTGAAGCGCCTCTACCCGAACTCACCTGAATATCGTCAACTTCAGTCGGAGCAGAAATGACCGCAGTGCAATCCGAAGCGGTACACGCCGGACGGGGCAATCCCGGTGAGATCTTGCGGCAGAAGCGGCTGGCGCTTGGCTGGAGCCAGGCCCAGGTCGCCCAGAATCTCAATCTCAGCGAGCGCATCATCGAGCAGCTCGAATCCGGCAACTATCAGCAGATGCCGGGACACACCTTTGCCCGCGGCTACACCAAGGCCTACGGCAAGCTGCTCGGCCTGGACCAGGTCGAGCTGGTGCGTACCTTCGACGGCTACACCGGCACCGATGCCAAGGGCAGCACCGTGCACAGCCTGGGGCGTCTCGACGAGCCGGTGCGGCTGTCGCGCAATGTCCTGAGATTCGTCAGTTTCATCCTGGTGGTGCTGATCATCGCCATGGGCCTGTTCTGGTGGCAGGAGCGCAGTCGCCAGGCCTCCAGCGCCAGTGCCGTGAGCATGGAGCATGTCGAGGTCGAGGGCGCCGACGGCAAGACCGAGATCCATCCGATCGACGAGCCGGAAGAACAGCCCCCGGTCGCCGCCCAGCAGCCGGCCACCAGCGTGCCTTCCCCGGTGGGCACGCCGACGCCGGATGCCAACGCCGTCGCCGCCATGACCGCTCCCACCGCCGCGCCCACCCCGGCCCCGGCAACGGGTTCGACTCCGTCGACCTCGACGGCGCCCGCCGCAGCGGCGCCTGCCGCGCCAGCCAGCGTGGCGCCCGTCGCCGGCAGCGACAGCCTCAACATCCGTTTCACCGCCAGTTGCTGGACGCAGGTCAGCGACGGTACCGGCAAGATCCTTTTCAGCGGCGTGAAGAAGGGCGGCGAGAGCCTCGAATACGCTTCGATCAAGGCGCCGGTGAACATCCGTCTCGGCTTCGCCCGCGGGGCCCAGATCTCCTACAACGGTCAGGTCGTCGACCTCGCGCCCTACACCAAGGGCGAGACCGCCCGCATCAAACTCGGTCAGGCCGGACAATGACGTCCGGCGACCCCATGGGAAACCAGCATGCATAGCGAATCGCCCATCAAACGTCGGTTGTCCCGCAAGATCTGGGTCGGCTCGGTGCCGGTCGGCGGCGATGCCCCCATCGCCGTGCAGAGCATGACCAACACCGAAACCTGCGACGTCGACGCCACCGTGGCGCAGATCCAGCGCCTGCAGGACGCCGGTGCCGACATCGTGCGCATCTCGGTGCCCGACATGGACGCCGCCGAAGCCTTCGGGCGCATCAAGCAGCGGGTCAGCCTGCCGCTGGTGGCCGACATCCACTTCGACTACAAGATCGCCCTGCGCGTCGCCGAGCTGGGCGTGGACTGCCTGCGCATCAATCCCGGCAACATCGGTCGCGAAGACCGGGTTCGGGCGGTGGTCGACGCGGCCCGCGAGCGCGGCATCCCGATCCGCATCGGCGTCAACGCCGGTTCGCTGGAAAAGGACCTGCAGAAGAAATACGGCGAGCCCACCCCGGAAGCCCTGGTGGAATCGGCCATGCGCCACGTCGACCACCTGGAGAAGCTGGACTATCCGGACTTCAAGGTGAGCGTGAAGGCCAGTGACGTCTTCATGGCCGTGGCCGCCTATCGCCAGCTGGCCACCCGCATCGAGCAGCCGCTGCACCTGGGCATCACCGAAGCCGGCGGCCTGCGCTCGGGTACGGTGAAATCCGCCGTGGGTCTGGGCATGCTCCTGGCCGAAGGCATCGGCGACACCATCCGCATCTCGCTCGCGGCCGATCCGGTCGAGGAGATCAAGGTCGGTTTCGACATCCTGAAATCCCTGCGCCTGCGTTCGCGTGGCATCAACTTCATCGCCTGCCCGAGCTGCTCGCGGCAGAACTTCGATGTGGTCAAGACCATGAACGAGCTGGAAGGGCGCCTGGAGGACCTGCTGGTGCCGCTGGACGTCGCGGTGATCGGCTGCGTGGTCAACGGCCCCGGTGAAGCCAAGGAGGCCCATGTCGGCCTGACCGGAGGTACGCCCAACAACCTGGTGTACATCGACGGCAAGCCGGCCTCCAAGCTGAACAACGACAATCTGGTGGACGAGCTGGAAGGGCTCATCCGCCGCAAGGCGGCCGAAAAGGCCGAAGCGGATGCCGCACTCATCGCGCGCAGCTGAAAGATCAAGGAATAAGGCCCTTTCGTGAGCAAGTCCCTGCAAGCCATCCGTGGCATGAACGATATTCTGCCGGAGCAGACTCCGGCCTGGCGCTACCTGGAACGCACCTTCGCGACGCTGCTCGACGGCTATGGCTACCACGAGATCCGTCTGCCCATCATGGAGTTCACCGAACTCTTCGCCCGGGGCATCGGCGAGGGTACCGACGTGGTCGACAAGGAGATGTACACCTTCCTCGACCGCAACGAGGAGTCCCTGACCCTGCGGCCGGAAGGCACCGCGGGTTGCGTGCGGGCCGTGCTCGAACATGGCATGACCGGCGGTGGCCAGGTGCAGAAGCTCTGGTACGCCGGGCCGATGTTCCGCTACGAGAAGCCGCAGAAGGGTCGCTATCGGCAGTTCCACCAGATCGGCGTCGAGGTCTTCAACCTGCCCGGTCCGGACATCGACGCCGAGCTGATCGTGCTCACCGCGCGCCTCTGGCAGCGCCTGGGCCTGACCGACGCCGTCACCCTGCAGCTCAACAGCCTGGGCTCCAGTGCCGATCGCGTGCGCTATCGCGAAGCCCTGGTGGCCTATCTGCAGGACCGCTTCGAGCAGCTCGACGAAGACAGCCAGCGCCGCCTGACCACCAATCCGCTGCGCATCCTCGACAGCAAGAACGCCCAGACCCAGGCGCTGCTGCAGGACGCCCCGACCCTGGCGGATTACCTGGACGACGAATCCCGCGCCCACTTCGATGGCCTGAAAGCCCGTCTGGACGCCGCCGGGATCCGCTACCAGATCAATCCCAAGCTGGTGCGTGGCCTGGACTACTACGGCCGTACCGTCTTCGAGTGGGTCACCGACAAGCTCGGCGCCCAGGGCACCGTCTGCGCCGGTGGCCGCTACGACGGCCTGATCACCCAGTTCGGCGGCAAGCCGACTCCAGGGGTCGGTTTCGCCATGGGCGTCGAGCGCCTGGTGCTGCTGCTGGAAACCCTGGAGCGTCTGCCCGGTGATCTGCAGCGCCCCGCCGATCTCTATCTCTGCGCCTTTGGCGAGGCGGCCGAACTGGCCGGCCTCAAGCTGGCCGAGCAATTGCGCGATGCCCGTCCCGACCTGCGTCTGCTGGTCAACGCCGGCGCCGGCAGCTTCAAGAGCCAGTTCAAGAAGGCCGACAAGAGCGGCGCGCTCTGGGCGATGATCCTGGGCGACGACGAACTGGCCACGCAACAGGTGGCACTCAAGCCGCTGCGTGGCGAGGCGCCCCAGGAAAAGGTCGACTTCGCGGCTCTGGCCGCCCGTCTGGACGAGATTTTGCCCCCGGCCGGTTCCGGTCGCGGGAATTGAGGAGAACGGATTTGAGTTCCATCGACGACGACAATCTGGTGGTCGCCAAGGCCTGGTGGCAGCGTAACGGCAAGCCGCTGCTGGCCGGTGGCGTCATCGCCCTGGTGGCGGTACTGGGCTGGCAGGGCTGGCAGCGCTATCAGAACAACCAGGCGCAAGGCGCCTCGGTGCTCTATCAGCAGCTGGTGGAAGCTACCCTGGCACCCGGTGGCAAGGTCGACACCGCGCGGGTGACCGATACCTACGGCAAGCTCAAGCAGGATTATTCCGGTACCGCCTACGCCCAGTACGGTAGTCTCTTCGTCGCCAAGGTGGCGGTGGAGAACAATCGCCTGGACGACGCCGCCGCCGAACTCAAGGCCGTGGTGGACAAGCCCCACGACGCCGAACTCGGCGAGCTGGCGCGTCAGCGTCTGGCCCGGGTGCTGGCAGCCCAGGGCAAGGCCGAAGAGGGCCTCAAGCTGCTGGATGGCGAGGCACCCAAGGCCTACGTCGCCAATCGCGAAGAATTGCGTGGCGACCTGCTGGTGGCGTTGAAGAAGCCGACCGAGGCCCGCGCCGCCTACGAAAAAGCCCGCGCCGCGCTGCCCAACGATGCAGCCGAAGGCGTGCTGCAAATGAAACTCGATGATCTCGCCAAAGGAGACGCCTGATGTTGCGCTGGAAGCCTATCGCGGTACTGGGTCTCGCCCTTGCGGTCGTCGGGTGCAGCAGCACCGGCAAGAAGGAATTGCCTCCGGCCGAGCTGAAGGACATCAAGGCCGAAGTCCGGCTGGATGAAGTCTGGAGTCGCTCGGTGGGCGACGGCCAGGGCAAGGAATACAACCGCCTGGTACCGGCCGTCGACGGTCAGACGATCTTTGCCGCCGATGCCGATGGCCGGGTCATGGCGATGAATCGCGAGACCGGTCAGGTGCTGTGGAAGAAGGATCTGGACCTGCCGGTATCCGGCGGCGTCGGGGTCGGTTCCGGCCTGGTGCTGGTCGGAACCCTGCGTGGCCAGGTGATCGCCCTCGACAGTGCCAGTGGCGACGAGAAGTGGCGCGCCCAGGCATCCAGCGAAGTGCTGTCCGCCCCGGTCGTCAACAACGACGTGGTGGTGGTGCAGTCCCAGGATGACAAGCTGCAGGCCTTCGAACTGGGCAGCGGCACCCGTCGCTGGATCTACGAAGACACCCAGCCGGTGCTGAGCCTGCGCGGTACCGGGGCGCCCCTGGTCACCAACCAGGTGGTCATGGCCGGTTTCGCCAGCGGCAAGGTGGTGGCCCTGGACGTGCAGCGCGGCCTGCCGCTGTGGGAACAGCAGATCGCCGTGCCCAAGGGTCGTTCCGAACTGGAGCGGATCGTCGACGTGGACGGCGGCCTGTCGCTGTCGGGCGATACCCTCTATGTGGTCAGCTACAACGGCCGCGTGGCCGCGCTCAATCCAGCCAATGGCCAGATCCTCTGGCAGCGTGATGCCTCGAGCTACGACGGCGTCGCCGAAGGCTTCGGCAACGTCTACCTGAGCCTGGACAACGGCACCGTGGAAGCCGTCGAGGAATCCTCGACCTCCGCGCTCTGGACCAATGCCGATCTGGCCCGTCGCCAGCTCACCGGCCCGGTGGTCTGGTCGAGCAACGTGGTGGTGGGCGACTACGCCGGCTACATCCACCTGCTGAGCCAGGTCGATGGACGTTTCGTCGGTCGCACCAAGGTCGACGGTGACGGCGTCCGGGTACGGCCACTGGTCGTCGGCGACATGCTCTACGTTTACGGCAATGGCGGTAAACTCGTCGCCTATCGTCTGCGCTAGAAACTATTATCCTCAACCGATGGCCGCTACCGTGAAGTTCGGTAGCGGCCATCGTGTTTTCTGCTCTGGGAGAGCCGCATGGTTCCCGTAATTGCCCTGGTGGGGCGGCCGAACGTCGGCAAATCCACGCTTTTCAACCGCCTGACCAAGACCCGGGACGCCATCGTCGCCGACTTCGCCGGCCTGACCCGTGATCGCAAGTACGGCGAAGCCAAGTGGCAGGGACGTACCTACATCGTGGTCGACACCGGCGGTATCTCCGGTGACGAGGAAGGCATCGACCTGAAGATGGCCGAGCAGTCGCTGCAGGCCATCGAAGAATCCGATGCGGTGCTGTTCCTGGTGGACTCCCGCGACGGCATGACCGTCGCCGACCAGATGATCGCCGAGCACCTGCGCAAGCGAAACAAGCGCACCTTCCTGGTGGCCAACAAGGTCGATACCGTCGACCCGGATATCGCCCGGGCGGAATTCAGCCCGCTGGCCATCGGCGACGCCTATCCCATCGCGGCGGCCCACGGGCGCGGCGTGAACAACCTGCTGGAAGACGCCCTGGGCGTCTTTCCCAAGGATGAGGTCGAGGTCGAGGAGCTCACCGAGGAGCAGGTGCGCGCTGCCGCGGAGGAGGGCGGTGACGTCTTCCGTCGCGTGCAGGGCATCGACGAGACCACCGGCATCAAGATCGCCGTGATCGGCCGGCCCAACGTCGGCAAATCGACCCTGGTCAACCGCATGCTCGGCGAAGAGCGGGTGATCGTCTATGACCAGGCTGGCACCACGCGCGACAGCATCTATATCCCCTTCGAGCGCAACGAAGAACGCTACACCCTGATCGACACCGCCGGCGTGCGCCGCCGCGGCAAGGTCTTCGAGGCGGTCGAGAAGTTCTCGGTGGTCAAGACGCTGCAGGCGATCCAGGACGCCAACGTGGTGATCTTCGTCATGGATGCCCGCGAAGGCGTGGTCGAGCACGACCTCAACCTGCTCGGCTTCGTGCTGGAGACCGGTCGTGCCCTGGTGATCGCCCTCAACAAGTGGGACGGCATGGAGTCCGGCGAGCGCGACTACGTCAAGACCGAACTGGAACGCCGCCTGCTGTTCGTCGACTTCGCCGATATCCACTTCATCTCGGCGCTGCATGGCACCGGTGTGGGTCACCTGTACAAGTCGGTGCAGCAGTCCTTCGCCTCGGCCACCACCCGCTGGCCGACCAGTCGCCTCACCCAGATCCTCGAGGACGCGGTGCAGGAGCACCAGCCGCCGATGGTCAGCGGTCGCCGCATCAAGTTGCGCTATGCCCACCTGGGTGGCGCCAACCCGCCGCTGATCGTCATCCACGGCAACCAGACGGATGCGGTGCCCAAGTCCTATACCCGCTATCTGGAAAAGACCTATCGCCGGGTGCTCAAGCTGGTGGGCACGCCGATCCGGATCGAGTACCGCGGTGGCGAGAACCCCTTCGAGGGCAAGAAGAACACCCTCACCGAGCGCCAGGTCAACAAGAAGCGCCGGTTGATGAGCCACCACAAGAAGGCCGAGAAGAAGCGCAAGGACAAGCGCCGGTAGACCGGCGGGACGTTGCGCAGGGAGGGGGCTCAGGAGAGCCCCTTTTTCTTTGGTAGAGGGTTTGGGCGAAGGTGCTCCTCGCGCATCGAACTGCCCCCTCTCCCTCCGGGAGAGGGTTGGGGTGAGGGCATCCCTTGCGATGTTTGTCCCAGTGGAAAAGGCTGCGCCGTTTTCCACGCTACGGTGCCTAGGTGGGCCCCGTCGCTCTCGGTCACCTTGGCCCTCTCCCAGAGGGAAAGGGGATGTTTGGATCAGGCTCTGCACTTCGGATTATCCGAGTTCGCTGTCTTGCACAGCCCGGCAAGACTTGCCCTCTCGCGCAAAAAATCGCAGTCTGCCGATCTCCTTCCAGCCAGACCTGTGCCCGCGCGATGATCCAGAGCAAGCTTCCCGACCTCGCCGTCACCATCTTTACCCGCATGTCCCAGCTCGCCGCCCAGACCGGTGCGCTGAATCTGTCCCAGGGCTTTCCCGATTTCGACGGCCCGGCCGAGTTGCTCGCGGCGGTCGGTCGCCATGTCGCGGCCGGCCACAACCAGTACGCGCCCATGACCGGGCTGCCGGCGCTGCGCCAGCAGGTGGCGGCCAAGGTCGCCGCCTTCTATGGCCGCGCGGTGGATGCCGAGGCCGAGGTCACCATCGTCCCCGGCGCCACCCAGGGCCTGTTCTGCGCCCTGCAAACCCTGGTGCGGCCAGGCGACGAGGTGATCGTCTTCGATCCCTGCTACGACAGCTACGAACCTTCGGTGCAACTGGCCGGCGGGCGCTGCGTGCACGTGCCCCTGGCGCTGCCAGGCTTCGGTATCGACTGGGCGGTACTGGAAGCGGCCCTGAGTCCGCGCACCCGTGCCATCGTGCTCAACACCCCGCACAACCCCAGTGGCGCCCTGGTCAGCGCCGCCGAACTGGATCGCCTGGCCGCGCTGATCCGCGGGCGCGATCTCTATCTGGTCAGCGACGAGGTCTATGAGCACCTGGTCTACGACGGCGAGCGCCATGCCAGCGTCATCGCCCACGACGAACTCTATGCCCGCGCCTTCGTGGTCAGCTCCTTCGGCAAGACCTATCACGTCACCGGCTGGAAGACCGGCTACGTGGTGGCGCCGCCGGCGCTGTCGGCCGAGTTGCGCAAGGTGCACCAGTACGTGAGCTTCTGCGGGGTGACGCCGATCCAGGCAGCCCTGGCCGACTTCATGGCCGCTCATCCCGAGCATCTCAGCGAGCTGCCGGCCTTTTACCAGGCCAAGCGCGATCTCTTCTGCGATCTGCTGGGCCACTCGCGCTTCACCTTCCAGCGGGCCGCCGGCACCTATTTCCAGGTGGTCGACTATTCCGCCATCCGCCCGGATCTGGACGACGTGGCCATGGCCGAGTGGCTGACCCGCGAGCATGGCGTCGCCGCCATTCCGCTGTCGGTGTTCTACCAGACGCCGCCCGCGGACCTGCGCCTGGTGCGCTTCTGCTTCGCCAAGCGCGAAGAGACCCTGCGGCAGGCAGCGGAGCGGCTATGCGCGATCTGACCCCACCCCAGGACCTGCGCCTGGCGCTGGTGCAGAGCGAACTAGCCTGGCACGACCCGGCCGCCAACCGTGCCCATTTCGAGGCGCTGCTGACGGAAGTCGGCGAGACCGATCTGATCATCCTGCCGGAGATGTTCACCACCGGCTTTTCCATGGAATCGGCAGCCCTTGCCGAGCCCGCGGACGGGCCGACAGCGGCCTGGATGCGCGAACAGGCGCGGCGTCTCGGCGCGGTGGTCACCGGCAGCCTGATCGTGCGGGACGCGGACGGGCAGCACCGCAATCGCCTGCTATGGGCGACGCCGGATGGCGAGTTGCAGCACTATGACAAGCGCCACCTGTTTCGCATGGCCGGCGAGCACGAGCACTATGCCCCGGGCGAGCAGCGGCTGCGGGTGACCCTCAAGGGGTGGCGGATCCGCCCGCTGATCTGCTACGACCTGAGATTCCCGGTCTGGAGTCGCGCCCAGGACGATACCGACCTGCTGCTCTATGTCGCCAACTGGCCGGCGCCGCGGCGCGGGCACTGGAATCGCCTGCTGCCGGCGCGGGCCATCGAGAATCTCTGCTATGTCGCCGCGGTGAATCGCCTCGGCAGCGACGGCAATGGCCATCCCTATGCGGGCGACAGCCAGGTGCTGGACTTCCAGGGTGAACCCCTGATCGAGGCCGGCGCGGAATCCGGCATCTTCCACACGACGCTCTCGCCTACCGCCCTCAAAGCCTATCGCGAGCGCTTTCCGGCGCAGCGCGATGCCGACGCCTTCCGCCTGGACTGATCAGGCCCAGAAGGGCGCTGGCTGGGCGGCGTGCTGGTGGATCAGCGCGACCGCCTGGTCCACGTCCGCGGCCGTGGTGTAGCGACCCAGGCTGAATCTGTAGCTGCGCGCCGCCTGTTCGGCAGTGAGCCCCAGACCCAGCAGCACATGGGAAGGCGCCGCCTTGGCCGAACTGCAGGCCGAGGTGGTGGAAAAGGCCAGCTGGCGCTGCAATGACGCGGTATCCAGCGGCGTGGCGAAGGTCAGATTCAGGGTGTGGGGAATGCGCTGCCGGGCACAGCCATTGAGCTGCATGCCGGGCAGCGTCTGCACCCCTGCCAGGAACCGCTCGCGCAGCTGGCCGAGTCGCTCGTTCTCCCGCGCCATGGCCTGGCCAGCGAGGGCGAAGGCGGTCCCCATGCCAACGATCTGGTGGGTGGCCAGGGTGCCGGAACGCAGCCCGCGCTCATGGCCGCCGCCGTGGATCTGCGCCTGCAGGGCACCCTCGGCACGCGGACCGACATAGAGGGCGCCGATGCCCTTGGGTCCATAGGTCTTGTGCGCGGAAAAGGACATCAGATCGACCTCCAGGCCGGCCAGGTCGATGGCGACCTTGCCGGTGGCCTGGGCGGCGTCGACGTGGAAGAGGGCGCCCCGGGCGCGGACCAGCCGGCCGATGGCGTCGATGTCGGTCAGGGTACCCAGCTCGTTGTTCACCCGCATCAGCGAGACCAGCCAGGTGTCGTCTCGCCAGGCCTGCTCGACGGCAGTAGCGGTGATCAGACCGGCCGCGTCCGGCCTCAGGTAGGTGACGGTGAAGCCCTCGGCTTCCAGTTGGGCCGCGGTATCCAGTATCGCCCGGTGTTCCAGGCAGCTGGTGATCAGGTGGCCACGCCCGCGACGGCGGGCCACGCCGAGCAGCGCGAGGTTGTTGGATTCGGTGGCACCGGAGGTCCAGATCAGTTGCTCGGGTCGGGCGCCGACCAGGTCGGCCACCTGCTGGCGAGCGGTATCCACGGCGCGCTGGGCGTCGTTGCCGAAGGCATGGCCGCGAGAGGCGGGATTGCCGAAGACGCCCTGGCGCCCCATACAACCCAGCATGGCTTCGATGACGACATCGTCGACGGGGGTGGTGGCGGCGTAATCGAAATACAGGGGATAAGCGTCCATGGCGGCCTCGAGCGTTTGAATGGGACTAGGCTAACGCTCCCGCTCGTGAAGAAATTTGCTTTCTTATCGCTTATTGGTACTCGATGGAGAATAGAATTCTCTTTAGAAGCATTTATAGAGAAAATCATTTCATGGATCGCTTCGATCGCGCCCTTCTTGAGATCTTGCAGCAGGACAGTACCCGACCGGTGGCCGATATCGCCGAGCGTATCGGCCTGGGCACCACCGCCTGTTGGCGGCGGATCCAGAAGCTGGAGGAGCAGGGCGTCATCCGCGCCCGGGTGGCGTTGCTCGATCCACGACAGCTCAATGTGGGGGTGACGGTCTTCGTCTCGGTCCGCACCAATCAGCACGCCATGGACTGGCTGCAGCGCTTCCACGAGGCGGTGGCGGCCATTCCGGAGGTGGTCGAGCTCTATCGCATGGCCGGCGACACCGACTACCTGATGCGCATCGTGGTCCCGGACATTGCCGCCTACGACGGCGTCTACAAGCGGCTGATCCAGGTGCCGGGGTTGCTGGACGTCAGCTCCAGCTTCGCCATGGAGCAGATCAAGTACAGCACGGCCTTGCCACTGGATTATGTGCGGTAGGAGCTGATGAAGACCGTAGCGTGGAAAACGGCGCAGCCTTTTCCTCTCTCGATGTCAGTTGCTGGGGTTGCCCTCACCCCAACCCTCTCCCGGAGGGAGAGGGGACCGCTCCGTGCGCGTCCGTGATCGCGACACCTCAGCGATAGGCGCTGACCTGATCCAGCAGGGTGATGTCATCGGCCGGCAGTTGCAGCCGGGTGGCGGCCACCAGGTCGTCGAGCTGGGCCTGGGAGGTGGCGCTGGCGATCGGCGCGGTGATGCTGGGGCGGGCGATCAGCCAGGCCAGGGCGACCTGGGCCGGGGTGGCGTCGTGCTTTTCGGCGATCTCGTCGAGGCCGGCCAGGATGGCCACGCCGCGTTCGTCCAGGTAGCGCTTGACCATCTCCGCGCGTGACCCCTGGAGATCGTCCTTGGTGCGGTACTTGCCGGTCAGGAAGCCGCTGGCCAGGGAGAAATAGCTGATCACGCCCAGGCCGAGTTCCTCGACCACCGGTTCCAGGTCGGTCTCGTAATCCTGGCGGGCATGCAGGTTGTAGTGGGGCTGCAGGCTCTGGTACGCCGGCACGCCCAGGCGCTCGGCGATCCTGGCGGCTTCGCGCAGGCGCTGGCCGCTGTAGTTGGAGGCGCCGATCACCCGCACCTTGCCTTGCTCCACCAGCCGCGCGAAGGCGCCCAGGGTTTCCTCCAGCGGCGTGTCCTCGTCGTCGCAATGCGCCTGATAGAGATCGATGCGATCGGTCTGCAGGCGCTTGAGCGAAGCCTCTACCGCCTGCTGCACATAGCTGGCCTTGAGACCCTTGCGGCCTTCACCCATGTCCATGCCCAGCTTGGTGGCCAGGATCACCTGGTCGCGCTTGCCGCTGCGGGCGAACCACTTGCCCAGCAGGGTTTCGGATTCGCCACCGCTGTTGCCCGGTGCCCAGCGCGAATAGACGTCGGCGGTGTCGATGAACGTGAGGCCCGCCTCGAGCAGGGCGTCCAGCATGCGAAAGGACTGGGCTTCGTCCAGCGTCCAGCCGAAGACGTTGCCACCGAAGCAGAGCGGCGGCACCTGGAGGTCCGAGTGGCCAAGGGTACGTGTATGCATGGAATCCTCATCCGGTTGGGGGAGTCATGCAGGTTACGACCGATGGCCGCGGCTCAAGGTTCGAGGCGCGACGATCCCGGCCACTCCCGCAGGGGGAGGGGTTTGCCGAGGGCATAGCCCTGGGCGTAGTCGACGCCGATGGTGCCGAGCAATTCGAAGGTGGCCTGGGATTCGACGAATTCGGCGATGGTCTCGGCGCCGAGGTGATGGGCGACCTGGTTGATGGACTCGACGATAGCGCGATCCAGCGGATCCTGGTCGAGGGTGCGGATGAAGCTGCCGTCGATCTTCACGTAGTCGACGCGGAAATGCTTGAGGTAGGCGAAGGAGCTGAGGCCGGCGCCGAAGTCGTCCAGGGCGATGCGGCAGCCGCGTTCGCGCACCTGGCTGATGAGCGCGGAGGCCACCGAGAGCTTGTTGATCACCGCGGTCTCGGTCAGTTCGAAGAGCAGGCGCTGCGGATCCAGCGGCGAGGCGGCGATCAGCTCCAGCAACTCGGGCAGGAAGTCGGGATCGCTCAGGCTATTGCCCGAGAGGTTGATGCCCACGTGCAGCTCGGGTCGTTCCTGCAGCCAGGGCACCAGCTCGACCAGCACCTGGCGCACCACCCAGCGGTCGATGCTGCTCATCAGGCCAAAACGCTCGGCGGCCGGGATGAAGGTGGCCGGCGAGATCAGCTGGCCCTGGACATCGCGCAGGCGCAGCAGCAACTCGACGTGCTGCGCGGTGCCGCCGGTGGCGCGGGTGGGGACGATGGCCTGGGCGTGCAATTCGAAGCGGTGCTGCTCCAGGGCCTCGCGCAAGCCGCTGGCCATGAGGATCTCGCGGTGCTGGCGCTCCACGTCCTCGCTGCCGGCGCGATAGAGCGCCGCGCGATTGCGCCCGGCGTGCTTGGCGGTGTAGCAGGCCACGTCGGCCTGGCTCATCAATTCGGCCGGGCTGCGGGTTTCGGCGGTGATGGCGACGATGCCGGCACTGGCGCCAACGTCGTAGATCCGGTTCTGCCAGTTGAAGCGCACGGCGCCGATGCTGGCGATGAGCTTTTCGGCGACGGCCTCGGCTTGTACCAGGTCGCAATCACGCAGCAGCAGAGCGAATTCGTCGCCGCCGATGCGCGCCACGGCGTCCGAGCCGCGCAGGGAGTCGCGCAACAGGGTGCCCAGTTCGCGCAGCAGTAGGTCTCCGGCGGCATGGCCGGCGGAGTCGTTGACCACCTTGAAGCGGTCCAGGTCGATGAAGCACAGCGCATGCTGGGTGGTGCCGGCCTGGGCCTGCTGCCAGGCGGCGTCCAGCTCCTGCTCGAACTTCAGGCGGTTGTAGAGACCGGTCAGGGCGTCGTGGGAGGCGTTGTAGCTCAGCTCGCGCTGCAGGTTGCGGGCATGGGTGACATTCTGGAACACCAGCACCGCGCCGATGATGTGGCCATCCACCGTACGTACCGGCGCGGCGGAGTCCTGTACCTCGTGTCTTTCACCCTGGCGACTGAGCAGCACCGCGCCCTCGTCCAGCGAGGTGATGGTCTGCTCGCGCAGGCAGCGGGTCACCGGACTGGGCAGGACCTCGTCGCTCTGGCTGTCGTGGATGCGGAAGACCTCTTCGTGGGGGCGCCCCTGGGCATCCGCCAGCGACCAGCCGGTGAGCTGTTCGGCGACCGGATTGAGAAAGAGGATGCGACCCTCCATGTCGGTGGTCAGCACGGCGTCGGCAATGGAGGCCAGGGTGACCTGCAGCCGTTCCTTTTCCTCGTAGAGCGCCGTGGTCAGCTGGTTGTGCTCGGTGACGTCTCTATTGCTACCGACCATGCGGCAGTGCCCCTCGCTGTTCTCGATGGCGATCACCTCGGAGCGGATCCTGCGCACGACACCATCCGGGCGGACGATGCGAAACTCGTGTTCATAGGAGGCGAGGTTGCGAATGGATTCGCGGAAGAGCGCCATGGACGCATCGCGATCCTCGGGATGCAGGGCTTCGATCCAGGTCTCCAGTTCGTGGTAGCCATCGATCGTGGGCAGGCCGTAAAGCTGATGGACCTTGGCATCGGCGACGAATTGGCGGCTGCGGCTGTCCCACTCCCAGATGCCGACGTTGCTCGCTCGAATCGCCAGTTGCAAGCGCTCGCGCAGGTGCGCGTTGACTGCATCGGCACGCCGCTTGGCATCGATGTCGCGAACCTGCAGCAAATAGCCGGTGAGCAGGTCGCCGTCGTCATGGTCGGGCGACAGCGCCAGTTGCATCCACAACCCCTGGCCGTCGCGGTGCAGCAGACGCCGGGTCTGTTCGCCTTCCTCGATCGTCAGGGGTTCTTCGGCGTCGGCGATCAACTCCTGGAGCAAGCGGCCGTCGAGACTGTGGCGCGGATAACCGAGCATGACCTCCAGGGCCACGTTCACCTGACTCAGGCGGCCTTCCACCGACAGCAGCGCCATGCCATAGGGCGCGGCGCTCAGGGCGTGGCGGAAGCGTGCCTCGTTGCGCGCCAGGCGCTGGTTGTGGTGGCGGCTCTGCTGCACCGCGGCGGCCAGCAGCAGCGGTGGAATCTGCATCAGGGCCACGGGAATGTAGGTCAGGGCTTCATCCATCAGGGAGGCGCCGCGGACACCGAGCAGATAACCGTGGGCCACCAGGTAGGTGAAGATCAGGATGTTCAGGCCGCCCACCACCGCGGTACCCGCGGCGCTGAGCCTCAGGGTCATTAGCAGCAGCAGGGTGGAGACGTAGACGAAGGGATAGGGCACATAGGCCAGCAGGGTGAGCACCAGCACCGGGCTGATCAGCAGCAGGACGATGAAATCGCGGGCGCCCTGGCGGCTGAATTGCTGCCACTGCAGCGGGCGATGGAGGAAGGCGAGGGGCATCACCACCAGCAGGCCGAGGGCGTCGCCGAGGTACCAGTGCAGGGCGACTCGCAGCAACTCCGGGTTGCCCTGCTGGGCGGCGATCAGGGTCCCCAGGGCGGTACCGGCCAGGGGCGTCACCAGTACCCCGTAGAACAGCAGTCGGCCCATGGCCGCGACATTGCGTTCGGGATGGAGGATGCGATCGTGCAGCAGCCAGGCGCCGAACAGGATCTCGGCCAGATTGGGCAAGGAATAGAGGGCGCCGATGGCCGGCTGGCCACTGAAGGGCAGCTCGGCCAGGGCGCCGGCCAGCCAGGTCGCCAGCAGCTGCAGCGGCCAGCGACGGGGGGCGGAGCGCAGCAGCCAGGCGATCGCCAGGCCATTGGGCAGCCAGAGGGTCGCCACGGTGGAGGACGCCTGGCGGGTGAAGAGGATGCACAGGACCGAGCTGATCAGGAACAGCAGCGCCAGCGCGGTGGCGTCACGCAGCGGAGAGGTGTTTCGCGACAGAGTGGAAGTCATTGCCTATCCAGACACGCGCTCAGCCGGCAAGTGCCGGGCTGACGAGACGATCCCGAGGAAGCGGGGAGTATCTCCGCTGGTTGGCCATAAAAAAAGGGAATACCGGTCGGTATTCCCCTGGGCTTGACCAATGTCAGGGTCAGGCGGCCTTGGCCTGGGCCTGGGTGACCGCGCGATTCAGGGCACTGAGCAGGGCGCGGAAGCTGGCGGTGGTGATGTTCTCGTCGATGCCGATGCCATGCAGCGGGCGCTGGCCTTCCAGGCGGACCTCGATATAGGAAGCGGCCTTGGCGTTGGCGCCGGCACCGATGGAGTGCTCGTGATAGTCCATGATCTCCACCGCCTGGGGCAGGCTGGCGACCAGGGCTTCCAGGGGACCCTTGGCAGTGCCGTGCCAGTGCTCGGTACGACCCTCGACGGCGACCTTGATGTCGACGGTGGAGGTGCCGTCTTCCTCGCGCAGCTTGTGGCTGACCAGGGCGTAGGGGCTCTTGGCCTGCAGGTATTCCTGTTCGAGCAGGGCGTGGATCTGCGCCGCGGTCATCTCCAGGCCCAGGCGATCGGTTTCGCGCTGCACCACCTGGCTGAATTCGATCTGCATGCGGCGCGGCAGGCTGATGCCGTATTCCTGTTCCAGCAGGAAGGCGATACCGCCCTTGCCCGACTGGCTGTTGACGCGGATGACCGCCTCGTAGTCGCGGCCGATGTCGGCCGGGTCGATGGGCAGGTAGGGGACTTCCCAGAGGGCGTCCGGCTTCTGCTGGGCGAAGCCCTTGCGGATGGCGTCCTGGTGGGAGCCGGAGAAGGCGGTATGCACCAGGTCGCCGACATAGGGATGACGCGGGTGCACCGGCAGCTGGTTGCACTCCTCGACGGTCTTGCGCACGGCGTCGATGTCGGAGAAGTCCAGCTCGGGATCGACGCCCTGGGTGTAGAGGTTGAGCGCCAGGGTCACCAGGCAGACGTTGCCGGTGCGCTCGCCATTGCCGAACAGGCAGCCTTCGACGCGATCGGCGCCGGCCATCACCGCCAGTTCCGAGGCGGCGACGCCGGTGCCGCGGTCATTATGGGTGTGGACGCTGATCAGCACGCTGTCGCGGCGGTCGATGTGGCGCCCGAACCACTCGATCTGGTCGGCGTAGTTGTTGGGCGTGGCGCACTCGATGGTGGCCGGCAGGTTGAGGATCAGCTTGTTGGCCGGGGTCGGCGCGAACACCGCGATCACCGCGTTGCACACTTCGACGGCGAAGTCGGTCTCGGTGGAGCTGAACACCTCGGGGGAGTACTCGAAGCCCCACTGGGTCTCCGGCCGCTCGGCCGCCAGGCGCACGATGGTCTGGCCGGCGGCCACGGCGATGGCCTTGACGCCGGCCTTGTCCTGGCCGAAGACGATGCGGCGGAAGCTCGGCGCACAGGCGTTGTAGTAGTGGACGATGGCGCGCTTGGCGCCCTTGAGCGATTCGAAGGTGCGCTCGATGAGATCGTCACGGGCCTGGGTCAGCACCTGGATGGTGACGTCGTCGGGGATGTGACCACCCTCGATCAGCTCGCGGACAAAGTCGAAATCGGTCTGGGAGGCGGAGGGGAAGCCCACCTCGATCTCCTTCAGGCCCACGGCGACCAGGCACTTGAAGAAGGCCATCTTCTTCTCGGCGTCCATCGGCTCGATCAGCGACTGATTGCCGTCGCGCAGGTCCGTGGACAGCCAGATCGGCGCCTTGTCGATGACCTTGTCCGGCCAGGTACGGTCGGGCAGGGCGACGGGCGTGAAGGGACGGTACTTCTGCGAGGGATCTTTGAGCATGGTCATGGCGATTCTTTCCTTGGGCGTGGTCGGGACTTACGAAGCGAGCGCGGTCGAGCTTCGCAGTCGTGGACTGACCAGTCGCAAGCAGCGGTGCTGCCTGAGGAGGATGAGGGTATGGGCGTTGTGCATGGCGCTAACGTTAGTCCGCCCGGGGCAAGTCTCGCAACGTTCTTTTTGAAATTGGCAGGAATGTTCGCTCAGGTCAGTTTCATGAGGATTTATTGCTAGTTGAGGCTGGGTATTGGTGATTTCTAAAAGAGCGGGTTAGTGTTTTTTGTGTAACCCGAGATCACCGGGGCGATTCCTGGCGCCGGGCAGGGGTCAATGCTGGACGATTCCCGGCAACCGAACGGAAGGAAGGCGTCCATGAAGACTCTCGCGCTGGCAGGCCTGGCGACCACCCTGATCGCCGGTCTGGCGTCGGCCGCCCAGGTGGCCGACAACCCCCTGGAGGCGGAACGCTGGAAGACCCGACCGTTGATCCTGGTGGCGCCGACGGCGAATGATCCCCAGGTGGTGAAGCTCCGCGAGGAACTGGCGCAGCCGGCCAATCGCGAAGCCTTCGTCGAGCGGGAAATGGTGCTCTATACGGTGGTGGGGGAAGCCGGCAGTCGCAATGACGAGCCGCTGCGGCCGGCGCAGACCCGGGCGCTGCTCAAGGCCCTGGACGCCCGTGCCGGCCAGCCGGCCACGCTCTATCTGGTGGGCAAGGACGGCGGGGTCAAGGTGCGTGAGCAGCAGGGATGGTCGCTCAAGGCGCTGTTCGGCACGGTCGACCGGATGCCGATGCGGCGGTAGGCGTGGTTCCCTCACCCCAACCCTCTCCCAGGGGGAGAGGGGGTTCTCCGAGGCCACCTGGACACCGAGTAGGTTGGGTTGAGCGTCAGCGAAGCCCAACACGGGGCTCAGTGTGCCTGTTGGGCTTCGACGATGGAGCCGCCTCGGCCCAACCTACGGGGTGTGGGCATCAGCGTCCGAGTCTCAGCTTCGTAGGGTGGACAACGGCGCAGCCTTGTCCACGCGGGTAAGGTGCCGTGCCGTCAGTGGAAAACGCTGGCGCGGTTTTCCACGCTACGGGGCTGGAGTTTTCCATCAGTCCAGTCCTCTCCCAGGGGGAGAGGGGGTTCTCCGAGGCCACCCGGACACCGCGTAGGTTGGGTTGAGCGCCAGCGAAGCCCAACACCCAAGGCACCTTGTGTCTGTTGGGCTTCGGCGATGGAGCTGCCTCAGCCCAACCTACGGGGTGCGGGCATCAGCGTCCAAGTCTCGGCTTCGTAGGGTGGACAACGGCGCAGCCTTGTCCACGCGGGTAAGGTGCCGTGCCGTCAGTGGAAAACGCTGGCGCGGTTTTCCACGCTACGGGGCTGGAGTTTTCCCTCACCCCAGTCCTCTCCCGATGGAGAGGGGGCGCAGGCACCCGTAGGTTGGGTTGAGCGTCAGCGAAGTCCAACGAGCCCAGCCCTCAGGCGTAGACGTAGGGCCCGCCCTGCTCCAGCGCCCGCTGGTAAGCCGGGCGGGCATGGATGCGCGTGAGGAAGTCCACCAGCTTGGGGCGCTTGCCATTGTCCAGGCCGGCGCGGCTGGCGGCGGCTTCCAGGGGGAAGCTGAGCTGGATATCGGCGGCGGTGAAGCGGTCGCCGACGAACCAGCCGCTTTCGCCCAGCTGGCTTTCCAGGTAGTCCAGGTGCAGGTCGAGCTGGGGCTGGATGAAGCTGGCCGTGGCCTTGGCGGCGATGCCCTTGGCGATGGGCCTGGCGAAGAACGGCATGGGCGAGGTGGCGATGCGGTCGAACACCAGCTTGAGCAGCAGCGGGGTCATGGCCGAGCCTTCGGCATAGTGCAGCCAGTAGGTGTAGCGCACGAACTCCGGGCTGTCCTGGGCGGGCAGCAGTTGCGGGCCGTAGCGCCGTGCCAGGTAGTCGACGATGGCGCCGGATTCGGCCAGGGTCAGGTCGCCGTCGACGATCACCGGAGACTTGCCCAGCGGATGCACCTTGCGCAATTCCGGCGGGGCGAACAGGCCGCCCGCCGCTCGCTCGTAGCGTTGCACCCGATACTCGATGCCGAGCTCTTCGAGCAGCCAGAGCACCCGCTGGGAGCGGGAGTTGTTCAGGTGGTGGACGACGATCATGGTCTTTCCTTAGGCCTGGGGCGGGCGGGTCAGGGCGCCGGGGTGCCCGGTTCGCCGAGGGAGGTCATGGCCTCGGTCGGCTCCAGCCGCTTGCGGAAATCGCGTCCGCTCGGGTGCTGGAACACATGGAGGCCGAATTCCGGGAGGATGGAGAGCAGGTGGTCGAAGATGTCCCCCTGGATGCCCTCATATTGCGCCCACACCGTAGTGTTGGTGAAGCAGTAGATCTCCACCGGCAGACCCTCGCCGGAGAGCGGCATCTGGCGCACCAGCAGGGTCATGCCCTGGTGCACCCCGGGATGGGCGCGCAGATAGCGCTCCACATAGGCGCGAAAGGTGCCCAGGTTGGTGACCCGGCGGGTGTTGACCGGCTCCTGGCCGCGCTTTTCCAGCTTGCGATTCCAGTCCGCCAGTTCCTGCTCCTTGGCGGTGAGGTAGTCGTCCAGCAGGTTGAAGCGGTGCAGGTGCTCGCGCTCGGCGTCGCTGAGGAAGTGCACGCTGTTCTGGTCGATGTTGAGCGCGCGCTTGATCCGTCGGCCACCGGCTTCCTGCATGCCGCGGTAGTTGCGGAAGGAGTCGGTGATGAATCTCTTGGTGGGGATGGTGGTGATGGTCTTGTCGAAGTTCTGCACCTTGACCGTGTGCAGGGCGATGTCGATGACGTCGCCGTCGGCATTGAGCTGGGGCATCTCGATCCAGTCGCCGACGCGGATGATGTCGTTGCTGGAGATCTGCACGCTGGCCACCAGGGAGAGCAGGGTGTCCTGGAAGATCAGCAGCAGTACCGCGGCCATGGCGCCGAGGCCGGAGAGCAGGATCAGCGGCGAGCGGTCGATCAGGGTGGCGATCATCAGGATGACCGCGATGGCGTAGATGACGATCTTGCTGACCTGGACATAGCCCTTGATCGGCTTGAGCCGTGCCGAGGGCCGCCGCGAATAGAGCACGTTGACCACGTTCAGGGCGCTGCCCAGGGCCAGGGCGATGGTCAGCACGATGAAGGCGCTGCAGACGTTCTGCACCACGGTGACCAGGGCCTCGGGACGCCCGGGCACCAGTTCGATGCCGATCGACAGCACCAGCGCCGGGACGATGTTGGCCAGCCGACCGATGACGCGATGGTGATTGAGCTCCTGGTCCTGACCGAAGGAGGTGCTGCGCAGCAGGCGATAGAAGCCGCGCACCAGGATGCGCTTGACGATCCAGTTGAGCACCCAGGCCGCCAGCAGCAGGCCGAGGCAGGCCACCAGGGTGAGCAGTTGCGGGTGTTTTTCGAGGTCGTCGATCAGGTTGGTCAGGGCCGTGGGCATAGGGGGTCTCTTGACGGGATACTACGGGCGCCACGTTAGCAAAGCTGCGCCCCGCTTGCCGTATTCGGCGCCCGTGGTCGGTCCAAGGTTCAGCCCTTCCAGGAAAATTTCCATGCGCGTCCTCCCTGCCTTTTTCACCCTCGTCGCCGTGCTGCTGCTCGCCGGTTGCGCCGGGCGTCCCTTCGGACCGCCGACCCTGGACGATCGCCTGGCCGAACTCGGCTATCGGCAGGGCGCGGCCATGGACACCATCCTGGGCTTCGATCTTTCCGGCTGGCACTACCTGGACAACCGGCACCTGGCACTGGGGACCGGGTTGGGCCGCGCCTACCTGGTGGACTTCGCCGTGCCCTGCCGCAACCTGGCCGCCGGCAATCGGCTCGGCTATCGCTCGCGGGCCGCCGGCCTGCGAGCGGGTGACTTCCTCGTCTCCACCGATGCCCGGGGCAACCGTATGGAGTGCCCCATCGGCGGGCTGTATCGCCTCGATCCCTGGCGCTGAAACGCCATGATCCTGACCCTCGGCCATTCCAATCATCCGCTGGCGCGCTATGTCGAGCTGCTGCAGGCGCAGGGGGTGACGGCGGTGGCCGATGTGCGCTCCCAACCCTACAGCCGCCATGTACCCCAGTATTGCCGCGAGGCCTTGCGCGACGGCCTGGCCGCGGCGGGGATCGTCTATGTATTCCTGGGGCGGGAGCTGGGGGCACGCAGTCCGGATGCGGCGCACTATCAGGATGGGCAGGTGCGCTATGACCGCCTGGCCGCCAGCGCGCTGTTCCAGCAGGGATTGCTGCGGCTGGAGCAGGGCCAGGCACGCTGGCGCATCGCCCTGCTGTGCGCCGAGCGCGATCCCCTGACCTGTCATCGTGGCCTGCTGGTGGCGCCCTGCCTGGTGCAGCGGGGCCTGGCGGTCACCCATATCCACCCGGACGGTCGGCTGGAAAGCCAGGCCGAGCTGGAAGACCGGCTGTTGGCCGCGAGCGATCTGGCGGACGGCGACCTGTTCAGTTCGCGCGAGGAACGGCTGAAGCGGGCCTATGCCCGCCACGGCTGGGGCGAGGTGCCTAGCGCTCCACCGGCTCGCGCTTCTTCCACCAGCCGGCGAACAGGCCGACCGGATAGATCGTCACCATGATGGCGAACACCACCCAGGTGCGCCAGGACCAGGCCGACAGCACGAAGCCCTGGGAAAAGCCCACCAGCAGATAGCAGGCCGCGGTGACCAGCAGGATGCTGCCGAGGGCGCTGCCGAAGCGGGGTCTTGGGGTCATGGCGGTTCCAGGTCGGGCAAGGGAAGGCGTTCCTTTTAAGCCAGCGCCCTGCGCCTGGCAATGCCTGCGATTGCAACCTGGTGTTTGTGCTCGGTCAGGGCTTGAAGGCACCGATGAAGATGCTCGGATCGACGCGCACGTCGTTGAGGCTGACGTTCCAGTGCAGGTGCGGGCCGGTCGCGCGCCCGGTGCTGCCGACGCGCCCGACCACGCCGCCGCGGGGCACCTCCTGGCCGACCTGGACGTCGATGCGCGAGAGGTGGCAGAACATGCTGATCAGCCCCTGGCCGTGGTCGACGAACACCGTCTTGCCATTGAAGAAATAGTCGCCCACCAGGACCACCTTGCCGGCGGCGGGGGCCTTGACCGGGGTGCCAGCGGGTACCGCGAAGTCCAGGCCGGAATGTGGATTGCGCTCCTGGCCATTGAAGAAGCGGCGCAGGCCGAAGGGACTGGAGAGCGGGCCGTCCACCGGCTTGTCGAGCAGCAGGTTGCTGGGCTGGTTGGCTGAAAACAGCCGGTAGGCGGCTTGCTGTTCGGCAAGTTCGCGCTCGAAGCGCTTGAGGTCCTCCGGATTGGGCGTGACCTGGCGCTGGTTCTTCAGGGTGATGCGCTGCTCGGCATAGTGGCGGCTGCCGACCGTGAAGGCCTGGGGTGCGGCGCCAGCGACGTCCAGCGGCTGGCGACCCGCGGCGGTGCCCAGGGGGATGCCGACGATGGCCACCCAGCCGTTGCCGTCCTTGACCACCAGTACCGGCTTGCCCAGGTAGCGCACTCGCGGCGGCGCCTCGCCCGGGATCGGCACCACGGCGACGCCGCCCGGCACGGGCTTGTCCAGCAGCCGTTGCAGGTAGGTACCGGCATGGGCGGGCAGGGCGAGGAACAGGCAGCAGAGCAGGGGCAGCAGGCGGGACATGGGGTTTTCCAACGGCGAAAACGCCCATGCTGGAGCAGGTGAGGGTCACAGGGCAAGGCGCCCGGACCCTCTTAGAGCCTATTCAAAGTCTGCTGCGCGTCGGCCAAACCGCGTTGAAAATGCCCTGGGTCGCCAGCCCGGTCGGAATGCTCATTTACCACCCGTAAACTCGAGCGCGAGTCCGATCCGCTTCCTCAGGCATTTTCGTGGGGCCGCCTAGGCCTTGTTTGTCTTTAGCTCGCGAGCCTTTGAACAGCCTCTAAGTCAGTTGGGCACGATCTTGTAGAGCACGGTTTCCAGGGCCGGCTTCTGCTTGGGATCGAAGAAGCTCATCTCGGGGATGCGCGAATCCGTGACATAGACGGTGCCATCCGGACCGCGGCCGAAGGTGTCCGGCCAGATCAGCTTCTTGTCCTGCACCAGGGTGGTGAGCTGGCCGTTCTCGCGGATCTTCACCGCATGGTCCTCCACCGCGCTGACATAGAGGCGCCCTTGCGGGTCCATCAGCAGGCCATCGGCCGGACCGTTCTCGCCGACCTTTTCCACCTTGGCCGGCAGGCTGGCGAGTTCGTCGCCCTGCAGCGCCGCGGTGGGAATGCGGTAGAGGGTATTGCCCTTGACCGCCTGCCAGTAGAGGTAGTCGCCGGCCGGGGAGAGGGCGATGCCGTCGGCGGAGAATTCCACGCCACGGCCATCCGGACGCACCAGCGGCTCGCCATCGGCCTTGACCTTGACGCCCTTCTCGGCCTGGGTGCTCGGATCGCCATCCAGGGCGCGCCGCGCCTTGCCGCTCTCCAGATCCAGCACCACCAGGGCGCCACGGGCACCGGAGTCGGTGATATAGGCATGGCGGCCATCCGGGCTGAATCTCACGTCGTTGAGGTAGCTGCCCTGGGGTGCCACGCTCTCGTCCAGCGCATAGACCTTGCTCACCTGGTTGCTGGCCAGGTCGATCTTGACCAGCTTGGGTGCGCCCGGCACCACCAGGGCCTGGGCCGGAGCGCCCGGGTCGATCACCCAGAGACTGCCACGACCGTCGGCCACCACGGATTGCACGCAGACCCAGTGATTGCCCGGGGTCAGCTCGTCGCGCTTGGCATTGCGCCAGCCGTTCCAGGCGGGGTCCGGATAGGGCACCAGGCTGCCGTCGGGCTTGAGTTCGGCCACCGACACCGCACTGTCTTCGGTCCAGCGCGGGAAGTTGACGAAGATCCGCCCGTTCTCGCTGACGGTCACGCCGGTGACCTGGTGATCGAAGCTGGCGACCTTTTCCAGTTTGGCGCTGGATTCGGCGGCCAGGGCGACCGGCGCCAGGGGCAGGGCGGCCAGCAGGGTGGCCAGGGCGAGGCGGGAGAGGGCAGGTCTGGGCATGGCAGTGGTCCTTGTAGAGGGTGACCGGACACTCCGGTGCTACAGGTACGACTGCGCCGGTCGCGGCGAAGGTCGCCAGGGCCGACGACTGGCCAGGCGTGCGGCCGCAGGGGAACGCGACCGGGAATACCGGAGTCCTCCTTGAAACCTCAACAGGAGAAAACCATGCCACGTCTAGTCGCCAGCAGCCTGGCCCTGGTTACCCTGAGCGCGCTGCTCGCCGGTTGTGATAAAACGCCGGAGACGCCGCCACCCCAGCGCAGCGAGGTGGTGCAAAAGAGCGCGCCGGGTAGTGATCCGGCGACCCAGTCGCCCGGCCGCACGGTCGAGCAGACCCACAAGGACCTGCTGGCGCCAAGGGCGCCGGACACTGCCAATCCGTCCCAGGCGACGCCGCAGGGGACGGAACGGGCGCAGTAGGTCTCAGCTCGCCGGTACACCCTTCTGCCAGACGTCCCAGTGTTCGACGATCTCCTGTACCAGCGGATTGCCGGTGCGATAGAGATTTTCCAGCGCCGGGGCGAAGCCGCCCTGCTTGGCGTAGTCGAGCAGGTTGTCGACTTCGGAAGCGCCCTTGGCCGGGCGGTCGAAATCGGAACCGGCACGGACCACCGCCAGGCGTTGCAGATCCACCTTGCCCAGGCGGCTGGCGCGCAGCAGCGCTTCGTAGGTGGCATTGTCTTCCTGCTGGGTGGTGCAGTAGCGGCCCTGGCCGTCGGTGACCAGGCGGGTCCATTCCTCGGCCCGTTCGGACAGGCGGGTGCCGGAATACCAGGTGTCGCCGGCTAGGGTGTCGCAACGGGTCACCACCGGCGGCTGGTTGGCCGGGGCGTAGTCGTAGGTCTGGCGCCAGGCCTTGGATTCCGCGCTTTCGGTCAGCTCGGCCTGGCGCGACAGGGCATAGGCCTTGTCTCTCAGCCGCACATTGAGTTCGAACACCTCGGTCTTGTAGTCCAGCGGCGGTTTCTCGCCAGGCCCCCGGGTGTTGATGCCCAGGTAGCCGGTGGGCCAGTCCTTGGGCACGTCGCGGGGATCGAGTTCCCACTGGATACCGAAGTCCACCAGGTAGCGCGCCCAGGCGGTGGTGCCCAGGGTGCCTTCCTTGGGACTGATCCCGGCGATGCCGGCGACCAGGAAGTAGGTGTGCTTGAGATCGAACCTGGGCGACAGGGTCAGCGCCAGGGTCGAGGCGGCGGCGTTGGCATGCCCCATTCCGGTGGTCATCAGGCACACCCGTGCCTCATTGCAGAGCACATCGGGATAGTCGGCGGAGAGGCCGTCGACGGCGACCTTGTGGGTGAGCTTGAGGCGATCGATCCAGGTCTGGGCCTCGGGGGCGAACATCGCCACGAGCATGACCTTGGGTTGCAGCGGCGCGGCGGGCGGGGTCGCGGCCTGGGCCGCGCCGGCCAGCAGGGCGGTGGTGAGGGGGAACAGGGAAGCGCGCAGAAGGGAATGCATGGAGGGCCTCGGTAGGGGGAAATCCTGACCGAGGGTTCAAGATGCATGCCACCATCGGTCCGGGTTGGACCGATCAGTCCAACAGAGACAGAGTGGTGGGTTCTTGGTGATTGTCCAGTACCCGCACGGCCAATTCGCCCTCGGCGAGGCGGGCAATGAGTTTCTGCCCATTGGCGACCTCGGCAGCGGAACGCACGGCATGCCCCCGCTCGTCGAGCAGGATGCTGTAGCCGCGACCCAGGGTGGCCAGGGGACTGACGATCTGCAGGGTCTGCACGGTACCGGCCAGGCGCTGCTGGCGCTCTTTCAGCTGTCGCTGCATGACCCGTGGCAAGCGTTCGGCCAGTTGCTCCAGGCGCTGGCGCAACAGCGCCAGCTGGCGCCCGGGATGCTGGCCGGCGAGCCGGGTGTCCAGGTGCGCCAGGCGATCGCGGCGGCGATTTTGGGCGATGACATAGGCGCGGCGCAGGCGCAGATCCAGGTCATCCAGCCGCTGGGCCTGCTGGCGCAGTCGCTCGCCAGGGTGACGCAGACGACGGCTGCAGGCTTCCAGGCGCAGCCGCTCGCGGGCCAGGCGTTCGCGCATGCGCAAGAGCAGCTGGCGATGCAGGCCGTCCAGGCGCTGGCGCAAGTCGGCGCTGTGGGGCGCGAGCAATTCCGCGGCCGCCGAAGGGGTAGGGGCGCGGACATCGGCGACGAAGTCGGCGATGGAGACATCGGTCTCGTGGCCGACAGCGCTCACCACCGGGGTCTGGCAGGCGGCCAGGGCACGGGCCACGGGTTCTTCGTTGAAGCACCAGAGGTCTTCCAGGGAGCCGCCACCGCGCGCCAGGATCAGCGCATCGAAGCCCTGGCGGTCGGCCAGTTGCAGGGCGCGGACGATCTGGGCGGTGGCCTCGCGGCCCTGCACCGCGGTGGGGATCAGCGTCAGCTCCACCTGAGGCGCGCGTCGCTTGAACACGCTGACGATGTCGCGGATCACCGCGCCGGTGGGCGAGGAGACGATGCCGATGCGCTGGGGATGGGCGGGCAGTGCGCGCTTGCGTTCGGTGGCGAACAGGCCCTCGGCGGCCAGCCGCTCCTTGAGCGCCTCGAAAGCCAGACGCAGGGCGCCGTCACCGGCCGGTTCGACGCTATCGAGGATCAGCTGGTAGTCGCCGCGGCCCTCGAACAGCGAGACCTTGCCGCGCACCTTGACCGCCAGGCCGTCGCGCAGGGCCTGGCGCACCCGGCTGGCGTGCTGGCGAAACAGCGCGCAGCGTACCTGGGCCTGGCCGTCCTTCAACGTGAAATACAGGTGGCCCGACGCCGGCTTGGCCAGGTTGGAGATCTCGCCCTCGACCCAGACCTGGGCGAAGACGTCTTCCAGCAGCACCCGGGCGCGACTGTTGAGCTGGCTGACGCTGAGCACCTCGCGATCGAGACCGAGGCGGGCGAAGGGATCCTTGAACATGGGGCGCTTTCTGTGGCTTTCGTCGGGCTCACCTTAGCAGCTCTGGGCGCGCGGCGAGCAGGGGATTAAGCTGCGCGCCCCCTTTGCCGAGACACCTGTTCCATGAGCCTGCGCCAGACCATCCTCGCTCCCCGCATTTCCAGTCATCCGCGAGTGGAGCGCACCGCCGTGGAGATCCTTGGCTGGCTCGCCGCCAGCGGCGTGGTCCGGGCCGAGGCCTCGCCCTGCCTGCCCAGCCGCGGCCGGCGTGGCCATGCGCCGGGGCCGCGCCTGACCGAGGTGCTGCGCCTGGCGCCAGGCATGGACGACCCACGCGACTTCGCCGACGGCGGTCTGGAAATCGTCACCGAACGCTGCATCTTCACCCCGCTGGACGGCTTCGAAGGCCGCGCCCGCTGCCCCGCCTGCCGTCGCGAGATCGGCGAGGCGCTGTTCGAGCATCTGGAAGTCTGGATGCCGGCGGAAAGCGACAACTTCGCCTGCCCGGAATGCGATCACGAAGACGACATCAACGGCTTCGATTTTCCCCAGCCCTGCGCCTTTTCCGACCTGGGCTTCATCTTCAACCACTGGCCGGCACGAGCCTTCGCCCCGGCCTTCCTGGAGGAATTCCGGCGGCGACTGGGGCAGCCGTTGGCGGTAGTGGAGGTGTAGGGGCGGCTATGGCCGCGATAGCCCCGTAGCGTGGAAAACCGCGCAGCGTTTTCCACTGGGCATTGTGCCTGGCGGTGGACAAGGCTGCGCCGTTGTCCACCATACAAGCCTGATCGTAGGTTGGGTTGAGACGGCTCTTTCGTCGAAGCCCAACGGGGAGTGTGACAAGGCGTACGAAGTGTTGGGCTTCGCCTTGCTCAGCCCAACCTACGGGGCGGTAGGTTGGGCTGAGACGGCTCTTTCGTCGAAGCCCAACGGGGGAGTGTGACAAGGCGTACGAGCTGTTGGGCTTCGCGTTGCTCAGCCCAACCTACGGGAGGGTAGGTTGGGTTGAGACGGCGCTTTCGTCGAGGCCCAACAGGGAGCAGGCCGCGCGGGAGGTTGGGTTTACGCCCTGAGCTTGCGCAGCCACTCCAGCCCGGCCGAGGTGTCGCCGCGGGGGCGGTACTCGCAGCCGATCCAGCCGTCGTAGCCGAGGGCGTCGAAGCGCTCGAACAGGTAGGGGTAATGGAGCTCGCCCAGATCCGGTTCGTGGCGGTCGGGCACGCCGGCGATCTGCACGTGGCCAATGCCGGCGAAGTCGCGCTCGAAGGTCTTGCTGACATCGCCTTCGACGATCTGGCAGTGGTAGCAGTCGAATTGCACCTTGAGATTGCTGGCGCCGATGGCCTGGCAGATGGCCTGGGCATCGTCCTGGCGATTGAGGAAGTAGCCGGGCATGTCGCGCGGGTTGATCGGTTCGATGAGGATCGTCACCCCGGCCTTGGCCGCCTGCTCGGCGGCATGGGCCAGGTTGCCCAGGTAGGTGTCGCGGGCGCGGGCTCGGTCGACCCCGGCGGGCAGCAGCCCGGCCATCACGTGCACCAGGCGATTGCCCAGCACGGCGGCGTAGTCCAGGGCGCGGTCGATGCCGGCGCGGCACTCGGCTTCGCGACCGGGCAGGGCGGCCAGGCCGCGTTCGCCGGCGGCCCAGTCACCGGGCGGGGCATTGAACAGCACCTGGGTCAGGCCGCTGGCGTTCAGGCGCGACTGGATCTCGGCGGCACTGTGCTCATAGGGAAAGAGATATTCCACGGCCTGGAAGCCATCCGCCGCGGCGGCGGCGAAGCGGTCGAGGAAGGCATGCTCGGGGTAGAGCATGCTGAGGTTGGCGGCGAAGCGGGGCATGGCTTGTCTCCCAGATCAGACGAAGGGCCAGAGCAGCAGGGTGATGGCGAAGCCCAGGCACCCCAGCAGGGTGGTCAGGACGGTCCAGGTACGCAAGCCGTCGGCGACGCTCAGGCCGACCAGCTTGGTGAAGATCCAGTAGCCGGCGTCGTTGATGTGCGACACGGCCAGACCGCCGGCGCCCATGGCCAGGCACAGCAGGGCCATGTGGTTGGCCGAAAGGTCCAGGGTGGCGATCAGCGGGCCGAGGATGCCGGCGGTGGTGACCAGGGCCACGGTGGTGGAACCCTGGACCGCGCGCAGCAGCAGGGTCAGCACGAAGCCCAGCGCCAGCACCGGCAGGCCGGTGGCGCGCAGCAGCTCCGAGACCACCGCGCCGATGCCGGTGTCCACCAGCACCTTGCCGAAGACGCCGCCGGCACCGGCGATGAGGATGACCATGGCGACTCCGGGCAGCGCCGAGCCGATGACGTCCGAGACCTGCTCGCGCGACCAGCCGCGGCGGAAGCCCAGCACATAGGCGCACAGCAGGGTGTCGATCAGCAGCGCTACCAGGGGCGCGCCGACCACGGTGAGGATGTCGCGCAGCAGGTTGCCGGCGGGCAGCCAGCTGGTGGCCAGGGTCCCCAGCAGGATCAGCACGATGGGCAGCAGGATCAGGGTCACCACCAGACCGAAGCCGGGCGCCGGGGCGGGCGGCAGACCGGCGGCGAGGCCGGCCGGGGTCTCGTCGACCTTGACCGCGGCGGCGCCGAGGCTGGGCAGACCGGGGGCCATGTCCTGGCCGCGGCCCCACTGCTGCAGGTGGGTGTCGGTGATCTGCGGGCCATAGACGTCGCTGCGGATGTCGTCGGTCATGGGGTAGTGACGACGGGTCATGTGCCCGGCCACCCACCAGCCGATCAGGGCCAGCACGGCGGTGATCGGCAGGCCGAACAGCAGCACCCGACCCAGGTCGGCGCCCAGCTGGCCGGCGGCGGCCACGGCGCCCGGGTGGGGCGGCAGCATGGCATGCACGGTGAGCATGGTGGCGCACATCGGCAGGGCAAAGACGATCAGCGGCTTGCGCGCGGTGCGGGCGATGCCATAGGCCAGCGGCATCAGCACGATCACGCCGACCTCGAAGAACACCGGGATACCGACCAGGAAGCCGGCCAGGGTCAGCGCCAGCGGCGTGCGTCTGTTGCCGAAGCGCTCGATCAGCGTCTTGGCCAGGGCCTCGGCGCCACCGGAGAGTTCGATGATGCGACCGATCATGGCGCCCAGGGCGATGATGATGGCGATGTGGCCGAGGATCTTGCCCATGCCGCCTTCGATGGTCGCCACCAGCTTGGACGGCTCGACCCCGGCGGCCAGGGCCACCAGGATGCTCACCAGCATCAAGGCCACGAAGGGCTGGAATTTGTACTTGAGAACCAGGAACAGCAGCAGGGCGATGCCCGCCGCGGCGATGAGGACCAGCAGCAACGGACTCATGAACGGGACTCCGGGCGGGTAGGGCTGACGACGTGGGACATGGCACTTTCCTCGCTATTGTTGTTTTTCCAGGGCAAGCCGATCCCGCGACGGCCGGCAGGGGCCATCGTGGGGGTATTGCGGTGACGCGGGCTTCAGGTCACCAGACGGTGCCGAAGGTCTCCGCCAGTTCGGCCAGCGCGGCGGCATCCAGCGGCGCCGGGCGCGGCTCGCTGAGCAGCCACAGCCGCGCGGTTTCTTCCAGCTCCTCCAGGGCGAAGCTGGCCTTGCTCACGCTGCTTTCCCAGACCACCGGACCGAGGCGTTCGAGCATCACGCCGCGGACCCGGTTGGCCAGTTGCGCCACCTGCTCGGCGACGCTGGCGGCGCCGGGACGGGCGTAGGGAATCAGCGGGATATGACCGACCTTCATCACCTGGTAGGGGGTGATGGGCGGCAGGATGTCGTCCGGGCGCCAGACGCCGGCCAGGGTCAGGGCCACCAGGTGGGTGGAGTGGGTGTGCACCACGCCGCCCACGCTGGGATTGCGGTCATAGACCTGGCGATGCAGGGCCAGGGTCTTGGACGGCTTGTCGCCGGAGACCCAGTCGCCGTTCAGGCCGACCTTGGCGATGGCGGCTGGATCGAGGCGACCCAGGCAGGCATCGGTGGGGGTGATCAGCCAGCCGTCTTCCAGGCGGGCGCTGATGTTGCCGGCGCTGCCCACGGTGTAGCCGCGGGCATAGAGGCTGGCGCCGACGGTGCAGATCTCTTCGCGCAGGCGGGCTTCGGCGCTCATGGCTGTTCTCCCGCCAGCTGGCGCAGGGCCTTGGCGAAGAAGTCGCGGCTGCCGAAGTTGCCGGACTTGAGTGCCAGGGCCAGGGGTTCGCCCTGTACCTGGCCGAGGGTGGCCGGCACGCCCGGATCGATCTGGGCGCCGATGCGCAGGGCCTGTACGCCCAGGGCCTGGACCACGGCGCCGGAGGTCTCGCCACCGGCCACCACCAGCCGGCGTACGCCGCCGTCGAACAGGCCGCGGGCGATCAGGCCCAGGGCACGTTCCACCAGCTCACCGGCGCGCGCCACGCCCAGCTCGCGCTGGATGGCTTTTACCTCGTCAGCGGGGCTGGTGGCATAGATCAGCACGGCCTGGCCTTGCTCGCGCGCCCAGGCGAGGGCAGCGTCGATGGACTCGTCACCTTGGGCCAGCGCCAGTGGGTCGAGGCGCAGGGCGGGGCGACCAGCTTCCAGCCAGGCGGCGACCTGGCCATTGGTGGCCTGGGACGCGCTGCCGGCCAGGACCGCCTCGCCACCGGCGGGCAGCTCCAAGGCGGCGGCATCGTGCGCCTGGAGCAGGCCGGCGCGACGGAAATTCTCCGGCAGGCCCTGGGCGATGCCCGAACCGCCGGTCACCAGGGGCAGGTCGGCACAGGCCGCGCCCAGGGTGTGCAGATCGGCATCGGACAGGGCATCGGCAATGGCCAGGCGATGACCGGAGGTACGGAGTTCGGCGATGGCCGCGCGCACGGCCTTGGGGCCCTTGGCGACCTGGTCGTAGCGCAACAACCCGACGGTACCACGGCTCTGCGCCTGTAGCACCCGCACCAGGTTGGCGTCGCCCATGGGCGTCAGCGGGTGGTGCTGCATGCCGGACTCGCTGAGCAGTTGGTCCTGCACGAACAGGTGGCCGCGGAACAGGGTGCGGCCGGTTTCCGGGAAGGCCGGGCAGGCCAGGGTGAAGTCGCAGTCCAGCGCCTCCTGCAGGGCCTCGGCCACCGGGCCGATGTTGCCCGCGGCGGTGGAGTCGAAGGTCGAGCAGTACTTGAAGAAGAATTGCCGGCAGCCGCGCTGGCGCAGCCAGGCGAGGGCGGCCAGGGATTCGCTCACCGCCTCGGCGGCCGGCGTGGTGCGGGATTTCAGCGCCACTACCACGGCGTCGGCGGCTTCCAGTTCGGCATCGGCCGCGGGCACGCCGATCACCTGCACGGTGCGCATGCCGCCGCGTACCAGCATGTTGGCGAGATCGGTGGCGCCGGTGAAGTCGTCGGCGATGCAGCCCAGCAGCGGGCGGGTCTCGGTCGCGCTCATGGGCTTCACTCCGCGGCCTTGGGCAGCTCGATGCCCGGGAAGATCTTGATCACGGCCGAGTCGTCTTCACGACCGTAGCCGGCGGTGGAGGCCTGCATGAACATCTGGTGGGCGGTGGCCGACAGCGGCAGCGGGAATTTCGAGGTGCGCGCGGTATCCAGCACCAGGCCCAGGTCCTTGACGAAGATATCTACGGCGGACAGCGGCGTGTAGTCGGCCTTGAGGATGTGCGGCACGCGATTCTCGAACATCCAGGAGTTGCCGGCGCTGTGGGTGATGACCTCGTACAGCGCGTCCGGATCGACGCCTTCGCGCAGGCCCAGGGCCATGGCCTCGGCGGAGGCGGCGATGTGCACCCCGGCCAGGAGCTGGTTGATGATCTTGACCTTGGAACCCTGGCCGGGTGCATCGCCCAGGCGATAGACCTTGCCGGCCATGGCGGCCAGGACTGCCTCGCCCTTGGCATAGGCTTCCGCGGTGCCGGAGGTCATCATGGTCATCTCGCCGCTGGCGGCCTTGGCGGCGCCCCCGGAGAGCGGGGCGTCGAGCAGCAGGATGCCGCGCGCGGCCAGGCGCTCGCCCAGCTCGACGGCGTAGGCCGGGGCCACGGTGGCGCAGGCGATCACCAGGCTGCCCGGACGCAGGGCAGAGGCGGCGCCGCCTTCACCGAACAGCACGGCTTCGGTCTGCTCGGCGTTGACCACCACGGTGATGAGGATGTCGCAGCTGTCGGCCAGGGCCGCAGGCGAGGTGCAGGCCACGCCGCCTTCGCTGGCGAAGGCTTCCAGCACGCTGGCACGCACGTCACAGGCATGCACGGCGAAGCCGGCCCGCAGCAGCGAACGGGCGACGCCTAGACCCATGGCCCCGAGGCCGATGACACCGACGTTGTCTTGCATCTTGTTGTTCTCCGTAAAAAGGTCAGGCGAAGCCGGCCTGCCGCAGGCGGCGGGCGGCGTTGTAGATGTGCTGGCGGGCGGCGTTGGCGGCGGCCAGGGGATCGCCGAGGCGGATGGCGGCGACGATGGCCTGGTGTTCTTCGTGCACCTGGCGGGAGAAGTCCTCGCGCCGCGCCTCGTTGGTGCGGGTGATGCGCGTGGCCGTCTCCAGGTACTGGCTGACGAATTCCAGGGTCCTGATGAAGTAGGGATTGCCGGTGGCCTGGGCGATGGTGCGATGGAAGGCCACGTCGGCGCGTACGCCGTCATGGCCGTCGGCGACCTCTTCGTCGATGGCGGCCAGGGCCTCGTCGATGGCGACCAGATCGGTCTCGCTGCGGTTGATGGCGGCTTCGGAGGCGATCTCGGCCTCGATGGCGCGGCGCAGGTCCAGCAGGTGGAAGACGCTGCCGGGCAGGCTGGCTTCGTCGGCGTCGATACGCAGCGGGCGGATGCTGGCGTGGGCTGTGACGAAGATGCCGCGACCCTGCTGGGGCTGCAGCACGCCTTCGTTCTTCAGGCGGGAGATGGCCTCGCGCACCACGGTGCGGCTGACGCCGAAGGCTTCGGAGAGCAGGGCTTCGCTGGGGATCTTGCTGCCGGGGGCGAAGACGCCGGCTTCGATCTTGTCCAGCAGCTGCTGGGCGACGTTGTCGCTCAGCACATTGGCGGGAACCTTGGCGAACATGGAGACCTGCTTATGTGGTTGTAAGGTTGTCATACAGGTTGTGGCGCTACTTTCGCACAGGCTTTTGCCTTTGTGTAGTGGTTTTGGCGGAGGCACTACGGAATTTTTGTGATGGATTCTACGGCTGGCAGGGGCGGGATAGAGCCACCTGTATAACGTTTACGGATGGAGGACTGTTCTATGACGGCTGAAGAACTGCTGGCGCAACCTGCCGCGGACTACAGGAGCAAGGTCCAGCGGGGATTCTTTCGCCGATTGCCACTGAGGCCCACCGCGACCTTCAGCGTGGAAGCCAAGAAGCGCCAGGAGCAGCGCGAACAGCATCTGCAGCCATCGTGAGGGACGGTGGCTGGGCTTTCCCTCACCCCAGCCCTCTCCCCGGGGGAGAGGGGGCGGTATGGAGCAGGAAGGGGCGTAGGGTGGAAAACCGCACAGCGTTTTCCACGCGCTCAAGGGTTCAGGCGTGAAAGGTTACCCTCACCCCAGCCCTCTCCCAAGGGGAGAGGGGGCGAAGCGGTTACGTAGGTTGGGTTGAGACGGCTCCATCGTCGAAGCCCAACAGGCAGGGTCGTGCCCGGCACCGCTGCGCTCAACCCAACCTACGAAAGCCGCTGCGCCTCGAACAACTCGCCTGGTCGCACGATCTGCTCACGGGCGGCGATCAGCGGCAGGTCGCGGCTGCCGGGGCCGGTGCGGGCGACCAGGGCGTAGAGGGCGCTGACCGCATGGGACGCCGCGGCGGGTGTGGACTGGCCGTTGAGCAACTGGCCCAGCAGCACCGCGGAAAAGACGTCGCCCATGCCGTTGGGCAGCGGCTGCAGATCCAGGTAGGGCGTCTGCACCAGCCAGGCATCCGCCGCCTCCACCACCAGGGTGCTGAGGACGTCGGTGGGCAGGTCCGGGGTGCGCAGGCTGGTGATGACGATGGTCTTGGGGCCCGGTTGGCCGGGGCGGCCGAGCAGCAGCCGGGCGGCACTCACGGCGTCGGCGGTGTCGGCCAGCGGCTGGCCGTGCAGCAACTCGAATTCGTACTGGTTGGGGGTGATCAGGCTGGCCTGTTCGATGGCGCGGCGGCGCAGGAAGTCGGGGATGCCGGGGCGCACGAAGATGCCGCGGCCGACGTCACCCATCACCGGATCACAGAGGTACTGCAGGTCGCCGCGCTGACGGCGGATCTCCTGCACCACGCCCAGGATCACCTCGCCGATGGCGGCGTCGCCCAGGTAGCCGGAGAGCACCGCCACGCAGCGCTCCAGCACCCCGCGGGCGCGCAGGCCGTCGAGCACGTCGTGGATGTGTTCGGGCGGAAAGACCTGGCCCTTGAATTCGCCGTAGCCGGTGTGGTTGGAGAATTGCACGGTGTTGACCACCACCGGCTGCAGGCCGAGCAGTTGCAGCGGCAGGGTGGCGGCGGCATTGCCGACGTGGCCGTAGGCGACATGGGACTGGATGGACAGCACCAGCGGCGGCTGGGCGGGCAGGGCGGCGGGCATGGCGATCTCTCGGGCGGCGGGCTCCGGGTCGGGAGCCGAAAAGGTGGAGGCCTGCAGCTTACCCCAGCCCTTCCGGCGAACCCTAACCCGCCTGTGGCGGTCTGCATCGGCAGTGCAGATCGCTCCCGGCGCTGGCTACACTGGAGCGGCTGTCTTCCATCTCTGGCCCCAAGGAGAAACGGGGAATGTCCGAGCTTCGCTTCGCACGTCTGGTGTTGGGTCTGCAGGCCCTGGTCTGGTTTGGACTCGCCCTGGCGCATTGGTTCTATCCCTACGAGATGGCCAATGCCCGCGGCATGGTACTGATGGATTCGGCGTCGGTGGCCGAGGCGCGGGTCTGGTACGGCGGCATGCAATTCGCCCTGGCGCTGTTCGCCGTGCTGGCCTTTCGCCGAGCGGAATGGCTGTCGGCCGGCCTGCTGCTGGTGGCCTTCGTGCAGCTGACGCTGTTCGTGGTGCGGCTGATCAGCGGCGTGTTGGGCGAGTCGGCCACCGCCGAGCTGGATCTCTATTCCCAGGGCTATCGCCTGGTGATCGGCATCCTGGCCCTGCTGGCGCTGCGCGCCCACCGTCGCCACGAGCAGCGGGAACTGGAGAATCGCCGGATCTACCAGGGGCAGTAACCGGCCCCGGGCCGGTGGCTAGCGCCTGGGCCGGGGCCGCGCGGTGTCGATCTGATCGCTGCGGCTCAGGCCCAGAGTCAGCTGGCGACAGAGGTCGAGGAATTCGACCATGGCCCCGGTCTGGTACTTCTGCTTGTGCCAGATGAAGCAGAACTGGCGACGCAGATCCAGGGTCGGCGTCGCGATGGGCACCAGGGTGCCGCGGGCGAAGGCGTCTCTTAGCGCCAGCCGTGACAGGCAGCCGATTCCCAGCCCCGATTCCACCGCGCGCAGGATGGCCTCGGTGTGCTCCAGCTCCAGGCGCACGTCCAGCGGCTGGGCATGATGCCGCATGGCCTGGTCGAAGGTCAGGCGGGTGCCGGAACCCTGTTCGCGCAGGATCCAGGCCTGAGCTTCCAGTTCGGCCTGGGCAGCCTGCCTGCCTGCCAGGACGTGGCCGGGCGCGCAGAACACCACCAGTTCATCCTCGATCCAGGGCTGCACCTCCAGATCCGGATGCTGGCAGTCGCCTTCGATCAGGCCAAGGTCGATGTCATGGTTGGCGATGCGCTGCACCACGCTGGCGGTGTTGTGCACGTGCAGCCGCACCCGGCAGTCGGGGTGGCGCTGCATGAAGTCGCCCAGCAGCAGGGTGGCCAGGTAGTTGCCAATGGTAAGGGTCGCGCCGACCTCCAGGGAGCCGAAGCCGGTCTTGCCGCGCAGCAGGTTTTCCACCTCGGCGCTGCGATCGAGCAGGGCCACCGCCTTGGGCAGCAACTGGCGCCCCAGGGCGTTGAGCGTCAAACGCTTGCCCGCGCGGTCGAATACCCGGCAGTCGAATTGCCGCTCCAGTTCGCCGAGGGCGGTGCTGGTGGCCGACTGCGACAGACTGAGCGCCTCGGCCGCCCGGGAAACGCTTTCCTGACGGGCCACGGCGACGAAGACCTCGAGTTGACGCAACGTGAATCTCATATCTGCCTTTTGGATAACCTATATTCGAATTATTCATTTCACGGATATTTTCCCCCTCTATAAACTGTCGCGCAATTTCTATCCAGCCCCGGGCTGTACCGATTTTTCCTGGAGTCATCGATGAGCAACCTGTACACCGAGCGCGTCCTGAGCGTTCATCACTGGAACGACACCCTGTTCAGCTTCAAGACCACCCGCAACGCGGGCCTGCGTTTCGAGAACGGTCAGTTCGTGATGATCGGCCTGGAAACCGAAGGCGGTCGTCCGCTGATGCGCGCCTACAGCATCGCCAGCCCCAACTACGAAGAGCACCTGGAGTTCTTCAGCATCAAGGTGCCGGACGGCCCCCTGACCTCGCGCCTGCAGCACCTCAAGGAAGGCGACAACCTGATGGTCAGCCGCAAGCCCACCGGCACCCTGATCCTCAGCGACCTCAAGCCCGCCAAGCACCTCTATCTGCTGAGCACCGGCACCGGCATGGCGCCCTTCCTGAGCACCATCCAGGATCCGGAAACCTACGAGCGCTTCGAGAAGGTGATCCTGGTCCACGGCGTGCGCTACGTGAACGAGCTGGCCTATGCCGACTTCATCACCAAGACCCTGCCGGAGCACGAGTTCATCGGCGACCTGGTCCGCGAGAAGCTGATCTACTACCCCCTGGTGACCCGCGAGGAATTCCGCAACCAGGGTCGTCAGACCGACCTGATGCGCAGCGGCAAGCTGTTCGCGGATATCGGCCTGCCGCCGATCAATCCGCAGGACGACCGCGCCATGATCTGCGGCAGCCCGAGCATGCTGGACGAGACCAGTGCCGTGCTGAACGAATTCGGCCTGACCATCTCGCCGCGCATGGGCGATCCGGGCGACTACCTGATCGAGCGCGCCTTCGTCGAGAAGTAACGCGACCCGGCTCCCCGAAAACCCGCCCTCCGGCGGGTTTTTCGTTTCCGCGGCCTGGCGGGCTGAACTCTCCCGGTGGCGGATCGGTCGGTTGCTGCAGGGCGTGTCATGGCGACACGCCATTGCCGGGAGCCCCCATGAAGCCCTATGTGATCTGCCACATGATGTCGTCGGTCGACGGTCACGCCCTCACCGACGGCTGGGACCGCGCCGTCAAGAAGCGGGCCGATACCACCTACGAGCGCCTGGCCGAGCGCTTCGCCTTCGATGCCTGGGCCTGTGGCCGGGTGACCATGGAAGAGATCGCCCACGGCGAGGGCTATCCCACCGGGGTCGCCCAGGCGCCCATCCCGCGCATCCACCATTTCGCCAAGCGCGACGCCAGCAAGTACGCCATCGCCATCGACCCCCAGGGCAAGGTGGCCTGGAAGAAGAACGAAGCCCTGGATTCCCACGTCGTGGCGGTGCTCAGCGAAGGGGTCAGCGACGACTACCTGACTCACCTGCAGAACATCGGCGCCTCCTACGTCTTTGGCGGCAAGGACGAACTGGATCTGAGCGCCGTGCTGGAATTGCTGAACGCCGAACTGGGCATCGAGCGACTGGTGGTGGAGGGCGGTCCCCACGTCAGCGGCTCCTTTGTCGCCGCCGGCCTGGTGGACGAGATCAGTGTGCTGATCATCCCGCTGGTGGATGGCCGTGGCGTCCATCCGGCCTCCTTCGAGATCGCCGAACAGGCCTGGCAGCAGCCGCTCTACCTCAAGCTGGATACGGCCGAAGCTCAGGACGACGGCAGCGTCTGGCTGAGGTATCGCCGCAGCTAGCCGAGCGCCCTGGCCAGCGCCAGGGCATCGGCGTCGGCCTCCGCCTGGGCCTGCAGTGGGCAGACCCCGCTGGCATAGCGGGCGATCACCTCCGGCACCTGGGCCAGGGGAACCGGTCGGCTGATGTGGTAGCCCTGGATGAAGTCGCAGCCCAGGGCGCACAGCAGCCGTAGCTGCTCCAGATGCTCGACGCCTTCGGCGGTGACCTTGAGCTTGAGCGGCCGGGCCATGCCGATGATGGCCTGGACGATCTGGTGATCGGCATTGCCTTCGACCAGCCCGGTGACGAAGGAGCGGTCGATCTTCACGGTATCGATCGGCAGGCGCTTGAGATAGGCCAGCGACGAATAGCCGGTGCCGAAGTCGTCGATGGACACCGTCACGCCCAGGTCGCGGATGCGCTGCAGCAATTCGGCGGTGGGCTGCACGTTCTTGACCAGGGCGTTCTCGGTCACCTCCAGTTCCAGCCGCCGCGGCGACAGCCGATGATCGTCCAGCCGCCAGGCGATCTGCCCGGGCAGGGCTTCGTTGCTCAGACTGAGCGCCGAGCAGTTGACCGCGATGCGCAGGTCCGCAAGGCCGGCGGCGGTCAGCTCCACCAGGTCCTGACAGGCGCGTTTGAGTACCCAGGCATCCAGCTCCTCGATGAAGCCGTTGGCTTCGGCCACGCCGAGAAAGACATTGGGCGCCAGCATGCCGAGGCGGGGATGATCCCAGCGGATCAGGGCCTCGGCCTTGTCCAGCTGGCCGCTGGCGACGTCCAGGATCGGCTGGTAGTAGAGCTGCAGCCCGCGCTCCTCGGTCAGCGCCTCGCGCAATTCGGCTTCCAGCTCCAGTTGCAGCGAGATCTTCTCGCGCAGGGTCTCGTCGAAGAAGCTGTAGGTGTTGCGGCCATTACCCTTGGACAGATAGAGCGCGAGGTCGGCGCTCTTGAGCAGTTCTTCGCAGCAGCCGCCGTCGCGGGGATAGAGGCTGATGCCGATGCTGGTGGTCATCACCAGGGTGCGGTTGCCGATGGTGACCGGATTGCGCAGCCGTTCCAGGATGCGCTGGGCCAGGTGCCGGGCCTCGTCGGGGCCGGCGAGGCTGGCCAGGATGCAGAATTCGTCGCCACCGAAGCGGGCCACCAGATCGCCTTCGCGTACCGCGTCGCGAATGATCTTGGCCATGGCCACCAGCAACTGGTCGCCGGCATCGTGGCCGAGGCTGTCGTTGATGCGCTTGAAGTGATCGATGTCGAGAAACATCACTCCCAGGCTGCGCCCCTGCTGGGCGTGGCGTTCGAGGATCTCGGCGAAGGCCTGGTTGAAGGCGCGGCGGTTGTGCAGGTCGGTGAGGGGGTCGTAGTGCGCGGCCTGCTGCAGCGAGGCGCGGGCTTCGTCGAGCTGGCCGACCAGGGAATTGACCCGCTCCAGGTCGTTTTCCTTGCGCTGCAGCTGGCGGTCCGCCCAGGCCGCACCCAGGCCACCCACCACCAGCAGCAGGGCGATGATGGCGATGCCGACGCCGAGCTGCCAGGAATTGCTGGCGCCCTGCAGGGTGCTTTCGGTCTCGGCGGGCGCGATCAGCACCATGGACCACATGCCGGTGAAATGCATGGCGGCGATGGCCAGGCCCATCACCAAGGCGGTGGCGATGCGCAGCCAGCGATAGATGCCGGTGTAGTGGCGGCGAAAGATCTGGATCAGTTGCAGGGCGGCGAAGCTGGCGCCCACGGCGATGCCGATCGACAGCAGGAAGGGCAGCGGGCGATAGAGCACCACGGCCTCGGTGTGCACCGCGGCCATGCCGGTGTAGTGCATGAGCACGATGCCCACGCTCAGCACCGTGCCGGCCTTGAGTCGCTGACCCAGGGTGAGGTCGGGCTGGCTGAGGGCGGGCATGGCCATGAGGCCGGCCAGCACCACGATCAGCAGCGAGGCCAGGGTGATGAAGAGGTCGTAGTGCACCCGGGTGGGCACGGTGAAGGCCAGCATGGCGATGAAGTGCATGCCCCAGACGCCGAAGCCGAAGCTCAGGGCGCCCATCAGACTCCAGGCACGCTGCCGCGCCAGGGTACGGGTCTGGCCGATCCGCTCGGCGAATACCAGGGTGACGTAGCAGGCACTGACGGCGACGAGATAGGCGAGCGCCACCAGCCAGCCATCATGCTGGCCGTGCAGGTGCACTTGCTCCTGGGCAAGCGGGGCGACGAGGAAGTCGAGTCCCAGCCAATTGTTCATTCCGTGGCCTCGGCAGGAAGTCTGGCGCGGCTGGAGGAAGACGGCCCGGCGGGATCTCCGGCTCGGGTAGATTTCACAACGGCAACCTGCGCTCTGAGAGTAGCTTGCCTTGCCCTATCGGCGTGGTGAAGAGGGGCTTGAGGCCGGAGCCATGCAGTTAGCGCGCGAGGTTTTTTTGTGGCGGCAAAGTCACTTCGCGACCCGGCGGACGCGGGTCAGCGAAGCGCTCTGGATAGCTAGCTAGCGACTTTTTAATATCACCTGGCTAGCATGATGACCGTTCGTCGAACAGGGCGCTGACAAACGGTCCTGGTGGGGAGAAATCGGCCAAAAAGGCCGACGTGAAAGGATTCAGCTGACCACGCGGTAGCAGGGCTCGTAGGCCGCGCCGCCCGGCAGCTTCATGCGGTGCTGCTCGACGAAGGCCTGCAACAGCCGATCCAGCGGGCGCATGATGTCGGGATCGCCATGGATCTCGTAGGGTCCGCGCTCCTCGATCAGCTGGATGCCCTTGGCCTTGACGTTGCCGGCGACGATGCCCGAGAAGGCGCGGCGCAGATTGGCGGCCAGTTCGTGGGGTGGCACGGCGTGGGTCAGCTGCAGCGCGGCCATGTTCTCGTGGGTGGGATCGAAGGGGCGCTGAAAGCCTTCCTCGATGCGCAGCAGCCAGTTGAAGTGGAAGGCGTCGTGCCGCTCGCGACGGAATTGCTTGACCGCCTTGAGGCCCTGGGCCATCTGCCGGGCCACCTCGACCGGATCGTTGACCACGATCTGGTAGTGGCGCTGGGCGGCTTCGCCCAGGGTGGCGCCGATGAAGGCGTGCAACTGCTCCAGGTAGGGCGCGGCGCTCTGCGGCCCGGTGAGTACCACCGGGAAGGGGATGTCCCGGTTGTCCGGGTGCATGAGGATGCCCAGCAGGTAGAGGAATTCCTCCGCCGTACCGGCGCCGCCCGGGAAGATGATGATGCCGTGGCCCACGCGGACGAAGGCCTCCAGGCGCTTCTCGATGTCCGGCAGGATCACCAGTTCGTTGACGATGGGATTGGGCGCCTCGGCGGCGATGATCCCCGGCTCGGTGAGTCCCAGGTAGCGACTACCCTGCAGGCGCTGCTTGGCATGGGCGATGGTGGCGCCCTTCATCGGCCCCTTCATTACGCCCGGGCCGCAGCCGGTGCAGATGTCCAGGCTGCGCAGGCCCAGTTCGTGACCGACCTTCTTGGTGTACTTGTATTCCTCGGTGCTGATGGAGTGGCCGCCCCAGCAGACCACCATCTTCGGCTCGACGCCGGCACGCAGGGTGCGGGCGTTGCGCAGCAGGTGGAAGACGTAGTCGGTGATGCCCTCGGAGCTCTCCAGATCGATGCGCAGGCTGCTCTGCTCGCTCTCGGTGTAGACGATGTCGCGCAGGGCGCTGAACAGCATCTCGCGGGTGCTGGCGATCATCTCGCCGTCGACGAAGGCGTCGGCCGGGGCGTTGACCAGTTCCAGGCGCACGCCGCGGTCCTGCTGATGGATGCGGATCTCGAAGTCCTGGTAGGCCTCGAGGATGGTCTTGGCGTTGTCGCTGTGGGCGCCGGTGTTGAGGATGGCCAGGGCGCACTGGCGAAAAAGCTGGTAGAGGTTGCCCGAGCCGGCCGCGCTGAGCTGCTGGACCTCGCGCTGGGAAAGGGTCTCCAGGCTGCCCTTGGGGCTGACCTGAGCGTTGATGACCTGTCTGCTTGGAGCCATAGATGCTTCCCTATCGGTGATACGGCCGAACGGCGGCCGTAGCCGGGTGCGGACCGCCTCATGCGATCCGGCAATGTCATTGTTGGGGCCTTGGCCGCCGGAATGCAAACCGGGCGGCGTCAGGACGCCGCGGTCACGTCCAGTACCCGGATCTGCTCCGCGGTCGGATAGTGCCAGTGCACCTCCACGTCCCAGAGGCGCACCCCATAGCGGCGCTCGGGCGCCGGCGCCTGATAGGCCGGGCGCGGGTCCTGGGCCAGGCACTGCTCGATCAGCTCGGCCAGGGGCTCGCCCAGGCGCTGGCCGTGAGCCTCGGCCTGGACGCGCGCCGCGTCCGTCCAGCCCACCGCCAGGGCCGGCGGCGGCGCCTCGGCGATGGCGTTGTGGGCGCCCGGCGGGCTGTCGGCGTAGGGCACATAGGGCTTGATGTCCAGCACCGGGGTGCCGTCGAGCAGGTCGATCCCCGAGAGCAGCAGCCGCCCCGGTTCCAGGCCGTCGAGGCGGACCACCGACTGGCCGATGCCGTTGGGTCTGTGGGTGGCGCGGGTGGCGAACACCCCCAGGTAGCGGTTGCCGCCCAGGCGCGGCGGCCGTACCCGCAGCCGGGGCTGGCTCTCCAGTGCCTGGTGGAAGAGGAACAGCAGCCAGACATGGCTGACGCCTTCCAGACCGGCGACCGCTTCGGGGCGGTCGAAGGGCGGCAGCAGTTCCAGCACGCCACGGGCGGCCGGGGCCAGCGCGGGTTGCCGGGGAATGGCGAATTTCTCCTTGAAGCAGGAGCGGACATGGCCGATGGGGGTGACGCTGTACTGCATGGGACGGGGCCGTCTGACGCGGGGCCGGTCATTATGCCCTGCCCGAGACCTCGGCGGCGGCCGGGGCCTCGTCGGCGTTGCGGCGCACGCCGCGCAGATTCATCGCCGCCAGGCCCAGCTGCAGCACGATCAGTGCATAGGCCTCGGCCTGCAGCCCCCAGGCGATCCACAGTCCATTGCTCAGCAGGAATACCCAGAAGCCGAGGCTGCGTCGGCCCTGGCGCTGGGAGGCCACCAGCCAGGCGGCGAGCAGGGTGATGGCCATGGCCGGCCATTGCAGCAGATCGAGCGCTTCCATGGAAAACCTTCAATAGATTGACTAATAAAGGTGAGCGCCGAAAAGCGTCCCGAGTTCCGAACCACGCAGTCAGGGCGCCGGATGGCGCGCCCGGGCGTAGGCGATGAAGGCCTCGATGTCGGCGCTGCACAGGTGCTCGCCGGCCGCCAGGATCTCGGCTTCGGGCCAGTCCCACCAGGCGATGTCGAGCAGCGCCTGGCAGGTGGCCTCGGCAAAGCGCCACCTGATGAAGCGCGCCGGATTGCCGCCCACCACCGCATAGGGCGGCACGTCGCGAGTGACCACGGCGCCGGCGGCCACCACGGCGCCGTGGCCGACGGTGACGCCAGAGAGGATCAGCGCATCGGTGCAGATCCAGCAGTCGCTGCCGATCACCACGTCGCCGCGGCTGCCGCCGTAGTCGGTGATATGGGCCAGGTCGTCGACGAAGGCCGGGAAGGGATAGGTGGTCACCCAGTCCAGCCGGTGCAGGCCGCCGAGCAGGATGCGCACCCCTTCGGCGATGGAGGTGTAGCGGCCCAGGCGCAGGGTGGTGCCTTCCTTGAGATCGAACACCCTGGGCGCACCATAGGTGCCGGCGCCGATCTCGTAGTCGGGCAGCTCGCGGCGCAGCCGTGCCGTGCGCTGATGCAGGCGGGGCAGGGCGGCCAGGGCCTGGCGTTCACGTTTCTTGCGCAGTTTGTCGAGAAAACCCATGGCGGTGCCCTGGCGAAAAGTATCCGGCAGGATACCGAAGCGCCCGGGCCGCGCTCAATCGCCGGGCTCGGCCCGCTCGCCCTCGATCGCCGGCAGGCCGAGCTGGTCGGCGAGATCCTGGAGGTCGCTCGCTTCGAGATCCCAGCCGCCGCTGGACACCTCGCCACCGGCCGGCCCCTTTTCCCGTGGGCGCTGGATGAAGGCGGTGGCCAGCCCCAGCTCCTTGGCCGCCTGCAGGTCGCCGTTGTGGGCGGCGCAGAGCATCACCTGTTCCGGTTGCAGGTCGAGCAGGGCGCAGGCGCCCAGGTAGACCTCAGCGGCCGGTTTGTAGCGCTGGAAGAGATCGGCGCCGAAGAGCATGTCCCAGGGCAGTCCGGCATGACGGGCCATGTCCAGCAGCAGGCTGACATTGCCATTGGAGAGGGCGCAGACCGGATAGCCCTGGCGCAGCCGCGTGAGACCCGGCACGGCGTCGGGCCAGGGGGTCAGCTGGTGCCAGAGGCGATTGATCCAGGCCACCTCGGCGGTGGTCAGGCCGACCAGCCCGTGGCGTGGCAGCAATTCGTCCAGGGCCAGCCGATGCACCTCGTCGAGGGGCAGCCAGGGCAGACTGCGGGCGGCGATCTGCGGCAGGATGGCCTCGTAGGCTTCGGCGCGCCAGGCATCGGCCAGCCGCTCCCAGTCGCCCTGGACGCCATGCTTGGCGGACAGCCCCTGCAAGCCCTCGACCAAGCTGCCGCGCCAGTCGACCACGGTGCCGAAGACATCGAAAAGTAGCGCCCGGACGGTCGTCGTCATGGGTAGACTCCTGCAGAAGGTTGTCTCCACCAGACGGAGCGCGCGTGACGGGGGTTCCCCCGGAGTGCCCGAAGGTCACCTCTCGCCAAAGGATCCCTGCATGACACTGCGTCACCTCAGCCACTGGGTGTTCGACCTGGACGGCACCTTGACCCTGGCGGTACACGACTTCGCCGCCATTCGCCGGCACCTGGGCATTCCCGAGCAGGCCGACATCCTCCATCACCTGGCCGAGCTGCCGGCCACCGAACGCGCGGCCAAGCACGCCTGGCTGTTCGAGCACGAACGCGAACTGGCCGTCGCCGCCCGCCCGGCGCCGGGTGCGGTGGCCCTGATCCGGCGCCTGCACGAGGACGGTCGGCCGCTGGGCATCCTCACCCGCAATGCCCGCGATCTGGCGCTGCTGACCCTGGCCGCCATCGGCCTGGAAGACTGCTTCGATCCGGCTGCCGTGCTGGGGCGCGACGAGGCGGCGCCCAAGCCTAATCCGGGTGGCCTGCTGCGGCTGGCCGACCTCTGGCAGGTGGCGCCGGCCCGCCTGGTGATGGTCGGCGATCACCGCTACGACCTGGAGTGCGGGCGGGCCGTGGGCTGCCACACCCTGCAGGTCAATCAGCCGGGCGATCCCTGGCCAGCGGCGCGTGACCAGCGCTTCGACACCTGCGCGGAGATCCTGGCGGCGCTCTGACGCTGGAAATTTGTCCGTTAGGCGTAAATAGTCTGTTGTTTGCCTGGTCGCTGGCTAAGATGCCGGCTTCGGATCCATGTCGGGCCAGCCATATGAGCCTCCCCACGCCTTCGAGCGACCAGCCAACCTCCAGCGACCTGCGCCAGTACGAGCGCCAGACGCTGGAAAGCCTTGCCACCGGGCTGCCCCTGACCCAGGTGCTGCACGCGCTGATGCAGCGGGTGGAGGCCCTGGCCCAGGTCCGCCTGCACGCCTGCATCCTGTTGCTCAGCGAGGATGGCCGCTATCTGCAGGACGGCATCGCGCCGAGTCTGCCGGAAGCCTACAGCCGCGATCTCGGTCGGCTGGAGATCGGGCCGCTGGCGGGCTCCTGTGGCACCGCCGCCTACCGCCGCGAAGCCGTCTATGTCGAGGACATCGCCTGCGATCCGCTGTGGGCCGGCGCCCGCGACCTGGCGCTGCGCTACGGCCTGCGGGCCTGCTGGTCGATGCCGTTGCTGGCCCTGGATGGCCGATTGCTGGGTACCTTCGCCAACTATTACCTGGAACCGCGGCGCCCCCTGGCCACCGAGCGCGACGCCTTCCGCCTGGTCGCCGAGACCGCTGCCCTGGCCATCGAGCGCCATCAGGCGGATCTGCAGCTGCGCGAGAGCGAAGACCACTATCGGCACCTGGTGGAGCTCAATCCCCAGTACACCTGGACCTGCGATCCCGACGGCGGGCGGATGGTCTTTTCGCCACGCTGGCAGCAGCTGACCGGCCAGCCGGCGCTGCAAGCCGATACCTTCTGGGCGCTGCTGCATCCGGACGATCACCAGGCGACCCGGCAGGCCTGGAACGTGGCGCGCAGCGCCGGTCGGGCCTACGACCGGGAGTACCGGGTGCGGGTGGCGGATGGCAGCCATTGCTGGCTGCGCACCCGCGCCTATCCGCGGCGCGATGAAGCGGGCACGGTGATCCGCTGGTACGGCACCAGCGAAGACATCGATGACCGTCGCGAGGCCGAAGAGGCCCTGCGCCGCGAACGCGCCACCCTGGAACTCCAGGTGCGGGCGCGGACCGCCGAACTGGAGGAGAGCAATCGCCAGCTGCGCGAAGAGATGCACAGTCGCGCCCAGGCCGAGGAACTGCTGCGCCAGGCGCAGAAGATGGAAGCCGTGGGTCAGCTCACCGGTGGCATCGCCCATGACTTCAACAACCTGCTGGCCGGCATCCAGGCCAGCCTGGATCTCATGCGCCGCCGCCTGGCGCCGGAGGCCCTGAGCGGCATTGGCAGCCTGCTCGATACCGCCACCCAGTCGGTGGGCCGGGGCGCCAGTCTGACCCATCGACTGCTGGCCTTTTCCCGCCGCCAGACGCTCAATCCCCAGGCGGTGGACGTCGCCCGGCTGATCGGCGATTTCCAGGAGTTGCTGCTGCACAGCCTGGGGCCGCAGATCCGCTGCCAACTCGAACTGGACGCCGAACTCTGGCTGGTCGACGCCGATCCGCACCAGCTGGAAAATGCCCTGCTCAACCTGGCCATCAACAGCCGCGATGCCATGCCGGCGGGCGGCACCCTGACCATCCACGCGCGCAACTGGGTGCAGCCTGACGCCGACCCGGCGCTGCCGGCGGGCGACTACCTGCTGATCGAGGTGGGCGACGATGGCGTGGGCATGACGCCAGCGGTGCTGGAGCGGGTCTTCGAGCCCTTCTTCACCACCAAGCCGGTGGGCCAGGGCTCGGGCCTGGGGCTGTCCATGATCTATGGCTTCGTGCGCCAGTCGCGCGGCCAGGTGAGCGTGACCAGCGCACCGGGGCAGGGCTGCCGGGTGAGGCTGCTGCTGCCGCGCCATCCGGCCAAGGCCGTCCAGGCACCCCTGACCGTCGCCAGCCCCCCGACCGCCCGTGCGCTGCCCGGCGTCCGGGTGCTGCTGGTGGAAGACGATGCGGTCATTCGCCAGTTGCTGGTGCAGGTGTGCGTCGACCTCGGCTGGCGCTATCGCGACGCCATGGATGCCGAGTCGGCGCTGGCGGCCCTGCGCGAAGGCGAGGGCTTCGACCTGCTGATCACCGATGTCGGCCTGCCGGGGCTGAACGGCCGCTTGCTGGCCGGGGCAGCCCGTACCCTCAGGCCGCACCTGCCGATCCTCTTCATCACCGGTTATGCGGCGGGCAACGAACCCCCTGCGCCCCTGGTCGGCGAACGCATGGCCCTGCTCGGCAAACCCTTCACCCTGGAGGCCCTGGTCGCCCAGGTGCAGGAGCTACTGGACGTTCCTGCCGCCCTGGCGCGCTGAAGCCTGGTCGCCGGCGCCGAACAGCGCCTGGCGACCTGCGGGCGAGGTGAAAATGGCGTCGCCGTTGTGGCCCACGCCGGGCACCTCGACCAGCCGCTGGCGCAGACCCGGATGACGGCCCTGGAGATAGCGGTAGTAATTCAGTCCGCGGGCCAGGCGATAGGGGCCCTGGGCCTTGGCGGCGCAGCCCTTGTCCAGCGCCGGATGGTTGGGGTTGGTGTCCTCGGCGCCCAGCAGATAGGTGAGATCGAGCGCCACATAGTGCTGCTCCAGGCTGGCCGCTGGACGTCTTCCGGCATAGGCCGGCAGACCCTGCATGCCGTATTTCCAGGTGTCGAAGTCCGGGCAGCTGGCCGCCTCGGCGAAGGGCACGGGTTGGCCCCGGGCATCCGGACGGCGGGCATCGAAATAGGCATAGGACGAGGGATTGGCCACCACGTATCTCAGGTGGATGCCGTGGGCGGCGAGGACCTGCTCGCCCTGGCCGAGCACGGCATAGCGCTGCACCACCTGCCCACCGCCGGAATGCCCGGCGATCACCACCTCCTGCAGATTGGGCAGCAGCCGGCGCTCCGCCAGGCGGGCGAGCAGGGCGTCGAACACCGCGAAGCTGCTCAGCGGCTGCGGACCCAGGGCGGGTTCGCCACCCATCCAGGCATTGCCCTGCCAGCGCAGCAGGGTGTCTGGCAGCCGATGACGCTGGATGTCCGTTTCGTTGAGGAATTGCGGGGCGATCACCAGGGTGTCCGCGGCTGCGCCGGCCGCCGTCGTGGCGGTTTCGCCGGAGCGGAAATAGGTCGCGGCATTGCGCAGCCGGCCATGCACGATCACCAGGGCGCGACGGATCTCCGGATGGGGCTGGTTCCAGTCGGCCGACAGTTGCAGCGCGGCCTGCGCCTGCCCAATCGACAGCCGGTCGCTGACGATACGGGCGACCCCCTCAGGGGGCGCCGCCAGGACGGAGCCCCAGGCCAGGGCCAGGCACAACGCGAGCAGGCGACGCATCGGAGATCTCCCGGTAGGGGTCAGAGCGCCTTGGCGGCGAAGGTGTCGCAGCTCTCCACCTTGCCACTGTCGAAGCCGGTGCGGAACCACTTGACCCGTTGCGCGGAGCTGCCGTGGGTGAAGGAATCCGGTACCACGCGGCCCTGGGACTGGCGCTGCAGGCGGTCGTCGCCAATGGCGTTGGCGGCGTTCAGCGCCTTCTCCAGGTCACCCGGCTCCAGCCAGTTCAGCCGCTTCTGGGCATCGTTGGCCCAGACTCCGGCATAGCAATCGGCCTGCAGTTCCAGGCGCACCGACAACCCGGTGGCACCCTCGGTAGGGATGCCGCGACGGCGCGCCGCTTCCATCTTGCTGGTGGTGCCGGTGAGGTTCTGCACATGGTGACCGACCTCGTGGGCGATCACGTAGGCGCGGGCGAAGTCGCCGTCGGCGCCGAAGCGCTGCTGCAGTTCCTGGAAGAAGGTGAGGTCCAGGTAGACCTTGCTGTCCACCGGGCAATAGAAGGGACCGCTGGCCGCAGTGGCGCCCCCGCAACCGGATTGCACCTGGCCGTTGAACAGCACCAGCTTGGGCGGCTGATACTGCTCGCCATGGGCCTGGAAGATGCGCGTCCAGGTGTTTTCGGTCTCGCCCAGCACCACGCGGACGAAGTCCACCTGGCGATTGTCGGCCGGCGTGGTGGTCTCCTGCTGGCTCGGCGCGCTCTGGCCGCTGAGGCTGATCAGGTTGCCGAGGATCTGCGTCGGACTCTGGCCGCTGAGCAGGCCGAACACCACCACCAGGGCCACGCCGCCCAGGCCGAGGCCACCGCCGATCTTCATGCCGCGTCCACCGCTGGCCTGTTGCACGTTGTCGCTACGTTGTCCCTTGTCCCACTGCATGGCGGCCGCCTCGTGATTGTCGTTATCGCTCGCTTCTATCGGAAAAGTGCCTGCGCTCGGTGATGCTTCGTTGAAAAGCCCTTCGGAATGCTCATTTACCGCTCGTAAATTCCGCTTCCTCAGGACTTTTCGCCTCGCCTGACCTTCGCTCGACGACTTTTCGGACAGAAGCTAGGACCGCGGGGCGCGCCAAAAATGCGTTACCGGAAATGACAACGCCCGCGACGGGCGCGGGCGTTGTCGGCGGAGCGGAGCGCGGGATCAGGCCGCGGTCTGGCCCTGCTTGAGGCTTTGCATGTCGATCACGAAGCGGTACTTCACATCGCTCTTGAGCATGCGCTCGTATGCGTCGTTGATGTCCTGGATGGCGATCTGCTCGATGTCCGAGACGATGCCGTGCTTGGCGCAGAAGTCCAGCATCTCCTGGGTCTCGCGGATGCCACCGATGAGCGAACCGGCCAGCTGGCGGCGCTTCATCACCAGGTTGAACACGCTGGGCGCCGGGTGCGGCTCGGCGGGTACGCCGACCAGGGTCATGGTGCCGTCCCACTTCAGCAGGGTGAGGAAGGCGTCCAGGTTGTGCGGCGCAGCCACGGTGTTGAGGATGAAGTCGAAGCTGTTCGCATGGGCGGCCATCTCGTCTTCGTTCTTCGACACCACCACCTCGTCGGCGCCCAGGCGCAGGGCATCGTCCTTCTTGTTGGCGCTGGTGGTGAAGAGCACCACGTGGGCACCCATGGCGTGGGCGATCTTCACGCCCATGTGGCCGAGGCCACCCAGGCCGACGATGCCGACCTTCTTGCCCGGACCGACCTTCCAGTGGGCCAGCGGCGAGTAGGTGGTGATGCCGGCGCACAGCAGCGGCGCCACGGCGGCCAGGTTCTCGGTGTGGCTCACCTTGAGCACGAACTTCTCGTTGACCACGATGTGGTCGGAGTAGCCGCCCTGGGTGTTCTCGCTGCCACCGTAGAGGTTGCCATTGTAGGTGCCGGTGAAGCCGTTCTCGCAGTAGGACTCTTCGCCCGCGTCACAGGGGGCGCAGTGCTGGCAGCTGTCGACCATGCAGCCGACACCGACGGTGTCGCCGACCTTGAAGTTCTTCACGTGGGCACCGACCGCGGTCACCTTGCCGACGATCTCGTGACCGGGCACGGACGGGTACAGGGTGTTGTTCCACTCGTTGCGCGCGGTGTGCAGGTCCGAATGGCAGACGCCGCAGAAGAGGATGTCGATCTGCACGTCGTGGGCACCCGGCTCGCGGCGCTCGAAGGAGAAGGGCGCCAGGGGCTGGTCGGCGGACTGGGCAGCGTAGCCTTGGGCTTGGCTCATGGGATACCTCATCTAGGTGGTGGAACCGAGGGGCCAGGCGGGCCTGGCCCGGTGAAAAACCGTCGATCCTGCTGAGCCAGAGCCGACGGCACCAATCGATCGTCTCGATAATCGTCATGCCGCCCATCGATGGAACTCATGGGTGGCCGGGGGTACGAGATTTTACGACCGGGGTGCCCGTGCGGATGTTCCCGCCCCTGGCGCGGCAGCCGGGCCAGAGGTCGAGCGGTCGTGGCTAGCGCGAAAGCTTTGGCGCCACGGTGGACAGCAACCGGCTGGCCAGGTGCTCCAGCAGCAGCCGGACCCGTGGCAGGCTCTCGCGACTGCGCGGCCATACCAAATTGATCGGCGAACCCTCGACACCGTGGTCCGGCAGCACGTCCACCAGGGCGCCGCTGGCCAGGTGCGTGGCGATCAGCCAGGTCGGTAACTGGGCGATGCCATGCCCGGCGAGGGCGGCCAGCACCTCGCCTTCGCCATCACCCACCACCAGGCGTGGCTGGAAGATCCAGCGTTCGCTGTCGCCCGGCTGTTCGCCGCGCAACTGCCAGGGACTGATCAGACCATCGGCCTGGCGAAAGCCGATGCACTGGTGATCGACCAGGTCGGCCGGGGTCTGGGGACGGCCATGCTGGGCGAGATAGGCCGGGGCGGCGCAGAAGACCTGGCGCTGGGTGCCGAGGAAGCGGTGCCCCAGGCTGGCCGGCCAGGCATCGGAGCCACCGATGCGCACCAGGATGTCGATGCCCTCGTGGACCGGATCGACGAAGCGATCCGACAGCGACAGATCCGGTTGCAACAGCGGATAGCGGTGCAGCAGTTCCAGGATCACCGGCAGCACATGCAGGCGGCCATAGGAGGCGGGCAGGTCGATGCGCACCCGGCCGTGTGGCTCACCGTCCTGGGCGGTCAGGCCCACTTCGGCCTGTTCCAGCTCGGCCAACACCCCGGTGCAGGTGCGGTAGAAACTGGCGCCGGCCTCGGTCAGGGTCAGCCGGCGGGTGGTGCGCTGGAACAGCCGCACGCCCAGCCGGCTTTCCAGCCGGGCCACGCTCTTGCCGATGGCCGAGCCGGTAAGATTGAGGCGCTCGCCGGCCGCGGTGAAGCTGCCGAGGTCGGCCACGGTGACAAAGACGTCGAGGCCCTTTAGGCGTTCGGAGGAATACAAGGCTAGCTCCCGATTGCGGAATCTGATTCCTGTTAAAAAGGAATTTATACCCAGGATACGCCGTTAATTCTCCAATAGGCTGGAATCAACCCTGAGACAAGGCACTCCCTTATCTACAGCGCCTGCGACCGCCGCAGGCTGTCCCTCATCCCTATCTGGAGGTTTCATGCGCAAGGGCACCGCTCTCATCGTCGGCGTGACCGGCATTTCCGGCTACAACCTGGCCAACACCCTGGTCGCCTCGGGCTGGACCGTCTACGGTCTGGCGCGCAAGCCGGTGGCGCAGGAAGGCGTCATCCCGGTCGCCGCCGACCTGCTCGACGCCGAGTCCACCCGCCAGGCACTGGCCGGTCTGCCGATCAGCCACGTGTTCTTCTGCACCTGGACCCGGCGTGCCACCGAGAAGGAAAACGTCGAGGCCAATGGCGCCATGATGGACAACCTCTGCCAGGCCCTGGACGGCGCGCCGCTCGAGCACCTGGCGCTGGTCACCGGCACCAAGCACTACCTGGGTTCCTTCGAGGAATACGGCAGCGGCAAGGCCGAGACGCCCTTCCGCGAAAGCGAACCGCGCCAGGCCGGCGCCAACTTCTACTACACCCTGGAAGACATTCTCTTCGCCGCCGCCGAGCGGCATGGCTTCGGCTGGAGCGTGCACCGTTCCCACAGCATGATCGGCCAGGCCAAGGGCACCAACGCCATGAACATGGGCCTGACCCTGGCGGTCTACGCCTCCCTGTGCAAGGCCACCGGCCAGCCCTTCGTCTTCCCCGGTTCCCGTACCCAGTGGGACGGCATCACCGACGTCACCGACGCCGGCCTGCTCGCCGAGCAACTGGAATGGGCCGCCCTGGCGCCGGCCGCGCGCAACCAGGCGTTCAACACCGTCAATGGCGACGTCTTCCGCTGGCGCTGGCTGTGGGGCGAGATCGCCGCCTTCTTCGAGCTGGAGCCGGCGCCCTATCCCGAGCAGCCCATGCCGCTGGAAGCGCGGCTGAAGGACGTGGCGCCGGCGCAGTGGCGCACGCTGGCCGAGGAGCACGACCTGGTGGAAGCCGACGTCGACAAGCTGGCCTCCTGGTGGCACAGCGACGCCGACCTGGGCCGCGAGATCGAGTGCCTCAACGACATGACCAAGAGTCGTGACCTGGGCTTCTTCGGCTATCGCGACACCCGGGCGAGCTTTCTCGACCTCTTCACCCGGCTGCGGGCCCAGCGCCTGATTCCCTGAGCCGCTCTGGCACGCCGGTCCCCGTGAACGCGGGCGGCCGGCGGTTTTCACCGGCCGCCCGCGGGGCGCAGAATGCATCTTCTTGTCGCAGGATGCGCCCCATGCTCGAGACCCTCGCTGCCCTAGTTCCCGCCTTCAGTCCGCTCGACTGGCTGTTCGTCGAAGCCATCGTGGTCCTGGCCTATCTGATCTTTGGCGTCGCCGGCTTTGGCAGCGCCCTGGTCGCCGGCCCGCTGCTCACCAGCTGGATGCCGCTGTCGCGCATCGTGCCCTTGCTGGTGATGCTGGATTTCCTCGCCTCCTTCCACAACTGGCTGCCGGATCGACGCGCCATCGCCGGACGCGAACTCAGGCGGCTGCTGCCGATGCTGCTGCTCGGCGCGGCCCTGGGCACCTACCTGCTGATGCGCACCGATGCCCGGCTGCTGATGCTCTGGCTGGGGCTGTTCGTGGTCGCCTATTCCACCTACAGCCTGCTCACCCCCAAGGGCTTTCGCCAACTGGCGCCGGCCTGGTCGATCCCGGCGGGCGGGGTAGGAGGCCTCTGTGGCGCCCTGTTCGGCAGCGGCGGTTTCCTCTATGCGCTCTATCTCAACGGCCGCCTGGAAGACAAGAACGCCATCCGCGGCACCCAGAGTTTTCTCATCGGCTGCAGCGCCTCCATCCGCATCGTCCTGCTGCTGATCGCCGGCGCCTACAGCGACGGCAGCCTGCTGCTCCTCGCGGTCTGCCTGCTGCCCGCCATGCTGCTCGGCGGCTGGATCGGCCGCCACCTGCAACGGCGTCTGTCACGGGAACGCTTCACCCGCCTGGTGACCTGGCTGGTGCTGGTCTCGGGCGTGACCCTGATCGGGCGGTATCTGGTGGGCTAGCCAGGTCATCCGGGGCGGAAGACCGTAGGTTGGGTTGAGACAGCTCCATCGTCGAAGCCCAACGAAGCCGGACACCCCTGCTGGGCTTCGCTGCGCTCAACCCAACCTACTTCGCCTCGACGGTCCCGTAGGTTGGGTTGAGACGGCTCCATCGTCGAAGCCCAACGACGCCGGACACCCTGTTGGGCTTCGCTGCGCTCAACCCAACCTACGTCACCTCGACGATCCTGTAGGTTGGGTTGAGACGGTTCCATCGTCGAAGCCCAACAAGGCCGGACACCCCTGTTGGGCTTGGCTGCGCTCAACCCAATCTACTTCGCCTCGACGGCCTGGTAGTGTGGAAAACCGCGCAACGTTTTCCACGCGAAGTGGCCACCTTGGGAACTCCCAGGCCCGCCCACCTCTCCGCTCTACAACACCCTTGGCGGAGAACGCCCATGCTCACCTCCATCCAGGCCGGCGTCCTGGACGTCGCCTACCAGGTCCAAGGCCCGGACGCTGGGCAGCCGGTCCTGCTGCTGCATGGCTTTCCCTACGACATCCACGCCTACGCCGAGGTGGCCGATGAACTGGCCGCCGCTGGTTGCCGGGTCCATGTGCCCTTTCTGCGCGGCTACGGCGCCACCCGCTACCGGAGCGCCGACACCCCGCGCTCCGGCCAGCAGGCCGCCCTGGCCCATGACGTCCTGGCGCTGCTCGATGCCCTGGGCCTGGAACGGGCGACCCTGGCCGGCTACGACTGGGGTGGCCGCGCCGCCGGTATCGTCGCCGCCCTCTGGCCGGAGCGGGTCGCGGGGCTGGTGCTGGGCGACGGCTATCCGATCCAGGACATCGCCGCCGCGGCCACCCAGCCAGCCGAGCCGGCGGCGGAGCTGCGCTATTGGTACCAGTACTATTTCCACGGCGAACGCGGGCGGGCCGGACTGGCGAAACATCGCCGCGAATTCTGTCGACTGCTCTGGTCGCTGTGGTCACCCAGCTGGCGCTTCAGCGACGCCACCTATGCGCTGACCGCCGCGGCCTTCGACAATCCCGATTTCGTCGACACCGTGATCCACTCCTATCGCCACCGCTACGGCCTGGCCCCGGACGATCCGGCCTATACCGAGACCGAGCGCTGGCTCGCCGCTCAGCCACCCATCCGCGTACCCACCACGGTATTGGCCGGTGCCGACGACGGGGTCACCGCGATGCAGGGTGAAGCCAAGGTGGCGCAGCACTTCAGCGGACCCTTCCGCTATGAGGTGCTACCCGGCTGCGGCCACAACATCCCCCAGGAAGCCCCCGCCGCCTTCGCCGCTGCGGTCAGGGAGCGGCTGCCGTAGGTTGTGTTGAGACAGCTTCATCGTCGAAGCCCAACAGCGTTCAAGCTGGACAATGTTGGGCTTCGCTGCGCTCAACCCAACCTACGGTAAGGCAGGTGCCGATTCGTAGGTTGGGTTGCGACGGCTCCACCGTCGAAGCCCAACAGAGCGCTGCGCAGGGTGGATAACGGCACAGCCTTATCCAGGCGATCCACGCGCCCTCAAGCCTACCGCCCCAACACCTCCGGATTGGCCAGACCGGTCGGTTCGCCGGCGAAGAAGCCCACCAGGTTGGCGAAGGCCTCGCCGAAATAGAGTTCGTAGCTGTGCTTTTCCACGTAACCCAGGTGCGGGGTGCAGAGCACCTGGGGATGGGCGAGCAGGGGATCGTCCGGCGCCACGGGTTCCTGCTCGAAGACATCCAGCGCCGCCTGGCCGGGATGCCCCAGCTCCAGCGCCGTGAGCAGGGCGCCGGGCTCGATCAGGCCGGCGCGGGCGGTGTTGACCAGCAGGGCGCTCTTCTTCATCCGCGCCAGGTCCTCGGCCCGCACGCAGCCGCGGCTGCGCTCGCTGTATCGCAGATGCAGGCTGATGACATCGGCCTCGGCGAAAAAGGACTCCTGGCTGGGCGCCGCGCGATGGCCGTCGGCTTCGGCGCGGGCGCGCGAGGCCTCGCTGCCCCAGACCAGCACCGGCATGCCGAAGGCCTGGCCGTAGCGCGCCAGGCGCTGGCCGATCTTGCCGTAGCCCCAGATGCCGAGGATCTGCCCGTCCAGCCGTTCGCCCAGGTTGACCTGCCAGCGCCCGGCATAGAGGGCGTCGATGGCCGGCTTGAGCTTGCGGCGGGCCATGAGGATCAGCGTCCAGGTCAACTCGGCGGTGGAGACCGGCGAACCACTGCCTTCGCAGACCGCCACGCCCTGGCGGGTGCAGGCGGCCACATCGAGGTGGGCGGTGGCCTTGCCGGTCTGGCTGATCAGCTTGAGGCGTGGCAGATGCGCCAGCAGCTCGGCGTCGATACGGGTGCGCTCGCGGGTCAACACCAGGGCATCGGCATCACGGAAACGCTCCACCAGCACCCTGGGATCACGTTCGGCATCGTGATAGAGCGTCACCTGATGCCCGGCGCGCTGGAGCAGGGGATAGCAATCCAGGGTTTCGACGACGTGCTGGTAGTCGTCCGGGATGACGATATGCATGGCGAGCTCCGTTGTTGTTCTGGATCGCCAGTGGAGCACCTGCGGGGTCGTCCGACAAGATGGGGCGCAACGGTGGACGAGGCTGCGCCGTCGTCCACCCTACCGGTAGCCTGGAAAACCGCGCAGCGTTTTCCGGGGCCTACGTCTAATAGGGAATCACCAGCGGCGTACCCGCCAGCGGATTCTCGATCACCGCGCACTTGAGGCCGTACAACGCCTCGATCAGCTCGGGGGTGACGATCTCCGCCGGCGGACCCTCGGCGAGGATGCGACCGGCGCGCAGGGCGATGATGTGGTCGGCGTAGCGACAGGCCTGGTTGAGGTCGTGCAGCACCGCCACCAGGGTGCGGCCGCCTTCGCGGTTGAGCCGGCAGAGCAATTCCATGAGCTCAACCTGGTGGGCGATGTCGAGAAAGGTGGTGGGCTCGTCGAGTAGCAGCAGCGGGGTCTCCTGGGCCAGCGCCAGGGCGATCCAGACGCGCTGGCGCTGGCCCCCGGACAGGCTGTCCACCGCCCGCTCGGCCAGCTCCAGGGTATTGGTGGCTTCCAGGGCATGCTGCACCGCGCGCTCGTCGGCCTCCGTCCAGCCGGCGAAGGCCTGGCGATGGGGATGGCGCCCGCGCGCCACCAGGTCGCTGACCAGGATGTCGTCCGGCGCCACCGCGCTCTGCGGCAGCAGGCCGATGCGCCGGGCCACCTCGCGGGTCGGCAGGTCCTGGATCAGCCGACCGTCCAGGCGCACCTCGCCGGCGCTGGGGCGGATCAGCCGCGCCAGGCTGCGCAGCAGGGTCGACTTGCCACAGCCATTGGGGCCGATGATGACGGTGAAGCGGCCATCGGGCAGCCGCACCTCGAGGTCGGCGCAGATCGGCTGGCCGCCATAGCCAACGGTGAGACCGTGGGCGGCGAGGCGACTGGAAGGGGCGTCTTGGCTCATGAGGTCCGCCGCCATTCGCGGCTCAGCAGGAAGATCAGATAGAGGCCGCCCAGGGCGCCGGTCAGCAAGCCTACCGGAATCTGGAAGGGCGCCAGCAGTCGCTGGGCCAGCAGGTCGGCCAGGGCGGTGAGGCAGGCGCCGAGCAGGGCGGGGGCGAGGATGCCGAGATCGGCGCTGCGGGTCAGGCGACGCGCCAGCTGGGGCGCCGCCAGGGCGACGAAGCCGATGGGGCCGGCGGTGGCGATGGCCAGGGCGGCCAGGGCCACGGCGACCGCCAGCAGCAGATTCTGGCTGGGCAGCACGGCCAGGCCCAGGGCCCGGGCCAGGTCGTCGCCCAGCTCCAGCAGGCGCAGCCGCCGCGCCAGCCAGGCGGCCAGCGGCAGGAGCAGCAGGCAACCGGCGAGCAGGGTCAGGGTGCGACTCCAGGTCAGCATGTCCAGGCTGCCGAACAGCCAGAGCCGGGCCTCCTGGGCTTCGTCCAGCTCGGCGCGGGTCAGCAGGTATTCGTTGAGCGAGGCGAGCAGGGCGCTGACGGCGATGCCCAGCAGGATCATCCGTTCGCCGCGGATACCCGCCAGGGCTGCCAGACCCGCTACCAGTACCGCGGCCAGCAGCCCGCCGCTGAGGGCGCCCAGCATCAGCGCCGCGCCGCCCAGTTGCAGCCAGAGCAGGGTGATCAGGGCGCCACTGGCCGAGCCGACGGTGAAACCCACCAGATCCGGACTGGCCAGGGGATTGCGCGCCAGGCGCTGGAAGATGGCACCGCTGGCGCCCAGGGCCGCGCCGACGCCAAAGGCCGCCAGCAACCGCGGCAGGCGCAGATCCAGCAGGATCAGGCTGGCCAGGGCGTCGCCCCGACCGAGCAGGGTGACCGCCACCCGGTGCGGCGCCGGGGCGAAGGCGCCACCGGTGAGGGTCAGGGCGCAGATGCCGATGGCTGCAAGCAGGAGCAGCAACAGGCAGGCCTTGAAGCGCGCCGAGCGCCGCGGGGCGAAGCGATGACGACTCAAGGGCGCACCCGGCGGGCGGAACGGATGATTAGCGCGAGCAGCACCGGGGTGCCGAGCAGGGCGCAGACGATCCCGGCTTCCAGCTCCCCTGGCAGGGCCACGCGGCGGCCCAGGGTATCGGCCAGCAGCAGAAGGTTGGCACCGGCCAAGGGCGCCAGGGCGAGGATCCAGCGCCAGTCGGCGCCCACCAGCAGGCGCAGGGCGTGGGGCACCACCAGGCCGAGAAAGCCAATGGGTCCGGCCACCGCGGTGGCGGCGCCGCAGAGCAGCACGATGGCGACGAAGGCCAGCAGCCGCAGTTGCCCAGGACGAGCGCCCAGGGCGCGACCGAGGTCGTCGCCCAGGGCCAGGGCGTTGAGACGGCTGCCCAGGGGCAGGCCCAGCGCCAGGCCGATCAGCAGCAGCGGCAGGATGCCGAGGGCGCCACCCGGCGTCTGGCCGCTCAGGGCGCCCACCGCCCAGAAGCGGTAGCTGTCGAACACCGCGCTGTCGAACAGGGTGATGATGCCGGTGCAGGCGTTGAGGCTGGCGCTGAGGGCGATGCCGGCCAGGATCAAGCGTATGGGCTGGCCGCGGGCCGGGGCGCTGCCACCGAGCAGATAGACCAGGCCGGCGGCCAGGGCCGCCCCCAGCAGAGCACAGGCCAGGCGCGTCGGGGCGTCGTCCAGCCCCAGCAGCGACAGCCCGGCCACTACGGCGAAGGCCGCGCCGGCATTGATCCCCAGCAACCCGGGATCGGCCAGCGGATTGCGCGTCAGCGCCTGCATCAGCGCACCGGCCAGGCCCAGGGCCGCGCCTACCATTAGCCCGAGCAGGGTGCGCGGCAGGCGCAGCTGCCAGAGCACCACGGCCTCGGTGGAGTCATCGGGCGCGACGAGCAGGTGCAGGATCTGCGCCGCCGACAGCGACCGCGCCCCTATGCCCAGACTCGCCACCACCGCCAGCGCCAGGACGCTCAGCAGCAGGACCAGCACCAGGCCACCGCGGGCGGCGGAAGCTCGTTGCGCAAGAGGCGCGCGGCGGGCCGGCGCGGTCATGTCGCCCCCAGGGCGCCGGCGACCGTACTGATCACCTGGCGGGCCGCGAGGGGGCCGGCGTTGAGATAGAAGGCGTCGGTGTCCACGCGAACGGCCCGGGCCTGACTCACCGCCGTGAGCCGGGGCCACAGCGGCTGTCGCGCCAGGCTGGCCAGGGCGGTACCCTGTTCGGCATAGAACAGCCAGTCGGCGTCGGCCAGGTCCAGCAACTCGGCGCTGACATCCCGCGAGGTGCCCTTGAAGCGCTGCGCCGCCGGACGGGTCACGCCCATGGCCTGCAGCAGGCCGCCGGCAAAGGAATCCGCGCCCATCAGGCGCAGTCGCGCGCCGCTGGAAAACAGCAGGGAGGCGGAAGGGGGTTGGGCGCCGAAGCGCCGCGCCAGGCCGGCCAGCTCAAGATCCAGGTCCGCCAGCAGTCGCTCGGCCTGCTGGCGCCGGCCGAGGGCATCGGCCAGCAGCAGGAAATCCGGTCGCCAGTTGCCGCCGGTGCCGCGCGCCACCACCGTGGGGGCGATGCGCGAGAACAGCTCCAGCCCACCGGCCTTGAGCACGGTGCGATTGAGCACGATCAGATCCGGCGCCAGGCGCGCCAGGGCTTCCAGATCCGGCGCCTGGCGACTGCCCAGATCGACCATGGCCTCGAGCTCCGGCGCGCGATTGGCGAGGGCAGTGCGCAGATAGCCGGGCGCCAGTTCGCGATTGTCCACCCGGGTAGTGCCCGCCGGGATCACGCCCAGGCTCAGGGCGGCGTCCAGCTGGCCGGTGGAGATCACGGCCACGCGTTGGGGTTGGCGGGGGATGGTGGTGCTGCCCACCACGTGCTCCACCTGTCGCGGAAAGTCGCCATCCGCCGCCGACACGCGTGCGCATACCCGACCGGGCAGGCCGGCGAGCAGGGCGGTACCGGTGGCGAGCTGGAGAAAGGCGCGACGATCGAGCATGAGGGCGACTGGCTGAAGACCGAAAGAGCCCCGCCAGGCGGGCCGAGGCCCCGTGACGGGGCGGCTAGGATAGAGCATCAGCGCAGGGCTGACATCCGCTAAGGACGCCGGGCCGTTCCCTCTCCCTTTGGTGTGAGCGCAGGCTGCTAGCGGATCGCGGCCATGGGCCGCTCCTACAGGTGATGCAATCTTGGGCGTAGCGTGGAAAACCGCGAAGCGTTTTCCACCGGGTTGCACGTAGCGATCCGCCCCTCTCCCCGCGGGAGAGGGCTGGGGTGAGGGCAGGCCGCTGGCTTAGAAGCTCACCGTGGCACTCAGCCGCGCCGTTCGCGGCTCGCCCACCGCGACCTGCAGCGGGCTGTTGGCGCTCGATGGGTAGTACTGCTTGTCGAACAGGTTGTCGACGTTGAGCTGCAAGCGGGTCTGGTATCCGGTCACCGGCAGGTCCCAACGCAGGAAGGCGTCGGCCACGGTGTAGCTGCTCATGTAGAAGCTGTTGGCCGCATCGCCGGCCCGCTCGCCGACGTAGCGCGCGCCGCCGCCGAGGTGCCAGCCACCCAGGTTGGACGGCACCAGCAGGTGGTGGGTCAGGTAGAGACTGCCGCTGTGCTTGGGCGCCTGGGACAGGCGCTTGCCCTCGTTGCTGGGGTCGTCGAGCACCTCGGTGTGATCGTAGGCGTAGGTGGCGACAACGTCCCAGCGCTCGGCCAGGCGACCGGTAAGGTCCACCTCCACGCCACGTGAGCCGACCTTGCCGGCGGCTTCGCTGACATTGAGCCTACCCGTCGGTACCACGACATTGGTCTTTTCAATGTCATAGAGCGCCACGTTCAGATTGAGCCCGGGTGCGAGGTCATACTTGGCCCCCACTTCGTAGCTACGACCTTCCTCCGGATCGAAGGTATTGCCGGAGCCATCCTGGGTGTTCGGGACAAAGGAGCGGCTGTAGTTGCCGTAGAGCGACAGCTCATCGGTGGCCTTGAACACGACACCGGCCAGCGGCAGCAAGGCATTGTCCTGGCGATCCAGGGTTTCGCGACGGCTGTTGCCTGCGCCCACGCGACCGTACTGGTCGAAGTGCTGATAGCGACCGCCCAGTACCAGGATCCAGCGATCGTTCAGATGCCAGTTGTCCTTGACGTAGAGCGAGGTAGATTCCAGCTCGCTGACCAGGTCGCTGGTTGCGGGGTCGACCCGGCTGGGCGCAGCCAAGCGACCATAGCTGGGATTGAAGATGTTGAAGCTCGGTGTGGCGCCCGTGTTGCGGTAGGTCTTGCCACGCACCTGATTGTTGTCTTCGTGATCGACACCGACCAGCAGATCGTGCCGTTGCCCGAACAGCTCCTGGCGACCGACAAAGTCCCAGCTGGCGTACTTGGTCTCATAGTCATAGTGCCCGCCATTCGCCTGGCGATTCAGCTGGCCAGTGGTCGCCAGTTGATTGGACGTCTGCGGCTGAGCGAACGAAAGCCCATAGCGGTCGTTGTTCCAGGCATAGATCAGCCGGGTCTTCCAGTCATCGCTGAGCTGGTACTCGAAACGAGCGCTGGCTGTCTCGGTGATGCCTTTGGTCTCGGACCATTTCTCGTCGAGGCGTTTGTCGTAGCTGGCGCTGCTGGGATGCCCATTGACGAACACCGTCCCCCGATCCACCGGGCCGGTGTAATCGTTATAGGAATAGGCCAGGGTCAGGCTGGCGCGCTCGCCGGTCCAGGACAGCGACGGCGCCACCAGGGTGTGCTGATCCACGCCATAGTTGCGCCAGTAGTCCTCGCTCTGCCGCTCGGCGATCAGCCGATAGGCGAAGCCGCTGTCACCCAGGGGGCCGGTGGTGTCGACGCCGAGATTGCCGCCGCCTTCGCTGTAGGCCGAGCCGCTCAGGGTGGTAAGCGGTTGATACTGCGGCTGCTTGCTGACCACGTTGATCAGGCCGCCGGGCTCCAGGGCGCCATAGAGCAGAGAGGCGGGGCCCTTCAGGACTTCCACGCGCTCGGCGGTGGCGTCGAAGTTGTGCGACAGATTCGAGCGCACCCCGTCGCGAAAGATGGAGCCGTCGTTGTTGCTGCCGAAACCGCGTTTGACGAAGGCGTCCTTGGTCCCGGCCAGGGTGTTGCCCTGGGTCACGCCGCTGACGAATTTCGAGGCGTCGTCCAGGGTCCGCACCTCGTAGTCCTGGATCAGCTGCGGGGTCACGGTCTGCACCGACTGCGCCTCTTCCTTGATCGGCACATCGCTCTTGCTCGCCGTGGAAGCGGTAGCCGCCCGATAGCTGTCGTCCGCCTCGCTGGCCGTGGCGGAAATGTCCATGGGCGCGAGGGTGGCGTTTTCCGCGGCCAGGAGGCTCGAACTGGTCGCCAGGGCCAGGGTGCTGAAGGCGAAGGGCACGAAACGGCGAAGGGCTCTGGGCGGCGTGTTCAAGGGCAATCTCGGAAGGGGCGGGGAAAGTGGCGGCGATTCTATGTTGATAGTCATTCTCACGTAAATCGAATCCTCTTACCGTTGGTGTCCAGGTCCGTTGCCGCCCATCCCCAAGCGCAGGTATAATGTCGCGCTCCTAAATTTTCCCGCCCGGGAGCGCCCGCCATGCTGCGCATCAGCCAAGAAGCTCTGACGTTCGACGATGTTCTCCTCATCCCCGGCTATTCGGATGTCCTGCCGAAAGACGTCAGTCTCAAGACCCGCCTGACCCGTGGCATCGAGCTGAACATTCCCCTGGTGTCCGCCGCCATGGACACCGTGACCGAGTCCCGTCTGGCCATCGCCATGGCCCAGGAAGGCGGCATCGGCATCATCCACAAGAACATGACCGTCGAGCAGCAGGCCGCGGAAGTCCGCAAGGTCAAGCGCTTCGAGGCCGGCGTGGTGAAGGACCCCATCACCATCGACGCCGACGCCAGCGTGCGCGATCTGTTCGACCTGACCCGCCTGCACAACATCTCCGGCGTACCGGTGCTGTCCGGTCGCGACCTGGTCGGTATCGTCACCTCCCGCGACGTGCGCTTCGAGACCCGTCTCGACGTGCCGGTGCGCGAAGTCATGACCCCTAAGGATCGCCTGGTCACCGTGCGCGAAGGCGCCGACAAGCAGGAAGTCCGCGAGCTGCTGCACAAGCATCGCATCGAGAAGGTGCTGATCGTCGACGAAGCCTTCGCGCTCAAGGGCATGATGACCGTCAAGGACATCGAAAAGGCCAAGGCCTACCCCAACGCCAGCAAGGACGACGCCGGTAGCCTGCGCGTCGGCGCGGCCGTCGGTACCGGCGCCGAGACCCCCGAGCGCGTGGCCGCCCTGGTCGCCGCCGGTGTCGACGTCATCGTGGTCGACACCGCCCACGGTCACTCCAAGGGCGTGATCGAGCGCGTGCGCTGGGTCAAGCAGACCTATCCGCAGGTCCAGGTCATCGGCGGCAACATCGCCACCGCCGAAGCCGCCAAGGCCCTGGCTGACGCCGGCGCCGACGCGGTCAAGGTCGGCATCGGCCCGGGCTCCATCTGCACCACCCGCATCGTCGCCGGTGTCGGCGTACCGCAGATCTCCGCCATCGCCAACGTCGCCGCCGCCCTCGAAGGCACCGGCGTGCCGCTGATCGCCGACGGCGGCATCCGCTTCTCCGGTGACCTGTCCAAGGCCATCGTCGCCGGTGGCTACTGCGTGATGATGGGCTCCATGTTCGCCGGTACCGAAGAGGCCCCGGGCGAGGTCGAGCTGTTCCAGGGCCGCTCCTACAAGTCCTACCGCGGCATGGGCTCCCTGGGCGCCATGTCCCAGACCCAGGGCTCCAGCGACCGCTACTTCCAGGATTCCGCCTCCGGCGCCGAGAAGCTGGTCCCCGAAGGCATCGAAGGCCGCGTCCCCTACAAGGGCCCGCTGGCGGCGATCATCCACCAGCTGATGGGCGGCCTGCGCGCCTCCATGGGCTACACCGGTTGCGCCACCGTCGAGCAGATGCGCACCAAGCCGCAGTTCGTGCGCATCACCGGCGCCGGCATGGCCGAATCCCACGTCCACGACGTGCAGATCACCAAGGAAGCGCCCAACTACCGCGTGGGCTGATTCCCAACCTGTTCCTACGTTGCGATTCGGGGCTGTCTAGACAGCCCCGAATCGTCTGAACCTAGCGCTATCGAGACCTGGCCATGTCCCAAGACATCCACGCCCACCGCATCCTCATCCTCGACTTCGGCTCCCAGTACACCCAGCTCATCGCCCGCCGCGTGCGCGAACTGGGCGTCTATTGCGAGCTGCACCCCTTCGACATGGACGACGCCGACATCCGCGCCTTCGCTCCGCGCGGCATCATCCTCGCCGGTGGTCCCGAGTCGGTCCATGAGGCCGGCAGCCCGCGCGCACCCAAGGCGGTTTTCGACCTGGGCGTACCCCTGTTCGGCATCTGCTACGGCATGCAGACGATGGCCGAGCAACTCGGCGGCAAGGTCGAAGGCTCCAACATCCGTGAATTCGGCTATGCCAAGGTCGACGTGGTCGGCAAGAGCCGCCTGCTCGAAGGCATCCAGGACCACATCGACGACGACGGCGTACTCGGCCTGGACGTCTGGATGAGCCATGGCGACAAGGTCGGCAAGCTGCCGGACGGCTTCCACATCGTCGCCAGCACCCCGAGCTGCGCCATCGCCGCCATGGGTGACGACGAGCGCGGCTGGTACGGCGTGCAGTTCCACCCCGAGGTGACCCACACCAAGCAGGGCGGGCGCATCCTCTCGCGCTTCCTCAAGGACATCTGCGGCTGCGAAGCCCTCTGGACCCCGGCCAACATCGTCGAGGACGCCATCGCCCAGGTGCGCGCCCAGGTCGGCAGCGCCAACGTGCTGCTGGGCCTCTCCGGCGGCGTCGACTCCTCCGTGGTCGCGGCCCTGCTGCACAAGGCCATCGGCGAGCAACTGACCTGTGTCTTCGTTGACAACGGCCTGCTGCGCCTGCACGAGGGTGACCAGGTGATGGCCATGTTCGCCGAGAACATGGGCGTCAAGGTGATCCGCTCCAATTCCGAGCAGCGCTTCCTGACCAACCTGGAAGGCGAAGCCGACCCGGAGAAGAAGCGCAAGATCATCGGCCGCACCTTCATCGACGTCTTCGACGCCGAAGCCAGCAAGCTCGACAACATCAAGTTCCTGGCCCAGGGCACCATCTACCCCGACGTCATCGAGTCGGCCGGCGCCAAGACCGGCAAGGCCCACGTCATCAAGTCCCACCACAACGTCGGCGGCCTGCCCGAGGAAATGAACCTCAAGCTGGTCGAGCCGCTGCGCGAACTGTTCAAGGACGAGGTGCGCAAGATCGGCCTGGAGCTGGGCCTGCCCTACGACATGGTCTACCGCCATCCCTTCCCGGGCCCGGGCCTGGGCGTGCGCATCCTCGGCGAAGTGAAGAAGGAATACGCCGACCTGCTGCGCCGCGCCGACGACATCTTCATCACCGAACTGCGCAAGGCCGACTGGTACCACAAGGTCAGCCAGGCCTTCGTTGTCTTCCAACCGGTGAAATCCGTCGGCGTGGTCGGCGACGGCCGCCGCTACGCCTGGGTCGTGGCCCTGCGCGCGGTGGAAACCATCGACTTCATGACCGCCCGCTGGGCCCATCTGCCCTACGAGCTGCTGGAAAAGGTCTCCAACCGCATCATCAACGAAATCGACGGCATCTCCCGCGTCACCTACGACGTCTCGAGCAAGCCGCCGGCGACGATTGAGTGGGAATGATCCCGCGTCCGGCACTGCCCGGCACGATCTAGCAAAAAATGCCCTGAAGCCCGCGTAATTGCGGGCTTTTGGCTTTTTGGGTTTGGCAAGTTCAGGTAGCGTTCTGCATCGCCAAGCATGGTTTTTTTATGGCATGGTACGGGGTACTAACTGCATCCGATGCCATGCATGATGCTTGATACCATGTCCCTTGTTTCAGGATGGGCATGGTATCGGGATAGCCAAGAGGCCCGGTTTTATTGGGGTTAAGCCCCATTCTTCCGCGCTTTTCAGAGCATGGTATTTTTTCATGGAATAAACGGAAGCCATGCTCACTGATACCAAGCTTCGAAACCTCAAGCCGCAAGACAAGCTCTACAAGGTGATTGACCGTGATGGCTTGTACGTGGCGTTACACCGGCCGGCTCAATTTCCTTCCGCTACAACTACTCCATCAATGGCCGGCAGGAGACCGTCACCTTCGGTCGTTATGGCTTGGGCGGGATCACCCTGGCAGAGGCGCGTGAGAGGCTAGGGGAGGCGAAGAAGATGATCGCCGCAGGTAAGTCGCCAGCTAAGGAAAAGGCGCGTGCGAAGGCTCGCACCAAAGGTGCTGAGACCTTTGATGATTGGGCTGAAAAATGGCTGCGCGGCTATCAGATGGCGGACTCGACACGAGACATGCGCCGTTCAGTCTACGAGCGCGAATTGAAGCCGAAGTTTGGCAATCAGAAGCTGGCTGAAATTACTCACGAGGATCTGCGGGCGCTGACTGACGCGATAGTGGAGCGGGGTGCACCTGCAACTGCTGTCCACTCCCGTGAGATCGTGCTGCAGGTCTACCGCTGGGCTATTGAGCGTGGTCAGAAGGTTGAAAACCCGGCGGATCTGGTGAGGTCTGCCAGCATCGCCAAATTTGAGCCACGTGATCGGGCGCTGACACCTGATGAAATTGCGCTGATGTACCAGTACATGGATCGGATCGGGACAGCGACGTCGGTTCGTGCCGCAGCCAAACTCCTTCTGCTTACGATGGTACGCAAAAGCGAGCTGACCAATGCGACGTGGAGTGAAATCAATTTCAGCGAGGCGCTATGGACGATCCCCAAAGAGCGGATGAAGCGCCGAAACCCTCATTTGGTGTTTCTGTCCCGTCAGGCATTGGATTTCTTCATTGCGCTGAAAACTTTGGCTGGAGGTTCTGAGTACATCCTGCCGTCACGCTACGACTCCGATTTGCCAATGAGTGCCGCCACGATCAACCAGGTACTGACACTCACCTATCGCCTTGCCCAAAAGGAGGGGGTGCCGCTAGTAAAATTCGGCCCCCATGACCTACGCCGCACAGCTAGCACGCTGCTGCACGAGGCGGGTTACAACTCTGACTGGATCGAGAAGTGTTTAGCGCACGAACAGAAGGGTGTGCGAGCCGTTTACAACAAGGCCGAGTATCGGGATCAGCGTCGTGCAATGTTGCAGGATTGGGCTGATATGATTGATGAATGGACGCTTAAGAAACCTCGGAAAACAAATGGGTAGGCGCTGCCCAGACACCAGTGGTCAGCCATGCTCCACGCCCGCACCTTCACATCACGCTCATCACAAAAATTCAAGAAATTGGAAAATCAGTCGAAGCAGGTATGACCAACTATACCCAGAGGTGATCGCAAGTGAATGTAATCAATCTTCCTAGTGAAGACGAGACCCTTGGGCCATTAGTGCTTGATCACATTTACGTGACAGAAGATGCTCTAGTCGAACACGTAGAGGGCTCGCTTAGCCCAATCGCACCAGATGAGAAAAGCTGGGATAAGCTGGCGTTGAGCGGATTGAGCCTTGCCGCTATCGCTACGATGCGGACCACTCCGATTGGACTTTTAGCCTCTGCAGTCGGCGCAGCGGCAATAAGCCCGTTTTTTGTTCAGTTGTTATCCCGCTATTCGGTAGCGAATGCGGAAGAACAAAAACAGTTGAACGAAGCTCAGGCGCTAGAAGCTGCTCGATTTGCAGCGTATATGCGTAAGCACTCTATGACTCCCGTTCAGGCCGAGAAGGCGGGGTTCCGATTCGAGCCAGGGCACCCGCTGGTTGGAAAGGTTTATAAGCGTCATCCGCTGGCAGGTGCCGCATCCCATGACAAGCATAACCTGTACATTCCAAGCGAGCGGTATGACCAAATTTTGCTCGCTGAGCGTGAAGCAGAGCTGATCAAAATGCTGGTCGACATGGGAGCGACCAGAATCCAGATCTCAAAAAAATCCGCTGAGGTGGCTCGTAGCTCAATCGACGGATCTGCATCCACTGACGTTGCTGGTTACGGCGGTGGTAGTGCGTCCTACTCCAGCAAGAACGATCATTCCAGGAATGCGATGGACTCCAGGGAGTTTCGGCTCAGGGGTAAGCAGTGGCATGAGGGCGACCGCCTGACTAGGGCGGATTATTTCTGGCTGGCCTTTGAACCATCTTGGGCAGCGGTGGTGATGGCTCGTGAAATCGGTGCGTGTGAAGCAGCGTCGCTCGTAATCAAAGAGACCACGTCGTTCTCGAACGACCGCAACATAGAGTTCCAAATCCAAACTCAAATGCTGCAAGCAGGCGCAAATGCGCAGATCACCGCAAACACGAAGGAGGAGACTGAGTACTTTATCACGGTGGAATTCGCCTCCGCTAAAGAGGCTCGAAATCAGGATGCATAGCCCTGGTCACCATTTGCTAATCAGGTCGAATGGGGAGCAGAAAAGCATTTTGAATTACGATGGAGCGCCTCGGGGGTAAGCCTCCACCTTTGAGCGAGATTCTGCTTTGGTAGTTATCTGCCGAGCGTTGATGGCTGCTGTCGTTCCTCAGTCATGCGACAGACTGATTACGTCGAATACAGGCGCGTGGCCACGTGGATGCAATTACCCCGTTCAATGCTCTCACGGCGTCGAAAGTCGAAAGCAATCAGGAACTGAGCGAAGAGCTTTAGATACTGCTTGGCGCTCGATCGCTAACCTGCGAGCAATTTCTGACTGGTTGAAGCCAAGTTTTTGAAGTGCGAGGATTTGTTTTTTTCGGTCTGTCAGCTTCATGTCTACCATCAGGCGAGCAAGGTTTCTTAGCTGCGATTCGTCCGCTAGGTGCAAGGTTTGGCCAAGCATGTATCGAAAGATATACGCGTCGACGAGCTCGTCGCCTGACTTCGCTAGAGGCTCTGTTCGTATTGCGCACTGCCTACTGAGTCTGGCCAGCTCTATATCGAACTGAGTTACAGATCTCATTGCTTGCCTGTATGCCGGATTCCAGATCCCATCTGGCGTCTTTGGACGATGAGCACTGCAGTACAGGTTGCTCAGGCGTAAGTGTTCGTCGATATCACGCTGGCTCTCACCTTCAGCGAACAATGCAAGTTCCGCTCGCGCGCCGCAGAACCTACAGAATCCTTTCAAACGCTGACCGTTTAGACCGCCCATATCTTTTTTCGACGGCTGCTTGCGTCTACATGCCATCACCAATTCTATCAACGTCTCAAGCGTTGCAATGAAGCAACGATCAACCCCTGACTGCTTGTCATGCGTCAGAACAAAAGCTCGCAGCAATTGGCGCTGTAGGCGAACCATGGCGGCATTACCAACCAGCTGCATAATCGTGCTGAACGCTACGTTCGTTCCCGCTCCGGGGATGTGGCCCTGATAGCTCGATGGAAGGGTTTTGGCGTATGCCGCTACGGCAGGATCGATAAGCTCTTCGACCAGGCGAAAGATCGAATAACGTTTAGATGCTGTGGAGTAGGGCTGCCAGCGATCGAGGAATCTGTGTAGGGCGTCTTTGACGGAGGCGTCACACCCCTCCCAAATAGCGATGGTCGACTGTTTCTTCATGTCAACCATTTTAGCCAATTATTCCGTCGAAGCAATAGGCACATACAGGCACGATCAGGCACACATTCGTTGTGACTGATAGGGCCTCGCTATGCATTCATCGAGCAAAAAACTGATCGACAAAAAGACTCTCCTGGCGATGATTCCGCTGTGTGAGCGCACGATCTATAACTTTGAAATGAAGGGTAAATTCCCGCGCCGCATTGCTGTGAGTAGTCGCAAGGTTGTGTGGGATTTGGCCGAGGTAGAGGAGTGGATTGATTCGTGTAGGGTGGCTGGCCCCGCTCCAAGGCCAGGAATGGCAGTCTGAACGGTGCGGATCGGGCCTGAGACAAGGTCGATATCGATTCCTCGTTCAGACACTGCCAACGCTCTGGTAGAGCTGACGGGCGCAAGCTCACAGCTCGCCCTTTTCGGGTCTCAGTACGAAGCGGAGATGTACCACGACAGCAAGAGACCCGGCTTTTTTTCCTTGCTCGTAGATTCCCGAGGTGAAAAGCGCCAGTCTTCTCATCGCTTGGCTGATATGCCGAAGGTGCTCACGTTGTTGGACAAAGAACGTGACACATGGATGTCCCAAGCTGAGTTCATTCGGCCTAGTAGGCGAGTCGTCAACCTTCTGCGGCTAGGCCTGCTGTTTGTCGACCTCGACACCTACCGAGTGCCAGCACTGACTGGACGCAACCCAGAGGCATTAGCGGCATCTGTACTGTATTTTTGCGGCGAGGAGGGCTTGCCGTTGCCATCCGTGCTGATTTACAGCGGCCGGGGCATACAGGCCAAGTGGCTGCTGGATGGCACGATTCCGCGTCAGGCTCTGCCTCGTTGGAATGCTTGTCAACAATACCTTGTGGATCGCCTTGCGCACGTTGGCGCTGACCCAATGGCCAAGGACGCCAGCCGTGTGCTGCGCATCGTGGAGACGGTCAACAGCAAGAGCGGGGAAGTCTGCCGCGTTGTTCATATCCAGAGAGGCGCAGACAGCGAACCGATTCGCTACAACTTTGAATATCTGACCGAGGCGCTGCTACCAGCGGCACGCTGGACGATCGAGCAGCAGCGGCAGGAGGTTGCCGAGCAGCGCGCCAGGAAAAAGCCTTTCCTTTTGGTGTCCGGCGGCAAAGACAGCAATTTGCGTGGATTCTCCGGTAGACAGCTGGCATGGGATCGCCTCGAAGACCTGCGCAAGCTCGCCGAGCTGCGAGGCGGCGTTAGCGAAGGCAGCCGGATGCAGCATCTGTTTTGGCGGCTGAATTTCCTGTTGCTGTCAGGGGCGACTAACAGCAAGCAGATGTACCACGAGGCGGCCGCGCTAGCCCGCGAGCTCGATCCGCAATGGAACAGCCGCTCGAAGGAGCTTATGACGCTGTTCAGTAAGGCCAAAGCCTACGAGGCTGGGGAAAAGATCAGCTTCGGTGGCAAGGACTACACACCGCTTTACACGCCGCGAAACGACACGCTTATCAACCTGTTCGGGATCACCACCGACGAGCAGCGTCAGCTTAAAACCATCGTCAGCCAGGCCGAAGCCGCGGAACGGCACAGGAAGCGCGAGGAAGGTCGCAGACGCGCCTCCGGTGCGGTAGACCGGGAAACCTACCTTGAAGCCGCGAACTCCAAGCAGGCGAAGGCACAGTCCCTCAGGCGCGAGGGCTTGAGCGTACGGGCCATCGCTAAGCAAATGGCTGTATCAGTCATGGCGGTTTCTAGATACATAAACGCACCGGCGATTCAGTGTACCAAGTCCGTGCGTATTACTAATGGCGAAGCCCCTGCGCATTAGACCGTATGCTGTACGAGCTGAGGGTCGAGGTGTTTAAAGTCCGTGCGTGCTACTAACGGCAGAGTCTTCCGCGCTTTTGATCAAGGCTGTCTGGGGGCGTCGCTCTGATGGAGTACCGGTAGGGGGCTTGTCCGAAAGGGTGAGTTGAGACAGGTCCGTGCGTACTACTAAGATTTGGTATCTCCGGAAAACAACACCCCGCACTCTGGCGGGGAATTGTAGGGTCAGCGGTTACCGGGGGAGTCAAACCTTTAGGCTTCCTGCGCCCCTCGGATCGCCACCAGGATTTGCTGGGCTTGATCAGCATCGCTCTTGCTACCAAGCAGTGGGAGGCGATTCAGGTGTTGCACCCCGGAAAACATGTGAATGGAAGCCGAAAGGGCCAGCGGGCTAACTCGAAGCCGCAAGGCGGCGCATTGTCGATCCAGTCTATCGAGCAATGGCCCGTAGCCTTCGCTTCGTAGCCTACGGCCGAACGCCTACATGGCAATAGCCAGGGTGGAGGCGAGTAAGACGAATCCAGCGAACATCAGAATGCTATTCATGGTTCTCCGGTTGGTCATTGCTTGAGGTTGTGCTCGGAACATCGGTGCGTCCGGAATTCGAGCTGGTGTTCGTATCTGGTCGAATGACATTGGTTTCCATGTCTGGGGCTTCCGCAGCGGCGCTGCGGATTTAAGCGAGCTGGAGTCACCGTGAGCTGGTTGTGGAAGACCAGCACCAAGCGTCGCTGAGTAAGCATCTTCCATGCCCAACACTGTCAGTGATGCAATGATGCCAAGCGCTTTTGCGCCACCATTGGCCGCTTGGGACAGTGCGTTGCCGGAAATAACAGCTCCGCTTTTCGGTGTTGCCTTCTGACCATTGTCACCGCTGCTCTTCGCGGCCTTCCCGGTCTACTTAGCGGTCTGCTGGTCGTCGTTGCTGGACGTAGCCGATGGGGTAGCTGTACCGCCATCAGTGCTGGCCCCTACGGCCGGGGACGTAGCGCCACCTACTGGCGAGGCAGCACCAGCGGAGCTTGCACAGGTAATACTAGAGTTGATCGCTCCTGCCAGACCGCCGCCGCTAATGCCTCCGGCATCCGCCGCACCTGCAGCAGCAGGGGCTGCCGCAACCAATGGCTGATCCGCCACCCTCGCCACCAATCAGTCTGTTTTGGTGCCCGGCGTTAGATAATTCAGTCGACCTCGTTCGCTGTGACGGCTTTATGCGATTCTGCGCGACTCTATGCGATTGAGGCCGTTTATCAATGCGACACTATGCGAATGTATGCGAATGTATGCGAACTTGCGCGTATCTACGTGATTAGACGAGATGCAAATGGCATCTTTGCTGCAGTTGCATAGAATCGCATAGGAATAGACGGCAAGATGTGTGTTGTACGGGTACGGGCAAGCCCGTGCCCGTACAACACCGCCCCTTATTCGCCTTCGGCTCAATGGAACTTGTTTTGCAATATAGGCAGCCGCTGCCGCGTCTAGGGGCAGCACCGGCAAAGAGGAGCAACCATGACAGGCGGCACCAGAGTAAAGACACCGGCTCGCAGACGCGGCAAGCCAATCGAGGTTTGGGTCACCGATGAAGAAATGGCGACGATTACTGCTCATTCTAAAGAAGCTGGTATGGCATGCTCGGCCTATCTGCCAGTATTGGGTTTGAATATGCCGGTAAAGTCAGTCGTTGATCTGGGAGCAGTGAATGACTTGGCGAAGGTAAACTGCAACCTCGGACGGGTTGCTGGGCTATTGAAGCTCTGGCTTGCAGAGAAATGTGGAGAAGGCGCGAACGTCATTGATGTACAGAGCATAATGATGGATTTTCGAGGTTGCAGGTTACGATTGGAATGAAGATTGGGCGATTGTTAAAGCTCATAAGTAAAATCTCAGCTCTTATCAGTTCGTTGATGTGCAAACCAAAAAAACGATAGCTGATTTGCTGGCTTCCATTTGACCGTCTTGAGTTTGATGTCGTCGCCCTATATTCATGTATGCTGAATCGGCTTTAGCTAATGTTTCAAAGCAAGAGGTGGTGACCCAATGAGAGATCGATCGCACAATGAGGCGATGGCCGAGCAGCTTGGTGCGGACCCTGCGTATGCGGCTGAACTACTTGCTGACGTGCTACGCGACGGCTGCCCGGCAGAACTGGTTATTTTGTTACAACAGCTAGCTCTCGCGTTTGGAGCGTTCGATCAGACCCAGCACGCTTAACCTCGCATCGTCCCCGATTCATTCCAGAAGACATTAATTCTATCGCCGCGTCGCTGCCTCCCCGAGTTACTTCAATACCCTTGCCGCTTAGGGCTGGCGTCGAGAGGTTGGCTGTTGTGTTCACAAAACCGTGGTTTTATAAAAATGGTAAAAGCCATCCAAAACTATTTGAATTTTCGGCGTCAGGATTGCGTCGACGAATAGGCAGATAAGCTATTCCAAGATCAAGTCGCTCACGAACGAGGATGCAGGGTTTGAGCTGGTACCCTGTCCCAACTATCCGTAATGGCAGCAAAACGCGACGTCTGCCCATTGTCGCGGTCCTCGGCGCGTTTCACATACGCCTGAAGACGCTGGAGCTAACGAGGTTGGCACTTCAGACGCCCAAGCCATTGGAAAGTTTTTCGCGCTACCGAAAGGCTACCCGGCCCCGGTCCCAATTCGTTCATGGCTCTGCATGGAAAAGGTTGGCACCGCCAGATCAAAAGGTAAGCGCCCTTCCTCAGGTACCCGTAGGAAGGTTAGGCGGATAAGATTGCAGGCGCTCAACTCCTAGCGGTCCAAGGTGGCGCCTTGTCCTTCATGTCCGCTGGGATACGCGCCCGTACTACTACGTCAGCTTTCATCGTATTGATCTCCATAGCACTGACGTATAATGCCGTTCGCATGTTGCTACATTTATCTCTTCTAAGCGCGATCCTGAAAGGAAAATGATTTGGCTTCTATCCTTTGGCCGGCTCCAAGATCATGTGCGACCTATGGGTATAGGATTAGACGGATCGGGGAAGGATCCCTGCTGAAACAAGACCGAACGCCATGCTAACACCAGGAGAAATATACTCAAATCTAGATGATCTCGCTGCCGATCCTCCGGCTGGAGGGGCGTTCGGTTTGGCGCTGATGGAGGCTGTGGGAGCTCCTCGCTCCACTATCACCAAACTTCGCGACACCGCGAAGAACGGCGCATTTACTTGGACGCGGATGTTGCGCTTCGAGGCGACCGAGCCCGGCGGAGCGGATAAGGCGCTGGACCGGATTCGTGCAGAAGTCGAGGCTGCGCCCAAGGGGCGGCGTCCCCGCGTGCTGCTCGCTTACGATGGCGAACGGATCGCCGCCTATGACACGAGCTCCAAGTTCGACGAAGAGCCACTTCGTGTCGGCCTCGATATGCTGTCGCTGGAGGGCGACGTGTTCTTCCCGCTGGGCGGACACGAACGCTACGTTGCGAAAAAGGAGCGTATGGCCGACGTTCGGGCTACGCGCTTCATCTCGCGCTTCCACGACGCAGTGCGCGACGCCAACCCAGGATGGACTACGGAAGCCGATCGGCACGCGCTCAATATTTTCATGGCGCGTATGCTGTTCTGCCTGTTCTCCGACGATGTTGGTATCTTTGGGAAGGATGCCTTCGAGATCGCCTTGCGCCAGTCGACGAGCGCGGATGGAGCGGACCTTGCAGCATTCCTCAAAGGCGCGTTTCTGCACATGAACACCGAGCGGGACAAGCGCTCGTCAGAGACGAAGGGTTGGTCCAAGCTGCCGTACGTCAACGGCTCTCTATTTAATGAAAATGTGCCCTTGCCGAGATTGGACGGGCGCTGTCGCAAGCTGCTCCTCGATTGTGCAGGGCTGAACTGGAAGCTTATCAACCCTGACATTTTTGGCTCTATGCTCCAGGCTGTCGTCGACGTGGAAAAGCGTGGCGAGCTGGGGATGCACTATACCTCCCCAGCTAACATCATGAAGGTGCTGGATCCCATCCTACTTGATTCGCTCCAAGCGGAGTTAGATAGGGCCGGGGTGAACAAGGCTCGGCTGCGGGATTTTCTAGAGCGACTGAGCCGCATCCGTGTGTTTGATCCGGCCTGCGGCTCAGGCAATTTCTTGATCCTTGCCTACAAGGAAATGCGGGCGCTGGAGATAGAGGCAATGCGCCGCCTCGCCATACCGCGCCTTTCGGGCATCATGTTAGAGCAGTTCTTCGGAATAGAGATCGACGATTTTGCTTGCCAGGCTGCACGGCTCGGTCTTTGGATTGCGAAGTACCAGTGCGACCAACAATTGGAGCTGGACCTCGGTCAGCGAACTGACTTCCTCCCGCTCCAGAAGGCGGGCGTGATAGTGAGGGGCAACGCGGCCGAGGTCGAATGGCTAAAGGCATGCCCACCGAATGCGACGGCGGAGACGATTGTAGTCGGTAATCCGCAGTTCCGCGGCTCGTCTTACTGGTCGCCCGAGCAGAAGGCGGACATGGCCCGCGTATTCAAGGGGCGCGTGAAAAATTGGGGCAATCTCGACTATGTGACGCTTTGGTTCGTAAAGGCGCGCGATTACGCGTTGGCAACCGGCGCGCCTTTTGCCTTCGTGGCTACTAACTCCATCGTGCAGGGCGTGCAGGTGCCTGAATTGTGGCCGCATCTGCTCGATGGGATGGAGATAAGCTTCGCGCATCGCTCATTCAAATGGTCCAACCTCGCTGCGCATAATGCCGGCGTGACCTGCGTTATCGTTGGCATGGGACGGCCGAGTAGTGCTCCTAAGCGCCTGTTCGACGGGGCAACCGTACGCGAGGTGGAGGTAATCGGTCCCTACCTCGCGCCGGGGACTACTGCCATCGTGGCAAAGACGAGCAAGCCGCTCGCACCTGACCTTGAGCCGATGACCCGCGGCAACCAGCCGACCGATGGCGGCAATTTGATACTAGACCGCGGCGATCGCGATGCCCTGTTGGAGACGCATCCGGCCGCGGCACGCTTTGTACGTCGGCTTTACGGCTCTCAGGAACTTATGAAGGGCATCGAGCGTTATTGCCTGTGGGTGGGAGACGACGAGGTCGAGGAGGCTAGGGCCATCCCTGAACTGGCAAGACGATTCGAAGCGGTAACGCAGGATCGTTCCAAGCCGAAGGCGTCCGACATTTCAAAGGCGTTTGCAGATCGGCCTCATCGCTTTTTGCAACGTCCAGGCGCGGCGGCTTCGCATACAATCATGATTCCGCGTCCAGCGAGTAAGGACCGCCACTACCTACCCGTCGATGTAAAAGACGAGACAAACATCACGTCCAGCGAGGCCTTCGGCATCTTCGACGGTGCGATCTGGCAGGCCGCTGTCCTATCCTCGCGCCTGCACCGATTATGGCTGGAGACGGTCGGCGGGCGTCTCAAGGAGGACCCGCGCTACTCGAACACGCTCGTCTGGAACACCTTTCCCCTCCCGCCCCTTTCGGGACGTCGCAAGGCGGACCTCGAAGAGCACTGGTGGACGATCGACGAGGCGCGCAAGGAGGCGGGGTTCGGGCGCTCGCTTGGGGATATGTATGCCTCCGCCACCATGCCACGCGCCTTGCGTCGCGCTCATGAGGAGCTGGACGAGACGATGGAGACGATCTTCGGCTCCCGGCGCTACCGCTCGGACGCCGACCGGATCGAGCATATGCTGCAACTCTATGCACGCATGGCGCTCGGAGATGAAAAGCCGTTCGGGATCAGAGGAGAGGTGGACGCATGAGTGACACGAAAAGCAAGGCGGGTGAGAACGGTCTTGGCTCAATCACGCTCAATTACGACGGAACGGGCGCGTCTAAGGCGACCGACAGTTTCGGCATGCGTGCAATGCAAGTCCGCGTGTGGGACAAGCGGGACGCGCAGCACCTTCTGGTCAAGTCGCCGCCTGCCTCGGGCAAGTCACGTGCAGCCATGTTCGTGGGCCTCGAAAAGCTGAGAACCCGTGACGTCGATCGCGTGGTGATCGCGGTGCCGGAACGATCCATCGGTGCCTCCTTTCGAAGTGCTGGTCTTGCCGCGGGCGGCTTCCATTCGGACTGGCAGCTCGACCTCGACCTCTGCACCGTCGGCTCGGAAACGGGCCGCAAGGTCGATGAACTGATCGGGTTCCTTCGCGGCGAGGGTGGCGCCCAGACAGCTCTCTGCACCCACTCTACTCTGCGCGCCGCCTACGCTAAAACTGATGACGTTGCCTTGTTCGACCGCACGCTGGTCTGCGTGGACGAACTGCACCACGCGTCTTCAGACGAGAACAGTCGGCTCGGCAACCTATTGCGCGGACTGATCGACAGAGCGGGCGAGGCTGGGTGTGAGGCGGCTCATATCCTCGCCATGACGGGTTCCTACTTCCGCGGTGACGGCATGGCGGTACTGCACCCGCAGGACGAGGCGCGCTTCGAGAGGGTGATTTACACTTACTATGAGCAGCTCAACGGCTACGAATATCTAAAGACGCTCCGCATCAACTTCCGCTTCTACCAAGGTAAGTATCTGGACGCGATAGGCGCGGCGCTGGATCCCTGCCTCAAGACCATCGTGCATATCCCCCACGTCGGCTCGGCAGAGGGGAGCGGGTTTAACAAGATGTTCGCTGTGGACGCGATCGTGGATGCGATTGGCGAGCGGATGGGCAAGAATCCGCAGATCAGCGTAAACCTGGTGACAGGTTTCGTTCACGTGACGGCTGGCGGCCGTACGCTCAAGATCGCGAATCTCGTGGATGACAGCGCAGACCGCGAGAAGGTACTCGCGAGTTTGCGCGCAGTAAAGAACCGCGACGACGTCGACATTATAATTGCACTCGGGATGGCCAAAGAGGGTTTCGACTGGGTGTGGTGCGAGCATGTTCTCACGGTGGGCTATAGAGGCTCACTGACTGAAGTGGTGCAAATTATTGGCCGAGCGACACGCGATGCGCCCGGCAAGGCCGAGGCACAGTTTACGAACCTTGTCTCAGCGCCCTTCGCCAAGGACGAGGCGGTAAGCCGCGCTGTCAACGATATGCTTAAGGCTATCTCCGTCTCGTTGCTGATGGAGCAGGTGATGGCACCAGTCTTCAAGTTCCGTACGCATAAAGGTGCTGACGGATTTGATGGTTCGCCCGGCGACAAGCTCAAGCCCGAGCCTGTGACCAATGCAGGAGAGATCGAAATTGTTGGTATGCCGGAGATCGATACGAAGGCTATCGAAGCGATCGAAACCGACTTCAATGATTTGTTCGCAGACGTGCAGAATGACTCGCGCACGCTCACGGTTATGATCAATCCCGATGACCACCACACGGACGTTATGTACGATCTCGTAGTCACGGATGTAATCAAACGGCGTTATCCCGGCTTCTCCGAAGAGCAAATCCAGGATGCGGTTGGCCTATTCGGAGTGCGCGCTGGGCTGGGCCGTGAGGTCGCAAAAGACCCGAGCATCATTCAGACTCCAAGCCTTTCCGAAGAGGAACAGTCTCTCTTTGCTGGGCAAGAGGACGGCGATGGCGCGCATGCCACGACCGGCACAAACGCTGGTGATCGTTTCGTTCAGCAGGCGAGGCGGTTCATCAATGTTCAGGAGTTGCAGGTCGATCTTCTCGGCGGCCGCCGAGACTTCGATGACGCATATGAACTGCTATCCAAGGAACTTTCCGAGGAGCTGCTTGCGCGCCTCCACGGCGAGGTCCGCGCCCTCAAGGTAAGCATGACGCAGGAAGAAGCTGAGAAGCTTTATCAGCGTATCAAAGAATTTATCCAGCGCGAGGGCCGTGAGCCCAATCTAAATTCTCCAAATGGCCGCGAGGTAAGGCTAGCAGAAGCCTTGGCGTTCCTGCGCAAGCTTTCGCGAGACAAACGCGCTGCTATGGCAGGGGCTGACAAGGGTGAAGTTGATGCCTGAAACAATCGACTACTTAAACGATGAGCTTCTTCTCACATCTGATGAGAAGCCGAGGGCGCCACAAACGCCCCTCCTCGACCGTGCAGTCGAAGTTATCAAGCGTATTAACGCATTTATCGACGAGACTGGTGCCGAGCCTGTCTCCGAGCCAGGACGCGGTGTTCGAGAGCGCATGCTCGCCAATGAATTAGCTGGACTGCGGGCATCGAAAGCGGACCTTGATGGGCTCGCATCTTACGACACGCGCGCCCTCATCTTCGGCAGGACAAGCGGTGCCGACCCTCTGGATGATCCTCTCATTTCTGACGATCTCGACATCTTTGAGGTGCGCGGAGAGCTGAAACCGATGGCACGACCCGACTTCGTTGCTGACCGTCGCCCGTGCCCCGACTTCGAGCGCTTCGAGTCGTTGTTTATACGCGTTCGGAAGACTGTCGAGGGCGGGAAGCGAACCCCCCAACCCTTTCGGCAGGAGCGCGTAGAGCTGGGCGAGTTCTTCGTCCTAAAGGGGCAAATTGTGCATGTTGCTGATGTTCGCGACGAGCACCGGCGCAACGGCAAACTGGACGCACGGCTGCGCGTCATCTTCGACAATGGTACGGAATCGAATTTGCTGATGTCATCGCTGGTACGGCGGCTCTATGAGGACAAAGACGCCCGCAGAATCGGTACGGCGGGCGCCGGCCCCCTTTTCGAGGGCGCTCAAACAGGCTTCGTCTATGTCCTGCGTTCTCGATCAAACAAGCCTGAAGTCCAAGGACTACTTAAGGTGGGCACCACATCAGGAACAGTCGAGGATCGTGTCGCCCGCGCCGAAACTCAGTCGACGTTCTTGTTTGCGCCCGTGGAGGTTTTGGTAACTTACGAACTAAAGGGCTACTCGGCGAAAGAAGCCGAACAGCGCATTCACCGTGCGCTGCGTACCTACCACACGGCTCTAAAGGTGATAGGGCCGGACGGGCGATCCTTCAGTGCAGTGGAGTGGTTCAAGGCGACGCCGGAACTGGTGGAAGAGGCCATCAACGTAGCACTCAGTTGAGGAAGGTCAGGTTGTCGAGAGGAGCTCAATTTTCGGGTTATGTAGCTTGCTGGTTTTTATCCTGAGACGATAAGCAAAGCAACGCCGTTCACGCGTGAGGTATGGTATTAAGCGTGGCACTCAACAAAAGCTCCTTGAGCAAGTGATTGATTTCGATAGAAAAATATTTTCTATCAATAATGGAGTGGGAGTGATCCCGTAGCCGGCATAGACCGGTACGTCTAGCAGAGAAAACCAAAAGCCCGCGTAATTGCGGGCTTTTGGCTTTTGGCTTTTGGCTTTTGGCTTTTGGCTTTTGGCTTTTGGCTTTTGGCTTTTTGATGAGGGTGAATCCTTGCAATTATTTGTGACCGATCGCTAGCGGCCGGTCAGCACCAAAAGGAAAGGGCGATTATCCGTCGGGCGCGCCACAGGAGCGCCTAGACGCTCACGTGGAAAGTTGCATCTGACTTGACCAGACATTTGCCTCGGATGTGGCCAGCGCACGGGTAGGTCTTGACCGGCAGGAATGGACCCAAAGCTGTCGTTGCTGTAAGGCAGCTAGCGGCCATAAGCAGCCGTTCGATGTGTCTAGACAATCTAGGGCGATTCAAACCGCTGCGGGTTACAGGATGTCCATGGAACGGAGGGTATGAAATCATTGGCCGCTCCGAACATATAAGGAAGAACGCTGTTGTCTGCTACCAAGGATCTCATTTCCCTACACCTGGATAAGGCTGCGGCGCAACTACGTGCCGAGGCGCTTGAGCAAAACAGGGCCCTCCGCCTGGAGCTGGAAGAGCTCAAGACGTCAAACACGCGTCTGTTCCACGAAGCCCAGAGCCTGATCGGCAATGCCGAGGCGAAGATCTCCGAGCGAGCCATTGAGAAAACACTGGCGATTCTTCATCACATAAAGCAGTGGATTCTCGCGGTTGGCGCGTTCATTACCCTGGCATTAGCCGTAGGAACATTCTTTGGCTACAAGAACCTTACCGACAGCTTGACGAACCTCTTCACGAACAAGGTTGATCGGTGGTTACGCTTCGAAGACGGTGATAGCGATGAAAGCAGGGCACTTGATGCAGTGCGCACTCAAGCGCTGCTCGACGCATACATGGTGCGTTTCGCCCGTGACCGTCTGAGTGGACACGACGGTTCATTGTCTCTGACGGAAGCCGAGCGGCAGCGTCTACTAGCGATTCTTCAGGATCCCTCATCGGATGCCGGGCAGTTCTCCGATGCGCTGACCATCATTACCCGTAGTCGTGGATTATTTGCACCGGCTTGGATGGATGACCCAACCGGCAAGGCCCTTGCCCTACTGGTAAACGACCCTTCATTAAGCCAACACAAACGGGAGCTGCTGTTTGAGCGACTGAAGTTAGACCGTGCATTCCTACCGTTCTCGCGCACCCTCATCGCTGACGCAAATAGCGTTTGGCCTATGAAAATGCTGGCATTCGATAACCTCAAATTGTTCGAAGACCCTATGGCCTTGACGTTCGCCCAGGCCAATGTGAACGAGGCGGACCGTGCCTATCGCTCCAAGCTGGCGCTCTACGTCGCGAAGGAGACGGGGTCTTATGCGGCGATGAACGAATACGCACAGTTCCTGCGTCAGAAAAAGCCAGAGTGGTGGCAATCCGATTTGCTGGGACTGGTGGGAGGTTTGGGTAAAATCTTGCCAAGCACTGGTGAGTTGCCGTTAGACGATATCAGTGCGCTGATCGGTGATAGCGTACTGCTGGGAGCAGGCATTCGCCTGACTGATCAGTTGGGTAACAGACGCCTGGCACTGGAGTTGGATGGAGGCTACGCAGAGCTGGTCGAGCCCGGCAATTGGCTCAATGAGCCACGCGTGATTAGTGCGATTATCCGACGTCAGCCACTTTCACCTGATTGGTTGACCAAGGTGGTCTCGTTCTTCCAGGTCAATGACCGAGGTTACGAACTGGCGACCCTGCAACTTACGCTTCGAGACGGGGACCGCCTGCTGACGCAGCAAGGTTCCGTCAGCGCCAGTGACGTGCGTGGCCAAGTGTGGTTGAGGGTTGCAACCGTTCCGGGGGGGAATCGGCTTAGCGCGACCTGGCGCGATGCGAACACCGGGCGGATATCGGTAAGCGTGATCGAGTCACCGCAGAGCTTGCCCAACAGCCTTTTCCAACTGTCGTTTGATCCCCAGCTGTTGAAAAGCCTGACCTATCAAATACGCGACTATGAGGACTACCTATGATTTGAAGAGGCGCTCAGCCCTGCAGGGCCTAGGGGGGTGTTTAATGTTCCTCAGCATGTATTGCCATCCGGGCATTCCAGCCCAGCCACACCTTCGCGGGACAAGGCGTTCTCCAGGCTGCGCTCTCCGGCATTCTGTCCTTGCACGAGCCAAGATAGAACCCGGCGAGGCAACACGCAGAACATCGGCTGCCAGTAACCGCCTTGACACACCATGGCAGCGCTGTCACGAGTCGCTGCAAGACTGAGCAGGTTTATCGAAGGTGGGTAGAGGTGTTGGCTACGGAGCGACAACTCTCCGGAACAGACGTTTGATACGCCTCGAATGTCCGCTTCTGGCCGATAGCAGCCGTTCGTGAAGGGCGGCTATCGGCCAAAAGCGGACCGTTATGCTGTCTGCGAAATTCAGGCCCTAAAGGGCTGCAAATTTAGCTAAACCGCCTCTATGGACTTTGCGTTAATTCGCTGAATGCTGCCATCACAGTTGCTTTTCGCACCCTTTCTAATAAATCTTCGAAATCTTCATTGTCGTTGCTAGGGGCTAAGTAAGGCTGGATCTTAGTAAATTGGGCACGAGCGCTGGGCCGCGAAACCCCTTTGAGGTGAACTGCATGCGCAAGATGCTCTGGACTACCGCAACCCTTTCGAACGACTCCGCTTAGGGTGAGCAACGTTGTCGAAATTAAAGGGGGCTCACCAGCGGCGGTGGCTTTTGCGGCAAGAATTCGAGCCGGGAGCCCTGCAACAAAGGCGAGGTCTGCTGCCAAGCGCACGGAGAAATGGCGAGCAGTCTCACAGGTTTTTATTTTTTTCTCCGCAGTCCCTATTGCACGCTCCAGGTCGCAAAGTGGTTTTCCATCCATCCATGCTTTTAGGAGCAATTTAATCACTGGGAGAGCCTTTTTCGCCTTTGCATTATCGCTATCAAGTGCACGATATTCATTGCCAAACAGGCCTTCGATATCAGTCGGCCTGATCAACTGGAGGAGCCACTCAGGTTGCATTTCTATCCAGTCAAATAACACCTGCATGCAATCCAAAGAGTTTGCGGAAAAAGCACCCGTTTCGATTAATTTATTTAAACTGGATACGATCTCATACGGAAGCCCCGATGATGAAGCCACTCTCTCCAGCCAATTGAACTCTTTTACGGGTGTTAGTTCGGCGCGGCGCCTAAGAGCTGATTCAATTCGGCTTTCGATCCACTCTAGGTTCTTATCTCGACGCATACGAAATGCGGCAAAGGATCTTCCGATTATAGACTTTGCCAACTCATCAGGTGCTTCCTCATCGCCGATTGGTAAACGTGCAAGAAGGTAGTCTTCGTTTCCCTCGAAAACATCAGAGTGAATACGGTCTAAGAGACTTGTAAGGGGGTCATCAATTTTCAAGCATTGATCAGATTGAGAGAAAATCCCCTGTAACGTAATCCAATGCTTGGCGATGCTGTTGTTCTTGTCGTCTAGGTTGATGATTTTGCTAGGCACGACTAAAACGAAACCTTGGCCTCCTTCACCAGCGCGCCCCGCTCTCCCTGCCGCGTTTAGCAGTTCATGAGCGTCGAGTTGCTTCATCTTATCCCCTGCCACATCCCACCTGCTGTCGCCAGCAATGAGAACGATATCGCTGGGTAGATTCATTCCTTGGGCGAGTGTCGATGTTGCAAAAAGCGCGTTGATACCGTCGCGACGCTTGAACAACGACTCATGAAGCAGTCGTTCGTATTTAATTAACTGTGAGTGGTGACTGGCAGCGCCACCATCAACACAATCAGAGGAGTCGAGTTTCAGGTAACAATACTGTGCTCCCCCAAGCTCCTCCTCTGCAAGCTTTCGCCAGGATTGCTCTTCGTCAGTGAGCGGCGTTTTTCGTGTGGGTAGCAGTTCTCGAAAATGGCGAACCGAGGACTCTGCCATGACGGTGCTTTGTACGAACGTCAGTGTTTTCAAGCCTACCTCCGCTGCGGCAGCGGCGATAGCTCCAGCGACCTGATTACCATTTGGCGTGAGATACCATTTTTTAGGCTTTGAAACCACGCCGGTTCCGAACGCAACAGGCTTGTCGAGCAATGCCATTAAGGCATAGTCATCTCGATTGCGGGTGGCCCAAGTCTGTCTGAGGCAGAAAAAGGCGAATGGTGGCGCACTAAGCCTGGCTTTGAGCTTTGCCGGGACCCCCAGTGTGGTAGAGGTTGCAAGCTCGGTGCGAAGTAATGATTCAAGCTCTGATATGCGTTCAGCGCTGTAAGCTACGCATCCACGAGCTTGTCTGGTTGGCTTCCAGGCCAAATCAAGTGCCAGACAGGGTCTACCTGTTAGTTCCGCAATCCATCCTGATATTTCTTCAGCATTCTGCATCATCGCTGATATCAGCAGAAGATCTGCTTCCGGTACTAAACGCGTGAGATTGAGAATGCATAGCATTGCGTCGATGCTGCGACGGCTACGATCAGCCTCTCTCGGATGCAACAAATGGCATTCATCAAACATTACCAACCCAACATCACTGAACGAGCCCGGTTGCAAAGATTGCAGCATAAGACATCGTTCAGGAGTAGTTACGACAATCTCTGGTAGCTCCGCCTCTACAGAGAAAGAAACTTCCTCGTCGAGGTCGCCAAATACGCTGAAGCCACTAAATGCATTCTGAAGGGTGAAGGCTGTTTGATCGACAAGTGCCAGAGTCGGTGCCAAAACAACTACCTTACTACCTTGCAGTAAGGTTGCAGCGATCTTTAGCTCCGCGAGGGTAGACTTTCCACCGCCGGTAGGGAAGCTAACAGTGGCCGAAAACCCCCTTGTGAGATACCCTTGACTGAGCGCAGCACGATGGTTACGCCACAAATACGGGCGCTTACTGGCAGCTCTACGGATTACTCCCCACCATTGATTCTCATCAATACCAGAAGGGGCAGTCACGCGGCACAAGCTGGAAGAGGCGAGATCGCTCGCAACAGCGTATAGAAGCTTCGCAAGATGTAGGGGGCCAGGAAAAATACTGACTGCCCGAGGACCATCGCCATCGAAAACGTCTTCGATAGTGCTAACGCACAACGCTATGACCTCAGAGAAGATTTTTTTCGCTGAGGGGAGTTCGTCCAACGCAGATGCTCTGGGGCGGGAGAGAAGCTCACGCATTAACTCCTGTACGCCTTCATGTAGCCGCCTAAACAACGCATCAACCGCGCACCCCGGCCCACTTGTGTCGACGGGTAAATCATAAGAAAAAGCTTCGTCTACTATAAGAGGCGCCTCAAGGCGACCCGCAGCCAGATCCCCAATGGCTCTGATTAGTCGACTTTCCGAAGAACGCCCATCACTCAAAGGAATCAGGCGCTTTGCCATTTCGGCCGCGTCGCTTTGTGAGTCTGCAATCAAGAAAAGCAAAGTGCTAGATATCTCAGGGGCTACGTGAGCAGCGCCAATATAAGAGCCTCGCTTTTCGATATCCTCAGCCACAGCTTGGGCCATTAGACAAAGCTGGTGTGCCGTTCCAGCTACAAATGCTGCAGCTATGCGGTCCGAGCGCTCGGGAGAGGTCGCGACCAAAAGCTCTTGTGTGGCCGCCAAGCGGCCCATTTGCTCAAGGAGTTCGTCCAGAACCTTACTACGTCCTTCAGTATCGATAGCCCCCCGCAACCTAACACGCGCAGCAACGATCTCGGCGAAAGCGTTTGTGAACTGCTGTGGAAGCTCCTCCAGATTAAGCGAGTGAAGAGGAGGTGCAGCATTAATCAAACTCACTGTTACCGGATCAAACATCGTCTCTCCATGCCTCAATGTGCTTAACGGCATTCGCCGAAAATTGACTCATCCAGTTACGCAAATTCGGGATAGAGATGGTTTCCGCCTGCCTGCGCAGAATATCTCCAGGAGCGACCTTATCGAAGCCCTTGAACAGGGAGGCACGACGCTTGTCTTTGTCGTGATCAGCTTCGGTTGTAATAGCTACGCGGTAGTATCGGGCTTGCTCCCAAACAATTGCCTCGACCGCCGCATCTATATCCAAGTCTGGAAAGCGATTGATGTGCGCTTCAAGAATCCCGCCGGTTTCCTGAATTAGCTCAGGCATCCTCTGGCCTTCCTCCAGAGCCCTAATGCCCGGCCAAACATCCTGTCTCACTGTTTTTCTATGGAGGTCTGTGGCCTTATCTTCAAAAATGACTACTGCAATTACATTTTCGTTTGCTTCATCTAGCTTGAGTTGTATACCGTCGAAGCCCTTATGAGCGACGATGTTGTGAGGAGCTCGAACGATCGCGCCAGACGAGCTCCGGTGAGCAGCTATCCATGAGATTGCCTGGAAAACCCATCCGTCTCGATGATAGGGATCCGTACCTACTGGGACGGTAAGCATTGTGATTGCACCCGCAGCTGTGTCGGCGCGCGTGCTAGGGGCCTTTTTATCGATGCAGGTAAGTATTGCCGCTACATGACGCGATTGGCCAAGTGCTATTCGAGCCACCATTCGCGCTAGTTCTTCCTCATCAGTTATTGTCCAGCGGGCTCCGTGACAGAGTGACGCATGGACTATTGGCGTGAGCGTTAATGGCATCCGTTCCAACCTTAAGCACGAGAGGCTTTAATCGAACTGTGTACCAGTTTGCCGATAGAGACACTTTCGTTCAATTGCTTGGGTCCAGAAAGATGACTTTCATAAGGCGGCGTGACCTCCAGCCCGTTACCGCACTTCAAAGGACCAGACGGGCGCTCGTAAGAGGCTGTCATTAACCCGCAGATGCTCCCGTAGAGGTGGACATCCCGGCCCGATGCCCGCTTCGAGCCAGTAGCTGCCCACCGCCAACGGCAGCTTTGGGTCGGTAGCGGCCGCTTGTAGACATGCGCTTCTTGCCGCCAGCGGCTACGGAATGATTAAAATGAAGTGGCATGAGTGAGTACGTAAACCCAAACGGCGCAAGGTGTTGCGGGATTACAGTTGTGAGCGGACGTGGCTGAACCAGAGGTCGCTGCTTGGACAAGAGCTCGCGTCGAACCTAATACCTCTAGGAGTCATACCGCCAGCACCTCAGCCAAATGCTCCCCCTCCAACCAACCCCTGATCTCACTCGCCCGCATCGGCTTGGCGAACAGATACCCCTGCGCCCTTGTGCAGCCAAGATTCTTCAGCGCACCCAGTTCCGCCGTGGTCTCCACCCCTTCCACGATGCATTCCAGCTGCATGTCCTGGCACAGGGCGATCAGGGATTTGACGATCTTGAAGCTGGCCGGGTCGAGGTGGAGGTTGGTGACGAAGGTGCGGTCCACCTTGAGCTTGGTCAGGGGCAGTGCGTGGATCTGGCTCAGGCTGGAATAGCCGGTGCCGAAGTCGTCGAGGGAGATGCCGCAGCCCAGTTCGCGAAAGCGGCTGATGGCGCGCTGGGTCTGGGGCAGGTCCTGGATGGCGGCGGTTTCGGTGATTTCCAGGTCGAGGCAGGCCGGGTCGAAAGGACTGCGCTTTATCAGTTCGACGATCTGCTGGGCGGCTTCCTCGGAGGCACAGTCGTGGGCGGAGAGGTTGAAGGCCAGGCGGATGCCTGCAGGCCAGCGCGCCGCCGCGTTCAAGGCCTTGTTCAGCAGGGGCAGGGTGAGTCTATTGACCATGCCGACGCGCTCGGCGGTGGAGATGAAGTCACCCGGCGGCACGTTGCCCAGCTCCGGGCTTTCCCAGCGGGCCAGGGCCTCGAAGGCCACCGTCTGCTTGCTGTGGATGTCCACGATGGGCTGGAAGACCATGTAGAACTCGCGCTCCAGGTCGGCTCGGCGCAAGGCCTGTTCGGTCAGGCCTTCGCGATTGAGCTGCTGGCGATGGGCAGTGCTGAACAGGCAGGCCGTGCCGGGGCGGTGGCGCTTGCTCTGGTACAGGGCGTAGTCGGCATGCTCATAGACGTCCGTGGCGGAAAAGGCCTGGTCGGGAAAGGTCGCGAGGCCCAGCGAGCCACTGATCTGGATGGGCAGGTCCACCAGCAGGAAGGGCTCGCGCAGGCTGGCGCAGACCCTTTCGCCAAACGCCCGCAGCTGCTCATCGTTCAAGACCCCAGTGATGATCAGGCTGAATTCATCGCCGCCCAGGCGGGCCAGGTGGACGTCTTCGTCGAGCAGCGTGCTCAGGCGCTGGCCGACCTGATAGAGCAGCCGGTCGCCCACGCTATGGCCATAGAGATCGTTGACCGGCTTGAAGCCGTCCAGGTCGATCAGGCCCACGGCCAGGCGGGTCCCCTGGGCGCGCGCGTCGGCCAGAAGGGTATCGAGGCGGGCAAAGAACTGTCGTCGATTGGCGAGGCCGGTCAGGCTGTCCTGATTGGCGAGCTTGAGGTTTTCCTCGCTGAGTTTCGCCGTCTGCGCCTGCATGTTCACCAGGCGGGTGAAGTCGCCGTACTGCGCCTTGAGGATGACCAGCATGGCGATGGACACCAGCAGGACGTCGATCGCCGTGGCCACGAAGGTGCTGATGGTGGTCGAGGCGAAGAACACCACGAAGGCGGTGTTGACCACGGCGGTGGTGGCCAGGGCCGCGGGCAGCAGGTGCATCATGCAGAAGATGCAGCCGATCACGGTGATCGCCATGTAGAAGCCCACATGCGCCTGGGTATAGCTGTCGCCATAGGGAAACAGCGCTAGCGCCCAGGCGGTGAAGGCCGAGGCCACGAAGGGCGCGAGCCAATTGGTGCGCTTCAGGGCCGTCAGCATCTGCGTCGGACTGCGCGGCCGATTGCGTGTGCGGAGCCATTCGGCCGCGCGGATCACGCCGAACAGCGTCATGATCAACGGGCAGTAGACCACTAGCCAGCGTGGCGCGACGGCGTAGTGGGTGCCGGCCAGCATCAGGGTGTTGGTCAGCAGGATGAAGTACATCATTGGCAGCTGGCGCGACAGCGCAAGGTATTGCGCCTTGACCAGGCCAGGATTGTCCTTGGGCACGGACATCAAGGCTCGCACGCCGAGCAGGATTCTCTTCATCGGGCAATGCTCTGAAAATACGACCAGGTAACCAACTGCACGGAATATCCTTTCCAGCCTGGGCGGAGCAGGGTTGAAGGCTGCGCTCATGGGAGGATGTCGGCTGGCGTCCGGATTTCTGCACCTCTTACGACCAATGGCACTTTGATCTCATTCGATCAGCCATTCTTGATAGGTATAGGCGAAATGGACGTGCTGGCACCGCTTTAACGATCAACAGTCAGGGGGCGGTCATCGGTGGTCATTCGCTGCGCCTGCAAAGGCGTGAGCGCCTTGCTTGTAGCCTTCGAAGCCTGAGCGTTCAGGCCCTTTGAGCAGCAGCCGGACTCGGCCTTGTGATTGGCGCTCCGATGCGCGCCCTTGAATAGGCCTCCATGAAAAAGCCCGCCATCAGGCGGGCTCTTTCAGGTCCGGGCCGTTCAGCCCAGCTTGGTCAACAGGGCATCCGCCGCGGCTTCCGAGCTGGCCGGGTTCTGGCCGGTGACCAGGTTGCCATCCTCGACCACGAACTCGCCCCAGTCCGCGCCCTTCTCGTAGCGGGCACCGAGCTTCTTCAGCTCGTCTTCCACCAGGAAGGGCACCACGTCGGTAAGTTGCACACCGGCTTCTTCGCTGTTGGTGAAGCCGGTGACGGTGCGGCCCTTGACCAGCGGGGTGCCGTCGGCGGCCTTGACGTGGCGCAGCACGCCGGGGGCATGGCAGACCAGGGCGAAGGGCTTGTTGGCGTGGGCGAAGGCTTCAAGCAGGGCGATGGAGTCGCGGGATTCGGCGAGGTCCCAGAGCGGGCCGTGGCCGCCGGGATAGAAGACGCTGTCGTAGTCATCGGCCTTCACCTCGGCGAGCTTGACGGTGCTGGCCAGCGCCTGCTGCGCTTCGGGATCGTTCTTGAAGCGCTCGGTGGACTCGGTCTGGGCGTCGGGGGCGTCGCTCTTGGGGTCCAGCGGCGGTTCGCCGCCGGCAGGGGAGGCCAGGGTGATCTCGGCACCGGCATCCTTGAAGACGTAGTAGGGGGCGGCGAATTCTTCCAGCCAGAAACCGGTTTTCTTGCCGGTGTCGCCGAGCTGGTCATGGGAGGTCAGGACCATCAGGATCTTCATCGCGCGTTCCTCGTGTTCGAAAGGGTATCGCTAGACAGACCCTGGGTCCTCGCTGTGAGTGCCCGGCTTCTTCGGCAAGCCACGAATACCTCACAGAAGCAGCCGGCGAGCCGCCCGGTCGATCGCGTTGGGCGGCCAGCCGTTCGGCTCAGGGGTTATCAGGCCCAGCCGAGCGTGCCACCGGGTTCATAGCGCTCACGGGCCGCCACGGTGCTGGCGACGTCATCGAGGTTGTGAACGCCAATCAGTTGGACCAGTGAGTCCAGGTTATCGACCTGGCCTTCGTAGCCGGTATCACGGAAGACATAGGTGTCCTGGCCGTAATGGAAGACCGCGGCGTTGACCAGCCCAGTGGTCGATTGAGTGACGACATTGAGTGCTGCGTAAAGGCTGTGGGCGTTGGTCAGGGCGGAATCCTGGACGGTCACCACGGCTGACGGGTCGGTAAATGCGGAGCCGAAGAGGATATTGTCTTCACTCGCGTTGAAGTCGGTGACCGTTACATGGTTGGCCGCCAGGGAGCGATTGGCGGCGGCGGCGCTGCTGCCATCGAAGTTGACCAGGCTCGATTCCAGGGTGAGATGGTCACGGCCTTCACCCAAGGTCACGGTGGCGCCATGGCCGTAGTTGCCGCGTAGGGTGGCGTTGTGGGCGGCTATGCCTTCTTTGAACAGCAGGTCCACATAATCACTGCCGGCACCGGCATTGATGACCATGTCCGCTTGCTGGATATGCGCACCGATCTGGTCGCCACCCGCGCCGCTGTCGACGGTGATGGCCTTGACCCGCGAGTTACTCAACGCCGCCACGTTTTCGAGTTCCGGAGCGGTGCGGGTGCTGACCTGGATCAGATCGCCGCCGCTGCCGGTGGTCACGTTCTTGAGAAAGGCGCTCTGGCTGGAATAGGTGTAGTCATGGCCTTCGGTGTAGTCATGGAGGAAGTCGATCGACAGGCCGACGGTGGACTTTGAGCCATCGAAGGTCTGCAGGCCGTCAAAGTTGTCCAGGGTGATGATGTCGCCTTCGTGGAACTGGTTGTCAGCGGTGTCGGTGAGGCTGACCGTGAGCTTGGTGATGCTCGAATCCAGGGTGCCGTCGCTGGCGGTGGCGCCGCGGGTATGGCCGTCGAGGCGGGTGACCTGGTCTTCCCAATGACCGGTCAGGGTCAGTTCGTTCAGGGTCGAGGCGGGCGCATAGTGCGGGCCCTTGGCGTCGAAGGTCTTGGCGAAGCCGACGTATTCGGGCGCGGTATTGATGTCGAGGGTGAGCCGGGGCTGGCTCTGGAAGGCGTAGTAGGTGACGCCGTCAGCGGTGCCGGCAGCCTTCGCGGGCGCGGCGGTCAGCGGCGCCTTGGTGGCGGCAGTGGTGAACAGGGGAGCGGCGGAGTCCAGGGGGTTCTTGTAGGTCATGGCGGTCATCCTTAATGCATGTCAGGCCGAGCGCTCGCTGGACACGTTCTCGCGCAGGGCAAGACGTTTCATACAGCTGAACGTCACGCCGACAGTGCCTAGCTTTCCACGGATCTACAGCGAACCACGCCGCAATTTCATCGGGCCACCAGGGGGATGCCGCTAAACGGTAGTGCGCTAAAAGTTCAGTAGACCGCTCGTCAGGACGAGCAGCAGCGCGATCAGCACCGGTGACCAGCGGGTTCGCAGAAGCAGCAGGAGCGCCAGCGCGGCCAGGGCGACATCCAGCGGGCCGCGGATGGCTCCCGTCCAGACCGGATCGTAGAGGGCCGCCAGCAGTAGGCCGACCACGCCGGCGTTGAGGCCGGTCAGCACGCGTTGCCAGCCGGGGTGGCTGCGCAGCGTCTGCCAGAAGGGCAGGGCGGCGAGCAGGATGAGCGCGCCGGGCAGAAAGATCAGCAGGGTCCAGAGCAGGCCATTGAGCCAGGCGGGCAGGGCGGCGGGCGCCAGGGCGCCCAGGTAGGCGGCGAAGGTGAACAGCGGGCCGGGCACCGCCTGGGCCAGGCCATAACCGGCCATGACCTGGCCATCGCCGACCAGGCCGCTGGGCACCACCACCGCCTGCAGCAGCGGCAGCACCACATGGCCGCCGCCGAAGACCAGGGCGCCGGCGCGATAGACACCCGCGGCCAGGTTGTCCCAGGCGGGCAAGAGCAGCAGTGGCAGCAGGAACAGCAGCAGGGCGCCAACCCCCAGCCGCCGGGAGAGTCCGGTTCTCAGGCCCAGGGCCGGCGGCGTGCCGGCCGGCGTCAGCGCCAGGCGCCCGACCAGGGCGGCCAGGCCCAGCCCCAGCAGTTGGCCCGCCGAACCGGGCAGCCACAGCGCCAGGCCGGCGGCGACCAGCGCCAGGAGGCGGCGCGGGGTATCCGGGCACAGGCTGCGGCCCATACTCCAGACCGCCTGGGCCACCACCGCCACGGCAAAGACCTTGAGGCCATGTACCGCGCCCGAATCGGCCAGTCCCGGAACGTGGGCGAGGCCCAGGGCGAACAGGATCAGCAACACGGCGGAGGGCAGGGTGAAGCCGAGCCAGGCCGCCAGCAGGCCCCAGCCGCCGGCGCGGCCCAGTCCCAGGGCCATGCCGACCTGGCTGCTGGTCGGACCGGGGAGCAGCTGGCAGAGCGCGACCAGCTCGGCATAGGCGGCCTCATCCAGCCACTGGCGCCGCGTGACGAAGGCCTGGCGGAAGTAGCCCAGGTGGGCGATAGGGCCGCCAAAGCTGGTGCAGCCCAGACGCAGGAAGATCAGCAAGACCTGCCAGGCGCTGTCGGGACGGGATTCGCGGTGGGTTGCAGGGTCCTGCACGGGCGCTTCACTCATCGGACTGGCCAGACCGCGAGCGTAGCGCGTCCTGGCCCTGATGGCGCAACTGCCGCAACGCTTCCAGCACCTGCTGCAGCGGACGACTCAGGGGTTTGTCGCGACGCAGCACCAGGGCCAGGGTACGGCTCAGGGGCGGTGCCAGCGGCTGCACTCTTAGTCCGTGGCGATGGTGCTCGGTGGCCACGGCGATGCCGGGCACCAGGCTGTAGCCAAGGCCGGCGGCCACCAGTTCCTTGAGCGCCTCGATGCTGCCCAGCTCCATCACCGGCCGGCTGGCCTGGCCGGCGCGGCGAAACCAGTCGTCGATCAGCAGCCGGGTGCTGCTGCCGGTCTCGAAGGCCAGCAATGGCGTCTCGGCCAAGTCCGCCGGGGCCAGGGCGCGCGATGGCAGGGGGCTGGCGGGGGGCAGCAGGGCGACGAAGGCATCCTCCAGCAAGGGCTCGACCTGCAGGTTGCGGCCACTGGCGGGCAGGGTGACCAGGCCCAGGTCGAGGCGGTTGTCTTCCACCGCCCGCAGCACGTCCAGGGTGTTGCCGGTGCTGACGCGCACATCCAGCTGCGGAAAGCGCTGGCGCAACTGGCCCAGCAGCGGCGGCAGGAGATGGATGCAGGCGGTGGCGCCGGTGCCGATGGCGACCTGTCCGCTGACCGTCTCGCCATGGCTGGCCAGCGCCTGCAGGGCCTGGTCCACCGCCGACTGGATAAGCGCGGCGTGGTCCAGCAGCAGACGGCCCGCCGCGGTGGGCTTGAGGCCGCGCCCGAGGCGCTCCAGCAGCTTGAGGCCCAGGCGCCGCTCCAGCTGGCGGATCTGCAGGCTGACCGCCGGCTGGCTCAGCCCCAGGCGATCGGCCGCAGCGGAAAAACTGCCGGTGGCGACCACCTGGACAAAGGTCTGCAGCTGGGTGAGGTTGAGGTCGGCCATGCCAAGATTTCGCTTATACCGGTGATAACCGAGCATAGCTTTATCTTTGGCTGGCCGTCCCGGCATGATCGCCTCATCGACCCCGCGAATGGACCTCTCCCGTGAACACCGCTCTGCAGTTGCGCGATGCCACCCCCGCCGACCTGCCGGCCATCCAGGCCATCTATGCCCCGCATGTGCTGCACGGCTGCGCCAGCTTTGAGCTGGAGCCGCCGGACCTGGCCGAGCTGGAACGCCGCCTGGCCGCGGTGCGCCAGGCCGGGCTGCCTTACCGGGTGGCCGAGCTGGACGGCGAGGTGGTGGGCTATGCCTATGCGGTGCTCTATCGCCCGCGACCGGCCTATCGCCATACCGCGGAAGACTCGGTGTACGTGCGCGACGGCCTGGGCGGCCAGGGTATCGGTCGCCGGCTCCTGGAAGAGGTCGTTGCGGCCTGCACGACGGCGGGCTTTCGCCAACTGGTGGCGGTGATCGGCGACAGCGCCAACCAGGGCTCCATCGCCCTGCACCAGCGGCTGGGCTTTCGCACCGTCGGTACCTTCGAGGCGGTGGGTTTCAAGCATGGGCGCTGGGTGGACACGGTGCTGATGCAGTGCAGCCTGGGTGAGGGCGAGCAGACCCCGGGTACGCGCTGATGACGCCGATGCCGAGCGATCGCGCCATCTGGCAGCTGGGGTTGATGCAGTTGCTGGCCTGGGGGTTGGCCTTCTATCTGCCCGGGGTCTACGGTACTGCGATGGCCGCGGGGCTGGGCTGGGACGCGCGCTGGGTCTATGGCGGCTTTTCCCTGGCGATGCTCACCATGGGCCTGGTCTCGCCCTTCAGCGGCGCGGTGATCGAACGCCTGGGCGGCTGTCGCACCCTGCAACTCGGCCTGGTGCTCGATGCCCTGGGTTGCCTGGGCCTGGCCGCGGCCCAGTCGGCGCCACTGTTCTACCTGGCCTGGGTGACCCTGGGCGTGGGCATGCGGCTGTCGCTGTACGACGCCGCCTTCGCCACCCTGGCGCGCCTGGCCGGCGAGCGGTCGCGGGCGGTGATGGTGCGCATCACCCTGCTCGGAGGGCTGGCGTCGGCGGTGTTCTGGCCGCTGGGGCACTGGCTGCTGGAGCTGCTGGGCTGGCGCCTGGGGCTGGTGGTCTATGCCGGCATCGCCCTGGCCGGGCTGCTGTTGCTCCTGCCGCTGCCCAATGTACGAGGACGCCTGCCCAGCGCCGAGCTGCCCGTCGCGGCGGCGGGCGGTTCACCTCGCCTGGCCGGGGTGCTGTTCGCCACCGGGATGGCGCTGATCGGCTTTCTTTCCGCGGGATTGTCGGCCCATCTGCCGGCGCTGCTGGCCGAACGTGGGGTGCCGGTGGGGGTGGCGGCGCTATGGGGGATCGGCCAGGTCTGCGCACGGTTGGCGGAACTGGCTTCCGGGCAACGGCTCTCGGCGCGTCAGCTCAATCTGTTGCTGGGCCTGGGCCTGCCGCTGAGTTTCGCTCTGGCGCTGGCGAGCGAAGGCCACCTGGGCCTCACCGCCGGCTTCGTCTTTCTCTATGGCGCCCTCAACGGCCTGGTGGCGGTGCTGCGAGCCAGCCTGCCGCTGGAGTTGTTCGACCGGGCGCTCTATGCGCGCCTGACCGGCAAGCTGTTGGCGCCGAGCTTTCTGCTCTCGGCGGCCGCGCCCTGGTGCTATGCCCTGGCGCGGGAGAGTTGGGGGGATCGCGGCCTGCTCGGGCTGTGCCTGCTGGTCAGCCTTGGCGTGACCCTGGCAGCGCTGGGGCTGCTCGGCCGGCGGCGTCCGGCGCCGGCCTGAGACGGGCCCCAGTCCGCGGGCTAGTTCAGGCGGCGGGCGAACTGACCTACCGCACCGACCACGCGCTGGGCGCCGTCCTGGATCTCGGTGATGCGGGTGCCGGCGGCATTGGCCAGTTGCAGGCCCTGTTCCGCCTGGTGCTTGCTCGCCGCCATGTTGGCCACGGCGGTCTGCGCCAGTTGCTGGTTCTGCTGCACCACGCCGACGATCTCCTCGGTGGCCTTGCTGGTGCGGCCGGCCAGTTGGCGGACCTCGTCGGCCACCACGGCGAAACCACGACCCTGCTCGCCGGCCCGGGCCGCTTCGATGGCGGCGTTGAGCGCCAGCAGGTTGGTCTGTTCGGCGATGCCACTGATGGTCTTGACGATGGTGCTGATCACCAGCGACTGCTCGCCCAGGGCCTCGATGCCATTGGAGGCCACCTGCAGCTCCTCGGCGATCTTGCGCATCACCGAGACGGTGTTCTGCACCACCTCGGCGCCTTGGCGGGCGCTTTCATCGGTCTGCTGGGAGATGTCGAAGGCGACCTTGGCGGCCTCGGCGACCGCCTGCTCCTGCTCCACCTGGGCGGTGATGACGGTGGCGAATTTCACCACCTTGTACAGCTCGCCACGGGTGTTGAGCACCGGGTTGTAGGAGGCTTCCAGCCAGACGGTGCGACCGTGGCTGTCGATGCGCTTGAACCGGCTGGCGATGAATTCGCCGCGATTCAGCCGTGCCCAGAACGCCTGGTAGTCGGCGGAGTGACTCTCTTCGCTGGTGCAGAACATGCGGTGGTGCTTGCCCTGGATCTGCTTGAGCGAATAGCCCATGCCCTGCAGGAAGCGGTCGTTGGCGGTGAGCACCTCGCCGGCCAGGTTGAATTCGATGACCGCGGTGGATCTCAGCAGGGCGTTGATCAGACCGGAGTGCTCGGTGGAAGTCTCCACCTGTTCGGTACGGTCGTTGCCGTAGCAGATGGTCTTGTGGATGCGGCCATCGGCGTCGCGCAGCGGCTGCCAGGTGGCATAGAGCCAGGCTTCCTGGCCGTTAGCCCGCAGCAGGCGGTACATGCCGCTGGTCTGCTGGCCCTGGCTGAGCGCGCTCTTGAGGTCGCGATAGCAGGGCAATTGTTTGACGTATTCGGGAATGAAGGCGTCCAGTGGACGCCCCACCACGTTCTCGGCGCGGTAGCCCATCTCGCGGCAGAAGCGCTCGTTGACCTTCTCGATGTTGCCACGGTCATCCACGGTAAGACTTAGCGCCTGGCTTTCGAAGCCCGCATGCAACTGACGCAATTCGGCGACTTCGGCACGCAGTTGGGCGAGTTCGTTCTTGAGGGGACGATTGAACATGGCAGGGCACCGAGAAGAGTGAAAGTATGACTTCCACTACTTCGACGGTGCCGGGATTTTCTGAAGGGGAGCGCAGCGACTTTCGACTAAAGCCGTAGCTATCAGGCCTGACGGCTGGCGATGAAACGGCGGAAGACGGCCAGGGTGGCCTCGCTGACATGGTGCTCCATGCCTTCGGCATCGCGCCGTGCGGTATCGGCGTCCACGCCCAGGGTCAGCAGGAAGGTCTCCACCACATGGTGGCGCGCACGACTGGCTTCGGCCAGGGCTTCGCCTTCGGGGGTGAGGAAGACGCCACGATAGGGGCGCTGCACGATCAGGCCGGCGGCGGCCAGGCGCTTGAGCATCTTGGCCACGGTCGGCTGGGCGACGCCGATGCGCGCCGCGATGTCCACCTGGCGGGCTTCACCACCGTCCCGGATGAGGTCGGAAATGAGCTCGACATAGTCTTCGATCAGCTCCTGACGATGGGCTTCGCGGACCTGTTGAAAACCTTCCATATGAATGGATGGATCGACCAACCGATTCAGCAGTTCGTCGTCCTTTGTCATGTTGCCCACCTGAATGACCTTCTCCGCAAAGACCTGAGGCGCGTCGAGAGGACGCGATCGGGCGCCATTTTGACCGAGTTGCGGGCGAATACCAAAGATTCCTTCGCCAATGGGCGTTATCGACGGATGAGATAGAGATTTTTTATTGCTGGATGTGTGAATTTTAGCCTAGGCTAAATTCTCCAAAGGGTAGTCCTACCTTGCCGCACGAGTCCGTCATGAAAGAATCCGCCAGCTACGTCGAGCCTGCCTGGCAGGAGCCTTCGCCGTCCGCCCGGCCCAGCCTGGGGCGGATGAATGCCAGCGTGCCGGTGCCCGAGGGCGGCAGCTGGCTACGCCGCCTGCTGGCCTTTCTCGGCCCCGGCTACATGGTCTCGGTGGGCTACATGGATCCGGGCAACTGGGCCACGGACCTGGCCGGTGGCTCGCAATTCGGCTACCTGCTGCTGTCGGTGATCCTGCTCTCCAACCTCATGGCCATCCTGTTGCAGGCCCTGGCCGCGCGCCTGGGCATCGCCACCGGGCTGGACCTGGCCCAGGCCTGCCGCGCGCGCTATTCGCGACCGGTGAGCCTGCTGCTGTGGATCGCCTGCGAGATCGCCATCATCGCCTGCGACCTGGCCGAGGTGATCGGCACCGCCATCGCGCTCAATCTGCTGTTCGGCATCCCGCTGATGTGGGGCGCCATCCTCACGGCGCTGGACGTCTTTCTCATCCTGCTGCTGATGAATCGCGGCTTTCGCTGGCTGGAAGCCTTCGTCATCGCCCTGCTGACGCTGATCTTCGTCTGCTTCGGCGTGCAGATGGTGCTGGCCCAGCCGTCGCTGGCGGCAATCGCCAACGGCTTCCTGCCCAAGGCGGAGATCGTCACCAATCCGGCCGCGCTGTACCTGGCCATCGGCATCATCGGCGCCACCGTGATGCCCCATAACCTCTATCTGCATTCGTCCATCGTGCAGACCCGCGCCTATCCACGCACCGAGGCGGGCCGGCGCATGGGCCTGCGCTGGGCGGTGGCCGACAGCACCCTGGCGCTGATGCTGGCGCTGTTCGTCAACGCCGCCATCCTGATCACCGCCGCGGCGGTGTTCCACAGCGCCGGGCGCACCGACGTGGCCGAGATCCAGGACGCCTACCACCTGCTGTCGCCGATGCTGGGCGTCGGCATCGCCTCGCTGCTGTTCGCGGTGGCGCTGCTGGCGTCGGGCATCAACTCGACGGTCACCGCGACCCTGGCCGGCCAGATCGTCATGGAAGGTTTCCTGTCGCTGCGCATTCCCGACTGGGCACGACGGCTGATCACCCGGGGCATCGCCGTGATCCCGGTGGTGGTGGTGACCGGTCTCTACGGCGAAAGCGGTACGGCCAAGCTGCTGGTGCTGAGCCAGGTGGTGCTGTCCATGCAGCTGCCCTTCGCGGTGATCCCGCTGGTGCGCTTCGTCTCGGACCGCCAGCTGATGGGCAGCTTCGTGATCGGGCGGGTCACGCAGGTACTGGCCTGGGCGATCGCCGGGTTGATCGTGGTGCTCAATGTGAAGCTGCTGGCCGATATCCTGTTCGGATAGCGGACAACTGAGGTCCTACGACCTCTGAGGGCTCTGGAACACGGGTCTGGGAACTTCCGAAAGCGTGACGGTATCAATCCGTTACCACAATAAGTTCTTCCCATAACTACCCGGAGCACTTGCCATGTCCTATGACGCCCGTCACACCCCAGCCTACGCAGCCACTACGGCTACCGCCACCGCGCCCCTGCTGAAGCGCATTTCCTGGAGTTCGATCATCGCCGGCGTGGTCATCGCCCTGACCGTGTCGCTGTTGCTGAGCCTGCTCGGCACCGCCATCGGCTCCGCTTCCATCGATCCGCAGCAGGAAGCCAATCCGCTGTCCGGCCTGGGCAAGGGCACCGGTATCTGGGTCGGCGTCAGCGCCGTGATCTCGGTCTTCGTCGGCGCCTGGATCGCCGGTCGCCTGGCGCAGCGCGAAGGCGCCCTGCACGGCATCCTGGTCTGGGCCAGCGTGACCCTGGTCAGCGTCTACCTGGTGTCCAGCGCCGTGAGCGGCGTGGTGCGTACCGGTCTGAACGTGGCGGGCAGCGGCCTGTCGATGATCGGCAGCGGCCTGTCCCAGGCGGCACCGGCGCTGACCAACCAGGTTCAGGACCAACTGCGCCAGCAGGGCATCCAGCTCGACCTGGGTGATCTGCAGAACGAACTGGAAACCGCGCTGCGCCAGACCGGCAAGACCGAACTGCAGCCGGAGAATCTGAAGCAGCAGGCTCAGGGCGCCGAACAGGATGCCAAGAACACTGCCCAGAACAGCGCCAACAATCCGCAGCAGACCGATGACCAGCTGGGTGCCCTGCTGGATCGTCTGAAGCAGCGTGGCGACCAGGCCTGGAACGCCGCTGACCGTCAGGCGCTGGTCAACCTGATCAAGGCCCGTACCGGCAAGAGCGATGCCGAGGCCAATGCCATCGTCGACAAGGCCCAGCAGACCTATCAGCAGGCCTATGCCAAGTACCAGGAGCTCAAGACCCAGGCCGAGCAGAAGGCCCGCGAAGCGGCTGACGTGGCTGCCCGCAAGGTCTCCCAGGCCAGCTGGATCCTGCTGATCAGCCTGGTGATCGGCGGCATCGTCGGTGCCATCGGTGGTGCCCTGGGTCGTCGTACCCAGCCGGCCAACAAGGTGGTCGCTGCCTAAGCGCAACCTCTGGCGAGTCCCGCGGGATCCGCTGACCAAGCACGAGGCCCGGACTGGTGACAGTCCGGGCCTCGTCGTTCATGGATAACGCCTTGCCTAACGGTCTGGCCGCAGTACCCGGGCGAGCAGCTGCAGGCACAATGCCAGGTCTGGGCGCTCGGCGCCGAACAGGGTGCGATAGATCAGCGGGGCCACCAGGCCATCGAGCAGGGCGTCCAGGGCCGGCGCCGGCTCGCCACGCCGGTGGGCGCGTTCGAGCAGCAGCTCCAGGCGTTCCCGGGTCGGCTCGGTGCAGCGCACCGCGCACCCCGGATCGGTGGCCGCCAGGGCATCCCTGAGCATGGCCTGGCCAGGGGTGGAGGCGAGGTCGTCGACATAGTGTTCCAGCCAGCGTTCGAGATCGCCTCTCAGGCTGCCGGTGTCCTCCGGCGGCTGGTCCGGGCGCAGCCGCTGCAGGTCGACGTCGGCCAGGAGGCTGGGCAGATTGCCCCAGCGACGATAGAGGGTCGAAGGCGTGACCCCGGCGCGCGCGGCGATCAGGGGGACGGTGAGGGCTTCCCGGGGCTGCTCCTGCAGGAGCGCCAGGACGGCCTCATGGATGGCTTGCTGAACGCGGGCACTGCGGCCGCCGGGGCGGGCTTGCTTGGTGGTCATGGTGACAGGATACCCGGCTCCTAACGCAAACGCATTGCTTTTGCTGCCGGAAGGGTTCAGGCTTTAAAGCAATTATTTAGCTTTAAGGTGCGGGCATGTCTTCCCTGAACGGCTCTTCCTCTGCGCGCCTGACGCTACTGGGCACGGTACTGCTGACCTTCCTCGCCGCTTCCAGTGCGCCGACCCCTCTCTATGCCAGCTACCAGCAGGCCTGGGGCTTTTCCACCTTCTGGCTGACGCTGGTGTTCGCCGTCTATGCCTTTGCCCTGCTGGCAGCCTTGCTGGTGGGCGGGCGGCTGTCCGATCACCTGGGACGGCGGCCGGTGATCCTGGCCGCGCTGGTGCTGGAAACCGGGGCCATGCTGCTGTTCCACCAGGCCCACGGCCTTGCGGACCTGGTGCTCGCCCGCGCGATGCAGGGCCTGGCGACCGGCATCGCCACCAGTGCCCTGGGTGCGGCCCTGCTCGACGTGGATGCCGAGCGCGGTCCCTGGTTGAACAGCCTGACGCCACTGCTCGGCATGGCGGTCGGGGCGCTGGGCTGTGGTCTACTGGTGGAATTCGCGCCGGCGCCGCTGCAACTGGTCTATCGGCTGTTCCTGCTGCTTTTCGTGTTGCAGGGCCTGGCACTGCTGCGCCTGCCCGACAGCGTACCGCGCCGGCTGGGCCTGCTCGCCGCCTTGCGTCCCCAGCTGGCGGTGCCGCCCCAGGCCCGCGCCATGCTCTGGCGGGTATTGCCGCTGGAACTGGCGGTCTGGGCAGTGGGCGGCTTCTATCTGTCGTTGATGCCGGGGCTGGTCAAGGCGGCGACCGGGACGACGTCGATCCTGGTCGGCGGGGTGGTGGTGGCGGGTCTCACGCTCACCGGTGCGGCCTGTCTGCACGGCTTGCGCCGCTGGCCGGCGGCGCGCCTGCTGCGGCTGGGGGCGAGCACCCTGGTGGCCGGTCCGGCGGTGCTCTGGCTGGCGGTGGCCAGCGGTCGGCTGGGACTCTTCGCCCTGGGCACCCTGGTGACCGGCGTCGGCTTCGGCAGCGGTTTTCTCGGCGCCACCCGCAGTCTGCTGCCGCTGGCGGAAGCGACTCAGCGCGCCGGGTTGCTGGCCGCCTTCTATGTGCTCAGTTACCTGGCGTTCTGCCTGCCGGCCCTGGCGGTCAGTGCCCTGGTGCCACGGCTGGGCCTGACCGGCGCCGCCGAACTCTACCTGGTCGGGGTGATCCTGCTGGCGGCGCTGGGGCTGCGCAACAGCCTGCCGCGCGCCTGTGTGCAGCCGGGTTAGAGCAGGATGTCGGCTGGACCGAAAATGGCCCGCTCGACGGGACTGCCGGTAGCCCGCTCTTCATTGGAAAAGCCGTCGTGGTCGCCCAGCGGGCCGAAGTCGATGCCGGTCAGCTGCTCGATGCGCAGGACGCTGCATTGATAGGTACGCAGGCGGCCAAAGGCGATGGACAACTCGTCCAGCTCGCGGCGCTGGTCGATGAGGTAGGCGCTGGCGGAGGGTTTGCCGTCGTCACCGACAAAGGCCACCACCTTCCAGAAGGCCTCGGGAATCCGCGCTTCGCGATAGGGGCGGTCGTCCGCGCGCAGGACCGGACCGCTGAAGACGGTGATACGCGCCTGCCAGCGCTGGGTGTTGTCGAGCAGATAGTCCTCCAGCTCCAGCCAGGTCTTCTGGTTGAAGGCGGCCATCTGCGGCGCGCAGTTGGTGAAATGGAAGGTGTCCTGGTTGGCCTGGATGGCCTCGGGCCCCCAGTTGGGATCCTGGCGGCGCACCAGATGGCCGCGGTCGAGCAGGTTGTCGGCATAGAGCGCCTCGCCCAGCTGCGCCTCCAGCGGCACCCGGCCGTCGTAGGCCCAGGCGTCGCGGCTGCGGGGCACCTCGACGTGCTGGTCGCCGTCGATGTTGACCCCGACCCAGAGCGCCATCCGCCGGCTGCGCGAGAGGCTGACCGAGAAGTGGGTGTAGTCCAGGCGATCGCCGGAGGCGGGCAATGGATAGACGTCGCCGGCCAGGGCCGCGCTCGGCCGGGGCCAGGGGACCTGGAAGTCGCCCAGGAAATCGACCTGGTAACCCTGGCGGTCGGCCAGGCTCGCGGCGGGGGTGATGCGCGGCTCGGCGCCTCTCAGACCGGCGGGTTGCGCCGGCAACAGGGGACGCAGATCGGCGAGGCGCGGACGATAGGCGAGCTCGACGGCAAAGGGCTGGCTGGGCATGGGTTGTCTCGGGCGTAGAGGGCGAACCGTCAGCGCAGCACAGGAAGGTGACCAGACGATGACGACGGTCAGCGAAGTGGTATGCACCGGCGCTAGCTGGCAAACTCGTTCGCGACCTAACGATTCCAACCGAGATCCCTGAGTGAACCGCCCATGAAGCTATCGCTGTTTTCCCCCCTTGCTCGCCAGCGTACCTGGCTGCTCGGCGTGCCCGGCCTGCTCCTCACCGGCGCCGCCCTGGCCAGTCAGCAGTCCGATGCCAAGGGCTTCGTCGAAGACGGCGACCTGACCCTGCTGCTGCGCAACTACTATTACCTGCGCCAGAACGAGGGCGACGGCCATGGCGCCGCGGCGCGCAACAGTCGCGATCCGCGCAGCTGGACCCAGGCCTTCCTGCTCAACTACACATCGGGCTTCACCCAGGGCACCGTGGGCGTGGGCGTGGATGCCTATGGCTATCTGGGCCTCAAGCTGGACGGCGGCGATGGCCACGCCAACACTCCGAACATGCCGGTGGACGGCGACGGCAGCCAGCGCAACGAATTCAGCAAGGGCGGGGCGGCGGTCAAGCTGCGCGTCTCCAACACCGTGCTCAAGTACGGCGACCAGCAGCCCACGGCGCCGGTGCTGGCGGCGGGTGGCAACTGGCTGTTTCCCCAGACCGCCCGTGGCTGGAGCCTGGTGAGCCAGGAAGTCGATCACCTGATGCTCGAAGGCGGGCACTTCACCGCCGCCACGGCGCCGCGCACCACCGGTTCGGACGGCGGCATCTTCGCCGGTTACGCCGGCATCGAAGCGGCCTCGGCCAGCTACGCCGGGGGCGTCTACAAGTTCAGCGATCACCTCAGCGCCTCGCTCTATGCCGGGCACTTCGAGGATGTCTGGGACCAGTACTACGGCAACCTCAACTATGTGGTGCCGCTGGCAGCCGAGCAGAGCCTGACCTTCGACGCCAACCTCTATCGCACCCTGGACGCCGGCAGCGCCAAGGCCGGCAGCATCGCCAACACCGCCGGCTCGCTGGCCGCCGCCTTCCAGACCGGCGCCCACACCTTCACCCTGATCCACCAGCGTATCCATGGCGACCAGCCCTTCGACTACGCCGTCTTCGGCGCGCCGGTACCGGGGTCCTTCGGTGACTCCATCCTGCTCGGCAACTCGATGCAGTTCTCCGACTTCAACGGCCCGGGCGAGCGCAGCTGGCAGGCCCGCTACGACCTGAACATGGAAAGCTACGGCGTGCCCGGCCTGAGCCTGATGGTGCGCCATACCCGTGGCAGCGGCATCGACGGCAGCCACCTGGCCGCGGACTCGGCCTACGCCGGCCTCTATGGCGACGGCGACAAGGAACACGAGACCGATCTGGAGGCCAAGTACGTCCTGCAGAACGGCCCGGCCAAGGACTTGAGCTTCCGCCTGCGCCAGGCCTGGCATTCCGGCAGCCAGAGCACCGGCGGCACCGTGGCCGAGACCCGGCTGATCACCGAGTACCCGCTGAATATCCTGTAATTGGTCGCGCTCCGCAGATTGGGTTGAGCGCCGCGAAGCCCAACGGTGCCGAGGTCCTGCGCGGCTTGTTGGGCTTCGGCGATAAAGCCGCCTCAACCCAACCTACAGGGCTGGGCCTGGTAGTTCGGTGTGAGCAGGTGTCTCGTAGGTTGGGTTGAGCGTAGCGAAGCCCAACAGTCCGTTGGGCATCAGAATGTCCGGGAATGCCCTTACCCCAGCCCTCTCCCAAGGGGGGAGGGGGTAGTCGCGTAGAGTGGATAACGGCGCAGCCTTATCCGCGTGTAGGTGCAGAGGGCAGTGGAAAACGCTGCGCGGTTTTCCACGCTACGGATGCCTTGGCAGCGCGACACTAGGGGACAAGCTACCCCTCGCGCCGGACCCAATTGCCCCCTCTCCCTCGGGGAGAGGGCTGGGGTGAGGGTTGCCCCCACCAACGGTGCCAGGGGCGAGCGCGGAGTGTTGGGCTTCGGCGATGGAGCCGCCTCAACCCAACCTACGGGTTTGAGCCTTGTAGGTTGGGTTGAGCGCAGCGAAGCCCAACAGCCCTCACTCTCAACCCTTCGCCCGCGATGCCTCCAGCAGCCGCTCGATCTCCCCATGCAACCGCTCGGTCGCCCCGGTGCGGTCGATCCACCATTCGGTGGACCAGACGCGCAGGAGCGTCCAGCCGAGGCCCTGGAGGATGGCGCTGCGGGTCTTGTCACGGTCGCGGGCGGTGGCGGCGCTGTGGTAGGTGGCGCCGTCGCATTCGATGCCCACCAGGTAATCGCCCGGCCGGTCCGGATGGACGATGCCCAGATCGATGCGGAAACGCGACACGCCGATCTGCGGCACCACCTGCCAGCCCTTGGCCTGCAGCGCCTGGGCCACGGCTTCCTCGAAGGGCGAGTCGTGTCCCCCCAGCGAACCCTTGACCGCGGCGGCCAGGGCCTGGGGACCGCGCTGGGCGAATTCCAGGAACAGCTTGAGATCACGCACCGCGCGGGCATTGGTGCGATTGAGGTCGATCAGCCCCGGATCGAAGGAGGAGAACACCAGCATCTCCCGCCGCGCCCGGGTCACGGCGACGTTGAGGCGACGCCAGCCACCGTCCTTGTTCAACGGACCGAAGTTCATCGACATCGTATTGGCACCCGGCTCGGTGGGGCCGAAGCCGATGCCGAGCATGATCAGGTCGCGCTCGTCGCCCTGGACCGTTTCCAGGTTCTTCACCACCACCGGCTCGGCCAGGTCCTCGGCGAAGTGCGCCTCGATCTCCGGGTGCTGCTGGCGCGCGCGGTCGAGCAGGTCGGTGACCAGGCGCTGCTGTTCGCTGTTGAGGGTGATGATCCCCAGGCTGAGACCGGCAAAGGCCGGATCGAGCAGGCGCTTGACCGCCTCGGCGACCATGGCCTGGGCTTCCAGGGCGTTGTGACGCCCCTTGCCCTTGGCGTAGACGCCGTCCACCCGCCGCCATTCCACCGCGCTCGGACGGATCTCCGGGGCAGGGAAGGTGATGAGCTTGCCGTCGTAATAGTGATGGTTGGAAAAGGCGATCAGGCTCTCGTGGCGACTGCGGTAGTGCCAGTTGAGGCTGTGGCTGTAGATGCCAGCGCCCAGGCATTCGTCGAGGATGCTCTCCAGGTCCTCGGCGGTGTCGTCCTCGCCGGCGGCGCGGTCGAAGAAGCGCGTCGGCGGCATCTGCCGGGGGTCACCGGCGATCACCACCTGCACACCGCGGGCGATGGCACCCACCGCGTCCCAGGGCGCGATCTGCGAGGCTTCGTCGAAGATCACCAGGTCGAACAGGCCGCCATCGGGCGGCAGGTACTGGGCGATGGACAGCGGACTCATCAGCATGCAGGGCGCCAGGCGGGCCAGGGCATCGCCCATTTCCAGGGCCAGCTGGCGCAGCGGCTTGTGCCGCCGCTGCTTCTGCAATTCGTGCTTGAGCACGGCGAAGCCGCCACCCTGGCGCGCCGCGTCGTTCTTGGGCGGCAGGCCGTGGCAGAGCAGGGCGCGGATATGGCGCACGGCGAGGGTCTGCAGGCGATCGTCCAGCCGGCGATAGGCCTGGATATCGCTCTCGTGCTCGGCCGGGACGAAGTCGCGCAGCAGCGGCTCGGCGTCCAGCGCGGTAGCGGCGAACCAGCGGGCATAGGCAGTTTCGAAGACGGCTGCGAGATCCTCGCCGGAGCCGGCCGTAACGCGGGCGATCAGCGTTGCCAGGCCGAGGGCGTCGGCTTCCTCGCGGACCCGCTGCCAGTCGCACCAGGCCTTGAGGCGACCGGGCTGGCGCAACAGCGCGGCGGCGGTGCGTACCCCTTCGGCGGCCGGGGTGTCGGCCGGCAATCCCGCCTGTTCGGCGAAGCTCTGGCGCGCGGCTTCGGCGGCTTCCAGGGCAGCGGCGAAGGCGCTGCTGGCCTGGGCCAGGGTGGTGTCCAACGGCTGGTCCTCGGGAGGCTGCAACCGGTGCGCCGCCGCCTGGCGCAAGGCCAGCAACTGCTCGGGGGTTTCCGCCAGGGTTGGCAGCGCCGCGCTCAGCCTTTCCGCCAGGGCGCGGCGCGCGAGCAGGGCCTCCAGGTCGCTGGTGACGCCCTGCCAGCCACCGATGTTGGCCAGGGTCGGCGCCAACTCGTCCAGTTCGGTGAGCAGGGTGCGCTGGCGCCGCAGCCGCGGCAGGTCGGCGGCCACATCGGGCTGGCCCTGGGTTTCGCCCTGGCGGCCGAGATCCTGGGTGACCTGGCGCTGGGCGCGGCTGGCGAAGATCCAGAAGCGCTGCCCGGCGGCGTCCCAGGCGGTTTCCAGCTGGGTCAGGGCGACGCGGCGACAGGCTTCGGCGGCATAGGGTACCGACAGTTCGCGCTCCAGCGTCTGGTAGTCCCGCAGCAACTCCACGGCGCGCCCCAGCTGGCGCTGACGCTCGGCGGCGCCAGGCCCGAAGGCGAAGGCCAGATCCTGGCCGGCGGCGTTCTGCAGCAGCTCGGCGAATTCCAGCAGGCGACGGGGCGCGACCTGATCCGCCAGTGGCAGGCCGAGGACGTCGCGCAGGCGTTGCCGCGCCTGCTGCAGGGCCTGTTGGGTGTCGCGCAGCCGTTCGGCGGCGGTGACCAGGGCGTCCTGCCAGGCGTTGGACCAGGGATGGGCCGGCAGGAGCGCGAAATCCGCCGCCAGGCTGCGACCGGTTTCGGCGTGCAGGGCCAGGCGGCGCACGGCGCTGCGCAACTCGGCCAGGGCCTCGGCGTCATGGGCGTCGGCATTGGGCCAGGCCAGGCGCGGGGTATCGGGGGCGGCGTCGCGCAGCACGCGGCCAATGCTCTGCTGCAGCGTCAGGCCGTTGGGCCAGCGCCGGTGCAGGCGCTCGACCACGGCATTGAGGCGATCGCGCAGGCGTTCCACCTCGGCGGCTTCGGCCAGCCATTCCTCTTCATCCAGGCCGTCGCGGGTATCCCAGGCGCGCTCTAGCTGCTTGAGCACCTCGGCCTTGGAGGCCTTGCTCGAATGCAGTTCCAGGCAGAATTCGCCGAGGCCCTGGGCTTCCAGGCGGCGATAGACCACGTCCAGGGCGGCGCGCTTCTCGGCGACGAACAGGACCCGCCGACCGAGCGCCAGGTTGTGGGCGATCATGTTGGCGATGGTCTGGGACTTGCCGGTGCCGGGCGGGCCGTCGAGGACGAAATCCTGGCCGCCGGCCGAGGCCAGCACGGCCGCCAGTTGCGAGGAATCCGCCGGCAGCGGGGTGAAGAGTTCGGCCGGGGTGATCTGGCGATCCAGTTCGCGCTCGCGGGGAAAGCTGCCGCCGCTCAGGTAGGCGCCGGATTCCGTAGTGCGCTCGAGCAGGTGACGCACCAGCGGGCTTTCCATCAGCTGGTCGCTACGCTCGGTGAGGTCCTTCCACATCAGGTACTTGGCGAAGGAGAACTGGCCGAGCAGCAATTCGCTGCTGACCTCGAAGCCGGGCAGGTCGCGCACCGCACGCCGCACCTTGGTCCAGATGCCATCCACGTCGATGCCGTTGCCATCGCCGGGCAGCGGGCCGTCGAGCCCGGAAATGTCCAGGTCGAAGTCGTGGCGCAAGAGCTCCAGCAGGGTCAGGTTGAAGCGCGGCTCGTCCTCGAACAGGTGCAGGGTGATGCCGCTGGCGGCGCTCTGGCGTTCCAGGCGCACCGGCAGCAGGATCAGCGGCGCGCGGTAGTGCTTGGGATCGTCGGCGGCCTTTTTCCAGCGCAGGAATCCCAGCGCCAGGTAGAGGGTGTTGGCGCCGCCCTCGTCGAGATCGCTGCGGGCGCGGCGATAGAGTTCTACCAGGGCCGCGTCCAGTTTGGTCGCATCCAGGGGGGCGACCACCTCGCCGCGGGCCAGGGCGCCGCGGGCGTATTCGTCGTCGAGATTCTCGTGTTCGCGGGCCTCGTGCAGCACGGCGTCGCGCCCGCTCACCGCCAGGTCCGGCAGCGGCACCAGGCGCAGCGCCCGGCCCTCGGCCAGGCGATCCTCCAGCGCCGCCGGCTCGGGACAGAGCAGGGGCACGCTGCGGGCGTTGTCCGGCACGTGCAGCAGGCGATTGCGGGTGGTGAGATCGAGCAGCTTGCGCTGCCACAGCGCCAGGCGCCCGACCGGGGTGGTCGGCGCCGCCTCGACATCCACGTCGAAGGCCGGCAGCGGCGGGGCCTCTTCCAGGGCTTCGCCTGGCAGCAGCAGGCCGTCCGCGCTGATGGCCGGCTGGCCGGGCACCGCCAGCGGGCGAATGCGTTGCAGGCGGGCACGGCGGACGTCCAGCGCCAGCACGAAGGTCTCGTCGTCGAGCTGCCGCTCGGCCAGTTGCATGGCCTGGCTGAAGGAAGGCGGCGGCGAGGCGGTGGCCTGGGTGGTCTCGAAGACCAGCAGGTCCTTGAGCGCCACCCGCTTGCGCACCGGCTCGGCGTCATCGGTGAGCAGCTGGGCGAATTCCTGGGGCTGCAGCCAGACGCCGGCGAAGGCATGGCCGCGGGTGATGACCAGCAGCGGATTGAGACCGGCCTGTTCCAGCGCCGCGCAGGCGAGCAGGGCGAGATCCAGGCAGGTCGCCAGGCCACCGTCGAGGATGCTGCCCGGCGTGCGGATCTTCTGGCCCTGGCGCTCGAAGCTGGCCGGCGGCACCGCGTAGGTCAGCTGCAGACCGCACAGCGCCGACCAGAGCGCCGAACCCAGCTCCCAGACGCGTCGCCGCGAGCCGCTCTGGTACCCGTCCAGCGCGGTGGACTTGCCGGCGCGGCGCAAGACCTCGGCGGCGGCGCCCAGCAGGCGATCCACCGCCGGATCGTTGGGCATGACGAAGGCCGCCGCCAGTTCCGGCATGCTGTCCACGCCGCCCCACTGGTTGCGCGCCAGCAGCTCGACCGGATAGCGCCGCGTCTGCAGGATCTCTTCGCCCTGGCGCACCGTGAAGGTCAGCTGGGCGACCAGGCTCTCCTGCAGACTGCCGAGCAGCGCCGCATCGAATTCGAGGTCGCGATCATCGAGATAGAGGGTGCCCTGGGGATCCAGGCGCTCCAGGTGCCAGGTGCGCGGGACCACGAAGGCCGGCTCGGCCGTGACCGTCAGACTAAGGTCGACGAGGGATTCCTCGCCGCTGTGGGTGAGGCGCAATTCGCGCAGCACGGGTACCGCGTTCTGGTGCGCCGCGAAGCCGATCTTGCCGGCCAGCACCAGTTCGACATCCACGCTCATCGCCTACCACCCTTGCTTATTGCCTAAGGTAGATGAATGTACAGTAGTGGGCGAGTCGATGCAGCCCATAGCCCGCTTGGGCAAGCGGAAAAAGTCCTTTGGTGACGGGCGGTTGCGTGGTTTGCGGGGTGGGTCGCGGTTCAGCGTGCCGGTCGCGGGAAGACCAGGCTGAAATGGATGCCCCGTTCATCCTGCTCGACCTCGGCGCGACCGCCGTGCAGGCGCATGATCGCCGCGACGATGGCCAGGCCCAGGCCGTTGGAATCATGGGGCTGATGGCGCGAGGGATCGGCGCGATAGAAGCGGTCGAACAGCCGTTGCAGATGCGCCGGCGCCAGGGCGGGCCCGGTGTTGCTGACGCTTATCCGGCCACCCTCCGCCCGCAGGCGGATCTCGCCCTCCGGCTCGGCATAGCGAATGGCGTTGGCCACCAGATTGCTCAGGGCGCGGCGCAGCATCAGCGGATCGGCGACCACCTGGCCACCCCCGGCCACCACCAGGCGCAGGCCGCGCTCGTCGGCGGGGCCTTCGAAATAGTCGGCGATGCGCGCCAGTTCTTCGTCCAGTTGCAGCGGTTGTGGCGTCAGCACCGCCTGGGCGTCGTCGGCGCGGGCGAGGAAGAGGATGCTCTCTACCAGTCGCGAGATACGCTCCAGCTCTTCCAGGTTGGACGCCAGCAGCGCCTGGTAGTCCTCGCTGCTGCGCACCTGGCGCAGGGCGACCTCGGTATGGCCCATGAGGGCGTTGATGGGGGTACGGATCTCGTGGGCGAGGTCGGCGGAAAACTGCACCAGCCGGCCATAGCCGTCGGCCAGCCGCGCCAGCATGGCATTGTAGTTTTCCACCAGCGGCTGCAGCTCGCGCGGGGCATCGGCCAGCTCCAGGGGCGCGGCCAGCCGGGTCGGGGTGATGCCGCCGGCGTGGCGGGCGATACGCCGCAGCGGCGCCAGGCCACGCCGCAGCAGCAGATAGCCGAGCCCGGCGGTGGCGAGGAAGGCCAGGGTCACGGCGCCGAGCAGGCCCAGCCGGAAGTCGGCCAGGGTGGCGTCTTCGTTGCGCAGCACATGGGCGGCGGTCAGTTCCACCGGGCCTTCGGGGGTGTTCACCGCGACCCGCGCCGCGCGCCAGCGGGTGCCGTCGGCCAGCTGGCCTTCGCGCAGATCGGCCCGGGTCGGCCGCCGGGTCTGGGGAATGACGGCCAGCTCGGGGAGGGCGATCTGCAGCGGATTGGAGGCGATCACCGGCTTGGCGCCCGGGGTGCCGATGAGAAAGACGTCCTGCTCGTTGCCCAGCATGTTGGCGAACAGCTGCGGACTGCGCCCCAGGGTCTCCAGCGACAGGTCGGCGCTGAGCAGGCTGCGAAAATGCGCGAGGCGACCGAGCAGGGCGTAGTCGGCGCGCTCCAGCACGGTACGTTCCAGGCTGTGGTAGAGAAAGGCTCCCGCGCCGCCCACGGCGAGCAGCGCCACCAGGGCGAACCCCAGGGTGGCGCGCAGGATCAGCGAGGGTGACCGCGCGCTCAAGGCCGCACCTCGCAGACGTAGCCGATGCCGCGTACGGTATGGATCAGCTTGACCGGGTAGGGATTGTCGACCTTGGCGCGCAGCCGCTTGATGGCCACGTCCACCACGTTGGTGTCGCTGTCGAAGTTCATGTCCCAGACCTCGGCGGCGATCAGGGTGCGCGACAGCACCTCGCCTTCGCGGCGCAGCAGCAGGTGCAGCAGGGCGAATTCCTTGTTGGTCAGCACGATGAGGTCGTCGCCGCGGGTCACCCGTCGCCGCAGGAGGTCCAGTTGCAGGTCGGCGAGGTGGAAATGCTCGGGCTCGCGCACCACCCCACGCCGCAACAGGGTACGGATGCGCAGCAGCAGTTCGACGAAGGAAAAGGGCTTGACCAGGTAGTCGTCGGCGCCCAGCTCCAGGCCGCGGATGCGATCCTGCAGGCCGTCGCGGGCGGTGAGAAAGAGCACCGGCACGTCGAGCTTCTTGCGCAGCACCTCCATGATCTGCCAGCCGTCGATGCCGGGCAGCATCACGTCGAGGATGACCAGGTCATGGCGGCCGTCCAGGGCCAGGTGCAGGCCATCGGCGCCGTGCTGGGTCCAGTCGACCGCGTAGCCGGATTCGCCGAGACCCTTCTTCAGGTACTCGCCGGTCTTCTGGTCGTCTTCGATGAGGAGAATGTGCATGACGTAATGGTAGGGCCTCCGGTCGCTTCGCTGGGTGACATTTTTGTCATTCGCCGGTCATCTTGCTGACCCCCCACGCGTCGCACTGTGGCGGGGCGATTCCCTATCCCAGGAGGCTTCATGCGTACCCAGACTCTGCTCCGCGGTTCCCTTGCCCTGCTGCTCGCCAGCAGCGCCCTGCTGGCCCAGGCCGCGCCCATGCCCACCGTCAAGCCCATGCGTGGCACCGTGGACAGCGTCCAGGGCGACACCCTGGCCTTCACCACCCGCAATGGTGCCCACCAGACCCTGATGCTGGACGACAAGACCAGCTTCCGCGCCGTGTCCAAGGCCAACCTGGATCGCATCGAAGCCAACAGCTTCATCGGCTCCGCTGCCACGCCGCAGCCCGACGGCACCCTCAAGGCGCTGGAGGTGACGGTGTTCGAAGCCAGCCTGCGCGGCTCCGGCGAGGGCCACTACGGCTGGGAAAACGCCGATGGCAGCACCGGCACCATGACCAACGGCACCGTCGGCGAACTGAAGAAAGCCAACGGCCGCACCCTGACCGTGCAGTACAAGGGCGGCGAGAAGCAACTGGTGGTGCCGGAAGACGTGCCCATCGCCTATGTCGAGAAGGGCGACCGCAGCCTGCTCAAGCCCGGCGCCAAGGTGGTGCTGTTCCCCGCCGAAGACGGCAAGCACGCCAAAGGCGTGGCAGTAGGTAAGGACGGTTTCACCCCGCCCATGTAAGCCTCTGCGCGGTCGCCTGGCGACCGCGTCCAACTTTCCGTGGAGGGGAACCTCATGACCACCTCGCGACGGCGCCTGGTGCACCGCTGGCCGGTGCGCCTCACCCATTGGCTCAACGCCCTGGCGATGCCCTGCATGTTCATGAGCGGCTGGGCGATCTACAACGCCTCGCCGCTGTTCCCCTTCACCTTTCCCGCCTGGTCGACCCTTGGCGGTTGGCTGGGTGGTGCCATCGCCTGGCACCTGGCGGTGTTCTGGCTGCTCGTGGTGAACGGCCTGGTCTATCTGCTCTATGGCCTGTTCAGCGGCCACTTCCGGCGCGATTTCCTGCCGCTTTCGCCGCGCACCATCGGTCGCGATTTCGCCGCCGCCATGCGCCTGCGCCTGGGTCATCGGCTGGGCACCTACAACGCCGTGCAGCGCCTGCTCTACTGGGGCGTGCTGGCGCTGGGGGTGTTGGTGGTGCTCTCGGGACTGGCCATCTGGAAACCCGTGCAGTTGCAGGGATTGGCCGCGCTGCTCGGCGGTTTCGACACCGCCCGCTACGTGCACTTCTTCGCCATGGCCGGCATCGGCGCCTTCGTCGTCGTGCACCTGGCCCTGGTCATCCTGGTCCCCCGCACCCTGCCGCCGATGATCACCGGCCGGGCGCACGAGGAGGTTGACGATGAGTCGGCGTGAACGACTGCGCCTGGAACCGGCGCAACAGCGGCAGGTGGAAAATCTGCAACGGCGGCTGCTGCTCAAGCAGGGCCTGACCGTGGGCGCCCTGGCGATGCTCAGCGGCTGCAACCTGCAGGACGGCGACAGCGTCGACAAGGTGCTCTGGTCGATGTCGCGCTTCAACGACCGGGTGCAGGCCTGGCTGTTCGGCCGCGAGCGCCTGGCGCCGACCTATGCCGCCAGCCAGATCACCAACCCCTTTCCCTTCAATGCCTTCTACCCCGAATACAACGTGCCGGAAGTGGACCTCAGCGACTATCGCCTGGAGGTCTCCGGCCTGGTCGCCAACAAGCAGGCCTGGACCCTGGAAGACCTGCGCCGCCTGCCGCAACGGGAAGACATCACCCGCTTCATCTGCATCGAAGGCTGGAGCGCCATCGGCCATTGGGGCGGGGTGCCGCTGCGCACCTTCCTCGAACGCATCGGCGCCGACACCAGCGCCAAGTACGTCGGCTTCAAGTGCGCCGACCGCTACTACTCCAGCATCGACATGGCCTCGGCGCTGCATCCCCAGACCCTGCTGGCGCTGGACTTCGGCCAGGTGGCCCTGCCGCCGGACTACGGCTATCCGCTGCGCCTGCGGGTCCCCACCAAGCTCGGCTTCAAGAATCCCAAGCACATTCAGGCGCTGTTCGTGACCAACGACTATCCCGGCGGCTATTGGGAAGACCAGGGCTACAACTGGTTCAGCGGGATCTAGGCGCAACGTCTGCTGCACGTCGGCCAAACTGCGTTGAAAAGACCTTCGAAATGCTCATTTACCACTCGTAAACTGCGCTTCCTCAGGTCTTTTCGCCTTGTTTGGCTCTAGCTCGCGAGACGTTGCCTAAGCTTTTGGTGGCGGAACCCCGGCCCGGAGGTAGAGTCGAGATACCACCATCCTCTACCGGGAGCTCCCCTCATGTCCGCTCATCCCTCGATCGGTTTCATCGGCTTTGGCGCCATGGCCCAGCGCATGGGTGCCAACTTGCGCGAGGCCGGCTATGCGGTCAGCGCCTATGCCGAGCACCAGCAGGACGGCGAGCGCCATGGCACGCCGATGGAATCCCTGGCGACCCTGCTGCCCCAGGCCGAGGCCGTGATCGTCTCCCTGCCCAATGACGCCATCCTCGAACAGGTGCTGCTAGGCCCCGACGGCGTGCTCGCCCGCCTGGAAAGCGGTCGGCTGCTGATCAACACCAGCACCAACTCACCGGCGCTGTCGCTGCGTCTGGAAGCGGCCGGCCGCGCCCGCGGCATCGCCGTGGTCGAGGCGCCGGTGTCCGGTAGCACTCCAGAGGCGGAAAAGGCGCAGCTGGTGGTTCTGGCCGGTGGCGAGCCCGAAGCGGTGGAGCGTGCGCGGCCGATCCTCGAAGTCCTGGGCAAGACCGTGCACCACGTCGGTCCGACCGGGCAGGGCGCGGCCATCAAGCTGGCCATCAACGGTCTGATGGGCGCCGGGCTCGCCGCCCTGGCCGAGGCGCTGGCCTATGCCACCCGCGCCGGCCTGGATGCCGAGGTGCTGTTCGAGGTGTTCGGCGACCTGGCGGTGCTCTCGCCCCATCACCAGCGCAAGCTGGCGGCGCTGCGTGACGGCGACTTCGCGCCGCAATTCCCGGCGGCGCTGATGCACAAGGACATGGGCCTCCTGCTGGCCGAACTCAACGCCACCTTCCAGGGTGCGCCGACCCTGGCCGCCGCGGCGCAGCAACTGGCGCTGGGCGCCGAGCTGCATCCGGATGCCGACTACCTGATCACCGCCGACGTCCTGCTGGAAGAAGCCGAGGACGCCGCCACCCGCTGACGGACCTGGCCGCACGCGCAGGCGTGCGGCCAGGGACACCTCAGACGTCGGCGATCCCCAGGACCTTGGCAGTCTCGGCGCGACTCTGCCGGCAGGCCGCCGCATCGGTCTTCAGATCGACGCCGTAGGTCGGCAGGATGCGCCTCAGTGCCGGCAGCCAGGCGTCTTCGGTGAGGCGCTCCGGGAAGCAGGTCTCCAGCACTTCCAGGGCGATGGCCGCTGCCGTCGAGGCGCCAGGCGAGGCGCCGAGCAACGCGGCGATGGAGCGGTCCGCGGCGCTGACCAGTTCGGTGCCGAATTCCAGTTCGCCCTTCTTGCTCAGCAGGCCGTGCTGGCCGGTGGGCTTGATGGTCTGCACCCGCTGCCCGGCCACGGCTTCCTGCCAGTCGCGCTTCAGCGCCAGGGGGAAGAATTGCTGCAGCATGGCGAATTGCTGGCTGGAGCTCTGGAAGATCTGCCCGATCAGGTATTCGGTCAGGTCCACATTGTCCTTGGCCACGTTCAGCAGCGGCACGATATTGTCGTGGCGCAGCGAGGTGAAGAGATCGGTCAGGGCGCCGTGCTTGAGGAAGCGCGAGGAAAAGCCCGCATAGGGCCCGAACAGCAGCGAGCGCTGGCCGCCGACGATACGGGTATCCAGGTGCGGCACCGACATGGGCGGCGAGCCCGAGGGCGCCTTGCCATAGACCTTGGCCTGGTGCCGTTCGGCCAGGGCCGGGACGTCGCAGCGCAGCCAGATGCCGGAGATGGGAAAGCCGCCGAAGCCGCGGCCTTCCGGAATGCCGGACTTCTGCAGCAGCGGCAGCGAGCCGCCACCGGCGCCGATGAAGACAAACCGGGCGGTGACCTCCGTCCGCCCGCCGTGCTTGACGTCCTCCACCGTCACCCGCCAGCGACCGCTGTCGGTCCGCGCCAGGTCCACCACCCGCTGGTGATAGTGCACGGCGAAACCGGATTGCTGGCTGAGCTGGCGCACCAGCAGGTGGGTGAGGGCGCCATAGTCGACGTCGGCGCCAGTGACCATGCGCGTTGCGGCCACCGGCTCGTCGGCCGTGCGGCCTTCCATGATCAGCGGTGCCCATTGGGCGATCTGCGCGCGGTCTTCGCTGTAGTCCATGCCGTGATAGCAGTGATGGGCGGTCATGGTGCGGTAGCGTTCGCGCAGGAAGGCAACGTTGTCCGCGCCCCAGACGAAGCTCATATGGGGGCAGGCATGGATGAAGGCCTGCGGATCGGGGATGGCGCCCTTGCGGACCAGATAGGCCCACAGCTGGCGCGAGAGATCGAACTGGGTGTTCACCTTGAGCGCCTTGGCGATGTCGACGCTGCCATCGTCCCGCTGCGGGGTGTAGTTCAGCTCGCAGTTGGCGGCATGGCCGGTTCCGGCGTTGTTCCAGCCCTGGGAGCTCTCCTGGGCGCAGTCGTGCAGACTCTCGAACAGCGTCACGCTCAGGCCGGGGTCGAGTTCCTTGAGCAGGGTGCCCAGGGTAGCGCTCATGATGCCGGCGCCGATCAACACGACGTCGGGTGAATCCGTGAAAGATAACGACATGCCAGGTTCCTCGCGGGCAGGGGGTTGACGGTTACGCAATACGACTGGGCGGCTGAGCGGCCGGAGGGCCATGGCGCGCTCCTGCTACCGCGCTGATCCGCCTGGGCCCGCGGCTTGCGCCTGGCGAGCGCCGGGCGGGCTAGAGCAGGGTGGTCAAGGCGATGCCCAGGGCGATACCCGGGATGGCGAGCAGGGTGCTGAACAGCACGCTCCGCGCGGCGTCCTCGGTGTAGACGCCGTGGGCCATCGCCAGCGTGGGCGCCGCCGTGGCCGCCGGCAGTACGCCGAGCAGGAACACCTGCTGGAGCAGCGCGCCCTGCAGGCCCACGGCCAGACCGACGCCCAGCATCACCAGCGGTTGCAGCAGATTCTTCAGGGCCACATTCAGCCCGATGTCGCGATCCAGCCGCGGTTGGATGCCGGACAGGATCAGGCCCAGGGTGAACAGCGCGACGCCCCCGGCTGCCCGGCCTATCTCGTCCGTCGCCGTCACCAGCAACTGGGGCAGGCGGATACCCAGCAGCGCACAGAGCAATCCCAGCAGCGGCAGGATCACCAGCGGCTGGCGCAGCGCCTTGCCGAGCGCCTGGCGGGCACCGCCGCCGCTCAACAACAGCAGCGACAGCGGGATGACCACTAGGGTGAAGATCAGGTTGCCGACGATCACCGCCAGCACGGCAGAGGGGCCGATGGCGGCGATCAGCACCGGCGGCCCGCAATAGGCCATGTTGGGAAAGGCTACCGTGATGCCGCGCATGGCCCCTTCGCGCCACGTCCGCCCACCGCGGTAGCGACCCAGTAGCAGGCCCAGCAGCCAGACGCCGATGAGTCCGGTAGCCAGGGTCGCCACATAGGGCAGGTTGAGGATCTGCGCGGCGCGGGTGTGGGCGGCGGCGAGGAACAGGGCGATGGGCAGGGCGAAGGTGACCACGAAGGTCGCCAGGGGCTTGCTCGCCGTCTGCGGCAGCACCTTCCAGCGGCCGGCGCACCAGCCCAGAACGGTGACGAAGACGATAGGCGCGAGTGCCTGGGAAATGGTCTCGATCATGCGCGAGACCCCTCGGCTGCCAGGGACGCGGCGAAAGACCGGCTGAATGGCGTTGGATCATCGAATGGACGGCGAGGCATCCGAAACTCCTGTGCCCGCCCAGATGCGGGTCTTCGATAATGGGACTCATCGCTGCCTTTTCCCGCGCAGCGCCAGCACCCGGGTGCCAGCCGCTACGCCTGAATGGCTCTGCAATGCAGGTTTACCTTCTCTCTGAGGGTAAATGGAAACATTTGTTTATATCTCTTGGTGCGACATTTCGTCGCATCTAGACCTTTGTCGGATTCCCTGTACGGTCTCGTCGTGCATTCGCTGAAGGCAGCGCAAGACCGCCCGCCCAGCCGGGTGCAGCGCCAGCAAGCGTCCGCTAAGCTGGCTGGCCTGGCCAGATACTGGCGTCCAGTGGAAGTACCCGGTGCAAGGAGACGGCATGACAGCGACCACCCCACGCTTCTGGCACGATCCCGCGCTGCCCTTTCTCGAAGCCCGTTCCATCCAGGATGGCCGCGCGCTCTGCTATGCCCCGCATTCCCACGAAACCTTCTCCATCGGTACCGTGCTGGGTGGGCGCAGTCGCTATCACAACGGCTCCACCCGAGAACTGGTGGGGGCGGGCACCCTGGTGCTGATGAATCCCGGTGACGTCCATGCCTGCAATCCGCAGGGCGAGGACGCCTGGCGCTATCGCATGCTGCACGTGGACGCCAGCTGGCTGGCCGAGCTGCAGCGCCCGGGGGCCGACGACTTCCAGCCGCTGGCCGTACAGCTGTCCCGTGACGCCCAGCTGTACGCCGGATTGGAAGCGCTGCATGCCTGCCTGACCGACCCGGATAGCCTTACCCTGCAGCGCCAGAGTCAGGCGCTGCTGTATTTCGAGGCCGTACTGGCCCGCCTGGGGCGTACCCCGGTAGCGGCGGCGCGGGCGCGCGAGGATCGCCGCCTGAGGCGCGCCGCCGAATTTCTCGATGCCCACTGCGGCGAGGGCGTCAGCCTGGACCAGCTCAGCCAGGTGGCGGATCTCTCGCCCAACCAGCTGATTCGCAGCTTTCGCCAACGCTATGGCCTGACGCCTCATGCCTACCTGATCGATCGGCGCATCCGCCTGGCGCGGCAACGCCTGCGTCAAGGCGCTGGCCTGGCCGAGGTCGCCCTGGCCACCGGCTTCGCCGACCAGGCCCATCTGCAGCGCACCTTCAAGCGCCTGGTGGCGGCCACCCCCGGTCAGTATCGCGCCGCTTCAGCCCTCCCATAGCAGCGACGCGGCGCACAGCACCAGCAGCGCCGCGAGGACGCGATTGAGCAGGCGCAGGCGAGCTGCCGACAGTGAATGGCCGCGCAGCCATTGGCCGGCCACGGCCCAGCAGGACAGGGAGGCAAAGCAGATCACCAGGTACAGGCCGGCAAACAGCGCCAGGCGCCCGCGATCTTCACCGACGAACAGCGCCACCCCGGCCGCGGCGGCGAGCCAGGCTTTGGGATTGAGCCATTGCAGCAGGGCGCCGTCGCGAAAGCCCGGGCAGGCCGTCATTGCGCCGCTGCCCAGGTCCCCCGAGGCTCGTGCCAGTTTTCCGGCCAGGTACAGCAGGAAGAGGGCGCCGGCCACGCGTAGGATCCAGAGCAGCGCCGGCCAGGTGGCCAGCACCTCGTGCAGGCTGAGACCGACGGCCAGTAGCAGGACGACGAAGCCCAGGGTGGCGCCGGCGACATGCCACAGGGCCGGTCGCCAGCCATGGACCAGGCCGGTGTTGAAGCCCACCAGATTGACCGGGCCGGGAGAGAGGGACGCCACCAGGGCAAAGGCGGCCATGGACAGGATCAGGGTCATCGCGAGGTCTCGACAGTTATGGAGACCTGAACCTAGCGAGGACGACCTCTGGCGGTATTGAAGAAAATGACCCTTCCAGCCCGACGAAAGGTGGGAATTCCCGGCGTTTCGCTGACGTCCATTACAGCGAGCCCAGCGCTCCCCCGGTGGTTTCAACGTCGCTGTCGGCCACCGGGGCTTTCTCTTCTCGAATCCTGGCAGGCTAGGGCGCGATAGGCAGGGTGAAACTGAAGGTGCTGCCCTGACCCAGCACGCTGGTGACGCTCAGCTCGCCGCCGTGGGCCTCGACGATGCCCTTGGCGATGTACAGCCCCAGGCCGTGACCGGTGGGATTGTCTTCCTGCACATGCCAGAAGCGCTCGAACACCCGTGCCTGTTGCGCCTGATTCATGCCGCGGCCGTTGTCGGTCACGCTGATCTCGGCCAGGTTGCCGAGCTGGCGCATGCTGAGTTGCACCAGACCACCTGGCGCGGTGAACTTGATGGCATTGCCCAGCAGGTTCATCAGTACCTGGAAGATGCGCTCGGCTTCCACCAGCACCTGGAGATCCGGATCGGCGGCGTATTCCAGGCTGATGTTCTTGATCTCCGCCAATGGCCGCGACAGCAGGATGGGTTGCGCGCAGACGTCCGCCAGACGCGCCGGTTTGAGGTCCAGCGCCAGGCGATCCGACTCGATCTTCGACAGGTCCAGCAGGTCGCTGATCAGCGCGTTCATGCGGTTGGCCGCGGTCTCTATCACCTGCAGCGAACTGGGCAGGCGGTCATCGCCCAGCGCCAGCTTTTCCAGTTGGCGCTGCAGCATCCCGACCTTCATCAGGATGATGGTGATGGGGCTGCGCAGGTCATGGGAAACCGCCGCGACGATCTCGTCGCGCAGGCGCACCGCCTGGCGTTCGCGTTCGACCTGACGCGCCAGGTCCAGCTCGATGGCCGAGCGACGCAGGTCCTTGGCGGCGAACAGATCGGCCGGGCGCCAGCGCTCGGAACGCAGGCGGACCAATTCCTTCCAGGCATCGAAGGAGCGCCGCGGATGCGGATAGTTGAGCCCCGGACCCGGCGCGGGTGACGTGCCTTCCAGCTTGGCCGGATTGCCGCTCCAGACCACGGTGGTGACGATCTCGGGCCGGAACCAGAGCACCAGGTTGCGCACCGGCTTGGGCAGCGCCAGTGCCAGGACACCACTGACCCTGTCGCTGTAACGGCGGGCCTCGGGTAGTTCGTCGGCCAGGCAGCGGGTCGCATAGATGCCCGAGGCATCCATTTCGGCCGTCACCCAGGCGGCGAGGAGCCGGATGTCTTCCGCACTCGGGCATTCGCCCAGGGTGGTGAGTTCATCCTCCACCAGCACCGCGACACCGGCGGCATTCACCAGCTCGAGGAGATCGGCGGGTCTTTCGCCGAGGCCGCTGAGCACCTCGCCACGGCTGTCGCACATGCCCTGGATCAGCGCCGCCAGTTGCGCCTCGCGGGCATCGATCTCGCGTTGCACCTGGCGATTTTCCAGCGCGCGAATCATCAGCGACACCAGCACCCCGACCGAGCGGCAGGCCATCCGGGTACGGAAGGGCAGATAGAGGGGTTCGCGATGGCCACAGCTGATCAGCCCCCAGAGCTTGTCGTCGCTGATCAGCGACACGCTCATGGACGCACGCAAGCCCTGGTTGCGCACGTACTGGCAATGGATGGGCGATACGCTGCGCAGCACGGCATGGGTCAGGTCGATCGGATCCCGTTCGGTGCCATGCAGAAAGGCCGGCACCAGCGGGACCGCCTCGTACTGGGCGTCGGGGATGTTGCGAATCCAGTTCTCGTGATAGAGCGCGCGGGCCTGGGCAGGAATGTCGGCCGCCGGAAAGTGCATGCCCAGATAGCTGTCGATGTCGTCGACGCGGTCCTCGGTCACCACCTGGCCATCGCCGCCATCATCGAAGCGATAGACCACCACCCGATCGAAGCCGGTAAGGGCGCGCACCTCGCGCACCGCGCCTTCGCACAGCTCGGGCAGGGTGCGCGCCTGCTGCAGGCGGGCCAGGGCGCGCGCCAAGCCGGCGGGCTCGACTCCGCCATGGTCGTCCGGCTCGAATTCCAGGAACACCAGGCCGTGGCTGCGATGCAGGATCACGTCCATGTCGCGGACCGGACGCGTCCAGCTCAGCGGATTGGCTTCTTCCAGATGCTCCAGGGTCAGCGCCTGCTGCACCTGCTCGAACAGCTCGAGGGGCAGTGCCTGCTGCAGTGGCCGATTCAGCAGCTCGACCTGCGGCTTGCCCAGCAACTCGGACAGGTTATGGCTGACATGCTTGATCAGCCACTCCGCCTCATCGAAGGCGATGAGGTAACCGTGTGCCTGGATCGCGCCTGGAATGCGGATCGGCTCGCTTTCGCAGCTTTGCAGCGACTGACCGGAAGGTGCAGCAATCATGCGACTGTCTCAGATGAACTCTTGAATAGGACCGCACCGAGGCGGTCCTGTTAAAGCTTTAGCACCGAATGGCTGTGAATGTGATGCCGATCACGTACGGCTTGCTGGCATCGCGCCAGTCTCGCATCGACATTATCCGATAACCATTATCGCGATCATTTTTTGCCGAAGGGTTCATCTTTGCTGTCGGATCCCATGGCTGGCCTCCCGCGCTGACGGCGGTATCATGGCGCTTTGATCAGAGTTCAGTCATGGCCCGCTTCCGCCCCTTGCCCATCATCGATCGCAGCCGGGATGACCTGTTCATGCGCGAGGCCCTGGTCCTGGCGGAGCAGGGCGCCGGGCAGGGCGAGGTGCCGGTCGGGGCCGTGGTGGTACTCGACGGCGAGGTCATCGGCCGCGGTTTCAATCGGCCCATCGGTGCCCACGATCCCAGCGCCCATGCCGAGATGGAGGCCATTCGCGATGCCGCCGCGCGTCTGGCCAACTACCGGCTGCCCGGGGCGACGCTCTATGTGACGCTCGAACCCTGCAGCATGTGCGCCGGCCTCATCGTCCACAGTCGCATCCAGCGGCTGGTCTATGGCGCCAGCGAGCCGCGCGCCGGCATGGCCCAGAGTCGCGGGCGCTTCTTCGAGCAGGACTTTCTCAATCACCGGGTCCTGGTGGAAGGCGGGGTGCTGGCCGAGGCCTGTGGCCAGGTGCTGACCGAATTCTTCCGCGCGCGACGTAATCCCGCGGTCAGCGAAGGCTAGGCCGCCAGTTCGCGCATCCGCGTGAGCACGGCGTTCAGGCCGTTGCTGCGCGATTGCGACAGCTGCCGTTCCAGTCCGAGTTCGCCCAGCCAGCCGTGGATGTCGAGGCGACCCAGTTCTTCGCGGGTCAGGCCGTTGGCGCGCACCAGCACCACGGCGAGCAGCCCCTTGAGCACCCGGGATTCGCTGCTGGCGCGAAAGAAGTGGCGATCGCCCTGGGCTTCATGGGTCAGCCGCACCCGGCTCTCGCAGCCCTGCACCAGATCCTCGTCGCGCTCCTCGAGCACCGCCGGCAGGCGCTCGGCCCACTGCAGCAGCAGTCGCGAGCGCGCTTCCCAGCCCTTGGCGATGACGAAGGCGCGGCGGGCTTCCGCGGCATCGGGAAGCAGATTCATCGCAGCAGCTCCAGGGCGTTGTCCAAGGCAGTGAAAAAGCGCTGCAGGTCCTCGGCATCGTTGTACAGGCCGAGGGAGACCCGCAGCGCACCGGGGGTCTGCAGGGTCTGGAACAGCGGCATGGCGCAATGCTGACCGGCGCGCACGGCGATGCCCTGCTCACCCAGCAGGTGCGAAAGATCACCCACATCGACGCCCGCGACCTGAAAGCTGGCCAGGGCGATCTGGGGTTCACCCAGCACCTGGACGCCGTCACGGGCAGCCAGCCCGGCCAGGAGCTTCAGGCTGAGCGCCTGCTCGTGACCGCGGATCAGCGTCTCGTCCTGGCCTTGCAGCCAGTCGACCGCCGCGCCCAGGGCGATGGCCGCGCCTATGGGCGGCGTTCCCGCCTCGAAGCCCATGGGCGCGGCGTGGAAGCGGGCGTCGGTGAAGGTGGTGTGCTGCACCATCTCGCCGCCGAACTGCCAGGGTTTGAGCCGTGCCAGGCCAGCGGCCTTGCCCCAGAGCACGCCGATGGCCTCGGGCGCATAGAGCTTGTGGCCGGAAAAGACATAGAAGTCGGCGTCGAAGTCGCCCGGACGGTGGCGGCCATGGACCGCGCCCTGGGCGCCATCCACCACCAGCCAGGCCGGCGAGCGCGCCCGTACCAGGGCCGCGAGCTCCGCCAGCGGCTGCCAGGTGCCGAGCACATTGGACAGCTGACTGACCGCGACCACGCGCGTCCGCGGTCCCAGCAGCCGCTCGGCGGCCTGCAGGTCCAGATGACCGCTCGGGGTCAGGGGGATGACCCTGAGTTCGAGGCCGCGACGCCGGGCCAGCTGCTGCCAGGGCAGCAGATTGGCGTGGTGCTCCAGGGCGCTGACGAGGATCTCGTCGCCCGCCTCGAAGGTATCTTCCAGCCCATAGGCCAGCAGGTTGAGCGCCTCGGTCGCGCCGCGGGTCAGCACCACCTCGTGCGGCGAGGTAGCGCCCAGCCAGGCGGCGATCCGTCCACGGGCGCCTTCGTAGGCAGCGGTGGTCCGCTCGGCGGCCCAGTGCTGGGCGCGGTGCACATTGGCCGCACCCAGGCTGTAGCTGGCCAGCAGGGCATCCAGCACCACCTGGGGCTTCTGCGCCGTGGCGGCGCTGTCGAGGTAGGTGATGCCATCGGCGGCAAAGGCGGTGAAAGCCGGAAACTCGGCTCTCCAGGGAGAGGGTAGCGACATGGCGACAGCTCCGGGGTAGCCCGCCTGGCGCGGGCTGCCCGGTTGTGGACTCAGTTGTGCGCGTGCAGCGCTTCGTTGAGTTCGATGGCGGTCTTGTTGGTCTTGCACTCGACCGCGCCGGTTTCCGAATTGCGGCGCAGCAGAAGGTCGCTCTGACCGGCCAGTTCGCGCGCCTTGACCACCCGTACCAACTGGTTCTGGTCATCCAGCACGGCGACCTTGGTACCCGCGGTCACATAGAGGCCGGATTCCACGGTGCAGCGATCGCCCAGCGGGATGCCGATGCCGGCGTTGGCACCGATCAGGCAGCCTTCGCCGACGCTGATGATGATGTTGCCACCGCCCGACAGGGTACCCATGGTCGAGCAGCCGCCGCCCAGGTCCGAGCCCTTGCCGACGAAGACGCCCGCGGAGACGCGGCCTTCGATCATGCCCGGGCCGGCGGTACCGGCGTTGAAGTTGACGAAGCCTTCGTGCATCACCGTGGTGCCTTCACCCACGTAGGCGCCCAGGCGCACGCGGGCGGTATCGGCGATGCGCACGCCAGCCGGCACCACGTAGTCGGTCATCTTGGGGAACTTGTCCACCGAGAAGACTTCCAGCAGCTTGCCGCGCAGACGGGCTTCCAGCTGCTCGGCCGGCAGCTCGGCCAGGTCCACGGCGCCCTGGTTGGTCCAGGCCACGTTGGGCAGCAGCGCGAAGATGCCGCTGAGGTTCAGGCCATGGGGCTTGACCAGGCGATGGGACAGCAGGTGCAGCTTCAGGTAGGCCTCGGGGGTGGAGGCGGGCGCGGCGTCTTCGGCCAGCAGGGTGGCGACCAGCGGCTTGTTGCTTTCCGCCAGGCGGGTCAGCAGCGCCGACTGCACGGCATCGATGCCCTTGAGGGCTTCGGCCAGGCCGCGGGCCTGGGCCGGGGCGAAGGCGATGGCCTGGTTGCCGCCCTGGTAGTCCAGCAGCGGCGCGACCGCCTCGACCAGCGCCGCCGGGGGATTCAGCAGGGGCTGTGCATAGAAGACTTCCAGCCAGGCGTCCTGGCGATTCTGGGTGCCGACACCGAAGGCGATACTGAAGAGGGCATTCGACATGAGACTGTTCCTTTGCAGAGGCACCGATCCGGTCGGTGCGAGATGTTCGGTAGTAGGGGCGGTAGCCGCGGGATCAGTTCAGGGCCGCGGCATAGAGCTCGGGCTTGAAGCCCAGCAGGGTACGGTCGCCGAGATCGAGCACGGGTCGCTTGATCATCGAAGGCTGCGCCAGCATCAGGTCGATGGCCCTGGCGGTATCGAGATCGGCCTTCTGGGCGTCGTCGAGTTTGCGGAAGGTGGTGCCGGCGCGATTGAGCACCTTGTCCCAGCCATGCTCCGCGCACCAGGCCGCCAGCCGTTCGCGGTCGATGCCGCTCTGCTTGTAGTCATGGAAGTGATAGGCCTGGCCATGCTCGTCGAGCCATTGGCGGGCCTTCTTCATGGTGTCACAGGCCTTGATGCCGTAGAGGCTCAGGCCACTGGCCGCTGCGGGCATGGCGTTCTCCTGCGAAAGACTGCAACCGCAGATTATGCCATGACGGGCCGGAAAAGGGCCGGGCGTCGCGCCCTGAGTGAAGAGGGCAGGCGCCGGAAAGCGGAAGGCCGGGGAGTCCCCGGCCTTGGCGATTAACCGCGGCTTTTCACACCGTAGGTTTCATCGAGGGTACCGGGGGTGCCGTCACCCTTGGGCGCGTAGTCCCGCGGCGCTTCGGTCGGACCGTCGATGCGCTCGCGACTGGAGGGGTAGCGCTGCTCGGCGCTGTGCAGCGAGGCCAGCAGGTGCTGACGGGTCAGCTCGTCCTGGGCCAGACGCTCGGCGCCTTCGGACAGGTGCGACTGCATGTCCTGGTAGGTCTGGGTGAGCTTGCGCACCAGGCCGGCGGTGGTGCTGAAGTGGCTGGTGACCTCGTGCTGGTAGTCGTCGAACTTCTTCTGCAGGTCATCCAGCTGGCGCTGCACGCGGCTCGGCGCGGCACCCGGCACCAGGCGCGCCAGCAGAAAACCTATCCCGACCCCGATCAGCAGCGCGATCAGGGGCAACAACCAGGTAGTGAGCGACTGTTCCACGAAACTTCCTCTATGAGCGGCTTTGCTTTACGGTAACGGCAGACCGGCGAGCCTGTACACTGGGTTGCGTCTTCTGCCATTCGCTGGGCGTCATCATACCCCGCAGTCAGGCATCGCGCAGGATCGACCCTATCAAAATCAACTCCTTGGATGAGCACTGTTCGTCCGGGATCACGGAGTCAAGCGTGTCAGCCCGTGAACAATCCCTGCTGCTGGAGGGCCCCGCGGGCACTCTGGAAGCGCTGTACCAGAGCCCGGATGCCCCCACCGGCGCGGTCCTGCTCTGTCATCCCCATCCGCTCCATGGCGGCGCCATGCAGAACAAGGTGGTCGCCACCCTGCAGCGCATCGCCCGGGACGCCGGCCAGGCCACCCTCAGATTCAACTTCCGCGGCGTCGGCGCCAGCACCGGCGTGCATGCCGGCGGTGAAGGCGAGATCGACGATGCCGCGGCCGCCGTGGCCTGGTTGCGCGACCGCCACCCTGAGCTGCCGCTGACCCTCTGCGGTTTCTCCTTCGGCTCCTGCGTCGCCGCCTGCCTCGGCGGTCGCCTGGAAGGCGAGGGCGTGGCGGTGGAACGGCTGTTCATGCTGGCGCCGCCGGTGGAGCGTTTCGCGGTCGACGGCCGCCTGCCACAGCGGGCGCGCCTCACGGTGATCCAGCCCGAGGCCGACGAAGTGGTGACCCCCGAGCGGGTCTACGCCTGGTCCGCCGCGCTCGAACAGCCGCACGAATTGCTCCGCGTCGCCGAATGCAGCCATTTCTTCCATGGCAAACTCGTCGAACTCAAAGATCTGGTCCTGCCACGCCTGCAGGCCTGACCCTCGTTAGTCTCTCGGATTCCCAGCGCCTCCATGACCACTCGCATCCTCACTGGCATCACCACCACCGGTACCCCGCACCTGGGCAACTACGCCGGGGCCATCCGCCCCGCCATCCGCGCCAGCCTGGCCGACGATGCCGATTCCTTCTATTTCCTCGCCGACTACCATGCCCTGATCAAGTGCGACGACCCGGCGCGCATCCAGCGTTCGCGCCTGGAGATCGCCGCCACCTGGCTGGCCAGCGGCCTGGATCCGGAGCGGGTCACCTTCTATCGCCAGTCCGACATCCCCGAGATCCCCGAACTGACCTGGCTGCTCACCTGCGTCGCCGGCAAGGGCCTGCTCAATCGCGCCCATGCCTACAAGGCCGCGGTCGACCGCAACCTGGAGCAGGGCGAGGACCCCGATGCCGGAGTCACCATGGGGCTCTACAGCTATCCGGTGCTGATGGCCGCGGACATCCTGATGTTCAACGCCCTGCGCGTGCCGGTCGGGCGCGACCAGATCCAGCACGTGGAGATGGCCCGCGACATCGGTCAGCGCTTCAACCACCTGTTCGGCAACGGGCGCGATTACTTCGCCCTGCCCGAGGCGGTCATCGAGGAAAGCGTCTCCACCTTGCCCGGCCTTGACGGCCGCAAGATGTCGAAGAGCTACGACAACACCATCCCGCTGTTCGGCAGCGCCAAGCAGCTCAAGGACGCCATCGCCCGCATCGTCACCGATTCGCGCCTGCCCGGCGAGCCCAAGGACCCCGACAGCGCCCACCTCTTCACCCTCTACCAGGCCTTCGCCACCCCCGAGCAGAGCGCGGCCTTCCGCGCGGCCCTGCAGGACGGCCTGGCCTGGGGCGAAGCCAAGGGCCAGCTGTTCGAGCTGCTCGACGCCGAGCTGGGCGAGGCCCGCGAGCGCTACGCGGCGCTGATCGCCCGGCCCGATGATCTGGAAGACATCCTGCTGGCCGGCGCCGCCAAGGCTCGCCGCTATGCCACGCCCTTCCTCGGCGAGCTGCGCGAGGCCGTGGGCCTGCGTTCGCTCAAGACCCAGGTCGCCACCGGCGGCACCAAGAAGAAGGCCAGCAAGACCGCCCGCTTCGTCAGCTTCCGCGAGAGCGACGGCAGCTTCCGCTTCCGTCTGCTCGATGCCGACGGTACCGAACTGGCCTTGTCGATTCCCTTCGCCGAAGCCAAGACCGCCGGCATCACCAGCAAGCAACTGGTCACCACGCCGGCCAGTGTCGTGGCGGGTGAGGGCAACGGCTTCCAGCTGCTGCTGGACGATCAGGTCGTCGCCGAGGGCGTCCCTGGCGACTCCCCCGCCGCGCGCGATGCGCTGATCGAGCGCACCCGGACCGCCCTGGCGCAATTGGCCGAGGCCTAAAGGGCACCCGCGGTCCCCGGCGTTGTCAACGCCAGGGACCGCCATTACAGTGACCACCCTTTTTTCCCACCCGACCAGAAGCCGCCATGACCCCCCTCGAGCGTTACCAGGCCGACCTCAAGCGCCCGGAGTTTTTCTACGATGCTGCCCAGGAAGAGGCCGTGCGCCATCTGCAGCGCCTCTATGACGAATTGCTCGTCGAGCCCGCCGCCAAGGGCGGCCTGTTCGGCAAGCTGCTCGGGCGCAAGACGGTCACGCCGGTCAAGGGTCTGTATTTCTGGGGTGGGGTAGGGCGCGGCAAGACCTATCTGGTCGATACCTTCTATGACGCCCTGCCGTTCAAGCAGAAGATGCGCACCCACTTCCACCGCTTCATGAAGCGGGTCCACGAAGAGCTGCGCACCCTCAAGGGCGAGAAGAATCCGCTGACCATCATCGCCCGGCGCTTCGCCGACGAGGCGCGGGTGATCTGCTTCGACGAATTCTTCGTTTCCGACATCACCGACGCCATGATCCTGGCGACCCTGCTGGAAGAGCTGTTCAAGAACGGCGTGAGTCTGGTCGCCACCTCGAACATCGTGCCCGACGGCCTCTACAAGGACGGCCTGCAACGCGCGCGCTTCCTGCCGGCCATCGCACTGCTCAAGGAGCACACCGAGATCGTCAACGTCGACAGCGGCGTGGACTATCGCCTGCGCGCCCTGGAGCAGGCCCAGCTGTTTCACTATCCGCTGAGCGACGAGGTCGAGGCGGCGATGGCCAAGAGCTTCCGTTCGCTCACCGTCGAGTGCAACGACCTCTGCGAAGACGTGCCGCTGATGATCGAGAATCGCGAGATCCGCGCTCGGCGCACCTGCGAAGATGTCGCCTGGTTCGATTTTCGCGCCCTCTGCGACGGTCCACGCAGCCAGAACGACTACATCGAACTGGGCAAGATCTTCCAGACGGTGCTGGTCAGCAACGTCGAGCAGATGGATGCGCTCAAGGACGACATGGCGCGGCGCTTCATCAACCTGGTCGACGAATTCTACGATCGCCAGGTCAAGCTGATCCTGTCCGCCGAGGTCGAGCTCAAGGACCTCTATTCCGGTGGCCGCCTGGAGTTCGAATTCCAGCGTACCCTCAGTCGCCTGCTGGAAATGCAGTCCCACGAATACCTGGCCCGTCCGCACAAGCCGTGAACCCTGCCCGGGTTGAAGGATCAATCCTTTGACCCAGGTTCTCGGGAGGTACGTGTGAATTCCGATCCCTTCGCCGATTGGGACGGCTCGCCCGCCCAGGCGCGCATTCTGCAGAAGCAACTGGCCCGCCAGGTCCTGCTGCACGACGACTTCGGCGCGCCGCGGCGCTATGCCGGCGTCGACGTGGGCTTCGAGGAAGGCGGCGAGATCACCCGTGCCGTGGCCGTGTTGCTCGATGCCGAAACCCTGCAGCCGCTGGCCCATGCCATCGCCCGCATTCCCACTGTGATGCCCTACGTGCCCGGCCTGCTGTCCTTTCGGGAATTGCCGGCGCTGCTCCAGGCGCTGGCGCAATTGCCGGAGACTCCCGATCTGGTGTTCTGCGATGGCCACGGCATCGCCCATCCCCGCCGACTGGGCATCGCCGCTCATCTGGGCGTGGTCACCGGTCTGCCGACGATCGGCGTGGCCAAGAAAATCCTGACCGGCCATCACGGCGAACTCGCCGAGACGCGCGGCAGCCAGGTCGACCTGCTGGATCGCGAGGGTGGGGTGATAGGCACGGTGCTGCGCAGCAAGGATCGGGTCAAGCCGCTGATCGTCTCGCCCGGGCACCGGGTCGGTCTGGCCACCGCGCCCGCGCTGGTCATGGCCTGCGTAAGGCGTCACCGCCTGCCGGAACCGACGCGGCTGGCCGATCACCTGGCCTCGCGCCGCCAGGGTTCGGCAGCGACCCAGGCGCTATTTTCTTTCTAGCTTCCGGTTGCTTTTCTGGTGTGAACGGGTATCATGCCGCAGCTTTCTTGGCGGGGGATGCCTAAGCCTGCCGAGATCGCCGTAGCGGACGCCGACCCGAGCCCCCGAAGAGCGTCTGTTTCCGGCTGCCCCCGACTTGTCTGGGGTTGCACTGTTGTGTAGAATTTGCCGTCTTTTTACCAGGGCGGCCTCTGAGGCCATAGAGAATGAAAACTTTCACCGCAAAACCGGAAACCGTTAAGCGCGACTGGTACGTCGTCGACGCTGCTGGCCAGACTCTGGGTCGTCTGGCTACTGAAATCGCCACTCGCCTGCGTGGCAAGCACAAGCCCGAATACACCCCTCACGTTGACACCGGCGACTACATCGTCGTCATCAACGCCGAGCAGGTTCGTGTGACCGGTGCCAAGACTACCGACAAGATGTACTACCATCACTCCGGTTTCCCGGGTGGCATCAAGTCGATCAACTTCGAAAAGCTGATCGCCCGTGCTCCCGAGCGCGTCATCGAGACCGCCGTCAAGGGTATGCTGCCGAAGAACCCGCTGGGCCGCGACATGTATCGCAAGCTCAAGGTGTACAAGGGTGCGAACCATCCGCACACCGCTCAGCAGCCCCAAGAACTCAAGTTTTAATCGGGATAGTACAACATGTCGGCAACTCAAAATTACGGTACCGGCCGTCGTAAGACTGCCACCGCTCGTGTCTTCCTCCGTCCGGGCACTGGCAAGATCTCCATCAACGATCGCGCTCTGGACACCTTCTTCGGCCGCGAAACCGCGCGCATGGTCGTGCGTCAGCCCCTCGAGCTGACCGAGACCCTGGAGAAGTTCGACATCTACGTCACCGTCGCTGGCGGTGGTGTGAGCGGTCAGGCCGGTGCTATCCGTCACGGCATCACCCGCGCTCTGATCGAGTACGACGAAGGCTACCGCAGCTCGCTGCGCAAAGCCGGTTACGTCACTCGTGACGCCCGTGAAGTCGAGCGTAAGAAAGTCGGTCTGCGCAAAGCGCGTAAGCGTCCGCAGTACTCCAAGCGTTAATCCTCCGGGATACGCTCGAAAAACCCAGCCCAATGGCTGGGTTTTTTTATGCCCGGGATTTTTCCCGCATGGGCGCTGGAGCCTCCGGCAGGCAGGCTATCTCGCCCGGCGTTGGGCTTCGCTGCGCTCAGCGCCAACCTGCTCGGTATGTCGAGGCACCGTAGGTTGGGCTGAGGCAGCTTCACCGCCGAAGCCCAACAGCCCAGCCATCCCGCCCAATGTCGGGCGCCTCCACGCCCGGCACCAACCTGCCCGGTATGTCGGGGCACCGTAGGTTGGGTTGAGGTAGCTCCATCGCCGAAGCCTCTGGCAGGCAGGCTATCTCATGCCCAGCGTTGGGCTTCGCTGCGCTTAGCACCAACCTACCCGGTATGTCAGGGCGCCGTAGGTTGGGTTGAGGCAGCTCCACCACCGAAGCCCAACAGCCCGGACATCCCACTCAATGCTGGGCTTCGCCAAGCTGCCTGCTATGTCAAGGCGCCGTAAGGTGGGCTGAGGCGGCTCCGGCGGGCCGCCCGCTACCAGGGCCTCTTCCCTGGCCTCGGGCTCGGCGTCAGGCCGCACAAGGCTTGCATGGCCTTGTCTGGGACGGTGCGAGCTCGTACTCGGTCGCGTACCATCGCCTGTACGGATTCCAGGCATAAAAAAAGGGGCGCCGAGGCGCCCCTTTTCATGGGTGGCTGAGATCAGCCGGGATGATTTTCCCGGGAGTCCTTGAGCTTGCGATCGAGTTCCGCCTGAATGGCTTCATCCGATTTTACGGCATCGGCCTTGGGTGCTTCTTCAGTGGCACTCTCCTGACCGGTCAGGGCAGCGCTGGCCGCTTCTTCCTGGGCAGGGCTGGGCACGACCTCGACGGGCTCTTCCATCACGATCGGTGCCGACTCGGCCTCGGCTGCGGGCAGTTCTTCGGCTGCCTGGACGGGCTGGACCTCGGGCGCCTGCTGCGGCTCCACAGTGCCTACCGCTGCGGTAGCGAAGGTTTCCTCGGTTTCGGCGATGGCGCCCAGCGCGGGTGCCTCGGCCTGCTGCTCGGGCTGGTTGGCGCGAGCGGCTTCAGCTTCACGAGCCATGCGCTCACGGCGACGACGCTCGCGCGGGTCGTTGGAGGCGCGACCTGCGGCCGACTCTGCAGCTTCGGCTTCGACCGGTGCGGCAGGAATAGCGGCAGGGGTCGTGACCGGAGCGACCTGCTCGGCGGCGGGTGCAGCAATTTCCACTTCCTGGTGCGGCGCACGCTCGTCCTGCAACTGGCTCACGTTGGGCGTGAGGATCTCCGGCTGGGCCGGTGCTTCGGCGGCAGACTGCTCCACCGCGGTTTCCCGGGTGACTTCAGCGGCCGGGGTGTCGGCAGCCACTACCGGCTCATGCTCGCGAACCTCACGAGCCTCTTCCTGGGTGGCGACGGCGGTCACGCTCTCGCTCACCACGACAGCGGTACCCAGCGCGATGGCGGCTGGCGCCACAGTGGCGTCGGTGCCCGGCTCTTCGTCTTCGATGAAGTTGCCATTGGCATCGCGCTGACGCTCGCGACGGTTGCTGCGGCGACGCTGACCGCGGGAACGGCGACGCGGACGCTCTTCGCCTTCTTCCAGCTCGTCATTGCCTTCCAGCACTTCTTCTTCGTTCAGCTCTTCGGCGCTGGCCGCTTCCTGACGCTCTTCGCGAGCCTTGCGCTCTTCGCGGGGCTGACGCTCTTCACGTGGCTTGCGCTCCTCGCGAGGCTGACGCTCTTCACGCGGCTGGCGCTCTTCGCGAACCGGACGCTCTTCGGCACTCACGCGTTCTTCGCGCGGCTGGCGCTCTTCACGGGGTTGACGCTCTTCACGCGGCTGACGCTCTTCGCGAGTGGCGCGCTCCTCGCGGGGCTGACGCTCTTCGCGCGGCTGACGCTCCTCGCGCGGCTGGCGTTCTTCACGCGGTTGACGCTCTTCGCGAGTGGCGCGCTCTTCGCGGGGCTGACGCTCCTCGCGCGCCGGGCGGTCTTCGCGGGCCTGGCGCTCTTCGCGAGGCTGACGCTCTTCACGCGGCTTGCGCTCTTCACGGGCCGGGCGCTCGCTGCGCTCGCCACGATCGGCGCGCGGCTGGCGTTCTTCGCGCGGCTTGCGCTCGTCGTCACGGCGGCCTTCACGGCGACGATTCTGCTGACGACCGTTGCGACGCTCGTCCTGGCTGCGTTGCTCGTCGCTGCTCTTGGCGGCGACCGGTGCGGCAACGGCCTTGTCGGCCATCGGCTGCTCTTCGGTCTTGCCGGCGAACAGGCTGACCAGGGACTTGACCAGGCCCTTGAACAGATTGGGCTCGGCGGTGGCCTTGGCGGCAGGCGCGACGGGCGCCACGACTTCGGCGGTGACCGGAGTGGGGGCCGGTGCGCGCTCGGGCGCGACCTTCACGGCCGCTTCCTGGCGCACCAGGGTACGGGTGGAGCTGACCGGCTGTACTTCTTCGGCTTCGGTGTTGGCCATCTCGTAGCTGGACTGGCTGTTCAGCAGCTCGGGATTGTCGTCACGCAGACGCTGCACTTCGAAGTGCGGGGTCTCGATGTGATCGTCCGGCAGGATGATGATGCGCACGCGGGTGCGCAGCTCGATCTTGGTGATGCTGTTGCGCTTCTCGTTGAGCAGGAAGGACGCGACCTGGATGGGTACGTGGGCACGGACCTCGGCGGTGCGATCCTTGAGGGCTTCTTCCTCGATCAGGCGCAGGATGGCCAGCGACAGGGATTCCACGTCGCGGATGATGCCCTGGCCGTTGCAGCGGGGGCAGACGATGCCGCTGGTTTCGCGCAGGGAAGGGCGCAGGCGCTGGCGGGACATTTCCAGCAGGCCGAAGCGGGAGATGCGACCGATCTGCACGCGGGCGCGGTCGGCTTCCAGGGCTTCGCGGACGCGATCTTCCACGGCGCGCTGGTTCTTGACCGGGGTCATGTCGATGAAGTCGATGACGATCAGGCCGCCGATGTCGCGCAGGCGCAGCTGGCGGGCGATTTCCTCAGCCGCTTCCAGGTTGGTCTGCAGGGCGGTTTCTTCGATGTCGCCACCCTTGGTGGCGCGCGCCGAGTTGATGTCGATGGACACCAGGGCTTCGGTGGGATCGATGACGATGGAGCCGCCCGAGGGCAGCTTCACTTCGCGCTGGAAGGCGGTCTCGATCTGGCTTTCGATCTGAAAACGATTGAACAGCGGGACGCTGTCCTGGTACAGCTTGATCTTGCTGGCGTACTGCGGCATCACCTGGCGGATGAAGCTCAGGGCTTCTTCCTGGGCTTCGACGCTGTCGACCAGGACTTCACCGATGTCCTGGCGCAGGTAGTCGCGGATGGCGCGAATGATGACGTTGCTTTCCTGATAGATCAGGAAGGGGCCCTTGCGCTCGCCCGAGGCTTCGTTGATGGCGGACCAGAGTTGCAGCAGGTAGTCGAGGTCCCACTGCAGTTCCTCGGTGCTGCGACCCAGGCCGGCGGTGCGCACGATCAGGCCCATGTCGCCCGGGGCGTTCAGGCCGTTCAGGGCTTCGCGCAGTTCGTTGCGCTCTTCACCCTCGATGCGGCGGGAGATGCCGCCGGCGCGGGGATTGTTGGGCATCAGCACCAGGTAGCGACCGGCGAGGCTGATGAAGGTGGTCAGGGCGGCGCCCTTGTTGCCGCGCTCTTCCTTTTCGACCTGGACGACTACTTCCTGGCCTTCGGAGAGCACTTCCTTGATGTTGACGCGGCCTTCCGGGTTCTTCTTGAAGTATTCCCGGGAGATTTCCTTCAGCGGGAGGAAGCCGTGGCGATCGGCGCCGAAGTCGACGAAGGCGGCTTCCAGGCTGGGTTCGATGCGGGTGATGCGGCCTTTGTAGATGTTGGCCTTTTTCTGTTCGCGGGCTCCGGACTCGATGTCCAGATCGAACAGACGTTGACCGTCGACCAGGGCAACCCGCAATTCCTCGGGCTGGGTCGCGTTGATGAGCATTCTTTTCATGTAATACCACTACGTTCCAGGCTCTCGGCCCGCGTGGTGGCAACAGGATTCAGGAGAAGGGTGCACGGGGTCGTATCGAAGCCGGTCCAAGCCGGCCTTCGTGTCCAGCAGCAGGCCCGGAGGGCGTGCCGCGACTACGTCTCCTGCAGGCGCTTGAGCGACTGCCGTTGCAGCTCCACAAGAGGAGGAATCAACCAGGCATGGTGCGGGCGTGACAGCCGAAAGGCTCGGGCAGCCGGGTCGTCGCGGGATTCGTGTCAGGTGTCGCGGTTGGAGCATCGGCCGTTGGCCTTGAGGCTTCCACCTGCGATCGTCACCTTGGCCGAAGCTGGGCGCGAAGCGGGCTGCAGGCGTACTGTCAGGCTACGCGATACGCTGGTTGTGCATCTCCATCCTGCACACAATCTTCAGGAATCTGGTGCCGCCCGCAAGGTCCGGAGCGGTTGTCGTTTTACAGCTGACACCCTGGGTGCCGCTGCCTTGGTTACCAGGCGGATCGCAGCTCGCCACTCACCCCCTTGGGCAGAGTCGGCGGTCTGCTGGACGGCCAGACGTCCAGTGACTATTGCATTTGCAGCCTATTATTCGCGGGCGGAATCTACGGCCTCGCGAGCGGTGCCATCCAGACAGGACTGATAACCGCCTCCGGACTATAGCAGCAAGCTTTAAGTGCTTCAAATAAGGGAAAATTGCTATCATCTGCCAATGACTAAGCCTCCTTCTCCCAGCACCGGCGTTCAACTGCTCGATGTGCCCGCCGACTATGCCGGCCAGCGTATCGACAACTTCCTGCGTACCCACCTCAAGGGTGCGCCCAAGACCCTCATCTATCGCATCCTGCGCAAGGGCGAAGTGCGGGTGAACAAGGGGCGCATCAAGCCCGACTACCGCCTGCAGGCCGGCGACCAGATCCGCGTACCGCCGCTGCGCCTGTCCGAGCCCGACGAGCCGGCACCCCTGGCCAAGGGGCTGCTCGAGCGCCTGGAGGACTCCATCGTCCACGAGGACAAGGCCCTCATCGTCATCAACAAGCCGGCCGGCATCGCCGTGCATGGCGGCAGTGGCCTGTCCGGCGGGGTCATCGAGGTCTTTCGCCAGCTGCGTCCCGACGCCCGCGACATCGAGCTGGTCCATCGTCTCGACCGGGATACCTCGGGCCTGCTGATGATCGCCAAGAAGCGCAGCATGCTGCGCTTCCTGCACGAAGCCCTGCGCGGCGACGGCGTGGACAAGCGCTATCACGCCCTGGTGCGCGGCCACTGGCCGGCGGCCAAGAAGAAGATCAGCGCGCCGCTGCTGAAGAACACCCTCAGGTCCGGCGAGCGCATGGTCGAGGTCAACGACGAAGGCAAGGAGGCGCTCACCGAATTCCGCGTGTTGCGGCGCTATGGCGAGTTCGCCACCCTGGTCGAGGCACGGCCGGTGACGGGGCGGACCCATCAGATCCGTGTCCATGCGCGTCATGCGGGGCACGCCATCGCCGGCGATCCCAAGTACGGCGATGAAGCCTTTTCCCAGGAGATCCGCGAACTCGGCGGCAAGCGACTGTTCCTGCACTCGGCGAGTCTGGTGATCCCCTTGCCCGAGGGCGGTGAGCTGCGCCTGGAAGCGCCGGTCGACGGCACCTGGAGTCAGACGCTGGAGCGTCTGGATGCCTGACTACCAGCTGCTGATCTTCGACTGGGACGGCACTCTGGCGGATTCCATCGGCCGGATCGTCGAGGTCATGCACGTGGCCGCCGAGCAACTGGGGCTGCCGCCGCGTAGCGACGTGGCCATCAAGGGCATCATCGGCCTGGAGCTGGTCGCGGCCATCCAGACCCTCTATCCGCATCTGGTGACCCCGGCGCAGATCGAGGGGTTTCGCGATGCCTACAGCGCCGAGTTCGTCCGTCGCGAGCAGGCGGCGTCGCCCCTGTTTCCCGAGGTGCTGAGCGGGCTGCAGCGCTTTCGCGCCCAGGGTTATCAGCTGGCCGTGGCGACCGGAAAGAGCCGGCGCGGCCTGGCCCGTTCGCTGCAGCAGCATGGCCTGAGCGAGTTCTTCGACATCACCCGCTGCGCCGACGAGGCCGCCGGCAAGCCCGATCCGCAGATGGTGCAGGAGATTCTCGCCCACTGCGGCGTGGCGCCAGAGCGCGCCCTGCTGATCGGGGATGCCGTCTTCGACCTGGAAATGGCGCGGCGGGCCGGGGTCGCTGCAGTCGGGGTCGCCTATGGTGCCCAGCCGGCCGAGGTCCTGAGGGATTTCGGGCCGCGCCTGGTGATCGAAGCTTTCGCGGACCTGGCGCTATGGCTGGGTGACAATCCTGTGGTCAGGAATGAGGTAGGGCATGGCTGACGAGTGGAAGGAAGACAGCGGGCGCACGCGCCCGGCGGACGACAAGACCTGGGCCCTGATCGAGAAGACCATGCTCGCCAGCGTGCGCGAGCAGCGGCGGGCACGGCGCTGGGGCATCTTTTTCAAGCTGCTGACCTTTGCCTACCTGATCCTCATGCTGGTGCTGTTCACGCCCCTGCTGTCACTGGGCAAGAAGGGCGGGGTGACCGAGTCCGGCGCCCATACCGCGCTCATCGAGCTCAAGGGCGTGATCGCCGACGACGAGAAGGCCAGTGCCGACAACGTGGTGACCGCGCTGCGCAAGGCGTTCGACGACAGCAACACCCGTGGCGTGGTGCTGCGCATCAACAGTCCGGGTGGCAGTCCGGTGCAATCCGGCTACATCTATGACGAGATCAAGCGTCTGCGTGGTCTGCATCCGGACATCAAGCTGTACGCGGTGATCACCGATCTGGGCGCCTCGGGCGCCTACTACGTGGCCAGCGCCGCCGACGCCATCTATGCCGACAAGGCCAGTCTGGTCGGCTCCATCGGCGTCACAGCGGCGTCCTTCGGTTTCGTCGGCACCATGGAGAAGCTGGGCGTTGAGCGTCGCGTCTACACCTCCGGCGAACACAAGGCCTTCCTCGATCCCTTCCAGCCGCAGAAGCCCGAGGAAACCCGCTTCTGGCAGCAGGTGCTGGACACCACCCATCAGCAGTTCATCGATAGCGTCAAGAAAGGCCGCGGCGATCGACTCAGGGTCGAGGGCCATCCCGAGTTGTTCTCCGGACTGGTCTGGTCCGGCGAGCAGGCCCTGCCCCTGGGGTTGATCGATGGCCTGGGCAGTGCCAGCTACGTGGCACGGGATGTGGTCAAGGAGGAGCGCCTGGTGGACTTCACCCAGGAGGACTCGCCCTTTGATCGCTTCGCCAAGCGCCTGGGCGCCAGCGTCGCCGAGCGTCTGGCCCTCTATATGGGCTGGCAGGGTCCGGCGCTGCGTTAGCCGGTGCCAACTGCGGGTGGCCTAGGGCACCTGCAGTCCTGCCTGGCGCAGCAGTGCGGCCAGGCGGATCAGCGGGAGGCCGATCAGGCTGGTCGGATCCTCTCCCTGCATGGCTTCGAACAGGGCGATGCCGAGGCCTTCGGCCTTGAAGCTGCCGGCGCAATCATAGGGTTGCTCCACCCGCAGATAGCGGTCGATCGTCGCAGCATCCAGCGGGCGAAAGCGCACCTGGAAATCCACTACCTCGCTCCGGCACTCGCCGGTTCGACTGTCCAGTACGGCCAGTCCGGTATGGAACACCAGGGTGCGACCACTGGCCTGGGTCAGCTGCTGATGGGCCCGTTCGTGGGTGAGGGGCTTGCCGAGAATCTCGCCCTCTATGGCTGTCGCCTGATCCGAGCCGATGATAAGCGTCGGCTCCCGCTGGTCGGCCAGGGCAGCGGTCTTGGCTCGGGCCAGGCGCTCCACCAGTGCTCGCGGGCTTTCGCCGGGTAGCGGCGTCTCGTCGATGTCCGGCGACTGGTGGGTGAAGGGCAGGTGCAGCCTTTCCAGCAATTGGCGGCGGTAAGGCGAGCTGGAAGCGAGTAGAATGAAAGGCATCAGTTTGTTCTCGGGCGAGGTCGACCAGAGGTCGGTCGGAGTCGCTTCGGGGTTAATTTCCTTTGACAGCCGTAAGGCCGTCCCTATAATGGCGCGCTTATGTTGAATGGGCCAATTCCACCTCAGGTCGATCCTCGCAAATTGGCGGATCGCGGCGTAACCCTCAAGGGTGAGCTGCCTCTCGCGAACATGCGGCGTGTCGGCGAGCAGCTCGTGAAGTCCGAAGGCGCGGTTGCCGTTGTCCTCGACTTCGGGCGTGATCAACAAAAGCAATTCGTCATCCATGGTGTCCTGGACACCAAGGTCGAGATGATTTGCCAGCGTTGTCTGGAGCCGGCAGTGCTTCCCATTAGCAGCGAATTCGATTTCGCCGTGCTCTGGGAAGGGAAGTCGGCCGATGCCTTGCCACAGGGTTACGATGCCCTGGAGGTTGGTGAAGAGCCCCTGGATCTGCATAGTCTGATCGAAGAAGAGCTGTTGCTCGCTCTGCCGATCATTCCCGTGCATCCAGAAGGTGCTTGCCAGCATCCGGAAGGTTTCGAGGCGCCCGAAGAGCCGGCGGACGAGGAAAAGCGACCCAACCCGTTCAGTGTACTTGCGCAGTTGAAGCGTGACCCAAACGTTTAGGAGTTAAATCATGGCTGTTCAGCAGAACAAAAAATCCCGTTCCGCTCGCGACATGCGTCGTTCGCACGACGCCCTCGAAGCGAACGCTCTGTCCGTGGAAAAGAGCACCGGTGAAGTTCACCTGCGCCACCACGTGTCGCCCGACGGTTTCTACCGCGGTCGCAAAGTGATCGACAAAGGTTCCGACGAGTAATTCTCGATCGAAATCGTCATCGCGATCGATGCAATGGGCGGGGACTTCGGTCCCCGCTGCATTGTTCCTGCTTCACTCGACGCTCTCGAGCGTTTCCCCGCCTTACACCTCCTTCTCTGTGGTCAGCGCGACGCCCTGTCGGCCTGGTCACCGCCTGCCTCTCTTGCCGCTCGCCTGCAGTTCGACTACGTCGATGGCCTCGTCGGGCCCGATGAACGACCCGCCAGTGTGGTGCGTAGTCGCACCCGTACGTCCATGCATGCCGCGCTCGAAGCGGTGCAGCAAGGCCGTGCCCAGGGCTGCCTGAGCGCCGGCAATACCGGGGCCTGGATGGCGCTGGCGCGCTTGCTGCTCGGAACGCTGCCGGGCATCGATCGCCCGGCCATGATGTCGGCGCTGCCCGGGCAGGGTCGGCATCAGACGCTGCTGCTGGATCTTGGCGCCAATCTCGACACCACCGCCGAACAGCTGGTGCAATTCGCCTATCTGGGGGCGGGCGCGGCCCAGGCCCGGGACCTGGCGCGGCCAAGGGTCGCGCTGCTCAACGTCGGTCGCGAACCGGGCAAGGGCACGCCGGTGATCCAGGACGCCGCACGGCGCCTCGCCGAGAGTCAGGCCTTCGACTTCATCGGCTTCGTCGAGGGCAGCGATCTCTATGCCGCGGTGGCGGATGTGGTGGTCTGCGATGGCTTCACCGGCAATGCCGTGCTCAAGTCCGGCGAGGCGCTGCTGCGCCTGCTGGTCGAGCGCAGCGGCACGGCCTCCTGGCTCGAGCGGCAGTTGCTGCAGCCCTGGCTGGCCCGACGTTTCCGTCACTGGGATCCCGAGTTGCGCAACGGCGCGAGCTTTCTCGGCCTGAATGCGGTGGTGGTGAAAAGCCATGGCGCGGCAGGCGAAGTCGGTCTCGTTCAGGCCATCGAGCGTGCCCTGCGCGATGTGGAGACTGATCTCCCGGGGCGGATCCGGTTAAACTTGGCGGTTCTGAAAGCGGTGTGACCGACCGGTCGACACCGACATCTCAGTCTGTCAGTGGCGGAACCGCGGTTTCGCCGGCAATGGACCTACAAGAGACCTGCCTATGTCCGCCTCTCTCGCTTTCGTCTTTCCCGGTCAGGGTTCCCAGGCCCTGGGCATGCTGGGTGAGCTGGCCACGCACCACGCGCTGATCGGCGAAACCTTCGCCGAGGCGTCCGCCGTCCTCGGCTATGACCTCTGGGCGCTGACCCAGCAGGGTCCGCAGGATTCGCTCAACCAGACCGACCGTACCCAGCCCGCCATCCTGACCGCCTCCATCGCGCTGTGGCGCCTGTGGCTGGCCGAAGGCGGCGCCAAGCCGGCCTATGTCGCGGGTCACAGCCTGGGCGAATATTCGGCGCTGGTCGCCGCGGGCAGCCTGCCGTTCGCCGAGGCGGTACGCCTGGTGGCGCGCCGCGGTGAGCTGATGCAGGAAGCCGTGCCGGCCGGGCAGGGCGGCATGGCTGCCATCCTGGGGCTGGAAGATGCCCAGGTGCTGGCCGCCTGTGCCGAAGCCGCCCAGGGTGAAGTGGTGAGCGCGGTCAACTTCAATGCTCCCGGTCAGGTGGTGATCGCCGGTGCCGCCGCGGCGGTAGAGCGCGCCATCGACGCCTGCAAGGCCCTGGGCGCCAAGCGCGCCGTGGCCCTGCCGGTCAGCGTGCCCTCCCACTGCGACCTGATGCGTCCGGCGGCCGAGCGCTTCGCCGAGGACGTGCGTGGCTGCACCTGGAGCCAGCCGGAGATTCCGGTGGTGCAGAACGTCAACGCCGGCGTCAACACCGACCTGGCCAACCTCCAGCAGGATCTGCTGGCCCAGCTGTACAGTCCGGTGCGCTGGGTCGAATCCGTGCAGTACCTGGCGGCCCAGGGTGTCACCCACCTGGTGGAGTGCGGCCCTGGCAAGGTGCTGGCCGGTCTGAACAAGAGATGCGTCAAGGGCCTGGAAACACTGGCCCTGGACACCCCCGACGCCTTCGCCGCCGCGCGCGCGGCTTTTTGAATCGAGGAACACGAGATGAGTCTGCAAGGTAAGGTCGCCCTGGTCACGGGCGCCACGCGTGGTATCGGTCAAGCCATCGCCCTGGAACTGGGTCGGCTCGGCGCCACCGTGATCGGCACCGCGACCAGCGAGGCGGGCGCCCAGCGCATCGCCGAGTCGCTCAAGGCCAATGGCATCGAAGGCACCGGTCTGGTGCTCAACGTGTCCGACAACGCCTCCGTCGCGGCCGCCCTCGAGCAGGTCCAGGCGCAATTCGGCGCGCCGTCGATCCTGGTCAACAACGCCGGTATCACCCGCGACAACCTGATGCTGCGGATGAAGGACGATGAGTGGTTCGACGTGATCGATACCAACCTCAACAGCCTGTTCCGTCTCTCCAAGGCCGTGCTCAAGGGCATGACCAAGGGTCGCTGGGGTCGTATCATCAGCATCGGCTCGGTGGTCGGCGCCATGGGCAACGCCGGTCAGGCCAACTATGCCGCCGCCAAGGCCGGTCTCGAGGGCTTTACCCGGGCGCTGGCCCGCGAGGTGGGTTCGCGCAACATCACCGTCAATGCCGTGGCCCCGGGGTTCATCGACACCGACATGACCCGTGAGCTGCCCGAAGCCCAGCGCACCGCGCTGCTGACCCAGATCCCGGCCGGCCGCCTCGGCCAGGCCGACGAGATCGCCAAGGTGGTCGGCTTCCTGGCGGGCGAGGGCGCGGCCTATGTGACCGGCGCCACGATCCCCGTGAACGGCGGAATGTACATGAGCTGACCGACGTTACCCCCGCGCGGCTATTGCGCTAAGCTGGTAAACTGTCGGACCAGCAATGGCCGCGCATACGTCTTGATGTCGCGTCAGCTTGAAATACGGAAATCCCTTTCTATACACTTACGCGCAATCCGTTGTGCGGATTTTTCCTTTAGGAGTGAGAACACGGTATGAGCACCATCGAAGAACGCGTTAAGAAGATCGTCGCTGAGCAGCTCGGCGTGAAGGAAGAGGAAGTTACCAACAGCGCTTCCTTCGTCGAGGATCTGGGCGCCGACTCCCTTGACACCGTCGAACTGGTGATGGCTCTGGAAGAGGAATTCGAGACCGAAATCCCGGACGAGCAGGCTGAGAAGATCACCACCGTCCAGGAAGCTATCGACTACATCGTTGCTCACCAGCAATAAGTAGCCGCCAGTTTCGGACAAAAGAAGCCGCACGTCCTGTAGGGCGTGCGGCTTTTCTTTAGGTCCAAGGTCAAGATCGATGCAATCGGCTGTTTTTAAGAGGGGTGGCCGCCCCGGAAGGACAAGAGGAGTTGGGTGTGTCGCGTAGACGTGTCGTGATCACGGGTATGGGCATGGTATCGCCGCTTGGCGCCGATGTGGCGAGCAGCTGGGAAGGCATCCTGGCCGGTCGCAGCGGAATCGCGCCGATCGAGCATATGGACGTCTCTGCCTTCAGCACGCGGATCGGCGGATCGGTCAAGGGATTCGACGTGGAGCAGTACCTGTCCGCGAAGGAAGCCCGCAAGCTGGATCTGTTCATCCAATACGGTCTCGCTGCCAGCTTCCAGGCCATGCGTGACAGCGGTCTCGAGGTCAACGATGGCAATCGCGAGCGCATGGGTGTCGCCATGGGTTCCGGCATCGGCGGACTGACCAACATCGAGGCGAATTGCCAGTCGCTGCTCGCCCAGGGTCCTCGCCGTATTTCCCCCTTTTTCGTACCGGGCTCCATCATCAACATGGTGTCCGGCTTCCTGTCGATCCATCTGGGTCTGCAGGGCCCCAATTACGCCATCGCCACCGCCTGTACCACGGCAACGCACTGCATCGGCATGGCGGCGCGCAACATCGCCTATGGCGAAGCCGACGTCATGGTCGCCGGCGGTTCGGAGATGGCGACCTCGGGTCTGGGTCTGGGTGGCTTCGGCGCGGCGCGTGCCCTGTCGACCCGCAATGACGATCCGACCCGTGCCAGCCGTCCCTGGGATCGCGATCGCGACGGCTTCGTGCTGTCCGACGGTGCCGGCGCGCTGGTGCTGGAAGACTACGAGCACGCCAAGGCGCGCGGCGCGCGCATCTATGCCGAGCTGATCGGCTTCGGCATGAGCGCGGACGCCTTCCACATGACCGCCCCGCCGGAAGACGGTGCCGGCGCGGCTCGCTGCATGAGGGCGACGCTCAAGGATGCCGGTATCGCGCCGGAAGCGGTCGACTACGTCAACGCCCACGGCACCTCCACGCCGGCCGGCGACCTGGCCGAAGTGGCGGCCTTGAAGCAGGTGTTCGGCGAGCAGGCCAAGCGTCTGAGCGTGAGCTCCACCAAGTCCATGACCGGTCATTTGCTGGGCGCCGCGGGCGCGGTGGAAGCCATCTTCACGGTGCTCGCCCTGCGCGACCAGGTAGCGCCGCCCACCATCAACCTGGACAATCCCAGCGACGGCTGCGATCTGGACTTCGTGCCCCACGAGGCACGGCAGCGGCCCATCGAAGTGGCCCTGTCCAATTCGTTCGGCTTTGGTGGCACCAACGGCAGTCTGGTGTTCCGGCGCTTCGACGCTTGATCCAGGACTGGCTCAACGGCCAACCGCTGGACCCTGGTCTGCAGCGCGATCGGGGTCTGGCCTATGGCGATGGGCTGTTCGAAACCATTGCCGTACGCCGGGGCCAGCCGCGGCTGCTGGAACGTCACCTGCAGCGGCTGGCCACCGGTTGCCAGCGGCTGCGTATCCCCTGCGACATCGCTCAGCTCGACGCCGAGATCCGCGCCTATGCGGCGCTGCTGGGGGAGGGCGTGGCCAAGCTGCTGCTTACCCGCGGTGACGGCCTGCGCGGGTATGCCCCGCCAGCCGAGCCCGCGGTACGACGCCTGCTGCTGGGTTCGCCCGCACCGGCCTATCCACCGGCTCACGCGGCCGAGGGCGTCACCCTCTATCCCTGCACGACGCGCCTGGCTACCCAGCCGCTGCTGGCCGGGCTCAAGCACCTGAACCGACTCGAACAGGTCCTGGCGCGCGGGGAATGGACCAGCTCCGACTATGCCGAAGGCCTGATGCTGGATCAGGACGGCCGGCCGATCGAAGGGGTGTTTAGCAATCTGTTCCTGGTCTGCGCGGGGCGGCTGCTGACCCCTGTGCTCGATCGCTGTGGCGTGGCCGGCGTGCTGCGCGGTCTGCTACTCGACCTCGTCGCCCAGGCAGGCATCCCGAGCGAGATCCGGTCGCTGACGCTGGACGATCTGCTCGGAGCCGACGAAGTTTTCCTCTGCAACAGCCAATACGGTATCTGGCCCGTGCGCCGGTACGCAGCCGCGAACTGGTCCGTGGGGCCGGTGACCCGTAAACTGCAAGGTTCGATAAACGAGATTCTGGAATAGCCGATGCGCAAGGCGAGAGCTCTGCTTACGGCGGTATTGGCCGCCGGTGGCCTGCTGCTGGTCCTGGCCGGTTGGCGCCAGCACCAGGCGCTGATTCAGCCGCTGAAAGTCGAAGGCGAGCAACTGATCGAGATCCCCAAGGGCGGGACCCCGGGCGGCAGTCTGCTGCGCCTGGAAGAGCAGGGCGTACTCGACGGTGCCTTCTGGCTGCGCCTCTACTGGCGCTTCAATCTGGCCGGGCAGACGCTGCACAGCGGCGAATACCGTTTGACCCCGGGCATGACGGTAGAGGAGCTGTTCGGCCTCTGGCGCAAGGGCGAGGTGGTGCAGTACGGCCTCACCCTGGTGGAAGGCTGGAACATCCGCCAGGTCCGCGCCGCGCTGGCGCGCCAGCCCAAGCTCGACCACGATACCGCCGAGCTGGACGATGCCGCCCTGATGAAACGCCTGGGCCTGGACGGCCAGCACCCCGAGGGTCGCTTCTTTCCCGATACCTATCGCTATGTGAAGGGCCAGCGCGAATCGGATCTGTTGCGCCAGGCCAGCCAGCGTCTGCAGGCCGTGCTCGATCAGGAGTGGCAGGCCCGGGATCCCGCGGTCCCCTATAAGGACGCCTACCAGGCGCTGATCATGGCCTCGCTGGTGGAGAAGGAAACCGGCGTGCCCGAGGAGCGCGACGAGATCGCCGGGGTGTTCGTCCGGCGGCTGGCGGCTGGCATGCTGCTGCAGACCGATCCCACGGTGATCTACGGCATGGGCGAGCGCTACAACGGCCGCATCACCCGTGCCGATCTGCGCGAGCCGTCGCCCTACAACACCTATCTCAACGCGGGATTGCCGCCGACACCGATTGCCATGCCCGGTCGCGAAGCCATCCATGCGGCGCTGCATCCCAAGGACGGCGACAGCCTGTACTTCGTCGCCCGTGGCGACGGCAGCCATGTCTTTTCCAGGGATCTGGAGGCCCATAACCAGGCGGTTCGCGACTTCCAGCTCAAGCGGCGCTCCGACTATCGCTCCAGTCCCGCTCCGCAGACGCCCGAAACCAAGGAAACACCATGACGGCAAACGGCCTGTTCATCACCCTCGAAGGCCCCGAGGGCGCGGGCAAGAGCACCAACCGCGACTATCTCGCCGAACTCCTCGGCGCCAGCGGGCGTGAGGTGGTGCTGACCCGCGAGCCGGGTGGTACGCCGCTGGCCGAGCGCATCCGCGAGATCCTGCTGGCGCCGGCGGCCGAGCCCATGGCCGTGGATACCGAATTGCTGCTGATGTTCGCCGCGCGCGCCCAGCACCTGGCCCAGGTCATCCGGCCCGCCCTGGCGCGTGGCGCCCTGGTGCTCTGCGACCGCTTCGTCGATGCGACCTATGCCTACCAGGGCGGTGGTCGCGGCGTACCCGTCGAGCGCATCGCCACCCTGGAGGCCTTCGTGCTGGGCGATCTGCAACCCGATCTGACCCTGGTGTTCGATCTGCCGGTGGACATCGGCCTGGCCCGTGCCGCCCGGCGTGGCGCCCTGGACAGATTCGAGCAGGAGCAGCGCGCCTTCTTCGAGGCGGTGCGCCAGACCTATCTGGATCGCGCCCGGGCCGTGCCGGCCCGCTATCGCCTGATCGATGCCTCGCGCAGTCTCGCCAAGGTACAGGCGGATCTGCGCGCCCTGGTCGCCACCCTGGAGTCGACGCTTGGTGGCTGACGTCTATCCCTGGCAGCAGGAACTCTGGGCGCGGATCTCGCCCCGGCGGCAGCATCCCCATGCCTATCTGCTGCATGGCCCGCGTGGTATCGGCAAGCGCGACCTGGCCGAGCGCCTGGCCGCCCTACTGCTGTGCCAGGCACCCCAGGGCGATGACGCCTGCGGTCAGTGCAAGGCCTGTTCCCTGCTCAGGGCCGGGACCCATCCCGATTACTGCGTGATCCAGCCGGAAGAGCCGGAGAAGCCCATCCGTGTCGACCAGATTCGCGGCCTGGTGGACTTCGTCACCCAGACCGCCCAGCTGGGCGGACGCAAGCTGATCCTCCTGGAGCCGGTCGAGGCGATGAACCTCAATGCCGCCAACGCCCTGCTCAAGAGTCTGGAAGAGCCCTCGGGCGCTACGGTGCTGCTGCTGGTAAGTCACCAGCCGAGTCGCCTGCTGCCCACCGTGCGCAGCCGTTGCGTGCAGCAGGCCTGTCCGGTGCCCTCGCGCGTCGAGAGCCTTGCCTGGCTGGGCGAGCGCTTGCCGGACGTCGAGGAAGAGATCCGCATCCAGTTGCTGGTGCTGGCCGGCGGTTCGCCGCTGGCGGCCCTGCGCCTGCATGGCGAGGACGTGCTGGCCCGCCGGGCGCTGGTGGTGGAGGGGGTGAAACGCCTGCTCAAGCGCCAGGCGGCGCCCAGTCAGCTGGCCGAGAGCTGGAACGCCGTGCCGCTGCCGCTGCTGCTCGACTGGTTCTGCGAATGGACCCATGGCGTCCTGCGCCAGCAGTGGGGTGGCGCGGATGCCGAAGCCGCACCGGACATGGCCAAGGTGCTGGGTTATCTGGCCGAGAAGAGCGCGCCGCAGGCGGTGCTGGCCCTGCAGGAATGGCTGCATGCCGAGCGGCAGAAGGTGCTGGGCAAAGCCAACCTCAACCGCGTATTGTTGCTGGAATCGCTGTTGATCCGCTGGGCCGGCCTGGTGCCCGGACGCTAGCGATCCGTGCGTCCGTATTGCCTGTCTCGAGAGAATCTCATGAGTTTGCCGCAGAACCTGGGCCCCCGTAATGGCATCCTGTCCCTTACCATCAAGGACAAGTCGGTGCTCTATGCCGCCTACATGCCCTTCATCCGCAACGGTGGCCTGTTCATTCCGACGGGCAAGACGTACAAGCTCGGCGACGAGGTCTTCATGCTGCTCAACCTGATGGACGAGCCGGACAAGATCCCGGTCGCCGGCAAGGTGGTCTGGATCACCCCCAAGGGCGCCCAGGGCAATAGAGCCGCCGGGGTCGGCGTGCAGTTCAACGAAGGCGACAATACCGCGCGCAACAAGATCGAAACCTATCTGGCCGGCTCGCTGAAGTCGGACCGTCCTACCCATACCATGTGATGCCTGCGCCGTCCCGCCCGGGGCGGGGCGTCGCTGCTGATTCAAGGCTATTTCTCGTGCACTTCGTCGACTCCCACTGTCACCTGGATCGACTCGATCTTTCCCTTCACGACGGCTCCCTGGACGCAGCGCTGGATGCCGCGCGCGCCCGCGGCGTCAGCCAGTTCCTCTGCATCGGCGTCGATGCCGGCAACGCACCCACGGTGCAGGCCCTGGCCGAACGCTATGCCGACGTCCACTGCGCGGTGGGCATCCACCCGCTGGATGCCGCCCAGGGTAGCGCCATCGATCTCGACTGGCTGCTGGAACGGCTGGCCCATCCCCGCGTCGCCGCCATCGGCGAGACCGGCCTCGACTATCACTATCAACCGGATACCGCCGAGATCCAGCAGCGCTCCTTCGCTCTGCACCTCGAGGCGGCTCGCCGCACGGCGCTGCCGCTGGTGATCCATACCCGCGAAGCGCGTGCCGATACGCTGGCCATGCTGGGCGCCGCCGAGCTGCCGGGCGCCGGGGTGCTGCACTGCTTCACCGAGGACTGGGCAACCGCCAAGGCGGCGCTGGACCTGGGCTTCTACATCTCCTTTTCCGGCATCCTGACCTTTCGCAATGCCGCCGACCTGCGCGACGTCGCGCGCCAGGTGCCGGCCGATCGCCTGCTGGTGGAAACCGATTCGCCTTATCTGGCTCCGGTGCCCCACCGCGGCAAGGCCAATCTGCCGCAATTCGTGGTCGAGGTCGCCCAGTGCCTGGCCGACGTGCGCGGGGTGACCCTGGAAACCCTCGCCGAGCAGACCACCGCCAACTTTCGCCGGCTGTTCCCCCGCGCCACGCTGTAGGCAAAAAAATGGCCCGGGTATCCTGGGATACCCGGGCCGGACCGCGGTTCGCCTGGACGGAGAGCCGCCTCCCTGGCCCGCGTCGCGGGGGTCGATGCGGCCAGTCACTTGAGTATTGGCCAGCACGGGAAAAGGTCCAGTCGGGATTGGACGTTTTTTAAACAGTTTTGGAATAGCGCTGCCCCGACACTGGCTATCCCGGGCCTTTCAGGCTCCTAGAAGCGTGCCAGCGCCCCGACCAGATCCAGCGTCTGCTCCAGCACGTGCTCGCTGGTATAGAAGTGTGGCGACAGGCGGATGCCCGGACCCCGCTGGGCACAGACCACGTCGGCGGTCTTGAGACGTTCGAACAGCTGACGATTGTCCCAGCCCTCGAGCGAGAAGGTGAGGATGCCCGAGCGGCGCTCGGCACTGACCGGTGAGTGCAGGACGGCACCGGGCAGGCGGCGGATATGGCTGTCGAGCAACTCGATCCGCGCCAGCAGGTCCTTGCCCACCTGTTCCATGCCGGCATCCTCCAGCAGCGACAGACTCGCCTCCAGGGCCACCGCACCGAGCATGTTCGGGCTGCCGCACTCGAAGCGCATCGCCGTCTTGGCCGGTTGCCATTCGCGCTGGCTGTAGTCGCCGGCGTTGTCCAGCATGTGCCAGCCGTATTCGTGCAGCTTCAGCTGCTCGCGCAGATCGGCGCGGCAATAGAAGACCCCCAGGCCTTCCGGGCCGAGCATCCACTTGTGGCCGTCGGCCATGGCGAAGGCGCAGTTGCAGGCCTGGGCATCGAAGGGCAGGGCGCCCAGTTGCTGGATGGCGTCGACGCACAGCAGCACGCCCTTGGCGTCGCAGCCCTGGCCCAGCTGGGGCAGGTCCAGGCGCAGGCCGCTGGCGTACTGCACGGCGCTGATGGCCATGAGTCGGGTACGCGGGCCGCAGGCGGCCAGCAGATTGGCCTCGGGGGTGTCACCCAGGCCGACTTCCACCACCTCGACGCCAAAGCGGGCCAGGGCTTCCCATACCACCCGGTTGGAGGGGAACTCCTCGTCACTGATCACCACCTGGTCGCCGCTCTGCCAGTCGAGGCCGAAGGCGACGAAGGAGAGCGCTTCCGAGGTGTTCTTCACCAGGGCGATGTCGCTGCTGGACGGCGCATTGAGCAGGCGGGTCAGGCGATCGCGCAGGCGCTGTTCCATGACCAGCCAGGTCGGATAGTTGCGCGCACCGTACTGGCAGTTTTCGGCGGCGAATTCGGTGACGGCCTGCGCGGCGCGCTTGGGCCACGGGGCCACGGCCGCGTGGTTGAGGTATCTCATGGCATAGGCCTGAGGGAATTCGTGCTTCCAGGAAGACATTGACTCGATCCGTACAATCTGGGTGTGATGGGGCATAATAAGGGGCGCGCCCGCGCGGTTCACCGATGCTTTCGGTGCAGCTCGCCCAAGGTGTGACGAAGTGCCGGTATGCCGAGGGGTGACTGGCGATTCGAAGGCCCTATCCCTTTTCAAAACAACAAGTGGGCTGCCATGCAGAAAGAATCCCGCAAAGTCCGCGAGTTCCGTCGCCGCGAACAGGAAATCCTCGATACCGCCCTGCAGCTGTTCCTCTCCGAAGGAGAAGACAGCGTCACCGTCGAGATGATCGCCGAGGCGGTCGGTATCGGCAAAGGCACCATCTACAAGCACTTCAATTCCAAGGCCGAGATCTATCTGCGGCTGATGCTGGATTACGAGCGGGACCTGGCCGAGCTGTTCCAGTCGGACAACGTCGCCCGCGACCGCGAAGCGCTCTCCCGCGCCTATTTCGAATTCCGCATGAGCGATCCGCAGCGCTATCGCCTGTTCGATCGACTCGAGGAGAAGGTGGTCAAGACGCGTCAGGTGCCCGAACTGGTCGAGCAGCTGCACAGCATCCGCACCTCCAACTTCCAGCGGCTGACCAGTCTGATCGAGGGCCGGATCGACGAAGGCAAGCTCGAGGACGTGCCGCCCTATTTCCATTACTGCGCCGCCTGGGCGCTGGTGCACGGGGCCGTGGCCCTTTACCATTCGCCGTTCTGGCGCGACGTGCTGGAGGATCAGGAAGGTTTCTTCCAGTTCCTCATGGAGATCGGCGTGCGCATGGGCAACCGCCGCAAGCGAGACGTCGAAACGCCTGTCCGATCCTAGGGTCCGATAGAGGCAAGGGATGCCGCGCCATCCCTTTTCTCTTGTCCCACTGGAGTACCCCCAAGATGATCGTCGACCGCCAGGGTAGGGCGTTTCGCAACTTGCGGATCAGCCTCACGGCGGCCTGCAACTATGCCTGTACGTACTGCGTGCCCAACGGCAAGCGGCTCGTGGCGGCGCAGGACGAACTCAGTGCCGAAACCATGGCCCGGGGCGTGGAATACCTCATCGATGCCGCCGGTATCGAACGGCTGCGCATCACCGGGGGCGAGCCCCTGGTCACACCGCGGCTGGAACCCTTTCTTGCCCGTGTCGCCCAGCTCGGCCTCAAGGACATCAGCCTGACCACCAATGGTCAGCTGTTGCCACGCAAGCTGGATTTCCTCATCGATCACGGCATCCGTCGCCTCAACGTCTCCCTCGACACCCTCGATGCCGAAGCCTTTCCGCGTCTGGCGCGGGGCGGCGATCTGGCCACGGTGCTGGCTGGTCTCGAAGCGGCCCGGGCCGCCGGTCTCAAGATCAAGCTGAACATGGTGCCCCTGCGCGGCCAGAATCTCGACCAGGTGCTGCCGCTGCTGGACTACTGCCTGGAGCGGGGCTTCGAACTCAGATTCATCGAGCTGATGCGCATGGGGCACCTGGCCAAGAATCCCGCGACCTTCAACAACCAGCTGGTGCCCCTGGCCGAGTTGCTGGAGATCATAGGTTCGCGCCATGCCTATGTGCAGGCCGATGCACCGGTGGACTCCACGGCGCTGCGCTATCGCGTCGAGTCGGGCGGGCACTTCGGCGTCATCGCCAACGAAAGCGTGCCCTTCTGCCGCACCTGCTCGCGACTGCGGCTGTCGTCCACGGGCTGGCTGCACGGCTGCCTGTCGTCGAGCAATCGCCACTATGTTGGCGATCTCCTGGACAAGCCGCGTCACCTGGCCCTGCCGGCGCTGCAGCGGCTGCTGGTCAAGGCGCTGGGCGACAAGCAGGAGGTGGCCTTCTCGGGGGGCGTGACCGTCATGAAGATCATCGGCGGCTGATCTGCCGGCTGCGCCTCGAACTGGCGCGAAAGCTGCTAAGGCCCCTGTATCGACGACAACTTGGCGCCGGACAGGGGTCTGCTCTTCATGGTCAAACTGCGTTTTCTATTCATATCGGTGCTGCTGGCCTGCCTGGGTGGCTGCATGAACGTCAGCGACATGGCGTCCGGCGTCGAGTACCACCTGCGCGACGCAGGTCTGCTCGACTACAGCAAGACCCAGCGGCTGAACAACTTTCGGCTGCAGGCCGACTCCTACATCTACATAGCCCAGGGTGCCTTCGTGCCCCTCGGCCATCCCTATGCCCGTCCGAACGTGGTGGCGGAAGAGGCGTTCAAGGGCTTCGTGGAGTATTTCCCCCGGGTGCGCCGGGCGGACAAGCCGGAGGGTTTCGACGAGGCCATGGCCAAGGCGCGCCAGCTCGGGGCCCACTATGTGCTCTACACCCGTTTCGCCGGCGCGGACGATCGCATCGGGACTTGGGAGGAGTGGGAAGACCAGGACGACATCGGCCGGGTAGGGCGCGATCGCAGCGTCGTGCAGATGATGCTGGTGGAGGTCGCCACCTTCCGCCTGGTGGACACGGCGCGGATCCGCAGTCGTGGCGGCTTCCTGACGTTCTATGACGAGCGTCCGGAGGACCTGCTCGGACCGGCGCTCAATCAATACGCGCAACGCCTGCTGGGGTTGGGCAGTCGCTAGAGGAGAGGGACGTGAGCCAGGCCGATGTGACGCGCAACCTGCTGGCGCAACTGCCAGCCGCGGAAGAGGGCCGGCTGCCGCCCGTGGAGCTCTGGCACCCGCCGTTCTGCGGCGACATCGACATGCGCATCGCCCGGGACGGCACCTGGTATCACCAGGGCACCCCCATTACCCGACCGGCCATGGTGCGGCTGTTCTCCACCATCCTGCGCCGTGATCCCGAGCGCTATGTGCTGGTGACGCCGGTTGAATGCGTGGGCATCCAGGTGGAGGACGTGCCCTTTCTGGCGGTGGACGTCGAATGGCGTGGCAGTGGCCGGGAGCAGATCCTGGATCTGGTTACGAACGTGGGCGACAAGGTCGCCGTCGATGCCGAGCATCCGCTGCGCTTCGCCGAGCAGGACGACCAGCCGGCGCCCTATGTGCGCGTGCGCGGCGGCCTGGAGGCGCGGCTCAATCGGGCGGTGTTCTATCGGCTGATGGAGAGGGTCGAGGAGAGTGACCACGAGGGTCGCTCCTGGCTTGGCCTCTGGAGTCGCGGCAGCTTCTTTCCCGTCGCGCCCGCTGAATGAAGAAAGGGCCCCTCGGGGCCCTTTTTTAACGCTTACATGTTGGGGTAGTTGGGGCCACCGCTGCCTTCCGGCGCTACCCAGGTGATGTTCTGCGCCGGGTCCTTGATGTCGCAGGTCTTGCAGTGGACGCAGTTCTGGGCATTGATCTGGAAGCGCGGTTCGCCACCATCGCGGACCACCTCGTAGACCCCGGCCGGGCAGTAGCGCTGGGCGGGTTCGTCGTACAGCGGCAGGTTCTGCGCGATGGGAATCGAGGGATCCCTGAGCTTCAGGTGAACCGGCTGGTCTTCCTCGTGGTTGGTGTTGGAGAGGAATACCGAGGACAGCTTGTCGAAGCTCAGCTTGCCATCCGGCTTGGGATAGCTGATGCGCGGCGCCTCGTCGGCTTTCTTCAGGCAGGTGTGGTCCATGCGCCTATCGTGCAGGGTGAAGGGCAGGGCGCCACCCAGCAGGTTGTGTTCGACGAAGGCGAAGGCCGGGCCGAGCAGCGGACCGAACTTGTGCATGGCCGGGCCGAAGTTGCGGCTGGCATGGAGTTCTTCCTGCAACCAGCTGCCCTTGAAGCCGTCCACGTAGCCCTGGAGTTCGTCACCTTCACGACCAGCCGCCAGCGCGGCGACGATGGCGTCGGCGGCGAGCATGCCGGACTTCATGGCGGTGTGGCTGCCCTTGATCTTGGCCGGATTGAGGGTGCCCAGGTCGCAGCCGATCAGGGCGCCACCGGGGAAAACCATCTTCGGCAGGGAATTCAGGCCGCCCTTGACCAGGGCGCGGGCACCGTAGGAGACGCGCTTGCCACCTTCCAGGTACTGGGCCACCACCGGGTGGTGCTTGTAGCGCTGGAATTCGTCATAGGGCGAGAGGTGCGGATTGCTGTAGGCCAGGTCGACGATCAGGCCGACCACCACCTGGTTGTCTTCCAGGTGATAGAGGAAGGAACCGCCCGGGTTTTCCTTGTCCAGCGGCCAGCCGGAGGTGTGGATCACCAGACCCTGCTCGTGCTTGGCCGGATCGATCTCCCACAGCTCCTTGATGCCGATGCCGTAGTGCTGCGGATCGGCGCCTTCGCCGAGCTTGAATCTCTGGCCCAACTGCTTGCCCAGATGGCCACGGCAGCCTTCGGCGAACAGGGTGTACTTGCCGCGCAGCTCCATGCCGGGGGTGTAGACCCCCTCCTTGGGCTGGCCTTCGCGATCCACGCCCAGATCGCCGGTGATGATGCCGCGCACCACGCCCTGCTCATCGATCAGCGGCTCCTGGGCAGCGAAGCCCGGATAGATCTCCACGCCCAGGGCTTCGGCCTGCTGGCCCAGCCAGCGGCAGAGATTGCCCAGGGAGATGATGTAGTTGCCCTCGTTGTGCATGGGCTTGGGCACGAAGAAGTTCGGCACCTTGGTCGCCTGGCGATCATCCTTGAGCAGGTAGATGTCGTCGCGCTTGACCGGAGTGTTCAGGGGCGCGCCGAGTTCCTTCCAGTTGGGAAAGAGCTCGTCCAGGGCGCGGGTTTCGAAGACCGCGCCGGAGAGAATGTGGGCACCGACCTCGGAGCCTTTCTCGACCACGCAGACGCTGATCTCCTGGCCCTTTTCGGCCGCCTGCTGCTTGAGGCGACAGGCCGCGGACAGGCCCGCGGGGCCGGCCCCGACGATCACCACGTCGAATTCCATGTATTCGCGTTCCACGGCTCACTCTCCTCAGGCAAAACTCACGATCTGGTTATTTATGTAGGGGTGCAACAAAAGACTTCATTATATCCCGCGTGCTCCCTGGCACCCATTCAAACGTTTGTTTAAATTTTCTGCAAGCCTGTTAGACTCGGGAGTTACCGGCCCCTGACGGACTGTCGCGTTGACCCCTGCTGCCGTGGAGGTCAACATAAGAAGAATTTGCAACAAGGTTGGAGCGGCAGGGGTCGTGTCCAACGCAAGGCCGCCTTGGCGTCCTGTTTATTCACCAGAATAAATCGAGGGATTCATGAAGGTTCTCGTAGCTGTCAAACGCGTGGTGGACTACAACGTCAAGGTCCGCGTCAAGGCCGACCAGACCGGTGTCGACCTGGCCAACGTCAAGATGTCCATGAACCCCTTCTGCGAGATCGCCGTGGAAGAAGCGGTGCGCCTGAAGGAAAAGGGTATCGCCAGCGAGATCGTGGTCGTGACCGCGGGTCCCGCCCAGGCGCAGGAACAACTGCGTACCGCCCTGGCACTGGGCGCCGATCGCGCCGTGCTGATCGACACCGGCACTGCCGAGCTGTCGTCGCTGACCACCGCCAAGCTGCTCAAGGCCGTGGTGGACAAGGAACAGCCCCAGCTGGTGATCCTCGGCAAGCAGGCCATCGACAGCGACAACAACCAGACCGGCCAGATGCTGGCGGCCCTGACCGGCTTCGCCCAGGGCACCTTCGCCTCCAAGGTGGAGCAGGCGGGTGACGGCCTCAACGTGACCCGCGAGATCGATGGCGGCCTGCAGACCGTGGCGCTCAAGCTGCCGGCGGTGGTGACCACCGACCTGCGCCTCAACGAGCCGCGCTACGCCTCGCTGCCCAACATCATGAAGGCCAAGAAGAAGCCGCTGGAAACCCTGACCCCGGACGCCCTGGGCGTGGCGGTGAAAGCCTCCTACGAGGTGGTCAAGGTGGAAGCCCCGGCGGGTCGTCAGGCGGGCATCAAGGTCAAGTCCGTGGCCGAGCTGGTCGAAAAACTCAAGAACGAAGCTAAGGTGATCTGATGGCCATTCTCGTCATTGCCGACCACGACAACGCCAACCTCTTCGGCGCTACCCTGAACACCGTTGCCGCGGCCCAGGCCATCGGTGGCGACATCCATGTGCTGGTCGCCGGCCAGAATGCCCAGCCGGTCGCCGACGCTGCCGCCAAGGTCGCCGGCGTCAGCAAGGTGCTCCTGGCCGACAACGCCGCCTATGCCCACCAGCTGCCGGAAAACGTCGCGCCGCTGGTGGTCGAGCTGGCCGCCAACTACAGCCACGTGCTGGCCGCTGCCAGCACCAACGGCAAGAACTTCCTGCCGCGCGTCGCCGCGCTGCTGGACGTCGACCAGATCTCCGAGATCATCGCCGTCGAATCCGCCGACACCTTCAAGCGGCCGATCTATGCCGGCAACGCCATCGCCACCGTGCGCTCCACGGCGCCGGTCAAGGTGATCACCGTGCGCGCCACCGGTTTCGATCCGGTCGCCGCCGAGGGCGGTTCCGCCGCCATCGAAGCCATCGGTGTGGTCAAGGACGCCGGCATCTCCAGCTTCGTCGGCGAAGAGCTGGCCAAGTCCGACCGTCCCGAGCTGGGCGCCGCCAAGGTGGTGGTCTCCGGTGGTCGCGGTCTGCAGAACGGCGACAACTTCAAGATCCTCTACGCCCTGGCCGACAAGCTGGGCGCGGCGGTGGGTGCCTCGCGCGCCGCGGTGGACGCCGGCTTCGTGCCCAACGACATGCAGGTCGGCCAGACCGGCAAGATCGTCGCGCCGCAGCTGTACATCGCCGTTGGCATTTCCGGTGCAATCCAGCACCTGGCGGGCATGAAGGATTCCAAGGTGATCGTCGCCATCAACAAGGACGAGGAGGCGCCGATCTTCCAGGTGGCCGACTACGGCCTGGTGGGTGACCTGTTCGAATTGATCCCCGAGCTGGAAAAGGCCATCTGAGGCCCATCCACGTGCAAGAGCCCGCCCTTTGGCGGGCTTTTTCATAGGTGCGACAAGCCCTCTGGCAGAGCCCCTGGCGTCAAGGAGGAGTGCGCCGGTTACTTGTCGTTTTTGGACATTGCCGCCCTGGGAAGGGAAGGGTTAAGGTCAGGCCTAGCTGTACCGGTATACCTTCAGGGTAGCCTGCTACTGTTCCGCTTTCGTCCAGGAAGACGCCATGACCAATCTGTTGCTCTATCAGCGCATCGCCCAGCAACTGGCGAACGACATCCGCACGGGGGTCTACAAGCCCGGCGAGCGAGTGCCTTCGGTGCGCAAGCTGAGTCAGCAGTTGGGCGTAAGCCATGCCAGCGTCCTGCAGGCCTATGCCACCCTGGAAGACCAGGGGCTGATCCGGGCCCGGCCGCAATCGGGTTTCTATGTGCACCAGACCCCGGCGCTGACCGCGCCGACGCCGGACATCGCCACGGTGGAACGGCCCAGTCTGGTGACCCGTGCCGGCATCATCAACCAGGTGCTGGCGGAATCGCGGCGGGAAGGCGTGGTGCCCCTGGGCATGGCGGTCCCCCAGCCCGACTACCTGCCATTGCGGGCCCTGCACCAGCAACTGTCCAAGGTGACCCGTTTCCAGGCCCGCGCGGCCTTTTCCTATCTGCACAGTCCGGGCTACGAGCCCCTGCGCCGCCAGGTCGCCATTCGCCTGCGCGATGCGGGCGTGGTGGTTGGACCGGAAGAGGTGGTGATCACCCATGGCTGCGTGGATGCGCTGCAGATGTCGCTGCGGGTGCTGACCAAGCCGGGCGACCTGATCGCCACCGAGTCGCCGTCCTACTACGGGCTGCTGCAACTGGCCGAGGTGCTGGGGCTCAAGGTGATCGAGATCCCCTGCGATCCGGAAACCGGGCTCAGTGTGGAGGCGCTGCAACTGGCCGCGAGCCAGTGGCCGGTCAAGGCCCTGGTGGTGGCCGCACGCCTGAGCAATCCCCTGGGGGGCAGCATGCCAGAGGCGCGGCAGAAGCAGCTGCTCAGGCTGGCGGCCGAGCGCAACATCGCCATCGTCGAGGACGACATCTATGGCGAGCTGACCTACGACAGCGGCTCCAAGGCGCTCAAGGCCCTCGACAAGCAGGGACGGGTCATCTACTGCTCGAGCTTTTCCAAGACCATTTCGCCCGGCGTCCGCATCGGTTGGGTGGTGGCCGGGCCCTATCAGGAAGACATCTGCCGCCTGCAGACCTTCACCACCCATTCCGCCTGCAGCGTGACCCAGATGGGCGTCTCCGCCTATCTGGAGAACGGCGGCTATGACCGCCACCTGCGGGCCATCCGCCAGGAATACCGGCGCAACATGACCGCCTTCCAGCTGGCGATCCAGGAGCATTTCCCCGAGGGCACCCAGATGAGTCGGCCCAATGGCGGCTTCATCCTCTGGGTCAGCCTGCCGGTGCGGGTGGACACCCGTATGCTGCATCAGCGCGCCCTGGACCAGGGGGTGAGCATCGCGCCGGGCATGATCTTCAGCAACACCGACCAGTTCAATCACTGCATCCGCCTCAATTGCGGCCTGCCCTGGGGGCGCGATGCCCAGCGGGCGCTGATGACCCTCGGACTGCTCGCCCGTCAGCTCTGCCAGGAAAGCCTGGCCGCCTAGCGGCACGCCTGGAACCCGTTGCGGGGCAGCGGAGTCGGTTGTAGAGACTGACCCCTGTCGCGCCTGGTGCTCCGCTCCGGACGCGATATACCGAGTGTGGTGAGCCCATGCGTGGATACCTGGCAACGACGGCGCTGGCCGTGACCCTGCTGTTGGCGGGCTGCGATAACGAGTCACCGCCGGCCACGGCCAAGGCGCCTCCGGCAGCGGCTCCAGTGCCGGAAGCGCCGAGGCCATCGGTGGCAACCGAGCCCCAGGGCAGCGCCGCCGATCTGCGCGCCTATCGCCTGGACCCGCTCCCGACCAAGGCCTTCGTGCTGCCGGCACCGCCACCGAAGAAACAGGACCTAGCCAAGAACAGCCAGCTCAAGAAGCCTGCCGTTCCGAAGCCAGCGCCGGCTGTCGCCCATCCACTCGACCTCAGCGTGCCCGGTGAAACGGCTGCGTCCCAGGCGGCGAGCGCGCGTCACCTGGGCTCGGGCAAGGCCGACACCAGCGTCGCCGAGGCGGGGCTGTTGCCGCAGTTGTTTCGCAAGGAAGGCGACCCTGGTCGTTTCGAACTCGGCGGTCGGGTGATCAGCCGAGATCGCAGCGACGACTTCGAAGGCGCTGAGGTCGAATTGCGCTTTCGGCGCTAGTCCGTGGGTGCCAGGTGGTCGGTGCTGAACGTCGGTCCGGAACTTCCTCGCCGCAACGCTTGCCGACAGTTCAGGTGGCGGACACAACGTCTGCCTGGATTCGGGAGCGTTCCATGCCCAGTGCGACAGGTAAGATTCGTTATGCGGTGGTAGGCGGTGGCTGGATTTCCCAGGGCGCCTTCATGCCCGGGGTCGGGCAGACCAGCAATTCCGAGATGACCGCCCTGGTCACCGGCGATCCCGTCAAGGCGCGGGATCTAGCCGCCAAGTACGGTCTCAAGAGCTACACCTACGAAGAATTCCCGGCGCTGCTGTCTTCCGGCGAGATCGATGCGATCTACCTGGCCACGCCCAATTTCCGCCATCTGGAATTTGCCGTACCGGCGCTGGACGCCGGTATCCACGTCCTGCTGGAAAAGCCGATGGCGATCAGCGAGGAGGAATGCCAGGCGATCAACGCCGCGGCCGCGCGCTCCGGGGCCAAGTTGATGATCGCCTATCGACTGCACTGCGAGCCGGGCACGGTGGAGATGATCGAACGGGTGCGCAATGGCGAGATCGGCGATCCGCGCCTGTTCACCTCGACCTTCACCCAGCCGGTCGACACGGCCAATCACCGCGCCCAGAGCGGTTTCTGGGCCGGCCCCGTCACCGACATGGGGCCCTATCCACTCAATGCCGTGCGGGCGCTCTTCGCTGACGAGCCCATCGAAGTCAGTGCCGTCGGGGTGCAGACACCCGGGCGCGACATCACCACCTGGGATGCCGTGACCGTGACCCTGCGCTTTCCCGAGGAGCGGCTGGCGAGCTTTACCGTCAGTTTCAGCGGCCCCAATACCGAGCGCTTCCAGCTGGTGGGCCGCAAGGGCGAGATCGAGGCCTCGCCGTGCTTTGGTTTCGGTGAAGGCGTCGCCATCGGCTATCGCCTGACCGTGGACGGGGAGACGGAGGAATTCAAGGCCCCGGTGGTGGATCACTTCGGTGGCGAGACGGCCTATTTCTCCGATTGCATCCTCGAGGATCGTCAGCCGGAGATGGACGGGGAGGAGGGCTGGCGCGACGTGCGCGTGCTGGCGGCCATCGAGCGCGCCCTGGAAAGCGGTCAGCCGCAATCCCTGGAGCCGCTACCCAAACGCCAGGGACCGACCCGCGAGCAGGTGCGCAGCCTGCCACTGGCGGAGGTGCCGGAGTACGTCAACACCAAGGTCCCGCTGGAGTCCTGAAACCACGAAGCCCTGCCGCACAGGATGCGGCAGGGCTTCGTCTGAAGAGGCGGGGCGCGCGATCAGCGGTCCTGGGCCTCCTTGGCATCCATCTCGGCATTGCGCTGCCGGATCTTGGATTTCTGTTCGTCGGTCAAGGGCACCTTGCGCGCCGTGTCCTTGAGCATGAGCAGGCTGCCGACCACCGAGCCGATGGCGACCAGCAGAATCAACCAGGCATACCAGGGCATCTTTCTTCTCCTTGAGTGGCTATATCGCTTCGACCACGGGAGCGTCGGTCAGTGCGCCCGGCAGCTCGCATTCGTGCGTCTGAGCCAGGCGGCGTAACCCAGGTCGTAGAGCCAGTTGAACGCCAGGGTATAGGGCAGGAAGAACAGGATCAGCCCCAGGTCCAGCAGCAGTGCCTGCCACAGGCTGATGGACAGCCACCAGGCGGCCAGTGGTACCAGTACCACGATCAATCCGCCTTCGAAGCCGAGGGCGTGCAGCAGCCGGACACCCAGGCCACGGGTGAAGCCCAGGCGCTCCTGCAGTCTATCGAAACCCAGGTTGAAGACCAGATTCCAGAGCATGGCGATGGCGGAAAAGGCCGCGGTGAGCAGGCCCATGTGCCCCAGGGAGCGATCCAGCAGCCAGGCCAGGGTCGGGGTGGCGAGCAGCACGGCGAGGCCTTCGAAAAGCAGGGCGTGGAGCACGCGGGCACTGGCGGGACGCTGGGTGAGCGGAATGGACATGAGACGACTCCCTGATGGACAGGCCTTCAGTCTCATCGGTTAAGCTGGGGAGATCAAAATGGACTCCATAGGCTGAGCCGATATGTATCCCAATGCCGAGGCCCTCGAGGCCTTCGTCGAGGCGGCCGCGACAGGCTCATTCAGTGCGGCGGCCCGGGTGCTGGGCAAGCGGCAGTCCAGTATCAGCGAGAGCATCGCCCGGCTGGAGGACGAACTGGGGATCCCGCTGTTCGATCGCCAGGGCCGCTACCCGGTGCTGACGGCCGCCGGCGAGCAACTGCTCGATCAGGCCCGCGCCGTGCTCTCGGCCCATGACCGCCTGGCCAATCGCGCCACCCAACTGGCGGCCGGGGTGGAGCCGCGCCTGACCCTGGTGATCTCCGATACCTATCAGCCCACCCGTTACGAGGCGCTGCTGACGGAACTGGACCAGCGCTACCCGGATCTCGAATTCGAATGCCTGATCGCCGAGGACGCCGATGTGCTCAGCCTGGTGCAGGGACGCGCGGATCTGGGCCTGCTCGCCGGTCAGCCGCCCTATCCGGCGGACATCGAGGCGGCGACCCTGGATGGCCTGGTCACCTTTGGCCTCTATGTCGCCGCCGATCATCCGCTGGCGGCGCTGGAGCGGGTCACACCGGCCGACCTGGCGCCTTATCGCCTGCTGCGCCTGAGTACCGTGACCGACGTCTCCCAGCAGGTCAGCCGCCTGCCGGACACCCGCGGTCGCTGCTGGTCGGCGCCCGACTACCTGCTGCTGCTGGACATGGCGGTGCAGGGGTTCGGCTGGGCCGAGCTGCCGCTGTGGCTGGTGACCACCTTCGGCCAGGGACGGCTGGTGGAGCTGGCCGTACCCGGCTGGCCGCAGCGGGTGGCGGTGGACGTGGTCTGGTCGCGGCGACGGCCGCTGGGTCCGGCGGGCAACTGGCTGCGCGAGCGATTGCTCAAGCCGAGCTGAAGGACAAGAACGGCCAAGTGCCGGCGCGGCGCTTTTCTGCGAAAATGCCGGCCTTTGCCGTTTTGCCGAGAGCTCCCATGTCCGCCTGCCAGTCTCCCATCATCGTCGCCCTGGATTTCCCTTCGTCGTCCGCCGCCCTGGCGCTGGCCGACCGCCTCGACCCCGCCACCTGCCGGGTCAAGGTTGGCAAGGAGCTGTTCACCGCCAGCGCCGCCGGGGTGGTGGAAGCCCTGCGCACGCGCGGCTTCGAAGTCTTCCTCGACCTGAAATTCCACGACATCCCCAACACCACCGCCATGGCGGTCAAGGCCGCGGCGGAGATGGGCGTCTGGATGGTCAATGTCCACTGCTCGGGCGGCCTGCGCATGATGACCGCCTGTCGCGAGACCCTGGAGGCCTTCCAGGGTCCCAAGCCGCTGCTGATCGGTGTCACCGTGCTGACCAGCATGGAGCGCGAGGACCTGGCCGACATCGGGCTGGACGTGGATCCCCAGGAGCAGGTGTTGCGCCTGGCCGGTCTGGCCGCTCGCGCCGGCCTGGACGGCCTGGTCTGCTCGGCCCAGGAGGCCTCGGCGCTCAAGGCCGCGCAACCGGCGCTGCAACTGGTCACCCCCGGTATCCGGCCGGCCGGCAGCGCCCTGGATGACCAGCGCCGCATCCTCACTCCACGCGAGGCCCTGGACGCCGGCTCCGACTACCTGGTGATCGGCCGCCCCATCGCCCGCGCCGCCGATCCGGCCCGCGCCGTGGAAGAGATCCTCGCCACCCTGAAATAAGCGGTAAACCTCCGGGGCGACGGTCCCCGGCAAAAGGTGCTGCTATTCTCGTCTTGCAGGCCGACGCCTTCTCATGTCGGCGCAAGGCGAGAGACCTCAGGGCATGCACGATAGGTTGAACGCCTGTCTCAAGGCGGTAGACGGCGTTTTGTTGGGCAAGGAAACCCAGGTCAGGCTGGCGCTGGCCTGCCTGCTGGCGCGGGGACACCTGCTGATCGAGGACCTGCCCGGCATGGGCAAGACCACCCTCAGCCATGCCCTGGCCAAGGTGCTGGGGCTGTCCTTCCAGCGCATCCAGTTCACCTCCGACCTCCTGCCTGGCGATATCCTCGGCACCTCGGTGTTCGATCGCAACAGCGGGCAGTTCGTCTTCCATCCCGGGCCGGTGTTCGCCGAATTGCTGCTGGCCGACGAGATCAATCGCGCCACGCCCAAGAGCCAGAGCGCGCTGCTGGAAGCCATGGAGGAGGGGCAGGTGACCATCGAGGGCGCCACCCGTCCCTTGCCCGATCCCTTCTTTGTCATCGCCACCCAGAATCCCATCTCTCAGGGCGGCACCTTCGCCCTGCCGGAATCCCAGCTCGACCGCTTCCTGATGCGCCTGTCGCTCGGCTATCCCGGACGCGCCGCCGAGCGGGCGCTGCTGCTCGGCGGTTCCGGACGTGAGCAGCTGCCGCGCCTGGAGCCCCTGCTGGATCACGCCCAGTTGCGGCTGATCCAGGCCGAGGTGCCGCGCATCCATGCCAGCGAGGCGGTGGTGGACTATGTGCTGCGTCTGGTGGAGGCCACCCGCACCCAGACGTCCTTCGCCCTTGGCCTGTCGCCGCGCGGCAGCCTGGCGCTGCTGGCCGCGGCGCGAGCCTGGGCACTGCTGGCGGGGCGCGACCATGTGCTGCCCGAGGACGTCCAGACGGTGCTGCCGGCGGTGGCCGGGCATCGCCTGCGCGACATCGCCGATCCCGCCGGGCATGGGGGGGGCGCCCTGGTGCAGTGGCTGCTGCGCGAAGTCCCGGCGCTGTGACCGGCAGCGCCTGGCAGCGCTATCGAGACGCCTGGCTGGCGCGGCGGATTCCGCCGGCCAATCGCATCACCCTCGATCAGCGGCGCATCTTCATCCTGCCCACCCGCCAGGGCGGCGCCTTCGCCATCGCCTTGCTGCTGATGCTGCTGGCCGGCATCAACTACCAGAACAGCCTGGCCTATGGCCTGACCTTCCTGCTGTTTTCCCTGGCGCTGGTGGCCATGCTGCACACCTACCGCAACCTGGCCGGTCTGCAACTGGTCGGCGGCGGCGCCAGCCCGGTGTTCGTCGGGGAGGCCGCCGGTTTTCGCCTGCGCCTGGAGAGCAGTGGCCGCGCGCACCAGGGCATCGCCCTGGGCTGGCGCAACGAACCGCGGGTGCTCAGCGACGTACCGGCGGGAGAGAGCGTCGCCCTGCAGATCTTTCACCCGGCGCCGAACCGCGGTTGGCTCAGACCCGGGCGGCTGCGGGTGGAGAGCCGTTTTCCCCTCGGCCTGTTCGTCGCGTGGAGCTGGCTGGACCTGGACGTGCGCGCCCTGGTCTATCCGCAGCCCCTGGCGACCACGACGCCGCTGCGCAGCGGCCAGGATGCCGGAGGCGAGGAAGGCCAGCGCCAGGCGGGACAGGGCGCCGACGACTTCCAGGGTCTGCGGCCCTATCAGCCCGGCGATTCGCGCCGGCGGCTGGACTGGAAGGCCTTTTCCCGCGGGCAGGGCCTGCTGGTCAAGGACTTCACCGCGCTGGCCGGCAGCGAACTCTGGCTGGATTTCAGCGTGCTCGATGGCGACACCGAGACCCGGCTGTCCTGGCTGTGCCAGGCGGTGCTGGATTGCAGTGCCCGCCAGCTGCGCTTCGGCCTCAGGGTGCCCGGGGTGGAGCTGGCGCCCGCCAGCGGCGAAAGCCAGCGTGACGCGGCGCTGCAGGCCCTGGCCCTGTTCGGACGGCCGTCATGAGCACCGCCGTGCCACACCCCATTCCGCGCATCGCCCTGATCTGGCTGCTGGTGGCCCAGGCGCTGGTGATCCTGCCGCACCTCACCCATCTGCCGCCCTGGGTTGGTCTGCTCTGGGCCTTTTGCGCCGGCTGGCGGGTGCTGCTGTTCCGCATGCGAGTGCGGGCGCCGACGCGGATCGAAAAGGGCGGCCTGCTGCTGCTGACCATGGGCGGCATCTGGTTGTCGCGCGGCTCCTTCATCGGCCTGGACGCCGGTGCCGTGCTGCTGCTGGTGACCTTTGCCCTCAAGCTGATCGAGATGCACAGTCGCCGCGATGCCCTGGTGGTGATCTACCTGGGTTTCTTCGCGGTGGTGATCGCCTACCTGTTCGAGGACGGCCTGCTCGCCGCGCTCTACAGCCTGTTGCCGGTGACCGCCCTGGTGGCGGCGCTGATCGGACTGCAGCAGAGCACCCTGGCCAGTCGGCCGCTGGCGACGCTGAAGGTCGCCGGCACCCTGCTGCTGCAGGCGGTGCCGCTGATGCTGCTGCTGTTCCTGGTGTTTCCGCGCATCGGTCCGCTGTGGTCGCTGCCGCAACCGGGCGACCAGGCGCGCACCGGACTGGGCGACAGCATGGCGCCGGGGGAGATCGCCCAGCTCTCGCAATCCGCCGAGCGGGTGTTCCGGGTCAGCTTCGTCGGTGACCGGCCGGCGCAGCGCGATCTCTACTGGCGGGCCACCACCTACGAGCGCTTCGATGGCGCGCGCTGGTCGGTGGATCCTGATACGGCCTGGAGTCCGGAACCGGCCTGGACGCCTGGCGGACCCCAACTGGATTATCAGGTGGTCATGGAGCCGAGCGGTCGGCCGTGGCTCTATGGCCTGGACGTGGCGCGCAGCGACCAGCGCGACGTGCGCCTGGCCAGCGACTTCCATCTGCAGCGCCGCCGCCCGGTGGACCAGGCGCTGCTCTACCGGGTATCCAGCTGGCCGCAGGCGACCCGCGAGCCGGAGCGGCTGTCCGCCTCCAGCCAGCGTCGCGCGCTGCAGCTGCCCAGTGGCGGCGAACCGCGCACCCGTGCCTGGGTGGCCCAGCTCAAGACGCGGACCTCGACGCCCGAGGCCCTGGCCCAGGCGATCCTGGCCTATTTTCGCCAGCAGCCCTTCGTCTATACCCTGCAGCCGCCCACGGCGACTGTCGATGCCATCGACGCCTTTCTCTTCGACAACCGTCGCGGTTTCTGCGCCCACTATGCCGGAGCCATGACCTTTGCCCTGCGGGTGGCGGGCATCCCGGCGCGGGTGGTGGCGGGCTACCAGGGTGGTGAATTCAACGCGGCGGGCGGCTATCTGCTGGTGCAGCAATTCGATGCCCACGCCTGGGTGGAATACTGGCTGCCGGGGCGCGGCTGGATCAGCGTCGATCCCACCGCCCAGGTGGCGCCCGAGCGGATAGAGCGTGGCCTGCAGGAGGCCCTGGCGGCCCAGGGCGCGGCCAATGAATTCCTCGCCGACAATCCCTTCGCCGCCAATCGCTATCGCAACCTGGCCTGGCTCAATGACCTGCGCCTGGGCTGGGATCGCCTCAACTACGGCTGGCAGCGCTGGGTGCTCAACTACCAGGAGGACACCCAGGGCGAACTGTTCAAGCGGTTGCTCGGCGAGGGCTCGCTGCAACGTCTGGGGCTGCTGTTGGCGCTGGTGGTGCTGGGCGTGCTCGGGGTGATGGCGCTGCTGGTGCTCAAGCCCTGGCAGCGGTCGCGGGATCCCCTGCTGACGCGCTTCGGCCAGTTCGAGCGCCTGCTGGCGCGACAAGGTGTCAGGCGCCGAAACGGCGAGGCGGCGGGCAGCTTCGCCGGGCGCGCCATGGCCGAGCTGCCGGCGGCACAGGCGGCGATCAAGGCGTTCTCGGCGGAATTCCAGGCGCAGCGCTATGCCGGTCGACCCGCGGATCCGGCGGCGCTATCGAAGGCGCTGAAAGCGTTGAAACGCCAGCTGCGTGAGCGTCAGGCGCGCAGCGACTGAGGCGCGGGGAGGGCGTCGGGTTCCTGCAGGGCGAAGGCCACCAGGCAGACGATGGCCGCCAGGATCAGCGGTTGCGGATGCGGGTTGCCGAGGGCCTGAGCGATGCAGCCCAGACCCAGCAGCAACAGAACGGCGGAAGTGAGGGTGCTGACCGAGCGCATGGCGGTTCTCCAAAAACGTGCGGGCATCTTGCCGCCTGTCGGGCAACCGCGCGAATGCGCTCTCGCTATGGAGGCTATAGGCGCAGCTGGCGGATCGCCTGATTCAGGGTTCCTGCGAGGGCGGCCAGTTCGGTGCTGGTGCTGGCCGACTCCTGCGTCAGCAGCATGGTCCTTTCCGTGACATCGCGGATGCCTACAACCGACCTGCTCATCTCTTCCGCCACCTGCGCCTGCTGCTCCGCGGCCACGGCGATCTGGGTGTTGCTGTCGCGCATCAGGGTCACGGCGGCGGTGATGTCGGCGAGGGCCTGTCCGGCGGCGCCGGCCTGGACCACGCAATCGTCGGCCTTGAGCGAACTCTCGCGCATGAATTCCACGGCATCGCGGGTACCGGCCTGGAGGCCGTCGACCATGCGGGTGATCTCGTCGGTGGAGCCCTGGACGCGCTTGGCCAGGTTGCGCACCTCGTCGGCCACCACGGCGAAGCCACGGCCGGCCTCGCCGGCGCGGGCCGCCTCGATGGCGGCGTTGAGCGCCAGCAGGTTGGTCTGCTCGGCGATGCCGTGGATGACGTTGACCACGCTGGTGATGCGCTCGCTGTTCTCGGCCAGCTCCTGGATCATCACCGCGGTCTGCTGCACGCCCTGGGAGAGGTCGGCGATGGAATGGCTGACGCGCTCCACCGCCTGCTGGCCGGCGCCGGCCAGGCGATCGGCTTCCTGGGACTGGTCGCGGGTGCCGGCGGCGTGCTCGGCGATCTGCTGCACGGTGGCGCTCATCTCGTTGATCGCGGTGGCCGCCTGATCGGTCTCGTGCTGCTGATCGTGCATGCCGCCACGCACGCCCTGCATGCCGCTGGCCAGACGTCCGGCGCCTTCGTCCAGGCGCGAGGCGCTGGCGGCCACGGTACCGACGACGCGGGTGTAGCTGTCCTGCATGGCGTTGAAGGCCTGGGTCATCTGCCCGACCTCGTCGCGTCCGCGCACCTCGACCCGGGCGGTGAGGTCGCCGTCGCGCTCCACCCGCAGCATGGTGTCCTTGAGGCGTTGCAGATTGCCGAGGATGAAGCGGATCAGGAGCTGCGAGGCCACCAGCAGCACCAGCATCAGCACGCCCACGGCCAGGGCGTATTCCGGCGCCCGGGCGATGAAGATCTCGCCGAACGTCGGGGCGTTCAGCCTGCTGGCCGCCTCACCCACGACGGCCTTGACCGCCTTGAGCTGCTCGGCGCGGCCGGAGACCTCCAGCTGCATGGCGAACAGCACCAGCAGCAGGCTGGTGAAGAAGGCGACGGCGTTGACCGCCCAGAATTTGTACTTGAGGGAAATATCGCGCAGCCAGGCAAACATAGGGGGTATCCAGTCGGCGGGGCCGCATAGCCTGGCAGGCCGGCGCGACCCGGATCTTGACTGGCGTCAACGTCCTGCGAGAAGACGTCTGACGCCGTGGGATAAGCCCAAAGGTTAACGGCTTGCACGGGTCTGACTTTAGCGAAACGACACCCGCGTCTTAGTCGAATGGCTCGACCCTCTCTGGCGCGGCGATCTCCGGCAGCCCGAAGAAGGCGCGGGCGGTGGCGGTGGTGTGCAGGGCGGTCTGCTCGGGCGTTTCGTTGCGCAGGCGCGCCACGGTGCGCAGGATCTCCGGCAGGAAGGCCGGTTCGTTATGGCCATGGCGCGGCTTGGGTCTGAGTGTGCGCGGCAGTAGGTAGGGGGCATCGGTTTCCAGCATCAGCCGGCCGACCGGGATCTGCCCGACCAGCTCGTGCAGGTGCAGGCCGCGGCGCTCGTCGCAGATCCAGCCGGTGATGCCCAGGTGCAGGTCGAGATCCAGGTAGCCGTAGAGCGCCTTGCGTTCGCCGGTGAAACAATGCACCACCGCGGCCGGCAGGTGGTCGCGATAGTCGCGCAGGATCGCCAGCATCCGCTCGCTGGCGTCGCGCTCGTGGAGAAACACCGGGCGGCGCAATTCGGCGGCCAGGGCCAGCTGTTCCTCGAAGCAGCGCTCCTGCTGCGGTCGCGGGGTGAAGTCGCGATTGAAGTCCAGGCCGCATTCGCCCAGGGCCCGCACCTTGGGCTGGCTGGCCAGGTCGCGCAGGGTCCTGGCGGCGGCCGCGTCCCAGGTCGAGGCTTCGTGGGGATGGACGCCCGCGGTGCTGAACAGGGCCTCACCCGCATCCAGGCGCAGGCAGAGGTTGAGGGCGTTCTCGCTGTCTTCGAGGGTGGTGCCGGTCAGCACCAGTTGCATCACACCGGCGGCCTGGGCCCGCTCGATCACCGCGTCCACCTGCTTGAGCAGACTGGGGTGGGTGAGGTTGACGCCGATGTCGATCAATTGCATGGTGCGGACCTTCTACAGACTTTGTCCCTTCATTCTATCCGTAGTCCGGGTGCTTTCGGCGCTGTCCCGGCCAGGTCAGGAGTCCTGGATGCCGTTTCGATTCACCCTTGCCATCCTCGGCTGCCTGCTCGCCGGTTCCGCCCAGGCGCGGCTCGGCGCCCTGCCACCCGAAGCACCGCGCCATGTCGCGGCCCGCGACCTGGTCGCCATCGAGCGTGCCGGTGAATTGCGCGTCCTGGTCAACCAGAGTCGGCACAGCTCCGGCGAATGGAACGGCCAGGCCCTGGGCATCGAGTATCGGCGCCTGGAGGCCTTCGCCCGCTACCTGCGGCAGCAGCCCGGGGGCCGGCCGCTGCGCCTGGTCTTTGTGCCCAAGGCCAAGGACGACCTCCTGGCGGCGCTGCAGCGCGGCGAGGGCGATCTGGTGGCGCCAGGCGAAACCTTGCTGCCGCCGCCGCGTTCGGCACTGATCGCCGCGTCGGTGGCGGCGCCCACCAGTTTGGTAGTGGTGGGCGGACGCGGCCAGCGCCTGCCTCGCCATCTGGAACAACTGGCCGGGCGGCGGGTGGTGCTGCCCCAGGGCAGCGCCGCCGGCCCGGCCCTGGAACGGCTCAACGTCCAGCTGGAAAAGCGCAGATTGCGGCCAGTGCAGGTCGAGTGGGCCGATCCGACCCTGGCGGTGGAGGACGTCCTGGAGCTGACCCAGGCCGGCATCTATCCGCTCAGCGTCGTCGAATCCGGCCTGGCGCATCGCTGGGCGCGGGTGCTGCCGCGCCTGCGGGTCGCCGATCGGGTGGTGGTGGCCCATGACCAGGCGCAGCTCTGGTACGTGCGCGCCCCGGCGCATCAGCTCGCCGAGCGGATCCGGGCCTTCGCCCGGGCACCCCAGGCGCGCGATGATGACAAGGCCTTTCGCCAGGCCTATGCGCGCCGCTATCAGGTGCGCGATCCGCTGCAGGCCCATGACCGCAAGCGCCTGGCCCAGGTGCGGCCGCTGCTGCAGCGCTATGCCAAGGCCTACGACTTCGACTGGCTGACCCTGGCCGCCATGGCCTACAAGGAATCCGGCCTCGATCCCCATGCGCTCGGTGCCGGCCGCGCCGCGGGGCTGCTGCAGATCACCCCGCGGGCGGCGCGCAGCGTCGGGGTGCGCAACCTGCATTCCGCCGAGGACAACGTCAAGGCCGCCACCCGCTACCTGGCGCGCCTGCGCCGCGAGTTCTTCTCCAGTCCGCGGCTTGCCGAACGCGAGCGCCGCGCCTTCACGCTGGCGGCCTACAACCTTGGCCCGGAGCGCGTCCAGGCGCTGCGGGCCAAGGCACGCAAGCAGGGGCTGGACGGCGATCGCTGGTTCTTTCAGGTCGAGCGCATCGCCGCCGAGGAGGTGGGTATCGGAGTGGTCAACTACGTGGCCAGCGTCAACAAATACCGGGTGGCCTTCAGTCGTGAACGGGCGCGCCTGGAAGCTCCGGCCGTGGCGGCGACCGGCGCCGGGGCGACCCGAGGCGAAGACGGTTGAAGCCCGCTTGACAGGGCGGTCGGGCCCTCCCTAGGATGATCCTGCGCCGATTTAAACAGCAACTTGCGGGGCGCTTACAAATACCGCTAAAGCGCTGGACGGAACAGGCCTCGTACTACCGCCCAGCTGGATCCACGAGGCGGAATTTCGTCCATGCTACCGCTCCCGCTACGCCTGACTCCCCTAACCCAGGGCAAGCTCGCCTGTCATCCCGCCATCCTGCTCGGCGGTCCCGATCAGCCCACCCTGCTGCGTTATCTCGAAGGCTGGCCCAGGCGCTGGCCGCACAGCCGTACCCTGCAGATCCGCTTCGCCGACCGGGCCGAGCAGCTGCGCGGCTTCGGCGACGACAGCTTCGACTTCGCCGTGGTGCAATCGCCCGGCCAGGCCGGTCTCGAATCCCTGGTGCGGGAATTGACCCGGGTGGCGCGGCAAGGCGTGATCACCCGCCGCCGCTAGTCGTCACTCTTCGGGATAGGCGATCTCGACGATGTACCAGCGCTGTTCGCCAGCCGGCGTCTGCAGGCGGACTTCCGCGTCCAGCGCCTTGCCGACCAGCGCTCGCGCCAGAGGCGAGTCGATGCTGATGAGGTTCTGCCGGAGGTCCAGTTCGTCCGGACCGACGATGCGATAGCGCTTCTCGGCGCCCTCGTCGTCTTCCAGGGTGACCCAGGCGCCAAAATAGACCTTGCCCGGATCGGCCGGCCGCTCGCGGATCACCTTGAGATTCTCCAGTCGCTTGCGCAGGAAACGCACCCGGCTGTCGATCTCGCGCAGCATCTTCTTGCCGTAGATGTACTCGGCGTTTTCCGAGCGATCCCCCAGCGCGGCCGCCTCGCTCACCGCCTGGGTGACCTGGGGCCGGCGCACGTTCCACAGTTCGTGCAGTTCGGCGCGCAACCGGGCCTCGCCAGCGGCGGTGATCAGGGGCGTGCCGGCGGTGCGCGGCGGACGGTAGCGACTCATGGATCAGCTTTCTCTCAGGATCAGTAACGGACTGGCGGTGAGGGCCCGCCGCGTGCCCAGCAGGCCCGCCGTGCCGACCAGCAGGGCGCCCAGCACCGGCAGCAGCAGCAGCCAGGGATGCGGTTGCCAGTCCAGGTCGAAGGCCAGCCGGTAGAGCAGGGCGCTGACGATCTCGCAACCGAGCGCCGCGAGCAAGCCACTGGCGCCGCCGAGCAGGATGAATTCGGTGCGCCGCGCCCGTTGCAGCAACTCGCGCCGGGCACCCAGGGCACGCAGCAGGGCGCCCTGGCGGATGCGCTCGTCGAGGGTCGCCTGCAGGCCGGCCAGCAGCACGGCGATGCCGGCGGCCAGCACGAACAGCAGCACGAACTCCACCGCCACACTGACCTGGCGCAGGATGCTGCGCAGCTGGTCGAGCAGGGCATCGATGGGCAGCAGGGTCACCGCCGGGAATTGCCGGGCCAGGGCCAGTAATTCGCGGTCGTGTCCAGGCGGCAGGTAGAAGCTGCCCAGGTAGGTGAAGGGCACGTCCTGCAGGGCGCCCGGGGCGAAGATCACGAAGAAGTTCGGCTGGAAGTTGTCCCAGCTGACCTGCCGCAGGCTGGTGACTCGCGCCTCGATCTGGCGATCGCCGATGACGAAGCCCAGGGTGTCGCCCAGGCCGACGCCGAGGCTGCGCGCCAGCTCGCTTTCCAGGGAGACGCCGGGCAGCTCGCCGGCGGGCAGCGCATCCCACCACTGACCGGCTTCCAGGCGGTTGCCGTCCGGCAATCCAGCCGACCAGGTCAGGTTGAGATCACGCCGGGTGGCACGGCCACCGCGGGAGTCGTCTTCCAGGCCTTCCTGGGCCGGATGTCCCTTCACGCTGACCAGCCGCCCCTGCACGATGGGGTAGAGCGGACTGGCGTGGGGCGAGAGAGCGCCCACCGCCGTGGCGAAGGCCTGGCGCTCGTCCGGCAGGACATTGAGGGCGAAGTGGTTGGGCGCCTCGGCCGGCAATTGCGCCTGCCAGCGTTCCAGCAACTCGCCCCGCAGCAGCACCACCAGACTCATGGCCAGCAGGATCAGGCCGAAGGCCAGGGTCTGGCCTACCGCTGCCAGGGGATGCCGGAGCAGTTGACCCAGCCCCAGCCGCCAGGCCAGGGGCGCACCCTGCATGCCCCGGCGCAGGCCGCGCAGGGCCAGGTAGAGCAGGCTGCCGAACAGCAGCCCGGCGACCAGGCCGCCCACCAGCAGCGCCAGGGTCAGGCGCAGGTCCAGCGACAGTCGCCACATGATCAGCCCCAGCGCGAGCAGGGCGCAGGCGTAGACCAGCCAGGTGCGCAGGGGCACCGGCTGCAGGTCGCTGCGCAACACCCGCAGCGGCGGGACCCGCCCCAGGGCGGCCAGCGGCGGCAGGGCGAAGCCGACCAGGGCGACCAGGCCGGTGCCCATGCCGGCCAGCGCCGGACCGATTCCGGCGGCCGGCAGGCGCGCCGGCAAGAGACCGTGCAGCAGCTCGAACAGCACCAGCTGCGCCAGCCAGCCGAGCAGGGCGCCGAGCAGACTCGCCGCCAGCCCCAGCAGCCCCAGTTGCAGGCCATAGAGCACCAGGGCATCACGCCGAGTCAGGCCCAGGCAGCGCAACAGGGCGCTGGCATCGAAGCGCCGCGCGGCGAAGCGGTTGGCCGACAGCGCCACCGCCACGCCGGCCAGCACCACCGCCACCAGGCTGGCCAGCCCCAGGTAGCGCTGGGCGCGCTCCAGGGCATTGCCCAGCTGGCGATTGCCATCGCCCGGCCCTTCGAAGCGCTGGTTGGCGGCCAGGGTCGGGGTGAGGGCCTGGCGATAGGCGGCCAGCGCCTGGGGTTCGCCGCGCCAGAGTTCGCGATAGCGCACCCGGCTGCCGGGCTGGATGACCCCGGTGGCGGCCACGTCGTCGAGATTGATCAGCACCCGCGGCGTCAGGCTGTAGAAGTCACCCGCCCGATCCGGTTCGTAGGTGAGCACCCGGGTGATGGTGAGGGCCTTGCGGCCGATGTCCAGGCGATCACCCACCTTGGCATCCAGCGCCAGCAGCAGGCGCGGCTCGACCCAGGCCTCCCCGGGTGCCGGAGCGCCGCCCGGTTGCTCGGGACCGTCCGGTACCGCGGCGCTGCGCACCTCGCCGCGCAGGGGAAAATTGGCCTGGACCGCCTTGACGCTGGCCAGCTGCAGGGCCTCGGCACCCGCGGCCATGGTGCTGAAATTGAGCGAGCGGCTGTGTTCGAGGCCCCGCTGCAGGCCGGCGTCCACCTGTTCCGGGCGGGGCGGTTCGCTGCCCAGCAGCACCAGGTCGGCGGCGAGAAATTCGCTGGCGCGATTTTCCATGCCCGCGCCCAGGCGGGCGGTGAAGTAGCCAATGGCGACGCTGGCGGCGACCGCCACCACCAGCGCCAGGCAGAGCATGCGGATCTCGCCGGCGCGGAGTTCTCTCAGACTCTGGCGCCAGGCCAGGCCGAACAATCGGGCGAAGGGCAGGCCGGTGCGCCTCATGCCGCGACCTGCCGACCGCCTTCCAGGCGCAATTGGCGGGCGCAGCGCGCGGCCAGGCGCTCGTCATGGGTCACCAGCACCAGCGTCGTGCCCCGCTCGCGATTGAGTTCGAACAGCAGATCACTGATATGGGCGCCGGTGCGGCTGTCGAGATTGCCGGTGGGTTCGTCGGCGAAGAGGATGCTGGGGCGCGGCGCGAAGGCGCGCGCCAGGGCCACCCGCTGCTGCTCGCCACCGGAGAGCTGGCGCGGATAGTGACGCAGCCGTTCGCCCAGGCCGACCCGTTCCAGCAGGGCCACCGCCTGTTCCCGGGCCTGGCGCACGCCCTCAAGTTCCAGCGGCAGCATGACGTTTTCCAGCGCCGTGAGGCTGTCCAGCAGCTGGAAGGACTGGAAGACGAAGCCCACCCGTTCCGCGCGCAGGCGGGCGCGGGCGTCTTCATCGAGGGTGTCCAGGCGCTGACCGGCGAGATGGACCTCGCCGCCGCTGGGCAGGTCGAGACCGGCCAGCAGGCCGAGCAGGGTGGACTTGCCGGAACCCGAGCTGCCGACGATGGCCAAACTGTCGCCGGCGTGCAATTGCAGATCCAGCGCCTGGAGGATCGGCAGCGCGCCTTCCGCGCCCGTGACGACCTTGCTAAGGTCGCGTGCCAGCAGTATGACTTCGCTCATGAGGTTTCCGATGCCGTATTCGAAGGGCCCGCACGCGGGCGGCTGTGGCGAGTTAGAGTCAAAAAGCCGGACGAAGTCCAGTGCGCCTTTGCGCCAAGGCATTGCCTGGCTGCTGGCCGTGCTCTGTCTGACCCTGACGCCGCTGGCCATGGCGCGCACCCTGCTGGTGGTGGGCGACAGTATCAGTGCCGGCTACGGCCTCGCCGAAGGCCAGGGCTGGGTGCGCCTGCTGGAGCGGCGCCTGCAGGCGCAGCGGCTCGACTATCAGGTGGTGAATGCCTCCATCAGCGGCGACACCACCGCTGGCGGCCTGGCGCGACTGCCGCGGTTGCTGGCTGATCATCAACCGGCGGTGGTGGCCATCGAACTGGGTGGCAACGACGGTCTGCGTGGCCAGCCGCTGGCCCAGTTCGAGCGCAACCTCACCGCCCTGGTGGAACAGGCCAAGGCCAGGGGCGCGCGCGTCCTGCTGCTGGGCATGCGCCTGCCGCCCAACTACGGACCGCGCTATACCGACGGCTTCGCCCAGGTCTATACCGACGTGGCCAAGGCCCAGCAGGTGGCCCTGGTGCCCTTCCTGCTCGAAGGGGTAGGCGGCGATCCGGCCTATATGCAGGCGGACGGCATCCACCCCCAGGCCAATGCCCAGCAACGCCTGCTGGACAACGCCTGGCCCCAGTTGCAGCCGCTGCTGCGCGACTGAACGTCGGACTTTTCCCCGGCGGGGCTTTCCGCTAAGGTTGCGCGCCCCGCCGGTCCGGCCAATCTACCGCCCGGCGGATCCGCCCCTGGAGTATCCCGATGTCCCGCCTTTCCCGGTCCATGCACGGCTATCAGCTGATCCAGCCCGATGCCCAGCTCGACCTGTTCGCCTGCCGCGAGGGTCGGGTCCATATCGTCGCCCGGCAGCTGGAGCTGGGCTCGCCGACCGACCGGACCCTGTGCGGCACCCTGCTGCCGGCACGGCCCCGGATGCATGCGCTGAATCGCCGGGCACTGGGCCTCAAGACCCTCTGCCCGGCCTGCATGCAGCGGCTGCAGGGCGCCAAACGGGGTTTGCCCAATCCGTTACAGGTCTTTTGAGGCCCTGCCGGACGCCGATCGAGGCGTGTACAATTCGCGCCGTCACCTTTTTGCTTCTTGCAAGGATTCATCCCATGCCCGCGCGCGTTTCGACCCTGGTCGGTTCCCTCTCGCTGTTTGGTCTGTTGAGCGCGGGTACGGCGCAGGCACTGGAGTTGCCCCTGCCGCCACCCGGTGAAGACGTGGTCGGCGAGGTTCAGGTCATCAAGGCCGCCTACGAAGACACCTTTGCCGATCTCGGCCAGAAGTACGATCTGGGCTACACCGAGATGGTGGCCGCCAACCCGGGCGTCGATGCCTGGTTGCCGGGCGCCGGCACCGAGATCGTGCTGCCCACGCGCTTCATCCTGCCGCCCGGCCCGCGCGAAGGCATCGTCATCAACATCGCCGAATACCGCATGTACTACTACCCCAAGGGTGGTCACACGGTGTTCACCTACCCGCTGGGCATCGGCCGCGAAGGCTGGGGTTCGCCCATCGGCGTGACCAAGGTGGTGGACAAGATCAAGGATCCGTCCTGGTATCCGCCGGAGTCGGTGCGTGCCGAGCACGCCGCCGAAGGCGATCCGCTGCCCAAGGTGGTGCCGCCCGGTCCGGACAATCCCCTCGGCCCCTACAAGATCCGCCTGACCCTGCCGGGCTATCTCATCCACGGTTCGGACAAGAAGTTCGGCATCGGCATGCAGGTCAGCCATGGCTGCTTCCGCATGTACAACTTCAATGTCACCGAACTGGTCGGCATGCTGCCGGTAGGGACCCCGGTGCGCATCCTCGACGAGCCCTACAAGTTCGGCGTGAGCCAGGGCAAGCTCTACCTGGAGGCGCACCAGCCGGTCAGCGTGAAGGGCGATCCGACCGACATCGATCGTCAGGCCGCGGTGGTCAATGCGCTGATCAAGCGTGACGACCTGCTGCAGGCCAACAGCGCGGTGAACTGGAACACGGTGCGTGACGTGGTCCAGGGCCAGGACGGCCTGCCGGTGGAGATCGCCGACCTGCCCGCCGGGATGGTTACCGGCACGGTGGCCAAGGCGCCCGCCAAAGCCCTGTGATCGCGACCGGCCGAGCGCGCTCGGCCGGCCAGACAAACAAAAAGCCCGCCATCTGAGATGGCGGGCTTTTTGTTTGCTCCGGGAAAGGCGACTGTTGCCACTCGCCTTTCCAGCCGAGGCGCTTACTTGCGGCTGGCTTTTTCCAGCATACGCAGGGCGCGCTCGTTGGCTTCGTCAGCGGTCTGCTGAGCTTTCTGAGCGGCGGCCAGGGCCTCGTCAGCGTGACGGTAGGCTTCGTCAGCACGAGCCTGAGCGCGGGCAGCGGCGTCTTCGGTAGCGGTCAGGCGAGCTTCGCTTTCCTTGTTAGCGGTGCTGCAACCAGTGGCCAGAGCAGCGGCCAGAGCCAGGGCGGCGAATTTCAGAGCGTTGTTCATCGTAAACCCCTTGAGGTAGACATCCTGTTTTAAGATCAATTTCCCAGGTGGAAAATTGCGGCTACATACTACTCATTACCGGTCGTAAGTAAACTGAGCGAACCCGTTGAAGAGGGATTTTTTACGGAAATTCCTCTCTGCTCCCCGTGTTCGTCCCCGAATGCCTGCACCCGGCACCAGCAACTGCTTGGATGGCTGAAAGCCACGAACGTTTCAAAACGTTAGAGGATGACCGGAAGTTGTCAAGGTCAAAGCCGCGCCTGCTCCCGCGCGGGCGGCCCTGATATAGTGTGATTTCTCGGTGCGACGGCTGGTCAGAACCTGCTTGTTCCGGAGGGGTCTGACGCGCTGTGGCTCAGTCCCGCACAGGAAGGGTGCGTTCTCGTCTTCGGGTATCATCGATAACAATGGATAAGGCGGAGCCAAACCGCCAAGGAGTAGTCATGAACGAATCCCTGCACGTGGAACACGATGAGGCCAATCATCAATTCCACCTTTCTGTCGACGGTCAACGCGCCTATCTCGCCTACATGGATCTGGGCAAGCAGACGATGGATTTCTATCGCACCTTCGTCCCCGACGCCCTGCGTGGGCGCGGCCTGGCGGCACGGCTGACCGAGCACGCCTTGAACTACGCCGAGAGCCGCGGCTACAGCGTCATTCCCTCCTGTTCCTATGTGGAGCACTACCTGGAGCGTCGTGGCCAGGTGACGCCGCTGGCCTGAACGGCCGCACCATGAAAAACGCCGGGCTGAGCCCGGCGTTTTCGTATCCGCTGCTGGATCAGCTGCGCGCGCGGCGCGGCAGCACGGCCTTGAGCTTGCGGTGCATGTCGAGAATGCTCTTCTCGGTCATGGCCCAGTCGATGCAGGCGTCGGTCACCGAGACGCCGTACTCCAGCTGCGACAGATCCGCCGGAATCGGCTGGCTGCCGAAGCCCAGGTGGCTTTCCACCATCAGGCCGACGATGGAGTTGTTGCCTTCGACGATCTGGTTGGCGACGTTGTCCATCACCAGCGGCTGCAGGGCGGCATCCTTGTTGGAGTTGGCGTGGCTGCAGTCGACCATGATGTTCGGCTTGACCTTGGCCTTGACCAGCGCCTGCTCGCAGAGGGTGACGCTGACCGAGTCGTAGTTGGGCTTGCCGTTGCCGCCGCGCAGGACTACGTGACCATAGGCATTGCCCTTGGTCATCACCACCGATACCTGGCCGCGCTGGTCGATACCCAGGAAGCGGTGCGGACTGGAGACCGACTGCAGGGCATTGATGGCGACGGTCAGGCTGCCATCGGTGCCGTTCTTGAAGCCGACCGCGGAGGAGAGGCCCGACGCCATTTCCCGGTGGGTCTGGGATTCGGTGGTACGGGCACCGATCGCCGACCAGCTGATCAGGTCCTGCAGGTACTGGGGGGAGATGGGGTCCAGTGCCTCGGTGGCGGTGGGCAGGCCCATTTCCGCCAGGTCCAGCAGCAGCTGGCGACCGATGTGCAGGCCGTCCTGGATCTTGAAGGAATCGTCCAGGTAGGGATCGTTGATCAGGCCCTTCCAGCCAACGGTGGTGCGGGGCTTCTCGAAATAGACGCGCATGACCAGATAGAGGCTGTCGCTGACCTGGGCGGCCAGCACCTTGAGGCGCTCGGCGTATTCGTGAGCGGCCTTGATGTCATGGATCGAGCAGGGGCCGATCACCACGAACAGGCGGTGGTCCTTGCCGTCGAGGATATCGCGGATGACCTGGCGGCCCTGGGCGACGGTGTCGGCGGCGAGATCGCTGAGCGGGATCTCCTGCTTGAGCTGCTCGGGCGTGATGAGCGGCTCGTTGGCTTCGATGTTGAGGTCGTTAAGGCGGGGCTGTGCGGCCATGGTGCTACTCGTCGGTCACGGCGCTGCGACAGGTCGGGGCCCGTGCAGGCAAAATACGGTGGAGAGGGTGGGGCACCTTAACGCGTGTCCCGCCCGCTCACAATGGCCATGACGCTATCCGCCCGCCCGAGGGCGCGCTTTGGCGATGATCGAGACGAGGACGCGATGGAATTGGACGATGGGACGGCGGATGCCGTCCTGCTGGCGGCGCCAGGCCGCTCGCTGCTGATCTTCACCAGTGTCGGCTGCGCCACCTGCCGGCTGGCGCGCCAGGTGCTGCCTGCGGCGAGGCTGCCGGTCGAGCGGCTGTACTGGGTGGATGCCGAGCGCAGCGGCGGTCTGGTGCAGCGCTATGGCGTCTTTCATCTGCCGGCGCTGTTCTTGGTCAGGGACGGTGAACTGCTCGGCCCGGTGCAGGCGCCGCTACGCGAATCGGCGCTGGCGGCGGCGATCCTGGCCACCGATGCCCGCGAGCCCGAGGAGCTGCCCTGAAAGGGCTCTAACGCGCGGTTCGCAGCGCAATTGTTTTTCTCCTGCTACGCTGGAAAGGGCTATCCCGCGTTGCACCGGTCAGGTCGGCTGATCTGGCCAGGAGGAATCGTGATCCGCTCTCTGCTCTATGCCACGGACCTGGGCCTGTGTTCGTCCTATGTCTTTCAGCACGCCTTGAATCTCGCCCGTATCCATCAGGCCCAGCTGTACGTCGTCCATGTGGTGGAGCCGCTCGGCCTGCTGGCGTCTACCCTGTTGCAGCAGCATCTGGACGGTGAGTCCCTGGGCCGCCTGCGCAATGGCGGTCTGGATCTGGTGCTGGAGACCATCGAGCAGCAGGTGTTTGAATCCCTGCGCGAGGACCTGCTGGAAACCCCGGCGACCGTGGGCTTGGTGCGTGCCGTGCGGGTGGTGCAGGGCGATCCGCCGGCGGCCATCCTCAAGCAGGCCCAGGAATTCGCCGCGGATCTGCTGGTGATCGGCAGTCGCAGCCAGGGCGACGCCCAGGTGACGCCCCTGGGGCGTACCGCCAGTCGTCTGCTACAGACCGCGCGCATCCCGGTGTACCTGGTGCCGCTGCGGCAGGGCTGATCCGTAAGCGTCAGCCTTACTCCTCCGCGACTTAATTCGATTTCGGTCTAGAAAAAGCTTAAGGGCTGCATTACTGTTATATGCTTGCGCACGGGGTCAGCGAGGAGCCGGCATGAAGCTGCAACAGTTGAGATATATCTGGGAAGTCGCCCACCACGATCTGAACGTATCCGCCACGGCCCAGAGTCTCTATACCTCGCAGCCCGGCATCAGCAAGCAGATCCGCCTGCTCGAGGACGAGCTGGGCGTCGAGGTCTTTGCCCGCAGCGGCAAGCACCTGACCCGGGTGACGCCAGCTGGCGAACGCATCATCCAGACCGCCGGCGAGATCCTGCGCAAGTGCGAGAGCATCAAGCAGATCGCCCAGGAGTTCTCCAACGAGCGCAAGGGCACCCTGTCCATCGCCACCACTCACACCCAGGCGCGCTATGCGCTGCCGGACGTGATCAGCGAATTCATCAAGCAGTATCCGGACGTGGCCCTGCACATGCACCAGGGCTCGCCGACCCAGATCGCCGAGATGGCCGCCGATGGCACCGTCGACTTCGCCATCGCCACCGAGGGTCTGGAGCGCTTCAACGACCTGGTGATGATGCCCTGCTATCGTTGGAACCGCTGCGTCATCGTGCCCCAGGGCCACCCCCTGGCCAAGGTGGAGCACCTGACCCTGGAGCATCTGGCGGAACAGCCACTGGTGACCTACGTGTTCGGTTTCACCGGCCGCTCCAAGCTCGACGAGGCGTTTGCCCGCCAGGGCCTGGCGCCCAACGTGGTGCTGACCGCGGCGGACGCCGACGTCATCAAGACCTATGTCCGCCTCGGCCTGGGCGTGGGCATCGTCGCCGACATGGCGGTGGATCACAAAGCCGATGCCGATCTGGTCTGCCTGGACGCCAGCCACCTCTTCGAGGCCAGCGTGACCAAGATCGGTCTGCGCCGCGGCACCTTCCTGCGCGGCTTCATGTGCGATTTCATCGGCCGCTTCGCGCCGCACCTGACCCGCGATGTCCTCACCGAGGCCATGCAGACGCCTTCCCGGCAGGAGCTGGAGACCCTGTTCCACGGGGTGACGCTGCCGACGTATTGAGGCAGCCCGGTTATCTCGGCCGCTCCTGCTGGCTGCCGTAGGTTGGGTTGAGCGTAGCGAAGCCCAACGGCGCTTGCCTCGGCGCCGGCTCTGTTAGGCTTCGACGCCGGAGCCGTCTCAGCCCAACCTACGAGCTACCCCGCCAACCGCCACTGCTCCAGCAGCAGCTGCGCGGCTGCCGACAAGCCCGCGCCCTGGCGGACCAGGATCGAATAGGGCTCGTTGCGGGTGCGCTGGACCACCGGCAGGCGGCGCAGCAAGCCGTGTCTTTCGCCGAACTGGGCGATGTCGCTGGGCAGCATGGCCACCTGGTTGGCGTCTTCCTGCAGCAGGCCGAGCAGGGTGAAGGTTGAGGAGGTTTCCACCGGATAGCGGGGAAACTCCAGTTCCGCCGCGCGAAATTCCCGCTCCAGGGTCAGGCGCATGGGCAGGTTGGCCGGATAGACGATCCAGCGACTGTCGACCAGCTCGGCCAGGCCCAGCGTCTCGGACTCCGCCAGTGGATGGCGGGGATGGCAGACGATCTCCAGTCGCTCTTCGCGCACCTCCAGGCAGTCATAGGCATCCGGCCGGCGGCTGACGCTGCTGCGGCAGATGGCCACTTCGATGCGGCCGGCGTCGAGCAGGTCGAGCAGGCGCACGCTGGTGTCCTCGATGATCTCGATCCCCAGCTGGGGTTGCGCCGCACCCAGGCGTGACACCGCGGCGATCAGGCGCGGCACGGCGCCCATGATCACCCCCACCGCCAGCCGGCCCCCTTCACCCTGGAGAATGCCGAGCATCTCTTCGCGCAGATGGGCGAGGTCGCTCTCGATCAGCCGCGCATAGCGGATCACGCAACGGCCCAGGTCATTGGGCTGCAGGCCCTGGTGGGTGCGCAGGAAGAGGGTGGCGCCCAGGGTGCTCTCGATCTCGTGCAGGGCCTTGGTGGCGCCGGGCTGGGAGATGGCGATGCGCTCGGCGGCCTTGTGCAGCGAGCCTTCCTCGTCGAGGGCGATCAGCAGGCGCAGTTGCCGCAGGCGCAGACGGGAGGCGATGGAGCCCAGGGATGGCAGCATGGGAATAACCGTTGGTTATCACGGGATAGGGAGCTCTCATTAGGCAGGCCCCGTAGCGCCGAGTAAAGTCTTCCTCAGGCGATAACCAACAAGGAGAATGCCATGCACCTGATTCAGTTCGAAGACCAACAGGGCCAGCACCGCGTCGGCGTGGTCGAGCGCGGCGAAGTCCAGCAGGTCCGGGGCGCGACAAGCACCCGGACCCTGGCGCTACAGGCCATCCGCGCCGGCGTTTCGCTGGAATCTCAGGTGCAGACCCTGGGCCTGGAGCCCGGCCCGGCCTATGCCGAGCTGCTCGATGCCGGCCGCCTGTTGCCGCCGTTGGACCACGAGGACCCCGCGCACTGCCTGGTCACCGGGACCGGTCTGACCCACCTGGGCAGCGCCGCCACCCGCGACAAGATGCACCAGCAGAACAGCCAGGAGGAGGCCAAGCTGACCGACTCCATGCGCATGTTCAAATGGGGCGTGGAGGGCGGTCGGCCCGCAGCGGGTAGCGCCGGTGCCCAGCCGGAATGGTTCTACAAAGGCGACGGCGGCATTCTGGTGCGTCCCGGTGCCGACATCCCGCTGCCGGAATTCGCCGAGGACGCCGGTGAAGAGCCCGAACTGACCGGTCTCTATGTGATCGGCGACGACGGCAAGCCCTATCGCCTGGGTTACGCAGTGGGCAACGAATTCTCCGACCACGTGATGGAACGCAAGAACTATCTCTACCTGGCCCATTCCAAACTACGCTACTGCAGCTTCGGTCCGGCGCTGCGCACCGGTGAACTGCCGCGCCATCTGGCGGGCACCAGCCGGATCCGTCGTGGCGAGCAGGTGGTCTGGGAAAAGGAATTCCTCTCGGGCGAGGACAACATGTGCCACAGCCTGGAGAACCTCGAGTACCACCACTTCAAGTACGCGCAGTTCCTGCGGCCGGGCGACGTCCATGTGCATTTCTTCGGCACGGCGACGCTGTCCTTCGCCGATGGCGTGCGTGTCGAGCCGGGTGACAGATTCGAGATCGCGGTGCCGGAATTCGGCGAGCCGCTGAGCAATGGCGTCAAGGCCGGCACGGCCGCCTTCCAGCCCGGGCAGGTCCGCCAGCTCTGATAGTTGTATGATGACTGCTGACTATGCGAATGCTAGAGTGGGTTTCGCACAGGCTGGCCCGGCCGCTCGGACACCGAGCGTGCCACCCTTTCGAAGACCTCCCCGCAGCGGGTGGTCTTCCCTGAACCCCTAGGTATAAGGAGTCGAGAACAATGCAGATCCAAGGCAAGAACTACATCGGTGGCGCTCGCAGCGGCGAGGGCGAGGTGCGGGTCTACAGCATCGATGCCACAACTGGCGAAAAGCTGCCCTACGAATTCTTCCAGGCGTCCACGGCCGAGGTCGATGCCGCCGCCCGCGCCGCCGAGCAGGCCGCGCCCCTGTACCGCAAGCTGAGCGCCGAAAAGCGCGCGACCTTCCTCGACGCCATCGCCGACGAACTGGATGCGCTGGGGGACGACTTCGTCCAGTTGGTCTGCCAGGAAACCGCGCTGCCGGCTGGCCGCATCCAGGGCGAGCGCGGCCGTACCAGCGGCCAGATGCGCCTGTTCGCCAAGGTGCTGCGCCGCGGTGACTTCCACGGTGCGCGCATCGACACCGCGCTGCCCGAGCGCAAGCCACTGCCGCGTCCTGACCTGCGCCAGTACCGCATTGGCCTGGGTCCGGTGGCCGTGTTCGGCGCCAGCAACTTCCCGCTGGCCTTCTCCACCGCCGGTGGCGATACCGCCGCGGCCCTGGCCGCCGGTTGCCCGGTGGTGTTCAAGGCCCACAGCGGCCATATGGTCACCGCCGAATACGTGGCCGACGCCATCCTGCGCGCCGCCAAGAAGACCGGCATGCCCAAGGGCGTGTTCAACATGATCTATGGCGGTGGCGTCGGTGAGCAGCTGGTCAAGCACCCGGCCATCCAGGCAGTGGGCTTCACTGGCTCGCTGCGCGGCGGTCGCGCCCTGTGCGACATGGCCGCGGCCCGTCCGCAGCCGATCCCGGTGTTCGCCGAGATGTCCAGCATCAACCCGGTGGTGGTCCTGCCCGAGGCGCTTAAGGCCCGTGGTGACGCCATCAGCGGCGAACTCGCGGCTTCCGTGGTCCTGGGTTGCGGTCAGTTCTGCACCAACCCGGGGCTGGTCATCGGCGTGCGTTCGCCCGAGTTCAGCAGCTTCCTCGAGCGCCTGGCCGGTGCCATGAACGAGCAGGCGCCCCAGACCATGCTCAATCCGGGCACCCTGAAGAGCTACGAGAAGGGCGTCGCGGCGCTGCTGGCCCATTCCGGCGTGCAGCACCTGGCCGGTGCCAGCCAGGAAGGCAACCAGGCGCGTCCGCAGCTGTTCAAGGCTGACGTGAGCCTGCTGCTGGAAAACGACGAATTGCTGCAGGAAGAAGTCTTCGGTCCCACCACCGTGGTGGTCGAGGTGGCTGACGAAGCCCAGCTGCACCAGGCGCTGCAAGGCCTGCACGGCCAGCTGACCGCCACCCTGCTGGCCGAGCCGGCCGATCTGCAACGCTTCGAGGCCATCATCGGCCTGCTGGAGCAGAAAGCCGGGCGCCTGTTGCTCAACGGCTATCCCACCGGCGTGGAAGTCTGTGACGCCATGGTCCACGGCGGTCCCTATCCGGCGACCTCCGATGCCCGCGGCACCTCGGTCGGCACCCTGGCCATCGACCGCTTCCTGCGCCCGGTGTGCTACCAGAATTACCCGGACGCCTTCCTCCCGGAAGCCCTGCAGAACGCCAATCCGCTGGGTATCCAGCGTCTGGTGAACGGCGAGAACACCAAGGCTGCGATCTGATCGTAGTGCTTTGAGGTGGTGAGAGACCCGGCGTCGCGAGACGCCGGGTTTTTTATTGGGCGGTGGGAGGGTGAGTGGCAGGACGGTGGAAAAGGCTGCGCCGTTTTCCACGCTACGGAGCACGGGATCGAGAGGCGCTCCGTTCCTGTCCCCTATCTCTCCGGGAGAGGGTTGGGGTGAGGGGATCACCAAAGCAAAGGCCGCTCCTGGGAGCGGCCTTTGCCTGAATCGGAGAAAGCCCTACTTGCCGGCGAACTTGAAGATCGTCGTCTGGGTGTAGGTCTGGCCGGGATCCAGGCGGGTGGTGGGGAAGTTCGGCTGGTTGGGTGCATCCGGGTAGTGCTGGGTTTCCAGGGTGAAGGCACCCCAGTGGCCGTAGGTCTTGCCGGCCTTGCCCTTGATGTTTCCTTCCAGGAAGTTGCCGGTATAGAACTGCACGCCCGGCTCGGTGGTGTAGAGGGTCAGGGTGCGGCCGGAACTCGGATCGGTCACCACGGCGGCGGCCTTCTGCAGATCGCCAGCGGTATTGAGTACCCAGTTGAAGTCATAGCCACCCTGCTTGGGTTCGGCGTACTTCAGTTGCTGGTTGTCGTCGGCGATGTGCTTGCCGATGGCGGTGGGCTTGCGGAAGTCCAGGGGCGTGCCGGCCACGGGCGGCAATTCGCCGGTGGGGATCAGCTTGGCGGTCACCGGGGTGTACTTGTCGGCATTGAGCATCGCCACCTGCTTGAGCACGGTGCCACTGCCGGCGCCCGCCAGGTTGAAGTAGCTGTGGTTGGTCAGGTTGAGCACCGTCGGCTTGTCGGTGGTGGCGCGGTACTTCAGGGTCAGCTGGTTGTGCTCGTCCAGCTGGTAGGTCACCTGGGTGGTCAGGGTGCCGGGAAAGCCCATCTCGCCATCGGGCGAGACATAGCTCAGGGTCACGCCGACCCAGCCGTCGCCCTTGGCCGGCTCGGCCTTCCACACCTTGGTGTTGAAGCCCTGGGGGCCGCCGTGCAGGGCGTTGGTCTTGTCGTTCTGGGGGATCTGGTAGCTCTTGCCGTCGAGGCTGAAACGACCGTCGGCGATGCGGTTGCCGAAGCGGCCGATGGTGGCGCCAAAGAATACCGTGGGGTTGTCGAGATAGCCCTGGACGTCATCGAAGCCCAGTACCACGTCTTCGCTGTGGCCCTTGCGGTCGGGCACCTTGAGCGCCTGCAGCACGCCGCCGTAGGTGATGACGGTGGCCTGCATGCCGTGGCTGTTGGTCAGGACGAACTTCTCGATGGGAGTGCCATCGGGCAGCTTGCCAAAGCTCGACTGCTGGCTGCTGAGGCCGGCCGCATGGGCGGTAAGGGTGCTGATCATGAGTGACAGTCCAAGTCCGGTGAGGGCTAACGTGCGTTTCATCTCGACCACCTTTTCGGTTTGTTGTTGTACAGGGAACAGCGGAGGTTGCGGGTTGTTGGGCTTCGCTACGCTCAACCCAACCTGCAGAGCCTCGTAGGTTGGGTTGAGCGCAGCGAAGCCCAACGGTGGAGCGTCCAATCAATGCGAGTGGCGGGGCACCTCGGCGCCGCGGCAGCCGACCAGGAAGTCGAAGTCGCAGCCTTCGTCCGCCTGCAGCACGTGGTTGACGTAGAGGCGGCGATAACCGCCAGCCAGCAGCTGATCGGCCGGCGGTTGCCAGTCGGCCAGGCGCGCGGCCAGTTCCTCGTCGGGGATATCCAGATGCAGGCGACCGGAAGCGCAGTCCAGTTCGATCATGTCGCCTTCGCGGACCACCGCCAGCGGGCCGCCGGCCGAGGCCTCGGGTGCCACGTGCAGCACCACGGTGCCGTAGGCGGTGCCGCTCATGCGGGCGTCGGAGATGCGCACCATGTCGGTGATGCCCTTGGCCAGCAGCTTGGCCGGCAGGCCCATGTTGCCCACCTCGGCCATGCCCGGATAACCCTTGGGTCCGCAGTTCTTCAGCACCATCACGCAGGTCTCGTCGATGTCCAGGTCCGGATCGACGATGCGTGCCTTGTAGTCTTCCAGGTTCTCGAACACCACCGCGCGACCACGATGCTGCATGAGCGCCGGCGTCGCGGCCGAGGGCTTGAGCACCGCGCCCTTGGGCGCCAGATTGCCGCGCAATACGCAGATGCCACCGTCGGCGCGCAGCGGGTTGTCCAGGGCGCGGATGACCTCGTCGTCGCCGTAGATGGGCGCCTCGGCGCAGTTGGCCCAGAGGCTCTTGCCGTTGGCGGTCAGGGCCTCGGGATGGGGCAGCAGGTTGGCTTCGCCCATGCGGCGGATCACCGCCGGCAGGCCGCCGGCATAGTAGAACTCTTCCATCAGGAAGCGCCCGGAGGGCTGCAGGTCGACGATGGTGGGGGTGCCGCGGCCGACCCGGGTCCAGTCGTCCAGCTCCAGGTCCACGCCGATGCGCCCGGCGATGGCCTTGAGGTGGATCACCGCGTTGGTGGAACCGCCGATGGCGGCGTTGACGCGGATGGCGTTCTCGAAGGCTTCCTTGGTGAGGATCTTCGACAGCCGCAGGTCTTCTTCCACCATCTCGACGATGCGCATGCCGGACAGGTGCGCCAGCACGTAGCGACGCGAATCCACCGCCGGAATGGCGGCGTTGTGCGGCAGCGAGGTGCCCAGGGCTTCGGCCATGCAGGCCATGGTGGAGGCGGTACCCATGGTGTTGCAGGTACCGGCCGAACGCGACATCCCGGCTTCGGCGGAGAGGAATTCGTTGAGGTCGATGGCGCCTGCCTTGTAGGCCTCGTGCATCTGCCAGACGATGGTGCCGGCGCCGATGTCGCGGCCGTGGTGCTTGCCGTTGAGCATGGGGCCGCCGGTGACGACGATGGCCGGCACGTCGCAGCTGGCGGCGCCCATCAGCAGCGCCGGCGTGGTCTTGTCACAGCCGGTGAGCAGCACCACGGCGTCGACCGGGTTGCCGCGGATGGCTTCTTCGACGTCCATGCTGGCCAGGTTGCGGGTCAGCATGGCGGTGGGTCTGAGGTTGGATTCGCCGTTGGAGAACACCGGGAATTCCACCGGGAAGCCGCCGGCTTCGTAGATGCCGCGCTTGACGTGTTCGGCGATCTTGCGGAAGTGGGCGTTGCACGGGGTCAGCTCGGACCAGGTGTTGCAGATGCCGATGACGGGCTTGCCCTGGAATTCGTGGTCCGGGATGCCCTGGTTCTTCATCCAGCTCCGGTACATGAAGCCGTTCTTGTCGTTGCTGCCAAACCACTGGGCGGAGCGGAGCGGGCGTTTGGGCGTGGTCATTGTTTTGTCCTCGGGCATTTCACGGGCAAAGCGGTCCCCGGCACGGCGCCCGTGGCGCCGCGGGGGAGGGCAGAGTCTGGGTTTAGCGCTGCTTGAAGCGGTCGATGACCACGGCCAGCAGCAGGATGGTTCCGCGGATGACGTACTGGTAGAAGGTGTCGATGTTCTTCAGGTTCATGGCGTTCTCGATGATCGCCAGGATCAGCACGCCGGCGATCACGTGGCGGATCATGCCGATGCCGCCGGCCAGGGAGACGCCGCCCAGCACGCAGGCGGAGATCACCGTGAGTTCGAAGCCCTGGCCGATCATCGGCTGGCCGGAGGTCATGCGCGAGGCCAGCACCACGCCGGCCAGGGCGCCGATCACCCCGTGCATGGCGAAGATGATGATCTTGGTGCGATCGACGTGGACGCCGGCCAGCAGTGCCGCTTCCTCGTTGCCACCGATGGCCATGGTATTGCGGCCGAAGGTGGTGTAGTTGAGCAGCCAGCCAAAGAACAGGATGCACAGCAGGGTGATGACGATGGGCACCGGCAGGCCGAACAGCTGGCCGTTGCCGAACACGAAGAACTGCTCCTGGGACACGCCCACGGCCTTGCCGTCGGAGAAGATGTAGCCCAGGCCGCGCACGATCTGCATCGTCGCGAGCGTGGTGATCAGGGCGTTGATCTTCAGCTTGGCGATCACCAGGCCGTTGATCAGGCCGACCACCAGGCCCATGGCCAGGGCGGCGGCGACGCCGAGAAAGACGCTGTCGAACTCGCGCATCACCACCGCGGCGACCACCCCGGCACAGGCGATGACCGAACCCACCGAGAGGTCGAAGTGGCCGGAGGCCAGGCAGAACAGCATGGTGCAGGCGGCGATGCCCACGGTGGAGATCGCCAGGCCCAGGCCGCGCATGTTCAGCGGCGAGAGGAAGTTCTGCACGAACAGCGCGCAGAGGGTGAAGATGACGACGGCGGCCAGCATCATGGCCCAGTCGTCGAGGAAGCGACGCATGTCGAAGCCGCGGCGCGGCGGGGTCAGGCTGTGGGGTTGGGCGGACATGGATAGGACCTCTTTATTGTTTTCAGGCCGCTGAGGCCGTTCAGGCGCGGGTACGGGGCAGGGCGAGCTGCAGCAGGCGCTCGTCGTTGAAGTCGGCGCGGGCCACCTCGCCGGTGATGGCGCCTTCGCTCATCACCAGGATGCGATCGGCCACGCCCATGACTTCCATCAGGTCGCTGGACACCACCACCACGGCGATGCCGCGGGCGGCGAGGTCATGGATGATGGCGTAGATCTCCGACTTGGCGCCCACGTCGATGCCGCGGGTGGGTTCGTCGAGCAAGAGCACCTGCATGGGCATCGACAGCCAGCGACCGAGGATGGCCTTCTGCTGGTTGCCGCCGGAGAGATTCTTGATCTTCTGCCCGGCGTGGGGCGTCTTCACGTTCAGCGCGCGAATCTGCTTTTCGGCGTTGGCCTTTTCCCAGCGGCCCTGGATCAGGCAGCCGAGGCTGGCGTGATGGGCGCGGGCGCTGATGTTGATGTTCTCGGCCACGCTGGCCAGGGGCACGATGCCTTCCTTCTTGCGATCTTCCGGGCAGAGCAGGATGCCGGCGGCGATGGCGTCACGCGGCGACCTGAGGCTGACCGGGGCGCCCTTGAGACTCAGGCTGCCGGCCTTGTGCCTTTCCAGACCCGCCAGCAGCCGCAGCAGCTCGGTGCGACCGGCGCCGACCAGGCCGAACAGGCCGAGGATTTCGCCCTGGCAGACCTCGAAACCCACCGGCTGGTGCAGGCCCTGGCCGAGCAGACCCTCCACCTTGAGGCAGCCGCCGCCGATCGCGCGCGGGCGGTAGTCGTAGATGTCGGCGAGATCGCGGCCGACCATCAGGGTGATCAGCTGGTCGGGGGTGATGTCGGCCAGGCGCTCGATGGTGCGCACGTGGCGGCCGTCCTTGAACACCGTCACCGCGTCGCAGATGCGGAAGACTTCTTCCATGCGGTGGGAGACATAGAGCACCACCCGGCCTTCGTCGCGCAGCCGGGCGATGATGGTCATCAGCCGGTCGGTCTCGCGGGCGGACAGCGAGCTGGTCGGCTCGTCGAAGGCGATGACGCGGGCGCCCCGGGAGAGCGCCTTGGCGATCTCTACCAGCTGGCGCTGCCCGAGCGACAGGCGCCCGACCTTGGTGTTGGGGTCGATCTCTTCGGCCAGGCCCTTGAGCAGGTCCAGGGCCTGGCGGCGCAGGTGGCCGCGATTGACGATGCCGTAGCGCGCCGGCAGGTGGCCGAGAAAGAGATTCTCGGCGACGGTCATCTCCGGCACCAGCTGCAGTTCCTGCTGGATCACCGCGACGCCGGCGCGGATGGCTTCGGCGGTGCTCTTGAACACCAGTTCCTGGCCATCGATGTTGAGGTGGCCGGTGGTGGGGGCGTGGTAGCCGCTGAGGATCTTCAGCAGGGTCGACTTGCCGGCGCCGTTCTCGCCCATGAGGGCGTGCACCGAGCCGGGACGCACGTTGAAGGAGATGTCGGCGAGCGCCTTGACGCCGGGAAAGGTCTTGCCGATGCCGACGAAACCGAGGCTGTCGGCGCTCTGGGCGGTGGTTTGTTCCAAGGCTGCCATGAAGCACTCCTGTCACAACCTTTTTACGATCTGCTGCGCGTCGGCCAAACTGTGTTGAAAAGCCTTCCGGAGTGCTCATTTACTAATCGCAAACTGCGCTTCCTAAAGTCTTTTCGCCTTGTTTGTCGCCAGCTCGCTAAATCGTAATAAAGGCTCCAAGATGAAAGAGGAGGGCGGCGCCAGCACGGGCGCCGCCGGGGTCATCACTTCCAGAGGCCGATCTTTTCCAGCTCTTGCTGGAAATTGGCGCGGGTGATGAGGGTGACCTTGTCCATCGCGGTGTACTTGGGCGGTTCCTTACCGGTAGTCACCCACTCGTACATCATGCTGGCGGTCTGGTAGCCCTCTTCGTGGGGGCTGGGCAGCATGGAGCCGAAGAAGCCGCTGTTGGGTTTCTTCAGTTCGCCGATGGCATCGGTGCCGTTGATGCCGATGCCGATCACCTGCTCGGCCTTGAAGCCGGCGCTTTCGGTGGCGCGGACGCCGCCCAGCACGGTGTTGTCGTTCATGCCGCCGATGATCAGGTGCTTGGCGCCCGAGGGCAGCTTGACCAGCGCGGAGGTGGTGGAGTCCATGCTGCCAGGCACGTCCAGGGTCTTCTGCGGCGCGAAGATGATGTGGTCGGCGGGCAGGCCGGCCTTCTTCAGGGCTTCCACTGAACCGTCGGTGCGCTTCTTGCCGGTATCCAGCTCGTTGTAGGTGTTGATCACCGCATAGGTGTCATCCCACTTCCAGCCACGCTTCTCGGCTTCGGCGGCCATGGCGGCGCCCTGCTGCTGACCGACCTCGAAGGCGGCCATGCCCAGGTAGGGCACGTCTTCCATGAACTTGCCCTTGGCGTCGACGAAACGGTCGTCCACGGCCATGACCTTGAGGTCGTTGAGCTTGGCCTTGGCCACGATGGCCGGGCCGAGGGAGACGTCGGGCGGGCAGATCACGAAGCCCTTGGCGCCGTTGGCGGCCAGGCTGTCGATGGCGGCGAGGGTCTTCTCGCCATCCGGCACGGCGATCTTGAGCAGGGTGAAGCCCTTGTCCTTGGCGGCTTTCTCGGCGAAGGCCCACTCGGTCTGGAACCAGGGTTCCTCGGGTTGCTTGACCAGGAAACCGATCTTGACCGGATCGGCAGCGAAAGCGGAGAGGGACAGGCTGACAGCGCCGGCGGCGAGGGCGGCACGCAGCAGAGAACGAACTCCCGGAACACGGAACATAGCTGGAACTCCTTGTTTTTATTGGTGTGGCCAGGCAATGCAAGGCGGCGGGCTGCCGTCGTGGAGGTCAGACGACGCCGCTCTGCATTGATATTATGATTGGATGGATGCGGGCGCAAGAAAAAGGTGACGAGATTTTTCGTCACCTCTGTCACCAAGCTGTTACATAGGGCCCGGAGCGGAAAGGCGCCGTAAGAGGGCGCCTGGGTCGGTAGGATGAATCAGCCAGCGAACCTGTGGCAGGGCATGCCGGCGACCGGCGCGGTCGCCTTGAGCAGGGCGCCGTCGAGGGTGCCGTCGGCGGCGGCGCTGGTGACGTACAGGGTGCGCAGATCCGCTCCGCCGAAAACGCAGCTGGTGGGCCGCTGCACCGGCAGCTCGACGATCTCCAGCAACTCGCCCTCCGGCGAGAAGCGCAGCAGGCAGTTGCCATCCCAGCGCGCGTTCCACACGCAGCCTTCGCTGTCGATGGCCGAGCCGTCCGGCGAGCCGCGCTCGTGGGGACCGGCCCAGACGGTGGGGGTCCCCAGGTTGCCACGGGCATCCAGCGGGTAGCGATAGAGGGTGTCCTTGAGTGTGTCGGCGCTGATGACGTGGTTGTCGGCGGCGCTCCATACCAGGGTGTTGGCGATGCCGAGGTCGCTGGCATGACGGCTGACGCTGCCGTCGGGATCGATGCGGAACAGGCCGCCCGAGTGCCGGTCGATGGCCACGTCGCCGCCCTGGGCATCGAGGTTGTTCTGCATGGTGCCCAGCCACAGCCGCCCCTGGGCGTCACAGCGGGCTTCGTTGCCGCGATTGCCCGGATCGGGATCGGCGACGCAGAAGAGTTCCAGGGCGGGACGCTCTGGCGGGGAATCGAGATCCAGGCGGAAGACGCCGTTCGGCAGGGTCACCAGGGCATCGCCGCGGACCGTGGGCACGAAGGCGGAGCAGGGGCGATCCAGCTGCCATTCCTGATACTGCTCGCCGCGCAGGCGGCAGGCCTTGAAGCCGGCGATGTCTACCCAGTAGAGCGCCTGGGTCTCCTGGTCCCAGAAGGGGCCTTCGGCCAGTTTGAAGCGCTGGGGAAGCAGCGGCTGCCAATCCATCGTTCACCTCTCTTGTTGTGGCAGTACGGGCAATCCAGGCATGGGAACCTGGAGAGACGCCAAGGTTGCCGACCGAAACGTCAGTCGGTATAGCGCGCCAGGGTCACCGCCGCGCTGTCGATCAGCATCATGCAGGCCCAGACGGCGCGCGCCGCATCGCGCGAGGCGATGCCGTCGGCCAGGGTCTTGTGCAGGGGGAGGGTACGCCGCAATTCGTCGGGATCGGCCGACGACAGGGTGAAGGAGGCTGCCAGCAGCGCGCCCAGCGCGGGCACCATCTGCTCGATGAACTGATTGTGGCTGGCCGCCAGGACGCATTCGTGGAAGCGCTGGTCGGCGGTGTTGTAGTCGCCGTCATTGAGCGACGCTTCCAGATGCTGGTAGGCGACCTGGATCGCCTGGACCTGCTCGGGGGTGGCCCTTTCGCAGGCCCAGCGTACCGCCGCCGGCTCGATGGCGTGGCGCAGATCCAGCAGGTCCTTGACGAAATGAGCGGGCAGACCGCCCGTGGCCAGCCAGCCCACCACTTGGGTATCGAACAGATTCCAGCGACTGAGCGGCAGGACCCGGGTACCGACCTTGGGGCCGACTTCCAGCATGCCCTTGGCCGCCAGGGTCTTGATCGCCTCGCGCAGGATGGTGCGACTGACGCCCAGTTCCTGGCAGAGGTCCGCCTCTACCTTGAGGGCGCTACCGGGTGGAAATTGCCCGGCCGCGAGTCGCTGGCCGAGTTGTTCTACGGTAGAGGCATGGTAGCTGCTGGACATGAAGGCATACCGCGAGTGGGTTCTTGCCCTCAATGATCATACGAAATTTCACCTTCAGACAAGGGCTGCGGCCGGAAGGCTTCAGCGACCATGTCATCGACACCGGCCAGCTGGGCGATGGCGGCGTGGCGAGCGGTCAGCGGGTCGCGGTGCTGGATCGCGGTGAGGATCGCCTTGTGCCGGGAGACCAGCAGGTTGAGGCTGTCTCCGGCAGCGAACAGCGCCGAGGAGCGTTCCAGATAGTCCCGCACCGGCAGCAACATGATGCTGTAGAGGTGAGTCAGCAATTCGTTGTGGGTGGCCGTGGCGATGGACAGGTGGAAGGCCATGTCCGGCTCGGCCATGTTGGCGATGTCCGCCGCCTGCTCCATCCGCTCGTAGGCCTCTTCGATGGCCTTCACGTCTTCGGGCTGGGCATTGGCAGCCGCCATGGCGGCGACCTCCGGCTCGATGATGTTGCGCACCTTGACCAGGGTCTCGTAGAAGCTGTGCCGCGAATCGCTCTGCAATAGCCAATGGAGTACGTCCGGATCGAGCAGATGCCACTCGTTGCGTGGTTTGACCACGGTTCCGACCTTGGGCTTGGACCTGACCAGGCCCTTGGCCACGAGCACCCGGGTGGCCTCACGCAGGACGGGGCGGCTCACTTCGTACTCTTCGCACAGCTGCGCCTCGGGGGGCAGGCGCTGTTCTGGCAGGAAGTGTCCAGACACGATCTGGGTACCCAGCTCATGGACGATGCGAGCGTGTCTGCTTTTGCGCGGCAGCGGTGTCTTGTAATTCATCGAAAGGCATCCGAAGTCGTCGTGCCATCACTATAACACCATCAGCGCGATAACCGATGTTATCGCGGGCCAAGCGGCTCTGTAATGGGGATCAGCGGAAAGCAAGAGGTAAGATTTCCTACTTCGTAACAATATTTTAGTATTATCAAAATCACCTTAATAACCGATTAATGGCCTCCTGTAGGTATTCTACGTCTCAATGATATTACGTTAGACTTCAGAGCGATCTGCGCTTCAACCGCACAACAACAACAAGTCGGAGAACGCCATGCACCCCGAGTCCGCCTTAGTCCGTCGGATCACGCTCAAGCTGGTCCCCTTTCTCGTATTGCTCTATCTGGTCGCCTACATCGACCGCTCTGCCGTGGGCTTCGCCAAGCTGCACATGGGCGCCGACATCGGCCTCGGCGATGCCGCCTACGGCCTCGGTGCCGGCCTGTTCTTCATCGGCTATTTCCTCTGCGAGGTGCCCAGCAACCTGTTGCTGGAACGCTTCGGCGCGCGTCGCTGGTTCGCCCGCATCCTGGTGACCTGGGGGGCCATCACCATGGGCATGGCCTTCGTCCAGGGACCTAACAGCTTCTATGTCATGCGCTTCCTGCTGGGTGCGGCCGAGGCCGGCTTCTTTCCTGGCGTGCTCTACTACCTCACCCAGTGGTTCCCGGTACGCCATCGCGGCAAGATCATGGGACTGTTCATCCTCTCCCAGCCCATCGCCATGCTGGTGACGGGGCCGCTGTCGGGCATGCTCCTGCAACTAGATGGCGCGCTCGGCCTGCACGGCTGGCAGTGGCTGTTCCTCTGCATCGGCGCACCGGCGGTGCTGCTGGCCTGGCCGACCCTGACCCGCTTGCCGGATGGTCCGCAGCAGGTCGCCTGGCTGGACGCCGAGGAAAAGCGCTGGCTGGCGACGGAGCTGGAAAAGGACCTGCACCTCTTCGACCAGACCCGCCATGGCAATCCCCTGCATGCGCTCAAGGACCGCCGGGTGCTGCTGCTGGCGCTCTACTATCTGCCGGTGACCCTGAGCATCTATGGCCTGGGGCTGTGGCTGCCGACGCTGATCCACCAGTTCGGCGGCAGCGATCTCACCACCGGCTTCATCTCGGCGATCCCCTATGCCTTCGGCATCCTCGGACTGCTCATCGTGCCGCGCAGTTCGGATCGCCTGGGCGATCGCTATGGGCACCTGGCCGTGCTCTATGGGGTGGGCGCCCTGGCCATGGCCGGCAGTGCCTGGTTCGGTACCGCCGTGCTGCAGCTGGCGGCGCTGTCGGTGGTGGCCTTCTGCCTGTTTTCCCTCACCGCGCTGTTCTGGACCCTGCCGGGGCGCTTCTTCGCCGGGGCCAGCGCCGCCGCCGGCATCGCCCTGATCAACTCGGTGGGCAACCTCGGCGGTTATCTCGGCCCCTATGGCATAGGGGCGCTCAAGGCGGCCACCGGTACCCTGGCCTCGGGGCTCTATCTGCTGGCCGCGGTGCTGCTGTTCGGCCTCCTGCTCACCGGCATCGTCTACGCCCGCCTGGAGCGCAGGAATCGCCGGGAAGAGGGTTATGCCGCGGAGCGTTCCGCCGGCTGACGCCCCGGGCGGGTCTCGGCGGCGAACCAGGCGGCGCCGAGACAGACCAGGTTGGCCACCAGCAGGTAGGCGGCCGGCGCCATGCGATCGCCAGTGGCACCGATCAGCCAGGTCACCACGATCTGGGCGGTGCCGCCGAAGGCCGCCACTCCCAGCGCATAGACCAGCGAGAAGCCGGTCGCCCGCACCCGCTGCGGAAAGCTTTCCACCAGCAGCACGATCAGCGCCGCGCCGCTCATGCCGTGCAAGCCGGAGAGCACCGCCAGGGTCAGCAGGAAGGTGCCCGGCCCGGGTGCCTGGGTGATGAGCTCCAGCGCCGGATAGAGCAGCACCAGCAACAGCAGTCGCGGCAGGATCAGCACGATGCGCCGGCCATAGCGATCGCTGAGCACCCCGCCCAGGATCGAGCACACCGCCATGGCCGCGCCCATCACCAGGGTAGCGAGCATGGCGATCCCGGCCGGCAGCTTCAGCTCCACCAGGGCGAAGGTGGTCATGTAGTTGAGGAAGTACTGGGTGATGGTGCTGCCGGAGAGGATCAGCAGCCCCAGCAGCAGTGGCCGCCGCTGGGTGGCCAGCACCTCGCCCAGCACCGCGCCGGTGCCCCGGGTTTCGCCGACGTGGGTATCCACCAGGCCACGGCGGATATAGAGGCCGATGGGCAGGATCGCCAGGCCCAGCAGGAAGGGCAGGCGCCAGCCCCAGGCGAGCAGTTGCTCCGGTGTCAGCCAGAGGGTCAGGCCATAGCCGATCAGACCGGCCGCCACCGCGGCCAGCCCCTGGGCCACCACCTGCCAGCAGGCGTAGGTGCCCCTCTTGTGCAGCGGCGCCGCTTCCAGGATGTAGGTGGTGGCCGGTCCGGCTTCGCCGCCCCAGGCCAGGCCCTGCAGCAGCCGGGTCAGCACCAGCAGGATGGGGGCGGCGACGCCGATCTGCTCGTAGCCCGGCAGCACGGCGATGCCGCCGGTGCCCAGGGCCATCAGCACCATGGTCAGCAGCATCGCCGGCTTGCGCCCGACGCGGTCGGCCCAGGCGCCGATGAGAATGGCGCCCAGCGGGCGGACGACGAAACCAACGCCAAAGGTGATGACGCTGGCCATCAGGCTGGCGAAGGCATTCTGCGAGGGAAAGAACACCTGGCCGATCAGCACGGCGAAGGTGGCGTAGACACCGAAGTCGAAGAACTCCACGGCGTTGCCGAGCACCACGGCAAAGACGCCCTTGCGGGAGTGGGTTGTGCGGGTAGCGGTCATGGGTGGTGGTTCAGTGGGGCAGGGTACGCGCCCGGGATTGGGCGCGCAGGAGTCGTCGACTCAGTGGGCGAGGTGCAGGCCGCACTCGCGGTTCTCATCACCCTTGGTGGGATCGAAGTAGTCGAATTCGTTGGGCAGGTCGTGGGCGGTGAGGTACTGGTAGAGGTCCTTGGAGGTCCAGTGCAGCAGCGGTGCGACCTTGATCAGGCCGTCCGGATTGACGCTGACCGGATCCATCTGGGCGCGCACCGCGGTGTCGGTGGCACGCAGGGCGGTGAACCAGACCTCGGGGGCGGTCTCGCGCAGGGCGCGGGCGAAGGGCTCCAGCTTGACTTCTTCGGTGAAGGCGGCATGGCGCGGATCGTCCAGCCCGGGCACCGGGCCGTCGATGGCCTCACGATGGGCGCGCGAGCGCCTGGGCAGGTAGGTCACCAGGTTGAGACCGAGCTTGCGCACGATCTCGTCGGCGCAGCGGTAGGTGGCGGGGGTGTTGTAGCCGCTGTCCATCCAGACCACCGGGATGTCCGGCTTGACCTGGCTGACCAGGTGCAGGATCACCGCCTCGAAGGGCCGGAAGTTGGTGGTGACGATGGCGTTCTTGCCCAGGCCCAGGGCCCAGGCGACGAGCTTTTCGGGATCGCGGCCGAGGTCGGCGTTGATGCGGGCGAGATCGAGGGACATGGCGGGCTCCAGCCGGGTAAGGGATGCCGCCATGGTAGCAAAGCCGGATCAGCTGTGGGCTGCCAGCGTCTCCAGCAGCACCCGCACCTTGGCCAGGGACTCGGCGTATTCGTCGGCCCAGTGCGAATCCATGACGATGCCGCCGCCGCCCCAGCAACTGAGCACGCCGTCTTCGGCCAGCAGGCTGCGAATCAGGATGGAGCTGTCGCTCTCGCCGCGCACGTCCAGATAAAGCAGCGAGCCGCAGTAGGGACCGCGGCGGGTCTCTTCCAGCTCATCGATGATCTGCATGGCGCGGATCTTCGGCGCCCCGGTGATGGAGCCACCGGGAAAGCTGCCGGCCAGGAGATCCAGGGCGTCGAGGCCCGTGGCCAGTTCGCCGGTGACGGCGCTGACCAGGTGGTGGACGTTGGGATAGCTCTCCAGGGCGAACAACTCGGGCACCCGCACCGAGCCGATCCGGCAGCTGCGCCCCAGGTCGTTGCGCAGCAGGTCGACGATCATCAGATTCTCGGCGCGATCCTTGGGGCTGGCCAGCAGGGCGCGGGCTTCGCCGGCATCGGCGACCGGATCGGTGCACCTTGGCCGGGTGCCCTTGATCGGGCGGGTTTCCACCTGGCCACGGCTGACCCGCAGGAAGCGCTCCGGTGAGTGGCTGAGCAGGGCGCCGCGCTCCAGCGCCAGATAGCCGGAGAAGGGTGTCGGGCAGGCCGTGCGCAGGGCCTGGTAGGCGGTCCAGGGCGAACCCTGGAAGGGCGCGCGAAAGCGCTGGGCGAAGTTGACCTGATAGCAGTCGCCGGCGGCGATATAGGCCTGGATGGCCTCGATGCGCTGGCGATAGGTGGGCTCGTCGATGTCGGCGGCGAAGGGGGCGGTCAGCCGGAAGCCCTCGGCCCTGGGCGCCTCTCCGGCGTCGAACAGGGCGATCAGCCGCTGGCGCTCCCCTGCGTCCAGCGCCGGATGGCAGACCAGTTGGCTGGTCCGTGCCTGGTGATCGCTGACCAGCGCCCAGGCATGCAGACCCAGCCGGGCGTCGGGCAACGCCAGGTCGGCGCGGGCGCCCTCGGGCAGGCGCTCCAGGCGTCGGCCGAAGTCGTAGCCGAGATAGCCCAGCAGGCCACCGGCGAAGGGCAGCTCCGCACCCTCCGGCAGGTCGGCGCGACCCAGGCTGGCCAGGGCGGCGCGCGTCCGCCTGAAAAAGGCGTGGCCTGTCTCGCCGGAAGCGGGTTGCAGCACCTGCAGCGGCCAGGCCGCCATGAGGTCGTAGCGACCGCGCTCGGCCACCGGCCGCCCGGAGTCCAGCAACACCGCGCCGGGTTCGCCCTGCAGCAGGGCGAAACGCACCGTGGGATCAGCGTGGTAGGGCAGGGGATGCAGGTGGCAGAGGGGCATGGCGAGGTCGGCTGGGAAGACGGCGCGCTAGTGTAGCGAACCGCCTCTGGCGGGGCGAGATACAGGCTGTCACAGCTGGATTGTCGACAAAGATTGACTGTAAAGGCGTTCAGGCGTAGTTATTCAGCCCATAAACACAAAAGGTGTCGACAATGATCGATAGCCCTCTCCAGGCCGAAGCGCCCGAGACCGACAGCGGCACTCTCTCCGAGCAGGTGTTCCGTCGGATCCGCGAGGCCATCGTCCGCGGTGACGTGGCGCCGGGCAGCAAGATTTCCGAGCCGGAGCTGGCGCGCACCTATGGCATCAGCCGCGGGCCGCTGCGCGAAGCCATCCACCGCCTGGAAGGCCAGCGCCTGGTGGTGCGGGTGCCCCATGCCGGCGCCCGGGTCGCCGCCCTGAGCCTGGCCGAGCTGGTCGAACTCTACGAGATCCGCGAATCCCTCGAAGGCATGGCCTGCCGCCTGGCGGCCGAACGCCTCACGCCCCAGGGCATCGACGAATTGCGCCAGCTGCTGGATACCCACGAGCGCGATCCGGCGTTCCAGGCCGGCACCGGCTACTACCTGCAGGAAGGCGACCACGACTTCCACTACCGCATCATCCAGGCCAGCGGCAACGGCATGCTGGTGCGGCTGCTCTGCGGCGAGCTCTATCACCTGGTGCGCATGTACCGGCTCAAGGTCTCCGCCACCCCCAATCGTCCGCGCCAGGCCTTCGCCGAGCACCATCGCATCCTCGATGCCCTGGCCGAGGGCGACGGCGAACTGGCCGAGCTGCTGATGCGCCGCCACATCGCCGCCTCCAAGCGCAATCTGCAGCACCATCCCCTAGTCCAAGCTCAGTCGAGGTAACGCCATGCCTGCCGTCAGTCCCGGCCAGAAATTCCGCGCCGCCGTCGCCGCCGAACGCCCGCTGCAGGTGGTCGGCACCCTCAACGCCAATCATGCGCTGCTGGCCAAGCGCGCCGGCTTCCAGGCCATCTACCTGTCCGGCGGCGGCGTCGCGGCGGGCTCCCTGGGCCTGCCGGACCTGGGCATCAGCGGCCTGGAAGACGTGCTGATCGACGTCCGCCGCATCACCGACGTCTGCGACCTGCCACTGCTGGTGGATGTCGACACCGGCTTCGGCGCCTCGGCCTTCAACGTGGCCCGCACCACCCGTGCCCTGATCAAGGCCGGCGCGGCGGCCATGCACATCGAGGACCAGGTGGGCGCCAAGCGCTGCGGCCATCGACCGGGCAAGGAGATCGTCAGCCAGCAGGAGATGGTCGATCGCATCAAGGCGGCGGTGGATGCCCGCACCGACCCGGACTTCGTCATCATGGCGCGCACCGACGCCCTGGCGGTGGAAGGCCTGCAGGCCGCCATCGACCGCGCCTGCGCCTGCGTCGAGGCCGGCGCCGACATGATCTTTCCCGAGGCCATGACCGAGTTGCCCATGTACCGCCAGTTCGCCCAGGCGGTGGGGGTGCCGATCCTGGCCAACATCACCGAATTCGGCGCCACGCCGCTGTTCACCACCGAGCAACTGGCCGGGGCCGATGTCGGCCTGGTGCTCTATCCGCTGTCGGCCTTCCGTGCGGCCAATCGCGCCGCCGAAAACGTCTACACGGCGATCCGCCGCGACGGCAGCCAGCAGGCGGTGGTCGACACCATGCAGACCCGCGCCGAGCTCTATGACCGCATCGACTATCACCGCTACGAGGACCAGCTGGACCGCCTGTTCCAGCAGCAGAAACATTGACGCTCCACCCTGAACGCCCGCTTTTTCGCACAACAACTCCAAGAGGAGCGAGACGATGGCAGACAGCAAAACCCTCGGCGGCGCCGGCCTGCGTGGCCAGGTCGCCGGCCGCACCGCGCTTTGCACCGTCGGCAAGACCGGCGCCGGCCTCACCTACCGGGGCTATGACATCCGTGAGTTGGCCGCGGGGGCCGACTTCGAGGAAGTCGCCCACCTGTTGCTCTATGGCGAGCTTCCCACCCAGGCGCAACTGGACGCCTATCGCCAGCGCCTGGCCGCGCTGCGCGACCTGCCGCAGCCGCTCAAGGAAGGCCTGGAGCGCATTCCCGCCAGCGCCCACCCCATGGACGTGATGCGCAGCGGTGCCTCCCTGCTGGGTACCCTGGAGCCGGAGCACAGCTTCGCCGACCAGCAGCAGGTGGCCGATCGCCTGCTCGGCGCCTTTCCGGCGATCCTGCTCTACTGGCATCACTTCAGCCAGAGCGGCACCCGTATCGACTGCACGAGTGACGCCCCGGACATCGCCAGCCACTTCCTTACCCTGCTGCACGGCAAGGCGCCCAGCGACTTGCACGCCCGGGTGATGAACGTCTCGCTGATCCTCTATGCCGAGCACGAATTCAACGCCTCCACCTTTACCGCCCGGGTCTGCGCCTCGACGCTGTCGGATCTCTATTCCTGCGTCACCGGCGCCATCGGCTCCCTGCGCGGGCCGCTGCACGGCGGCGCCAACGAGGCGGCCATGGCGCTGATCGAGCGCTTCGCCTCGCCCGAGGAGGCGGTCAGCGGCCTCAAGCAGATGCTCGAACGCAAGGAAAAGGTGATGGGCTTCGGCCACGCCATCTACCGCGACAGCGATCCGCGCAACGAGGTGATCAAGGACTACGCCCGGCAACTGGCGGCGGAGGTGGGCGACAGCGTGCTGTTCCCGGTCTCGGAAGCCATCGACCGCACCATGAAGGAAGAGAAGGGGCTGTTCCCCAACGCCGACTTCTACCACGCCTCGGCCTATCACTTCCTCGGCATCCCGACGCCGCTGTTCACTCCGATCTTCGTCTGCTCGCGCACGGCCGGCTGGTGCGCCCATGTCTTCGAGCAGCGCGCCGACAACCGCATCATCCGTCCCAGCGCGGACTACATCGGCGTCGAGCAGCGGGCCTTCACGCCCATCGCCAATCGCTGAACAACGCTGATCGCGGCCGTGGGCCGCTCCTAGGGGAGCGATCCATGGCCAAACTTGTAGGAGCGGCCGCAGCGGCGGACCGCCATGACCACGCTGTAAGGAAGCAAAACACCATGAGCGCCAACGTCGATCTCAACAACAGACCCGATTACGACCAAGTCATCCAGGACCTGGCCGACTACGTGCTGACCTACCAGGTCACCTCCCGCGAGGCCCTGGACACCGCCCGCAACTGCCTGATGGACACCCTCGGCTGCGGCCTGCTGTCCCTGCGCTTCCCCGAGTGCACCAAGCTGCTCGGTCCCCAGGTGGAGGGCACCCTGGTGCCCCAGGGCGCGCGGGTGCCGGGCACCAGCTATCGCCTGGACCCGGTCAAGGCGGCCTGGGACATCGGCTGCATCATTCGCTGGCTGGACTACAACGACACCTGGCTGGCCGCCGAATGGGGCCATCCCTCCGATAACCTCGGCGCCATCCTGGCGGTGGCCGACCACCTCTCCCAGCGCCGCGTAGCCCAGGGCGAAGCGCCCCTGACCATGCGCCAGGTGCTGGAGGCCATGGTCATGGCCCACGAGATCCAGGGTGTCTTCGCCCTGGAGAATTCCTTCAACCGCGTCGGCCTGGACCACGTCTTCCTGGTCAAGCTGGCCTCCACCGCGGTCAGCGCCAAGCTGATGGGTGCCAACCGCGAGCAACTGCTGGCGGCGCTCTCTCACGCCTTCGTCGATGGCCAGGCGCTGCGCACCTATCGCCATGCGCCCAATGCCGGCAGCCGCAAGTCCTGGGCCGCCGGTGACGCCTCCAGCCGCGGCGTGCGCCTGGCCGACATCGCCCTGCGCGGCGAGATGGGCATCCCCGGGGTGCTCAGCGCGCCCCAGTGGGGCTTCTACGACGTGCTGTTCAGCCACACCAACAAGGACCTGGCCACCAAGCCGGCGGACCAGCGCGAGTTCCGCTTCCCCCAGGGCTTCGGCAGCTACGTGATGGAACACGTGCTGTTCAAGATCAGCTTCCCGGCGGAATTCCATGCCCAGACCGCCGCCGAGGCCGCGGTGATCCTGCATCCCCAGGTGCGCGATCGCGTCGATCAGATCGAGAAGATCGTGGTGACCACCCACGAATCGGCCATCCGCATCATCTCCAAGCAGGGCCCCATGGCCAACGCCGCCGACCGCGACCACTGCCTGCAGTACATGATCGCCGTGCCGCTGCTGTTCGGCGACCTGGTCGCCGAACACTACGAGGACGCCTTCCATCAGGCCCATCCGCGCATCGACCAGTTGCGCGAGAAGATGGAGATCGTCGAGGACGAGCGCTATAGCCGCGAGTACCTGGAAGCCGACAAGAGATCCATCGCCAACGCTCTGCAGGTCTTCTTCACCGACGGCAGCAGCACCGAGAAGATCGCCGTGGAATATCCCATCGGCCATCGCCGGCGCCGCGAAGAGGGCATTCCGCTCCTGGAGCGCAAATTCCAGAGCAACCTGGCGACGCGCTTCCCGGCCGGTCGCTGCGCCCAGATCTTCGCGCTGTGCAAGGATCAGGCAGGACTGGAAGCCACCCCGGTGCATCGCTTCGTGGATCTGTTCGTGCTGTAAACGGAAGAGGCGACTCGGCCGAGCCTGCAGGGCCATGCAGGAGCGGACGAGTCGCCTCTGAGGTGGGGCAGGGCGCGGCGGGTGGTCAACCATCCGCCGCGCCCTTTTTCATGACTAGCAGTAGCGATCCACATAAGCCGGCTGCTGCTGCCGACTGGCCAGGCGCCAGTGCTCCTGCAGGGCGGCGTGGACGCTCCTGATGAAGGTGTCGTCCGCCGCGGCGGACTTGCCGACGTAGCCGCCGCCCTTGTTGTAGGTCTTGAAGCGGATGCGCAGGCTGGGGTGGCGCTCCTCGAATTGCTCGGGCGTCTCGCCGCCGGGCAGCCGGTCGACGTGCACCGCGCCGCTCTCGCAGACCCAGAGGATGTGGTTGTGGTTCTTGTCCTTGAGCCGGCCGAACAGTTGCTTGAGATCGTCCAGGCTGGGGTTGTCGTTCAGGTTCATGAGCGTGTCCTCCGCAGTGGCCGTGATCAATGGAACTGGTTCATGGTGTTGTCCTTGCCCGCCGCCTTGAGCGCGGCCTCCCCGGCAAAGTATTCCTTGTGGTCGTCGCCCATGTCCGAGCCGGCCATGTTCTGGTGCTTGACGCAGGCGATGCCCTGGCGGATCTCCTGGCGCTGCACGCCCTTGACGTAGGCCAGCATGCCTTCCTCGGCGAAGTAGCCCTTGGCCAGGTTATCGGTGGACAGGGCCGCGGTGTGGTAGGTGGGCAGGGTGATCAGGTGGTGGAAGATGCCCGCCTCACGCGCCGCATCGCGCTGGAAGCTCTGGATCCGCGCATCGGCCAGGCGCCCCAGTTCGGTGTCGTCGTAGTCCACGCTCATCAGCTTGGCGCGGTCGTAGGCGGAGACGTCCTTGCCCTCGGCCTGCAGGGCGTCGAACACCTGCTGGCGGAAGCTCAGCGTCCAGTTGAAGGAGGGGCTGTTGTTGTAGACTAGCTTGGCGTTGGGCACGACCTCGCGGATGCGGTCGACCATGGCCTTGATCTGGCCGACGTGGGGCTTCTCGGTCTCGATCCACAGCAGGTCGGCGCCGTTCTGCAGCGACGTGATGCAGTCCAGCACCACCCGGTCCACGCCGCTGCCGGCACGGAACTGGAACAAGCCGCTGGCCAGGCGCTTGGGCCGCAGCAGCTTGCCGCCGCGGCTGATCAGGACATCGCCGTTGCCCAGCTGGCTGGCGTCCACCTCGTCGCAGTCGAGGAAGCCGTTGTACTGGTCGCCCAGGTCGCCCGGCTGCTTGCTGACGGCGATCTGCTTGGTCAGGCCGGCGCCCAGGGAGTCGGTGCGGGCGACGATGACGCCCTCGTCCACGCCCAGTTCCAGGAAGGCGTAGCGCACGGCGTTGATCTTGGCCAGGAAGTCCTCGTGGGGCACCGTGACCTTGCCGTCCTGGTGGCCGCACTGCTTCTCGTCGGAGACCTGGTTTTCCAACTGGATGCAGCAGGCTCCGGCTTCGATCATCTTCTTGGCCAAGAGGTAGGTGGCCTCGGCGTTGCCGAACCCGGCATCGATGTCGGCGATAATCGGCACCACGTGGGTTTCGTAGCCATCGATCCTGGCCTGGATGGCGGCGGCCTTGGCGTTCTCGTCGGCGGCGCGGGCGGCGTCCAGCTCGCGGAACAGCATGGCCAGCTCGCAGGCGTCGGCCTGGCGCAGGAAGGTGTAGAGCTCTTCGATCAGCGCCGGCACGCTGGTCTTCTCGTGCATGGACTGATCCGGCAGCGGGCCGAATTCCGAGCGCAGCGCGGCGATCATCCAGCCGGACAGATAGAGGTAGCGGCCCTGGGTGCTGCCCAGGTGCTTCTTGATGGCGATCAGCTTCTGCTGCCCGATGAAGCCGTGCCAGCAGCCCAGCGACTGGGTGTAGGCGCTGCTGTCGGCGTCGTAGGCGGCCATGTCCCGGCGCATGATGGCCGCGCAGTGGCGGGCGATGTCGAGACCGGTCTTGAAGCGATTCTGCAGGCGCATCCTCGCGGCGTATTCCGGATTGATGGCGCTCCAGTGGTTGCCGGTGCTGTTCTTGAGGGCGGCGATGGCTTGAACGTCGTTCTCGTAAGCGGACATGAGTCGATCCTTCTCGATGAGGTTGGCTTGGGTACCAGTCTTTTCCCAACGTCCGGCAGCGGGATGGCGGTTGCCACCCGGCTACCGGTCGCGAAGGCGAAAGGTCAGCCCAGCTGTCGAGTCATGTCGCCGTACGTGCCTGCATGGATCCGGACGTCACCTCTGGCGACGCTGCCTCGAGCAGCGCGGCATTTCAGTCGTCTTCTCTTGTAGTGCCTCTTGAGCATCACTACGCAAGACGGCCCGAGGGTCACCCGGAGCCCAGGCGCGACCCGCATGGATAGGGGGTTCGCGTCCGGTGCAGTTAGAGATTTGCAGGAGATCGGGGCGTCGTCAACCGAGTTTTGTAGTGCTTTCGTATAGTCACTACAAAAGTCGTAGACGCGGCCGGGAGCGGGTTTGGGGCGTCTATTGCTGACTCATGGGTCGCTGGCGGGAGCAAAACAGGGCCGCAAGCCACGGCGCTGGCCGTGACCCTGTGGTCACTCGGGAGGTGATCCGACGCCTACCCGTATCTGCCCCCGGTTAGGGGCAGATACGCGAGCGGCGGGCGGGACTTGCCGGTCAGTGCCGACGAACGGTAAGTCCCCCGGCCTAGGACGACGTGGCGGCGGTAAGGCCGGTGAGGGTATCGGCGATGTCCTTGGTGCGGTGGGAGGTCTGGGCGGTGAGCCGACCGGATTCGCGCAGGACGGCGAGCAACTCCTGCAGCGAGCCGACGTCCTCGGCCTGGCCGGCGATATGGGCGCCGACCTCGCTGATGGCGCGGGACAGCTGGTCGATGTCGGCGCCGATCTCGGCGGCGTTCTTGTGGGTGATGGCCGCCAGGTTGCGCACCTCGTCGGCCACCACCGCGAAGCCGCGACCGCTCTCGCCGGCGCGCGCCGCCTCGATGGCCGCGTTGAGCGCCAGCAGGTTGGTCTGGCCGGCGATCTGCTGGATCACCTGGACGATGGACTGGATGCGCAGACTCGACTGGCTCAGCTCGTTGGCGCTGCGCACCACGTCCTCGGCCTGTTCGGTGAGGTGCTGCACGGTGCTGTCGGCCTGGCGGGCGACCTCGCCCTGCTGCAGGATGTTGCCCGCCAGATCGTCCATGCTGCTGTGCAATTCGCCGGAGTAGTGCCGCAACTGCTCGCCGATCTCCTGGCGACTCTGGTGCGCCTGGCGCAGCACCTGGCCGAGATCGGCGAGGCCGCCGAACACCGCCTGGATGGAGTCGTCGAGGCCCTGGGCATCCACCACGCCGGTGAAGTTCTGCCGCTTGAATTCATTGATCTGGTTGACCACCACCTGGCTCAGGCCGGCCAGTTTCTTGATCTGCCGGCGCAGGAAGAAGGCCTTGAATTCGCCATAGTGGGCGGCGAAGTTGTCGACGTAGTCGTCGCGGAAGGGCGCGCCCTCCGGGGTGCGGAAAAAGAACACCGCGGTCAGCGTCTGGTTGAGGTTCAGGCCGAGGATCTCGCCAAAGGTGGAAAAGCCCACCACCGGCGTCTGGCCGAACACCTCGCCCATGCGCGGCAACTCGGCGCCGTTGTTGGCGCGGCGTAGGATGCAGTCGTTGAGCACGCCCACCAGCGGGGTGCCGCTCTTGCCCTGCAGGAAGCGCGCGAAGTCCTCGCGGGTGGCGTCCACCAGCGAGGTGCGCTTGACCATCACCAACTCTTCGCCGGGCGCCACGTCGCAGAACAGGTGGATGCGCTCGCGCTCGTAGTCGATGCGGGCGATGGAGCGGACGAACAGCTCCTCGCCCACGCGGATGGCGAAGGAATAATCCGCCAGGCGCTGCTCCAGCTGCTCGGCGCGGCAGCTCAAGGCCTCGCAGAGGGCTGCCACCATGCTCTTGATCTGGCCGCGGCTGTCGACCACCTGGCTGATGTAGCGCTCTTCCAGGGAAGCGGTGAGGACACTGAGGCTGAGCGGTGTGGCGCTGAAGTTCTGGCTCTTGAACACCCCGAAGCGGGTGTTCCGGGCCATCTTCAGGAAGACCAGCTGGGCATGGTTTTCATAGGCCTGGCGGCCATCGTGCAGCAGCGTCTGGCGGAAGTCGCCCTTGCCGCCGGCGGAACCGCCGACGAACAGGCAGGGGAAGCGGCCGGACTCGTACAGCGCCTCCATGAAGAAGGATTCCGAGGCGGACAGGCCGTCGAACAGCACGAAGGCCAGGGTATCGCGGTGATCGATGGAGGTGCGCACCTGCAGGCGCTTGAGCGACTCGGTCAGGCGGGCGAGGCGTTCCTTCATGCTGCGCCGCGGTCCGCCGCGGCGGATGTCTTCGCTGTCCAGCGGGACATGCACCACCTCGGCCGAGGCGATGACCGAGGCGTCGAAGAATTGCAGCACCAGCCGGTCCCAGGCGCCGTCGGCGGCGCAATACAGGCGCTGCTCGCTGCCGCAGAGTTCGCCGGAGGTGGTGCACAGGCTGATGGATGCGCCGGGAAAGCGCCCCGCCAGTTGCCGGGCGATGGCGTCCAGGTCCAGATGCGGCGAGACGAAGCCGGCGATGTAGGTGGGCTTGAGGGCGACGCCGCCGAGGCGGTCGCTCAATTCGCGAGCGGAGCAGGTCAGGCTGAAGACCCCGCTGCCGCCCTGGCGGGCACGCGCGCCGAAGCGTTGCAGAAACCCCATGATTGTTCCTCTTGTCTGGCAGGCTGGGAAAGGGAGCTCACCCAGGCATCGGCGCGTTTGCCGGTGGCTTGATAGGGGTGTGCGCCCAGGCCGCAGGCGTGCGGGCAAGGTGGCTCGGGGGTGGGGAGGGGAACAGGGCTCTGGCATGAGCCTTGGCGCACTGGGCGCCGTGCCCGGGGTCGCCCAGGGTCAGGCGACCAGCGGTCATGGCTGGCGCCCGGAGTCGGACCCGGGCAGCTAGTCCTGTTCGCCGTGCTCGGCCAAGGCCTCGGCCCCGGTCAGCTGGCGACGCGAGTGCGCGAAGCAGTACCAGGCCGGCTTTTCCTCGATGAAGATCTCGCTGTCCAGCAACCAGTCCGCGCCCTCGAGCAGGCCGACCGGGATGGCATAGTGCGGTTCGGCCTTGAGGCGATAGAACAGGTGGGTGCCGCAATGGCGACAGAAGCCGCGCTCGGCCCAGTCGGACGAGGCATGGACCGCCAGGGCGTCGCCGCCACCGATCAGCGGCGGCTGGGCGCATTCCACCGCCAGCAGCGGGCCACCGCCCCAGCGGCGACAGGTCCGGCAATGGCAGGCCGAGACGGCAAGGCTGTCGAGGCGACAATCCAGCTGGACGGCGCCGCACAGGCACTGGCCGTGACGTTCGAGGGGCAGGGACATGGCGCTATCCTCGGGAGGCAGGAAGTCTGCAGGATAGTCGTTTGGAAGCGGGGAGGGGAGGGTGCTCCCGCCGTGAGCGGGAGCACCGGCGCGATCAATCTTCGCGGCTGGTGACTTCCACCAGGTGATAGCCGAACTGGGTCTTTACCGGACCCTGAACCTGGTGCAGCGGCGCGCTGAACACCACGGTGTCGAACTCCTTGACCATCTGGCCCGGGCGGAAGGTACCCAGGTCGCCGCCCTGGCGGCTGGAGGGGCAGCTGGAGTTGTCCTTGGCCACCTGGGCGAAGTCGGCGCCCCCTTCGATGGCGGCTTTGAGTTCGTTGCACTTGGCTTCGCTGGAAACCAGGATGTGGCGGGCAGAGGCTTTGGCCATGGGAGAGACTCCTGTTGAATGAGCCGGCGAGCCTACTCCAATCACCCTTGCAAGCAAACTGCCATCCGTTCCTCGGCTGGTCCCTCGCCTGGCTTGCGCCCCGGGTTCAGGCCGGGTACATAGCGCTTCCCTGTTTTCCGGATCCGCTCGCGCATGCCTCGTTTCTCCGCCTTGTCCCTGCTGCTGACCTCGACTCTGCTGACCCAGGCCGCCCTCGCCGCGACGCCCGAGGAGGCGCGGCTGGTCAGCCTGATCAACGCCTATCGCGCCGCGCCCCAGGGCTGCCCCGGCACTCGCGCCGCGGCGCCCCTCACCGCCGACGGTCGCCTGGCGGCAGTGCGCCTGACCGGTCGCGATCGGCTGCAGAGCGATCTGCGCGCCGCGGGTTATCAGGCGTCGGCGGTGCAGGTGATCATGCTGGCGGGCGCGCCGACCGCCCAGGCGGCCATGGCCGGGCTGCGCCAGCAGTATTGCCGGCCGCTGGCCAGCAGCGACTATGCGCAGATCGGGGTGAGCCAGCAGGGACCGCGCTGGCAACTGGTGCTGGCGCGGCCGGTGGTAAGCGCCGGTCTGGGCGACTGGCAGACCGCCGGCAAGGCGGTGCTGGCCGAGGTCAATCGCGCCCGCGCCCAGGCGCGCACCTGCGGCACCCGCCGCTTCGCCGCCACCACGCCGTTGCGCTGGAATCCGGCGCTGGCCAATGCCGCCCTGGCCCATAGCCAGGACATGGCCGGTCGCGACTACTTCTCCCACACCGCCCCCGGCGGCGGCACCGTGGCCGAGCGGGTGGCCAAACAGGGCTACGGCTGGACCCGCATCGGCGAAAACATCGCCGCCGGCGCCGGTTCGGTCACCCAGGCCATGCAGGGCTGGCTGGCGAGTCCGGGCCACTGCGCCAATCTGATGAATCCGGAATTCAGCGAAATGGGCGCGGCCTATGCCCTGAATCCGCGTAGCACCCACAGTCTGTACTGGACCCAGGTGTTTGGCCGGCCGCGCTAGGTCGGGTACTCGGCGATCTCGATCAGGTTGAGGTCGGGATCGCGCACATAGACCGAGCGAATCGGTCCGGTGGCGCCGGTGCGGGCCACCGGGCCCTCGATGATCGGCCAGCCCTCGCGCTGCAGATGGGCGATCACCTGGTCCAGCGGCTCACGGGCGATGAAGCAGAGGTCGAGGGCACCCGGCACCGGCAGGTGCGCCTTGGGTTCGAATTCGTGCCCCCGCTCGTGCAGATTGATCTTCTGGTTGCCATAGCGCAGCGCCTTGCGCCCCGCGCCGAATGTCTCCAGGCGCATACCCAGCACCCGGGTGTAGAAATCCTCGCAGGCGGCGAGGTCCGTGGTGGTCAGGACCAGATGATCCAGATGGTCGATCAGCATGGTGGTCTCCGCGTCGGGACTGGTAGCTCACTGTGCCAGCCCCGGACGTGGGGCACCATCACTTGGCGTGGGCCTTGATCCAGCGGTTGAGCTGGTCGATTTCCTTCTGCTGGGCCTGGATGATGTCTTCCGCCAGCTTGCGCATCTCCGGGTCCTTGCCGTGCTGGAGCTGGTAGCGGGCCATGTCGACGGCGCCCTCGTGGTGGGCCAGCATGCCCTTGGCGAAGGCCAGGTCCGGGTCCTTGGCCTTGAGGCCTTCTTCCATGCCCTGGTGCATGGTTTCCATGCTCTTCTGCATGTCCTGGTGGGCCGGGTGCTGGGTCTCGGCGGCCTGGGCGACGCCGCCCGCCAACAACGTGAGGGCGAGCAGGGTGGAGGAGAGGACGATACGCATGGGGGAGGCTCCTGACTGGGCTGACGACGCCGAGGCTAGAGCTTGCCCCCGGGGCAAGGTCAATGACCAGCTGCCTTTCGCCAGTCGCCTGACCCGGGCAAAAGGTTTCGCGATGTTTTGTCGCAGCGACGGGTCGCTGCCAGGCCGATTCCTGGGCGAAAAGCGCCGCCGATCAGGCAGTTGGCTACGCTGACCGGCTGATCGCGGCAGCCCCGCGCAACTGCGGGTGGTTGTGAGGGTCCGAATCGACAGCGTAGAATTTTTACCACATCCAATTCCAATCCCTACCTACAGCAGACTTCTCGCTCGCGACCAGGCGTCGCAGGCGGGCCAAGCCTTTGCTCGTGGGTTTTCGTCGTCGGCTTTCCGCCCGGAAGTCGCTGTCCACCCTTTCGCTCTGGAGTAGAAGACCCCCATGGATGCTACCGCCGAAGCCCGGAAATCCAGCTGGTCCGGTGTCATCGCCCTGGCCCTGGCCGCCTTCATCTTCAACACCACGGAATTCGTCCCGGTGGCGCTGCTCAGCGACATCGGCCGCAGTTTCGACATGCGTCCCTCGCAGGTCGGGTTGATGCTGACCATCTATGCCTGGGTGGTTGCCCTGATGTCGCTGCCGATGATGCTCGCCACCCGCTCCATCGAGCGTCGGCGCCTGCTGATGTTCGTCTTCATCGTCTTCATCGCCTGCCACGGCCTCTCCGGGGTGGCCTGGAGCTTCGAGGTGCTGGTGGCCAGCCGCATCGGCATCGCCTTCGCCCATGCGGTGTTCTGGTCGATCACCGCCTCGCTGGCGGTGCGCATCGCCCCGGCCGGCAAGCAGACCCAGGCGCTCGGCCTGCTGGCCACCGGCACCTGCCTGGCCATGGTGCTGGGCATTCCGCTGGGCCGGGTACTCGGCGAATTGCTGGGCTGGCGCTACACCTTCGTCGCCATCGCGGCGCTGGCGGTGGGCACGGTGCTGTGGCTGGCGCGCAACCTGCCGCTGCTGCCCAGCGAGAATTCCGGTTCCCTGGCCAGTCTGCCGGTGCTGTTCAAGCGTCCGGCGCTGCTGTGCATCTATCTCCTCACCACCCTGGTGGTGACCGCCCACTTCACCGGCTACAGCTACATCGAGCCCTTCGCCGTGGAAGTGGCGGGCATGGGCGGCATGCAGATCACCGCCTTGCTGCTGCTGTTCGGCGGTTCCGGCGTCATCGGCTCGCTGCTGTTCAGCCGCTACAGCCTGAGATTCCCCAACGGCTTCCTGGTCGCGGCCATCGCCGGCATCGCCCTGTCGCTGCTGTTGCTGCTGCCTTTCGCCTGGAAGAGCTTCATGCTGGAGGGGCTGAGCGTGGTCTGGGGCATCGCCATTATGAGTTTCGGCCTGGCGCTGCAATCCAAGGTGCTGGCGCTGGCCAAGGACGCCACCGACGTCGCCATGGCGCTGTTCTCCGGCATCTACAACGTCGGCATCGGCGGCGGCGCCCTGCTCGGCAGCGTGGTGGGGACCCATGTCGGCATGCCCTACATCGGTCTGGTGGGTGGCAGCCTGGCGGTGGCCGGCCTGCTGTTCGCGATCTTCATGACGCGGCGCTACACCGAGCAGCTCAACGCCAATCCGCTGTAAGGCTCGCGGGCGCTTCCACCGTGAGGCGCCCAGCCGCGCGACCCGGGGGTCGCGAACTGTCTGCCGGGCCGCGCGCGCCAGCCATGGAGCGGCCCGGGACGAGGCGCTAAGCTGCGGGGGACCTGGCGCTCCGGCCAGGCTGCCGGATGCGCTCGCCATGAATCGACTGCTGTTCAATCTCTTCGTCTGGACCAAGGTGCCCATCGCCAAGATCGCCGGCCTGCGCCTGCGCCACCTAGACGATGCCGGCTGCCAGATGCAGGTCACCCATGGCTGGCTGAACCAAAATCCCTTCAAGAGCATGTTCTGGGCAGTGGAGGGCATGGCGGCGGAATTTTCCACCGGCATCCTCGCCCACCGGCACATCCGCCGCTCCGGCAGCCGCTACGCCATGCTGGTGGTGGCCATGAGCGCGACCTTCAGCAAGAAGGCCGTAGGCACCATCGTCTTTCGCTGCGACCAGGGCGCGGCCATCGCCGCGGCGCTGCGGCTGGCGCGGGAGACCGGTGCGCCGCAGCAGGTCGAACTGCGCAGCGTCGGCACCGATGAAAGCGGCGAGCAGGTCGCCGAATTCTTCTTTACCTGGAGCTTCAAGGCGCGGATGCCGCTAGGGACGTCCCAGTAGAGGCAACTGTCCTATCGCAGCCATGGCCGCGATAAACCGTAGGTTGGGTTGAGACGGCTCCATCGTCGAAGCCCAATATTGCCGGCTCCCAACGCGATGTTGGGCTTCGCTGCGCTCAACCCAACCTACCGCGGCCATGGCGGTCCGCCGATGCGGCCGCTCCTACGGTTACCGCGGTGCCTGTGGCGGACGAACCACCGAGGCCGCGATAGGATGGGTGGAAACACGCGCGGCGTGACCCACGAGCAGGGCGCTTCGAAGTGTGGATAAGGCTTTGCCGTTATCCACGCTACCTGTCTGCCAGCGTCCGGCGGCGAATCGCGCGCCGCCTAACGCCCGAAGCGCCCACCACTCCGCTCGCCGCGACCCTGGCGCCGTCCCCCCTTGCCCTTGCCCTGGCCCTTTTCCTGGCCACGCGGCCGGCGTCGGCGTGACAACTCCCGGGTGATGGCGTCGTTGAGCAGGTCGCGATGGTCCTGGCCGCGTTCCAGCGCCGGAAACAGCTCGGGCAGGCTGCGTGACAGGTGCAGATAGGTCTCCACCACGTGCAGAGCGCTTTCCAGTCCGGCGAGATCGGTGCCCATGGGGATGCGCGGCAGGTCCACCGGCTCGCCGCGGGCGACGCTGCGGAGCCAGCGCTGGGCCTGGCTACTGGCCGGGCCCTCCAGGCCGCCGCGGATCGGGGTGCAGGCGAAGATCCAGCGCAGCTGGAAATCGATGCCGGGCAGGTCGATCAGCTTGATCCACTCGGCCAGCTCGTCGGGCAGTACCGAGACGAAGGCGTCGCCGTAGTTGATGTTGCGATTGAAGGTCAGCCAGGTGCGCAGCAGGCTGGGCTCCTCCATGAACTCGGACAGCGCGCGCAGGTGCTCCAGACTCGGCCGCACCTGGAACTGGTGTACGTCTACCGGATCGTCCGGACTGTGGAACAGCCGCTTGATGTTGCGTAGTACATGGGGCTCCAGCGCGGTGATCTCGCCTTCGGCATGGTGACCGAAACGCCCGGCGCGCCCGCCGATCTGCTTGACCTCCTGCACCCGCAGCGGACGATTCTCCACCCCGTCGAATTTCTCGTCGGTGTAGAAGCACAGGGTGTGGGCCGGCAGGTTGAGGCCCATGCCCACCGCATCGGTGGCGACCATGATCTCGGTCTCGCCTTCGCGGAAGCGGCGCGCCTGTTCCCGGCGCACCTCCGGCGAGAGCGCGCCATAGACCACCGAGACCCGGTGGCCGGTCATCTCCAGCAGACCCTTGAGTTCCAGCACCACCCGGCGGCTGAAGGCCACCAGCAGCGAACCCGGTTCCAGCCGCTCCAGGGTGGTGGCGTGGCGCGCCACCGTGACCGGCGACAGGCGCTTGGTGGGCTTGATCTCCAGGCGGTCCTCGCACAGGGCGCAGAGGGTGCGCAGCGAGGGCTCGATCAGCGCCGGACCGGTCATCAGCAGGCGTTTGGTGTGGGCGCTGACCAGGGCATCGACCCAGGCCCAGCCGCGCTGCGGATCGGCCAGCATCTGCACCTCGTCGACCACCACCACCTCCCACTGCTGGCGGCGGAAGCGGGCGAATTCCTCGACGGTGCAGCAGAAGTGGGTGGCGCCCGGGCGGATGATCTCCTCCTCGCCGGTGACCAGCGAGCAGGGCACGCCGAGGGATTCCAGGCGCTCCTGGTTTTCCAGGGCCATCAGCCGCAGCGGCGAGAGGTAGATGGCATGGGTCACCGCCGCCATGGCCTCGATGGACCTGTGGGTCTTGCCGCTGTTGGTGGGGCCGAGCAGGGCGGTCCAGGTGCGGGTCAGACGGCGGGCCGGATAGTTCTGGTGGTACTGGCCGAAGCGCGGATTGTTTTCCAGCAGCACCGCGAAGGCCATCTTCTCGCGCAGCTGGGTCACGGCGTGGCGCAGGGCCCGGCGCAGCTTGTCGGCTTCCAGGCGCATCAGCTCCTGCAGGCGCGGCGTGCCCAGCTGGTGCAGATCGAAGTCCAGGGCATCGGCTTCGCCCACCAGCACGGCGAAACGCTCGCGCAGGTCCGCCTCGGCTTCGGCTCTGAGCGCGGCGACATCGGCATCGCTTAGCAGCCGGCCCTGGTTGGCCGCCAGCCGCCGGGGGATCTCCAGGCGAATGTCCTCGTGGGTCAGGACCACGTTGAATCTCAATTCGTGGCGCGTCTCGTTGAGCACCTCCACCGCCCGTGGCAGGAAGTCGTCCAGGCGGATCAGTGCCTGGGGCACCCGCTCCAGCACCCGCTGGCGATCCTCGTCGGCCATCTCGGCGAAGGGCGCCGCCAGGAGGCCCAGGCGCTCGCGCACGGCATCGCCCAGGCGCTCGCCGACCGCGGCGGCGAAGCCTTCGGCCGAAGCGCTGTCGGCCAGATTCAACGCCCAGTGGGATTCGAGCAATTCGCTCGCCGCGCCGCCGGTAAAGAGCTTTTCGCTGCCGAAGACATCCACCGGATAGCCAAAGGTCTTGCCGGCATTGAGCAGCGCCTGGCCCAGCAGGCTGTCGGGATCGGGCGCGCTGCCCGCAGCCGCCGCGGCGGCTTCGTCGAGACCCAGCCAGAAGGCCTTGGCGATACGACCCAGGTGCGGCAGGGGATAGCCCGAATAGGGCTTGAACCAGAGTTCCTGGTGCTGTTGCCTGGCGACGAAGTCGGGATGGGTGCGGCAGGCCCAGTCGAGGAAGCGCTGCAGGCGTTCGAGGCGGCGTTGCTTGCGGAGGCGGTGATCGCTCATGCGAGGAGAGATTTTCCTTGGGGACTGTAGGGCATGGGACCCTGGCCAGGGGCGCGGGGTCACTGCTGCGCGCGCCATTCGGCAGATAGGGGGCACCGCGGCTGCGTTTACGCAGTCTCCATCACAAGGGTGGCGTTCGCTACCGCTCGCCTTCTTCTGCTCTGGATCACGCTACCCACATGACATTTCTCGTCTGGGTCGGGGTACTGGGATCGCTGTTGATGATCCTGGCCCTGACGTCCGCCTATCTGCGCTGGCTGCCGGTCACCACCTCGGTGGTCTGCCTGGCCTTCGGCATGTTGATCAGTCCCATCGGCCTGGGGCTCGCCGAGGTCAATTTTCAGCAATCAGCGACCTGGATCGGCCATCTCACCGAGGTGGCGGTGCTCTTTTCGCTGTTTGTCAGCGGCCTCAAGTTGCGGCTGTCCTTTCATCGCTCCTCCTGGCACGGCGCCTACCTGCTGGCCGGGCCGGTGATGATCCTCAGCATTGCGGGGGTTTGTCTGGTCGCCCACTATCTGCTCGGCCTGCCCTGGGGCGTGGCCCTGCTGATCGGCGCCATCCTCGCGCCCACCGATCCGGTGCTGGCCGGGCTGGTGCAGGTCAACCATGCCCAGGATTTCGACCGGGTGCGCTTCGGTCTCTCCGGCGAGGCGGGCCTCAACGACGGCACCGCCTTTCCCTTCGTGCTGCTTGGCCTGCTGCTCCTGCAGCACGGCGAACTGCAGTGGGGCTGGACCCTGGAGTGGTTCCTCAAGAACGTGGTCTGGGGCGTGCCGGCGGGCCTGCTGCTGGGCTATGTCATGGGCAAGGGGGTCGGGCGGCTGATGATCTTCCTGCGCACCCGCCATGGCGACAGCACCATTTCACCCAACGATTTCCTCGCCCTGGCGCTGATCGCCCTGTCCTATGTGCTGGCCGACGAGATCGGCGCCTTCGGCTTTCTCGCGGTATTCGCCGCCGGCCTGGGCCTGCGCCAGGCCGAGGTGCAGACCTCCGGTAATGCGGAAGTGCCTTCCGAGCACCTGGCGCAGCCGGTGATCGGGCACCTCACCGGAGCGCCGGAGCGCGCCACCGTGGCCAACGCCGAGGACATCGAGGAGCCGCGAATGGCGGCCGGGGTGATGATGGGCGACATGCTCGCCTTCGGCAGCCTGGTGGAGCGCTCCTTCGAAGTGCTGCTGGTGACCCTGCTCGGCGTGGTGCTCATCACCCACTGGGACAGCCGCGCGCTGCTGCTGGGCGCCTTGCTGTTCGTGGTGATCCGCCCGCTGGGCGTGGCCACCATGCTGCCCTTCACCCGCATCGATCGCCACCAGGGTGCGCTGATCGGCTGGTTCGGCATCCGTGGCATCGGTAGCCTGTATTATCTGTGCTACGCGCTCACGCACCACGTCACGGCCGACTGGGCCGGGACCATCGTCGACCTGACCCTGTCGGTGGTGGCCTTGAGCATCGCGGTCCACGGGATTTCCATCCAGCCGCTGCTCGACCGCTATGAGCGCCTCACTGCCCGTCGCGAGAGCTCGGCGAGACCCTGAGCCCGTTTGCGACCTACACTGGAGGACGCATGTATCACGGCGAACGTCTCAATGCCTGGACCCATCTGGTCGGTGCCCTGCTGGCCCTGGCCGGCGCCATCACCCTGGTGGTGCTGGCCAGCCTGCAGGGCGATCCCTGGCGCATCGTCAGCGTGGCCATCTACGGGGTCGCGCTGGTGATCCTCTACAGCGTCTCGACCCTCTATCACAGCGTGAAGGGGCGCGCGAAACGCCTGCTGCAAAAGCTCGATCACCTGTCGATCTACCTGCTGATCGCCGGCAGCTACACGCCGTTCTGCCTGGTGACCCTGCGCGGTCCCTGGGGCTGGACGCTGTTCGGCATCGTCTGGGGCCTGGCGCTGATCGGCATGGCGCAGGAGCTCAAGCCGCGCTCGGAGGCGCGCATCCTGTCGCTGGTGATCTACGCCACCATGGGCTGGATCGTGCTGGTGGCGGTGGGTCCGCTGCTGGACCGCCTGGGCGGCGAGGGCTTCGCCTGGCTGGTGGCCGGCGGGGTGCTCTACACCGTCGGCATCCTGTTCTTCGTCTTCGACGATCGCTTCCGCCACTGGCATGGCATCTGGCACGTCTTCGTCATGGCCGGCAGCGCCCTGCATTTCGTCGCCATCCTCAGGTACGTGCTGCCGGCGCCCTAGGCGGTCTTGAGGGGCCCGTCACAGATAGGATGGCCGCTGGCCATCCCTGGCGAACCTCCCGGTGACGCCCGGGTTCAGAGCTAGCTGAACCCACTCCCCGAGCGTTGCTTTCCCGAAAACGAAGAAAAAGAGGAAGGTGAAACGTGTTCATCCGTCCCAGATCCCTCGTATTGCTCCTGGTACTCGCCTGCACCGCCTGCCAGGAAAAGGACGCCAAGACCGTCGCGGCGCCTGCCAAGAAAGAAGCCAGCTTCGAACAGCGCGGCAAGGCCTCCTTCTATGCGCGCAAGTTCCACGGCAAGGAAACCGCCAGTGGCGAGACCTTCAACAACAACGAACTGGTCGCCGCCCACAAGACCCTGCCGCTCGGCACCCGGGTCAAGGTGACCAATCTGGAAAACGATCGCGCCGTGGTGGTGCGCATCAACGACCGCGGGCCCTATATCCGCGGCCGCATCATCGACCTCTCCCGCGCCGCTGCCCGGCGGGTGGACATGGTCGACGACGGCACCACCGCGGTGAAGGTGGAAAAGCTGGAGTAGCGACCTTCAGCAGATCCAGACGGTCTGGTCCTTGCCCTGGCGCTTGGCCCGGTAGAGACCTTCGTCCGCCTGGCGCAGCAGCTCGTTGAGCGACAGCTCCGGCGCAAGGCGCAGTGCCCCGGCACTGAAGCGGATACCCAGGGGCTCGGCTGCGGCCAGGCGCCCGCGCAGGGTTTCCAGCAGGTGGCTGACCCGTGCCTCGTCGAGGTCGCGGATCAGCAGCCCGAATTCCTCGCCACCCAGCCGGCCGCCTTGCAGCCGCGGATCGAGCTGATCGAGTTGCCGCGCCGTGGTGAACAGCACCTGGTCACCGACCTGATGGCCGTGGCGGTCGTTGATCTCCTTGAAGTTGTCGATATCGAGCATGACGAAATGCCTGGGCGCCTGCCCGCTCTCGCCGCGTGCCGCATCGACCTGCTCGAGGAGCTTGCGACGGTTGGCGATCCCGGTGAGTTCGTCGGTCTCCGCGAGAATCCGATAGCGCTCCTTGAGAATGAAGGTCCGTCGCATCCACTGGCTGTTGGCATGGTTGTAGGCGATGCCGATGGCCAGGGTGGCGCTGACCAGCAACCCGACCAGGTGCATCGGCATGGCCGTGGGTATCGGCTGGGCCTGACCGGCGAAGAGGATGAAGGCGGCGCCGGCGAGGGTGATCAGGTAGTGGGAGAGGCGATAGGTCAGGCCGCAGGTGCCCAGCACGACGACGATGGCGATGGGGAGATTCCAGTAGTGACCCAGGGCGCCACCATCCTGGATCTGGATGCGGAAGGCGAGGACGAGCGCCCAGATGTTGCCGGTAAAGGTCAGACTCATCATGCGTGCGCTGCGCGCCACGCTGAGCAGGGCGCTGATCCCCAGCAACAGCAGCATCAGCGCGAAATAGCGCCCCTTGTAGGGACTGCCGATCAACGGATTGCTCCACAGACTCAGCGGCCACATCGCCAGCATCAGGGGCTGCAACACCAGCAGGGGCGTGCGCAGCACCCGGCGGACATGCTGTTCATAACGAATATCGTCGTCCATCGACATCTCGGAAGGGGGTAAGGCCGATGGACGATGGCAAATCGGCCGAGGGCTCGGCCAGGGTGCGTCACTGTAATGGCTAAGTGCTAGCGCTCCAAGTAGGGCAGAGGTGCTATCACCCGCTTTAGAGCGGTTTGCCGATGGCTGACCTGACTGTATGGCCCGCCTGGCGTGGCACTGTATCTGGCCGACTCTTGCCCGTGAGGCCGAGACTCTGGCTTCACCCCGCGCCCCTGGTAGCCCTCATGCATCTCGCCATCCTCACCTTCGACGGCTTCAACGAACTGGACTCCCTGATCGCCCTGGGCCTCCTCAATCGCATCAGGCGACCGGACTGGCGGGTCTCGCTGATGGCGCCGACCCCCTTCATCACGTCCATGAACGGCGTTCGCCTGGAACGCCAGGCCGGCTTCGACGAACTGGCGGACTGCACCGCCGTGCTGGTGGGCAGTGGCAGCCGGACCCGGGAACTGGCGCGAGACGCCGCCCTGCTGGAGCAGCTGGCGGTGCTCGATCCCGCCCGCCAGCTGATCGGCGCCCAGTGCTCCGGCACCCTGTTGCTGGCGCGCCTCGGCCTACTCGACGGCGTACCCGGCTGCACCGATCTCACCACCAAGCCCTGGGTGCAGGAAGCCGGCATCGAGGTGCTGGCGCAGCCCTTCTTCGCCCGCGGCAACCTGGCCACCGCCGGCGGCTGCCTGGCCTCCAGCTACCTGGCGGCCTGGGCCATCGCCCGGCTGCTGGGCCGCGAGGCCGCGGCCGAGGTGCTGCATTACGTGGCGCCGGTGGGCGAGAAGGAGGACTATGTCCGGCGTGCGCTCGGCAATATCGAGCCCTATCTCAGCCATTCATCCCTGGAGGTCGCCTCGGCATGCTGAAGATTCTTGGTCGCGTCTCTTCGATCAACGTGCGCAAGGCGCTCTGGTGCCTCGACGAACTGGGCCTGGGCTACGAGCGCGAGGACTGGGGCGCCGGCTTTCGCTCGGCGCAATCCGCCGAGTACCTGCGGTGGAATCCCAATGGCCAGATCCCGGTCCTGCTGGACGGCGACTTCGTGCTCTGGGAATCCAACAGCATCCTGCGCTACCTGGCCAACGCCCATGGCGGCGAGGCGCTGTATCCCACCGCTCCGCGCGCCCGGGCGCGGGTCGATCAGTGGCTCGACTGGCAGGCCTGCGAACTCAATCCGGCCTGGAGCTATGCCTACCTGGCGCTGGTGAAGCAGCAGCCGCCGGAACCCGATCCGCAGCGCCTGGCGCAAGGCATCGCCGCCTGGAACGGACGTATCGCCATTTTGGAAGCGCACCTGGCGCAGCACGGCCCCTACGTGGCCGGCGAACACTTCAGCCTGGCCGACATCGCCCTGGGCCTGTCGCTGCACCGCTGGCGCAGCACTCCTATGGAGCGTATCGCCGCGCCGGCCATCGAGGCCTATCTCGAACGCCTGGCGACGCGCCCGGCCTGGACCTGCCATGCGAGTGATGCAACGCCCTGAGGCCTAGAGCCGCGCGGCCACCTCGGTGGTCGCCAGCAGATGCTGGAAGCCTTCCAGCAGCGCCGTTTCCGCCTGGGTCATGCGCTGTTCGCGGTGCCAGAGCAGGTGCACGTCCACATCGGCCACGCCCTCGCTGGGCGGCAGGCGCCAGAGTTCGCCGGCGGCCACATCGTCTGCCACCACATGCTGGGGCAGACAGCCGATGCCGTAACCGGCGCCGACCAGGCGGCGGATTTCTTCGAGGCTGGGCGAAGAGGCCACGATGCGTCCGGTGAAGCCCTGCTGATCGCGAAAGATGGTGAGCGGCGAGAGGCTGCCGCCAATCTGGTCGCTGGTGAAACTGACGAAGTTTTCACCCTGCAGATCGGCCAGCGACAGGCCACTGCGCCCGAACAGGGGATGGCGGCGCCCGCAAAAGAAGGCGTAGCGCTGCTGCAACAGCACGCGCTGTTCCAGCTTGGGCTGAGGAATACGGCAGAGGGCGAGTCCCAGGGTCGCGGTCTTCTGCAGCAGGGAGCTGATGATGTCCGAGCTGCGCATCACGTCGATCTCCAGTTCCACCCGCGGAAAGCGGCGGTGGAAGTCGGCGAGGAAGTCGTCGTAGCAGCGCGATTGGATGCGGCTGATGGTGAGCATCCGCACCTTGCCCACCACGGTTTCCGTCGAGCGCTCCAGTGCGGCGCCGAGACGGGAGACGTTGCCATAGAGGTCGCTGGCGATCCGGGCTACCTCTTCGCCGGCTTCGGTGAGGGCGAAGCGCGGCCCACGGCGAATGATCAGCGCGCGATCGAGTTGTTCCTCCAGCCGCTTGAGAGCCTGGCTCACGGCTGGCTGCGTCAGGTGCAGCCGCGCGGCCGCACGACTCACGCTGCCTTCCTGGACGATCACCAGATAGGTGCGCAAGAGATTCCAGTCCAGCCGATCGTTGAGAAAACGCCGGCCCTCGTGCAAGGGCACGGGGGAGAGCGGTTCAATCTGATTATTAGCCATGCTTATAGATAAGTATAAGAATTAGAAAATTGACTAATCTTAGCCCGCCAAGGGATAACGACGTCAAGGCGCCCTAGAGCGTCCTCCAACCTTCTTCCTCTCCTGCCCAACAAGAACGATATCCCCAGGAGTGCTGCGTCCATGTCTCCCTGATCGCGCCTGCCCATCGCTCTCCGTGCGTCCGGCCTTCCAATCCGCCGCTTCGCCTTTCTTTCCGGCAGTCGATAGGAGCACCCTGCATGCCGTCCACCTCACCGCGTCGCCAACCCAGGCGCGCTGCCGCCGCTGCTTTCGTGGGCACCACCATCGAGTGGTACGACTACTACATCTTCGCCACGGCCGCCGCGCTGGTCTTCGGCCAGTTGTTCTTTCCCTCCGAGGACCGCTTGCTGAGCACCCTGGCCGCCTTCGGGACCTTCGCCGTGGGGTTCTTCGCCCGGCCCCTGGGCGGCCTGGTCTTCGGCCATGTCGGCGACCGCATCGGTCGCAAGAAATCCCTGATCGTCACCCTGCTGATGATGGGCGTGGTCACCGTGCTCATCGGCGTTCTGCCCACCTACAGCCAGGCCGGCGTCTGGGCGCCGATCCTGCTGATCCTGCTGCGGGTGGTGCAGGGCATCGCCGTGGGGGGCGAGTGGGGTGGTGCCGTGCTGATGGCCGGCGAACATGCACCTGCGGGGCGTCGTACCTTTTTCGCTTCTTTCGCCCAGTGGGGCAGCCCGGCCGGCCTGATCCTGTCGATCATTGCCTTTCGTAGCGTCACCAGCCTGCCGGAAGAGGACCTGCTCGACTGGGGCTGGCGCCTGCCGTTTCTGGCCAGCGCGCTGCTGCTGGTGGTCGGGCTGGCCATCCGCCTGGGCGTGGACGAATCCCCCGAATTCGCCGAGATGAAGGCGCGCCAGGAAACGGTCAAGGCACCGGCGGCCGAGGTGCTGCGCAGCGCCTGGCGTCCGCTGCTGCTGTGCATCGGTGCCAATACCCTGGGCATCGCCGGGGTCTATTTCACCAATACCTTCATGCTCAGCTACACCACCCAGGTGCTGGAGTTGTCGCGCTCGCTGATCCTCGATTGCCTGCTGTTCGTCGCTATCGTCCAGTTCCTGGTCCAGCCGCTGGCCGCGCTGCTCGCCGAGCGCCTGGGCAGCGCGCGTTTCCTGCTGTTGATCGCGGCCCTGGCCATGGCCTCGCCCTATCCGATGTTCGTGCTGGTCAAGACCGGCTCGGCGCCGCTGATCGTGCTGGGAATCGCCCTGGCGGCGGCCTGCATGGCGTCCTTCTATGCGGTGATCGCCGGCTTCGTCAGTGGCGTCTTCGCTACCCGAGTGCGCTACACCGCCATCTCCATGGCCTACCAGGTCTGTGGTGCCATCGCCGGTGGCCTCACCCCCATGATCGGCACCCTGCTGGCCCACCGCTTCACGGGCGAGTGGTGGCCGCTGGCGGTCTTCTACTCCCTGCTGGCCGGCCTGTCGCTGCTGTGCGTGGCGGCTCTGGCACGCCGTCGGGAGGCCACCGCCCATGTTTCTCCCGCCTGAGCACAAGGAATCCAGCATGTATCGAATCGATGGCGAGCGCCTCTGGCAGAGCCTGGCCGCCATGGCCGAGGTGGGGCCGGGCGAGGCCGGGGGCAGCAGTCGCCTGGCCCTGACCGAAGAAGATCGCCAGGGACGGGCGCTGTTCAGCCAGTGGTGCGTGGCCGCCGGCCTCAGCCTGACGGTGGACCCTGTCGGCAACCTGTTCGCCCGTCGTCCGGGCCTTGATGACCAGGCCGCGCCGGTGGTCATGGGCAGCCATCTGGACACCCAACCCAAGGGTGGGCGCTTCGATGGCGTCTATGGGGTGTTGGCCGGGCTGGAGGTGATGCGCAGTTTGAACGACGCGGACATCCAGACCGACCTACCCCTGGAAATCGCCGTCTGGACCAACGAGGAGGGTGCCCGCTTCACGCCGGCCATGCTGGGTTCCGCGGTCTTTACCGGGCAGTTGCCGCTGGCCGAGGCCCTGGCGACCTGCGACCGGGACGGCATCTCCGTGGCCACCAGCCTGGAGCGCACCGGTTATGCCGGCGACCAGCCGTTGGGGCGGCCCTTCGCTGCCTACTTCGAGGCCCATATCGAGCAGGGTCCGGTCCTCGAAGACGAAGGCCTGGCCGTGGGGGTGGTGACCGGGGGCCAGGCGATCTGCTGGCTCGACGTGTGCGTCCGGGGCACCGCGGCCCACGCCGGCACCACACCCATGGCCCGGCGCCGCGATGCTCTGTTTGGCGTCGGCCGGATGCTGGCCGCGCTGGAGGATCTGGCGGCTCGCTTCGGCGACGGACTGGTCACCGTGGGGCAACTGGACGTGGCGCGCTCCTCGCGCAACACCATCGCCGGCGAGGTGCACTTCACCCTGGACCTGCGTCATCCCCGGGACCAGACCCTGGCGGCGCTGGAAGCCGCCGCGCGGGAATGCCTGGCCGCCGTGGCCGCCGAGCGCGGATTGTCGCTGGACGTCCAGCGGCACTGGCTGAGCCCTGCTACCCCCTTCGCCACCGACTGCGTCGCCGCCGTGCGCGACGCGGTCCAGGCGCTGGGCTATCCCCACCGCGACATCATCAGCGGCGCCGGTCACGACGCCATCCACCTGGCCAAGCACTGCCCCACGGCGATGATCTTCATCCCCTGTGCCGGCGGCCTGAGCCACAACGAGGCTGAATCGGCCAGCTTCGATGACGTCCGCCGCGGCGCCGACGTCCTGTTCAATGCCGTGCTGGCCCGCGCTGGCCATCAGGAGAGATGACATGAAGACCTTTTTCCATCCCGATCAGCGCCTGCATCATCCGCGCAGCTACCTGTCCCGTGGCCAGATGCGCACCCCCCAGGAGGTGCCGGCCCGCCTCGACGCCCTGCTGGCCGCGGTGGAGCGGCTGGGCTATCCCCTCGAACAGCCGGCGGATCACGGTCGCGCGCCGCTGCATGCCGTGCACGGCGAGGCCTATGTGACCTACCTGGAGAATGCCTATCGCGACTGGCACCAGGTGCCCGAGGACTGGGGTGACGAGGTGATGTCGAACATCTATATCCGCGAGAACAACCCGCTGCGTGGCATCCTCGGGCAGACCGCCCGCTACCTGGCGGACGGCAGTTGCCCGATCGGCGCCCAGACCTGGGCCGCCGTCTATGGCTCCGCCCAGAGCGCGGTCGCCGCGGCGCGCTGCGTGCGGGACGGCGCGCCAGCCGCCTATGCCCTCTGTCGCCCACCCGGGCACCATGCCCGCGCCGAGGCGGCCGGTGGCTTCTGCTACCTGAATGGCGCCGCCATCGCGGCCCAGGAATTGCGCGCGCGCTTCGCTCGGGTCGCCATCCTCGATACCGACATGCACCACGGCCAGGGTATTCAGGAAATCTTCTATGACCGCGATGACGTCTACTACCTGTCGATCCATGGCGATCCGACCAACTTCTATCCGGTGGTGGCCGGTTTCGCCGATGAACGCGGCAGCGGGCCGGGCGAGGGCTGCAACCTTAATCTGCCGATGCCCCACGGCGCTTCCGAAGCGGACTTCTTCGCCCGGCTGGACGAGGCCGAGACGGCGCTGCGCGAATGGGCACCGGACGTGCTGGTGCTGTCCCTCGGCTTCGACATCTACGAAAACGATCCGCAGTCCAAGGTGGCGGTGAGTCAGGCGGGGTTCGGTCTGCTGGGCGAAAGGATCAAGGCCCTGGGGCTGCCCACGGTGATCGTGCAGGAGGGAGGTTATGACCTGGAAACCTTGAGCGACAACGCCGAGCGCTTCTTCCGCGGTTTCGACGGTCGCTGAAGCCTGAGCCCCGGCCTTGGCGCCGGGGCCTGGCCGGATCAGGCAAACACGAAATACTTACGCACCGTCTCGACCACTTCCCAGGTGCCTTTCATGCCGGGTTCGACGATGAAGATGTCGCCGGCTTTCAGGTGGATGGGCTCCTGGCCATCGGGGGTGATGATGCAGTAGCCCTCCTGGAAGTGGCAGTACTCCCACTTCACGTAGTCGACGCGCCACTTGCCAGGGGTGCAGATCCAGGTACCCATGATCTTGCTGCCGTCATCGGAGGTGTAGGCATTGAGATTTACGGTATGGGGCTCGCCTGCGATGCGCTCCCATTTGCAGGCATCGACCACGGGCATTGGTTGGGTGTCGCGCAGAACGGTGATGGGCGGGTTGGCCATGGCGGCTCTCCTGGTGATGGACGCCGCCAAGGGTGAGGGGTCGCCCCGACGTTGAGTTGTCCAGGGTCGACCTCTACCGGTGCGTTTGCGCTGTTCGAGCGACTAGCGCTCCACCTGCCGATTCCAGCGGGCGTTCCACTGCGGCCGCACCTTGTTCACTTCGTCCCAGTCGATGGTCACGGCGGTCTTCAGGTAGTTCTGCATGGCCTCCACCTGGCCGCGGGTCTTGTCGGTGGTAGGGGTGTTGGGGTTGGACGGGATCTGGTCGCCCAGTTCCAGCGCCGGGGCCTGGGCTTCGGGGGTCAGCAGGTATTCCGCCAGTTGCTGGGCCAATTCCGGCTGGTCGTTGTTGGCGGTCACGCATTCGGCGACGTTGAGCACCACGGCGCCTTCCTTGGGCGGCGCGTATTCCACCGGGATGCCCTTGAGCTTGAGCGCGGTGACCTGGGTGGGCGTGAGCGGGAACAGCGCCGCCTCGTCGGTCTGCACCATCTCCGAGAGCTTGGCCGAGCTGGGGATGTACTCCAGCACATTGGGGCCGACGGTGGTGGGCCAGGCCTTGAAGCCGGGGTCGACGTCCTGCTCGGTGCCGCCCTTGAGGCGGTTGAACATCAGGAAGCCGTGCAGGCCGAAGGTCGAGGAGGACAGCGACTGGAACACCACCTTGCCCTTGTACTTGGGATCGGCGAGGTCCGCCCAGGAGGTCGGCGCCGCCCAACCCTTGTCCTTGAACAGCCGGCTGTTGTAGGCAAGACCCGTCACGCCCAGGCTGACGGCGGCCGCCTGGTCCTTGATCCTGGCCTTGTCGGGGATCTGCGCCAGGCTCGCGCTGGGCTTGAGCGGGCTGCACAGGTTCATGCCGATGGCGCGATACATGATGCCGTCGTCGAGAAACATCACGTGGATCGGCGGCTTCTGCGGACTGGCCTGGACCTTGGCGAGGATATCCGCCGAGGTGCCGGGCACGATCACCACCTTGACGTTGTGCGCCTTCTCGAAGGCGGGCAGCACGCTGTCGGCATAGAGGCGCTCCATGGTGCCGCCATTCATGCCGAGGTAGAGCGTCGGTTCGGCCACGGCGGCCAGGGGCAGGCCGGCGAGGGCCACGAGCAGGGCAGGGGTCAGGCGCATGATTGGGAACTCCTGGGCTGGGAAGGAAAACGGGCGATGGAAAAGGCCTGCAGGCTGTGCCGGGGGGCGCCCTGCAGGATGCACTCGGCCAGGGCTTCGCCAGCCGCCGGCCCGATCTGGAAGCCTGCGCCGGCAAAGCCGAAGCCGTGCAGCAGGCCGGGGGTGGTGAGACTGGGGCCGAGCACCGGCTGGTGATCCGGCAGATAGCCCTCGACGCCGCTCCAGGTGCGGATCGCCTGGGCACCCGTCAGGGCGGGATAGAGTTCGGCGGCGTTTCTGAGGATGTCGAGGATGGCCAGCTGGCCGGGGCGGGCGCGGTCGGCGTCGAGGGCGAAACCGCGCCCGCCGCCCAGCACGCAATTGCCGCGCGCGACCTGGCGGGCATAGATGCCGCCGCCTTCCACGCCGGTACTGGCGGTCATGAACGGCGGCAGCGGTTCGGTCACCAGCATGGCCGGATGGGCCGCCGTGAGAGGGACCGGCTCGCCGAAGCGGGCGGCCAGCTCCGCCGCCCAGGCACCCGCGCAATTCAGCAGCCAGGGCGCGCTCAGGGTCAGGCCGCTGTCGGTACGGAGCTGGAAGCGCTGGCCGTCGTGCTCCACCTGCGTCACAGCGGTCCGCTCGAAGACCTGGGCACCGGCGCGGCCAGCCGCCTGGGCGAAGGCCGGGGAGACCAGGCGCGGATTGGCGTGGCCGTCCTCCGGGCAGAAGGAAGCGCCCACGGCGATGTCGCCGACCCAGGGAAAGCGCCGGCGCAATTCGCCCCGGTCGAGCAGTTGCAGATCGAGGTCGAAACCCTGACTGGCCTGGGCATAGGCCTGCAGGGAGGCGAAGTCGGTATCGCTGCGGGCCAGCTTGAGGTGGCCGGATCTGAGGTATTCGCCATCGGTACCCAGCAGGTCCTGCAGACCGCCCCAGATCTCATGGGCGCGACTGGACAGCGGCAACTGCACCAGCGGGCGGCCCTGGCGGCGTACCCCGCCGTAGTTGACACCACTGGCCTGGGCGCCGCAGAAGTTGCGTTCCAGCAGGGCGACGCGCTGGCCGCCCTGGGCCAGGAACAGCGCCGCGCTGCTGCCGACGATGCCGCCGCCGATGACCAGGACATCCACGTCCAGCCGGCTCATGGCGCCAGCTCCACGCCAAAGGGCAGCGGCTTGATCGGCGCCTGGGCGCGCAACCGGCCGATCTGGTCCAGCGGGCGACCACTGGCGCAGGCGATCAATTCGGCCGCCGCCGCGCCGCAGATGCGTCCCTGGCAGCGACCCATGCCGACTCGGCAGGTGGCCTTGACTCTGTTGATCTCCCAATGACCCTGGGCCACGGCGGCGCGGATCTCGCCGGCGCTGACCTGTTCGCAGCGACAGACCATGAGCGCGTCCGGCGCCTTGGCCGCCCAGTCCGCGGGAAAGGGAAAGGCCCGCTCGAGGCCCTGGCGAAACACCTCGAAGCGCGCCAGGCGTGCCTGCAGGGTCTGGATGCGCGCCCTGTCCACCGACACGCCGCGATCGTCCAGCAGACTCAGGGCCGCCAGTTCGCCCGCCAGTTCGGCGGCATCGGCGCCCTGGATGCCGGCGCCGTCGCCAGCCAGGTAGACCCCGGCCTGACTGCTGCGCCCGCCCGCATCCCGGACCGGCAACCAGGCGCGATTGAGAGCGCTCCAGGCGAAGTCGCAGCCCAGCAGGTCGGCCAGCTGGGTCTCGCTGCGCAGCGTCTGGCCGAAGCCCAGGGCGTCGCATTCCAGTCGGTGCACCTCGCCATCGGCGGCGCGCCAGCGCACGGCAGCCACCCGGCGTTCGCCTTCGACGGCCAGGAGTTCGGCACCCTGGTGCACGGGTACGCCCTGCAGCGCCAGCCAGCTGCGGTAGTAGAGGCCCTTGGCGAAGGTGGCCGGTTGACCGAGCAGGGCCGGAGTAGCGGCGGCCTGGTCGCGGAAAGGCGCGCTGTCCAGCACCGCCAGCGGCTTGGCCCCGGCCTTGGCGTATTGATAGGCGACGAGATAGAGCAGCGGGCCGGTACCGGCCAGCACCGGGCGGCTGCCGATGGCGCAGCCCTGGAATTTGAGCGCCACCTGTGAGGCGCCCAGGCTGTAGACGCCGGGCAGCGTCCAGCCCGGCACCGGCAGGATGCGGTCGGTGGCACCGGTGGCGACGATCACCTGGTCGAAGGCCAGGCGATCGACATAGCGGCCCTGGCTCAGGGTATCCAGGGCACGCGCTTCGGCATTCCACACCAGGGTGTCGGGTCGATAGTCCAGTTTCGCCTGCGCGGCTTCCAGCGCGCCATGCAGCGCCTGGGCCTTGCCAGCTTCGAAACCGTACAGCGCCTTGCTCGGCCGCTGGAAATTGCCCGGTTGCTGGCGATAGATCTGGCCGCCGCCACGGGCGCTTTCGTCGAGCAGCACCGGCTCGAGGCCATGCGCGACCAGGGTCTGGGCCGCGCGAATGCCTGCCGGCCCGGCGCCCACCACCACGACGGAGCTCACAGCGGCCGCCCCGGATCGCGGCTGACCTGCTGGCCCGCTTCGAGAAAGGTGGCGCAGGCGCGCACCCGGCGGCCATCGGCCAGGCGCACCCAGCAGTCCTGGCAGGCGCCCATCAGGCAGAATCCGGCGCGGGGTTCGCCGCCGAAGTCGCTGCCGCGCAGGTGATCGCTCTGGGTCAGGATGGCGGTGAGCAGGGTGTCGCCCTGCAGGCCCTCGGCCGGCTGGCCGTCGAGGGTGAAGGCCAGGGTCGGACGGTCGCGTTCGGCCACCCGCTTGAGCAGTGCCATGGAGGGGTCTCGGCTGTTCATTGTTTGCCCACCAGCACGCGATCCAGGCCATAGATGCGGTCGAGCAGGATCATGGTGGCCGCGGTGAGGGCGATCACCAGGGCCGACACCGCCGCCATCATCGGGTCGATGGATTCGGTGGCGTAGACGTACATCCGCACCGGCAGGGTCTGGGTCGCCGGGGAGGTGACGAAGATCGACAGGGTCACCTCGTCGAAACTGTTGATGAAGGCCAGCAGCCAGCCGCCGGCGACGCCGGGCAGGATCATCGGCAGGGTGATGCGGCAGAACAGCGTGGTGCGACTGGCGCCCAGGCTCTCGGCGGCCTGCTCGGCGCTGCGGTCGATGCCGATGGCGGCGGCGATCACCAGGCGCAGCACATAGGGGGTGATCACCACCACGTGGGCCAGCACCAGCCAGCTGAAGCTGCCATTCACCCCCAGCAGGGCGAACAGCCGCAGCATGGCCACGCCCAGCACCAGGTGCGGGATGATGATCGGCGAGAGGAACAGGCCGTTGAGAAAGCCCTGGCCGGGAAAGCGGTAGCGGGTGATGGCCAGCCCCGCCGGCACCGCGATCAGCGTGGCCAGGGTGGCCGACAGCGCCGCCAGCTGCAGGCTGTTGTAGAAGGCGGTGAGGAAGTCCGCCCGCTCGAACACGGCGGCGAACCAGCGCAGCGAGAAGCCGGAAGTGGGCAGGCTGAGGGTGTTCTCCGGGGTGAAGGCCACCAGGCAGACCACCACCAGCGGCGCCAGCATGAAGACCATCACCAGGGTATGGAAGGCGAGCCCGAGCGGGCCGTTGCGGGTCATGAGGTCAGACTCCCAGGGCACGTTTGTAGCGGCGTTCCACCAGGCGATTCCAGCCCAGCATCACCAGCAGGTTGAGCAGCAGCAGGGCCACCGCCAGGGTGGCGCCCATCGGCCAGTTGAGTTCGGCCAGGTACTGGTCGTAGATCAGGGTGGCGACCATTTTCAGCCGGCGTCCGCCGAGCAGGCCGGGGATGGCGAAGGAACTGGCGGCCAGGCCGAAGACGATCAGCGTTCCGGACAGCACCCCGGGCATCACCTGGGGCAGCACGATGCGGCGCAGCACCGTCAGATGACTGGCGCCCAGCGACAGCGCGGCCTGTTCGGCGGCGGGATCGAGTTTCTGCAGCGAGGTCCACACCGGGATGATCATGAAGGGCAGCATCACGTGGACCAGGCCGACGACCACCGCGAAGGGGGTGTAGAGCAACTTCAGCGGGCGCCCGCCCAGCGCCACGATGGCCTGGTTGATCAGGCCGTCGGCGCCCAGCAGCAGACTCCAGCCAAAGGCGCGCACCACCACCGAGATCAGCAGCGGCGTCAGCACCAGGATCAGGAAGATCGAGCGCCAGGGCGCGCCCATGCGACTGAGGACGATGGCCTCCGGCACCCCGATCAGCACGCAGAGCAGGGTGACCAGCGCGCTGATCCAGAAGGTGCGCAGGAAGATCTCGTAGAAATAGGGATCGCCCAGCAGGCTCAGGTAGTGGGCCAGGGTGTAGCTGCCTTCCTTGATCCCGGTCTCGTAGTCGAAGACGTTGAAGGACAGCGCCAGGGTCAGCGCGAGGGGCGCCAGCAGCAGTCCGGCGAACAGCACCAGGGCCGGGGCGCTGAGCAGATAGGCGCGACCGGTGCCGCGCAGCAGGGTGCTCATGCCGCGGCCTCCGCGGCTTCCAGTCGGCGCAGCAGACTGTCGTCCCAGTGCAGCCCGACGCGCTGACCCTCGTCCAGCGGCGGCAGTCCATCGTTGCTGCGCAGCACCGACACCTCGCCCAGTGCCGTCTCCAGGCGGTACAGCCACTGGCTGCCAAGGAAGAAGCGGGTCAGCAGCCGCCCTTGCAGGCGCCCCTCGCCGGCGGGGCGCAGCTCGATCTTTTCCGGCCGCAGCGAGATCGCCAGGGCGCCACCGGCGGCGATCTGCGGCCGGCCCTGGGCATCCAGGCTGCCCGGCAGCAGGTTGGCCTTGCCGACGAAATCGGAGATGAATCTGTTGCGCGGATGTTCGTAGAGCCGATAGGGCGCATCCACCTGGGTGATGCGCCCGGCTTCCATCACCACCACCCGGTCGCTGATGGACAGCGCCTCGGACTGGTCGTGGGTGACCATCAGGGTGGTAATGCCTACCTCGCGCTGGATGCGGCGGATCTCGAACTGCATCTCTTCGCGCAGATGGGCGTCCAGGTTGGACAGCGGCTCGTCCAGCAGCAGCACCGGCGGGGCTATCACCAGCGCCCGCGCCAGGGCCACCCGCTGGCGCTGGCCACCGGAAAGTTCGCGCGGATAGCGCTCGGCATGCTGGCCCAGGTGCACCAGACCCAGGGCTTCCTCGACGCGGCGCGCCAGTTCGGCGCCCGCCACCTTGCGCATGCGCAGGCCGAAGGCGACGTTGTTGCGCACCGTCATGTGCGGGAACAGCGCATAGCTCTGGAAGACCACCCCGAGGCCGCGACTGGCCGGCTTGGCGTGGGTGATGTCCTGGCCGTCGAGCAGGATGCGCCCGCTGCTGACGTCGACGAAGCCGGCGATCATCTGCAGGGTGGTGGTCTTGCCGCAGCCGGAGGGGCCGAGCAGGGAGACGAATTCGCCGCGCTCGATGGCCAGGGTCGAACCGGCCACCGCGTAGCTGTCGCCGTAGCGCTTGCTGAGATTGTCGAGAGTCAGGAAAGCCATGGCCGCAATGCTCCTCCGGTCGCGCCCACGGGGACGGTGGGCAAGGTTTTGGCAGGGCGAAAGACAGCCTGGATCTGGACGTTGGCGCTCGCTCGAATGGCGGCGTCCGGTGATTGTGAGTATCGCCCTATGGACCTGAAGGTAAGGGCGACCTAGGATGCAGGACAAGCAAGTTTTTCACTGAATGAACTCTTTTTTCAGATTTATTCACTCAGTGAAATATTTTGGAGTGCTGCAGATGGAAGATTCCAGTGAAAGAAAGGCGGTTACAGGCGAGGTAGGCGTCGGCGCCATCAGCCGGGTGTTCGCCGTGGTGCGGGCCCTGGGCGAGGGTGATCCCGAAGGCGAAAAGGTCACCCGCCTGGCCGAGCGCGTGGGCCTGTCGCAACCCACCACCCACCGGCTACTGCGCGGCCTGGTGGAAGAGGGCATGGTCGAGCAGTGCGCCCGCAGCAAGAGATACCGCCTGAGTCTGGACTTCTTCGCCCTGGCGGCTCGCGCCGGCCAGGTCGGTAACCTGCGCGACCTGGCGCGGCCGAGTCTGTTGCGGCTGTCGGCGTCCCTGGGCGATTCGCTGTTCCTGCTGGCGCGCAGCGGCTTCGACGCCATGTGCCTGGACCGCAGCGAGGGGCCCTATCCGATCCGCACCTTCACCGGCGACATCGGCGGTCGCGTGCCCCTGGGCGGCGGCCAGGGCGCCCTGGCGATCCTGGCCTTCCTGCCCGAGGAAGAACGCGAAGAGGTGATCCGCTACAACCTGCCGCGGCTGCGCGACGCCCATCACTACGACGAGGTGCTGTTGCGCGCCGAGATCGACAACGTCCGCCAGCAGGGCTATGCCGCGCGCAACACCGGGGTGCTGGCCGGCATGGCGGGCCTCGCCGTGCCCATCCTCGACCGCAACGGCCGGGCGGTGGCGGCCCTGAGCGTGGGCACCCTCAGCGAACGCCTCAACGCCCAGCGGCTGCCCACGGTGATCGAATTGCTCCGCCGCGAAGCCGGGGTGATCGCCGCGCGCATCAACCCCTTCGATCCGGTCTTGCGCCGGCCGACCCAGGGGTTTGGTTAAAAAAGCGGGCCGGAGCGGGTGTTATTACCCTTCGCCAGGCGGTCATAGAGCACCACATTGACCGTGGCCGCCAGATTCATGCAGCCCTGGGTGGGGATGTACACCACGTCCTCGCACCAGTCGCGCAGCTCCTGGCTGAGGGAGCCGTCCTCGGCGCCGAACAGGTAGAGGGCGCGATCGGGATGGGTGTACTCGGGCAACGGCCGGGCGCCATCCACCAACTCCACCGCCACCGGCACGCAACCCAGCGGCAGGATGCGGCGCAGGTCGTCGATGTTGATCAGCGGGATGTCCTGATGGACCTTCTTGGTGTCGGTGACGAAATCCTTGGCGCGGTCGTAGCGGGTGCCGGTATAGAACACCGAGGCCACCCCGTAGCAACCCGCCGCCCTCATGATGGACCCGACGTTGGACGGCGACTTGGGGTTGCTCAGGCCGATGCAGGCGTATCTCTTGTTGCTCACGTCAGGGGACTCTCGGGAAAACCGCCAGTATAAGGCGTCGAAGGTTGCAGAAACGGATTAAGATGCGCGCCCGCGTCTCCCGCCCCGAGCCCCTGCGATGTCCGCCACCGCCCTCTACACCGACCTGTCGGCCTACTACGACCTGCTCTGCGCCGACATCGACTACCAGGCGCAGAGCCAGGCGGTGCTGCGCCTGCAGCGGCTGTTCGGCAATGGCGGCAGCCGTCACCTGGATCTCGCCTGCGGCACCGGTCCCCATGTGCGGTATTTTCTCGATGCCGGCTTCCAGAGCAGCGGGCTGGACCTCAATCCGCCGATGCTGGCCCAGGCCGCGCTGCGTTGCCCCGAGGCGGAGTTCTCCTGCCAGGACATGTGCGCCTTCGAGCTGGAGCAGCCGGTCGATCTGATCACCTGCTTTCTCTACTCCCTGCACTACAGCGGCAGCCTCGTACGGCTCCAGGCGTGCCTGGCGCGGGTCCAGGCGGCCCTGACCCCGGGCGGCCTGTTCTGCTTCAACGCCGTCGACAAGCGCCGTATCGACAATGCCTCCAGTGTCGGCCACAGCGTCGTGCGGGCCGATGGCCACTTCAGCTTCGCCTCCGCCTGGCACTACCCGGGCGAGGGCGAGCACCAGCAACTCCGTCTGCGCATTGAACGCCGCCACGCCGGCCAGCAGCAGACCTGGCAGGACGAACACCCCATGGTGGCGGTGGACTTCCCCGAATTGCTGGCCCTGCTGGAGCCGCACTTCGAGGTCCAGGTGCTGGAGCACGACTACCAGCGCATCGAACCCTGGGCCGGCGAGGCGGGCAATGCGCTGTTCGTCTGCGTCAGGCGCTAGTGGGCATGGGCATGCATCCCGCCATCCACCGCGATCACATCACCGGTGAGGTAGCGCGCCAGCGGTGAAGCGAGAAAGGCCACCACCTGGCCCACGTCTTCCGGCTCGCCGAAATAGCCGATGGGAATGTGCCGGGCGATAAAGGCCTGGCGCGCCTCGGGCGTCGGGTGCAGCCGCTGCAGGATCTGCTCGGAATTGATCCGCCCCGGGGCGATGGTATTGACCGTGATGCCCTCGGCCGCCAGTTGGCTCGCCAGCCCCTTTGACCAGAACTGGATCGCCGCCTTGGCCGTCCCGGCACCGTTCACGTCGCGCGGTTCCATGCTGCCGCTGAAATTGACGATGCGTCCCCAGCGTCTTTCGCGCATTCCACCCAGCAGCGCCTGGGTCAGGCGGCGGGGGGCGGTGAAGTTGAGATTCCAGGCTTCGTCCCAGGCCGCATCGTCCGCCGTCAGCGAAAGCGGTCGTGTGCCGCCGGCGTTATTGACCAGGATATCCACCCGCCCCAGCCCGTCCTCGGCTTCCCGCGCCAGGCGCTGGACGTCTGCGGCGTCGGTGATATCCGCCGCGATCACCAGCGGCCGGGCATGACCCGCCGCCACGATCTCCTCGGCCAGGGCCTCCAGGGCGTCCCGCCGCCGCGCGGTGATCGCCAGCCGAACGCCTTCGGCCGCCAGGACGCGGGCGATACCCGTGCCTATGCCCATGCTGGCGCCGGTCACCAGGGCGGTACGGTCGTGCAGTTGCAGATCCATGATCGATTCTCCAGTAGCAGCTCGTAGGTTGGGTTGAGCGCAGCGAAGCCCAACACTTCGCGACCTCACCCACGCCACTAGCCTCACCCACCACCCAGATGAGATAAACGCCCTCCCAGTGCGAGGATTCCTTAGCAGGAGTGTGGAATGGATCTACTCGACAGCATGCAGGTGTTCGTCGCCGTGGTGGAGCGCGGCAGCCTGGCCGCGGCGGCCCAGGCCCAGGGCATCTCGCCGACCATGGCCGGCAATCACCTGCGCAGCTTGGAGAAGCGCCTGGGCCTGCAACTGCTGGTGCGCACCACCCGGCGCCAGCGCCTGACCGCCTTTGGCGAGGGCTACTACGCCCGCTGCCGCGAGATCCTCGCCTTGGTCGCCGACACCGATCGCCAGGCCGAAACCCAACGCCTGGCACCCGCCGGCATCCTGCGCGTGTCGGCGCCGGTGTCTTTCGGTACCTACGGCCTCACGCCACGGCTGGGCGACTATCTGGCGCGGCATCCCCAGGTCACCCTCGATCTGGTGCTGAGCGATCGGGTGCAGGACCTGGTGGAGGAGGGTATCGACATCGCCATCCGTATTGGCGAACTGGCCGATTCCTCCCTGGTGGCGCGACCCCTGGCGCCCTATGTGATGTGGTGCTGCGCCGCGCCCGGCTATCTCGTCCAGCGCGGCACGCCGGAGCGGCTAGCCGATCTAGAGAGCCATGACTGCCTAGGCATGGACCCTCGCGCCCTGAGCCAATGGCGCGCCCAGACCGGCACCCCCTTCGGCCCGCTGCCACCCGGCCGCCTGCACCTCAGCAACGGCCCCGCCCTTCGCCTGGCCGCCCTGCAAGGCCTCGGCGTCATCCTCCAGCCGGCCTTCCTGCTGCAAGATGACGTCGCCGCCGGCAATCTGGTCCGCCTCTTCCAGGGCCAGGAACTCACCCGCCCCCTGACGGCGCTCTATCTCCAGACAAGATGGCGCTCGGTGACGGTGAGAAGCTTCGTGGAATTCCTGTTAACGGAGTTCACCCCGTAGCGTAGAAAACGGCGCAGCCTTTTCCACTGACGCCTCCAGCGCACAGCACCAGAGCTCCCGCGTGGACAAGCTTCGCGTTGTCCACGCTACGCCTCCAGCCGCTTCTCCATAAACACACTCAACGGATCGTCCCGATACGCCCCAAAAGGACCACGCCGCCGATACCCCGCCGACTCATAAAGCCCCAAGGCCGCCGGCTGATAAGGCCCCGTTTCCAGTCGTGCCAACTCACACCCACGGCCTACCGCCTCACGCTCTAGCCCTGCCAGCAGGCGACCACCCAGCCCTCGTCCACGCCCCCTGGGGCTCACATACATCCGCTTGATCTCGCCATAGTCGTCCTGCAGCACCATGGCCCCACAGCCCAGCGCACTGCCGCTGTCATCCCGGGCGACCAGGAACAGCACGTTCGGCTGCATGAGCGACGTCAGATCCAGGGCATGACGACTCTCGGGCGGATAGAGGCCGTCCTGATAGGCGTCCAGTTCGGCGATCAGGGCGATCACCTCGGGTTGGTCGGGGGATTCGAGGGCGATGGGCATGGTGGCTCCGGTCAGGCAATCGCCCAAGCCTAAGCCATTAGCGGGGCCTCATCCCAGGCTCATCCGCAATCCATCCCGCCCGCCACGCTTGGCGGCGTAGAGGGCACCGTCCCCGCGCTCCAGCAAGGCCGCCAGACTTTCGGGTGGCTGATCGAACAGCACGGCGCCGATGCTCAGGGTGACGGGCTCGGGCGTCCGCAGGCGCTGCGCCGCCAGTTGGTTGAAGCGCTGGCGCAGGGTGTCTGCCAAACGCACGACATCCGCATCAGCCGCTTCATCCAACAGCACCACGAATTCATCACCCCCCAACCGGGCGGCCAGCGCCTGGCGCGGCAGGGTGGTGCGCAGCAGGTCGCTCAGGGCGATCAGCAGGCCGTCACCCGCCGCGTGGCCATGGAGGTCGTTCACCAGCTTGAAGTTGTCCAGATCGATCAGCAGTAGCGCGCCGGGTCGGGCCAGTGTCGCCTGGCCGAACAGTCGCGGCGCCTCGGCCTCCAGCGCGCGGCGGTTATAGAGGCCGGTCAGGGGATCGCTGCCGGCCAGGCGCTCGATATGCTGCTCGCGGCGATAGCGCACCGTGCCGGTCATCGACAAGGCGATCAGCATCACCGCCATCACCCCCTCCACCAGGGAGATCTGGATGATGGCGCCGCGATAGACCGCCAGATCGATCAGGGTGCCGGGGGTGAGCGGCGGAATCATCTTGGTCAGGTAGAAGAGGCCATGGATCAGCAGCACCGCGCGCAGCTGCCGTTCCCCGGCATTGCGCCGCCGCAGCAGCAGGCTCGCCCGGATCGCCAGGACGCCGATCAGCAGCGACTGCACCACCAGCATCACCTTGGACCACCAGGGCTCGTTGGGCAGCAGCAACAACCCCAGCCAGACGGCGGCGATGGCCCACCAGCCCAGACTCAGGCGCCGCCCGGTAAAGCGCGCCACGCCGAGCAGAAAGAGTCCATGCACGAAGATCAGCAGCCCATTGGCGAACCAGATGCCCACCAGCAGCAGCCCCTGGCTGCGCAACAGCGCCAGGGTGCTGCCCACGCAGATGAGGGCGAAACCCGCGCTCCAGTACAGCAGCGCCGACTCGCGCACCGACCGCCACTCGATGGCCAGATAGCCCGCCGCGGCGGCCGCCAGGGCGATGGTGAGGGTCAGCATGGTGGGGGCATCAAGTGCCATGAGCGAATCGGACCTGTCTGGATACGAGAAGGGCGCTCCCTGCCTGGGACCCGCGCCCGCCAAAGCGGAGCCGCACCGCAGTCTTATCGACACGGCAGGCGCGGGCTTGAGGCAGAGGAGTGCGCGCCATGATGACGGGCCGATAACCCTAATTCAAACCTGACCTTCGGCTGGGTCAGACGGCCCGTCCGTTACTGGGGTTTAACCAGCGTCCGAATCGCCGTGGCCGGCAATCGCGCCGTACTGCCATCCGCCAGCCGCAGCTCGAAGGCCTCGCCCAGCGACCAGACCACCTGCACGTCCTTGAGCACGCACTGGTCGTTGGTAGGCAGCACCCTGGCCTGCTCCTTGGCGCAGTAGGAGGTATCGAGCACGATCGCCCTGGCCTGGTAGTTACCCAGGCCCAGCGTCTTGACCATGGTTTCGGGCAGGGTGGTGAGCACCCCGCTATAGCCGGCCAGAAAGAGGGCGAAGAACAGGGAGAACATCATCGCCGCCTTCCATCCAGCGATGAACAGCATGGAAGTCATGGTCGTGACGAAGGCGATGACGAACGGCGCGACGGCCAGAGCGCCCCACTTGAACAGCGGCTGCCAATCGCTCACCAGCGGATAGGCCTGCGCCAGCATCCAGAAGATGAACAGGCCAACGACCATTGTCGGCAGGTAAGCCTCCCAGACGAACTTCAGGAAACTGAAGCGGCGCAAGTCGAACAGCCCCTGTATGGCCATGCCCGCCAGTAGCGTGATGGCGATGGGCGCAAGAAAGGCGACGTTGAGGAACAGCTCAGGATCGACGAGGAGAATGGCCGCATCGCTGAACCCCGCCAGCAGATAGGGCACGAAAAACACCAGTGTCATCAACAGCATGATCTTGCGAAAGCGCCCCTCGCCGCGATAGGGCAGGGCGTAGGTGATGTCTTCCTTGATCGCAGCCGTATTGATGAAGCGGTAATAGACCCAGGCGCCTGGCAGGAACAGTGCGGCAACGAAGGCGCCTATGGTCAGAAAGCCCAGGCAGGCAGCCGCCAGCAGCAGCGACGAGAACTGGAAGAGATCGAAGCTCGGATAGAAGTGATTGCGGGCGAAATAGGCTAGGAACATCCCGAAGCCCAGGGTCGGCGGTAGCCCCTTGGCCAGCAGCGAAGCATGACGCTGTAGGACGGTGCCGGCGAATTCAAGGATGAAATCGAAGACGGCATCCGTGTCGGTGGCTGGTTGGTCGGTCCAGCGGAGCATTATCCCTTCCTTGAGAAATATATTTTATAAACCAATTAGTTTTGAATTATTTATAGAAATTCGATAATTGGATTAATGGTAAAAGCGTGGTTAATTTTAAGAGCTAATTTAAACTCCGTACTCAGATTTTACAAAATTTAAAACTTTTCTCCACGTATGTTGATGGGCTTTGTGAGTTTCAGAAAAAAATCCATCATACAAAGACTTAAAACGAGACGATGCATTGCTTGGGTCCCATCCTGGGTCACTTCTCCAAGAAGTGGCCCACCGTTTACACATTTCTTGAAATAGTTCTTGATTGTAGTTCTCCACTACCGAAGAGCAAATGGCTATGCTTTCATGAACTTCTGCGACACCTGGTTCTATTTTTATGACGCTTGTGGGGTTCTTAAGATTTCCAAGACCTAGCTTTATCGCGTTTTTTCCAGGCAGCAAGCTATTGGAGTGAACAATCCCATGCCTAAGTTCGCATATTTTTTCGTATTCAATAAGTGCCGCAGCTGTATTGGATTTTTTGTCAATCTCGTGGCCAAGGTAGTCTTTGCTGCATTTTTTTATTGTTTCTTGGCTAGCGAAAGAAAGATGCTCAAAACAGCCGCGAGAAAAAAAAGAAACAGAATTCCAAATTGCAGATCCTAGGTGAATGCTCTTTTCTGATGAATTTGCTTTTGAAAGGCTGCAATTTGAAAGGCAGAAAGAGCTTATTTCCCGAAAATAATCTTCCGTGGCTGATACCGTTGAGGCGACTAGAAAAGAAGACAACCAAGGGTGAGTATTTAAAATGTTAGGTGTGGCCGCTTGGATTATATTAGTTCTTGCGCCATAGAAGTTATCGATGGCGGAAGCTTGCGTTGGTGTGCTTTCTTTTATGTAGCTCTTAATATCGCTTATGCGAGAAGAGCCTGAAGTGGAATTACAACAATTTTTCCAATTAACATTCATGCTATGAACTCTTCAGCGTACTGAACGATTCGCTTTGCCCAGATCGGTCCGACGTGAGGAACTTTTCTCAATTCTCGCATGTCGTGATCAATCAAAATATCTTTGATTTTTCTTATGGAGCTGTTTCTTTTTATGGCATCAATTCTTTTTTGAGTCAGCGGTAGTTTTTCAATATCTTGATTAACAATATTTTCAAAAACTGAAAACGATGTTAACTCGGCGCCGCAGTTGACACAGTATCTTGCTGATTCGTTTATGCGTGGAGTTTTGCAGTGCTGGCATGGAGGAAGCGCTAGTGAAAAAAGGTCAGATACTTCGAATTCTTCAAATATAGAAGAGGTTGTCATGCGGGGATAGTGATGACTTGGCCTGTTTTCAAAAGCTTGCACATAATCACTAATAGTAGGAGTTCTCCTGCTATAGAAGGCATTGCGGTCTATTATTGCAGCATTGTGTACGGAATAAAGTTCATATACGTTTCTGCTTCCTCGGCTAGAATTCCCTACTGGATAGATAAGGCCGGCATATTGGAAAAAGCCAATTACTTTTAGTACCTCTTGTTCGATCGGTCTCTTGATAGCTATGACTGTTGTCTGCTTGTTATACTCTCCGCCTCTATTAAATTCTTTTATAATCGAAAGAGTTTTATCGAAAAATTTTTCGCCTCTTTCAATAAAATTTTCATAAATAGGTATCTTGTCTTTTAAAGATAGATAGATTTTGTAGGTGGTTTCTAAGCAATTTTTTACAGACTTTAATGCAGTGGCGCGGTCAAGTGTTATAGTGTCGGAGCCGTCTCCCTCCTCATCTAATGTCCAAGCACTATTTACCATGTTAAGTAGCGCACGAGGCAATCCGTTCGCTGCATAACAAAGAAGCTTCAGATTATTTTCATTTGATTTTATTGCTTTGTAAGTATGCTCAGGGAGTCTTCTCTCTAGGACGCTTTCCATGAATTCATAATAGTTCTTGCTTTCTGGGTTTATCCATACATCTATTTCTTCTGCATCGTGCCCGATATGAAAAGAAGAAGAAAATGAAGTAACTCCAGGGTATATGGCTGCTTTGGGGGAGATGGTGCGGCTCTTTATTTTTCTAAAAAAATCAAAAAAATCCTTTTGTTGTTCAGCAGAAAAAGCATGCGCTGCATCGTCAAGCAGTAGTACACAGCGATTTTTTCTAGATAGCTGAAGAATTTCTATAATGTGCTCTTCTAAAGACTCATTGTCCTGTATAAGATTCTCATTTATTTTCTCGATAGTGCCTGATTCAAGAAATTTTATTAATTGTTTAATATGTTTTTTTTGTTTTTCTATGTCTAGCTCAAGACCAAGATCTATACAGCTATTATAAAGGCCCTCTAAGATTTTATAAATCAGCCACTGATTAAACCAAAGAGCGGCGTTAGCAGCTTTTTTATAAAGTGGCTCAAGTTTTAAGGAGGTCTTAAAGTTCACATACACCGGAAGCGTAGAAGTCTCAAGTGACTCTTCGTATGCTTTTAATAGTAATGTAGTTTTTCCACAACCCCTGGGTCCGGTGATCAGTTTTGCGCCTGGAGAGATAAGTTTTTTGATTATTGCCTTTTCTTGAGGGTGCTCTATTGACCAGTCAATAAAGTTCTCTTTCTCAAGATACTCCGCTTGCTCAACAAATATTTCCAACTGAATTGTCATAACCTATCCTTGAAAAAAAACCCACGCAAAGTGGGTTTTTATTTAAATTCAAAATCTTGAAAATATCAATCCCAGCTCAACGCCCCACCCGTCTGATACTCGATCACGCGGGTCTCGAAGAAGTTCTTCTCCTTCTTGAGGTCCATGATCTCGCTCATCCAGGGGAAGGGGTTGGTGGCGCCCGGGTATTCTTCCTTGAGGCCGATCTGGGTCAGGCGGCGGTTGGCGATGAACTTGAGGTAATCCTCCATCATCGCCGCGTTCATGCCCAGCACGCCGCGGGGCATGGTGTCGCGGGCGTATTCGATCTCCAGCTGGGTGCCCTGGAGGATCATCTGGGTGGCTTCGTCCTTCATCTGTGCATCCCAGAGGCTCGGGTTCTCGATCTTGATCTGGTTGATCATGTCGATACCGAAGTTCAGGTGCATGGACTCGTCACGCAGGATGTACTGGAACTGCTCGGCGGTGCCGGTCATCTTGTTGCGGCGACCCATGGAGAGGATCTGGGTGAAGCCGCAATAGAAGAAGATGCCTTCCAGCACGCAGTAGTAGGCGATCAGGTTCTTGAGGAACTGGCGATCGGTCTCCGGGGTGCCGGTCTTGAACTCGGGGTCGGAGATGGAGCGGGTGTACTTCAGGCCCCAGCTCGCCTTTTTCGCGACGCTCGGGATCTCGTGGTACATGTTGAAGATCTCGCCTTCATCCATGCCCAGCGACTCGATGCAGTACTGGTAGGCGTGGGTGTGGATCGCCTCTTCGAAGGCCTGGCGCAGGATGTACTGGCGGCATTCGGGGTTGGTGATCAGGCGGTAGACGGCCAGCACCAGGTTGTTGGCGACCAGGGAGTCGGCGGTGGAGAAGAAGCCGAGGTTGCGCTTGACGATGCGGCGCTCGTCCTCGGTGAGGCCGTCCGCGCTCTTCCAGGTCGCGATGTCGGCGTTCATGTTCACTTCCTGGGGCATCCAGTGGTTGGCGCAACCATCCAGATACTTCTGCCAGGCCCAGTCGTACTTGAAGGGCACGAGCTGGTTGAGGTCGGCGCGGGCGTTGATCATCTGCTTGTCGCCGACGTGTACGCGCGCGGAGGAGCCTTCCAGGTCGTCCAGGCCTTCCTGGATGTCCAGCTCGTTCAGCGCCGCCTTGGCGCGAGCCACGGCGTCGGAGTCGTCGGCGGATGGGGCACGGGCGTCATGGACCAGGGCGTCGCCCTCGGAATCCAGGCGCTCGGTCTGGGCGGGCGCTTGCTGGCCGGCGGCCTGCGCAGGCTTGGCGGTGGCGGTGTCGTCGTCTTTGTCGAATTCTTCCCAGTTCAGCATGGGGTGTCTCCTGGGTGGCTGTGTGGTGGGGGCGGGGCGGCGGGCCCTCACCCTAGCCCTCTCCCAGGGGGAGAGGGGATAAGAACGGTGCGCGGGTGGGGGATTCGGCCCTCACCCTGACCCTCTCCCGGTGGGAGAGGGGATAAAGAGCAGCCCTCTACTGGGAGAGGGCTTGGGCTATCACTGGCAGGCTTCGCACTCGGGATCGTCGAGGCTGCAGGCCTTGGGTACCGGAGCCGGTGCCGCGGCGGGTGCCGCTTCGACCTTCTGCGCCGGGGCGGGCGCGGCACTGGCCTGGACGCCGGTGATGGGATCGGCGCTCACGGCGTTCAGCTTGCCGGTGTTGATGGTCGACTTCTCGGTGCTGGTGGCCGCCAGGGCACGGAGGTAGTAGGTGGTCTTCAGACCGCGGAACCAGGCCATGCGGTAGGTCACGTCGAGCTTCTTGCCCGAGGCGCCGGCGATGTACAGGTTCAGCGACTGGGCCTGGTCGATCCACTTCTGGCGACGGCTGGCGGCCTCGACGATCCACCTGGTCTCCACTTCGAAGGCGGTGGCGTACAGGTCCTTCAGATCCTGCGGGATGCGCTCGATCTGCTGCACGGAGCCGTCGTAGTACTTGAGGTCGTTGACCATCACCGAGTCCCACAGGCCGCGCGCCTTGAGGTCGCGTACCAGGTAGGGGTTGATGACGGTGAATTCGCCCGAGAGGTTCGACTTCACATAGAGGTTCTGGTAGGTCGGCTCGATCGACTGGGACACGCCGGTGATGTTGGCGATGGTCGCGGTCGGCGCGATGGCCATGATGTTGGAGTTGCGGATGCCTTTCTTGGCACGCTCGCGCAGCGGGGCCCAGTCCAGGGTCTCGGACAGGTCGACCTCGATGTACTTGGCGCCACGCTCATCGATCAGGCGCTTCTCGGAGTCGATCGGCAGGATGCCCTGGGACCACAGCGAACCCTGGAAGCTGGAGTAGCTGCCACGCTCTTCGGCCAGGTCACAGGAGGCCTGGATGGCGTAGTAGCTGATCACTTCCATGGAGGTGTCGGCGAACTGCACGGCGGCATCCGAACCGTAGGCGATGTGCTGCAGGTACAGCGCATCCTGGAAGCCCATGATGCCCATGCCGACCGGACGGTGCTTGAGGTTGGAGTTCTCCGCCTGGGGCACCGAGTAGTAGTTGATGTCGATGACGTTGTCGAGCATGCGCACGGCGGTCTTGACGGTACGGGCGACCTTGGCGGTGTCCAGCTTGCCGTCGACGATGTGGTTCACCAGGTTCACCGAACCCAGGTTGCACACGGCGATCTCGTCCTTGTTGGTGTTCAGGGTGATCTCGGTGCAGAGGTTGGAGCTGTGCACCACACCCACGTGCTGCTGCGGGCTGCGCAGGTTGCACGGGTCCTTGAAGGTCAGCCACGGGTGGCCGGTCTCGAACAGCATGGACAGCATCTTGCGCCAGAGGTCCTTGGCCTTGATGGTCTTGTGCAGCTTGAGCTTGCCGTACTCGGTCAGGGCTTCGTAGTACTCGTAGCGCTCTTCGAAGGCCTTGCCGTAGAGGTCGTGCAGATCGGGCACGTCGGCGGGGGAGAACAGGGTCCAGTTGCCGTCCTCGAAGACGCGCTTCATGAAGAGGTCGGGGATCCAGTTGGCGGTGTTCATGTCGTGGGTACGACGACGGTCGTCACCGGTGTTCTTGCGCAGCTCGAGGAATTCCTCGATGTCCAGGTGCCAGGTTTCCAGGTAGGCGCAGACCGCGCCCTTGCGCTTGCCGCCCTGGTTGACCGCCACGGCGGTGTCGTTGACCACCTTGAGGAAGGGCACGACGCCCTGGCTCTTGCCGTTGGTGCCCTTGATGTAGGAGCCCAGGGCGCGCACCGGGGTCCAGTCGTTGCCCAGGCCGCCGGCGAACTTCGACAGCATGGCGTTATCGTGGATGGCGCCATAGATGCCGGACAGGTCGTCGGGCACGGTGGTCAGGTAGCAGCTGGACAGCTGCGGACGCAGGGTGCCGGCGTTGAACAGCGTCGGGGTGGACGCCATGTAGTCGAAGCTGGCCAGCAGATTGTAGAACTCGATGGCGCGGGCTTCCTTGTCCTGCTCCATGTGTGCCAGGCCCATGGCCACGCGCATGAAGAACAGCTGCGGCAGCTCGAAGCGGGTGCCGTGGCTGTGCAGGAAGTAGCGGTCGTACAGGGTCTGCAGACCCAGGTAGGTGAACTGCTGGTCACGCTCGTGATCGATGGCGGCGCCCAGGCGCTCCAGGTCGAAGGTGGCCAGTTTCGGGTCCAGCAGCTCCAACTCCACGCCCTTGGCGACGTAGGCGGGCAGGGCCTTGGCGTAGAGGTCGGCCATCTCGTGGTGGGTGGCGGACTCGGCGACGCCGAGGAAGCTCAGGCCTTCGGCGCGCAGGCTGTCCAGCAGCAGGCGGGCGGTGACGTAGGAGTAGTTTGGCTCGCGCTCGACCAGGGTGCGGGAGGTCATCACCAGGGCGGTGTTGACGTCCTTCTCGGCCACGCCGTCGTACAGGTTCTTCAGGGTTTCCTTTTGGATCAGCTCGCCGTTCACCTCTTCGAGGCCTTCGCAGGCTTCGCTGATGATGGTGTTCAGGCGGCCCATGTCCAGCGGCTGGGTGGTGCCGTCGGCCTTGGTCACGCGGATGCTCGGGTGCGGCTCGGCGATGTCGCTGGCGGCGCCCTGCTTGCGCTCCTGGCTACGGGCTTCACGGTAGATCACGTAGCTGCGGGCGACCTTCTGTTCGCCAGCACGCATCAGGGCCAGTTCGACCTGGTCCTGGATCTCCTCGATGTGGATGGTGCCACCGGAGGGCATGCGGCGCTTGAAGGTGCTGCTGACCTGGTCGGTGAGCTGCTTGACGGTGGTGTGGATGCGCGAAGAGGCCGCGGCGGTACCGCCTTCCACGGCGAGGAAAGCCTTGCTGATGGCCACGGTGATCTTGTCGTCGGTATAGGGGACGACGGTACCGTTGCGCTTGATGACGCGCAGTTGACCGGGGGCGGTGGCGCCCAGGTCCTGGCTGTCATCTTGCGCCGGGCGGCCCTGCTGGGCTTGCTCGCGGGTCAGGTCGGTGTGCATGCGGAACTCCCTTGATCGGAAAGAGGGGATCGTCGGCGAGCCGGCGATCCGGAAGAGTGTTGGTCTGGGCCTGCGCGACGACTGCCGATCGCGTCATTACCCCTGAAGATTCCAACGAAAAGCGGTACTGCCGCCGATTCCCCAAGGGAACCGGCGTTCGGGGTCAGGGACCCTGGAAATTCATGATTCGGGCAACAGGATAAGCCCTCCTCGCTAGGGAAGACAGTCTTGACAGAGGGGTGTTTCGCCGTCCCGGGTCATACCGACGAACTGCTATATATGGTGGTGCGGGGGTGCGAGGGCCACTAGATGTCGCGTTTGTCACGTTTCCGGCTGTGGATAAGACGTGGATAAGCTGTTCGGGACTGGGGGGTATCCTGGGGGTGGTGCCCGGCCAGTGCGCGTGAAGGCTGGGCTCAGAGCGGAGTGGTCAAATAACGTACAACGTGACGGGGTCGATGAGACGAAAGCGTCAAGGGATATACCGGTTCGCTATGAGCATCTTCTCCACCATAAGAAAACGTTCGATGCCCGCTGCGACGTTCTGCCCCGGCAAGCGGCTGCGCACCTGATCGACAGGAGAAGGCTTCCTCTCTATATAGCGTCACCCCTCAGTGACGCGGCGCGACCAGCGTCAACAACCGATCTTCGTCGTCCAGGCGGAAGTGACCGCGTAGCGAGGTCCCGGCGGACCAGCGCGGTGACAGCTCGATCAGCAGACGGAGATCGAAGGTGCCGCTGGGATCCATGGCCAGGATCTCGGCGTCCTGGAAGAAGAACATCTGCCCGACCTGGGGATGCAGCGCCTTGAACAGACTCTCCTTGGCGGAAAACGCCAGGGTGATGGCAAAGGCCTGCTGCCTTTCGTCCAGCGGCTGCAGGCGTTCCCGTTCGGCCGGAGTGAGGATCTGCTCGGCCAGACGCAGGGCCTTGTCCGGTTCGAGCAGGGTTTCCACGTCCAGGCCGAGGCCCAGGTAGTCGCCTGCCTTGCCCACCACGGCGGCTGCCCAGCCATGGCTATGGGTGATGGCACCGACCCAGCCGGGAGGCCAGGCGGGGCCGCGGTCCGTAGGGCGATGGCCCGGTACGGCAGCGGTGCCGCTCAACTGGCGCAGGGCCTCGCGGGCGCAGAGGCGACCGGCCAGGTATTCGGCCTGGCGCTTGGCCACGGCGCGACGGATGTTGTCCGGCGGCAGGGCGCCAAGGCGCAGGGCGTCGCGCTCGAAGCTCACCTGGGCGGGATCGAAGCGGCAGTGCAGCAGGGCCAGGGCGCCGAGGTCCCCAGCCAGGGGCGGCAGCGGCTCGGGTGGCGTGCAGCAGCCGGGCAGGTCGGTGACGGGGAGGGCGGGCATTTCAGCCGACCACTCGGGCAGGACAGCAACGGATCACGACGGACTCCGATGAAAAGGCGCGCAAAGAATAGCCGACTACCGACTCCGGCTGGCGGAAAACCGCCTCGGGCCTGGGGGGATTTCCGCCGGTTTCCGTCGGATGGCGGGGTTCCGCCCACCGCTGGCAACTAGACTTTCGACTGAAAGATGCATGAAAGCTGGCCCTTTGATTGCGCACCCAGAAGTGGAACGGCGATTGCTTATATCCAGCCAGATACTGGTGTTACCGTCGCGCGGCCACCAGATCCACAACAAAAAGCTCTCAGGATGAGAGAGCCACTTTCAGTCAGTGCCCACTCAGACAGGACGTCAGGCAGTGGCCACAAGGGATCGAGCCATGACAGCAACCGTCGATACAACAACTACTACAGCTCCCGCGCCCAAAGTGCCCGTCAAGCAGCCGCTCTACAAGAGCCTGTACTTCCAGGTAATCCTGGCGATCGTCCTGGGTATTCTGCTCGGCCATTTCTATCCCCAGACCGGTGCTGCCATGAAGCCCCTGGGTGACGGCTTCATCAAGCTGATCAAGATGGTCATCGCGCCCATCATCTTCTGCACCGTGGTGACCGGTATCGCCGGCATGCAGAACATGAAGGCCGTGGGCAAGACCGGCGGCATGGCGCTGCTGTACTTCGAGATCTTCTCCACCATCGCGCTGCTGATCGGCCTGATCGTGGTCAACGTCGTCCAGCCCGGCGCCGGCATGAACGTCGACGTCAGCACCCTGGACACCAAGGGCATCGCTGCCTACGCCGCTGCCGCCGAGAAGCAGAGCACCATCGACTTCCTGCTGAACATCATCCCGTCGACGGTCGTCAACGCCTTCGCCACGGGTGAGATCCTGCAGGTCCTGTTCTTCGCCGTGCTGTTTGGCTACGCCCTGCATCGCCTGGGCGAGACCGGTCAGCTGGTGTTCAACTTCATCGACCGCATCTCCCACGTCTTCTTCAACATCATCAACGTCATCATGAAGCTCGCCCCCATCGGCGCCTTCGGTGCCATGGCGTTCACCATCGGCAAATACGGCGTCGGCACCCTGGTGCAGCTGGGCTACCTGATGGCCTGCTTCTACATCACCTGCCTGCTGTTCGTGCTGCTGGTGCTGGGCGCTGTGACGCGCATGCACGGCTTCAGCATCCTCAAGTTCATCAAGTACATCCGTGAAGAACTGCTGATCGTGCTGGGTACCTCGTCTTCCGAGTCCGCCCTGCCGCGCATGCTGACCAAGATGCAGAAGCTGGGCGCCGAGAAGTCGGTGGTTGGCCTGGTGATCCCCACCGGCTACTCCTTCAACCTCGACGGTACCGCCATCTACCTGACCATGGCCGCGGTGTTCATCGCCCAGGCCACCAATACCCAGATGGACATCACCCACCAGATCACCCTGCTGCTGGTGCTGCTGATCTCCTCCAAGGGCGCTGCGGGCGTCACCGGTAGCGGCTTCATCGTGCTGGCCGCCACCCTGTCCGCCGTCGGTCACGTACCGGTCGCCGGCCTGGCGCTGATCCTGGGTATCGACCGCTTCATGTCCGAAGCCCGCGCCCTGACCAACCTGGTCGGCAACGGCGTGGCCTCCATCGTGGTCGCCAAGTGGTGCGGCCAGCTGGACGAGCAGACCCTGAAGACCGAACTCGCTCGCGGCCCGAACGCCGTCGAAGTCGAGGAAGCTCGCCAGCCTGCCTGAGCCTGATGCGAGGGCCGCTCCTTGAGCGGTCCCTGCGGCAACGACGAGACGCCCGTATCGAGAGATACGGGCGTTTTCTTTTGCGCAGGATTCGGTGCGGGGAGGGCGTCGGTGGCGCGCCTGGCTGAGCGTGCCGGGCGGTTTATCGGCGGGGGCTCAGTTGACGGCCAGTTTGTTAGGGCGGCAGCTCCACCATGCAGCTGAGTGCCAGCCAGGCAGGCTATGGCGAAGGGCGGCAGGGCACCATGGTAGGTCTTGCGAGCGCTCTTTCGCCGAAGGGCTGGTTGGGGCTGAGGGACTGACGCCATGGGCGTCGGGCAGGCGCGTGCGGCCCACCAGGCAGGGTGGTCATAGCCGGGTTGTCGAGGAACAGGGATAGGGGGAGGAGCGGGTAACAGCAGGAGGGGTGAAGCGCTGGCAGGCCGCCAGCGCTTCGGGGTGGATCAGCGACGCAGGGTGGGGCGATAGCCCATCACGCCGTAGAACAGGATGTAGAGGTAGCAGGCCAGCGGGATCAGGAAGGAAGGCAGCAGGCCGATGGTGTCGGCGAAGTAGCCCTGGATGGCCGGCACCAGCGCGCCACCGACGATACCCATGCACAGCAGGCCCGAACCCTTGGAGGTGAACTTGCCCAGGCCCTTGAGTGCCAGGGAGAAGATCGTCGGGAACATGATGGAGTTGAAGAAGCCGATGGCCAGCAGCGCCCACATGGCGACCTTGCCACCCTGCAGCACGGCGATGGCCAGCAATACGCCGATGGCGATGGCGTTGAAGGTCAGCACCAGGTTCGGCCGCACCTTGGTCATGATCACGCCGCCGATGAAGCGACCGATCATGGCGCCACCCCAGTACAGCGACAGGTACTTGGCGGCGGTGGCGGCGTTCAGGCCGGCCACGTCCGGGCTTTCCATCAGGCTCACCAGGTAGCTGCCGATGGAGACTTCCGCGCCCACGTACATGAAGATGCCGACCACGCCGAGCAGCAGGTGGCGATAGGCCCAGACGCTGCTGGCGGTCAGGGCGTTCTCGTCGGTGGTGTTGTCCTGTTCGGTGTCCTTGATCTGCGGCAGGCGGAAGAGGCCGATGATCACCGCCAGGGCGACCAGCATGCCGGCCAGGATCAGGTAGGGCAGCTGCACCGAGTGGGCGGCGGAGTCTTCACCGACCAGCGCCAGGATGGTCACCGCGCCCACCAGCGGGCCGACGGTGGTACCCAGGGAGTTGAAGGCCTGGGTCAGGTTGAGGCGCGAGGCCGCGGTTTCCGGCTTGCCGAGGATGGTGACATAGGGATTCGCCGCCACCTGCAGCACGGTGATACCGGCCGCCAGCACGAACAGGGCGGTCAGGAAGAAGCCGTAGGACTGGGCTCCGGCCGCTGGGTAGAACAGCACGCAACCGACGCCGGCGGTGAGCAGGCCAACGATGATGCCCTTCTTGTAGCCCAGGCTTTCCACCAGGCGACCCGCTGGGAAGGACACGATGAAATAGGCGGTGAAGAAGCAGAACTGGATCAGCGAGGCCTGCAGGTAGCTGAGGGTGAAGACCGCCTTGAGGTGGGGAATGAGGATGTCGTTCAGCGAGGTGATCAGACCCCACATGAAGAACAGCATGGTGAGGACGATCAAGGGTCCGCGGTAGCTCTGGTTTTGATTGTGCATTGGGGCTCCATGGGTACTACAGTTTCTTGTTTCTGTCCGGCCTGGCCAGACAGCGCTGTCTATGGCGGCTGCGCAGACACGGCGAAGCGGCGCGAGATTAAGCTATTCACGCTGCTGAATCCATTCTTCCTAGAGGTTCGCAGGCGAAGTGCCGGCGCCTTCGACCGCGGGGCTGGTGACCGGTTCAGCCGGGCAGGGAGCAGAAATGAAAAACGGCGCCAGAGGCGCCGTTTGGGTCACACAAGCGAGGCGCTATCAGCCCTGCCAGCGCTTCAGGACCAGAGTGGCGTTGGTGCCGCCAAAGCCGAAGCTGTTGCTCATGACGAGGTCCAGCTTGGCGTCTTCTCTGGTCTCGCGCAGGATCGGCAGGTCGGCGACCTCCGGATCCAGCTCGTCGATGTTGGCCGAGCCGGCGATGAAGTTGCCTTCCATCATCAGCATGCAGTAGATGGCCTCGTGCACACCGGCTGCGCCCAGGGAGTGACCCGACAGGCTCTTGGTGGAGCTGATGGCCGGAGCCTTGTCGCCGAACACGGCGCGCACGCCCTTGATCTCGGCCACGTCGCCCACCGGGGTGGAGGTGCCGTGGGTGTTCAGGTAGTCGATCTCGCCATCGACGGTGGACAGCGCCTGCTGCATGCAGCGGATGGCGCCTTCGCCACTCGGGGCGACCATGTCGTAGCCATCGGACGTCGCGCCGTAGCCGACGATCTCGGCGTAGATCTTGGCGCCACGGGCCAGGGCGTGTTCGAGTTCCTCGACCACCACCATGCCGCCGCCGCCGGCGATGACGAAACCGTCACGCTTGCTGTCGTAGGCACGGGACGCCTTTTCCGGCGTCTCGTTGTAGTCGCTGGAAAGCGCGCCCATGGCATCGAACAGCATGCTCTGGCTCCAGTGCTCTTCCTCGCCGCCGCCGGCGAAGACGACGTCCTGCTTGCCGAGCTGGATCTGCTCCATGGCCAGGCCGATGCAGTGGGCGCTGGTGGCGCAGGCCGAGGCTACGGAGTAGTTCAGGCCCTTGATCTTGAAGGGGGTGGCCAGGCAGGCGGAAACCGTGCTGCTCATGGTCCGGGTCACGCGGTAGGGACCGACGCGCTTGACGCCCTTCTCGCGCAGGATATCCAGGGCTTCCATCTGGTTGAAGGTGGAAGCGCCACCGGAACCGGCGATCAGGCCGGTACGGGGATTGGAGACCTGGTCTTCGGACAGGCCGGAGTCCTTGATCGCCTGCTCCATCGCCAGATAGGCGTAGGCAGCGGCATCGCCGACGAAGCGCTTGACCTTGCGGTCGATCAATTCTTCGAGGTTCAGGTCGATGGAACCGGAAACCTGACTGCGCAGACCCATCTCGGCATATTCCGGATTGTGACGGATGCCGGCACGGCCTGCGCGCAGGTTGGCGGAAACGGTGTCTTTATCATTGCCCAGGCACGAAACGATACCCAGACCGGTAATGACGACGCGACGCATGCGAAAAGCCCTTAGAAGCTATCGGTGGAAGTGAACAGGCCAACGCGCAGACCTTCGGCGGAGTAGATCTCGCGGCCGTCCACGCTAACGGTGCCATCGGCGATGGCGAGAATCAGCGACCTGTTGATGGTGCGTTTGATATGGATATTGTAGGTGACCTTCTTGGCGGTCGGCAGTACCTGGCCGAAGAACTTCACTTCGCCAGAGCCCAGGGCGCGACCGCGACCCGGATTGCCCTGCCAGCCAAGGTAGAAACCGACCAGCTGCCACATGGCATCCAGGCCCAGGCAGCCCGGCATCACCGGATCACCTTCGAAATGGCAGCCGAAAAACCAGAGGTCGGGACGGATATCGAGTTCCGCCACCAGTTCGCCCTTGCCGTATTTCCCGCCTACCTCACTGATATGCACGATCCGATCGATCATCAGCATGTTCGGTGCGGGCAATTGGGCATTGCCCGGACCGAAGAGCTCGCCACGGCTGCAGCGCAGCAAGTCTTCGTAGGTAAAGGCGTGTTGTTTGGTCATGCAAGCTCCTGTAGCTGGCCTAGGTCCAGGCTCTGGCGACTCCAATGGTCGCTCTGGGTATGGCTTCGTGTAGCAGTAGACTGCCGGGGCATGGGGAAAGTCACAGGCCAGCGCCCCGCTCGTTAACGGACCATTGTGCACTTTCCGCAGTCAATTCTCCATCCTGGGCCGCGCGAGCGGCTACCGTATACTGGCGACGAGGCCGCGCGATCGCGGTGAAGCCGAGAGTTTCGATGACAGTCCAATCCCCCATCGCCGTCCTGGGCGGCGGCAGTTTCGGTACCGCCCTGGCCAATCTGGTCGCCGAGAACGGGCTGCCGGTGCGCCTGTGGATGCGTGATCCGCAACAGGCCGAGACCATTCGTCGCGAGCGCGAGAATCCGCGCTATCTGAAGGGCATCAAGGTGCACGCCGCGGTCGAGGCCACCAGCGACCTGCAGGGTGCCATCCAGGGCTGCGAACTGATCCTGGTGGCGCTGCCGTCGAGCGCGCTGCGCCAGGCGCTGGCGCCCATCGCCCAGCAACTGGAAGGGCGCTTTCTGGTCAGCACCACCAAGGGCATCGAGGCGCATTCCTTCATGCTGATGAGCGAGATCCTCGCGGAAATCGTGCCGCGGGCACGCATCGGCATCATCTCCGGGCCCAACCTTGCCCGCGAGATCGCCGAGCACCAGCTCACCGCCACCGTGGTGGCCAGCGAGGACGAAGAGGTCTGTCGGCGGGTCCAGGCGGCGCTGCACGGTCGCACCTTCCGCGTCTATGCCAGCGCCGACCGCCTCGGCGTGGAGCTGGCCGGTGCCCTGAAGAACGTCTACGCCATCATCGCCGGCATGGCCGCGGCCCTGGCGATGGGCGAGAACACCCGCAGCATGCTGATCACCCGGGCCCTGGCCGAGATGACCCGCTTCGCCGTGCAGCGTGGCGCCAATCCCATCACCTACCTGGGCCTGGCCGGGGTAGGGGACCTGATCGTGACCTGCTCGTCGGAGAAGAGCCGCAACTACCGGGTGGGCCATGCCCTCGGCCGAGGACTGACCCTGGACGAGGCGGTGGCGCAGATCGGCGAGACCGCCGAGGGCGTCAACACCCTGCGCGTGCTCAAGGAAAAAGCGGATGAGCTGGGCGTCTACATGCCCCTGGTCAACGGCCTCTATGCGATCCTGTTCGAGGGTCGCAGCCTGGGCCAGGTGATCGAGGCCCTGATGGGCGGCGAGCCTAAGACCGATGTCGATGTGGCGGACGCCCCTTTTAACTGAGCCGCTACACTGTCTGAAAAGAGGAATTCCCATGTCTCAACCCGAGCATTCCCGCGAGCTACTGGGCCTGCGCCTGATCTGGATGCTGCTGTTCCTGTTCGTCTGGCTGGGTGCGCAGTACGTGCTGGCGGGGGTGGTGCTGGTGCAACTGGTGGTGCGCCTGATCAAGGGCGAGGCCAACCCCGGGCTGATCGCCTTCGGCGCCGCCCTGGGCGCCTATCTGGCGCAGATCGTCCGCTTTGGCACCTTTGCCAGCGAAGTGAAGCCTTGGCCCTTCGCCGACTGGCCGGCCACCGAGCAACCCGACGACCGCTCCGCCACCGCGCCATGAAACTCTGGCTGCTGCGGCATGGCGAAGCCGAGGCGCGGGCGCCGAGCGACGAGGTGCGCGAACTGACCGCGGCCGGGCGCGCCGAGGTGTTGCGCAGCGCCCTACAGCTCAAGGATGCGCAGCTGCAGCTCATCCTGGCCAGTCCCTACGTCAGGGCGCAGCAGACGGCGGCCCTGGTCCGGCAGCAACTGGGCTGGCCGGGCGAGGTGCGCAGCGTCTCCTGGGCCACGCCCGACGGCGAGCCGGAGCGCGCCCTGGCGGAACTGGCGCGGCTGGAGGTGGAGGAGCTGTTGCTGGTCACCCACAACCCCTTCGTCGGTGAACTGGCCGGCTGGTTGCTGCACGGTCATCGGCAGGCACCGGTGGCCATGGGCACCGCCTCCCTGCTATGCCTGGAAGCACCGCTGCCCCTGGCCGGCGGTTTCGATCTGGTCAGTCGCTTCCACGGCTGACGCCCTTGCAAGGAAAGTACATGAGCATCTGGCAGACCCTTCCGGATCCCAAGGACCTCGCGCAAGCGCTCGAGAACACCCTGGCCGAACACCTGGACATGCGTATCGAAGCCTGGGACGACAGCAGCCTGACCGCCAGCATGGTGGTCGACCGCCGCACCCATCAGCCCATGGGACTGCTGCATGGCGGCGCCTCGGTGGCCCTGGCGGAAACTGTGGGGTCGATCGCCAGCATGCTCTGCGTGGATCGCTCGCGCTTCTATTGCGTGGGTCAGGAAATCAATGCCAACCACCTGCGCGGCGTCCGCTCCGGGCGGGTGACGGCGGTGGCTCGGCCCCTGCACCTGGGGCGCAGCAGCCATGTCTGGGACATCCGCCTGAGCGATGAGGAGGGGCGCCTGACCTGCGTCTCGCGCCTGACCGTGGCCGTGGTGCCGCTGCAACGGGACGCCTCCTAGCCATGGCCAGCGTCTGGCTGGCAGGCGAGGCCGGCATATGACCGCCCAGGTGCAGGAACTGCGCCTGGAGTTGCCCCATATCGAGCTGAGCGCCCGGGTCTTCGGCCCGGAAGATGGCTATCCGGTGCTGGCGCTGCACGGCTGGCTCGACAATGCCATGACCTTTGCCCAACTCGCCCCGCGGCTGCGCGGGCTGCGTATCGTCGCCCTGGATCTGCCCGGGCATGGCCTGTCGGCACATCGCCCCGCCGGTGTCGGCTATGCCATCCAGGACTATGGGCTGGACGTGCTCGCCGCCGCCCGGCAACTGGGCTGGAACCGCTTCGGCCTGCTCGGGCATTCCATGGGCGCCATCGTTGGCGTCATCGCCGCCGCCGCCCTGCCGGAGCAGATCGAGCGCCTGGCGCTGATCGATGGACTGCTGCCCTACACCACGCCCGCGGCGGAGGTCGCCGAGAAGCTGGGCAAGGCCCTGCTCGCCGAACTGGAATTGCCCAATCGGCGCAAGCCGGTTTACCCCACGGTGGAAGACGCCGTCGCGGCGCGGTTGAAGGGCGCCCTGACGGTCAGTCGCGAAGCCGCCGAGTTGCTTGCCGAGCGCGGCCTGATGGCGGTACCCGGCGGCTATACCTGGCGCTCCGATCCACGCTTGCGCCTGCCCAGCCGGATTCGCTTCACGCCGGAACAGGCCGCCGCCTGCCTGAGGGCCGTACGCTGCCCGACGGCCCTGGTGGTGGCCGCGGGCGGCCTCGTGGCGCCCCATGCCGAGGCCATGCGCCTGGCGCGGGAGCAGCCGAACCTTCGTCTTCATGAACTGCCCGGCGGGCACCATCTGCATCTGGACGATGCCGCGGGCGCCCAGGCCGTCGCAGATTGTTTCAATGCCTTCTTTGCCGCCGGCACCGGGCGCGGCGAATAATGCGGCATGCCTAGCCGTCCGTTGTGCTCGCGTTCCCCCTCCGTTCGACGCCTTCTGCTGATCGGCCTGCTGCTGTCCGCCGGGCTGGTGCAGGCGGAGGTATTGCCGGAGATCGCGCCCATGGATCATGCCCAGCTCGTGCGCGAAAGCGCACCGGCCAGCGCCGAACGCCTCTATCCGCTGGGACCGGTCAGTCGCATTGGCGGTCGTCTGCGCCTGGAGGACTCGCTGCAGGTGGAGGGCCAGCTGCAAACCCAGACCTTCGAACTGGCCAGCGGTCATCCGCCGCTGGCGCGGCTGGACAGCGAACGGCAGCGCCTGCAGCAGCAGGGCGCGACGCTGCTCTACTGGTGCGAGGGACGCGATTGCGGCGCCAGCAATGTCATCGCCAACAGCCTGTTGGGCGAGGCCATGCTCTATGGGCCGGATGATCAGCAGGGGCTGCTGGTGCTGCAACTGGCGGAGCCGCAGACGGTGCTGACGCTCTATGGCATCACCCGTGGCAATCGTCGCGGCTACCTGCATGCCGAGCGGCTGCAGGCCGGCCAACCCCTGCCTGAACTGTTGCCGAGCGCTGCCACCCTGCTCAAGGAGTTGCAGCGCGACGGCCAGCTGCTCTTGCCCGCCCTGGAGCGGGCGCCGGAGCAACCCTGGATCGCCCGCCTCGCGGCGGCCCTGGCGCTCAACGGCGATGTGGCGGTGACCCTCGGCGGCGACCAGGCCACGGCCTGGCAGAGCGCCCTGCGCGAGGCGGGGATCCGCGCGCCGCGGCTGCAGACCGAGGCCGGCCGGGCCGCCGGGCTCTATCGCCGCTAGACGTCGTTGACGTAGCGGGTGCGTCCCGCACCCAGGCCGAACAGCGTGGCCAGCACCGCGATCAGGGTAAAGAGCACGCCCATGGGCGCCCAGCCGTGGGTGGCGTCGTGGATGATGCCCACCAGCAGCGGACCAAGCGAGGCCAGGCTGTAGCCCGCACCCTGGGCCATGCCCGACAGCCGTCCGGCGGTTTCCGCATCCTGCGAACGCAGCACCAGCAGGGCGAGCGCCAGGCTGAAGGTACCGCCCTGGCCCAGGCCGAGTATCACCGCCCACAGCCAGAGACTGCCGACGGGGGCGTAGAGGCAGCCGAGCAAGCCGGCGAGGGTCAGGCTCATCACCACCACGATGGCCAGGCGCTGGTCCTGGCCGCGGGTCGCCAGCCAGGGGGCGGTGAGGGCGCTGACCAGCTGGGTCATCACCGAGCCCGACAGCATCAGGCCGGCCTGCACCATGCCCAGGCCGCGATCCATCAGCAGGGTGGGCAGCCAGCCGAAGACGATATAGGCCAGCGACGACTGCAAGCCCATGTAGAGGGTGATCTGCCAGGCCAGCCGATTGCGCCACAACGAACCCCCAGCCCCCCGCGCCGGCGCGGTCGTGGGCGCCTGGCGCAGCTGTGGCAGCCAGATCACCAGCGCGATCACGGCGACCAGTGCCCAGGCGGCGAGGGCGGGCTGCCAGTGGCCGTCGAAGGCTTCGGCAAGGGGCGCGGTGGCCCCGGCGGCCACGGCGGCGCCGATGCACAGCATCATGGTGTAGAGCCCCATCAGCTGGCCGGCCTGGGCGGGAAAATCGCGTTTGACCAGGGCTGGCAGCAGGACGCCGAGGATGCCGATGCAGGCGCCGGCGATCAGGCTGCCGAGAAACAGTCCCAGGGGCGGCAGCAGGCTGCGCAGGACGATGCCACAGGCGAGCAGCGCCAGGATGGCGCCCAGGGTCCGTTCGCTGCCCCAGCGGCGGGCCAGGCGCGGGGCCAGGGGGGCGAACAGCCCCAGGCAGAGTACCGGCAGGGTGGTGAGCAGGCCGATGGCGCTGCTGGACAGGCCCGTGCTGGCTTCGATCTGCCGCAGCAGGGGCGCCAGGCTGGAGAGCGCCGGGCGCAGGTTGAGGGCGATGAGCATGAGGCTGGCGAGCAGCAGGCCGCGTTGCCAGGGCGTGAGGTGGGAAGTCGCTGGAGAAGACATGAGCGCCGCTATGACAGGGGGAAACCGGCAATGCTAGCGCACCCTGGCCATAACGCACGGCGCTTCCGTTCGCTACCCTTCAACGGGAAAAAATAGTTGGCGGATCGGCTAAAAAATCGCCAGTTCGTCCATCGCCGCACCGCCGCTCGCTTGTCCGGGGTCGGCTGGAGGTTTTCCACGAGGTTATCCACAGCAACTGTGGATTACCGCCAGAAAACAGCCCTTTTGCTTTGGCTGGTGATCTGTTAGGCGCGGCTAGCCCCCGCCCCCGGACAGGCATTTGCTACTATTACGCCCCTTCGCGCTGGCTGTCGAACCAGCGCCACCGCTGAACCGGAGTAACGATGACCGATCCCATTCGCCTCACCCAATACAGCCACGGCGCCGGTTGTGGTTGCAAGATCGCCCCTAAGACCCTGGAGACCATCCTGGCCGGCAGCGGCGCCCAGCACCTGGATCCGCGGCTGTGGGTGGGCAATGCCTCGCGCGACGATGCGGCGGTCTATGGCCTGGACGTCGAACGCGGGGTGGTCTCCACCACCGACTTCTTCATGCCCATCGTCGATGATCCCTTCGATTTCGGCCGCATCGCCGCCACCAATGCCATCAGCGACATCTACGCCATGGGCGGCGATCCGCTGCTGGCCATCGCCATCCTCGGCTGGCCGGTCAACGTGCTGCCGCCGGAAGTGGCGCGCGAGGTCATCGCCGGGGGGCGGCGGGTCTGCGACGAGGCCGGCATTCCGCTGGCCGGCGGTCACTCCATCGACGCCCCCGAGCCGATCTTCGGCCTGGCCGTCACCGGGATCGTGGAAAAGCGCCATCTCAAGCGCAACGACACCGCGACCCTGGGCAGCCGCCTCTATCTGACCAAGCCGCTGGGCATCGGCATCCTCACCACCGCCGAGAAGCGCGCCCTGCTGCGTCCCGAGGATCGCCATCTGGCGCGCGACACCATGTGCCAGCTCAATCGTCCCGGCAGTCGCTTCGGCCGCCTGGCCGGCGTCACGGCGATGACCGACGTCACCGGCTTCGGGCTGCTCGGCCACCTCGTGGAGATGGCCGACGGCAGTGGCCTCACCGCCGAACTCGACTTCGCCGCCATTCCCCGTCTCGAAGGCGTGGATTTCTATCTGCAGCAGGGCTGCGTGCCCGGCGGGACCGAGCGCAACTTCGACAGCTACGGCAGCCGCATCGCCCCGCTGGCCGAAGGCCGCCGGCAGCTGCTGTGCGATCCCCAGACCAGTGGCGGCCTGCTGGTGGCCGTGGCGCCGGAAGGCGAGGCGGAATTTCTCGCCGTCGCCGCGGAGCTGGGCCTGGCCCTGCAACCCATAGGGCAGCTGGTGGACCGGCGCGCCCATGCGGTCGAGGTGGCCTGATGAGCCAGCGTGAGGATGCCCGCGATCTGCAGGCGCTGTTCCTGAGCGATATCCCCCTGGTCGATGTCCGGGCGCCCGTGGAATTCACCAAGGGCGCCTTTCCCCAAGCGACCAATCTGCCGCTGATGAACGACCTGGAACGCCAGCGGGTCGGCACCCGCTACAAGCAGCAGGGCCAGCAGGCGGCGCTGCAATTGGGTCATCAGCTGGTGTCCGGTGCGGTGAAGGAGGCGCGCATCCAGGCCTGGGCCGACTTCGCCCGGATGCATCCCGAGGGCTATCTCTATTGCTTCCGCGGCGGCTTGCGCTCGCAGATCAGCCAGGAATGGCTGCGCAGCGAAGCCGGCATCGCCTATCCGCGGGTGGTGGGTGGCTACAAGGCCATGCGCACCTTCCTCGTCGATACCCTGCAGCAGGCGCTCGCCGAGTGCGGCTTCGTGGTGGTGGGTGGCATGACCGGCACCGGCAAGACCGAAGTGGTGGCCCAGCTGGACAACGCCGTCGATCTCGAAGGCCATGCCAACCACCGCGGCTCCAGCTTCGGCAAGCGCGCCACGCCGCAGCCGGGGCAGATCGATTTCGAGAACAGCCTGGCCATCGACCTGCTGCGGCGCCGCCATGCGGGGCAGGCGCAATTCGTGCTGGAAGACGAGTCGCGCCTGGTCGGTCGCTGCTCCCTGCCGCTGGAATTGCACCAGGGCATGCAGCAGTACCCCCTGGTCTGGCTGGAGGACAGCCGGGAAAACCGCATCGAGCGCATCCTGCGCGACTATGTCATCGACCTGGCGGCGGAATTCATCGGCCTGCACGGCCCCGAGCAGGGCTTCGCGCTGTTCGCCGAGCAGTTGCGCAAGAGTCTTTCCGGCATCGCCAAGCGTCTGGGCGGTGAACGCTTCCAGCGGCTCTCGACCATTCTCGAGGACGCCCTGGCGGAACAGGAGCGCTCGGGCGACGTCGCGGCCCATCGTGGCTGGATCGAGGGACTGCTGGCGGAATACTACGACCCCATGTACGCCTACCAGCGCGAGAGCAAGGCCTCCCGGGTGATCTTCAGTGGCGATCAGGCCGCAGTGGTCGAATTTCTGCGCAACCGGCGCTGAACAGCATCCGCGGTTGGCGGTCTACGCTGCGGTTATCCGGCCGTTCCGGCCGGCTGCAGGTCGCAAGGAGACAAAGAGATGAAAGCGAAACTGGTTCCTGTCCTGGTCGCCACCCTGGCTGCCGTGGTACTCGCAGGCTGTTCGGGCAAGGTGGTCAATCGCGACAGCTGCGCCGCCCAGACCCGTTCCGCCTGGCAGGAGCTCGACCTGGCCAAGGCCGAAGGCTTTTCCGGTACGGTGAGCTATTCCAAGGCGCTGGCGCTGCTGTCCACCGCCAAGACGCAACAGCAGGTCGAGGCCTACACCGGCTGCGTGAAGAATGCCGAAAAGGCCAGCTTCTATATCCGCGAGTCCCGCGCCGGTCGTTGATCGGTCGTGCGGCGGGCAAACGGCCGCCATCCAAAGCGACGTCGGCATAACCGCGTGCGACGGATAGCGGTCCGTTAGCCCCCAGCCCCTCAAGAATCGGCTTCTGCGGACGACAGCGTCGGTAGAACTCATTCCGTCGGGGTGTCGTATGAAAGGGATTGCCCGCTATCGCCTGGCCAATTGGCGAACCGCGACCAAACTGGCCGTGGGCTTTGGCCTGGTGCTGCTGCTGACCCTGGTGGTGGCCTTGCAGGGCGGACTCGCGCTCAAGGACGTGGAGCATCGTTTCGGCTCCCTGCGCGACATGGCCGCGATCAACCGGCAGGTGATGCAGGTCCGGGCCCTGGAGCAGGGTTTTCGCCTCAGCGGCGAGGCCGCCCAGGCCGAGCACCTGCGGCAGGCGCTGCCGGGGGTGCTCGATCACCTGGGGCAACTCGCGGCCGAGGTGGGCAGTGTCAACGCGGCCGATATCGACGCCGCCCGCGCGGCCACCCAGGCCTATGGCGCCGCCTTCGCCGATTATGAACGCCTCAACACCTCACGCCGTCTGGCCATGGAAGGGGCGGCCTTCCTGGTGGAGGGCGCGGCCAACAGCCTGGACATCCTCCAGTCCGGCCTGCTGGACGACGGCGCCTATGCCCTCAAGGACTCCGGCGGCAAGCAGGGCGCCGAACTCCTGACCCTGTCGCAGCAGGTCGGCGAACTCTATCGCCTGATGCTCAAGAGCCTCGACGAAGCCCAGGCGCGGGCGAGCAAGAGCACGGTGGACGACCAGCCGCTGCCCTCGGCCAGCGCTGCCCTCGAGTTGCTGGCCAAGGTGGAGCCGCAACTGGGCGATCCGGCCTATTCCTCGGTCATCCAGGACGTCTCCACCAATATCAAGGAATTCATCCGCCGCCTGGGCGACTATGCCGCCGCCCTGGCCCAGGAGCAGGCCGCCGGCGCGCGCATGACCAGCCTGGCCGAGACCGCCGTGCAGCGGGTCGATGCCCTCTACGGCCAACAGGAAGCCGAACTGCAGGCGATGATGACCAAGCGCCTGCTGACCATTGGTGGCGTGGCCCTGCTGGCGCTGATCGTCGGCACCCTGGCCGCGCTGATCATCACCCTGGCCATCGTCCGGCCGCTGCGCAAGGTGATCGCCGCTGCCGAACGCATCGCCCAGGGCCAGCTGGATGTCGAATTGACGGTGGATCGGGGTGACGAGATCGGCCAGCTGCAGCGCTCCAGCGCCAGCATGGTGGCGGCGCTGCGCGGCATGGTCCTGCAGTTGCAGAGCGGTATCGGTCGGCTCGGCCAGTCCGCGGCCGCCCTGGCCGAGCAGGCGCGCGAGGCGCAGCTGGGCGTGACCCGCCAGCGTGAGGAAACCGATCAGGTGGCCGCGGCCATGGCCGAACTGGCCGCCACCGCCCAGGGTGTCGCCACGGACGCCGAGGCCGCTGCCGGGGCCGGCGATCAGGCCGAACACCAGGTCAGCGATGGCCAGGCGGTGATCGGCCGCAGCCTGGCCGGTATCGAGACCCTGGGAGTGGACGTCCGCGCGGCTGCCGAGCGGCTCCAGGGCGTGTCCCATGACAGCCAGGCGATCAGCAGCGTGCTCGACGTGATCAAGGCGGTGGCCGAGCAGACCAATCTGCTGGCGCTCAACGCCGCCATCGAGGCAGCGCGCGCCGGTGAACAGGGGCGCGGCTTCGCCGTGGTCGCCGACGAGGTCCGGGCCCTGGCGCGCCGTACCCAGCAGTCGAGCGTCGAGATCGAACAACTCATCGTGGTGTTGCAGAAGGGCAGTGGCGAGGCGGTCGCGCGGATGCAGCAGAGCGAGACCCTGCTGGCCGGGACCCTGGGCAGTGCCGGCGACACCCGGCGCGCCTTCGCCGGCATCGCCACGGCGGTGGCCAGCATCCAGCAGAAGAATCAGCAGATCGCCGCGGCGGCGGTACAGCAGCGCGGGGTGGCCGAAGAGGTCGCGGTCAATGTCACACGCATTCGCGACGGCGCCGATCAATCCAGTCAGGCGATGGCAGCGACGGCCTCGGCCAGCCGCGAGCTGGCCGAGCTGGGCGACGAACTCTCGCGCCTGGTGCAGCGCTTCCACGTCTGACCAGACCTGTTACTGGGCGTTGAGCGCCTGGCCGGTGGTGCCCTGGCTGGCCGGGCCGAGCAGATAGAGATAGACCGGCAGGATGGCGTCCGCCGCGGGCACCCGCGCCGGATCCTCCTCGGGATAGGCCGCCGCGCGCATGGCGGTGCGGGTACCGCCCGGGTTGACGCTGTTGACCCGGATACCGGCTTCTCCAAGCTCCTCGGCCCAGACCTGCATCAGGCCCTCGGTGGCGAACTTGGACACCGAATAGGCGCCCCAGCCGGCCCGGCCCTTGCGACCGACACTGCTGGACGTGAAGATCACCGAGGCCGCGCCGGCAGCCTTGAGCAGCGGCAGCAGGGCCTGGGTCAGGGCGAAGCCGGCCTGGACATTGACCTGCAGCACCTGCGCCAGGGCCGCGGCGGGCGTCTGCTCCAGCAGCACCCGCGGTCCCAGCAGGCCGGCGTTGTGCACCAGTCCATCCAGGCGACCATGACGTCGCTGCAGGTCTTCGGCGACGGCGGCATAGGCCGCCGCATCGGCCTGTTCGAGATCCAGCACCAGGGTCTCGGCCCTACCGCCGCTGGCCTGGATCTCCTGGCGCACCTGCTCCAGCCCCGCGCCATCGCGACCCTGGAGGATGACGCTGGCGCCCAGCGCGGCGCAGCCCTTGGCCAGGGCCGCGCCGATGCCGCGATTGGCGCCGGTGATGAGGATGACACGGTCTCTGAGCAGCTCGGCCGGAGCCTCGTAGTCGAACATCTGAACCCCTAGCAGCCGCACAGCGCGCGATCGAGCAGCGCACGCAATTCCAGCGGATGGTCGACGATGGCGTCGGCACCCCAATGCTCGGGGTGGTCGTCCGGATGGATGTAGCCGTAGCGCGCCGCCACCGTCTTGCTGCCGGCGGCGCGGCCCGACTCGATGTCGCGCAGGTCGTCGCCGATGAACAGGGCGGTCTGGGGATCGACAGCCAGTTGCCGGCAGGCCAGCAGCACCATCTCCGGGTCCGGCTTGCTGTGCGTGACGTGGTCCGGGCAGACCAGGCAGGCCGAGCGCTCGGCCAGGCCCAGGCGCTGCATGATGGGCTCGGCGAAGCGCACCGGCTTGTTGGTCACCACGCCCCAGCGCAGCCGGGCGGCGTCGAGATCGCGCAGGATCTCCGCCATGCCGTCGAACAGCCGGGTATGGATCGCGCACTGCGTCTGGTAGCGCTCGAGGAATTCCAGGCGCAGCGGTTCGAGTTCGGCGCCCAGCGGATCGACCCCGAAGCCGGCCAGGATCATCGCCTTGGCACCGCCGGAGATGACGCCGCGCAGGCGGGCCTCGTCGGCCAGTGCCAGGCCCTGGTCCTGGCGCATGGCCTGGATGATGGCGATGAAGTCCGGCGCCGTGTCCAGCAGGGTGCCGTCCATGTCGAAGAGGACCGCTTGCAGACGCATGGCCTAGTCCTCGCGCTGGGTGCGCACCATGTAGTTCACCGTCACGTCGCCTTCCAGCTTGTATCTCTTGGTCAGCGGGTTGTAGGTGAGACCGATGACGTCGCGCAGATTGAGGCCGGCCGCACGGGCCCAGGCACCCAGCTCCGAGGGGCGGATGAACTTGCGGAAGTCGTGGGTGCCGCGCGGCAGCAGGCGCAGCACGTATTCCGCGCCGACGATGGCGAACAGATAGGCCTTGGGATTGCGGTTGATGGTCGAGAAGAACACCTGACCGCCCGGCTTGACCAGGTCGTGGCAGGCCTTGATCACCGAGGAGGGATCCGGCACGTGCTCGAGCATCTCCAGGCAGGTCACCACGTCATAGGTGCCGGCATGCTTGCGCGCGTGGTCCTCGGTGGTCTCCTGGATGTATTCCACCGGCACGCCGGATTCCAGCTGGTGCAGCCGGGCCACTGCCAGGGGCGCCTCGGCCATGTCGATGCCGGTCACCTGGGCACCGCGCTGAGCCATGGCCTCGCTGAGGATGCCGCCACCGCAGCCGACGTCCAGCACCTTCTTGCCGGCCAGCCCGGCGTGCTGGTCGATCCAGTTGACGCGCAGCGGGTTGATGTCGTGCAGCGGCTTGAATTCGCTCTCGCGATCCCACCAGCGGTAGGCGAGGGCCTCGAACTTGGCGATCTCGGCGTTATCGACGTTGGACATGGTGTTCTCCAGAGGCAAGGGAGCGGGGCGCGTCAGGCGCCCTGCTGGATACGGGTGGCCCACTGCTGCGCATTGGCTATGAGTTCGGCCTCGTCCAGGCGCACGAGTTCGCTCTGGCGCAGCAGCGGCACGCCCCCGACCCAGACGTCGCTGACGCGATCGCGGCCGGTGGCGTAGATGAGTTGCGAGACGGGGTCGTAGAGCGGCTGCTGGGCGAGACCGCTGAGGTCGACGGCGGTCAGGTCGGCCGCCTTGCCGACTTCCAGCGAACCCAGGCAGCGCTCCAGGCCCAGGGCGCGGGCGCCGTTCAGGGTCGCCATGCGCAATGCGCGGTGGGCATCCAGGGCGGTGGCCGAGCCGGCGACGGCCTTGGCCAGCAGGGCCGCGGTACGGGTCTCGCCGAGCAGATCGAGGTCGTTGTTGCTGGCCGCGCCGTCGGTGCCGATGGCGACGTTGACGCCGGCCTGCCAGAGGCGCTCGACCGGGCAGAAGCCGCTGGCCAGCTTGAGATTGGACTCGGGGCTGTGGATGACGTGGCTGTTGGTCTCGACCAGATTTTCCAGGTCCTCGTCGTCCACCTGGGTCATGTGCACGGCCTGGAAGCGCGGTCCGAGCAGGCCCAGGCGGCGCAGCCGGCTGAGCGGCCGCTCGCCGGTCTGCTGCAGGGCCTGCTCCACCTCGAAGGCGGTCTCGTGCACGTGCATCTGGATCGGTGCCTGCAACTGCTCGGCCAGCACCAGGATCTCTTCGAGCTTGGCATCGGCCACGGTATAGGGCGCATGGGGGCCGAAGGCCACGCTGATGCGCTCGTGCAGCTTCATGTCGTCGAACAGTTCCAGGCCGCGGCGGATCATGTCGTCGGCGGTACGGGCGCCGGGAATCGGGAAATCGAGGATCGGCAGGCAGACCTGGGCGCGCACGCCGGTGCGATGGATCGCCTCGCAGGCCACCTGGGGATAGAAGTACATGTCCGAGAAGCAGGTGATGCCGCCACGGATCTGCTCGGCGATGGCCAGGGTGGTGCCGTCACGGACGAAGTCCTCGTCGACCCAGCGCCCTTCGGCGGGCCAGATGTGATCCTGCAGCCAGGTCTGCAGCGGCAGGTCGTCGGCCATGCCGCGAAACAGCGTCATGGCGGCATGGCCGTGGGCATTGATCAGCCCGGGGATCAGCATCTTGCCCGGCAGCTCCAGGGTTTCCTTGGCCGGCTGGCGGAGGGCCTCGCTGCGCGGCGCGAGCAGGGCGATGCAGCCGTCGCGGACGCCCAGGGCGTAATCGCGCAGGACCACTCCGGCAGGCTCCACCGGTACGATCCAGCTGGGGAGCAACAAGAGGTCCAGGGGCGCGGGGGTGGGCATCTGCGGCGGTTCCAAGAAGGGCGAGCCGGCAGTATAGCGGTCCTTGCGGCGCTACCGCTAAATCCGCACGCCGATGCCGGTATACTGACGGGCTACAGATTCAGGTCGAGGAGAGATCATGCGAGAGCGTCTGCTGGCGGCGGAAAAGATCAAGGCGATCGAATGGCGGGACGGTGCCCTGCACCTGCTCGACCAGCGCCTGTTGCCGCTGCGCGAACACTGGGTCGCCTGTCACAGCGCCGCCGAGGTGGCCCAGGCCATCCGCGACATGCTGGTGCGCGGTGCCCCGGCCATCGGCATCAGCGCCGCCTATGGCGTGGTGCTGGGGGCCCGTCAGCGCCATGCGGCGGGCGAGGACTGGCAAGCCACCGTCAGTGCCGACTTCGAACTGCTGGCGGCCTCGCGGCCCACCGCGGTCAATCTGTTCTGGGCGCTCAACCGGATGCGCGAGCGCCTGACGCGGGCGGCCGGGGAGGGCGCCCTGGCGGCGCTGGAAGCCGAGGCGGTGGCCATCCACCTGAGCGATCGCGAAGCCAACCTGACCATGGCCCAACTGGGCGTCGAGCTGATCCGCAAGCACGATGCCAGCAAGCAGACCTTCCTTACCCACTGCAACACCGGCGCCCTGGCCACCGGCGGCTTCGGCACCGCCCTGGGCGTGTTGCGCGCGGCGCACCTGGACGGCCTGGTGGAATGCGTCCATGCCGACGAGACCCGCCCCTGGCTGCAGGGCTCGCGCCTGACCGCCTGGGAACTGGCCGGGGAGGGCATCCCGGTCAGCCTCAATGCCGATGCCGCCGCGGCGCACCTGATGAAGACGCGCAATGTCGCCTGGGTGATCGTCGGCGCCGATCGCATCACCGCCAATGGCGACGTGGCCAACAAGATCGGCACCTACAACCTGGCGGTCATCGCCATGCACCACGGCGTGCGCTTCATGGTGGTGGCGCCCAGCTCCACCATCGACATGAATCTTGCGTCCGGTGACGACATCCCCATCGAGGAACGCGCCGGTCACGAGTTGCTGGAAGTGGGTGGGCAGCGCATCGCCGCCGGCGTGGAGGCCTTCAATCCGGTGTTCGACGTCACCCCGGCCGATCTCATCGACGCCATCGTCACCGAGCGCGGTGTGGTGGAGCGTCCGGACGCCAAGAAGATGGCCGAGCTGATGAATCGCCGACGCCTGCATTGAGGTGATCGCCAGGGGCGGATACATCCCTGAATGTGTTAGAATTTCGCTCTTTGCACAGGCTTTGTCCGAAAGCCCTCGGCAGGCGGTGATGCAGTGCCGAAAACCGGTTGGAGCGCCCCTTGCGCCACCGGTGGCAGGCGCCGCCAGACGGGCTTTCGCCTCTCCTATATCAGGCTCGGCCGACGTGCGGACGAGCCCTAGCGCTTTTCAGATCAGAAGGAACCAGGCTTCTCATGGGTGAACTGGCCAAAGAAATCCTCCCGGTCAATATCGAAGACGAATTGCGGCAGTCGTATCTCGACTACGCGATGAGCGTCATCGTCGGCCGGGCCCTGCCGGATGTGCGCGACGGCCTCAAGCCGGTGCACCGGCGCGTGCTCTACGCCATGAGCGAGCTGGGCAACGACTGGAACAAGCCGTACAAGAAATCCGCCCGTGTGGTGGGTGACGTCATCGGTAAGTACCATCCCCACGGCGACACCGCCGTCTACGACACCATCGTGCGGATGGCCCAGCCCTTCTCGCTGCGCTACATGCTGGTGGACGGCCAGGGCAACTTCGGTTCGGTAGACGGCGACAACGCCGCGGCCATGCGCTACACCGAAGTGCGGATGTCCAAGCTCGCCCACGAACTGCTGGCCGACCTGGACAAGGAAACCGTCGACTGGGTGCCCAACTACGACGGCACCGAGCAGATCCCGGCGGTGATGCCCACGCGCATCCCCAACCTGCTGGTCAACGGTTCCAGCGGCATCGCGGTCGGCATGGCCACCAACATTCCGCCGCACAACCTCGGCGAAGTGATCGATGGCTGCCTGGCGTTGATCGAGAACAGCGAGCTGACCGTCGACGACCTGATGCAGTACATCCCCGGTCCGGACTTCCCGACCGCGGGCATCATCAACGGTCGTGCCGGCATCATCGAGGCCTATCGCACCGGTCGTGGGCGCATCTATGTGCGGGCCCGCGCCGAGGTCGAGGACATCGACAAGAGCGCCAATCGCCAGCAGATCGTCATCACCGAGCTGCCCTACCAGCTCAACAAGGCACGGCTGATCGAGAAGATCGCCGAGCTGGTGAAAGAGAAGAAGATCGAAGGCATCACCGAGCTGCGCGACGAGTCCGACAAGGACGGCATGCGCGTGGTCATCGAGCTGCGTCGCGGCGAAACCCCCGAGGTGGTGCTCAACAACCTCTATGCCCAGACCCAGCTGCAGACGGTGTTCGGCATCAACGTGGTAGCCCTGCTCGACGGCCAGCCGCGGACCCTGAACCTCAAGGAGCTGCTGGAAGCCTTCATTCGCCACCGTCGCGAAGTCGTCACCCGGCGCACCGTCTACGAACTGCGCAAGGCGCGCGAGCGTGGCCACATCCTCGAAGGCCAGGCGGTCGCCCTGTCCAACATCGATCCGGTCATCGAGCTGATCAAGAGCTCGCCGACCCCGGCCGAAGCCAAGGAACGCCTGATCGCCACGCCCTGGGAATCCAGCGCGGTCCGCGAGATGGTCGAGCGCGCCGGCGCCGATTCCTGCCGTCCGGACGAACTGCCCGAGCAGTACGGCCTGCACGAAGGCAAGTACCACCTCTCGCCGGAACAGGCCCAGGCCATCCTGGACCTGCGCCTGCACCGCCTGACCGGCCTGGAGCACGAGAAGCTCATCGCCGAGTACCAGGAAATCCTGCTGCAGATCGGCGAGCTGATCCGCATCCTGACCAACCCCGAGCGGCTGATGGAAGTCATCCGCGAGGAGCTGGAAAAGGTCAAGGCCGAGTTCGGCGACAAGCGTCGCACCGAGATCATCGCCTCCCAGGTGGACCTGACCATCGCCGACCTCATCACCGAGGAAGATCGCGTCGTCACCATCTCCCATGGCGGCTACGCCAAGTCCCAGCCGCTGCACGCCTACCAGGCCCAGCGCCGGGGCGGTCGCGGCCGCTCGGCCTCGGCGGTCAAGGAAGAGGACTACATCGAACACCTGCTGGTCGCCAACAGCCATACCACCCTGCTGCTGTTCTCCAGCCTGGGCAAGGTCTACTGGAAGCGTACCTACGAGATCCCCGAGGCCTCCCGCGCTGCCCGTGGCCGGCCGCTGGTCAACCTGTTGCCGCTGGCCGAAGGCGAGCGCATCACCGCCATGCTGCCGGTCGATCTGGAAGCCGTGCGCCAGCAGGCGCCCATCGGTGAAGAAGACCTGGGCGAGCAGGACGACAACCTGGACATCGAAGACGCCGTGCTGGTGGAAGACGACGTCGAGAGCGAAGTCGAGGGCGAAGAGGGCGAGCTCCTCGATGCCGGCCAGGATGAACCCACCGGCGCCTACATCTTCATGGCCACCCGCAACGGCACCGTGAAGAAGACGCCGCTGGTGCAGTTCAGCCGTCCGCGCAGCAATGGCCTGATCGCGCTGAAGCTGGAAGAAGGCGACAGCCTGATCGCCGCTGCCATCACCGACGGTGCCCGCGAAGTCATGCTGTTCTCCGACGGCGGCAAGGTCATCCGCTTCAAGGAGCGCCATGTGCGCACCATGGGCCGTACCGCCCGCGGCGTGCGTGGCATGCGCCTGGCCGAAAGCCAGCGCCTGATTTCCATGCTGATCCCCGAGCCGGGCGCCGAGATCCTCACCGCCAGCCTCAACGGCTTCGGCAAGCGCACCGCCATGGCCGAATACCCGCAGCGCGGCCGCGGTGGCCAGGGCGTGATCGCCATGGTCATCAACGAGCGCAACGGTCCCCTGATCGGCGCCATCCAGGTGCTGGACGGCGAAGAGATCATGCTGATCTCCGACCAGGGCACCCTGGTGCGTACCCCGGTCGAAGGCATCTCCCGGACCGGCCGTAATACCCAGGGCGTCACCCTGATCAAGCTCGGCAAGGGCGAGAAGCTGGTGGGCCTGGAGCGGGTGCAGGAGCCTTCGGTGGACGAAGAGCTGCTGGATCACGAAGCCGAGCTGGACGACGAGGTGCTCGACAAGGAGCTGCCGGTCGACAGCCAGGAGCCGGACCAGGACGATGTGCTGCCCGGTGCCAGCGACGTACCGAGCGATGACCTTCCCAACGAGGATGACGAGTGATGAGCAAGCGTGCCTACAACTTCTGCGCCGGCCCGGCGGCCCTGCCTGAAGCTGTGCTGCGCCAGGCCCAGGCCGATCTGCTGGATTGGCAGGGCCGCGGCCTGTCGGTAATGGAGATGAGCCATCGCGGTGAAGACTTCACCGCCATCTCGAACCAGGCCGAGGCCGATCTGCGCGAGTTGCTGGGCGTGCCCAGCAACTACAAGGTGCTGTTCCTGCAGGGCGGTGCCAGTCTGCAATTCGCCCAGCTGGCGATGAACCTGATGCCCGAGGGCGGCAAGGCCGACTACATCGACACCGGCATCTGGTCGCGCAAGGCCATCGAGCAGGCGCAGCACTATGGCACCGTCAATGTCGCCGCCAGCGCCAAGGGCTACGACTACTTCGCCATCCCAGGGCAGCACGAATGGCAGCTGTCCAAGGACGCCGCCTATGTTCACTACACCCCCAACGAGACCATCGGCGGCCTGGAATTCGACTGGATTCCGGACGTGGGGGACGTGCCCCTGGTGGCGGATGCCTCTTCCGACATCCTCTCGCGTCCGCTGGACGTCTCGCGTTTCGGGCTGATCTACGCCGGCGCGCAGAAGAACATCGGGCCCAGCGGCCTGGTGGTGGTGATCGTCCGCGAAGACCTGCTGGGTCGCGCCCGCGCCGCCTGCCCGACCTTGCTGGACTACAAGGTCGAGGCCGACAACGGCTCCATGTACAACACTCCGGCGACCTTCTCCTGGTACCTGTCGGGGCTGGTGTTCAAGTGGCTGAAGGAGCAGGGCGGCCTGCCCGCCATGGAGCGCCTGAATCGCCAGAAGAAGGAGCTGCTGTACGGCTTCATCGACGGCAGCGACTTCTACAGCAACCCCATCGCCAAGAACGACCGCTCCTGGATGAACGTACCCTTCCGCCTGGCGGACGAGCGCCTCGACAAGGCCTTCCTCGAGGGCGCCGAAGCGCGCGGCCTGCTGTATCTGCAGGGGCATCGTTCGGTGGGCGGCATGCGCGCCTCCATCTATAACGCCGTCACCCTGGAAGCCGTCCAGGTGCTGGTGAACTATCTGGCCGAATTCGAGAAGGAGCACGGCTGATCATGTCGGAACACGAGCTCAAGGCCCTGCGCCTGCGGATCGACAGTCTGGACGAACGCATCCAGGACCTGATCAGCGAACGCGCTCGCTGCGCCCAGGACGTGGCGCGGGTCAAGATGGGAACGCTGGCGGAAGGCGAAAAGCCCGTGTTCTACCGACCCGAGCGCGAGGCCCAGGTCCTCAAGCGGGTGATGGAGCGCAATGGCGGTCCGGTCCGTGACGAAGACATGGCGCGACTGTTCCGCGAGATCATGTCCTGCTGCCTGGCTCTGGAAGAGCCGCTGCACGTGGCCTATCTCGGCCCGGAAGGCACCTTCTCCCAGGCCGCGGCACTCAAGCACTTCGGCAAGGCCGTGGTGACCCGGCCCATGGCGGCCATCGACGAGGTGTTCCGCGAGGTCGCCGCCGGTGCCTCCCAGTTCGGCGTGGTGCCGGTGGAGAACTCCACCGAGGGTGCGGTCAACCACACCCTGGACAGCTTCCTCGAGCACAACCTGTCGATCTGCGGCGAGGTGGAACTGCGTATCCACCACCATCTGCTGATCGGCGAAAACACCAAGGCCGACAGCATCACCCGCATCTATTCCCACGCCCAGTCGCTGGCTCAGTGCCGCAAGTGGCTGGATTCCTACTACCCGAGCGTCGAGCGGGTGGCAGTGGCCAGCAACGCCGAGGCGGCGCGGCGGGTGAAGGGGGAGTGGAACAGCGCGGCCATCGCCGGCGACATGGCGGCCTCGCTCTACGGCCTGACCCCGGTTCAGCAGAAGATCGAGGACCGCCCGGACAACTCCACGCGCTTCCTCATCATCGGCAACCAGGACGTGCCGCCCAGTGGCGACGACAAGACCTCCATCATCGTCTCCATGCAGAACAAGCCGGGCGCCCTGCACGAGTTGCTGCTGCCGTTCCACACCAACAACATCGACCTCAGCCGGATCGAGACGCGGCCTTCGCGCAGCGGCAAGTGGACCTATGTCTTCTTCATCGACTTCCTCGGCCACCAGGCCGATCCGCTGATCCGCGATGTGCTGGAACGCCTGTCCAGCGGCGCCGTGGCGCTCAAGGTCCTCGGCTCCTACCCCCGCGCCGTGCTCTGACGGAGCAGCCATTGTGGTTGCGGGCGTCAGCGCCGACGCACGCAACCGTGCTCGTCGAAGGTCACCAGTCGCGTGCGGTCCTTGCGCTGGCGCGCCTCGTAGTGATAACGGGTCAGGGCATCCAGCTGGGAAATCCGCTGCGGTTGCCCCAGGGCGCTCTCCACGTCCGCTCGGCTCATGCCGACCTTGACCTGTCCACGAATGATCGCCTGGCGCCTTTCGCTGGCGCTGAGCAGATCGCCACAGCCGTCCGTCTTGGCTGCCACCACCGTGGGCATGCGCGAGCCTTCCTTGCGGTGAGTGGCCTTGGGTTTCGCCATCAGCGTGGGTTTGGCGCCGCCCGGACGGGGATTGTCTGCGCGCTGCAGCCGGCTGTCGCTGTCCGAGGCGCAGCCGCTGGCGGAAAAGGTGAGGTGGCCGGCGGCATCTTCGCAGCGATACACCGTGGCCGCCTGGGCGGTGGTGCACCCCAGCAGCAGGCCGAGCACGAGCAGCTTCTTCATGGGACGTCCTCCTTGACGTAGGGGCTCAAGCTTAGCGAAGCCAGGGACATTCGGCGAGGGCCGGAAGCGCGCCCCGGTGGCCTCGCGGAAGCCTTGCAAATAGCTGTTTTGAAACCCTTTTGCCTTCGCACCCGCAAGCGGTCCGGTGTATCATCCCCGCCGTCAGCCCCGCCGGGGCAGTGGTTATCCCCCCTTATGGACTTACCCAGTCAATACTCAATCGCCTTTTTCGTCCCGTTGTTGAGTTAGGGTTCGTCGGTGCGCTCCGCCGGCGGGCCGGAGTGCGCTATGACCGTAGTGAACGAAGCAGAAATCAGAAAGCCCCACGAGACGCTGCAAGAGCGGCTCGCCCAGGTCGTCGAGTTGCTGGAGCGCTACGACCTCGCTGTCGAGGCGCGTGAAGACCACGATCGCGCCCCCGTATCCCCCGCCGATATTCCCGAAGAAGGCCTCGAAGAGCTGCGTGCCCGCCTGGACGAGCTGCACCCGGCCGACGTCGCCTTCATCCTCGAAGCCCTGCCGCGGGAAGACCGCCTGACCGTCTGGGGTCTGGTCAAGACCGAGCGCGATGGCGAGATCCTGCTCGAGGTCTCGGACGCGGTCCGCGAGACCCTGATCGCCGACATGGACGATCAGGAAATCCTCGCGGTGGCCGGCCAGCTCGACGCCGACGAACTCGCCGACCTGGCGCCTGATCTGCCGCGCGATGTCGTTCACGAGCTCATGGAAGCCCTCGACGCGCAGCAGCGCGAGCGGGTGCGCTCCGCGCTGTCCTACGAAGAGGATCAGGTCGGCGCGCTGATGGACTTCGAGATGGTGACCATCCGTGACGACGTCGCCCTGGAAGTGGTACTGCGTTATCTCCGCCGGCTGAAAGAACTGCCCGACCACACCGACAAGCTGTTCGTCGTCGACAACGACAGCATCCTCAAGGGTGTCCTGCCGATCAAGCGTCTGCTGGTCAACGATCCGGAAAAACTGGTGGTCGAGGTCATGGCCAAGGAGGCGGTGGCCTTCCATCCGGACGGCGATGCCTATGACGCCGCCCAGGCGTTCGAACGCTACGACCTGGTATCGGCGCCGGTGGTCGACAAGAACGGCAAGCTGATCGGTCGTCTCACCATCGACGAGATGGTCGACCTGATCCGCGAGGAAAGCGAAAGCGAAGTCCTCAACATGGCCGGTCTGCGCGAAGACGAAGACGTCTTCGCCTCGGTGTGGAAATCGGTGGGCAACCGCTGGACCTGGCTGGCCACCAACCTCATCACGGCCTTCATCGCCTCGCGGGTCATCGGCCTCTTCGAGGGGTCGATCGAGAAACTGGTGGCCCTGGCCGCGCTCATGCCCATCGTGGCGGGTATCGGTGGCAACTCGGGCAACCAGGCCATCACCATGATCGTCCGCGCCATGGCGCTGGGGCAGATCAGCGTCACCAGCACCGCGCGTCTGCTGCGCAAGGAAATGGGCGTCGCCCTGTGCAATGGCGTCATCTGGGGTGGGGTGATAGGCCTGGTGGCCTTCTATCTCTACAGCAGCTGGTCACTGGGCCTGGTGATGATGGGCGCCATGACCCTCAATCTGCTACTGGCCGCCTTCATGGGGGTGCTGATTCCCATGACCCTGCAGCGCTTCGGTCGCGACCCGGCCATGGGGTCGAGCGTGCTGATCACCGCGGTGACCGACAGCGGCGGCTTCTTCATCTTCTTGGGGCTCGCCACCCTGTTCCTGATGTAGGACAGGGTAGGGTGCAATGGGCTGCCCAGGGGCAGGGCAGCCCGGACGCCGTCAGGATGCGGCGTCGATGTCGTGGGCGATCAGCGAGATCAGGGCATTCTGCTGTCGACCCGACAGTTGCCGGAAGCGCTGCAGCAACTCCCGCTCGCTGGCGGTGATCTCCGGACTGTCCAGGCGAAGCCCGGGTTCGTCGCCAAGGGCGCCCTCTTGCTGCAAGCTCTGCTCGAGACGCGCGATGATTTCGGAGTTCATGCTGCGATGATGGTTGCGGGCCACATCCGCGATGCGCTCTCGCATGCCCTCGGGCAGACGCACGACGAATTTGTCAGCGGTACGGCTTGAGTAGGATCTAATGGCCTGGGTCATTGAGGTACTTCATCTGGAGTCAAAAATCAGTGAAGGCGTAAGCCCTCGTCTCGTTCCGCTAGCACTCACGGCACCTTGGACTCTGTAACCACCTGTCCCTAGGTATCTGTTTTTATTGACGTCAATTTACCGACGTACACAACAAATTGCAAAGCTGCCGAAGAACTTCTTGCCTTTGCCCGTTCTCGCGCCCTGCGACGCTGCCGAACCGGAACATGACAAACCTTCCGCTGCTCGTTACCATGAGCGCCCTTTACTGTCCCAGTAGCTCAATTGGATAGAGCATCCCCCTCCTAAGGGGAAGGTTGGTGGTTCGACCCCACTCTGGGACACCAGATTCCTTTCCAGTACCTCTCCTCGCGATCCGACGCCTTCAAGTGCCCTTGCCGAACCGTTACAGCAGTTTGGAGGATAGGGCAAAAACGGCGACCTTGTCCGACTTCCAGGCTCTTCCAGTAGCGATTTGTGGCTGTGATCACAGCATAGAGCAGCAGACGAAAACCTGCCGAATTTATCTGTACTCTCCGTTGGCTAACCGTCTGCATTGCTTGTATCTGGAGCGCCTCTGGAGGTTCGCGTCATGGCCTTTTATCCCGTCCTACTTTCAGTCGTGTTCGTCGTTCGTAATCAGGCTACCGAGTTGCAGAGCGTCCTCGAGCGCGCGGCAACTGTTATCGGTCCCTTGGTAAGTGACTACGAACTTATCATTGTCGATAACGCATCCGCTGACGACAGCGTAGCGCGACTCAAACAACTCACCAGCATCACCGGCCTGCCCAATCTGCAGGTATATGCCCTGACCAAGGAAGTGGACTCCGATACCGCTGCCTGGGTGGGGCTGGAAAATGCGCTGGGTGACTTCGCGGTCGTCATAGATCCGGAAACCGATGACATCGCCTTCTTGCCTGACATGTTGCAACAGGCGGCCGGCGGCATCGACGTGGTGTTCGCCAACAATCAGCAGAAAGTTCGGCAAACCCTGTCCTACAGTCTCTGCTCTAGAGGTTTCAACAGCCTCTACAAGCAATTCAACGGTGTCGACCTGGCCAAGGATGCGCCCCAGTACCGGATGCTCAGCAAGAAGGTCATCAATTACATCCTGCGCCATCCCGCGCCGGCTTTGACCTATCGGCACCTGCCGGCGACGGCTGGCTTCTCCCGTACCAATCTCGAATACAGCATGCCGCCGCGCAGTACCAAGCCCAAGCGGCTGTCCGGCAGTTTCGATCGCGGTGCCCGGCTGCTGGTGTCCTCCACCCGCAAGCCCATGCGCATGGTCAGTTTCCTCTCCATCGTGGGAGCCCTGTCCAACCTGCTCTATTCCATCTACGTCATTGCCATCGGTCTGTTCAAGGACGACGTCGCACCGGGTTGGGTGACGATTTCATTACAGCAGTCCGGCATGTTCTTTCTCATTTCGCTGGTCCTGCTCGTCCTTGGCGAATATGTCCTGCAGTTGACCCACAGAGTCAACGAAGGGCCGCTCTATCATGTCGCCCAGGAGTTCACGAGTGCCGTCATGACGCGCCGTGACAAGCTCAATGTCGAAGTAGTGCAGGGCGGCAATACCGCAAGACCGGCTACTCAATCCGGCATGGCCTGACGATCATGAGAGATGCGATCGTCATAGGTGGCGGATTTTACGGGGCCATGACGGCCCTGTATCTCATGCGCGTGAGGGGCTTTGCGAAAGTCACCCTGATCGAGCGGGAAGATGGACTGTTGAAGCGTGCCTCTTATCACAACCAGGCACGTGTTCATAACGGCTATCACTATCCGCGCAGTTTCGTCACAGCCTTTCGCAGTCGGGTCAACTTGCCGCGCTTCTTGCGCGACTATCCCGATGTGGTGGTGCGGGACTTCACCAAGTTGTATGCCATTGCCCGCAACAACTCCAAGGTAACGGCCAAACAGTTCGAACGTTTCTGTCAGGGGATCGAGGCTTCCCTGCAGCCGGCGTCCGAAGAATTAAGTCGATTGTTCGACGATCGACTGATCGAGGCGGTGTATCTCACCGAGGAGTATGCCTTCAACTCCGCCGTACTCGCCGCTGAAGTGAAAGGTGAGCTCGATGCTGTCGGCGTCGAGGTGCGCCTCAAGAGTCGCGTGACGGCGATCCGCGGTGAAACCGGCGGCCTGGGGGTCGACGTGGTGGATGAAGCCGGCGGGCAGGAGGAGATGCATTGCCGCTATCTCTTCAACTGCACCTACAGTGGCCTCAACCAGTACGGCGGCGATTTCCCCGGCACCGCCACCCGGTTGCGCCACGAGATCACTGAGATGGCGCTGGTGGAGATGCCTCCGGAACTGCGCAACCTGGGGGTGACGGTCATGGACGGTCCGTTCTTTTCCATGATGCCGTTCCCAGCGCGGGGCCTGCATACCCTGTCCCATGTGCGTTATACCCCACACCTGAACTGGGAAGACGCCAATGGCACCGATCCCTATGCCCTGCTCGACGACTACGACCGGGCCTCGCGCGCGGACTGGATGGTGCGGGACGTGGCCCGCTACATGTCGGCTGCAGCACGGGTGGAGTACCGGGATTCGCTCTTCGAGGTGAAGACCATTCTGATGAAGAACGAAGGTGACGACGGCCGTCCCATCCTCTTCGAACAACATCCCCAGTTGCCCGGCTGCTACTCGATGCTGGGCGGCAAGATCGACAACATTTTCGATGCCCTGGAGCGCCTCGATGCTGAACCCTTCCACTGAGGCGACACCCAGGGGGGTGTCCGGCGTCGCCGGCTTCATCAGCGTTCTGGTCTTTTCCATCATCAATTTCTTTCTGTTCGGCAAGGGCGTCATCCTCGACCCCTTCCACCAGGGGGAATACTTCGCCACGCTGCCGACTCTGCTGCACAGCCAGCCGGGCGCCCATGCCTTCACCATCCATGGCGGGCTGGATTTCATCCCGGTGTGGCTGGCGGAGACCTCGTTCGGTGCCCAGCACACCTTCCTGGTGACCCAGATCCTCTATGGACTGTGCAACACCGGCGCGGCCTTGCTGCTATGGGGGACGGCGGTGCTGTTGTGCCCCGTGCCCAAGGGTCGCGCGCGCCTGATCCTGCTGGTTGCCGTGGGCGCCGTGGCGACCCAGGTGGTGGGCTATCGCGATCTCTTCCTGCTGCTGTCGCTGTTCCTTTTCTGTCTGCATCGCAAGGTGGAGACCACGCCGCGGCGATTGGTCTGCGAAGTGCTATTGGGCCTGGCGGCCGGCTTCAATCTGTTCTGGTCCTATGATCGCGGGATCGCCGGGGTCCTCGCCATCGGCTCGGCGGTACTGCTCACGCTGTTCCTGCAGCGGCGCCATGTCCTGTCGCTGCTGAGCTTCGTGGCAACGGTTGGCTGGCTCGGCTTTGGTACCGATTTCTTCGCCCTGACCGATTACGTCAAGAACCTGACCTTCCTCCTGGAGACCTCGTCCCAGTGGGGCTACGGTCTGAGTGCCCGGCCGCTGGCGCTGAGCCTGCTGCTGGCGGTGCCCACGGCGCTGGCGGGTTTCGCCCTGATCCGCTGCCTGCCCTGGCCGTGGCGCTGGAGCGAGGATCTGCCACTGATCGGTGCCCTGGCCGTGCTGCTCGCGATCTTCTTCAAGATCGGGGTCAACCGCGCGGACTTCCAGCACATCCAGATGGGCTTCTGGGTACCCCTGCTGAGCCTGCTCTATGCCGCCCGCCGGCAGCGGCTGGCCCGTAACGGCGGCTGGGACCTCTCGGCGCATCCACGCGCGGCGGCCGCGGCCATTGCCGCGGCCGTGCTGATGGGGCTGGTCGGACTTAATCCCTCGCCGTTCTTTGCGGTGCTGCTGGTCGGTGCGCTGCTGGCCTTCGGCCGACGCCTGCTGGTGCCGGCCCTGGCAGGGCTGCTGGTGCTGCTCGCCGCCTTCAACCTCTACAAGTCGCCGGTCGAGCGGGTGTGGGCCCAGGGGCTCGCCTGGGTGCCGGCCTTGACCGCCTTGCCGGATGACGCCGCCTTGGCGACGCCCGGGGTGCAATGGGCCTCGCAGCGCCTTCTGGAGAGCGGCGCCCACTGTGTGTTCGACCTGGCCAACAACGGGGTCATCAACGGGGTGACCGATCTGCCGGCCTGTACCAAGTACATCTATCCGGTCTATGCCACGCCGCCCTACGAGGCCGATCTGCTCAGCGATCTGCAGCATGCCGATCCACCGGCGGTGGTGTATTCGACGACCTTCTGGTCATTCAACCTGAACAACATTTCCATGCACGACAAGTTTCCACGACTCAAGGCCTACCTGGACGAGCGTTATCCCGTCGAGGAGTGCCAACCGGACTATTGCCTGAGATTCAAGACCAAGGGGTGAGCAACATGAAGACCGACGCATTGATAGGGTACAGCGGCTTCGTGGGGTCGACGCTGCTCAAGCAGAAGGCCTTCGGCGCGCTGTTTCGCTCCACCAATATCGACCAGATCGGCGATCAGCCCTATGGCCAGGTCATCTGCGCCGGAGCGCCAGCGCAGAAGTGGATCGCCAATCGCGATCCTGCCGCCGATCGCGAGAAGATCGATGGCCTGATCGGTCATCTGTCGCGGATCCAGTGCGATTCCTTCGTGCTGATCAGCACCGTGGACGTCTTCAAGCAGCCGCTCGGGGTGGATGAGACCACCGCGGTGGACGAAGAGGGACTGCACGCCTATGGCGCCAATCGCTATCGACTGGAGCAGTTCGTCCGTGAGCATTTCGCCAATGCCCTGATCGTCCGCCTGCCGGGCCTGGTCGGTCCTGGCCTGCGCAAGAACGTGATCTACGACCTGCTCAACGACAACAACCTGCACGCCGTGGAAAGTCGCGGCGTCTTCCAGTTCTATCCAATGGTCAATCTAGGCTATGACATCCAGACCGCCCAGGCTGCCGGGCTGGACCTGGTGCACCTGACCGCCGAGCCCATCAGCGTGGCGGACATCGCCAGTCAGGGCTTCGGACGCGACTTCGGCAATACCCTGGAGGGTACGCCGGCGCGCTACGATTTCCGCAGCGTGCATGCCGAGGTCTTCGGCGGGCGTGACGGCTACCAGTATAGCGCGCGCGACACTCTGCTCGCGGTCCGTGCCTACGCCCAGTCGGAACCCCCGGTCATCAAGGCGGAGGGTCAGTGATGCGCATCGCCATCTCCAATATCGCCTGGGATCCGACCGATGACGCCATGGTCGCCGAGATCCTGCAGCAATACCGGGTGGATGCCATCGACATCGCCCCCGGCAAGTATTTCGCCGATCCCAAGACGGCCACCGCCCAGGACATCCAGGTCGTGCGTCAGCAGTGGCAGGCGCGTGGCATCGAGATCACGGGCATGCAGGCCTTGCTGTTCGGCACCACCGGACTCAATGTCTTCGGCGCCGACGACGTGCAGCGGGCGCTGCTGGCGCAGCTGGAAGGCGTCTGCCGGGTCGCCGAGGGGCTGGGCGCGACGCGCCTGGTGTTCGGCTCGCCGCGCAATCGCGATCGCGCGGGGCTGAGTGACGACCAGGCCCTGGCACAGGCCCGGGATTTCTTCCGCCGCCTGGGCGATGTGGCCGCGGCGCACCGGGTGCAGATCTGCCTGGAGCCGAATCCGCCCCGCTATGGCGCCAACTTCATGATCGACAGCGATTCCACCGCCGCGGTGGTACGGGCCGTGGAGCATCCGGCGATCCTCATGCAACTCGATACCGGTGCCCTGACCATCAACGAGGAAGACGCCGCCCGCGTCCTCGAAGAGCATGCCGAACTGATCGGCCACGTCCATGCCAGCGAACCGGATCTGGTGACCCTGGGGGAGGGCGGTACCAATCACGAGGGCATCGCCTTCGCCCTGACCCGGCGGCTGCCCGAGCAGGTGGTCAGCATCGAGATGCTGCCGGCCAAGCAGGGCTCCAACCTGGCCGCGCTGGAGCGTGGCGTCCAGGTCGCGGTCAAGGCCTATCGCGACCTGCCGGAGGCTGCCGCATGAAGTGGCTGATCCTGATTCTGGGCATCGCGTCCAACGCCTCGGCGAGCGTGCTGGTGAAGCTGGCCATGCTGCCGCCGCGGCGCTTTCCCAGCCTGAGCGATCCCATGGCTGCGCTGGCCAACTGGCCGTTCTGGCTGGGGCTGTTCATGTATGGCCTGGCCTTTCTGCTGTACGCCGCCGCCCTCGCCAAGCTGCCGCTGAACGTGGCGCATCCGGTGCTGACGGCCGGGGCCATCGCCAGCGTCGCGCTGTTGTCGGTGGTGATCTTTCGCGAAGCCTTTCCCTGGACCACGGCGGCAGGCATCGTCCTGATCATCGCCGGCGTCGCCCTCATCACGGCCCGTGTCGGTTGAACCTGGAGGACCTATGACTACTGCAATTCCCGCCACCGAGCGTGCCCTCTGGCAGGTGCCCAGCTATTCGACGACCTTCTGGAACGGTCGCAGCCGTCCGCACTGCGTGGTGATCCCGGTCATCAACGAAGGCGAGCGGATTCTCAACCTCTTGCGGCGCATGGCGGCGGTCAGGATCGCCGACATCGCCGATGTCATCATCGTCGATGGCGGCAGCACCGACGGTTCGCTGGAGCCGCAACGGTTGCAGGAGCTGGGCGTCCGCGGGCTGCTGGTCAAGACCGCGCCGGGCAAGCTCAGCTCCCAGCTGCGCTGCGCCTATGCCTTCGTGCTCGACGAGGGTTACACCGGCATCGTGACCATCGACGGCAACGACAAGGACGATCCGGACGCCATCCCGCGCTTCATCGAAGCCATCGAGCAGGGCTACGACTTCGTCCAGGCCTCGCGCTTTCTGGCCGGCGGCGTGGCGGAGAACACCCCCAAGTCCCGCGACTTCGCCATTCGCTTCATCCATGCGCCCATGCTGAGCCTGGCCTCGGGCTTCCACTGGACCGACACCACCCAGGGTTTCCGCGCCTACAGCCGGGCCATGCTGCTGGATCCGCGCGTGGCGCCGTTCCGCGACGAGTTCACCACCTACGAGTTGCTGGCCTATCTTTCCTACCGGGTACCGAAATTGGGCTATCGCTGCGTGGAACTCCCCACCGTGCGGCGCTATCCGAAGGGCGAGGTACCCACCAAGATCAGCAGCGTCAGAGGTAATCTGTCGGTGCTGCAGGTACTGATGAAGGCCTGTGCAGGTCATTACAACCCACGCCTGGGCGAGGACGCCCAGCTGGCGGCGCAACGACGAAGCTGATTCCGTCGCGCTTGCCGGGTGTGCAAGAGACGATGGAGTAGGCAATGGTGCGTGTGCTGTCGGCGTTTCGCGGGCTCTATTTCGCGACGCTGTTGATGTTGATCGGGACCGGTCTGCTGAGTACCTATCTTGGTCTGCGACTGGCCGCCGATCAGGTGCAGGGACTCTGGGTCGGTGCCCTGACCGCCGCCTATTACGCGGGACTGGTGATAGGCGGCAAGCTGGGGCATCGGTTGATCGCCAAGGTTGGCCATATCCGCGCCTATGTGACCTGCGCCGGGGTGGTCGGCGCCGCGGTGCTGGGCATCGGCCTGCTGCCCTGGCTGCCGATGTGGCTGGCACTCAGGGTGCTGATCGGCATGGGCATGATGTGCCAGTACATGGTGCTGGAGAGCTGGCTCAACGAGCAGGCCGGCCCTGGCGAGCGGGGCAAGGTCTTTTCCGGCTACATGACCGCCTCCTACCTCGGCCTGGCGTTGGGTCAGGTGGTCCTGGTGCTCTCGCCTGATCTCGGCGTCGACAAGCTGATGCTGGTCGCCATCTGCTATGCCCTGTGTCTGGTGCCGGTGGCGGTCACCGGCAAGATCCACCCGGCACCGCTCAAGCCGGCGCCCTTGGAACCCACCTTCTTTATCCAGCGGATTCCCCAGTCGTTGACGACGACCCTGGTCGCGGGTCTGGTGATCGGCTCCTTCTATGGCCTGGCGCCTCTCTACGCCAGTGCCCAGGGCCTGCCCACCGAGCGCATCGGCCTGTTCATGGCGTGTTGCATCTTCGCCGGACTGATCGCCCAGTGGCCGATCGGCTGGCTGTCGGATCGGCATGATCGCAGCTGGCTGATCCGGGTGGTCGCCATCGCCCTGACCCTGGCAGCCCTGCCACTGGCCGTGCTGCCCCATGTGCCGCCGGTGGTGCTGCTGCCGCTCGGCCTCATCGCCAGCCTGCTGCAATTCGTGCTCTATCCCCTGGCGGTGGCGTTATCCAATGACCATATCGAAGGGGAACGTCGGGTATCCCTGAGCGCCATGCTGCTGGTGACCTTTGGCATCGGTGCCTGTATCGGTCCGCTGGTGGTGGGTGCGCTGATGAATCTGGTCGGACCCAACATGCTCTATGCCTTCGTCGTGCTCTGCGGTGCGATCCTGATCTGGCGCATCCGTCCGGATGCGGTCACGGGCAAGCACCTCGTCGACGAGGCGCCGCTGAGCCACGTGCAGATGCCCGAAGGGTCGACCAGCTCGCCGCTGGCAGCGGCCCTGGATCCGCGTGTCGACAGCCAGGTCGTGCAGGAGCAGATGCACACTGAGCCGGTCGTCGAGGAGGAACCTGCCGAGGAGGGGGCACCTCTGCAGGAAGAGATCGAGTTCCCGCAGAACCCGCCTGGATCCAAGGCGAACTAAGCGGTTGGGGAGGGCGTCCAGTAGCCGTGGGCGCCCGATCGGTCACTCGAACCGGCGGTTTTCCCGCTGCAGCTGATAGATGAAGCGCTCGATCTGGCGCTGGGCCGCGCCCGTCAGGCTGTTGAAGCAGACGCCGACGTCGCTGAATTCCATGCGCTCCGGACAGGCCACGTGGCGAATGGTCACCGGGGTATTGATGGTCCCGATGGGCAGCTCGGCGCTAAAGCTCTGTACCTGTTGCCCCGGTTGCAGCAGATGGGTGACGTTACCAGGGAAACGCAGCTTGCAGCCCGTGGCCGACAGGTCGATCAGTTGGCCTCGCAGCTGGATCGGGCTGTTGCCCTGGCTCAGCTCCGCCGTGGCCGGCTGGGCCAGCAGCAGCTTGACCCGATAGGCATTGCGTCGCTGGTGATAGGTGAGTTCGGTGGGCAGGCCGATCCAGTAGCAGCGATTGCCATCCAGCTCGCTGAACTCGACCGGATGATCGATCTGCCAGGTGACCTTGATGCCTTCGTGAAAGCTGTCCACCCGGAACGACTGGCCCTGTTCGAGCAGGCGTTCGGCTTCGCGCGGAATGAATTCGTCCAGTGCGATCCGCCCCTTGGCCTCGTCGATCTCGACGACAAAGCTCTGGAATTGCTGCCCCTGGCGATTGAAGGTGATCCGCAGCGGAATATGCTGCTGTTGCGCCGGCCGCAGGCAGGCCAGGATCTCGCCCTTGGAGCGATAGACCTGGGGTGGCTGAGCGGCATTGTCGCTAGCGGAAGAGCCTTGCACCTGGAAACTCCTGTAGACAGCGGTCAGCAAGAATACTGGCTAAACGCCATCTGTACAGCGAAAAAAGCCGGCATGAGAATGTCCGAGATCAAGCCGAGCTCAGCGGACGCTGATAGCCGCCACCGGTCTGGTTGCCGCGACGGTTGTACAGCGTGGGCGCCGAGGTGCCCTGCAGGACATTCAGCAGTTTGCCGACCACGAAGCGGTTGGCCTGGATGATCTGGCCGTTACGGATGTTGTGAGCCTTGCACTGCTCCATGAGCTGCGCGAGCTGACTGGAGCGCGCCAGCAATTCTTCCCCGTCGGGCTGCTGGGCGGCGTACGCCTGCAAGCCCTGCAGATCCGCTCGCAGACCATAGGTCTGGAGCAGTAGGGTGCGCTGCTGGGCATGCTGGTCGAGCTGCTTGAGCAGGATCTGCTTGGTGCCCAGCAGGGCTTCCAGCCGATCGAGCTGGCGCTCGCTCAAGGCCTGGAACTCCTGCTCGATCAGGGCCAGCAGCTGCTCGCTCAGGTCGATGTCGTGGCGGGTAATCTCGAGCAAGTTGGCGTTGGGCATGGCGCGGTTTCCGTTCGAACGTTAGTGGCGATCGTCAGAAAGGCCATGCCGAACCGGGCGTCAGGACTCGAACGCCATCAGTTTGTCGGCCACCTTCTGGCTGTCGACCTTGTAGGAGCCATCGGCGATGGCCTGTTTCAGGCGGCTGACCTTGTCGCTGTCGACCACCGGCAGATCCTTGAGCCCTGCCGTGAGGGAGCTCAGTTGCTTGGCCTCGGCGCTCAAGCTGACCGACTCGCCGGAGGCGGTGCTCTTGGTGGCCTTGACGTCGCTGGTCTGCGCCGTGGACACGTCCTTGGTGGACGCCGCCTTGGTGTTGCCTATGCCCGCAGTAGAGGACGAATTCAGGCGATTGATATCTAGAGCCATGAGTGAAGATCCTCGTGTCGTCTCGTTCGCATGTCCGGCTTATCGGCGTGTCATGCCGAAACTTTAGCCGTAGACCTGTGCGCCATGTCACATCCTTCGACAGGACGACGCGCAGAGGTTCAGGAAGCAGACGCTCAAGGTACTCCTTTTGACTTCTTCGCTAAAGCGCCACCTCCACCTGCCCCTGATCGACGACCCGACCGCGGATCACCCGGTTGGAGCTCAGGTTGCGTACGCGGATCTCCTCGTCCTTGGCGCCGGCGCTGAGGGCTTCGCCCTGCATGCGGATACTGAAGGAGGCGCTGCGGGCATTGATCACCACCTGCTCGCCCTTGCGGATGAGTTCGGCCTGCTCGATAAAGGAGGGCGCCAGCACCTGCTCGCTGACCACCTGACGCTTGAGCTGGGTGCCTATCACCTGCTCCAGGCTGGTCAGGTAACCCTGGGTCAGGGTGCCGACATCGCGCTCCACCAAGGCTACGTTCTGGTCGTCCAGCACCGCGCCGCGCAACAGCGGCTGCAGCGTGACCACGACCGGCCGATACAGCTTGACCTGCGCGGGCACGAACACCGTCCAGGGACTGCCGCCTTCGCAGCGCACCTTGACGTTGATCCGGCCCACCGGCGTTGGGCTGCCCTGTTGCGAGAGCGTCAGGGGTTTGTCGCAGGCGGCCAGGCGCAACCGGGAATCCAGGGAGTTGATCTGGGTTTCATGGCGAGCGTTGGAATTGGTCTCCAACAAATATTCCTGCACGCGCTCCTCAAGAAAACTTTCGACAGCGCCGATAAGTTCGTCAGATGAGGTGTAGTCGCCTTCTGCATAGGCCTTTCCGCCCAGGCATGTCAGGATCAACACAAGATTCGCAGCCCAGCGGCAAGAGGTCTTCATAGGTCGGAAACACGTCGCTTCGATCTTCATGAGTCACATCTAAGCAAGCCCTGTGCCGAGTTTTGCGACCGGTCTGTGGCAACGAGAGGAGTCGCCAAATGGCTGGTGTATTGGACGCAGTCAACCAACGTACCCAACTGGTGGGCCAGAACCGTCTGGAACTGCTGCTGTTCCGCCTGGACGGCTCGCAGCTCTACGGCATCAACGTCTTCAAGGTGAAGGAGGTGCTGCAGTGCCCCAAACTCACCGTGATGCCCAAATCGAGTCCGGTGGTACGGGGCGTGGCCAGCATCCGCGGCGGCACCTTTCCGATCATCGACCTGGCCATGGCTACCGGTCGCCGTGGATTGCCGGATATCAATAACTGCTTCGTGATCATCACCGAGTACAACACCAAGGTGCAGGGCTTCCTGGTGCGCTCGGTGGAGCGAATCGTCAACATGAACTGGGAAGGTATCAATCCGCCGCCCAAGGGCACCGGTCGTGATCACTACCTGACCGCCGTCACCCGGGTCGACAATCAGCTCGTCGAGATCATCGACGTGGAAAAGATCCTCTCTGAGGTCGCACCGTCGGTCGAGACCGTGTCGGCGGGCGTCATCAGCGAAGTGGTACAGGCCAAGGCCGTCACCAAGCGCGTGCTGATCGTCGACGACTCCTCGGTGGCCCGCAAGCAGGTGACTCGTTGCTTGGAAACCGTCGGGGTAGAGGTCATTTCCCTCAATGATGGTCGCCAGGCGTTGAATTTCCTCCAGGCGATGGTAGCGGAAGGCAAGCGTCCGGAAGAGGAATTGCTGATGATCATTTCCGACATCGAGATGCCGGAAATGGACGGCTACACCCTGACGGCGGAAATCCGTCATGATTCGCGGATGCAGAAAGTGCATATACTGCTGCATACCTCCTTGTCCGGCGTCTTCAACCAGGCGATGGTCAAGAAGGTCGGTGCGGACGATTTCCTTGCCAAGTTCCGTCCCGATGATCTTGCCTCCCGGGTAGCCGAGCGCATCAATGCGGTCGACAGTCACTAGGTGAAGGCGTCTCTATCCCGGTATCCAGAAGGCGGAGCGGCAGTGTCAGCAGTCAACGCGGATTTTGTGCTTTTTCGTGATTTCCTCGAGAAATCCAGCGGGATCCTGCTCGGTGACAACAAGCAGTACCTGGTCTCCAGTCGGCTCAACAAGCTGATGGAGACCGAGGGGATCAAGACGTTGTCAGAGTTGGTGCAGCGCATCCAGATGCAGCCCCGTGGCGGTCTGCGGGAAAAGGTCATCGATGCGATGACGACCAATGAAACCCTCTGGTTTCGCGACAGCTATCCCTTCGAGGTGCTCAAGAATCGCCTCTTGCCGGAGTTGACCAAGAACACCTTCGGCCAGCGCCTGCGGGTCTGGTCGGCGGCCTGCTCCTCGGGTCAGGAACCCTATTCGCTGTCCATGACCATGGACGAATTCGAGCGGAGCGCAGCAGGGCAGGGGCGTGGCGGCATGCAAATCGTGGCGACCGACCTCTCCGGCGCCATTCTCACCGCGGCCAAGTCCGGTGAGTACGATTCGCTGGCGATCGGTCGAGGGCTATCCCAGGAGCGCTTGCAGCGCTACTTTGACGTGCTCCAGCCGAATCGCTGGGCGGTTAAGCCGGCGATTCGCAGCCGTATCGAATTCCGCGCGCTCAATCTGCTGGACAGCTACGCCAGCCTCGGCAAATTCGACATGGTGTTCTGCCGCAATGTGCTGATCTACTTCTCCGCTGAAGTGAAGAAGGACATCCTCACGCGCATTCACGGTACCCTCAAGCCGGGCGGCTATCTGTTCTTGGGTGCCTCCGAGGCCCTCAATGGCCTGCCGGATCTCTACCAGATGGTGCAGTGCAATCCGGGCATCATCTACAAGGCCAAGTAAGCATTCGATAGAGGGTGGCAAAGCTGGTTTCAGCACATGGTCTTCGCGGTACTTTGCAGCTCTGTGTGCTATCTAGCTGTAAATGGTTCCTAGTACTAACCGTACCCATCCAAGCGACTGCTGTTGCTCGGCTTTAAACATTCCGGTTGGTATGCACGGTGCTGCGTTGGCTTTTATCGTCCACGCAGCTTGCCGGCATGCTGTACAACCTGAGCACAACCTAGTCTCAGCCACGCCTATACCTGCCGGGGGCGATAGGTCTTAAGTCCCTCTCCGCGTTCAGCCTGATTCGTCGCATCGCACGGGCATGTTGAGCATCTTGCGAAGCGTCGCAATGTGGTTTTCGGCAATCTCGGGCGTTGAGCGCTTTGCGGGGGCTACTCGATGTGCCGGGCGTGGACGATGGTCCATGCCGAGGTCTCTGTTCGCCACGGTCTGCATTGCCGGCCTGTCTCGCAGTGCATAAGGCCGGAAACCTCCCGACTGCGCTCGTCTGATCAAGCCAAAGGCATAGGCCACTACGTTGCGTATGCCGCCGCTACGGTGTCTGGCCTCCAGTTCTGCCAACACCTGCTGACGCTGCTCCAGCGCCAACTCATCAAGTCCAGTCAGAAGCTCTTGCAACTGCTTTTCATCAACTCCCGCAAGACAGGATGGAAGCGGAGTGCTGCCCTCTGTGCTTTCGACCTCTGAAGGGTACGTACGTACTTTATACGTCTTACTACTGTACGTACTGTATTGGCCAATTGGTTCGTGGTGGACTTCGTTGGTCTGTGACAGACCGGTTTGGTCTATGCCAGACCCCATCTGTACCGCCTCGGAGCTAGAGCTCCCAAGGTCATCAGGGCTAGCCTGCCCATCGTCACTGCGCTGCTTTTGTTCGAACGCATGATTGAGATGCTGCGCAATTCGCTGGATCGGATGGCCCGTCTCGTGAAGGCACGCGTGCAATAGGCCGGCAAGCGTCTGGTCGGCAGTGCATGCTCGATCAAACGCTAAGGCACGCTCATGCACCCTGTAGCGCTCGCTCATCACCTTGCCCGTCATGGGGTCACGCTGTACACCGAGCAGAGTGATCCAACCCGTCAGGCGCAGCACTTTCAGCACACGTCGTGCCGTCTCATAGCCCGCCCGTTGTCCTAACGGCGTGGTGGTGAGATAGCGTCGAAGCTGGCTCAGGCTCGTAAGCGAACTCACACCGTCTGCATCACTGAGCATGCGCAAGACCTGCCACCCGTTGCGCTCCAGCGGCGTTAGCCGCGGATCTACTAACAGTGCGATTGGCGTCGTGAACCAGTTAGTCGGTGCGTAGCGCTTGTGCGTGCAATAGTTTCCCATTTGCTCTCCCCCTACGAAGGCTGTTTGGCTGTCAGCGAGTCTCGTGGAGGCTGGATTGGTCTGTCCCAGAACAATCTGATTTGGCCCGTTACCGTATTTCCGTTGCGTACCAAATGGTCTGCCGTAGACCAACCTAGATGAGTCATAGGTAGCGAGCGTCGTCACGGGTTGCTAGGGCGCGTTCCAAAACGGTAAATTTGCATTGTCGTGGTCAATCCCACGACCGGGTGTGACAACCCGATTCGTTCGAGGCGCGGTAGCGCTGTAGCTAGACCACATCTGTGGTTTTCTATGGCGGGCCGTGTGGGGCAGGCTTTTGCCTGGCCGGTTCCCTCGGACGCCGGTTTGTCACCCCCTCACGGTCCGCCTCCCATCACCGAGTGACAACGGCGGGTGGCGGCTCCTTAATCGTCTGAGGAGCAGTTAAAATGCCTGTATCTCCTTTTAAGCCCGAGCTCCGCCTTGGCGCTACCTGTATGCCATCTACCTCTACAACGGAGGTTTGCTATGGCTGAGAAGAATCCTTCTATCGTCCCGTTCCCCAGCAAGCCAATCACGCTCGACCAAATGGATCTTTCCACTCGATCTATCGAAGCCGATGCGGATCTTCGTGCCTCAATGCTAGGTGACCTGCTAATTCAGCTGGCAGAGCGCGACTCCGGTCATCCTGAAGAGCTGCGGCTAAAGGTTGCCTGCAATATCGCTCAGGAGCTGCTGGGCGAGATGGTTACCCTTTATCGTCGTGCTCTATCCGATGCGCGCCACAACAACTCTTGAGACAGACGTAATGCTCAACTGGCTTTGGACATCGGTTTAGGTCCTTTCCCGGCAATGGCGGGCGATAGCCTGCCATTGCCTTACTGTCAGTTGGGCGGCTGGCGCAAGACGCTGTAGCGGTGACGTGGTTCGCGACGTGATGCTAGGCGCTATCGAACATGGCTTCGAGTTAGGCGACTTTCGTTAACGGCGCAGTATCTGGCTGGTAACGAGTAGACCTATACCGCCAAACAGACTCATCTTTTGCGCAGCAGGTCGACCTGTTGCCTCTGATGAAAAGGGCGTGTAGTCCCCAGGCAGCGGGATGGCGGAAAGCTTCGTGAAAACTAAGAAGGGCGGTTATATCCGCCACATGTCTAAGCTCGACCGTGCAAAGACCCTAAGCAACCTGGCTATCGCTGTCAGGCATTGCGAGGGGTATCCGTACAAAGCGTCGAATACCGATCGCTGCAGGATTTTAGGTGTTTGTAGCAGGCCGCAATTTGACGGGGGCATTGGTCCGGTTCGATAGGGGCAAATCCACAGCATGTAGGTTTGGCTCCCGGTTTACCTTTTCTGCGCCAAAGTTTTGCCGCACCCGATCACAGGGCCGGCAAAGGCGGCGGAAAAACCTTGCCGCTTGCCGTCGTTTTGACTGCCGCGTTGCACTAAACCCTTGATTTAGATGGATGCTGGAGACTGGCACGGGCCTTGCTAAATCGCTTGCAAGCCACGTCAAAGGTCTCTCGACATGAGCATCAGTTTCGACAAAGCACTCGGGTTGCACGAACAGGCGCTGAACTTCCGTTCGCAACGCGCCGAGGTATTGGGCAACAACATCGCCAATGCCGACACCCCGGGCTACAAGGCGCGGGATCTGGATTTCAGCGCCGTGATGGCTGAGCAGGCGGCCAAGAGCGCCCCGGGGGCATCCGGCCATTATCAGCTGGAAACCACCAACAGCCGCCATATCGCCGCTGAAGGCTTCGACATGGGCATGGGCGACTCGGCGTTGAAATATCGCATCCCTACTCAGCCCTCGGTGGACCAGAACACCGTGGATGCGCAGGTCGAGCAGGCCAACTACGCCGAAAACGCGATGAATTTCCAGGCTAGCTTCACCCTGCTCAATAGCAAGTTCAAGGGGCTGATGTCGGCCCTGCGTGGAGAGTAGCCATGTCCCTGAGTTCGCTGTTCAACATCGCCGGTAGCGGGATGAGCGCCCAGAACGTTCGCCTCAATACCGTAGCCAGCAACATGGCCAACGCCGATTCCGTGTCCTCCAGCGTCGACCAGACCTACAAGGCGCGGCATCCGGTGTTCGCCGCCCAGCTCAATGACGCCCAGGGCGGCGCCTCGCTGTTCGACGACCAGGGCCAGGCCGGGGTCGGGGTAGAGGTGAAGGGCATCGTCGAGGATCAGAGCGAGGTGCAGAAGCGCTATGAGCCCAACCACCCGATGGCGGACAAGGAAGGCTACGTCTACTACCCCAACGTGAACGTGGTGGAGGAGATGGCCGACATGATTTCGGCCAGTCGCGCCTTCCAGACCAATGCGGAAATGATGAATACCGCCAAACAGATGATGCAGAAGGTACTGACCCTCGGTCAGTAAGGAACCGGCGCCATGTCCATAAGCACGACCAATTCAACCGCTCAGTCGGTGCTCGACAAGTACTCCGTCAACAAGACAGACGCTACCTCCGAGACCGCTAGCAGCGATGGCAAGAAAGGCGGCAAGCTCGGCAAGGACGAGTTCCTCAAGCTGATGGTCGCCCAGATGAACAACCAGAATCCGCTGGAGCCCCAGGGCAACGGCGAATTCATCGCACAGCTGGCGCAGTTCAGTACCGTCGAGGGCATCACCAACCTCAATACCAGCGTCAGCTCGATCCTCTCCGGCAGTCAGTCTTCCCAGGCGCTGCAGGCGTCCACCCTGGTGGGCCGCAAGGTGATCGTCGATACCGACAAGGTCAAGGTGGATACCAGTGCGGACTTCAAGGGCGCGCTCAATCTGACCGCTTCCAGTCCGAACGTCTGGGTCAACGTCTACAACGACGCCGGCAGTCAGGTGAATCGTCTGAACCTGGGGCAGCAATCCAGTGGCCTGGTGAATTTCACCTGGGATGGCACCGACGCCAGCGGCAAGAAGCTGGATGCCGGCACCTACCGCTTCGAGGCCCAGGCGAACGTGAACGACACCACCACGGCCATGAAGACCAGTCTGCCAGCCAACGTCGACAGTGTGACGCTCGGGCAGAACGGCGGCGAAATGACACTCAACCTTGCCGGCGTCGGCAGCATCGGCATCTCCAAAGTCCAGGCGGTCGGCCAGTAAGGCGCGGCACACGAGAGGAATCCAGCATGTCTTTCAATATCGGTTTGAGCGGCATCAAGGCCGCGTCCAGTGACCTCAACATCACGGGCAATAACATCGCCAACGCCAGCACCGTCGGCTTCAAGCAGTCGCGAGCGGAGTTCCAGGATCTCTATGCCGCCTCAGTCCTCGGCACCGGCAAGAATGCCCAGGGCAGCGGCGTGCTGCTCGGCAACGTCGGCCAGCTGTTCAACCAGGGCACCATCGATTCCACGCAGAACGCGCTGGACATGGGCATCAACGGCAACGGCTTCTTCGTCACCAGCAACAATGGCGCTGTGCAGTACACCCGTGCCGGTTACTTCGGGACCGACAAGGAAGGCTTCATTGTCGACAACAACGGCTACAAGCTGCAGGGCTATACCACCAACGACCAGGGTCTGCTGCAGCCGGGTGTGCGCAGCGACCTGCGCATCGAGACCGCCAGCCAGGCGCCCAAGGCGTCCAGTTCGATCAAGCAGACGGTCAACCTGAACTCGACCCAGACGACGCCGACCACGACGCCGTTCAACCCGTCCGATCCGACCAGCTACAACTCCTCGACCTCGGTGAACATCTATGACAGCCAGGGCAACGCCCACGTCCTGTCGCAGTATTTCGTCAAGGGCGCGAACAACTCCTGGACCATGAACGTGCTGATCGACGGCCGCAATCCGGGCGATCCCACCAAGGAGGATGCGACCACCAAGGTCGCCACGCCCTACAGCGTGACCCTGCCGTTCACCAGCAGTGGTGCGCTCGACGGTGCCAATGTGGCCTCGACCGATCTCAAGCAGGTCAACAACGCCAGCACCAATGCCTTCGAGGGCGTGCTCAAGCTGGACAACTGGGTGCCGGCCATTTCCAACGGCGGTACCCCGGCGACCTGGGCCTCCAACGGCGCCGTGGCCAACCCGGCCGGCATCACCCTGGACATGCGTGGCTCGACCCAGTACAGCAGCGCCTTTGCCGTGACCAGCGTCAACCAGGACGGCTACACCACCGGCCAGCTGTCTGGCCTGGAGATCGACGATACCGGTCAGATCTTCGCACGCTACACCAACGGTCAGTCCAAGGTGCAGGGCCAGGTCGTGCTGGCGAACTTCGCCAACGTCCAGGGCCTGACCCCCATGGGCAAGACCTCCTGGACCGAGTCTTCGGAGTCGGGTCAGCCGGTGGTCGGCACGCCGCGTTCCGGTACCCTGGGTGCCCTGCAATCCGGTGCGCTGGAGGCGTCCAACGTGGACATCTCCACCGAGCTGGTCGACATGATCGTGGCGCAGCGCAACTACCAGGCGAACGCTAAGACCATCGAGACCGAGAACGCCATCACCCAGACCATCATCAACCTGCGTTGATGTCGTTTCTCTGACGGCTTGCCGCTCAGACGTCAGGAAAAGCCTCCTTCGGGAGGCTTTTCTATTCTCAAGTCATTGATTCAGTGGGGTTTACGTTTTCTGGAACGGGCCTTGCTAAAGAACCTCCGAACGCAAGCTTGGCGGCAATCTGCCGCCGTCGGAGGATCAGATGGACAAGCTGCTGTACGTCGCCATGACCGGCGCCAGCCAGAACGAAATGGCCCAGCGCGCCCATGCCAACAACCTGGCCAACGTCTCGACCTCGGGATTCCGCAAGGATCTCGAGCAGGCGCGCTCGATGCAGGTGTTCGGCGAGACCATGCCGTCGCGCGTCTATTCCATGAGCGAACGGCCGGCGACGGACTTCACCCCCGGTGCGCTGCAGGAAACCGGGCGTGACCTGGACGTGGCCATCCAGGGCCCAGGCTTCGTCGCGGTCCAGGACCCCTCCGGCAAGGAGGCCTATGTACGTACCTCCAGCCTGCAGATCGATCCCCTCGGCATGCTGCGGACCGGCAGTGGTATGCCGGTGCTCGGCAATGGCGGACCCATCGCCGTGCCGCCCGCTTCCAAGGTGGAAATCGGTCAGGACGGCAGCATCACCATTCGCGGCTCCGGTCAGGCAGCCAACGCCCTGGCCCAGGTCGATCGCATCAAGCTGGTCAATCCCGACACCAAGCAGATGGAAAAGGGACTCGACGGCCTGCTGCACATGAAGCAGGGCCAGGCAGCGCCGCCCATGGACGCCAACGTGTCCCTGGTGTCCGGCTTTGTCGAGTCGAGCAACGTCAATGCGGCGGAGGAGATGACCTCGATCCTGTCGCTTTCCCGCCAGTTCGAACTGCAGGTGAAGATGATGCGCAGCGCCGAAGACAACGACGCGGCACTGGCAAAGGTTTTGCAATTCTCCTGATCAAGGCTAGCGCCGACGTAAAACCGGCACTTCGAGGAATACCATCATGATGTCGTCACTGTGGGTCGCCAAGACCGGTCTGTCCGCCCAGGACATGAACCTCACCACCATCTCCAACAACCTGGCCAACGTGTCCACCACGGGCTTCAAGCGCGATCGCGCCGAATTCCAGGACCTGCTGTACCAGATCCGGCGCCAGCCGGGTGCCCAGTCCACCCAGGACAACCAGCTGCCCTCCGGCCTGCAACTGGGTACCGGTGTGCGCATCGTCGGCACCCAGAAGAACTTCACCGAGGGTTCGCTGCAGACCACCGACCAGCCGCTGGACATGGCCATCAACGGCGACGGTTTTTTCCAGGTGACCATGCCCGACGGGACCATCAATTACACCCGTGACGGTACCTTCCACCTGAATGCCGATGGCCAGCTCGTCACCGCCAACGGCTTCGCCCTGCAGCCCGCCATCGTGCTGCCGGCCGATACCAAGACCTTCACCGTCGGCGAAGACGGCACCGTGTCGGTCACCACCGCCGGCCAGGCCGCGCCCCAGGTCATTGGCAATCTGCAGATCGCCCAGTTCGTCAACCCGGGCGGTCTCCAGGCCGTGGGCCAGAACCTGTTCAGCGAGACCGCTTCCAGCGGTGCGCCCCAGGTCGGCACCCCGGGCCTCAACGGTCTCGGCACCGTCCTGCAGAGCACCCTGGAAAACTCCAACGTGAGCACCGTCGAGGAGCTGGTGAACATGATCACTACCCAGCGCGCCTACGAGATGAATTCCAAGGTCATCAAAGCGGCCGACGACATGCTCGGCTTCGTCAGTCAACAGCTCTAATCTCCTGTGAGGAAGCGCTCCATGAAACCTCTGTTCGCCGTCGCCCCGCTCCTGGGAGCGCTCGTACTCGCAGGATGCGTAGCCCCGGCCGCCAAGCCGGACGATCCCTATTACGCCCCGGTGCTGCCGCGCACGCCGGTGCCGGCGGCGCAGAACAACGGCGCCATCTTCCAGTCGGGGTTCGAGCAGAATCTCTATACCGACCGCAAGGCCTTCCGCATCGGCGACATCATCACCGTCACCCTGCAGGAGAAGACCCAGGCCAGCAAGAACGCCAGTTCCGACGTCGCCAAGAACAGCAAGGCGACCCTGGGGCTGACCTCGCTGTTCGGCGCCAAGCCGAAGATCCCCAATCCCCTGGCCGACGGCGACCTGAGCCTGGACGCCGGCTTCTCCGGCAACCGCTCCAACACCGGCAAGTCCACGGCGGCCCAGGGCAACAGCCTGTCCGGTTCGCTGACCGTGACCATCGCCGAGGTACTGCCCAACGGCATCCTGGTGGTGCGCGGCGAGAAGTGGCTGACGCTCAACACCGGCAACGAACTCATGCGTATCCAGGGCATGGTCCGCGCCGACGACATCGCCACCGACAACACCGTATCGTCCACCCGCGTGGCCGATGCGCGGATCACCTATTCGGGCACCGGCGCCTTCGCCGATGCCAGTCAGCCGGGCTGGCTGAGCCAGTTCTTCGGCAGCCCGCTGATGCCCTTCTGAGGATGAGCGCCATGTTCAAGACCCTCATCGCCGCTGCCGCCCTGGCCCTGGTCATGCCCCTGGCCCAGGCGGATCGGCTCAAGGACATCGCCAGCATCCAGGGCGTGCGGACCAACCAGCTGATCGGCTACGGCCTGGTGGTGGGGCTGCCCGGTACCGGCGACCAGACCACCCAGACGCCCTTCACCGTGCAGACCTTCAACAACATGCTGGCCCAGTTCGGCATCAAGGTGCCGCCGGGTACCACGGCGCAGCTGAAGAACGTCGCGGCGGTGTCGATCCATGCCGATCTGCCGGCCTTTTCCAAGCCCGGCCAGACCATCGACATCACGGTGTCCTCCATCGGCAACTCCAAGAGCCTGAGAGGCGGCAGTCTGCTGCTCTCGCCGCTGAAGGGTATCGATGGGCAGATCTACGCCATCGCCCAGGGCAATCTGGTGGTCGGGGGTTTTGACGCCGAAGGCCGTGACGGCTCGAAGATTACCGTCAACGTTCCGTCGTCCGGCCGCATTCCCAATGGCGCCACCGTCGAGCGACCGGTGCCGAGCGGCTTCGACCAGGGCAACAGCATCACGCTGGACCTCAATCGCAGCGACTTCACCACCGCCAAGCGCATCGTCGACAAGATCAACGAGACACTTGGCGCGGGTGTTGCATCAGCTGTTGATGCCGGATCGATTCGTGTCACGGCGCCGGTGGATCCTGGCCAGCGCGTCGACTACATCTCGATCCTGGAGAACATGGAAGTGGATCCGGGGCAGGCGGTGGCCAAGGTCATCGTCAACTCCCGCACCGGGACCATCGTCATCGGCCAGAACGTCAAGGTCTCGCCGGCGGCGGTGACCCAGGGCAGCCTGACCGTGACCATCAGCGAAGACCCCCAGGTGAGCCAGCCCAATCCCTTGTCGGGTGGGCAGACGGTGGTGACTCCCCAGTCGACCGTCAAGGCCAAGCAGGAGGCCAAGCCGATGTTCAAGTTCGGTCCGGGTACCACGTTGGACGAGATCGTGAGAGCGGTGAATCAGGTGGGCGCGGCGCCCAGCGACCTGGTTGCCATTCTCGAAGCGTTGAAACAGGCCGGCGCCTTGCAGGCCGATCTGATCGTTATCTAAGGAGAACGGGCGATGGAATCTCGTCTGGGTGGCAACTACGGCAACGTCAAGGATTCGGGGGCCTTCACCGACCTGAATCGGTTGGCCCAGATGAAGGGTAAGGATCGCGACAGCTCGGAAAACGTCAAGAAGGTCGCCGGCGAATTCGAGTCGCTGTTCCTGAGCCAGATGCTCAAGTCCATGCGCAGCGCCAACCAGGCGCTGGCGGACAGGGACAGCCCCTTTTCCAGCGAGACCACCAAGCAGTACCAGGACATGTACGACCAGCAGCTGGCCGTCTCCCTGTCCCGGGATGGCGGTGGTATCGGTCTGGCCAACGTGCTCGAACGTCAGCTGAGCAAGACCGCCCAGCCGTCGGCGCGCCCTAATCCCTTTGCCCAGGTCGGCCAGGCCGCGCCCACCGAAGGCCAGCTGGCCGCCGGCCGCAACGCCAAGCTCAACGACGTGGCGAGCCACGGCCTCAAGCCGAGCAATGCGGTAGCGTCCGGGCGTGACGATTCCAGCGCGCTGAATTCGCGTCGGCTGGCGCTGCCTGGGCGACTGGCCGAGCGTACCGCCGCCAATATTTCCGGCGCGGCCGAGCAGGGCGCCACCCTCAAGCAGAGCTTCCAGGACGTCGCGGCCGCCCAGAGCGCCTGGCGTCAGCAGGCCACGCAACCCGGCAGCAAGCCGGCCGCCGCGACCGAGGCCGTTGCCAATGTGGACAGCGCCGCTGCCACCGGCAAGACCCGTTTCCGTACCCGTCAGGAATTCGTCGACACCATGATGCCCATGGCCGAAGCCGCTGCGAAGCGCCTGGGCGTGGATCCCAAGTTCCTGGTCGCCCAGGCGGCGCTGGAAACCGGCTGGGGCAAGCACATGGTCAAGCAGGCCGACGGCAGCAACAGCAACAACCTGTTCGGCATCAAGTCCCACGGCTGGGACGGCGGCAGCGCCCCGGCGGTGACCCAGGAATTCGTCAACGGCAAGGCGGTGACCGAGACCGCCAAGTTCCGCACCTATGATTCCTTCGCCGACAGCTTCCACGATTACGTGAATTTCCTGCAGAGCAACGACCGCTACGACAAGGCGCTGTCCACCAACGGTAATTCCGAGCGCTTCATGCAGGGGCTGCAGCAGGCCGGCTACGCCACCGATCCGCAATACGCACGCAAGGTGATCCAGATCGCCCGCAACATGAACACCTATCAGACGGTCGCCTCCCTGGGCACCAGTCCGTCCCGCGGTTGAGGTGAGCCATGGCTGATCTGCTTTCCATTGGTCTGTCGGGCCTGCGCACTACGCAGAACGCCCTGACCACCACCGGCCACAACATCGCCAACGTCAACACGCCCGGCTATTCGCGGCAGGAGACCATCCAGCAGACCAACATCGCCCAGTTCAACGGCTCGGGTTATGTCGGTTCCGGCTCCCAGACGGTGGATGTACGCCGTCTCGCCAGCGATTTCCTCACCAACCAGGTGCGCTCGGCTAACAGCCAGAACAGCGAGCTGCAGACCTTCAAGAGCCAGATCTCCCAGCTCGACGGCCTGCTGTCCGACAGCACGACGGGTATCACCCCGGCCATGCAGAAGTTCTTTGCCACCCTGCAGACCGCTGCCCAGGATCCTTCGTCGATCCCGGCGCGGGAGGCCGTGCTCGCCCAGGCCCAGGGCATGGCCAAGTCGTTCAATACCCTGTACGACCAGGTCGACAAGCAGAACGGCCAGATCAACGACCAGCTGTCGGCGCTGACCAATCAGGTCAACGCCCTGGCAAAGAGCGTCGGCAGTCTCAACGACGCCATTGCCCGCTCCAAGGCCGCCGGCGGTTCGCCCAACGATCTCATCGATTCCCGTGAGCAGGCGATCAAGCAGCTGTCCGGCATGGTCGGGCTGCAGGTGGTAGAGCAGGACGACGGCGCTCTGAACCTGTTCGTCGGCACCGGCCAGCCGCTGGTGGTAGGCAATACCGTGTCCAGCATGACGGCCAAGCCCGGCACCGACGATCCCTCGCGCTTCCAGATCGTCCTGACCTCCGGCTCGACCGAGCAGAACGTCACCAGCCAGCTGAGCGGCGGCGAGATGGGCGGCCTGCTGTCCTATCGCGACACGGCGCTGGACCATGCCTACAACAGCCTAGGCCAGTTGTCCCTGACCCTGGCGGATACCGTCAACAAGCAGCTGGGACAGGGCCTGGACCTGTCCGGCAATGCCGGTTCGGCACTGTTCGGCGACATCAACGACAGCCAGAGCATCGGCCTGCGGGTGATGGGGCGGTCGTCCAACACCGGCTCGGCCAGCGCGACCCTGAGCATCACCGATACCAGCAAGCTCTCGCCCAGCGACTACCGCCTCGACTACAACGGCAGCGGCTTCACGGCGCGTCGCGCGAGTGACAACGCGGCGCTCACGGTCAACAAGAGCGGTACCGATCCGGTCACCCTGACGCTGACGGATGCCAATGGCAACGACCAGGGCTTCAAGGTGCAGTTCAGTGCCGCCGAGCTCGCCAAGGCCCAGGCCGGCGACGTCTTCAGCCTGCAGCCGACGCGTCGCGGCGCCTCCCAGCTCAAGGTGGATCTGGCCCAGGCCGATCAGCTGGGCTTCGCCGGCACCGCCAAGGCCGCGGCCACGACCAACAACCGCGGTACCGGGGCCATCACCCAGCCGGCGCTGACCACCACGGTGTCGCCGGTCAACACGGCGGATCTGACCCGCCTCTTCGGGACCGATGGCCTGAAGTTGAGCTTCAACAGCACCACCAACCAGTTGGCGGGCACCCTGCCGAGCGGGGCGACGCTCAGCTACGTGTCGCCTTCGACGACCGGTCTCACCAGCGGCCAGACCAATACGCTCCGCCTGCAGTACACCGACCCGACCACCAACAACAGCTACAGCTACGATTTCAATATCAGCGGCGTTCCCCAATCCGGTGACAGCTTCACCCTGGGCACCAACAAGGGCGCGGTCTCGGACAACCGCAATGCGCTGAACCTGGTGGCCTTGCAGACCAAGCCCACCATGGGCGGCTATGGCAACACCGGCACCACCTACAACAATGCCTACGGCGGCCTGGTGGAGCGGGTCGGTACCCTGACCGCCCAGGTACGAGTGGATTCGGCCGCCAGCGAAACCGTGCTCAAGCAGTCCCAGGACAATCGTGACTCCCTGTCGGCCGTCAACCTCGACGAGGAAGCCGCCAAACTCGTCCAGTTCCAGCAGTACTACGGTGCCTCGGCGCAGGTCATCAAGATCGCTCAGTCACTGTTCGATACCCTGCTTGGCGCCTTCAGATAAGGAAACCGCCCATGCGCATCTCTACCGTCCAGGCATTCAACAACGGCATCAGCGGCCTGCAGAACAACTACGGCAGCGTCACCCGTACTCAGGAAGAGATCAGCACAGGCAAGAAGATCCTGACTCCGGCGGACGATCCGGTGGCCTCGGTCAAGCTGTTGCAGATCAGCCAGGAAGAGGCGCTCAACGGTCAGTACAACACCGGCATGACCGCCGCCAAGAACAGCCTCAACACCGAGGAGTCCATGCTGACCTCGGTGGAAACCGTGCTGACGCGCATCCGCGAGATCGCCGTCCAGGCCGGCAACGGTGCCCTGGATCCAACCGATCGCGCGTCCCTGGCCAAGGAGGTCGGTCAGCGCGAAGACGAGCTGATGAACCTGATGAACAGCAAGGATGCCAGCGGCAAGTACCTGTTCTCCGGCTCCATGGGCGATACCCAGCCCTATGTGCGCAACGCCGATGGCACCTACAGCTACAACGGTGATGAAGGCCAGCGCAGCGTACAGATCGCCAGCTCGACCTTCGTGCCCATCAGCGACAGCGGCAAGGACGCCTTCGAGAACAACTTCAACGCCAATCGGGTGGATACCACGCCGGTGGCTGGCAACACGGGTACCGGGCGGATCTCGCTCGGCCTGGTGGATGACAAGAAAGCCTACGATTCCACTTTTCCCGCCAGCAATCCACCGGCCGCTACCGATGGTGTCGGCATCCATTTCCTTGATGACAAGAAGTACGTCATCTACGACCTGTCCAAGGCGCCTACCGCTGCCGAATGGGCGGCCTACGACCCGGCCAATCCGCCGGCTGGCCAGCTCAAGGCGGATAGCCTCAACAGCACCCAGGAAGCCAGCAAGTTCATCAGCTATGGCGGGGTAAAGGTGCAGATGGACGGCGCTCCCGCTGCCGGCGATGAGTTCAAGATCACCCGCGATACCTCCAACGAGAAGCGCAGCCTGCTCAACGTGGTATCCGATCTGCGCAAGGCCCTGGAGAACGGCGATGGCAGCACCGAGGGCGTGTATAAGATGCGCGACAACGCTGCCGTAGCCCTGAGCAACCTGGACACGGCCTACACCCAGGTTGATGGCATCCGCGGCAAGGTCGGTGCGCGCCTCAACGTCATCGACTCCACCAGCGACTTCATTGCCGACGTCAGCCTGGTCAACAAGTCGGTGCAGTCGGACCTCCAGGATCTGGACTATGCTGAGGCTTTGTCACGCTATGCGCTGCAGAACACCGTACTGCAGGCGACCCAGCAGAGTTTCGTGAAGGTGTCGCAGTTGAGTCTGTTCAATTATCTGTCATAGCTGTAGAAGGTTGTTTTATTATTATGGGGTTCGATTAATGACGAAGGTGGCCATCGTCCAGTCCAATTACATTCCTTGGCGCGGCTATTTTGATCTGATCCGAAGTGCTGATGTATTTGTGCTGTATGATGATGTCCAGTTTACTCGACGGGATTGGCGTAACCGCAATCTGATCAGGACTGCACAGGGGCTGCATTGGTTAAGTATTCCAGTGAAGAACCGTGGTCGCTTTACCCAGAGAATCCAAGATGTAGAGGTTAGTGACCGCGACTGGTCCGCAAAGCACTGGCAGACCATAAGCACTAGCTATCGCAAAGCTGCGGGCTTTGCGGCTATGGCAAATCGCCTAGAAGAGCTCTATGCCCAATGCCAGCCTCTGGAGCGACTCTCCGATGTCAACCAGCTTTTGCTCAGCGGCATATGTCGTTTGCTCGGTATCCCTACGCCACTGATCTTTTCATCGAGTTTTCCAAGCGTGTCCGGCCGTACCGAGAATCTCGTCAACCTCTGCGTAGCCTTGAAAGCCAATACCTACATTTCGGGTCCCGCTGCCAAGGTTTATTTGCAACACGACCTCTTTGAAAGGCGAAACATAGGCGTCGAGTATTTTGATTATGCTGGCTATCCAGCATACGCACAGTTGCACGGTGGGTTCGAATCGGCCGTCAGTATCCTGGACCTGCTGCTCAATACTGGAGAAACCGCTGCCGCTTATTTGCAAAAGGAGCTCGCATGACTGAGGTTCTGCAGGCTCTCGAGGGGGCGACGGAAAGATATTATTCGAGGAAGATCAGTGAGTTCGGTGCCACTCCCCGAGGGGTGGACTGGAATGGTCACGAGTCGCAGCAGATCAGGTTCCATCAGTTGGCCAAGATCATTGGCGAAGCCGGGCAGGAGCCGATATCGCTAAATGACCTGGGCTGCGGCTATGGAGCCTACTACGATTATTTGAACACATTGAGCATCCCGCTGAGCTACCGGGGTACCGATCTCTCAGCTGGCATGATCGCAGCAGCGCGGAACGCTCATCCCGGAGCCGGTAATGCCCAGTTCGAGGTCAAGCGCACCTGTGCAGGACCTGCCCACTACTCGGTGGCCAGCGGAGTGTTCAACGTCCGTCAGACGGCATCCGTAACCGATTGGCATGCCTATGTACTGTCCATGTTGGAGGAGCTTGACAGCAACAGTAGTCGAGGATTCGCCTTCAATTGCCTCAGCATCTATTCCGACCTTGACCGTCAGCGCGCCGATCTCTATTACGGTGACCCGCTGTTTTTCTTCGATCATTGCAAGAGGCATTTTGCGAAAAATGTCGCGCTGCTTCATGATTATGATCTATACGAATTTACGGTGCTCGTAAGGAAGTCGTGAGAAGGGGCGATTTGATGCCCTCTGGCAATGCGGACCAATGATAAAAGGGTGTGACGCATGGAGATTCCGTTGGTCATCATCGGCGACGGGCTTTTCGCTGATATAGCCTATGAATACTTTACTCATGATTCTTCGTACCATGTCGTTGCGTTCAGCGTCGATCAGGACTATTTGCGCAGCTCGGAGAAGTTCGGTTTGCCGGTCATTCCCTTTGATAGGCTGACCGAATATTTTTCCGATACTGCTACCCGGCCTCACTTCTACGCTGCCATCACGTACGGCCAGTTGAATCGCACCCGCGAACGTTTCTATAGAGAAGCCAAGGCCATGGGCTTCCTAGCGGCGAGTTATATCAGTTCCAATGCTTTTGTATGGCGTAATGTGGTAGTTGGTGAGCATTGCTTCATCTTTGAGAACAATACGGTGCAACCGTTCGTGACCTTGGGCGACAACGTCGTACTGTGGAGCGGTAACCACATAGGTCACCATTCGGTCATTGGCAACCACGTGTTCGTCGCGTCCCAGGCAGTGATTTCCGGCAATTGCCGGATCGGCGATCACCAGTTCATCGGAGTCAATGCAACGTTGGTCAATGATGTCGCTTTGGCCGACGATGTTCTAGTGGGGGCCGGTGCGCTGGTCACCCGCAGCGTCGCCACCGATCAGATCGCGAAGGGCGTCGCCGCCACCAATGTTGCTGGAGCCAAGCGCTACTTCAAGGTCGAGCATGAGTGAACAGCGCTGGCATCGGCTCGGATCAGTGTTCGTTCCGGATCGGCAGCGTTCCTGGCTATTCAGCCATGCCTCCAATCCCCAAGCGATAAAGCTTCCCCATTCCGACCTGTACCGGATTTACTTCAACTTCCGTGATGAGCGTAGGCGCTCCGGAATTGCCTGGCTGGACTGGCGGCTTGCCACAAATGAGGTGATCTCGTTAAGCGAACACCCGGTGCTTCTCCCTGGCAGAGAAGGACATTTTGACGAGGATGGCGTTTCGCTGGGCAATATCGTCGTCCGTGACGCGGAGCTGTGGTGCTTTTATGTCGGCTGGAACCTGAGTGTCAGCGTCCCTTGGCGCAACTTCATCGGGCTCGCCCGTGGCCAGGGGGAGTATCTCCTCGAGCGGGTAGGACGAGTACCCATTCTCGACCGCAGCGAAGCTGATCCCTTTTCCCTTTCCTATCCCTGGGTGCTGTGGGACGCCCAGCATTCCCGCTGGCGTATGTGGTACGGCTCGAACCTCGCCTGGGGAGCCCAGCCAGAAAGCATGCAGCACGTCATCAAGTATGCCGAGTCGGTGGATGGCCTTTCCTGGCAACGCTCGGGCGCGGTGGTGTTGCCGTTGCGTGAGGGCGAGCTGGGCCTTTCCCGACCCTGCGTCCTGATCGACCCTCAGGGCCGGTACCGGCTCTGGTACGCCATTCGGTCGTCCCAGGGGTATCGGCTGGGGTATGCCGAATCAGCTGATGGAACGAACTGGGAACGGCTGGACCAGCGACTCCATTGGCTTGGACCGGTCGGCGCATGGGAGGGTGAGAGCCAGACCTATCCCTGCGTTTTCGCGGCTGAAGGCGTCCTCTACATGCTGTACAACGGTAACGGCTATGGTCGTCACGGGTTCGGTCTGGCGCGCCTGGAAGAGTAATCGCCCATGAAAACAAGCACGCTCGACATCGACGAGCTCAAGATTCTACTTGATACCCAGGGGTACGCTGTCGTGCCTGCCGTGGTCCCCCCACGGTTGCTAGCGCGCATGAGCGAAGGTCTCTACAGGGTGCGGGATCGAATCGAGGAAGAGGTGGGGCGGTTTCGCCTGGAAAGAGCCAGGGAAGTGGGCGTCCTACGGCTGATGATGAGGTTCGATCCGGTTTTCACCGAGCTGTTAGAGTTGCCCATCCTGCTCACGCTTGTGGATGAACTCATGGGGAGCACAGCCATTCTTCACCTGCAGAATGGCTTGCTGCTGCCGCCTACCAGCGAGCCTGACGCGGATGTCTTCCAGTATCGTTTCCATCAGGACTTCCCGCGCTATCTCAACGGTTATCGGGCATCGCTGAACGTCATGATCGCCATCGACGCCTTCACCGCAGAAAATGGCGCGACCCTAGTGGTTCCTGCAACTCATCAGCGCGAGATAGCTCCTTTGGGAGAGTTCTGCCGGCGTTGGGCGCGGCCTGTGATCTGTGCCGCCGGCGATGCCATCGTGTTCGATTCGACGTTGTGGCACGCGGCGGGGACCAACCGCAGTAGCCGTGATCGTCTGGCGATCAATCACCAGTTCACCCGTCCCTGGATAAAACAGCAGATCGATTATTGTCGTGCCCTGGACGCCACTCTGCTAGACGGCCTGCCAGAACGCAGTCGTCAGCTATTGGGCTACTACACTCGGGTGGTGGCTTCGCTGGATGACTACTACCAGCCCACGGAGCATCGCCTTTACCGGAGTGGCCAGGGCTGAACACTATGCGTCGAAAAACTGGCGGGTCCGGTTCTTGCAGCGAAGGCATTGCAGACTCCATGTCGGAAGCTCGAGAGCGCTAGCGCCGCTCGTGGCATTCGATCTACTCCATTCTGGGAGACCTCATGTCACGAGCGCGTATCCCCTTCGCGAAGCCATTCATCATGGGCAAGGAGCTGTTCTACATCGCCCAGGCGGTAATGAATGGTTCCATTGCTGGTGACGGCGAGTTCACCAAGCGCTGCCAGGCCTTGCTTGAAGAGCAGCTCGGTTGCCGGAAGGTCCTGTTGACTCACTCCTGCACGGCGGCTCTGGAGATGACCGCGATTCTGGCTGGGATCGGTCCCGGAGACGAAGTCATCATGCCTTCGTTCACCTTCGTCTCTACAGCCAATGCCTTCGTCCTGCGCGGAGCAGTACCGGTATTCGTGGATATTCGCCCGGATACCCTCAACATTGATGAGCGCCTGGTCGAGGCAGCCATCACACCGCGTACCAAGGCCGTCGTCGCGGTGCATTACGCTGGTCAATCCTGCGCCATGTACACGCTCAAGGCCCTCTGCGTACGCCATGGCTTACGGCTGATCGAGGATGCGGCTCAGGCCATCCTCGTCAAGAACGAAGGCCAGTCGCTGGGTACCATAGGCGACATGGGCTGCCTGAGCTTTCACGAGACCAAGAACATCATCGCTGGCGAGGGTGGAGCGTTGATGATCAACGACGAGAGCCTGATCGAGCGCGCCGAGATCATTTGGCAGAAGGGCACCAATCGTAAGGCCTTCTTCCGCGGCGAGGTAGACAAATACACCTGGGTCGACATGGGTTCATCGTTTCTGCCAAGCGAACTGACGGCAGCCTTCCTCTTCGCCCAGCTCGAGCATGGCGAGCGGATCAACGCTCATCGTCGGGAGCTTTACGAATACTATTACCAGGCCCTGCTGCCGCTGGAGCGCGATGCGTTTCTGACACTGCCCACCTATCGCGGCGACGCCTCGGCCAATGCCCATATCTTCTTCGTTCTCACCCGGGACAGCGAAGAGCGGCGGGCGCTGATCGCTCATCTACAGGCGCTGGGTATTAGTGCGGTGTTCCACTTCGTCCCGTTGCACGACTCTCCCGGCGGCCAACGTTTTGGCCGAGCGTCCGGGGAGCTGCCGGTCACCCATGACATCTCCGATCGCATCCTCAGGCTGCCCTTGTTCTCGGACCTGACCCACGAGCAGGTACGGCAAGTCACGGAGGCTGTCACAGGCTTCTACAGGCCGACTTCGCTTTCTTTGTTCAATGTGGAATCTAGGAAGGACCGCGCATGAGTTTCTCATCAATGGCGGGCGTAACGACAGACAGCAGGCTCCACCAAATGCACCTTGGGCTGGGGCATCCCTATTACATCTATGCGCCAGATTTCCGCGATACCTCGGCCGGGGTAGCCTGCCTGCATTACCTCTGTCACACCCTTAACATCCACGGGCGAGATGCCTATGTGATGAGCTGCAATCAGGTCAACCCCAACCTGAAGACTCCGCGGGTGAGCCAGGACCTGGTGGATAGCCATCGACAACTGGGCAAGGTTCCCATCGTTATCTATCCAGAGGTGGTCAGTGGTAACCCGGCTGGCGCAGATGTCGTGGTGCGCTACCTGCTCAATTTCGAGGGTGCCCTGACCGGTCGAGGTATGGAGGCAGGCAGCGACGACCTGAGGATATATGCCGGCCCGGTCCTCGTCCGAGATCCCGGCGAGCGTGCGGATGGCTTTCTCGACGTCCCTTGCATCAACACCGTGCTGTTCAATGCCAATGGTTGCGGTACGCGCCTGGGCCGCTATTTCTATCGCCATCGCTATCCGCTCGATCAGGTGGACTTCAGCCGATTCCCCCTGGACGTCCAGGAATTGTCGATGCACGAGCCGCTTCCCCTGCCCAGGCTGGCGCAGCTGCTCCGAGGCGCTGAGGTTCTCTACACGTACGAATGGTCCATGACCTGTGTCCTGGCAATTCTCTGCGGCTGTCCGGTGCTGTTCATGCGGGAGGGAGGCATTGATGAGGCCTTTCTGGACCAGAGCTACATAGGTTCCGGTGGCTTCGCCATGTTCGACGCGCCTCAAGCACTGGAGGTTGCTCAAGGGGGGCTGGCCGATGCCATGGCGCGTTATGCGAGGCTCGAACATGGCTTCTGGCGGCAGCTCGATCGCTTCATCGAACTCACCCAGGCACGTAGCGAGCATCACGTGGGCGCTGATCTTCTGAACCAGCAGTATCAGCGGTGGCTGGGCGAACGTGCGCTGCAGGGTACCCGGCTGCGCCTGTACGAGCAGGCGCTGGTGGTGGGAGAGCGGCCGCTGCACTTCGAGGTGGTGGTGTTCGGTGGAGCAGGGGAGGACGAACGGACCCTGGCCAGTCTGGCGCGGCAGCACTATCCACTTACCCAGGCGTCCTTCCTGCCGGAAGCGACGGACTACCTGACGCCATGGCAGGCGCTGGCACATGCCAGTCGTTGCCAATGGTTCGTGCTGCTACCCAATGGCGATGAGGTAGCGACCGATCTACTGCTGCTGGCGGCCGAAGCCATTTCCCTGAACCCGCGCCTTAAGGCGCTATACGTCGACCAGGACGAGCTGACCGCCCAGGGGCCTGCCAATCCCGTGTTCAAGCCGGATTTCAATCTGGACTTGCTCCGCAGCTACAACTATACGGGCTCGCTGTTGCTGGTGAGTCGTGACGCGCTGCTGGTTACGGTCCCCAGTATGCCCTGTACTGGCGAAGCCATTTTCACCGATATTCTATTCCAGAGCGTTGAGCGGGATGGGGTGACGGCCATTGGTCATCTCTCCGCTATCCTCCATCACAGTCGCCAAAGCTATGCAGCTTGGCTGGCCGAGCAAGTCGATCCTTCAGTCGGACGCGGCATCGTGCAGGCCCATCTTCAACGGCTGGGCCTGGCCGCTCAGGTGGAGTCTTGTCGTCTGCCGTTCGTCAACCGCATCCGCCTGGTATGGCCAGGCAACCCCCTGGTGTCCTTGCTCGTAGATGCCCGCGGGCCGCTGTCCCAGGTCACTCGCTGCCTGGAAAGCCTATTACAGACGCGCGGCGTCAATTACCAGATCCATCTGGTGGAGTCATCGCAAGCGGAGCCCGAGTTGCGCGCCTGGTTGATGGAAATCGAGGCGATGGGTGAGCCGTTGATCCGGGTCGTACGCGCACCGCTGAGCCAGGTGATTGAATCGGCGGACGGTGAGTACCTCGTGCTGCTCGACGCGGCCTGTCTCGCCACAGATCCTGACTGGCTTCTGGAACTGCTGGCACAGGGGCGCCGTGATGAGGTCGCGGCGGTGGGTGCAAAACTCGTCGGGCCCGACGACCGCATCGTATCGGCCGGGCTGGTACTGGGTCTACGGGGTGCTGCCGATTGCCTGTTCAAGGGCGAGTCCGATCAGAATGGCGGCTATCTGCATCGTCTTCAGGTTGCCCAGAATCTCAGCGCCCTAGACGGAAGATGCCTGCTGCTCAAGAAGGCAGCGCTCGCTGAAATCGATGGCCTGGCTGACCTCGCCTGGGGGCAGCGAGGCACTGATGTCGAGTTGAGCCTGAAACTTACGCAGGCCGGCTATCTGCTGGTTTGGACGCCCTACGCGAAAGTGCTTTGGCAGGAACAGGAGTATCGTGGGGCCATGCTCGACGAGGTCTCTCCGGGGCTCTACGAACAATGGCTGCCGGAGCTGGTCGACGATGCTGCTTACAACCGTAACTTCAGCCGTGAGGGCCTGGATTTCGAACTGGAGACCCAGTCGCAGCATCTTTGGCGACCCCTTGCGTGGCGGCCGCTACCGGTCGTCCAGATCGTACCAGGTCAGTCGGCGGGATGTGCTTATTACCGTGTGCTGCAACCCTTCCGAGCATTGGAACAGGCGCTCGAAATCGAGGGCATCATCACCGAGCGGCCGAAGTCGCCCGTACTGTTGGCCGGTATCGCAGCTGACGTGGTGGTCGTCCAGCGTGAGCACCAGCCCTTGCAAATGGATGCGTTGCAGACCCTAAGGCGGGCCACGGACGCCTTTGTCATCTACGACATGGACGATTGGCTCGCCGATTCGCCTGCTGCAGGTAAGGGAGCGGCGACTGGGGCACCAGCCGTTGCCGACTTGGAAAGAGCACTCGCCAACGTTGATCGTGTGGTCGTCTCTACCCCTGCGCTGGCGAATCGACTGGAGGGCCGGCATCACGACATACGCGTGGTACCTACCCGGCTTCCCGCTGCCCATTGGGGCTCCCTTGTCAGTAATCGGCGACGCCAAGGGCGGCCACGGATCGGTTTTGCCGGCAACGCTGGTCATAGGCTTGATTTGGCGATAATCGAGGAAGTGATACAGACACTCGGGCAGGAGGTCGAATGGGTATTCCTCGGAATCCGGCCCACAGTGGCCAAGATCGACGAGTTCCACGCTCCCGTGCCGATTGAGGATTATCCAGGGAAGCTCGCAGGTCTCGACCTCGACATCGCGCTTGCGCCCTTGCTGGCGAACGATTTCAACGAGTGTAAGAGCAACCTGCGCCTATTGGAGATGGGAGCCTGTGGCTATCCGGTGATTGCATCGGATATCGCGCCATACCGGGGAGACCTCCCTGTACAACGGGTCGCCAACGAGCCGACGCAATGGCTGGAGGCGATCCGCGCTCATCTGGTGGATTTGGACGCGGCCTTCATCCAGGGGCAGCGGCTGCGAGAAGCCGTGCAACGTGACTGGCTATTGGAGGGTGCCAATTTGAGAAGTTGGAAACGAGACTGGTTGCCAGGCTAGGAGACGTTAGCCCGCCACTGGCAGGTGCTTAGCCTCCTTCTACTCTCGAGCCTTGGCGGACGTGCCTATCTTTGTAGTACCAGGGGCTGCGCTGCCGGCCTTTGACAACCTAGATCCCCAAGGTGAGGGCCGGCCTTCAGGGGTTTTCCTTCCGATTGTGTCGCAGTGCCGACCTGGAAGCCTGGGGTTCCGAGTTTGGTTAGCTTTTTGCTTGTCTCGGCCATCCGCCTTCTGCCGCCGATTTCTTGACTGGAGCAGAGGCTAACCAGTAAGGGGTCTCAAGATGACGGGCTCACCCGCCAATGTGTTCTGTAATGCTGATACCGATTCGGGTGAGGTGCCTACGGCGGCTGAGGTTGATCGGAGCCATGCGCAGTGGCTGGCTGATCGGCGCTCCAGCGCGACGCGCCTTGAAATCTATCGCCAGGCACTGATCCAAAATGCTCAGCTGCATTTCTTGGTAGTGATCGTCGGCAGTCCTACGGAAGCCAGCTTCACCCTGGCATCGCTGGCTGAGCAGCATTATCCCAACTTCAGTACCGCACTGGTGGTGGCTTCGGCCAACGAGCTGTCGGACTGGCAGGAAGCGCTGGCGAGCAGTGAGGCGCACTGGTTGCTGAAGCTTCCGGCGGGTAGCCACCTAGAGCCCGAAACATTGTTGCGTTTGGCTGAGCGTATCCTTGTCTCCGGTGGCATACATGCTTGCTATTGCGACGAAGATCATCTTGCCGATAGTGGTCTCGAGTGTCCGATCTTCAGACCTGGCTTCAATCTCGATCTGCTACGCAGCTATCCCTACACCGGCTCTCTGCTGGCCATGAGTCGCGAGGCGTTGCTGGCGTCCTCATCCAGCGTCACCGCGCCTGGCGTGGCACTGGTCCAAGACGTGTTGCTGCAGGTGGTCGAGCGCCAGGGTGTCACGGCCATCGCCCATCTACCCGAAGTATTCCACCATTCGCGACAGACCTTTCCCGACTGGCTGCAACAGTGCGAACCGGCGGCGACCCATGGCATCGTCCGCGCGCACTTGGCGCGCCTGGGTGTGCAGGCGGAGATCAGCACTGGTGCTCTTCCATGTGTCAGCCGTATTCACTACCAGAGCGATCACCAACCGCTGGTTTCCATTTTGATTGAAGCCAGGGGTTCGCTCGAAGAGCTGGGTCGCTGCCTGGAGTCTGTCTTGGGAGGCACCGCCTATCCACGTTACGAGATCCTTGTCGGGCGGCCTTCGAACGTCGCGGTCGATACCGGCTGCTGGCTAGACGAGCTGGTGACGCTGGGCTTGGAGCATTTGCGGATCATCCCCGCTGACGGAGCTCAGGCCCTGGCTCGGGCTGCCAAGGGCGAATACCTGCTCTGGCTCAGTGCAGGTTGTCTCAGCATCAAGGCCTCTTGGCTGGATGAGCTGGTCAATCAGGCGCGACGCCCGGAGGTCGGGGTGGTAGGCGCCAAGCTTCTGGATCGTGAGGGCAAAGTAGCCATGGCCGGGCTGGTACTCGGACTGCGTGGTCCTGCCAGCAGCCTCTTCCTGGGTGAACCCGATGACCGCGCAGGCTATCTCTACCGGCAGCAGGTGGTGCAAAACTTCAGTGCCGTGAGCGGTCGTTGTCTATTGGTGCGGGCGGAGATATTTCATGCCATCCCTGATTGCGGTTCCTTCGCCACCCAGCCGTTCGCCGATGTCGAGTTCTGTCTCAAGGTTGGTCAGGCCGGCTATCTTGTGGTCTGGACGCCCCACGCCCGTCTCGGTTGGGAGTCGGAGCAGAGCCCAGAGGTGTCGGCGTGGACGCGAGCCGAGTCGAGACTCTACGAGCAGTGGCTACCCGTCCTGGCCAATGATCCCGCCTATAACCCAAGTCTAGCTCTGGACAAGGCGGACTTCGCAGTGGAAGTCGAACCCGAAAACTTATGGCGACCACTGTCCTGGCGTCCGCTGCCGGTAATCCAGGTCATGCCCGGCGATCGCTGGGGCTGCGGTCACTACCGGTTGATCCAGCCGCAGCGAGCGATGGAAGCCGCCCTGCAGATCGATTCCAACGTGCAGTTCCGCTACTTGCACGCAGCCAACCAGGGACGCATTCAGGCAGACAGCATCATCGTACAGCGCCAGCTCTCCGAGCCGCAGATCGAGGAAATGCAGGCTATCAAGCGCTATACCTCGTCCTTTCTCGTGTACGACCTGGACGATCTACTGGGTAACCTCCCGCTCAAAAGCATACATCGTGAGTCTTTTCAGCCTTCCCAGGTCGCGAGAGCCTTGCGTAACGGATTATCCATCGCGGATCGAGTGACGGTCTCCACGGAACCCCTGGCAGAGGCGATGCGCGGATTTAATGCGGACATTCGCGTTGTTCCCAATCGATTGCCTGTCCCTTGGTGGGGGGAACTACAAGGCAAGTGGCGGAAAGGTCGCCCAAGGATCGGTTGGGCAGGCGGCACCAGCCATACAGGAGATCTGCAGATCGTAGTGGATGTCATGAAGGCCTTGGCCAACGAGGTGGAGTGGGTGTTTCTTGGTATGAGCCCACCGGGTGCGCCACCCCATGAATTCCATTATGGAGTCGAAATCGAGGACTTTCCCGCGAAGCTCGCCAGTCTCGATTTGGATCTGGCCATCGCCCCGCTCGAAATCAACGCCTTCAATGAGTGCAAGAGCAATTTGCGGCTGTTGGAGCTTGGCGCCTGTGGTTTCCCGGTTGTAGCTACTGATATAGAGCCCTATAGGTGCGGTCTCCCCGTGACCCTGGTACGCAATAAATATAAAGACTGGCTAGGTGCTATTCGTGACCATCTGGCCGATATCGAGGGAGCCCACGCATTGGGAGCCAGCCTTCGCCAGCACATTCATCGTGACTGGATGCTTGAGGGAAGAAATCTCGAGTCATGGCGAGCGGCGTGGTTACCTGACTGACTGGAGCACGGCCTCATATGAGCGGGTTGCCGCTACCAAGAAGCTGTGAGGCGTGCGTGCGTAGGCGGATGCGTCCCTTGTAACCCGATCCGCTAGAGTGAACGTCGCGAAGGGGCTAAATAAATTAAAGGTTCGGTCGATAACCAGTATGCACGAATCGGTATGTCACCACCTGTCAAGCTTCTGCTGAAGAAAATCGCGGAAAAATCCTAAAGGTTTGACGGCAGGTACCGATAAATATCTTGAATGCGAAACACAGGGGCGTCTGAGCAAGCAGGTCCCATTCGCATGCTCAGGCACACAAGGTTCAACTGGAGACGCCACCATGGCACTTACCGTCAATACCAACATCCCTTCCCTGAACACCCAGCGCAACCTGCAGAACGCGTCCAGCTCGCTGGCCACTTCCATGCAGCGCCTGTCCACTGGTAGCCGTATCAACAGCGCCAAGGACGATGCCGCCGGTCTGCAGATCTCCAACCGTCTGACCAATCAGATCAACGGTTTGAACCAGGCCACTCGCAACGCCAACGACGGTATCTCCCTGTCGCAGACCGCTGAAGGCGCCATGCAGCAGTCCACCAACATCCTGCAGCGTATTCGCGACCTGGCCGTGCAGTCCGCCAACGGCTCCAACAGCGACGCCGACCGCTCTGCTCTGCAGAAAGAAGTGACCGCGCAGCAGAACGAACTGACCCGTATCGCCCAGACCACCACCTTCGGTGGCCGCAAGCTGCTGGACGGCTCCTTCGGCACCACCAGCTTCCAGATCGGCGCCAACGCCTACGAAACCATCGACGTCACCCTGAAGGACACCTCGGCTACTGCGCTGGGTTCGAACCAGGTCGGCTCCGGTGCCAGCACCTCCGCGGGTAGTGTCGTTGCAGGTAGCGGCAACGCCCTGGCTTCCGGTGGTACCGTCACCTTGGTGGGCGGTGGCAAGAGCCAGGACGTAGTCTACGCCGCAGGCGACTCTGCCAAGACCATCGCTGGCAAAATGAATGGCCAGATTCCCGGCCTGGCTGCCTCGGCGCGTACCGTGCTGACTGTGACCGACACCATCTCCAGTGGTGCGGCCAACATGACCATGACCGTTGGTAGCAACTCGCTGAATCTGGTCGGTGTAGCCAGTACCAAGGACATGGCTGACCAGATCAATGCCAACGCCGCCAAGCTGGGCGTCACTGCCAACTACGACGATCAACTCAAGAAGCTGACGATTACCTCTGCTACTGGGGAAAACGTAACCTTTGGCAAGGACACCGGCAACGCCGCAGGCGCCATTAGCGTCTCCTCGCAGAAGTCCGACGGTTCCTTCAGCACTCCTGCGGTCGATATTCGGGCCAACGGCGGTCAGGCTATGGGTTACGTCAAGCTGGACTCGCCTACGACCTTCGCGATGACCGGTGACACCGCCCAATTGTTCGGCGCTAACAAGTCCTCGCTCAGCCAGGTTTCCAACGTCGACATCTCCACCGCCGACGGTGCTCAAAAAGCTTTGTCCGTGATCGACCAGGCCCTGGCCAACATCGACTCCCAGCGCGCTGACCTCGGTGCGGTGCAAAACCGCTTCGACAACACCATCAGCAACCTGACCAACATCTCGGAGAACGCCACCTCCGCCCGTAGCCGCATCAAGGACACCGACTACGCCGCGGAAACCGCGAACCTGTCGAAGAACCAGGTGCTGCAACAGGCCGGCACCGCGATCCTGGCCCAGGCCAAGCAGCTGCCGCAGTCGGTTCTCAGCCTGCTCCAGTAAGGGCAGAGATCGGTTTAGGCAGGGAGAAGGGGGACGCCCCTTCTCCCTTTCATGCGTTGTGAGGACATTACAATGGACATCGTCAAGACAACGGGTTTTTCAGCGGTAAGGCCCTATAGCGCTCAAGCGAGCCCTGCGGCCGCGACGTCCTTCAGCGCTGCGGCGCCCACGGCGGACTCCACCGTCAAGCCGGTTTCCCAGGCCAGCAAGGCGGACGGGGACAAGGCCGAGAAGCCGGAAGACGGCAATGTGGATGGCGCCCTGTCGAAGCTGAAGTCGAAATTCCAGGAAGACCACCGCAACCTGGATTTCAGTATCGATGACTCCACCGGTGAGGTGGTGGTCAAGGTGCTGGACGGCGAATCCGGCAAGCTCATCCGGCAGATGCCCAGTGAGGAAGTGCTCAAGCTGGCCAAGCAGCTGGATGACATGCGCAGCCTGATGTTCAAGGCCGAAGCCTAGTTGGCGCGGAACTTGAATCAGACTGATTGAACGCAGGGGCGACGACGTAACGTTGGCAGGGGAATAGTGACATGGCAGGTATCAGCGGGATTGGCGGCTCGGGACTGGACATCGATTCCATCGTCACCAAGATGGTGGCCGCCGAAAAGGCACCCAAGCAGGATCAGTTGAGCGCGACGCAAAGCAAGGCGACCGCGCAGCTTACGGCGATCGGCTCCTTGAAGAGCGCCATCAGCGAATTCCAGACCGCGCTGACTACGCTCAATAGCCCCACCAGTTTCCAGGCGCGGGCCGTCACCCTGTCGAAAAGCGACTATCTCACGGCAACGGCTAGTACCAGCGCCAGCGTCGGGAGCTATCAGGTCGCAGTCACTCAGCTGGCTGGCAGCAGCAAGGTGGCCCTGGCGTCAGTGCCAGCCACTTCCACTACGACTGGCAGCAACGGCACGACTTCTACTACGTCTCCCACCACCTTCGGCCAGGGCACGCTAAGCATCAAGGTTGGTAATACCGCCCTGGCCGATATCAAGGTCGATGCCACCAACAACACCCTGAGTGGCATCCGCGATGCGATCAACAAGGCCGGACAGAGCCAGGGTCTCAGTGCCAGTGTCGTCAATGACGACTCGGGTTCACGACTGGTATTGAGCAGCACCAAGACCGGTGACGGTAACGACATCTCGGTATCGGTGAGTGGTGATGACGGTTCGGGCAAACAGAGTCTGACCAAGCTGGCTTACACGGCAAGCGACAAGGACTCCACCGATCCCGCAGCTGCCCACTCACTCACGCAAGCCAAGAGTGCCCAGATGAACATTGATGGTCTGAAGGTCACCAGCGCCTCGAACACGGTGAGCAATGCGGTCGATGGTCTGAGTTTTACCCTCAAGGCCACCACCCCGGCGGACAGTCCGATGACCGTCGGCGTCAGCCAGGACGAGTCGGGCGTCAAGGGCAACATCCAGAAATTCGTCGACTCTTACAACAAGCTTGTGGGGGTCATCAAGACCCAGACCTCGGTGACGAAGGTCGGGGATAACAGTTCGCCCATCGCGGCTGCGCTGGTGGGGGATGCGACTGCCCGTGGTCTCACAACCACCATCCGCAGCGAACTCGGCACCATGCAGGGGACGGGCGCCGTCAAGGCGCTGGCCGACCTGGGCATCACCACCCAGAAGGATGGCACCCTGGCCATCGACGACACCAAGCTGAGCAAGATGGTGAGCTCCAACTTCAGTGACCTGTCCGGCTTCTTCACCGGCGACCAGGGCATAGCGGCGCGGCTCAAAGGTAAGCTCGATCCCTATACCATGACCAATGGCATTCTCGAGCAGCGTTCGAACTCCTTGAGCACCACCTTGAAGAACGTGGATGCCCAGACCGCCACGCTCAACACCCGCATGACCGCACTCTCGGATCGCCTCTACAAGCAATATAACGCTATGGACCAGTTGTACTCGTCGTTGTCGAGCACTGCGTCTTCGCTGTCCCAACAGCTGGCAGCCATGCCCTTCGCCAACAAGAGTTGAGTGGGCGGGTTCGGCCAATCCGGTTGATAAAGGGGTCAAGTTCTTCGCGTCATGACCGATAAAGAAAGTATCGGAAACACACAGAGGTCGTGACATGAACGCAATGACAGCCATGCGCCAGTACCAGCAGGTCGGCCTGCAGGCGCAGGTGTTCGAAGCCAGTCCCCATCAGCTGATCCAGATGCTCATGCAAGGCGCCCTGGATCGTCTGGCCAAGGCCCAAGGTGCCCTGGAACGCGGTTGGCTGCCGGAGAAGGGCGAGCTGATCGGCAAGGCGGTATCCATCATCGCCGGTCTGAAGGACGTCCTGGATTTCGAGCAGGGTGGCGAGCTCGCCACCAACCTGGATCGTCTGTATGACTATATGATCCGCCGACTCAGCGAAGCCAACCGCAACAATGATCCTGTTATCCTGGAAGAAGTATCCGGCCTGATCCGCGAGATCAAATCCGGCTGGGATGCCATTGCCCCCTGATCTGGAGTCGACCGATGAACGTCGCCATGCAAAAGACCCCGGTGGAACGCGTCGAGCTCGTCTATGAGCAGATGGCCGCTGCGCTCAAAGCCGGAGACTGGACGCGGATCGCCGAGCTGGATCTGGATTGCCGGCTGTTCGTCGACGAAGCGATGTATGCCACGGGTGACGAAGCCGTAGCCCTGCGTGCCAGCCTCGAGCGCCTGCTGGCGCTCTATGCCTCCCTGCTGCAGGGCTGCAAGGCAGAGCGGGACGCCACCGCCCAGGAGCTGACCAAGCTCAGCAAGTCGAATCAGGCTGCCAAGGTCTATCAACTGTTCGGCTGACCGTCATGTGTTGGACGGTAATTCAAAGTTTGGAAATTTCGCCGCCATAAAATTGACCCCGCATCACAATTTGTCTTAACTTGCGCAAGATGCCGACCAGTTGGCACTTGGATGCAGGCGACACCTGCGCGTAGCGAACCGACAAGCCGAATTGGGGCAGGGACATGTGGCGTGAAACCAAGATCCTTCTGATCGACGATGAAGCCGAGCGGCGCAAGGCGGTATCGGTCATTCTCGATTTTCTCGGCGAAGCTCACCTCGCCTGCACCAGTTCCGATTGGCAAGCCAGCCTCGAAGCGCTCGACAGCAGTCGGCAGGTCAGCTGTGTGCTGGTCGGTCGCGTCGACAGCCGCGGTAACAGCGTCGAGCTGCTCAAGCAGGTCGTGGCCTGGGACGAGATGGTCCCGCTGCTGCTGCTGGGCGAAGCGGCGCAACCGGAGTGGCCGGATGACGTCCGCCGCCGCGTGCTGGTCTCTCTCCAGTATCCGCTGGCCTACAACAAGCTGCTGGATTCCCTGCACCGTGCCCAGGTCTATCGCGAGATGTATGACCAGGCCCGGGATCGTGGGCGTCAGCGCGAGCCCGAGTTGTTCCGCAGCCTGGTGGGGACCAGCCGCGCCATCCAGGGCGTGCGCAAGATGATGCAGCAGGTGGCCGATACCGAGGCGACGGTGCTTATTCTCGGCGAATCCGGCACCGGCAAGGAGGTGGTGGCGCGCAACCTGCACTTCCACTCCAAGCGCCGCGAGGCGCCCTTCGTGCCGGTCAACTGCGGCGCGATTCCCGCCGAGTTGCTGGAAAGCGAACTGTTCGGCCACGAGAAGGGCGCCTTCACCGGCGCCATCACCAGCCGCGCCGGTCGCTTCGAACTGGCCAACACCGGCACCCTGTTCCTTGACGAGATCGGCGACATGCCGCTGCCCATGCAGGTCAAGCTCCTGCGTGTGCTGCAGGAACGGACCTACGAGCGGGTGGGCAGCAACAAGACCCAGAGCGTGGACGTGCGCATCATCGCGGCGACCCACAAGAATCTGGAGCAGATGATCGCCGCGGGGACCTTTCGCGAAGACCTTTACTATCGCCTCAACGTCTTCCCCATCGACATGGCGCCGCTGCGCGAGCGGGGTGAAGACATCCCGCTGCTGATCAACGAACTGATCGCCCGGATGGAGCACGAAAAGCGGGGCTCCATCCGCTTCAATTCGGCGGCGATCATGTCGCTGTGCCGCCACGAGTGGCCGGGCAACGTCCGCGAATTGGCCAACTTGGTGGAGCGCATGGCGATCATGCATCCCTATGGCGTCATCGGCGTGGCCGAGTTGCCGCTCAAGTTCCGCTACGTGGAAGACGAAGCCGATCCCATGGTGGAATCCCTGCGCGAGGAACTGCAGGAGCGCGAGGCCATGGCCGGGATCGGGACCCTCGAGGTGTCCTCCTCGGCGCTGCTGCCCAGTGAAGGCCTGGATCTCAAGGACTACCTGGCCAACCTGGAAAAGAGCTTTATCCAGCAGGCGCTGGACGATGCCGGTGGCGTAGTGGCGCGCGCCGCCGAGCGACTGCGCATCCGCCGGACCACCCTGGTCGAGAAGATGCGCAAGTACGGCATGGGACGTCGCGACGACGAGTTCGACGAAGAGATCTAATGCGGTAGGTTGGGCTGAGCGCAACGCGAAGCCCAACGATGGTCAACTCGGCCATGCTTGTTGGGCTTCGACGATAAAGCTGTCTCAGCCCACCGTACGTAGCGATGCCAAAGCGTCCATTACCTAGACGTAGGGTGGATGACGGCGCAGCCTCATCCACCTTCTTTTGTGTAGCGCGGCGAGTGGAAAAGGCCATGCCGTTTTCCCACGCTACGGCGCCTTGGCGCCAGGCCGGCATGGGTCTTGCTCCTGCCCGGATAATGTCAATTGTCCGTCGCGAGCCCTAGCCGATGCCTGCGCAAGCCCTTTCTTCCACTGTCCCTGCCGACGCTGTCGTGGAGGCCTCCGCCTCGGCTCAGGCCCGTGAAGCCCTGGGGCAGATGTCGCGCCAGCTGAGCGAATCCTTCCAGTTGCTCGAAGCCCGGATGAATTCGCTGCAGGGCGAACTGGAGTGGGTATCCGCCCAGCGCCTGCAGGAGCTGGCGGAAAAGGAGCGCCTGGCCAGCCGGCTGCAGAATCTGCTTGATGTGCTGCCCGCCGGCATCGTGGTGGTGGATGGCGCCGGGCGCGTGCGCGACGCCAACCCGGTGGCGGAGGCCCTGCTCGGCGAACCCTTGGCCGGCGAGCTGTGGCGTACGGTGATCGCGAGGGCCTTTGCGCCGCGTCATGACGACGGCCACGAGGTGTCCCTGCGCGACGGCCGACGCCTGTCCATCGCCATCCGCTCCCTGGATGGCGAGCCGGGGCAACTGGTGCTGCTCAACGACCTCACCGAAACCCGCCATCTGCAAGGCGAACTGGCACGGCATGAACGGCTTTCGGCACTGGGGCGGACCATGGCCTCGCTGGCGCATCAGATCCGTACGCCGCTGACCGCGGCGCTACTCTATGCCAGCCATCTGGAGGAGGGTGGTCTGGCGCTGGCGCAACAGCAGCGTTTCGCCAGCCGTCTCAAGGAGCGGCTGCACGAACTGGAAAATCAGGTCCGCGACATGCTGGTATTCGCTCGCGGCGAATTGCCCCTGGCGGATCGACTGACGCCCGCCGCGCTGTTCGCTGCCCTGCGCGAAGCCGCGAACCCGCATCTCGGCGACTGCCCCGTGCGCTGGCAGCTCGATGCCCAGGGCGGTCTGCTCGCCTGCAACCGCGACATGCTGGTGGGTGCTGCCCTGAATCTCATCCACAACGCCCTGCAGGCCATGGCCGGCAGCGGTGGCTCAGCGCGACTCAAGGTGCATCTCCATCGTCGTGACGGGGAGTTGCGCCTGGCGATCAGCGATAGCGGTCCCGGCATTCCACTGGCTGTCCAGCAGCGCCTGGGCGAGCCCTTTCTCAGCACCAAGACCACCGGCACCGGCCTCGGCCTGCCGGTCGCCCTGGCGATGGCCAAGGCCCATGGCGGTCGGCTGACCGTGCGCTCGCGGTTGGGCCGTGGGACGGTGGTGACCTTCATCCTGCCGCTGCTGGCGCGCGAGGAGACCTCGGCATGACCCTGCCCATCTTGCTGGTAGAAGACGATCGTGCCCTGCGCGAAGCCCTGGCCGATACCCTGGAGCTCGGCGGCTACCGCTATCGCGCCGTGGACAGCGGCGAGGCGGCGCTGCTGGCGCTGGCCGAGGAGCCCTTCGGCCTGGTGATCAGCGACGTCAACATGCCGGGTATCGACGGGCATCAATTGCTGGCCAGCATCCGACTGCGCGATCCGGCGTTGCCGGTGCTGCTGATGACCGCCTTTGGCAGTATCGAGCGCGCCGTCGAGGCCATGCGCGGCGGGGCGGCGGATTATCTGGTCAAGCCCTTCGAGCCGCGCCTGCTGCTGGAGACCCTGGCGCGCTGCTGCCCCCAGGGCCGGCGAGCGCCCGGTGCTCGGCAGCCGGTGGCGGCCGATCCCCAGAGTCGGCAACTGCTGGAGCTGGCCAGCCGGGTGGCCCGGAGCGAGGCCACGGTGCTCATCACCGGCGAGTCGGGCACCGGCAAGGAGGTGCTGGCGCGCTTCATCCATGACCAGTCGGCGCGGGCGGACGGTCCCTTCGTGGCGGTCAATTGCGCGGCCATTCCCGATCACCTGCTCGAGGCCATTCTCTTCGGGCACGAAAAGGGCGCCTTCACCGGTGCCATCGCCGCCCAGCCTGGCAAGTTCGAACTGGCCCAGGGCGGTACCCTGCTCCTGGACGAGATTTCCGAGATGCCGCTGGGATTGCAGGCCAAGCTGCTACGGGTCTTGCAGGAGCGCGAGGTGGAGCGGGTCGGCGCGCGCAAGCCGCTGGCGCTGGACATCCGCGTGGTGGCCACCAGCAACCGCAAGCTGGCGGAGGAGGTGGCCGCCGGGCGCTTCCGTGAAGACCTCTTCTATCGCCTGTCGGTGTTTCCGCTGGCCTGGCTGCCACTGCGCCAGCGACCGGCCGATATCGTGCCCCTGGCCGAACGACTGCTGACGGTCCAGGCCGCGCGGATGAACCGGCCGGTACCCGTCCTGAGCCCGGCCGCACGCCAGGCCCTGGCCGAGCATCCCTGGCCGGGCAACGTGCGCGAACTGGACAACGCGGTGCAGCGGGCGCTGATCCTGCAACCGGGCCACCAGCTGCAGGCCGAGGACTTCGGGCTGCACTGGCTGGCGACCGCGGGCTCACTGGCGCCTGCGGCAGCGCCTGTGCCAGCGACAGGCCTGGGCGATGAAGCGCGGCCACTGGATGCCGATCTGCGCGAGCGGGAATTCCAGGTGATCCTCGATACCCTCAGGGCCGAGCGTGGTCGGCGCAAGGAGACCGCTGAGCGCCTGGGCATCAGTGCCCGTACCCTCAGGTACAAGTTGGCGCAGATGCGCGACGCCGGCCTGGATGTCGAGCTGGCCGTCGCCGCCGGCTACTGAGCGCACAAGTCGATAGCCGGCTATCTACCCGTGCGGAACCAACCCTCTGGCGTGCTGTTCTAGAGGAAGGATCGCGACTGCGGCGTGGGGTCGCAGAGGATGATGCCCCCGCCGTCCCGGACCCCGTCCGGCCGCTTTGCTTTCTTCTCCTAGGCGCTGCCTTTGCTGAAAACGGTTTCACGGACGGTGTTTGCCGTTTTCGCCGCGGGTGGCGCGCCTGCCAGCACGAGGACGCTTGCCATGGGTTCCACCGCACCTTCCAGCTCCAACGCCGACCAGCTTGTCATCAATACCATCCGTACCCTGTCCATGGACGCGGTGCAGAAGGCCAACTCCGGTCACCCCGGTACGCCGATGGCCCTGGCCCCGGTCGGCCACACGCTGTGGAGCCGCTTCCTCCGCTATCACCCCGAGCATCCGGACTGGCCCAACCGCGACCGCTTCGTGCTGTCGGTCGGCCATGCCTCCATGCTGCTCTATTCATTGCTGCATCTCGCGGGCGTCAAGGAGATCGACGAGCACGGCACCGCGACCGGCAAGGAAGCGGTCAGCCTCGACGACATCAAGCAGTTCCGCCAGCTGGACTCCAAGACCCCGGGCCATCCCGAGTACCGCATGACCACCGGCATCGAGACCACCACCGGTCCGCTGGGGCAGGGCTGCGGCAACAGCGTCGGCATGGCGCTGGCCCAGAAGTGGCTGGCGGCGCGCTTCAACAAGCCGGGCGTGACCTTGTTCGACTATGACGTCTACGTCCTCTGCGGCGATGGCGACATGATGGAAGGCGTCACCGGCGAGGCGGCGTCCATGGCCGGTCACCTGGGCCTGGACAACCTCTGCTGGATCTACGACAACAACACCATCAGCATCGAAGGCCACACCGAACTGGCCTTCAGCGAGGACGTGGCCGAGCGCTTCCGTGGCTATGGCTGGCACACCCTGCACGTCAAGGATGCCAACGACGCCGAAGCCCTGGCCGCCGCCCTGCATCGCTTCAAGGGCAACACCGGCAAGCCGACCCTGATCGTGGTCGACAGCCTCATTGGCTATGGCGCGCCCAACAAGCAGAACACCGCGGCGGCTCACGGCGAGCCCCTGGGTGCGGACGAGATCAAGCTGGCGAAGAAGGCCTATGGCTGGCCCGAGGATGCTGACTTCCTGGTGCCCGACGAAGCCCGTCATCACCTGCGCGATGCCCTGCTGGAACGTGGCAGCGCTCTCTATGAAGACTGGAATCGCGCCTTCGACCGTCTGCGTCAGGACGATCCGACCCGTGCCGATGAGCTCCAGCGTATGCGTGCTGGTGAGATGCCCGAGGGTTGGGACGCCAAGCTGCCCACCTTCGACACCGACGCCAAGGGCGTGGCCTCTCGCGAGTCCGGCGGCAAGGCGCTCAATGCCTTCGCCGAGCAGATTCCCTGGCTGGTCGGGGGGGCCGCGGACCTGGCGCCGTCCACCAAGACCAACCTCAAGTTCGAGGGCGCCGGCAGCTTTTCCGCGCGCGAGCCGTCGGGACGCAACATGCATTTCGGCATCCGCGAGCATGCCATGGGCTCCATCGCCAATGGCATGGCGCTCTGCTACCTGCGCAGCTTCACCGCCACCTTCCTGGTGTTCAGCGACTATATGAAGCCGCCGATCCGCCTGGCGTCCATCATGGAGTTGCCCGTGGTGTTCGTCTTCACCCACGACTCCATCGGCGTCGGCGAAGACGGCCCGACCCACCAGCCCATCGAGCACCTGGCGCAACTGCGCGCCACCCCGGGTCTGCTGACCCTGCGTCCGGGCGATGCCAACGAAACGGTGCAGGCCTGGAAGATCGCCCTGCAGCAGACCAATCGACCCTCCTGCATGGTGCTGTCGCGCCAGCCGCTGCCGACCCTGGAGCGTACCAAGTACGCCAGCGCCGAGGGCGTCGCCCAGGGTGCCTATGTGGTGGCCGACGCGGAGGGTGGCAAGCCTCAGGTGATCCTCATGGCCACCGGCAGCGAGCTGGGCCTGGCGATGCAGGCCTATGAGCAGCTCCAGGGCGAAGGGGTCAAGGCACGGGTGGTCTCCATGCCCTGCTGGGAATTGTTCGAAGAGCAGGACGAGGCCTACAAGCAATCCGTACTGCCCGACGAGGTGCTGGGCCGGGTCGCCATCGAGCAGGCCGGTCCGCTGGGCTGGGAGCGCTACATCGGGCGCAAGGGCGCCTCAGTGACCATGAGCACCTTCGGGGCCTCGGCGCCCATCGGCAAGCTGCAGGCCAAATACGGCTACACCGTGGAAAACGTGGTCAAGCTGGCCAAGGAGCAGGCGCAACGCCAAGGGAGCGCCACATGAGCAATCCACTCAAGCAGCTGACGGAGCAGGGCCAGGCGGTCTGGCTCGACTTCGTCAGTCGCGAATTCCTCGCCAAGGGCGAGCTACAGAAGTTGATCGAGCGTGACGGCCTGACGGGCGTCACCTCCAACCCCTCGATCTTCGAGAAGGCCATGGGCCATGGCAGCGACTACGACGCCAGCCTCGAGGCCTTTCTGGAAAAGGCCGATGCCGAGCCGGTGGATGTCTACGAGCACCTGGCCATCGAGGACATCCAGCAGGCGGCCGACATCCTGCGGCCAGTCTATGACCGACTCGAAGGTCGCGATGGCTACGTGAGCCTGGAGGTTTCGCCCTATCTGGCCCTGGATACCCGTGCCACCCTGGAAGAGGCGCGCCGTCTCTGGCAGGCGGTGGACCGGCCCAACCTCATGGTCAAGGTCCCTGGTACGCCCGAAGGGGCCGCGGCCATCCGCACGCTGATCGAGGAGGGGATCAACGTCAATGTGACCCTGCTGTTCGATCGCAATGCCTACATGGCCGTGGCGGAAGCCTATATCGCTGGTCTGGAAGCCCGGCTGCATCGCGGTGAAGACATCTCCCGTCTCGCCAGTGTGGCCAGCTTCTTCATCAGCCGGGTCGATGGCGTGCTGGACAAGCTGATCGACGAGCGCAAGGGCGAGGATGCCAAGCTGGACGAACTGCGCGGCAAGGTCGCCATCGCCAACGCCAAGCTGGCCTACCAAGACTACCAGCGGCTGATCCAGTCGCCGCGCTGGAAGGTCCTGGAAGCCAAGGGCGCGCGCCCGCAGCGGCTGCTGTGGGCCTCCACCGGCTCCAAGGATCCGGCCTATCCCGACACCATCTATGTCGACCAGCTGATCGGTCCGGATACCGTCAACACCATGCCGCCCAAGACCATGGATGCCTTCCGTGACCATGGCACCGCAGCGCCCATGCTGAGTACCGACATCGAAGCCGCGCAGCGCGTGGTGGATGCGACCGCCCGTTTCGGGCTGAACCTGGATGGCGTGGCCAAGCAGCTGGTCAAGGACGGTGCCCGCCAGTTCGAGGACGCCGCCGATGCGCTGCTGGGCGCTGTCGGCCAGAAGCGTCTCGACGTCCTCGGCGAGCGCCTGAATACCGCGGACTATCGCCTGCCGTCTGCCTTGAATGACGCAGTAGAGAAGCGTCTCGACAAAGCCCGTGCCGCGGGCTGGTCGCGCCGTCTCTGGCAGGGTGATGCCTCGCTCTGGACCGGCCGCGACGAAGACCAGTGGATCGGCTGGCTGGCTGCAGCCCAGGGGCGTCAGGCCGATCCCCAGGCACTGCAAGCCCTGGCTGAAACTGCCCGGCAAGAGGGCCTGGATACCGTGGTGCTGCTGGGCATGGGCGGTTCGAGCCTGGGCCCGGAAGTGCTGGCCAATACCCTGGGTACCGCGACAGGCGGGCTCACGCTCAAGGTGCTCGATTCGACCGATCCGGCGCAGATCGCCGCCCTGGAAGAGCAGTTGGACCTGCACCGGACGCTGTTCCTGGTATCGAGCAAGTCCGGCTCGACCCTGGAGCCGGAAATCCTGCGGGCCTACTTCCACAAGGCCGTCGAACAGGCAATGGGTGCTGAAGAAGCCCAGCGACGCTTCGTCGCCATCACCGATCCCGGTTCCAAGCTCGAAGCCAGTGCCACGGCTGAGGGTTACCGCGCCATCTTCCAGGGCGATCCCCATATCGGCGGACGCTATTCGGTCCTGTCGGTATTCGGCATGGTGCCGCTGGCGCTGCTCGGCCATTCGGTGGCCGACTTCTTCCAGGTGACCCAGCCCATGGTGCTGGCCTGCAGCCCCAGTGCGCCGCCGGCCATCAATCCCGGCATCCGTCTGGGCGTGGTCCTAGGCGAGGCGGTGCGGGCCGGACGTGACAAGGTCACCCTGATCGCCTCGCCAGGTGTCGCCAGTCTGGGCGCCTGGCTGGAACAGCTACTCGCCGAGAGCACCGGCAAGCAAGGCAAGGGCATCATCCCCGTTGATTTGGAGCCGCTCGGCGAGCCCGCCGTCTATGGTGCGGATCGGGTGTTCGTCAGCCTGGTGCTGGCGGGTGAAGAAGACGCCGAGCGCGACCGTCGCCTGCAGGCCCTGGCCGCAGCCGGGCATCCGGTGGTGGACATCCGCCTCGCCCGCGCCGAATTGATCGGCCAGGAATTCTTCCGCTGGGAGGTGGCGACCGAGGTGGCCGGTGCCGTCATCGGCATCAATCCCTTCGATCAGCCGGACGTGGAAGCCAGCAAGATCAAGACCCGCGCCCTGACCGATGGCTACGAGCGCGAGGGCCGCCTGGCCGGTGACGAGCCACTGCTGGAGGAAGGCGCTCTGACCTTGTTCGGCGACGCCGACCTGCAGGGGCAGGACACCGCCCGCGCGGCGATCAAGGCGCACCTGGCGCGTCTGCAGCCCGGCGACTATCTCGCCGTGCTGGCCTATCTCGAGCGCAATGCCGTGCACGAGGAGGCCTTGGGCGCCATGCGTGATAGCATTCGCGACAGCAAGCGCGTAGCGACCGTCGGCGGCTTCGGCCCTCGCTTTCTGCACTCCACCGGACAGGCCTACAAGGGCGGTCCCAACTCGGGTGTGTTCATCCAGATTACCGCCGATGCCCAGAACGACCTGCAGATCCCAGGGCGGAGTCTGAGCTTTGGTGTCGTCGAGGCCGCCCAGGCCAAAGGCGATCTCGAGGTGCTGGCCGAACGGGGACGGCGCTATCTGCGCGTGCATATCAAGGGCGGCGACATCGACGCCGGCCTGCAACAAATCGTCGAACTGGTCGAGGCGGCGGTCGCCTGACCTCAAGGAGTCATCAGCATGCAATTGGGAATCATCGGACTGGGCCGCATGGGCGGCAACATCGCACGGCGTTTGATGAAGCATGGGCATGAAGTCGCGGTCTATGATCGCAGTGCCGAAACCGTGGCCGGCCTCGGCAAGGAAGGCGCCATCACCGCCGATAGCCTGGATGACGTCATTGCCGCCCTGGCACAGCCGCGGGCCATCTGGGTCATGCTGCCGGCCGGCGCGCCGACCGAGCAGACTATCGCCGAGCTGGCCGACCGCCTGGCTCCCGGTGACGTCATCATCGATGGCGGCAACAGCTACTACAAGGACGACATCCGTCGCGCCAAGACCCTGGCCGAGAAGGGCATCGACTATGTCGACGTCGGCACCTCCGGTGGCGTCTGGGGCCTGGAACGCGGCTACTGCATGATGATCGGCGGCAAGTCCGAAGCCGTGGAGCGCCTGGAGCCCATCTTCGAGGCCCTCGCTCCCGGCTACGGCAGCATCGAGCGGACCCGTGGCCGCAACGCCCCGGACGAGCGTGCCGAGCGTGGCTTCATCTTCACCGGTCCGGCCGGTTCGGGTCACTTCGTCAAGATGGTGCACAACGGCATCGAATACGGCCTGATGCAGGCCTACGCCGAGGGCTTCGACATCCTCAAGATGAAGAACAGCGACAAGCTGCCGGAAGACGAGCGTTTTGAGCTGGATCTGGCCGACATCGCCGAAGTCTGGCGCCGTGGCAGCGTGGTGTCCTCCTGGCTGCTGGACCTGACCGCCCAGGCCCTGGCCGGCGACGTCGAGCTGGAGAAGTTCTCCGGTTCGGTGGCCGACAGCGGCGAAGGCCGCTGGACCATCGAGGCGGCCATCGAGGAAGCGGTGCCGGTCAACGTCCTGTCCGCTGCCCTCTATGCACGCTTCCGTTCCCGCCAGCAAGCCACCTACGCCGACAAGCTGCTGTCGGCCATGCGCTTCGGCTTTGGCGGTCACGTCGAAATCCCGCAGTAAAACCTCGGCCGTTCCCCTGTGGAGCGGCCACGGGCCGCGTCCCGGGGGACGGCATCAGCCGCCCTCGTGGATAAGGCCCTGTCATGACCGATTCTCCTGCCGTTACCCCCAGCACCGCCGCCCAGGAGCGCCGCTCCTGCACCAAGGCACCGACCGCTCCGCCGGCCACGCTCTTTCTGTTCGGCGCCAACGGTGATCTGGTCAAGCGACTGTTGATCCCCTCGCTGTACAACCTCCTGCGTGACGGTCTGCTCGACGACCGCACCCAGATCATCGGCGTCGACCACAATCCCAACACCGACGAAGGTTTCGCCGAACGGCTGGAAGCCTTCATCCGCGACCAGGCCGAAGCCAAGGGCAAGTCCCGGGACGAGGCGCTGGATGCCGATTTGTGGGGCCAGCTGCGCGGGCGCATCCACTATCTGCAGGGCGACTTCCTCGAAGACGCCACCTACCAGGCGGTAGGCGAACGCATCGCCCAGGCTGACACCGACAACGCCGTCTTCTACCTGGCCACCGCCGCGCGTTTCTTTGGCGACGTCGCCGAGCGCCTAGGCAAGGCCGGCCTGCTGGCAGAGCGCGAAGACGCCTATCGCCGGCTGGTGGTGGAAAAGCCCTTCGGTGCCGACCTGGCCAGCGCCCAGGCGCTCAACCAGCGCCTGCTGGCGAACATGGAGGAAAAGCAGATCTATCGGATCGACCACTACCTGGGCAAGGAGACGGTGCAGAACATCCTGGTCAGCCGTTTTTCCAACGCCCTGTTCGAGTCGTTCTGGAACAACCACTACATCGACCATGTGCAGATCACCGCGGCCGAGACCGTGGGCGTCGAGTCGCGTGGCGATTTCTACGAGAAGACCGGCACCCTGAGGGACATGGTGCCCAACCACCTGTTCCAGCTGCTGGCCATGGTCGCCATGGAGCCGCCGGCGTCCTTCAACGCCACCTCGGTGCGTGACGAGAAGGCCAAGGTGGTCGGCGCCATCCGCCCCCAGACTACCGAAGAGGCCCTGGCCAATTCGGTACGTGGCCAGTACGCCGCCGGGACGATGAACAGCAAGCCCGTCAAAGGCTATCGCGAGGAAGAACGGGTCGATCCGCAGAGCCAGACCGAAACCTATGTGGCGCTCAAGCTGTTCGTCGACAACTGGCGCTGGGCCGGGGTGCCCTTCTACCTGCGCACTGGCAAGCGCCTGACCGCGCGCGATACCGAGATCGCCATCTGCTTCAAGCACGCGCCCTATGCCCAGTTCCGCGATACCAAGATCGACCGGATGCGGCCCAACTACCTGATCATCCAGATCCAGCCCGACGAAGGCATGTGGTTCGACTTCCACGCCAAGCGCCCGGGACCCCTGGTGGAGCTGGAAAACATCCGCATGGGCTTCGCCTACAGCGACTTCTTCGAGATGCAACCCTCCACCGGCTACGAAACCCTGATCTACGATTCCCTGATCGGCGACCAGACCCTGTTCCAGCGCGCCGACAACATCGAGAACGGCTGGCGCGCCGTGCAACCCTTCCTCGACGCCTGGCAACAGGGCGGCGCGGTGGAAAGCTACGCCGCGGGCAGTGCCGGTCCCGCCGGTGCCGATGAACTCCTGCAGAAGGACGGCCGCTCATGGCATCCGCTGACCTGATCCCCATCGACCTGCTGGTGTCGGATATCGACGGCACCCTGGTGCGTGACGACAAGAGCCTGAGCGAGGCGGTGATCGCTGCCGTCAAGCGACTGCAGGCGGCCGGCAAGGCCATTACCCTGGTCAGCAGCCGCCCGCCGCGGGCGCTGCTGCCGCTGGTGCGGCAACTGGACATCCACCAGGCGGTGGCCGGTTTCAACGGCGGCAACCTGGTGGAGGCGGACGGCACCCTAATCCGCGCCCACCGCCTGGCCGAGCAGGTGACGCGCCAGGTGCTGGAGCGCCTGGACCGCGAGGCCTTCGAAGTCTGGCTGTTTGCTGACGATCTCTGGCTGACCCGCGATGGGCAGGGGACCTATGTGCCGCGCGAGACCCGGGCGCTGGGCTATGGACCCACCGTAGTGGAGTCCTTCGAACCCTATCTGGATCGCGTCGACAAGATCGTCGCCGCCGGTGACGATCACGCGGGCCTCGAAGCCCTGGAGGGCGAGCTGGGCGAGCGGTTGGGAGAGGGCGCCACGGTATTGCGCTCCCAGCTCTATTACCTCGACATCACCCACCCCAAGGCCAACAAGGGCGACGCCCTGATCGAGCTGGCCCAGGCTGCGGGCGTACCCGTGGCGCGCACTGCGGCCATTGGCGATGGCAGCAACGACGTGCCCATGTTTCGCCAGGCGGGCCTCGCCATCGCCATGGGCCAGGCCGGCGCGGGGGTACGGGAAGCCGCGGACCGGGTGACGGTCAGCAACCAAGAAGATGGCCTGGCCCAGGCCATCGATCGGTGGATCCTGGGGACCTGATGGTGGGTGCTGTTGGGCTTCGCTGCGCTCAACCCAACCTACAGGACGCGTAGGTTGGGTTGAGGCGGCCCCATCGCCGAAGCCCAACAGGTCTGCCTTCCCACCAGGTGGAAAATGCTGCGCCGTTTTCCACGCTACGGCCTAGCAGGTGATGTTGGGCTTCGCTGCGCTCAACCAACCTACAGGGTGCGTAGGTTGGGTTGAGGCGGCTCCATCGTCGAAGCCCAACAGGTCTGCCTTCGCACCAAGTGGAAAAGACTGCGCCGTTTTCCATGCTACGCGGTGGCAGGCGGGCGCCCCCTCTCCCTCCGGGAGAGGGTCAGGGTGAGGGCCACCCAAAACCCCGCGCTACCCCTCCTTCTGCTCCCGAAATCCCCGCACATGCTCCACCAGTGCCCGCAGCTTGGGCGCCAGGTTGTGGCGGTTCGGATAATAGAGATAGAAGCCGGGAAAGGGCGGCAGATAGTCGTCCAGCACCCGCTCCAGTTCGCCCCGCGCCAGATAGGGACGGAAGGTGTCCTCCATGCCGAAGGTGATGCCGCCACCGGCCAGGGCGGTGCGCACCATCAGCAGCATGTCGTTGGTGGTGATCCGCGGCGCGACGGCCACGTCGAAGGCGCGGCCGTTCTCGCTGAATTCCCAGCGCCAGGGCGCCACCTCCGGGGCCGGACGCCAGCCGATGCAGCGGTGGTCCGCCAGGTCACGCGGGTGCCGGGGCCGGCCATGCAGGGCGAAATAACCGGGGGTCGCCACGGCCACTTCGCGCTGCGGTCCGGTCACCGGGATGGCGATCATGTCCTGCTCGATCACCTCGCCCAGCCGTACGCCGGCATCGAAACCACGCGCGACGATATCAAATTCCTCGTCGGTGACGGTGATGTCCAGGGTCACCTCCGGATAGGCCTCGATGAAGCTGGCCAGCAGCGGCCCATCGAGAAAGCGCTCGGCGATGGAGGTGACCGCCACCCGCAACAATCCGCGCGGCGGGCCGGCATGGCTGGCGTCTTCCAGGGCGCCCAGCAGACCAGCGAGGGGCCCGGCAATCTGCCGCTGCAGGCGTTCGCCAGCCTCGGTCAGACGCACGCTGCGGGTGGTGCGCTGTACCAGCGAGCTGCCCAGTTCGTCTTCCAGGCGGCGGATGGCCTGGCTGACCGCAGAGCGGCTGACGCCCAGGCGATCGGCCGCCACGCGGAAATTCTCGGCCGTGGCCACCACGACAAAGACCTTGAGCAGATTCAGATCGGTTGGCATTGGTAAGTCCGGCTAACCATGGCAGTCAGGACAGGAGGAGTTATCACGACAATGGCCGCTCGCTAAGGTGGTGGCAAGCCTGGAAGGGCACGCAGCCGACCAGCAGATCGCCCAGGCAATCCACCCCAATTCGAGAGGAAACACTCCATGGCTATCGACAAGGTCGTACTCATCACCGGCGCTTCCAGTGGCATAGGCGCGGGCATCGCGCGCGAACTGGGCGCGGCCGGTTGCAAGCTCCTACTCGGCGCCCGCCGCAGCGAACGGCTGGAAGCCCTGGCGGCCGAGATCAACGCCGCGGGTGGCGAGGCCGCCTGTCTCCGGCTGGACGTCACCGATGGCGCCGACGTGGCCGCCTTCGCCCAGGCGGCGCGCGAGCGCTGGGGGCGGGTGGACGTCATCGTCAACAACGCGGGGATCATGCCGCTATCACCAATGGCCTCGCTCAAGACCTCAGAATGGATGCAGATGGTCGACGTCAACATCAAGGGCGTGCTCAACGGCATCGCCGCGGTGCTGCCGGAATTCACCGCCCGCGGCGCCGGGCACATCATCAACCTGGGCTCCATCGGTGCGCTGTCGGTGGTGCCCACGGCGGCGGTTTATTGCGCCACCAAGCACGCGGTGCGGGCGATCTCCGAGGGATTGCGCCAGGAGCGCGACGATCTGCGGGTCACCTGCATCCATCCGGGCGTGGTGGAAAGCGAGTTGGCTTCCACCATCACCGATCCTGCGGCGCGGGCGATGATGGACGACTATCGTGCCATCGCCCTGCAACCCGACGCCATCGGCCGCGCGGTGCGCTATGCCGTCGAGCAGCCGGACGACGTGGACGTCAACGAGATCGTCGTCCGCCCGACCCGCAGCGCCAACTAGACGGTCTCGGCCAGGGCTTCGAGAAAGCGCTCCAGCACCAGATTCGGTCGCCGGCCCTTGCGGGTGACGGCGGCCAGGGTGGTGTCGAAGTGGAAGCGCTCGGGATTCAGGGCGCGCAACTGGCCCTGGGCCACCCAGGGTTGTGCGACATGGTCGGGCAGGTAGCCGATGTAGCAGCCGGTGAGGATGAGAAAGGCCACGCCTTCGCGATCCGAGGCCCGCGCCGTGCAGTTCAGCGCGGCATGGCGCTCATGGCCGTCCTGGTTGAGGAGATGATTGGGGCCGACGGCGTCCTGGGCGGCCAGGCGGTCTTCGTCCAGCGCCGCGTCGGCCACCTCGAACAACGGATGGCTGCGGCTGCAATAGAGCAGGGCGCGCTCTTCATAGAGCGGCAGGTAGTCCAGCCCGGCCAGGGCATTGATCAGCGGCAGTACGCCCAGGTGCAGGTGGCCGTCGAGCACGCCGGTCTCGATCTCGCCGGGCAGGGTCATGCCGATGTTGACCACCACCCCCGGCGCGGCGCGCTTGAGCGCGGCCAGGGCATGGGTGATGCGCATGCGCGGCTGGGTCACCAAGTTGTTGATGATGCCCAGGTTCAGCTCGCCACGCAGGTGCTGGTGCAGCTGGTTGACCTCGCTGCGAAAGCCTTCCAGGGCGGCGAACAGCGACTGGCTGGCCTTGAGCACCTCGCGGCCTTCGTCGGTCAGGGAGAAACCGGCGCGCCCGCGCTGGCAGAGGCGCATGCCCAGGCGCTTTTCCAGGTCGTTCATGTGCAGGCTGATGGCCGAACGGGTGATGCCCAGCCGGCCTTCGGCGGCGGTGAAGCTGCCGCATTCCACCACGGTCTTGAACAGTCGCAGCAGGCGGATCTCGAAATCGCCGACCTGGGCGAGCAGGGCCTTGCGCGTCGTCTTCATGGCTGCCACCGCAAATGCGGGACAGCATAAGGCGCCGTCGGAAGCGGCGCCAGCGACCGGCTTCAGGCGCCGATCAGTACCCGGCTGCGCTGCCGGGTGACCTGCTTGACCAGCCAGACCGCGGCGATGCAGCAGAGCAGGGTGATCAGCGTCAGGCACAGGCGGGTGCCCAGGTACTGGGCGAAGTTCTGCTCACCGAGCAGGCGACCCAGCACGCGATAGGCGCCGGCGAGATAGCCGTGCAGGAAGTAGATGGCGAAGCTGTAGGCGCCCAGCAGGGCCATGCCCCTGGTCAGGCGGCCCTCGGCGTATCCGGGCGCCTTGACCCTCTGGCTGAAGACGGCGAACAGCAGCAGGCACAGCGCCAGTTTCTGCAGCCCGTAGAAGGCGCTGTCGAGCACTGCCGCGCCGCTCAGCAGCACCAGGGCCGCCAGCAGCCAGTAACGCGCCTGGGGCCGTTGCAGCCGCTCGCGCTGCTCGCAGGCCAGCATGCCGCAGAGGTAGATCGGCAGAAAATGCAGTGCCGCCAGCAGCGGATCGGCATCGTTGGCCGGGCGATCGGACACCAGGAAATACAGCAGGCCGACCATGGTCGCCGCGGGCAGCAGGCCACGCTCGACGATCCACTCCAGGACCGGCGCGAGCAGGAAGATCAGCGTCAGCGCCGGGATGAACCACAGCGGACCCAGGTGGGCGCCAGTGGCCAGCAGCAGGGCGGTCTGGGCGAAGGGCGGCCAGTCATGGAAGGCGTTCATGTCGATCCACTCGTGTTCCTGCTTGAGTCCGGAGACATAGAGCAGCACGGCGGGGATCGAGATCAGCAGATAGGGGAGGATGACGTTCTGCAGCTTCTTGCCCAGATAGACCTGGTAGCTGTACTTGCCGAGGTTGTAGCGAAAGAAGAAACCCGAGAGCGCGACGAAGATGCAGGTGGTTTCCAGCGACAGCAGGTTCAGGGCGATCTGCTGGTGTTCGGTGGTCTGGTAGCTGCCCACGGTCATGTGGTGGAAAACGATGAGAACGGCCGCCAGGCCGCGGATCCAGTTGAGCTGAATCAGCATGGGGGAGGTTTCCTTGAGGAATAGGTAAACCGCGCGCTCTGCCTCGGAGGAGGGGCACGGGTTCGCAAAAGCGGAAAGTTGGGTACGCGGCAGAGACGGCGGACAGGCTACCGCGCCCGGCTGGACTACGCGCCGGGAAAAGAGGTGAGGCGAGGGGGCCTCGGCGCCACGGGACTACGGTGGCAGGCGGCCAGCTTAAAGTGTTTCAGGCAAGTTACTGATTGCTAATCAATTTTATTGTTTTCAAGATGTTTCTGAAGGTCTTGGTTGGCATGTTCCATGACCTCTAGCACAGGGGTTTGCCCGCTCAGGAGTCGAAGCTGACGTTGCGTCTGACAGGCATGTTAAGCAGGGCTCTCTGCTAGCCGACCGCCATGCCGCGCAACAGATCCTGTTCGAGAAAGCTGAGAAAGCGCTGGCGAAACAGCATGGTGTGCTCGTGGGCCGCGGCTTCGGCCTCGTCGCCGTCCTGGTGTTCGATGGCGGCGACGATACGGTCGTGGTCGCGCCCGAGCCGGGTGGAGCCAGCGCTGTTCATGATGTAGTCGAAGTGCAGATGCAGCAGCCGCTGGCCTTCGCCCAGCAGCCGGTCGTAGCTGGCAGTGAGATAGGCATTCTTGCCGGCACGGGCGATTTCCAGATGGAAGGCCTTGTTCAGTTCCGACATGGCCTGGAAGTCACCGCTGGCGACCGCGTCCAGGTAGCGCGCGTCCGCCTGCTTGATCAGGTCCAGCTCGCGTGGCGTCCGCCGGATGGCAGCCAGGCGGGTTACCGCGCGCTGCAGCAGGTCCAGCGCGGACACGTAGTTTGGAAATTCCTCTATTTCGAACGGCGTCACCAGCAGGGTGCGATTGGGCAGGATGGTGACCAGGCCCTCGCTCGCCAGGCGCGCCAGGGCGTCGCGGACTGGCGAGCGTGACAGCCCGAACTGGGTCGCCAGCGATGTTTCATCCAGGGGCATACCTGGCTTTAGTTGCAGGGTGAGGATCTGGCGACGCAGTTCCTCGTAGATGTAACGTCCGCCGTGACGGCGGGCGGCAACAGCAGGATCAGCGTCTTTTGCAGCCATCGAGGAAGTCTTCACGCTCGGAGGTTGAGAGGGGGCAGTCTAGCATCGCGCCTGTCGCGCTAGCCGAATCCGGCGCCCCAGGTATCGCTGAGCATGAAGCCGGCGGCGAGCGGATCGTCGGGATCGATGCCCAGCTGCTGCAGGCCATAGAGCCAGGCACGTCCGGTGACTCTTGGCAGTACCGCCGGCCGGCCCGCCACCTCGGTCAGGCCCCGCAAGCCAATAGTGAACTCGCCGCCGATGGTCGAGCGCGAGGTGAGCTGGTCGCCCACCGCGACCAGGCCGCGCGCGGCCAGGGTGGCGAGGTTCGCCGAACTGCCGGTGCCGCAGGGCGAGCGATCCACCCGGCCCGGCGGCAGGGTGGTGCAGGTCTGATAGGTGCGGGCGTCCAGGCGCTTGCGGAACATCACGTAGGCGATCTCGTTCACGCTGGGCAGCAGCGGATGCTGGACGTTGAGCTGGCGACCGATCTCGCCCTTGAGCGCCACACCCAGCTCCGCCAAGGCGCGGGCATGCTCCGGTGCGATGCTCAGCCCGACCTGCTCGACGTCGATTAGCGCGTAGTAGACCCCGCCGAAGGCGACATCCACCGTCAGGGTGCCATGCTGAGCGGTAGTGACCTGCAGATCCAGCGCCTCGACGAAGGCCGGCACCATGTCCAGGGAAACGTTCAGGCAGCGGCCGTCACGGCACTCGGCCTGGGCCACCACCAGGCCGGCCGGCGTATCCAGCGTCACCGTGGTCAGCGGCTCCTGCATCGGCAGAATGCCCAGCTCCAGCAGCGCCGTCACCACGCAGATGCAGTTGCTGCCCGACATGGGATGCGCCTTGTCAGCCTGCAGCACGATAAAGCCCGCCTGGGCCTCCGGGCGGGTCGGCGGCAGCAGCAGGTTGACCGACATCTGCAGGCAGCCACGTGGCTCCAGGGTCACCAGGCGCCGCAGGCTGTCATCCACCTCGTTGATATGATTCATCTTGTCGAGCATGGTCCGCCCGGGCACGTCCAGCACGCCCCCGGTGATGACCTTGCCGATCTCGCCTTCGCAGTGGACTTCTGCCAGTTGCAGGGTCTTCTTCCAGCGCATGAGGGTCGTCCTATTTGATGTACCAGCCCCAGGGCTGGTCGCTGTCATAGCGGGTGATCTGCTTGGTTTCCAGATAATTCTGCAGGCCCCATTCACCCAGTTCGCGGCCAATGCCGCTCTGCTTGTAGCCGCCCCAGGGCGCTTCGGTAAAGGTTGGCTGCGAGCAGTTGATCCAGACGATGCCGGCACGCAGCGCCCGGGCCACCCGCTCGCAGCGGTCCAGGTCGCGGGACATCACCGCAGCGGCCAGGCCGAAGCGGGAGTCGTTGGCGCTGCGTACTGCTTCCGCCTCGTTGTCGAAGGGCCGCACGCAGACCACCGGACCAAAGATCTCTTCGCGCCAGATCCAGCTGTCCTCGGCGACGTCAGCGAAGACCGTAGGTTGCACGTAGTAGCCGGTAGGCAACTGCGCCGGCCGCTCACCGCCGGTGATCAGGCGAGCGCCTTCCTCCTGGCCGCGTGAGATGGCGGCGAGGACCTTCTCGTGCTGGCCACGGCTCACCAGCGGGCCCAGCAGTACCCCGGTTTCCAGACCCGGACCGATAGTGATGCGCTGGGCTTCCTGCGCCAGGCGTTCCAGCAGAGGCTCATAGAGATCGCGCTGCACCAGCACGCGTGAGGTGGCCGAGCAGACCTCGCCCTGGTTCCAGAAGATGCCGAACAGGATCCATTCGACGGCAGCGTCGAGGTCGGCGTCATCGAAGATGACGAAGGGCGATTTACCGCCCAGCTCCAGGCTGATGTTTTTGATGTCGCGCGCGGCGGCCTGCATGATCCGGCTGCCGGTCGGCACGCTGCCGGTAAAGGCCAGCTTGTCGACGCCCGGGTGCTCGGCCAGCGGCGCGCCCGCGTCTGCTCCCAGGCCGGTGATCACGTTGAGGACCCCGGCCGGCAGCCCGGCCTGGTGGCAGATGTCGGCTAGTTCCAAGGCGGTCAGTGGGGTCAGTTCCGAGGGCTTGAGCACCAGGGTGCAGCCGGCGGCCAGGGCTGGTGCAACCTTCCAGGCGGCCATCAGCAGCGGGAAGTTCCAGGGAATGATGGCGCCTGCCACGCCGATCGGCTCCTGGCGCGCGACGGCGCTGAAGCGCGCATCGCTCAGGGTGATCGCGCGCTCGCGCTCCCGGTCCAGGCGTTCGGCCTGGTCGGCATAGAAGTCGAAGCAACCGGCGGCGTCGCCGATGTCCCACAGCGCTTCGGGAAGTGGCTTGCCGTTGTCGCGCACCTCCAGTTCGGCGAGTTGCTGCTGGCGCTCACGGATCGTCGCCGCGATGCGGCGCAGCACCTTCGCCCGTTCGGCGCCGCTCTGCTGCGGCCAGGGGCCTTCGTCGAAGGCTCGGCGGGCCGCGCGCACGGCCAGGTCGATGTCCTCGGCGGTCGCCGCGGCGACCTGGGTAATGGGGGTCTCGAGAGCCGGGTCGAGGGTCTCGAAGGTGCCGCCGCGCAGCGGGCGGACCCACTGGCCGTCGATGTACAGGTGGTCGTAGGAAGCCATCGGCGAAGTCCTGTCAGAAGCGCGAAGCGCGGAAAGGATGGAGGTCGAGCGTGGTGGCGCGACCGCTGGCCAAATCGGCGATGAGTCGCCCGGTGGTGGCGCCCAGAGTCAGGCCGAGCTGACCGTGGCCGAAGGCGAGTAGCACGTTGGGCAGGCGCTGGCTGCGATCGATGATCGGCTTGGTGTCGGGCAGGAAGGGTCGATAGCCTACGCCGTATTCGAAATCGGTCGTGCGCAGCTGTGGCAGCACGCGGCGCGCCTTTTCCAGGATGATGTCGGCGCGGGCGAAGTTGGGTTTGGCGCCTTCACCCGCGAATTCGATGGTGCCGCCGATCTGCAGGCCGCGGGTCATGGGTGCGAAGCAGAAACCGCCATCGGCGTAGATGGTGGAGTGGTGGATTTCGATCTCAGGATTTGGCAGTACGACTTGGTAGCCAGCGATTCCCGCTAGGGGGATGGAAAGTCCGAGCTGGCCGAAGAAGGCCCGCGATCCAGTGCCCGCTGCGATGACGACGCGCTCGGCTGGCAGTCGGCGCCCATCGGCCAGGGTCACCCCGGTGGCCTGGCCCTGCTGCTCGTCGAGGCGCGTGACCCGTTCGCGGATGCGCCGGCCACCGGCTTGCTCGAAGCTGGCGGTGAGGGCGGCGATGAAACCTTCGGTATCGCTGACCGCGCGCCAGTCGGGAAACAGCAGGCCGTGCTTGAAGCGTCCGGCAAGGGCTGGTTCCAGATCGGCGATGGCAGCAGCGTCCAGTTCTTCCACCTGGAAGCCCAGCCGCTCGCGTAATTCGAAATGATGACGCTCCTGGGCCAGGCCCTGTGGCGTGGCGAAGACCTCGAGGATGGGGCGCTCGCCAAGCAGGCGCTTGTCGGGACAGGCCTCCAGCAGCACGGCGTAATCGTGGTAGACCTCCCGGGTCAGGGTCGCCAGCTCCGCGGCGATCGTCTGGATGCGCGCGGGCCGGGCACAGGCCAGGAAGCGCAGGAACCAGGGGAGGATGCCGGGTAGCGCACTGGGCCGCAGGGCCAGCGGACCCTGTTGATCCAGCAGCCAACCGGGGATCTTCTTCAGGATGCCCGGCTTGGACAGGGGCACCACCTCGCTGACGGCCATCTGGCCACAACTCCATTTGGCCGTGCTGTCGCCTGGCGCGGCGGGATCGATCAGCGTCACTGCCAGGCCATCCCGTTGCAGCCACAGGGCGCAGCACACCCCGACGATACCGCCACCGACGACGATCGCGGTCTTGGTGGCGCCAGGCTCAATACTCATAGTGCGTTCTCGATATGGGGTTGGGGCATGCGAAAATCCGCCAGGTCAAAGCCTTGCCAGTAAGGTTGGGACTCGTCCACGATAAACTCGCTGCGGCCGGTGATGAATGCACTCCCTTCTATGCTCGGAATCACTGCTGGCCAGCCATTGGCCAAGTAGGTGGTGTCTTCGACCCGACCGATGAAGCGACTGCCGATGAGGCTTTCGTGGGGATAGGCTTCACCAGGCTGGAGCAAGCCACGAGCGTAACGCTGGGCGACCCGGGCTGACGTACCGGTCCCGCAGGGAGAGCGATCGATGAGGCTGCTGCCGGCGATCACCACACTGCGGCCGCGCGACGTTTCGGCACGAGGCGCGCCGGTCCACATGCAGTGTCGGACGCCGCGGATACGAGGATCCTCGGGGTGTACCACGTCGATCTCGGCATTGACCTGCGCCTGCAAGGCTGTTCCCCAGGTCAGCAGTTGCTCCGGGGTGAAGTGCTCACAGCCCGGGAAGTTTGGCTGTACCTCGATGATCGGGTAGAAGTTACCGCCGTAGGCGATATCCAGTTGCAGCCGCCCCAGAGGAGCGAAATCCAGTTCGACGTCTCTGTGCAGCAGGAATCCCGGGACGTTGCAAAAACGGACGCTCAACACCTTGTTGCCGGACATGACGTAGGTCGCCTCGATTCGCCCTGCGGGCACATCCACCACGACTCGGCCCGGCTTATGCGGTCGGATGAGACCTGTTTCGAGGCCGAAGGTGATGGAGCCGAGCGTCGCGTGTCCGCACATGGGCAGACAACCGGAGGTCTCTATGAACAGCAGGCTGCAGTCGGATCCCTCGTTGAGGGGAGGGTAGAGCAGGGTGCCGGACATATGGCTATGTCCACGCGGCTCCAGCATGAGGGTGCGACGAATCCAATCGTGGTCGCGTACGAACTCCTCGCGCCGCTCGCTCATGGTGGCACCTTCGAGCGTTGGCGCGCCCTCGATTACCATGCGTACCGGCATGCCTTCCGTGTGACCTTCGATACAGCTGAAGCGATGTTGGCGTGTCATGAAAGCTCTCCACCCACCTCATCAACGATGAGGTGGGTCTCAGGATCAACGTTGCGAGGCTTCGAAAATCGCGCGGAATTCCGCCTTTTCCGCCTCGCTCAACGGCAGCAGCGGCAGACGCGCATTGCCGGAATTGAAGCCGGCCAGCTCGCAACCGTATTTCACCTTCTGGATGAATTTGCCCTGCTCCATGCTCGCCAGTACGGGGAACAGTGAGCGCATGACAGCCTGGGCACCCTGGATGTCGCCGGCCGCGAAGGCGCGCTGGAAGGCGACGACCTGGTCGGGGAAGCAATTGGCCGGTCCGCAGATCCAGCTGGTAGCGCCCCACAGGAAGAAGTCCAGCGCCTGGTCGTCCGAGCCGCAGGACAATTGATAGTCACCCTTGAAGTTCTCGCCGATCTCGATCGCGCGCAGCAGGTTGCCGGAGCTCTCCTTGATGCCGACTACACGCGGGTGGTGGCGGAACGCTTCCAGGACCGACGTACCGACTTCGACGTTGGTTCTGATCGGGTAGTTGTAGAGGATGACATTGATGTCGGCGAAGGCGTCCAGCACCGCCTGGTAGTGGCCGATCAGCTCCTCCTGGGAGGGCAGGGCGTAGAACGGGGGCGCCAGAAGAATGTTGGTGAAGCCGCACTCTATTGCCTGGCGAACCTGCGCGATCACTTCACGAGTACTGGCGCCATTGCAGTTGGCGATCAGCGTGCCCTTGCCATTGGCGACTTCCTTGACCGTGCGCATCACCAGGCGGCGCTCGGCATCGTCCAGGGCGTAGTACTCGCCGGTAGAGCCCAGGGCGACGAAGCCGGACACGCCAGCGTTGAGCTGATACTCGACGATGGAGGCCAGGGTCGCGCCGTCGACGTGACCGGATTTGTCGAAGGGGGTGACGAGAGCGGGAAGGATGCCTTGCATTTTCATGAGAGTGCCTCTTCAGGATGGGTCAGTTAATAGGCAAAGCGCCGTAGCAGCCGGGCCTCGACGAGGCCGACCAGACGGGTCAGGGGAAAGGCGATGCAGAAGTAGATGACGGCCACCGCCGAGAGGAACTCGACCGGACGCGCCGTGCTGTTGGAAAGGTTCTGGCCGACGAACATCAGGTCCGCCACCCCGACCGAGGAGATCAGGGCACTTTCCTTGAATAGGCTGATGACGTTGGAGAGCAGCGGCGGAATGGCGCGCAACAGGGCCTGGGGAAAGATCACATAGAGAACCTTCACCGCGGGCGTCAGGCCGAGGGCCACACAGGCGTCATGCTGTTCGCCAGCGATGGACTTGAGCGCGCCGCGGAAGGTCTCGCTGGTGATGGCCGCCATGAACAGCGTGAGGGAGATCACCACCGAGACGTAGGGTGAGATCGACAGGCCGAACACCACCGGAAAGCAGAAGAACACCCAGAACAGCTGGATCAGCAGCGGCGTGCCGCGAAAGAACTCCACATAGAGCCGCACCGGCGCCCGCAGCAGCCGGCTGGGCGCCAGTTGGACCAGACTCAGACCGAAACCCAGCAGGCTGCCCACCAGGGCGCAGCCGAGGGTGATGGTCAGCGTCAGCCCCAGGCCCTTGATCAGCACCTGCCAGTAGCCGAGCACGATGGAAAAGTCGAGGTGCATGTCCATCTCAGCGCTCCAGGGCCGCGTCTTGGCGGCGTTCGACGAACCGCACCAACTGGGCGATCGGCAAGGACAGGGCGAAGTAGATCAGTGCGATCAGCGAGTAGGTTTCTAGCGGGCGATAGGCTTCGGTGGCGATGGATTTGCCGATGTACATCAGGTCGGCCACGGCCACGATGGCGACCAGGGCGCTCTGCTGCAGGATGCCGATGCCATTGGTCATCAGCACCGGAAGGGCGCTGCGCAAGGCCTGCGGCAGGACCACATAGAAGGTACGGTTCAAGGGTCCCAGACCGAGGGCGACGCTGGCATCCAGATGCTCGCGGGGGACGGCCTGCACGCCGGCCCGATAGGCCTCGGCATTGAACGCGGTCAGGTTCAGGCCCAGCGCCAAGACGCCCATGGTGATGGGATCGACGAAGACGTTGAACAGCATGGGCACGCAGTAGAAGAACCAGACGATCTGCAGCAGCACGGGGGTGCAGCGAAAGAACTCGATGAACAGCTGGGCGGGCAGTCGTACCAGGCGCCAGCGATTCGAGGTCAGCAGGCACAGCAGGAAGCCCAGCACCAGGCCCATGAGGTTGGCGGCCAGCGCCAGCTGCAGCGTCACCTTGAGGCCCTGCCAGAGCGGACCCAGGGTGCCGTTGAGAAAATGAAAGTCGAATTGATAGTTCATGGCGCCGTCCTCACTCCAGGTGCAGGACCTTTTCCAGGAATTCCCGGGTACGGGGCTCACGCGGACGGCGGAACAGTTCCTCGGGCGGGCCTTCCTCGACCGGCCGGCCATTGGCGCAGAACACCACGCGGGTAGCGATGTGCTTGGCGAAGTGCATGTCGTGGGTGACGATGATCATCGCCATGCGCTGCTCGGCCAGTTGCAGCATCACGTTCTGCACCTCGATCACCATTTCCGGGTCGAGGGCGGAGGTGACCTCGTCGAAGAGCATGAGCGCCGGTTCCAGCATCAGCGCGCGGGCGATGGCGACCCGCTGCTTCTGGCCACCCGACAACTGGCTGGGATAGGCGTGCAGCTTGCTTTCCAGACCCAGCCGGGCGAGGTACAGTCGGGCCTTTTCGGTGGCTTCGGCGCGTGACAGGCCGCGCACCTTCATGGGCGCCAGGACCAGATTGCCCAGCACCGACAGGTGAGGAAACAGGGTGTAGTGCTGGAACACCATGCCGATCTGCCGGTGCAGGTCTCGATCCAGTACGCGACTGCGACCGTTGCTACCTTCTATATAGGGCTGCCCCTGGAAGTGGATGCGGCCGTCCTGGATGCTTTCCAGTCCCATCATCACGCGCAGCAGCGAACTCTTGCCGCTGCCACTCGGGCCGATGATCACCAGGCGGTCGTCGGCACGCATGTCCAGGCAGAAGTCGTCCATGACCTTGAGATCCGGGCCATAGCTCTTGCACACGTGCTGGAACTGGACGAAGCCATCGGGACCCGGTCGGGCGTCCGGCGTGGGGGTGGCAAAGGGCGTCGGCATGATGGAAACGGCTTTCATAGGGGCGAACTCCGGTAGGGACTCGTCAGGACGAGTCCTTTTTCTCAGCGGCGGATTACGGGGCTTTCTGGGCGTTGGCCTGCTCGGAGGCCTTGTCTACGAGGGCAGCGATCTCACCGGTCTCGCGACGCTGGGTGAGATAGATGTTCAGTACCTGCAGGTCGGCCCAGGAGATGTCGCGACGTACACCAAAGGCCACGCCCTGTTTTGCCAGTGCTGGCTTGGGCAATATCTCCCGCGCCCACGTCGGATTGGCGACCGCGAAGAGGTGATTGGTATCGCTGGCGTCGACCAGCACATCGGCACGCCGCGACATCACGGCCAGGCGTGTCTCGTCCATGCCGGGCAGGCGCATGATGGTGCCCTGCTTGACGACCGCCGAGATGGCCTTGTCTTGGGCTGTACCTGACATCACGGCGAACGTCACTCCCGGCTTGTCGATGTCAGCCAGGATGTCGCCTGCATTGGCAAACTTGGGGTTGTCCTTGTTGACCAGCAGAGACACCTGATAGTCGGTCGCCGCCGTGCTGAAGGCTACCGCCAGTGCGCGCTCCGGCGTCTGATTGAGCGCCATGGCCAGATCCCACTTGCCGCCCTGCAAGCCGGCCACCAAGTTGTCCCAGTTGGTGTCGACGAACTCGACCTTGACCTTGAGCACTCGCTCGCCGAAATCCCGGCAGAGATCAACGAAGTAGCCGCTGTATTTCGCCGAGGCGGCATCCCGCATCACATAGGGCGCTGCGACAGCCGCACCGCATTTCAGGACGCCCGCTTTTTGAACCTGTTGCCACACACCGGCCTGTTCAGCCTGGGCGACCGGTTGCCAGAGGAGGGCGCTGGCAACTGCCAGACTGCCCAGGACTGCACGAAAGGATTGCGAACACGTAAGACGCCGAGCCATAGCTGCTACTCCATTTGGACGATTGTTATAGGCAGGAGGCAAAAAAGCTTTTTTGTGTGTGTTGTTGTATTCAGCGCTGCATGCAGATTGGAGCGGGGAGATCGGACTGTCAACGGGGCTGATCCTCGACGCCGCGGCAAAACCTCCGGGAAGCAGCTCGGGCATGGAGGGTAAAACCTTGTTTTGTGAAGAAAAAAAGACGGTTACCCAGCCGACAAAAAATTTTTTTGACGGAGGAACGGGTGATTAACGTGATTTTTATAGAATCCAAGCGTGAGAAAAAAACCATTTAACTCACGTAAAACTCGGCGCACTCTGCAGGCTCAATGTCACCGCCCGAGACCCCGTCATGAACCAGCCGCTGACCGTTTCCCCGCCCGTCGCTGCCCAGCTCAATCTGCGTGCCCACTGGATGCCCTTCACCGCCAATCGCGCCTTCCAGAAGGATCCGCGCATCGTGGTGGCCGCCGAGGGCAGCTGGCTGATCGACGATCAGGGTCGGCGCATCTATGACAGCCTCTCCGGACTCTGGACCTGTGGCGCCGGTCACTCGCGCAAGGAGATCCAGGAGGCCGTGGCGCGGCAGCTGGGCACCCTCGACTATTCGCCGGGCTTCCAGTACGGCCATCCGCTGTCCTTCCAGCTGGCGGAGAAGATGGCCGAGCTGACCCCGGCCGGTCTCGACCACGTCTTCTTCACCGGCTCGGGCTCCGAAAGCGCCGACACCTCGGTCAAGCTGGCGCGGGCCTACTGGCGCATCAAGGGCCAGCCGGCCAAGACCAAGCTGATCGGCCGGGCCCGCGGCTACCACGGCGTCAACATCGCCGGCACCAGCCTGGGCGGCATCGGCGGCAACCGCAAAATGTACGGCTCCTTCATGGACGTCGACCACCTGCCGCATACCCTGCAGCCCGGCATGGCCTTCACCCGGGGCATGGCCGAGACCGGCGGCGTGGAGCTGGCCAACGAGCTGCTCAAGCTGATCGAGCTGCACGATGCCTCCAACATCGCGGCCGTCATTGTCGAGCCCATGTCCGGTTCGGCCGGGGTGATCGTGCCGCCGGTGGGCTATCTGCAGCGCCTGCGCGAGATCTGCACCCAGCACGACATCCTGCTGATCTTCGACGAGGTCATCACCGCCTTCGGCCGCATGGGTCGTCATACCGGCGCCGAATTCTTCGGCGTGACGCCGGACCTCATGAACGTGGCCAAGCAGGTCACCAACGGTGCCGTGCCCCTGGGCGCGGTGATCGCCAGCAGTGCCATCTACGACACCTTCATGAACCAGGCCACGCCCGAGCATATGGTGGAATTCCCCCATGGCTACACCTACTCGGCCCATCCGGTGGCCTGCGCCGCGGGCCTGGCCGCGCTGGAGCTGATGGAGCGGGAGAACCTGGTGCAACAGGCGGCCGAGCTGGCGCCCAAGTTCGAAGCCTCGCTGCATGGCCTCAAGGGCGCCAAGCACGTGGTGGACATTCGCAACTGCGGTCTGGCTGGCGCGCTGCAAATCGCTCCCCGTGACGGTGATGCGGTGATCCGTCCGTTCGAGGCCGGCATCGCCCTGTGGAAGGCCGGCTTCTATGTCCGCTTCGGTGGCGACACCCTGCAATTCGGGCCCACCTTCAACGCCAGGATCGAAGACCTGGATCGCGTTTTCGCCGCGGTGGGCGACATCCTCAATCGTCTCGACTGATCCCCTTTCCGGCGCTTCCCATAGGAGGCGCCCATCCCTGGTACAAGGAGTCCCTTCATGAGCCTCAAGCATCTCATCGGCGGCCAGCTGGTCGACGGTGGCAGCCGCCACGCGCCGGTCTACAACCCCTCCACCGGCGCGGTGATCCGCGAAGTGCCCCTGGCCGACGCGGCTACCCTGCAACAGGCCATCGATGCCGCCCAAGGCGCCTTTCCGGCCTGGCGCAACACCCCGCCGGCCAAGCGCGCCCAGGTGCTGTTCCGCTTCAAACAGCTGCTGGAAGGCAATGAAGAGCGCCTGGTGCAGCTGATCAGCGAAGAACACGGCAAGACCCTGGAAGACGCCGCCGGCGAATTGCGCCGTGGCATCGAGAACGTCGAATACGCCACCGCCGCCCCCGAGTTGCTCAAGGGCGAATACAACCGCAACGCCGGTCCCAGCATCGATACCTGGTCCGATTTCCAGCCCCTGGGCGTGGTGGCCGGCATCACTCCCTTCAACTTCCCGGCCATGGTGCCGCTGTGGATGTATCCGCTGGCCATCGCCTGCGGCAACACCTTCATCTTGAAACCCAGCGAGCGCGATCCCAGCTCCACCCTGGCCATTGCCCAGCTGTTCGAGGAAGCCGGGCTACCCAAGGGCGTACTCAACGTGGTGCATGGCGACAAGGAAGCCGTGGACGGCCTGATCGACGCACCCGAGGTCAAGGCGCTGAGCTTTGTCGGCTCCACCCCCATCGCCGAATACATCTATGCCCGCGGCACCGCCAAGGGCAAGCGCGTCCAAGCCCTGGGCGGCGCCAAGAACCATGCGGTGGTCATGCCCGACGCCGACCTCGGCAATACCGTCAATGCGCTGATGGGCGCCGCCTACGGTTCCTGCGGCGAACGCTGCATGGCCATTTCGGTGGCGGTCTGCGTCGGTGACCAGGTCGCCGATGCTCTGATCGCCCGGCTGGTGCCGGAGATCGAGAAACTGAAGGTCGGCCCGGGCACCCAGTGCGGCCTGGACATGGGCCCGCTGGTCACCGGCGCGCACCTGGACAAGGTCACCGGCTATGTCGTCGAAGGCGTCGCCGCGGGCGCCAAGCTGGTGGTGGACGGCCGCAGCCTCAAGGTCGCCGATCATGAGGAAGGCTTCTTCCTCGGTGGCTGCCTGTTCGATCAGGTCACCCCGGAGATGCGTATCTATAAGGAAGAGATCTTTGGTCCGGTGCTCTGCGTGGTACGGGTCAAGAGCCTTGAAGAGGGCATCGCCCTGATCAACGCCCACGAATACGGCAATGGCACCTGCATCTTCACCCGCGACGGTGAAGCGGCGCGGCTGTTCGCCGACCAGATCGAAGTGGGCATGGTCGGGATCAACGTTCCCCTGCCGGTACCGGTGGCCTACCACAGCTTCGGCGGCTGGAAACGCTCGCTGTTCGGCGACCTCCACGCCTATGGCCCGGACGGCGTGCGCTTCTACACCCGGCGTAAGACCATCACCCAGCGCTGGCCGCAACGCGAGGCCCAAGAGGCTTCGCAGTTCGCTTTTCCCAGCAACGGCTGAGTCGAACGGGTAGTGGCAACGCTGGCGCCACCGGCGCCAGCGTTGCTGCGTCAGCACTATCCAATGTTTTGATTTTTGAGGCAGCTAAAGGCTTTGCCCTCCCGCAGGGTTTCCTCGAGGGCTGTGGCTCAAGCCAACGCTGGACACACTCCGTCTTGGCTGGTGGCGCCGCGTGCCACCCAGTGCGTGCTTTCTGTTCAGACGCTTATTACCTGAGAAAAAGATGAACAAACCCTTGCTTGGTCAGATGGTATTGGTCACTGGCGCATCTGGCGACATTGGCGGTGCCATCGTTCGGCAGATAGCTGGCCAAGGGGCTGAGGTCATCATCCATTACAGTAGCGACAGAGGCCGCGCCAAGCATCTGCTCGACAGTATCGGTGGCGCAGGGCATCTCGTTTGCGGCGATCTGGGAACTGAAGGTGAGCCTCGCGAGTTGTGGCACCAGGCTATGGCGATCACGGGTCGTATAGATGCCTTGGTGAACAATGCAGGGGTCCGCAACGAGGTTTCGGTGGAGGCTGACCATGCGGAGTGGCAGAAGGCGTGGCGAAGAGAGTTTCAGATCAATTTCTTTGCCGCTGCGGACCTATGCAAGGAGGCCATCATCCATTTCAGGTCGACCGGAGGTGGCCGCATCGTCAATATGGCAAGCCGGGCAGGACAGCGGGGCTATTCCGCTGATGCCATGCAGTATGGGGCGTCGAAGGCGGCACTCATCAATCTGACCAAGTCTATTGCTACCTCATTCGGCGCAGACGGGATCACTGCAGTAGCCATAGCGCCTGGCTGGGTGGGTACCGAAATGGCGGAAAGCTTCATGGCGATTCACGGTCAGGCAGCTGTGACGCGGGATATTCCGATAGGCCAGGCCGTTGCGCTGGAAGAACTTGCCGAGTTGGTAGCCTTTGTTCTACGAGCGTCACAGCGCTCGTTGAACGGTGCAACGCTTGATATCAACGGTGGGAGCTACCTCCGATAACAACACCTGCAGCTTCACTCGTGACAGCGAGGCGGCACGGCTATTTGCTTTCCCCACCAACAGCTGACCGCTAGAAAAGCCCATTCCTTGGCCTGCCGCACAGCAGGCCGGCCAGGGAAGGCCTTACCCTTCGGCTGCCCTTAGCCGCCGAAGTCCCCATGCCTGCCTCCACCTTCACAGCCGTCGCCCGTCTCGGGTGTGTGATTGGCCTCCTCGCGAGCCTGGCCGGTTGCACCAGCCAGTCCGCCCAGGACATCGCCCGGCAATTCGGCAAGACCCGCCCCAGCGAATTCCTGCAGACCAGCTCCGACCGCATGGCTACCCTCGCCATGCAGGCCAATCTGCAGAGTCTCTATCGGCTGATGAACAAGCTCTACCTGCGCAATCCGGCCGAATGGAAGAAGACCGGCCTGCCCGATGCCGCCAGCGCCGAACGCGAGATCCGCCTCGCCATCGAACAGCGACGCAGCCTGCCCGCACTGGACGGACGCAAGGACGTGGCGGCGCTGAGCTACGTGCTGGGCGATGACTACCGCGGCGACCGGGTCGGCGCCTTCATCTATGCCATCGGCAGCATGATCATCGCCGCCCACGGCAATCGCACCGAGTTCTACATCACCGACGTGGTGGATGCGCGCTTCGTCAACAATGCCGCGCGCAACATCGAGAAGGCCACCTGGCTGCTCGGCCAGCGCAAGAACGCCGAGGGCGAACCGCTGCTGTTCGCCAACGAGATCTCGGAGGAGGGCAGCAACCTCAGCTTCGCCACCGAATTCGGCAAGATCGTCGCCCGCCTGGATCTGCTCGCCCAGTTGCTCGACGAGCGCTATCGGCGCATTGGCGTCAACTACGCCCAGAGTCTGCTGTTCATCAATTTCCTGCCGGTGCAGTAGCGCCTTCGACCGGACGTCCCCTAGAGTCGAGAGACCTCGGCAACCACAACAAGGGGTTCCTCCATGGTCGCTGCCTTGCGCATCGCCCTCATTGGCGCCGGCAACATGGGCCGCCAGCACCTGCATCATCTTCAATCCGTGCCGAGTGCCCGGCTGTGCGCCCTGGCCGACCCCGATCCGGCGGCAGCGGAACTGGCCGCGCAGTGGGCCGTGCCGCATTTCCGCGATCATCGGCAGCTGCTGGAAAGCGTGCGCCCAGAAGCGGTGATCGTCGCCAATCCCAATGCCCTGCACGTCGCCACCGCGCTGGATTGCCTGGCCCTCGGCATCCCGGTGCTGCTGGAGAAGCCCGTGGGGACGACGTCAGCAGAGGTGGCTCAGCTGCTGCACGCCCAGCGCGACCGTCGCGTGCCCCTGCTAGTCGGGCATCATCGTCGCCACAATCCGCTGATCGCCAAGGCTCATGAATTGTTGCGCCAGGGTGCGCTTGGCCGCCTGGTCACCGTCACCGCGCTGTGGCAACTGCAGAAGCCTGAGAGCTATTTCGAGAGTGCCTGGCGCCGCGAAGCGGGGGCCGGGATGCTGCTCACCAATTTGGTCCACGACCTCGACCTGCTGCGTCATCTCTGCGGTGAGGTACGCCAGGTCCAGGCCTTCGCCGACAACGCCCTGCGCGGCTACGCCAATGCCGACAGCGCCGTGATCAGCCTGCAATTCGAAAGCGGCGCCCTGGGCAGTCTCACCGCCAGCGATGGCGCCGTCGCGCCTTGGAGCTGGGAGCTCACCAGTGGCGAGAATCCGGTCTATCCCCACCAGCCGGACCAGTCCTGCTATCTCTTCGCCGGCACCGAAGGCGCCCTGAGCGTGCCGCAGCTGCGCCTCTGGCGCTACGCCGAGCCGGGCGCCGGCTGGCACCAGCCGCTTGAAACAGAGGTACGGGCCGCGGCCCCCGACGAGGCCTTGCGTCTGCAGTTGGAGCACTTCGTGCGGGTCGCGCGGGGCGCGGAGGCGCCCCTGGTCAGTGCCGAGGATGCCGCCCGCACCCTGGCGCTGGTGGCCGCCGTGGAGCGCGCCGCCGCCAGCGGCACGGCGCAGCACCCGGCAGCGCCCTCGCCAGACTAGCGGGCCTTACAACGGCTTGGTCAGTTCCTTGGCGCGGTCGTAGGCCTTGGAGAAGCCCTTGAGCGACAGGCTTTCGCTGGCGGTCTCGCCATTGGCGACCGGGGTGGTCACGGTCAGGCGACCGCCGCGCTGCAGTTGCTTGAAGACGTCACCGACGAATTCCACCGGTACCACGCAGCCCTGGGGAATGCAGGTGTGGAAGGGCCGATTCTCCAGGCTGCGCTTGTCGATCTGCAACGAGATCGGCTTGGTCACCGCCACGCCAAAGGGCAGCACCAGGATGCCGTCCACGCCTTCACGATTGGGGCGCAATTCGGTGACCAGCATGCGTTGACCCTTGGCGCTATCCTTCTGCTGGGTGATGGCGCACAGCTGCGCGGAACGGTCCGCGTTGCGGGCGATGCGGCAGATCACCTGCCAGTCGCCATACTTCTCCGTGACCGACGGCTGGGGTTCCTGGGCGTTGGCGGGCGCCGACTGGGCGAAGGCCTGGCCGGCGAGCAGCAGGGGCGCGAGGAACAGGGCCGAGCGGAGGAAGCGCTGAGACATGGAGAGTCCTTGGCAGGAGAAAAAGAGCCTCAAGGGTAGGGCATCGCTCCGCCAGGGAACACCCCGGCACGACGATCAGACCTTTTTGACGAACTCGGATTTGAGCTTCATCGCACCTATGCCATCGATCTTGCAGTCGATGTCGTGATCGCCGTCTACCAGGCGGATGTTCTTGACCTTGGTGCCGACCTTGACCACCAGCGACGAGCCCTTGACCTTGAGGTCCTTGATCACGCTGACGGTATCGCCGTCCTGCAGGGTATTGCCCACCGCATCGCGGATCACCTTGGCCTCGTCCGCGGCGCCGGCGTCCCCGGGCGTCCATTCATGGGCGCATTCCGGGCAGATCAGCTGGTCGCCATCGGCGTAGGTGTATTCGGAAGCGCAGAGGGGGCAGGGCGGCAAAGCGGTCATGGCGGGGCACCGGGCTGGAAAAGCCGCGCATTGTATAGGGTTTTAGCCCGGCCCGGGGGAGGCCATCGCTAGGCTGCCAGTTGCACCTCGACCACGGTGCCGTTGTCGTTGCGGTAGTGCGCCTGGCCGCCGAGCTGTTCGGCCAGGCTGTTGATGATCTTGAAGCCCAGGCGCCGGCTGGTGCGCGGATTGAATTGCTGCGGCATGCCCCGACCGTTGTCGGCGATACGCAACAGCAGTCGCTGATCGTCGCCGCGCTGCAGGCTGATGCTGATCAGGCCGCGCTGGCTGGCGTCGAAGGCGTGCTTGAGGGAGTTGGTCACCACCTCGGCCACCAGCATCGACAGGGTGGTCAGGCGGGGGAGGTCGAAATTGAGCGGTTCGGCGGTGATGGCGCAGGAGACATTGGCCTGTCCCGCGGCGGCCAGCAGATCGCTGGTCAGCAACTGCAGGTGGTGGGCCACCGGCTGATCGGCATCGGCGGGGTCGTGCAGGCGCCGGTGGATGCGCGAAATGCTCTCCAGTCGCGAACGGGCTTCTTCCAGGGCCTGGGACGCCTGGCTGTCGCCGGGCAACTTGAGCTGCTGCAGCATGAGCAGCGAGGCGATGAACTGGATGTTGTTGGCGACCCGGTGCTGCAACTCCTGGAACATCGTCGTCTGGACGTTGTAGAGGTCGTGGATCACCTGCTGTTCGGCGCGCAGCCGGGCGCTGGCCGTGTGCATGTAGTGGATCAGCACGATGTCGACGCTGACGATCACCACATAGAAGGCCAGCGCCAGGGCACCCTGGGGGCCGACGTTGAAGGTCCAGCCCGGCGGAATGAAGAAGTACCAGGCGGCCAGTCCGGACAGCACGGCGCACAGGGTGCCGGCGCGGCTGCCGCAGAAGAAGGCGGTCAGGATGACGGCGGGAAAGAAGGTCAGGTAGGGAAAGCCCTGCATCAGGACGTCCACCAGGGCGAAGCGTGCCGCCAGGGCCAGGCCGAACGCCAGCAATGCGAGGCTGTAGGCCAGTGCCGGGCGAGCGCGGATCCTGCTGCTGAGATCGCTGATCCAGTGACGACGAGACGACGGATCCAAGGCTCTGACCTGCGGGGTAGACGGCGGCGGCGCAAGCTTAACGCAAAGCCGTCTCGCTTGGGCGGATGGTGGCACCAAAGGTGGCTCTGCCCGGCTCGACGGTGATTTCCTGTACAAGGCCTGCACCTCCCGGGTCGAAATTGCTGGCTTTGGCCGGTCCCGGGGAGCTTTTTCTTGTACAGCCTGTCCCTTGGTCGTACAAGTCAGGACGGCAGCGAAACGTTATGGTCAAACGATTGCGTCTTAACCATCACAGGATCCGCTCATGAATCGCCAGCGCGTATTGGTCGCCGAAGATGAGCCTGTCCTGCTGGATCTGTTGCAGGAACTGTTCGAGGGGTGGGGTTATCAGGTGCATGCCTTCGGCAGTGCCGATGCCGCCTGTGCCTTTCTGCAGGACGAGCAGCCGCAGCTGGATCTGCTCTTCACCGATGTGCGCATGCCGGGAATCCTGAGCGGCGTGGACCTGGCGCTGCAGGCACGGGGGCGGCAGGCCAATCTGCCCATTGTCATCACCTCGGGCTATTGCGACGACAATCCCGCTCGCGCGGCGCGGGCGACCTTTCTGCCCAAACCCTGGGATCTGGAGGCGTTGCACCGCAGTTGCCCGCTACCCGGCCGGCAATCGCACTACGCCTAGGCCCTCTGCCAACTCAGGTAGCCGGCAAACTGCGCCCATGAAAAAGCCCGTAGCGGTTACCCGCTACGGGCTTTTCAGATTTTGGCTCCGCGACCTGGACTCGAACCAGGGACCCAATGATTAACAGTCATTTGCTCTACCGACTGAGCTATCGCGGAACAACGGAGCGTATCTTACTGATAGATAACGGGAAGTCAAGCCTCGGCAGCGTCTCGAAAAGGCGCTGCCGCAAGCGCCGTCTTAGCCCTTCAGGACGGCGGCGATGGCCTGGACGGTCGGTGGCAGATTGCGCTCGTTCAACGCCGCTACGCAGATGCGTCCGGTGCTGACCGCATAGATGCCGAATTCGCTTTTCAGCCGCTCGACCTGCTCGGCGGTGAGGCCGGAGTAGGAGAACATGCCACGCTGGGCGTTGACGAAGGCGAAGTCGCGAGTGGCGCCAGCGGCGGCCAGGCCTTCCACCAGGGCGTTGCGCATGGCGCGGATGCGCTGGCGCATTTCGCCCAGTTCGGCTTCCCACAGGGCGCGCAATTCGGGATTGCTCAGCACGCTGGCGACGATGGTGGCGCCATGGGTCGGCGGGTTGGAGTAGTTGGTGCGGATCACGCGCTTGACCTGGGACAGCACCCGGGCGCTTTCCTCGCGGCTCTCGCTGACCAGGGTCAGGGCGCCGACCCGCTCGCCGTACAGCGAGAAGGATTTGGAGAAGGAACTGGAGACCAGGAAGGTCAGACCGGACTCGGCGAACAGGCGTACCGCCTGGGCGTCTTCCTCGATGCCGTCGCCAAAGCCCTGGTAGGCGATGTCGAGGAAGGGCACCAGGTTGCGTGCCTTGACCACGTCCAGCACCGCCTGCCAGTCGGCCGGCTGCAGATCGACGCCGGTGGGGTTGTGGCAGCAGGCATGCAGCACCACCACCGAGCGCTCCGGCAGCGCCTGGAGATCGGCCAGGAAGCCTTCGCGATTCAGGCCGTTGCTGGCGGCGTCGTAGTAGCGATAGTTCTGCACGGGGAAGCCGGCGCTTTCGAACAGCGCACGGTGGTTTTCCCAGCTCGGGTCGCTGATGGCGACCACGGCATCCGGCAGCAGCCGCTTGAGGAAGTCGGCGCCGATCTTCAGCGCACCGGTGCCGCCAACCGCCTGCACGGTGATGGCGCGGCCTTCGCGCACCAGGCTCGACTCGGCACCGAACAGCAGGTGTTGCACGGCTTGGTCGTAGGCGGCGATGCCCTCGATGGGCAGGTAGCCGCGCGGCGCCTGGGCGGCCACGCGCTGCTTCTCGGCCTCGGCCACGGCGCGCAACAGCGGAATGCGGCCCTGCTCGTCGTAGTAGACCCCCACGCCCAGATTGACCTTGTGCGGACGGGCATCGGCGTTATAGGCCTCGTTCAGGCCAAGGATGGGGTCACGGGGTGCCATTTCGACGGCGGAGAACAAACTCATGGGGCAGGGGCTCGAATGAGGGGTGAAGGGAAGGGCGGAACGCTCAGGAAGCGGAAGTATAGCCCCCTGCAGGCGCCATCGCGACCCGACCTCCGTCGGAGTTTTCCTGACGTGCGGCGGCGCAGGCGGATTGCAAAAGGGCGCTTGCGACCTCATCTGGGTGGTTCCAGTCCTTTCCTCGTCCGCATCGCCCCGACCCCCGGCCGGCGCGGTGTCGTCCGTGCATTTCCGCGCTATTGAGGCAGCCATGTCCGCATTCCAGCTCTCCACCCGCTACACCCCGGCCGGCGACCAGCCCGAAGCCATTCGCCAGATGGTGGAAGGCCTGGAAGCAGGGCTGTCGCACCAGACCCTGCTCGGCGTGACCGGCTCGGGCAAGACCTTCAGCATCGCCAACGTCATCGCCCAGGTGCAGCGCCCGACCATGGTGCTGGCGCCGAACAAGACCCTGGCCGCCCAGCTCTATGGCGAATTCAAGGCCTTCTTCCCGAACAACTCGGTGGAGTACTTCGTCTCCTACTACGACTACTACCAGCCGGAAGCCTACGTGCCCTCGTCGGACACCTTCATCGAGAAGGACTCGTCCATCAACGACCATATCGAGCAGATGCGCCTGTCCGCCACCAAGGCGCTGCTGGAGCGCAAGGACGCCATCATCGTCGCCTCGGTGTCCTCCATCTACGGCCTGGGCAGTCCCGAGGCCTACCTGAAGATGGTCCTGCACCTGGATCGCGGCGACCGCATCGACCAGCGCACCATCCTGCGCCGGCTGGCCGAGCTGCAGTACAGCCGCAATGACATGGAATTCGCCCGCGCGACCTTCCGGGTACGCGGCGACGTCATCGACATCTTCCCTGCGGAATCCGACCTGGAAGCAGTGCGCATCGAACTGTTCGACGACGAGGTGGAAAGCCTGTCGGCCTTCGATCCGTTGACTGGCGAGGTGATCCGCAAGCTGCCGCGCTTCACCTTCTATCCCAAGACCCACTACGCCACCCCGCGCGAGACCCTGCTGGGCGCCATCGAGAACATCAAGCTGGAGCTCGCCGATCGCCTGGAATGGCTGCGCAGCCAGAATCGCCTGCTCGAAGCCCAGCGCCTGGAGCAGCGCACCCGCTTCGACCTGGAGATGATCCTCGAACTGGGCTATTGCAACGGCATCGAGAACTACAGCCGCTACCTGTCCGGGCGTGGTCCGGGCGAGCCGCCGCCGACCCTCTATGACTATCTGCCGAGCAATGCCCTGCTGGTGATCGACGAATCCCACGTCACCGTTCCGCAGATCGGCGCCATGTTCAAGGGCGACCGCTCGCGCAAGGAAACCTTGGTCGAGTACGGCTTCCGCCTGCCCTCGGCGCTGGACAACCGGCCTCTGAAGTTCGAGGAGTGGGAAGCCGGGGCGCCCCAGACCATCTTCGTCTCGGCCACCCCCGGTCCCTACGAGGAAGAGCACGCCGGCCGCGTGGTCGAGCAGGTGGTGCGACCCACCGGCCTGGTCGATCCGATCATCGAGATCCGTCCGGCCACCACCCAGGTGGACGACCTGCTCTCCGAGATCCGCCTGCGGGTGGCCCAGGAGGAGCGGGTGCTCTGTACCACCCTGACCAAGCGCATGGCCGAGGACCTGACCGACTACCTGGCCGACCACGATGTGCGGGTGCGCTACCTGCACTCCGACATCGACACCGTGGAGCGGGTGGAGATCATCCGCGACCTGCGCCTGGGCACCTTCGACGTCCTGGTAGGCATCAACCTGCTGCGCGAAGGCCTGGACATGCCGGAAGTCTCCCTGGTGGCGGTGCTCGACGCCGACAAGGAAGGCTTCCTGCGTTCCGAGCGTTCGCTGATCCAGACCATCGGCCGGGCCGCGCGCAACCTCAACGGCAAGGCCATCCTCTATGCCGACAACATGACCGGCTCCATGCAGCGCGCCATCGACGAGACCGAACGGCGACGCAACAAGCAGCTGGCCTTCAACGAAGAACACGGCATCGTGCCCCAGGGCATCAAGAAGGACATCCGCGACATCATGGAAGGCGCCGCGGCCCCGGGTGCCAAGGGCAAGCGCCGAGTGGCCAAGGCCGCCGAGGACCAGGGCGAATACGCCGCCGAACTGCGCTCGCCGAGCGAGATCGGCAAGCGCATCCGCCAGCTCGAAGAGAAGATGCTGCAACTGGCGCGCGACCTGCAGTTCGAGTCCGCCGCCCAGCTGCGCGACGAGATCCAGGCCCTGCGCGAGCGTCTCGTGCAAGTCTGAGGCTATGGCCCAACTGGCAGCGCCGGCCCCGGCGCTGCTACCATTCCGCCTTTGCCCCTTCGCGTTTCTCGAGAAAGCCGATGACCACCGTTCGCACGCGCATCGCGCCGTCGCCCACCGGCGACCCGCATGTCGGTACCGCCTATATTGCCCTGTTCAACCTCTGCTTTGCCCGTCAGCACGGCGGTCAGTTCATTCTGCGCATCGAGGATACCGACCAGGTCCGCTCGACCCGCGAATCCGAACAGCAGATCTACGACGCCCTGCGCTGGCTGGGCATCGAATGGGACGAGGGCCCGGACGTCGGTGGCCCGCACGGTCCCTATCGGCAGAGCGAGCGCGGCGAGATCTACTGGAAGTACGCCCGGGAGCTGGTGGAGAAGGGTCATGCCTTCCTCTGTTTCGCCACCCCGGAAGAACTCGACCAGATGCGCGCCGAACAGCAGGCGCGCGGCGAGACCCCACGCTACGACGGGCGCGGCCTGCGCCTGTCCCGGGAAGAGGTGCAGCAGCGCCTGGACGCCGGTCAGCCCTATGTGATCCGCATGAAGGTGCCGGAGGAGGGCGTCTGCGTCGTCCCCGACCTGCTGCGCGGCGATGTCGAGATCCCCTGGGATCGCATGGACATGCAGGTGCTGATGAAGGCCGACGGCCTGCCCACCTACTTCCTCGCCAACGTGGTCGACGACCACCTGATGGGCATCACCCACGTCCTGCGCGGCGAAGAGTGGCTGCCCTCGGCGCCCAAGCTGATCAAGCTCTACGAATACTTCGGCTGGGAGCAGCCGCAGCTGTGCTACATGCCACTGCTGCGCAATCCCGACAAGAGCAAGCTCTCCAAGCGCAAGAACCCCACCTCGGTGACCTTCTATCAGCGCATGGGCTACCTGCCCGAAGCCATGCTCAACTACCTCGGTCGCATGGGCTGGTCCATGCCCGACGAGCGCGAGAAATTCACCCTGGACGAGATGGTCGAGCATTTCGACCTCCAGCGCGTCTCCCTGGGCGGTCCGATCTTCGACGTCGAGAAGCTCTCCTGGCTCAACGGCCAGTGGCTGCGCGAGCTGAGCCCCGAGCGCTTCGCCGCCGAGGTGCAGCAGTGGGCGCTCAATCCCGAGTACCTGCTCAAGATCGCCCCGCTGGTGCAGCAGCGGGTCGAGACCTTCAGTCAGATCGCCCCGCTGGCCGGCTTCTTCTTCAGCGGCGCCCTGAATCTGGATCCGGCGCTGTTCCAGCACAAGAAGCTGTCCGCCGACCAGGTCCGCCTGGTCATGCAGCTGCTGCTGTGGAAGCTCGAAGCCCTGCGCCAGTGGGACAAGGAGCGCATCACCGCGGTGATCCAGGCGGTCGCCGAGCACCAGCAGCTCAAGCTGCGCGACGTCATGCCGCTGCTGTTCGCCGCCATCACCGGCCAGGCCAGTTCGGTCTCGGTGCTGGATGCCATGGAAATCCTCGGTCCGGACCTCACTCGCTTCCGCCTGCGCCAGGCGGTCGAGCTGCTGGGTGCGCCCTCCAAGAAGGAAACCAAGGAGTGGGAGAAGCTGCTGGCCGAACTCGGCTGACAGCCTCCCGGCCGATCCCGTCTTTGGGGTCGGCTTCCCCCGCGCGCCAGGATGGCCCCCATGACCTCCGTGACTCCCCAGCGGCACAACCTGCTCGAAGACGTGCTGGCCCTGCTCAGCGCGACCCTGATGATCGCCCTGGCGGTCAATCTCTATCGCCAGGCCGGCCTGCTCACCGGCGGTACCGCGGGCCTGGCCTTTCTTGCCCAGTACGGCACGCGCCTTTCCTTCGGTCAGGCCTTCTTCCTTATCAACCTGCCGTTCTACTGGCTGGCCGTGCGGCGCATGGGCTGGGCCTTTACCTTGCGGACCCTGGCGGCCGTGACCCTGGTGTCGCTGCTGACCGAGTTGACCCCGCACTTCATCGCCTTCAGTGCCCTGCAACCCCTCTATGCCGCCGTGGTGGGCGGCGTACTGATGGGCGTGGGGCTGCTGATCCTATTCCGTCATCAGGCCAGCCTGGGCGGCATCAACATCGCCGTGCTCTATCTGCAGCAGCGCTATGGCTGGCGCGCGGGCAAGGTGCAGATGGGCATCGATTGCCTGATCGTCCTGCTGGCGCTGTGGGTCGTCGAGCCCGGCGCCATCCTCGTCTCGATCCTGGGCGCCGTGATCCTCAATCTGACCCTGGCGATCAACCATCGGCCGGGGCGTTACAGCGCCATCAGCTAGGGGCTTTCCGTCGCGCAGGCGCAACTTCGATTGGTCCGCGACCCGCCTTGGCTTTAAGATGGCGCCCATTTTCGGCGGCCCAGCCGTCGTCATCGCAAGTTGAAGAGGTCTCCATGAGCTGCGATTTCCTGGCACAAGCCCTTCCCGGCGTACAGAAACTTTCGCCCTACGTGCCCGGCAAGCCCGTCGATGAACTGGCCCGTGAACTGGGCATGGCGCCTGCCAGCATCGTCAAGCTCGCCAGCAACGAGAACCCGCTCGGCCCCAGCGCCAAGGCCCTCGAAGCCATTCGCGCCGAACTGGCCGAGCTGACCCGCTATCCCGATGGCGGCGGTTTCGATCTCAAGCAGGCCCTGAGCCAGAGGTTCGGCGTGGCGGCCCAGGGCATCACCCTGGGCAACGGCTCCAACGACATCCTCGAGCTGGTCGCCCGTGCCTACCTGGCGCCCGGCTACAACGCCGTGTTCAGCGAGCACGCCTTCGCCGTCTATCCGCTGGTGACCCTGGCGATCGGTGCCGAAGGCCGCAGCGTCCCGGCCAAGGACTACGGGCATGACCTCGACGCCATGCTCGCCGCCATCGATGCCGATACCCGGGTGGTCTTTGTCGCCAACCCCAACAACCCCACGGGTACCTGGTTCGACAGCGAGGCGCTGGCCCGCTTCCTCGCCCGCGTACCCGAACACGTCCTGGTGGTGCTGGACGAGGCCTACATCGAATACGCCGAGGGCGACGAGCTGCCGGACGGCCTGGCGTTCCTGGCCCAGTACCCCAACCTCATCGTCTCGCGGACCTTCTCCAAGGCCTATGGCCTGGCCGCCCTGCGCGTCGGCTATGCCTTCTCCTCGCCGACCGTGGCCGACGTCCTCAATCGGGTACGCCAGCCGTTCAACGTCAACAGCCTGGCCCAGGCCGCGGCCTGTGCGGCCCTGGCCGACAGCGACTACCTGGCCCGCAGCCGGGCCCTCAACGATGCCGGCATGGCCCAGCTGGAAGCCGGTTTCCGCGAACTGGACCTCAAGTGGATTCCCTCCCGTGGCAATTTCATCGCCGTGGACCTGGGGCGCGACGCCGCGCCGATCAACCAGGGATTGCTGCAGGAGGGTGTCATCGTGCGACCCGTCGCCGGCTATGGCATGCCGACCTTCCTGCGCGTCTCCATCGGCACCGATGCGGAAAACGCCCGTTTCCTGGCGGCGCTGAGCAAGGTCCTGGGTCGTGGCTGAAGTGGCCAACCCCCTGATCGAACGTCTCGTCGTTGTCGGCCTGGGCCTGATCGGCGGCTCCTTCGCCAAGGGCGCCCGCGCCAGTGGGCTCTGCCGTGAGGTCGTCGGGGTCGATCGCGATCCCGAGACCCGCCGGCTGGCGGTCGAACTGGGCGTCGTCGACCGCTGCGTCGCCGACCTCGGTGATGCCTGCCCGGGTGCCGACGTCATCCAGCTCGCCGTGCCCATCCTGGCCATGGAACGGGTGCTGGCCGATCTTGCGGCCTTGCCGCTGCAGGGTGCCATCCTCACCGACGTCGGCAGCGCCAAGGGTAACGTGGTGCGCGCCGCTCGCCAGGCCTTCGCCGGCCAGTCGCTGCGCTTCGTGCCGGGTCATCCCATCGCCGGCTCCGAGCGCAGTGGCGTCACCGCGGCCAATGCGGCGCTGTTCAACCGGCACAAGGTCATCCTCACGCCCCTGGAAGAGACCCTGGCGGCCGATCTGGACAAGGTCGACCAGCTCTGGCGCGCCATAGGGGCTGATGTCGAGCACATGACCGTCGAGCATCACGACCAGGTCCTCGCCGCCACCAGCCACCTGCCGCACCTGCTGGCCTTCAATCTGGTGGATTCCCTGGCCAAGCGCAGCGAAAACCGCGAGATCTTCCATTACGCTGCCGGCGGTTTCCGCGACTTCACCCGCATCGCCGGCAGTGATCCGACCATGTGGCACGACATCTTCATCGCCAATCGCGAAGCCGTGCTGCAGGCCCTGGACACCTATCGCGCCGATCTCGACGAACTGCGTGGCGCCATCCAGGCCGGCGATGGTCAGTTCCTCATGGAGGTGCTGACCCATGCGCGTGGCGCGCGCGAATATTTCGGGCGCATCCTCGCCAGTCGTACCCAGGCCGGCGCCCAGGTCGTCGTCCATCAATCTCTTACGGAGGGGCACTCATGAGCAGTACCGCACCCGTCATCACCCTCGATGGCCCCGGCGGTTCGGGGAAGGGCACCCTTGCGGCGCTGGTCGCCCGCCAGCTGGGCTGGAACCTGCTGGATTCCGGCGCGCTCTACCGCCTGCTGGCCTTCGCTGCCCGCAACCATGGCGTGGACTACACCAACGAGGAGTCGCTCAAGTTGCTGGCGGCCCATCTGGACGTCCAGTTCCTTGCCGGGCATGAGCACGGCCAGCGCATCATCCTCGAAGGCGAGGATGTCACCGACGTCATCCGTACCGAGGAAGTCGGCGCCGGCGCCTCCCAGGTCGCCACCCTGCCCGCCGTCCGCGATGCCCTGCTGCAGCGCCAGCAGGCGTTCCGCGAGGCGCCCGGTCTGGTCGCCGATGGTCGGGACATGGGCACCGTGGTGTTTCCGGATGCCGAGCTGAAGATCTTTCTGACCGCCGGTGCCGAGGAACGGGCACAGAGGCGTTATCTTCAGTTGAAGCAGAAGGGCGAAAATGTTAGCTTGCCTGCCCTCCTGGAAGAGATCCGTGAGCGGGACGCCCGCGATAGTCAGCGTAGCGTTGCTCCGCTCAAGCCGGCCGACGACGCCGTCGAGCTGGATTCCACGCATCTCTCCATACAACAGGTATTGGAACGCATCCTGACCCTGGCCGCCGAACGCGACCTGGCGGGATGAAGGCCGAGACTCATCCGAGTCGTCGGTGAAAGCTGCCGGGAACCAGTCGCATCCCGGCAGCCGGATGGTAACCACTCACCCCGCATGGGCTGGTCATGCGGTAGCCGGATACATCGGGTATCCATACAACAGGTATGAACATGAGCGAAAGCTTCGCAGAACTCTTTGAAGAAAGTCTGAAATCCCTCGACATGCAGCCGGGCGCCATCATCGTCGGCACCGTGGTGTCGATCGATGGCGACTGGGTTGTGGTCGATACCGGCCTGAAATCCGAAGGCCTGGTTCCGCTCGAGCAGTTCTACAACGAACAAGGCGAGCTGACCATCAACGTGGGTGACGAAGTCCACGTAGCCCTGGATGCCGTCGAAGACGGTTTCGGCGAAACCAAAGTGTCTCGCGAAAAGGCCAAGCGCGCCGAGTCCTGGCTGGTCCTGGAAGCCGCGTTCAGCGCCGACGAAGTGGTCAAGGGTGTCATCAACGGCAAGGTCAAGGGCGGTTTCACCGTCGACGTCAGCGGCATCCGCGCGTTCCTGCCGGGCTCCCTGGTCGATGTCCGTCCGGTGCGTGACACCACTCACCTGGAAGGCAAGGAACTCGAGTTCAAGGTCATCAAGCTGGACCAGAAGCGCAACAACGTTGTCGTTTCCCGTCGTAGCGTCCTGGAAGCCGAGAACAGCGCCGAGCGTGAAGCTCTGCTGGAATCCCTGCAGGAAGGCCAGCAAGTCAAGGGTATCGTCAAGAACCTCACCGACTACGGTGCGTTCGTCGACCTGGGCGGCGTAGACGGCCTGCTGCACATCACCGACATGGCCTGGAAGCGCATCAAGCATCCGTCGGAAATCGTCAACGTCGGCGACGAGATCGACGTCAAGGTGCTGAAGTTCGACCGTGAGCGCAACCGCGTCTCCCTGGGTCTGAAGCAGCTGGGCGAAGATCCGTGGGTCGCCATCAAGGCCCGTTACCCGGAAGGCACCCGCGTTCAGGCGCGCGTCACCAACCTTACCGACTACGGCTGCTTCGCCGAGCTGGAAGAGGGCGTGGAAGGCCTGGTGCACGTGTCCGAAATGGATTGGACCAACAAGAACATCCACCCGTCCAAGGTCGTTCAGGTCGGCGACGAAGTGGAAGTCATGGTCCTGGATATCGACGAAGAGCGTCGTCGTATCTCCCTGGGCATCAAGCAGTGCCGCGCTAACCCGTGGGAAGAGTTCTCGGGTCAGTTCAACAAGGGCGACCGCATCTCCGGCACCATCAAGTCGATCACCGATTTCGGTATCTTCATTGGTCTGGAAGGCGGCATCGACGGCCTGGTACACCTGTCCGACATCTCCTGGAACGAAACCGGCGAAGAAGCCGTGCGTCGCTTCAAGAAGGGTGACGAGCTGGACACCGTGATCCTGTCGGTCGACCCGGAGCGCGAGCGCATCTCCCTGGGCATCAAGCAGCTGGAAGACGATCCGTTCTCCAACTACGCCTCCCTGAACGAGAAAGGCACCATCGTGCGCGGTACCGTCAAGGAAGTGGATGCCAAGGGCGCCGTCATCACCCTGGCCAACGAGATCGAAGGCGTCCTGAAGGCGTCCGAAATCAGTCGTGATCGCGTCGAAGACGCCCGTAACGTGCTGAAGGAAGGCGACGAAGTCGAAGCCAAGATCATCAGCATCGATCGCAAGAGCCGCGTGATCAGCCTCTCCGTCAAGTCCAAGGACGTCGACGATGAGAAGGAAGCCATGAGCTCCCTGCGTAGCAAGCAAGAGCCTGCTGCTGGCCCCACCACCATCGGCGACCTGATCAAGGCGCAGATGGAAAGCCAGAACTAAGTTCGAGCTTGAGTGAAAGGCGACCCTCCGGGGTCGCTTTTTTTTGCCTGGCGAAAAGTGGGCGGGGAGGTCATGACCCGTAAAAAGTTGCCGGGATCAAAGTCGTCCGCTTGACTTTTCAAAAATCCGCCAGCGTGCTAAAAGCTCTTTGAGGTGATCTAGCCGCTTGATAACGAAGGAAAAAATCCATGACCAAGTCGGAGTTGATCGAGCGCATCGTTTCCTATCAGGGGCAGTTGTCGTCCAGGGATGTCGAGCTGGCGATCAAGACCATGCTGGAGCAGATGGCCCAGGCACTTTCCACCGGGGACCGTATCGAGATCCGGGGCTTCGGCAGCTTCTCACTGCACTATCGCGAACCCCGTACGGGACGCAATCCCAAGACCGGCGAATCGGTGCTACTGGACGGCAAGTTCGTTCCGCACTTCAAGCCCGGCAAGGAGCTGCGGGACAGGGTCAACGAGCTTGAGTCATAAAGCCGTCGCTAATGCCTGCCTTTTCCTTGCCTGTCCGGCAAGTGGCAGATTTTCCTTATTTTTCTGGCTAGCCCAAAGTCGTCAAAAAAGCGTTGTTTATCAGGCTTATAGCGTTATTTTGACGTTTACAAAAAAAGTCAAGCCGTTTTGATATTTTTGTAGACGGGTTCCGATTTTTGTATGAGACTTCCTTCACATAAGGTCTTGGGTGACCTCGTAGTCCACGCCGAGTGAGGAAGTTGTCATGCGCCACTATCTTTTCATCTGGATCGGTATCGCCGCCTGCTTCACCAGCATGCACCTCGGTCATCCTTTCCTGGCTGTAGCCGCCCTGGCCGGTAGCTGGATGGTTGCTCTGTTCCTGCAGCCCGCTCAGCGCGTCGAGAGCTTCTCGCGCCACTACGTTGCCCAGCCGGCTGCTCGCTTCCAGGCCGTTGAAGTCCAGGCTTCCGCCAAGACCTTCTAAGCTTCTCAAGTTTTTCGGCCCGCCGAGCCCAGGTTCGGCGGGCTTTTTTATGCCTGCGTTTTGCGTGGCTAGGCCCTTGCGGGGCAATGTCTTACCATAAGCGCCCTTTCCTGGCTGACTGGCACGGCGCAACGCATTGATGGAACGCAAGATTCTGGTGACAGGGGCGGGGGGCTTCGTCGGCGCGGCCCTGGTTCGGCAGCTTCAGGCCAAAGGGTATCCGGTGGTCGCCGCGCAGCGCCAGCCGGCCGCCGCCTCGGGCGCGGTGATTCCGGTGATCCGGGAGTTGTCCGCCGATACCGACTGGTCCGAGACCCTGGCAGGGGTGGATACCGTCATCCATCTCGCCGCTCGGGTCCATCAGCTGGGCGAGCAGCCAGGCGTGGTCAGCGAGGCTTGCTACGATGAGGTGAATCGGGCGGCAACCCTCAAGCTGGCCCGAGACGCCCTGGCTGCCGGCGTCCGTCGCTTCATCTTTGTCAGCAGCATCAAGGTCAATGGTGACTGGACCCTTCCCGGCAAGTCCTTTCGCGCTGACGATCTTCCGGCACCCACCGATGCCTATGCACGCTCCAAGGCGGCCGCCGAGCAGCAGCTGCTGGCGCTGATGGCCGAGACCGGACTGGAAGTGGTCATCGTGCGTCCACCGCTGATCTACGGGCCCGGGGTAAAGGCCAATGTGGCCCGCCTGCTGGATACCCTGGCGCGGGGCGTGCCGCTGCCCCTGGGGGGCGTTCGGCACAACAGGCGCAGTCTGCTCGCGCTGGAGAATCTGCTCGATCTGTTGATCCTGTGCATCGCGGCGCCCAGGGCGGCCGGTGCCATCCTCCTGGTCAGCGACGATGAAGATCTTTCCACCGCCGAGCTGCTCGAATTGCTGGCCGAAGGCCTGGGTCGGAAATCCCGGCTGATCGCCGTTCCGTCCACCTGGCTCGAATGGGGCGCCAGGTTGCTGGGGCGGGGCGAGGTGGCGCAACGTCTCTGTGGTTCGCTGCAGGTCGACATCCAGCCCACCAAGACCTTGCTCGGCTGGCGGCCGCCGCTGTCGGCGCGAGTCGCCTTGCGTGCGCTAGGGGCGCAACGGGCCGGCGCGGAGGGACGGCGATGATGCTGCTCCTGTTGCTGCTGGCCGGCGGCTGCAGCTGGCTGGGCACGGCGGCGCTGCGCCGCTACGCCCTGTCCGGTGGCCTGCTCGACGAACCCAATGCGCGCAGTTCGCACCAGGTGGCGACGCCCCGTGGCGGCGGCCTGGCGATCGTCCTAGTGTTCGTGCTCGGTTGTGCCGTGCTGCGCCTGCTGGGACAGCTCGATCCGGCTTCCTGCGGCGTCCTGATAGGGGCGGGGCTGCTGGTGGCGGTGCTCGGCTTCGTCGACGATCACCGGCACGTGGGCGCCGGCTGGCGCCTGCTCGGTCATTTCCTAGCTGCCGTCGCTGCGCTGCTGTGGCTGGGCGGCTATGGCGCGCTTCCTGCGCAGCTGTCCGCTGTTCTGGGGCTACCCGGCTGGCTGGTGACGGTTCTTGGCGTTCTCTATCTGGTCTGGCTGCTCAACCTCTACAACTTCATGGACGGCATCGACGGTATCGCCGGCGGCGAAGCGCTCGCCGTCTGTCTGGGCATGGCGCTGATCTATGCCGTGACCGGCCATGGCGTCTTGCTAGGCGCGCCCCTGCTGCTGGCCGCAGCCGTGGGGGGGTTCCTGTGCTGGAACTTCCCGCCGGCGCGCATCTTCATGGGCGATGTCGGCAGTGGCTTTCTCGGCTTGATCCTCGGCATGCTGTCGTTGCAGGCGGCGTTGGTCGAGCTGTCGCTTTTCTGGGCCTGGCTGATCCTGCTCGGTGTCTTCGTGGTCGATGCGACCTGGACGCTGTCGCGGCGGCTGAGCCGGGGCAAGAAGCCCTACGAGGCCCATCGCACCCACGCCTACCAGTGGGCCTCCCGTCGGCATGGCGCTCATCGCCCGGTGACCCTGGCGGTACTCGCCATCAACCTGTGCTGGTTGCTGCCTATCGCTTTGCTGGTGGGGCTGGGGCTTTTAAGTGCCATACTGGGGCTCTTGCTTGCCTATGGGCCCTTGCTTTGCCTGGCCCTTCGATACCATGCTGGGACCGATGAGGTAGCCATGGCTGCGCAGTCCACCGGATTCAGGGATTAGGGACACTGACATGTTGCGTGACCATCTGGTCAAGCTGAACCGGCGTACCAAGAGAGTCATCCAGGTCGCGGTCGACCTGTTGCTGATCTGGCTCTCGCTCTGGTTGGCCTTCTATCTGCGCCTGGGGTCCGTGCAGATGATCGAGCCCTTCAGCGGACATGCCTGGCTGTTCATCACCGCGCCGGCCATCGCCATCCCCCTGTTCATCCGCTTCGGCATGTACCGCGCGGTCATGCGCTACCTGGGCAACGACGCCCTGATCGCCATCGCCAAGGCGGTGACGCTGTCGACGCTGCTGCTGTCGGTAGTCATCTACTGGTATCGCGATCTGCCGGAGATCGTCCCGCGTTCGATGATCTTCAACTACTGGATCGTCAGCCTGATCCTCATCGGCGGCCTGCGTCTCGCGCTGCGCCAGTATTTTCTGGGCGACTGGTATCGCGCCATCACCGTGCCCTTCATCAAGCAGCCGGACGAACTGCCGCGGGTCGCCATCTATGGCGCCGGCTCGGCGGGCAACCAGCTGGTCGCGGCGCTACGCATGGGCCGAGCCATGCGTCCGGTGGCCTTCATCGACGATGACAAGAGCATCGCCAATCGCATCATCGCCGGGCTCAAGGTCTATACCCCCAAGCACATCCAGCAGATGATCGACGAGACGGGAGCCGAGGAGATCCTCCTGGCGATCCCGTCCGCTACCCGGGCGCGGCGCCGTGAGGTGCTCGGTCTGCTGGAGCCCTATCCGTTGCACGTCAGAACCGTGCCGCGGATCAGCGATCTGGCCTGCGGCAAGGTACAGGTGGACGACCTCCAGGAGGTCGACATCGCCGACCTGCTGGGACGGGATCCGGTCACACCCCGGCCCGAGCTGTTCGCCCGTTGCATCACCGGTCAGGTGGTGATGGTCACTGGGGCAGGGGGGTCCATCGGCTCCGAGCTGTGCCGGCAGATCATCGGCCAGAAGCCGCGCACCCTGATCCTGCTCGACCACGCCGAATTCAACCTCTACAGCATCCATCGTGAGCTGGAGACCTATATCCAGCGCGAAGCCCTGCCGGTCACCCTGGTGCCGGTGCTGGGCTCCATTCGCAATGCGCCGCTGCTCTTGCAGGTGATGCGGCACTGGAAGGTGGCCACCTTCTACCATGCGGCGGCCTACAAGCACGTGCCCATGGTCGAGCACAACATCGCCGAGGGTTTCGGCAACAACGTCCTGGGCACCCTCAATGCCGCCCAGGCGGCCATCCAGGCCGGCGTGACCAGTTTCGTGCTGATCTCCACCGACAAGGCGGTACGGCCCACCAATATCATGGGCAGTACCAAGCGCCTGGCCGAGATGATCCTGCAGGCCCTGAGTCGCGAGGCGGCGCCCGTGCTGCACGGGCAAACGGACGGTATCCATCAGGTCAATCGCACCCGCTTCACCATGGTGAGATTCGGCAATGTGCTGGGCTCGTCCGGTTCGGTCATCCCCTTGTTCAGGACCCAGATCCGCAAGGGTGGGCCGGTTACCGTCACCCATCCCAAGATCACGCGTTTCTTCATGACCATCACCGAGGCCGCCCAGCTGGTCATCCAGGCGGGCGCCATGGGCGAGGGCGGGGACGTCTTCGTGCTGGACATGGGCGAGCCGGTGCGCATCGTCGAGCTGGCCGAGCAGATGATCAAGCTGTCGGGTCTGAGTGTGCGCTCGCCGGCCAATCCCCACGGCGATGTCGCCATCGAGTTCACCGGGCTGCGACCCGGTGAAAAACTCTATGAAGAGTTGCTCATCGGTGACGACGTGAGTCCGACCTCCCACCCGAAGATCATGCGCGCCAGCGAAGACTTCCTGGCCTGGGATGCGTTCCGCGCAGCCCTGGTCGAGCTGAGTCGCGCGATCGATTCGGGTGATTACCTCCGCGTCCGGCAACTGCTGCGCGACACCGTCGCCGGCTATTCGCCAGAGGGCGACATCGTCGACTGGCTACACGGCAAGAGATCCATCGAGTGATCCCGTCCGCGCTTTCTTTCAGCCTGGATTTGAAGCCGAGCACAGAAGCGGCAGCCGCCCAGCGGTAGGCTGAACTTTCTTTTCCTGCCACTGTTTAACTCAGGTCTTTGGGTACATAGCCGTGGCTGTGACCCAAGCCAGGGATGGCTGCGCCGTCCTCCGATGTCTCGCCCGCAGCGCCGGGCGCGATGATGTACAAATCGATATAGGCAGGATTCAGGATGAAGGTACTGGTAACAGGTGGCGCGGGTTTCATTGGTTCCGCCGTGGTACGTTTTCTTATCAACGAGACCCAATGCAAGGTTGCCAACGTCGACAAGCTGACGTACGCCGGTAACGTGGATTCCCTGGCCGAAGTCGCCGACTCCGACCGCTACGAATTCCACCAGGTGGACATCTGCGACTTCGCCGCCCTGCAGCAGGTCTTCGCGTCCTTCCAGCCCGACGTGGTCATGCACCTGGCTGCCGAGTCCCACGTGGACCGCTCCATCGAGGGCCCTGCCGCCTTCATCCAGACCAACGTGGTCGGCACCGGCGTCATCCTCGAGGTGACCCGTGCCTACTGGAACGACCTGGCGCCGGACGCCAAGGCGGCCTTCCGTTTCCATCACATCTCCACCGACGAGGTATACGGCGACCTGCACGGCACCGACGACCTTTTCACCGAGACCACGCCCTATTCCCCGAGCTCGCCCTATTCGGCCAGCAAGGCCGGCAGCGACCATCTGGTACGTGCCTGGGGTCGGACCTACGGTCTGCCGGTGCTGGTGACCAACTGCTCGAACAACTACGGCCCCTATCACTTCCCCGAGAAGCTGATCCCCCACGTCATCCTCAATGCCATCCATGGCAAGCCGCTGCCGATCTATGGCGACGGCTCCCAGGTACGTGACTGGCTGTTCGTCGAAGATCATGCCCGCGCCCTCTATACCGTGGTGACCCAGGGCGAGGTCGGCGAGACCTACAACATCGGTGGTCACAACGAGAAGCGCAACCTGCAGGTCGTCGAGACCATCTGTGACCTGCTCGAAGAGCTGGCTCCGCAGAAGCCCGAGGGTGTCGAGCGCTATCGCGACCTGATCACCTTCGTCAAGGACCGTCCCGGTCACGACATGAGATACGCGATCGACGCCAGCAAGATCGGCCGCGAGCTGGGCTGGACGCCGGCAGAGACCTTCGAGACCGGCATGCGCAAGACCGTAACCTGGTACCTGAACAATCGTGAGTGGTGGCAGCGGGTACTGTCCGGCGCCTACCGCCTCGAGCGTCTCGGCGAAGCCGTTTAACGATCCTATCGCGGACACGCCCGCGGGCGTGTCCGACCGACAGCAACAGTCAATTTTCAGAGGACGATTGCCATGAGCAAATACAAGGGAATTCTGCTGGCCGGTGGCTCCGGTACCCGTTTGCACCCCATTACCCTGGGCGTGTCCAAGCAGTCGCTGCCGATCTACGACAAGCCCATGATCTACTATCCGCTGTCCGTGCTGATGCTGGCCGGTATCCAGGAAGTCCTGATCATCTCGACGCCGGCCGACCTGCCCGGCTTCCAGCGCATGCTCGGCGACGGCAGCCACTTCGGCATGCAGCTGAGCTATGCCGAGCAGCCCAGCCCGGACGGCCTGGCCCAGGCCTTCATCATCGGTCGCGAATTCGTCGGCGATGACAACGTCTGTCTGGTCCTCGGCGACAACATCTTCTATGGCCAGCACTTCAGCGAAACGCTGCTCAAGGCTGCCAGCGTGGACAAGGGTGCCACCGTCTTCGGCTACTACGTAGCCGACCCCGAGCGTTTCGGTGTGGTTGAGTTCGACGAGCAGGGCAAGGCCCTGAGCATCGAGGAGAAGCCCAAGAAGCCGAAGTCCAACTATGCCGTCACCGGTCTGTATTTCTACGACAACGACGTGCTGGACATCGCCGCCAACATCAAGCCGTCGCCCCGTGGCGAGCTGGAAATCACCGACGTCAACAACGAGTACCTGCGCCGTGGCTCGCTGAACGTTTCCCTGCTGGGCCGCGGTTTCGCCTGGCTGGACACCGGTACCCACGACGCCCTGCTGGAAGCCGGCCACTTCGTCCAGACCATCGAGAAGCGCCAGGGTCTGAAGGTCGCCTGCCTCGAAGAGATCGCCTTCCAAAAAGGCTGGATCACCTGCGAGCAGATGGCCATGCAGGCTGAAGCCCTGAGCAAGACCGGTTACGGCCAGTACCTGGCGCGGCTGTGCAAGGAGCAGGACTGATGCAGGTCTTCGACACCGCGATCCCGGACGTCAAGCTGATCGAACCCAAGGTCTTCGGTGACGACCGCGGCTTCTTCCTGGAGTCCTTCCAGGCGGAGCGCTATGCCCAGCAGGCGGGGATTACCCTGCCGTTCGTGCAGGACAACCATTCGCGTTCCGCCCGGAACGTGCTGCGTGGTCTGCATTTCCAGCGCAGCAAGCCGCAAGGCAAGCTGGTGCGCGTCGTGCGCGGCGAAGTGCTGGACGTGGCCGTCGACATCCGTCGCGGTTCGCCCACCTTCGGCAACGTGGTCGCCGAGATCCTCTCGGAAGACAACAAGCGCCAGCTCTGGATACCGCCGGGCCTGGCCCACGGCTTCGTGGTGCTGTCGGAAACCGCCGATTTTGAATACAAGTGCACAGATTATTACGATCCTTCTGATGAAGGGTCTTTGATCTGGAATGATCCGGATCTGAATATCGACTGGCGGGTAACGGATCCCATCCTGTCCGCCAAAGATGCACAAGGCCTTCGATTGGCGGAGCTGTATAGATGAAGATACTGGTTACCGGAGCTAACGGTCAGGTCGGACGCTGTCTGACCGATCGTCTTCAGCGTTCAGAACTGGCATGGGAGGCCCATGGACGTGCCACTCTGGATATCGCTGACGAAGGCTCGGTAACCAGCCATCTCGAGCGGTTCGCTCCGGACGTCGTGATCAATGCGGCCGCCTACACGGCGGTCGACAAGGCCGAGCAGGAGCCCGAGATCGCCGCCCGCGGCAATATCGAAGGCCCTGCGGTGCTTGCCCAGGCCTGCGGTGCCGCCGGTATCGCCCTGCTGCACCTGTCCACCGACTATGTGTTCGACGGTACCGCCACCGAACCCTATCAGGTCGAGGATCCGGTCAGTCCGTCCGGGGTCTACGGCATGACCAAGCTGGAAGGGGAGAACCGCGTGCTTTCCGCCTGTCCGCGCTCGGTGGTGCTGAGAACGGCCTGGGTGTTCAGCGAGCATTGCAACAATTTCCTCAAGACCATGCTGCGTCTCGCCGCCGATCGCGACGAACTGCGGGTGGTGAGCGACCAGGTGGGTTGCCCGACCTACGCCGGTCACATCGCCGACGCGCTGTTGCAGATCGCCGTCCAGGCCGAAGCTCGGCCTGAGCAGACGGCCTATGGCCTCTATCACTTCGGCGGCGACAGCGGCCTGAGCTGGTGCGACTTCGCGCGCTACATCATCGATGCCGGCCAGGAGCTGGGCATGCTGGAGCGGGCGCCGCTCATCACCGGCATCGCCACTTCCGAATTTCCCACCCTGGCCAAGCGTCCGGCCTATTCCATGCTGGATTCCAGCGCACTGGAGCAGCACTTCGGCATCCCGCCCAGCGACTGGCGCCAGGGTGTTCGCCAGACCCTGCTGGCGCTCAGGACCGAGCGTGCCCAGGCAGGGTCGCTGGTGAGTTGACCGCCTGAGCCTTTGCGTTAAGCTCTCCGAATCAAACGGCGGAACAAGGAGGTTCCTCTATGAGATTCATCTGGATAGTGACGTTGCTGGCCCTGTTCGGTCCCTGGGCCAATGCCTGTGAGTCTGGCACGGGTGCTGCAACCAAGCCTGCCTCGAGTGTCAGCCTGGCACCCCTGAACATCAATGTCGCCGACGTCACCGCGCTGCAACGGCTGCGGGGAATAGGGGCGGTCAAGGCACAGGCGATCGTCGACCATCGCCAAGCCCATGGCGCCTTTGCCTCGGTGGACGAGCTGCTCGAGGTCAAGGGCATCGGCAAGGCCCTGCTGCAGCGCAACCGCGACCTGCTCAGCGTCGACTGATTTTCGGCAAACTTTAGCCGCCTCTCTGCACCTTTTTCCCAAACCACTGTTTTAGCTGGATTTTTAGGATCTGGCACAGGCATTGCTCTATCTCTGACACGAGTGGGTACGGCGTCAATTTCCCGTGCCAGAGGAGCAGAGCAAATGGTTCAAGGTGTCGAGTTCAATCGGTTGATGCTGGAAATGCGTTCCATGCAGACCGAAGCCATGGCCCGGTCGAAAGCCGTCGTAGCTCCGGCTGCCGGCGCGGAACAGGTCCAGGGTCCGAGCTTCGCCGACATGCTCAGCAAGGCCGTGGGCTCCGTCAACGAGACCCAGCAGACCGCTGGCGAGATGGCCAAGGCCTTCGAGCTGGGACAGGGTGGCGTCGACCTCACTCAAGTCATGATCGCTTCGCAGAAGGCCAGCGTCTCCGTGCAGGCCTTGACCCAGGTACGCAACAAGTTCGTTCAGGCGTACCAAGACATCATGCAAATGTCGATTTGAGGACGGTCTAGAAAATGGCTGAAGCTCTTACCAACGCACCCGTCCCGACGACCAAGCCCGAGGCTGAAGACAAGCCCAAGAAGTCGCTGCTGGGTCTCAGCTTTCTCGACAACCTGTCCGACATGCCGCTGCTGCGGCAGATGGGGCTGCTGATCGGCCTGGCCGCCAGCGTCGCCCTGGGCTTTGCCGTGGTGCTCTGGACCCAGCAGCCGGACTATCGGCCGCTGTACACCAGCATGAACGGCCTGGACGCCAACCAGGTGCTGCAGGCCCTGGGCGCGGCCGACATCGGCTACAAGGTCGATCCGAATTCCGGTGCCCTGCTGGTCAAGTCCGATGACCTCGGCCGGGCGCGCATGAAGATGGCCGCGGCCGGCATCACCGCCTCCGATGGCAACGTCGGCTTCGAGCTGCTGGACAAGGAGCAGCCGCTGGGCACCAGCCAGTTCATGGAAGCGGCCAACTATCGTCGCAGCCTGGAAGGCGAACTGGCCCGGACCATCTCCAGCCTCAACAACATCAAGGGCGCCCGGGTACACCTGGCGATCCCGAAGAGTTCGGTGTTCGTCCGTGACGAGCGCAAGCCGAGCGCCTCGGTCCTGGTCGAAATGTATCCCGGCCGTACCCTGGATGCCGGTCAGGTCATGGCCATCATCAATCTGGTCGCTACCAGCGTGCCGGAACTGGACAAGTCCCAGGTCACCATCGTCGACCAGAAGGGCCAGCTGCTGTCCGACCAGCAGAATCTCTCCGAGCTGTCGATCGCCGGCAAGCAACTGGACTACACCCGCAAGATGGAAGGCTCCCTGACCCAGCGCGTGCAGAACATCATGCAGCCGGTGCTGGGCAACGGCCGCTTCAAGGCCGAAGTGGCCGCCGACGTGGACTTCAATGCTGTGGAGTCGACCTCCGAGCAGTTCAATCCGGATCAGCCGGCCCTGCGCAGCGAGCAGCAGAACAGCGAGCAGCGTCAGACTTCCGGCGGCGGCGCCCAGGGCGTGCCGGGTGCACTGTCCAACCAGCCGCCCGGTCCGTCCTCGACGCCGGAGAAGGCCGGTGCCCAGGGTGGCGGTGCCAACTACATCGCTCCCGGCCAGCCGCTGCGTGACGCCAACGACCAGTACATCTACGACAGCAAGACCAGCCTGCCGGCGACCCTGCCGTACCCGACCGACAAGCGCGAGCAGAACACCCGTAACTACGAACTGGACCGCAGCATCAGCTATACCCGTCAGCAGCAGGGCCGTCTGCGTCGGCTTTCCGTCGCGGTGGTGCTGGACGATCAGGTCAAGGTCGATGCGGCCGGCAAGGTCAGCCATCAACCCTGGACCACCGAAGACCTGGCTCGCTTCACCCGTCTGGTGCAGGATGCCGTGGGCTTCGACGCCAGCCGTGGCGACAGCGTGAGCGTGATCAACGCGCCCTTCGCCCCGGTGCAGCAGGAAGAGATCGAGAGCATTCCCTTCTACCAGCAGCCCTGGTTCTGGGGCGTGGTCAAGCAGGCCCTCGGCGTCCTCTTCATCCTGGTGCTAGTCTTTGGGGTGCTGCGTCCGGTGCTGAAGAATCTGTCCGGCGGCAACACCAAGGACGCCGCCGCCCTGGCCGCTGCCGGTGGTGCCGGTGCCCTGGGTGCCGGCGGTCTGGATGGGCTGTCGGACGATCTGGCCGACGACAAGGTGAGTCTGGCCGGTCCGGCGCCGCTGTTGCTGCCGAGTCCGAGCGAGGGCTATGACGCTCAACTGACCGCCATCAAGCAGCTGGTCAACGATGATCCGGGCCGTGTCGCCCAGGTAGTGAAGGATTGGATCAATGGCGACGAATGAAGCGCAACTTTCCAAGGTAGAGAAGGCCGCGATCTTCCTCCTGTCGCTGGGCGAAGCCGATGCCGCGCAGATCCTGCGCCACATGGGACCCAAGGAGGTGCAGAAGGTCGGTACCGCCATGGCCCAGATGCGCAACGTCAACCGCGAGCAGGTCGAGCGGGTGCTGGGCGACTTCATCGAGGTGGTGGGCGACCAGACCAGTCTGGGCGTGGGCGCCGACGGCTATATCCGCAAGATGCTCACCCAGGCCCTGGGCGAGGACAAGGCCAGCGGCCTGATCGACCGGATCCTGCTGGGTGGCAATACCAGCGGTCTGGACAGCCTGAAGTGGATGGAGCCACGGGCGGTGGCGGACGTGATCCGCTACGAGCACCCGCAGATCCAGGCCATCGTGGTGGCCTACCTGGATCCCGACCAGGCGGCCGAAGTCCTTGGCCACTTCGATCACAAGGTGCGCCTGGACATCGTCCTGCGCGTCTCCTCGCTGAACACCGTGCAACCGGCGGCGCTCAAGGAGCTGAACCTGATCCTCGAGAAGCAGTTCTCCGGCAGCGCCAGCACCACCCGTACCGCCCTGGGCGGCGTGAAGCGTGCCGCCGACATCATGAACTACCTGGACAGCTCGGTCGAAGGCCCGCTGATGGACGCGATCCGCGACGCGGACCAGGATCTGTCGGGGCAGATCGAGGACCTGATGTTCGTCTTCGACAACCTGTCCGATGTCGACGACCGCGGCATCCAGGCGCTCTTGCGCGAGGTCTCCTCCGATGTGCTGGTGCTGGCGCTCAAGGGCGCCGACGACGGCATCAAGGAGAAATTCTTCCGCAACATGTCCAAGCGCGCGGCCGAACTGCTGCGCGACGACCTGGAAGCCAAGGGGCCGGTGCGACTGTCCGAGGTGGAGGGGGCGCAGAAAGAGGTGCTCGCCGTGGCCCGCCGCATGGCCGACGCCGGCGAGATCGTGCTGGGTGGCAAGGGTGGCGAGGAAATGGTCTGACGGCTTTTCGGGATTGGCCTGTGCTTTGCTAGGGTCTGGTCAGTAGCGGTTTTCTGACGGACAGGTAATGAGCAAAGAAGCGGCGAGCGAACTGATCAGGGCGCGGGATCTGGAAGCCTTCGACGTCTGGCGACTGCCAGCCTTCGACAGTTTCGACGCGCCTGCAGAAATCCCTGTACCCGCTGCAGCCGAGCCCGAGCCCCAGCCGGAGCCCCAGATCGAAGAGGTTCCGGTCGAAGAGGTCCAGCCGATCACCCTCGAAGAGCTGGAGGCGATCCGCCAGGAGGCCTACAACGAGGGCTTCGGCACTGGCGAGCGCGACGGCTACCACGCCGGTCAGCTCAAGGCGCGCCAGGAAGCCGAGGCGGCCCTCACCGCCCGGCTGGCCAGTCTGGAAACCCTGATGAGCCATCTGCTCGATCCCATCGGCGAGCAGGACCTGGCCCTGGAAGCCGGCATGGTGCAGCTGGTCCGGCATATCACCCGCGAAGTCATCCAGCGCGAACTCACGCTAGACTCCAGTCAGTTGGTTCAGGTGGTGCGCACGGCGCTGAAGCTGCTGCCCATGGGTGCCGAGAACATCCGCATCCAGGTCAGCCCCCAGGACTTCGAGCTGATGAAGGCCTTGCGTGACCGCCACGAGGAAAAATGGCGCATCCTTGAGGACGAGACCCTGATGCCTGGCGGTTGCCGGATCGAGACCGAGAGCAGCGTCATCGATGCCAGCATCGAGACCCGCCTGACCCAGGCGCTGACCCAACTGGCCGAGCAGCAGCGCTACCAGGCGACCCAGCCCCAGGAAGCCGATCTGCACATCGACATCGAGGATGCCTCCCATGCGTCTTGAGCGTCTGAGTTTCGAACGCCGCCTCAGCGGTTACGATGAAGCCATCCGGGTCGAGCAGCAGCCGGTGATCGAAGGCCGCCTGCTGCGCATGGTCGGTCTGACCTTGGAGGCCGAAGGCCTGCGCGCCGCCGTCGGCAGCCGCTGCCGGCTGATCAATGGCGGTGGCTACCAGCCGGTGGAAGTCGAAGCCGAGGTGATGGGCTTCAACGGCAACAAGACCTTTCTCATGCCGGTGGGCAGCCTGGCCGGCATCGCGCCCGGCGCCCGGGTGGTGCCGGTGCCGGATACCGGCCGCCTGCCGATGGGCATGTCGATGCTGGGACGTGTGCTGGATGGGCTGGGCAACGCCCTGGACGGCAAGGGCCGCATGCGCGCCGAAGACTGGGTACCGATGGACGGTCCCACCATCAACCCGCTCAAGCGCGAGCCCATTAGCGAGCCCCTGGATGTCGGCATCCGCAGCATCAACGGTTTGTTGACGGTAGGTCGCGGCCAGCGTCTCGGCCTGTTCGCCGGTACCGGCGTGGGCAAGAGCGTGCTGCTCGGCATGATGACCCGGCTGACCAAGGCCGAGATCATCGTGGTCGGGCTGATCGGCGAGCGGGGTCGCGAGGTGAAGGAATTCATCGAGCACATCCTTGGCGAGGAGGGCATCAAGCGAGCGGTGGTCGTGGCCTCCCCGGCGGACGATGCGCCCCTGCTGCGCCTGCGTGCAGCCATGTACTGCACCCGCATCGCCGAATACTTTCGCGACAAGGGCAAGAACGTGCTCCTGCTGATGGATTCGCTAACCCGCTATGCCCAGGCGCAGCGGGAGATCGCCCTGGCCATCGGCGAGCCGCCGGCGACCAAGGGCTACCCGCCGTCGGTGTTCGCCAAGCTGCCGCGCCTGGTGGAACGGGCCGGCAACGCAGAAAAAGGTGGGGGTTCGATCACGGCGTTTTATACTGTGCTCTCGGAAGGCGACGACCAGCAGGATCCCATCGCCGACTCGGCGCGCGGCGTGCTGGATGGTCACTTCGTGCTGTCGCGGCGGCTGGCCGAGGAAGGGCACTATCCGGCGATCGACATCGAGGCGTCCATCAGCCGGGTCATGCCCCAGGTGGTCAGCCCGGAGCACCTGCGCAACGCCCAGCGCGTCAAGCAGCTCTGGTCGCTCTATCAGCAGGCCAAGGACCTGCTCAGCGTCGGTGCCTATGTGCCCGGCGGGAATGCCGAAACCGATCTGGCGATCGCCCGCTATGCGCCCATGCAGCAGTTCCTGCGCCAGGGTCTGCGCGAAAGCGAATCGCTGGAGCAGAGTTCCGCCAATCTCCAAGCCGTATTGGGAGGCTGATAGATCATGAAAGGCAGAGCCGAGCGTCTGGGTCCGGTGGTGGAGATGAGCGAACGCGACGAGCGTGACGCCGCCCAGCGCCTGGGACAATGCCAGCAGCAACTGGCCCAGGCCGAGTTCAAGCTGGGTGAATTGCAGCGCTATAGGGAGGATTACCAGCAGCGCCTGGTGGTCAATGGCAGCCGTGGTGTCACCGGGCAGTGGCTGATCGGCTATCAACGCTTCCTCAGCCAGCTGGAAGAGGCGATCGGCCAGCAGGAGCGCAACGCCCAGTGGCACCGCGACGTGGTGGCCAAGGCGCGTACCCAGTGGCAGGAGCGCTATGCCCGCCTCGAAGGCCTGCGCAAGCTGGTCGAGCGCTATCGCCAGGAGCAGCGCCAGGTAGAGGACAAGCGCGAACAGAAACAGATGGACGAATACGCCCAGCGGGCGCGCTCGACCTATATCTAGGCCGGGCCCCGCCTTCGTTCCCTTTCTTGTCAGTGAGAATGCCGATGTTTTCCTCCCATCTCGATCCGGAAACGCTCGCCGCCCTGCGCGACTGCATGGAGGAGGAGTACGTCGATCTCATCGAAACCTTTCTGCTCGACTGCGAGGAACGCATCGCCGAACTCAAGCGCAGCGTGATCGGTGGCGATGCCGAACAGGTCCGCCAGCTGGCGCACAGCTTCAAGGGTAGCGCCGGCAACATGGGTGCCGCGCCCCTGGCGCAGCTGTGTCGGGACGTGGAGGAGGGTGCGCGGCGCCGGGCGACCACCGCCGAACTGGCCATGGGCGTTTCCGCCATGGAGCGCGAATTCGCCATCGTCCGCATCCTGTTCAGGGTCGAGCGGCAACGCTACGCGGGCTGACCTCGTCAAAGCGCTGGCGTTTCTGGCTGGCGCGCAACTTGCTAGATACCCGGAAACCCGTCGTTCGGAGCTCTCCATGGCCGTCGTGCCCGATTTCCTTTTGAATACCGCCACCTCTCCAGCCGGCACCGGCCGGGCGGCGGCCAAGACCCCTTCCCAGGATCGCCCGGCAGCCCAGGAACGGTTCGCCGATGTCTTCGCCCAGGAGCAGCCGCGTGAGCCGGTGCGCAGCGAAAAGCCGCGCGACACCAGCGACAGCAAGGCCCCGACCCAGGCGCGCAAGAACGAACCCGGGCGGGCCCGGGACGGCGATGACCGAGTGAAGCGCTCCGGTGATGACGACCGCACCGCGGACGCCAAGTCCCAGGCCGACAGCGCCGCCAAGAGCGGCGAGCAGTCGGCAGCCGCTACCGACGACAGCGGCAAGACCTTGCCGGTGGCCCAGGGCGAAGACGCCAAGGCGCCCGTCGATGCGCTGCTGGATCCGCTGTTCATGTTCGGCATGACCGGTCAGTTCCCGCAACCCGTGGCCACGCCTGCCCCTACGCCTCAGCTGCCGACCGGGACGGCGGCGGAAGCGGCGGCCACCGCCACCACCCAGGCCCTGGATCCGGCGGCGCTGCTGGGCGCTGCCGTGGCTACCGCCGCCCAGGCGACCGCCACCGGGGCGGGGACGGGCGCGACGGCGACCCCGGCCAAGGCTGGCGAGCAGCAGGCCGCGGACGACGGTCTGGCGCAACTGCTGGGCCAGGCTCCCCAGGCACAGGGTGACGCCGCCAAGGCCGCCACCAACGCCAACAACCTGGCGGCCACCCAGCTGCAAGGCTTGCTGCCGGCTGATGGCGCCCCTGCTCCGGCGGCGGATCAGGCGGCCAGCGCGGCCCTGGCTGCGACCCTGGACAAGGGCGACGGGCAGGACGCGGCGGTACCGAGCAAGGCCGATGCCTTCGCCGACAAACTTACCGCCCTGTCTCAAGCCCTCAGCACGCCCGCTGCGACTGCTCGCCCGGTCACGGCCACGGTGCCTGGCCAGCCGCTCAGTCCGCAGGCAGGCAACTTCAGCGAGGCGGTGGTCGACAAGGTCATGTGGATGTCCAGCCAGAATCTCAAGACCGCCGACATCCAGATGGAGCCGGCGCAACTGGGCAAGCTGGAGGTGCGGATCGACATGACCCAGGACCAGACCCAGGTCACCTTCGCCAGTCCCCACGCCGACGTGCGCGAGGCGCTGGACAACGGCAGCCAGCGCCTGCGCGAACTCTTCGCCCAGCAGGGCATGAACCTCGCCAACGTCAACGTTTCCGATCAGTCGTCCGGTCAGGCCTGGCAGCAATCGCAGCAGGGTGGCCAGAGCGATAATTCGCGTCGCGGTAGCCGTGGCGCGGGTGGGAGCGAGGACGAAGCGGTGGCGAATGTCGCCGAAACCCGTGGCTCGGCGACGCTCGCAGCGCGCAGTCTGGTCGACTACTACGCGTGACGGGCCGCCGGCTGCCAGGTGACAGCCTCGGCCGCACCTGCTATATCCCCTTCGTATCAATAGGTTAGCTGCGTCACCCAACAGGGGTGACGCGCAGCACAGGATTCGGTCGAGCACTTATGGCGAAGAAGCAGGCCCCTGCGGCAGAGGGTGCAGCCGCGGAAGGCAAGGGCAAGGGCAAGCTCAAACTCATCATCATCATCGTCGTGGCCCTGCTGCTGGTCATTGGCGCCTCGGTGGGCGCGACCTGGTTCCTGCTCGGCAAGAAGAGCGCCGAGCCCGAGCACGCCGCGCCGGCCGCTCCGGCGGCACCCGTGCACCTGGCGGCGGTCTACCAGGCGCTGGTACCGGCCTTCGTGGTCAATTACAACGCCGAGGGTCGCCAGCGCTACATGCAGGTCACGGTGACCCTGATGGGGCGCGACCAGGCGCAGATGGATGCGCTCAAGGCGCAGCTGCCGCAGGTCCGCAATCAGCTGGTGATGCTGTTTTCCGGGCAGGACTTCAATAGCCTGCTGACGCCGGTGGGCAAGGAGATGCTGCGCCAGCAGGCCACCAGCAAGGTTCAGGAGCTGGCGAAGAAACTGACCGGCCAGACTGCCATCGAACAGGTATTGTTCACCAATCTCGTCCTGCAATAGGTAACGCCATGGCCGTGCAAGATCTGCTCTCTCAGGATGAAATCGATGCCCTGCTGCACGGGGTCGACGATGGCATCGTCGAGACCGAGACCGACGCCGAGCCGGGCACCATCAAGGGCTATGACCTCACCAGCCAGGATCGCATCGTCCGCGGACGCATGCCGACCCTGGAGATGATCAACGAACGCTTCGCCCGCTACACCCGGGTCAGCATGTTCAACCTGTTGCGGCGTTCGGCGGACGTCTCCGTGGGCGGGGTGCAGGTCACCAAGTTCGGCGAGTACATCCATTCGCTGTATGTCCCCACCAGCCTCAACATGGTCAAGATGAAGCCGCTGCGCGGGACCGCGCTGTTCATCCTCGATGCCCGGCTGGTGTTCAAGCTGGTGGACAACTTCTTTGGCGGTGACGGCCGCCACGCCAAGATCGAGGGCCGTGAATTCACCCCCACCGAACTGCGCGTGGTGCGCATGGTGCTCGACCAGTGCTTCGTCGACCTCAAGGAAGCCTGGGGCGCCATGCTCGACTGCCAGTTCGAATACATGAACTCCGAGGTCAACCCGGCGCTGGCCAACATCGTCAGCCCCAGCGAAGTGGTGGTGGTGAGCACCTTCAACATCGAACTGGATGGCGGCGGCGGCGAACTGCACGTGACCATGCCCTATTCGATGATCGAGCCGATCCGCGAGATGCTCGACGCCGGTTTCCAGTCGGACGTGGACGACCAGGACGAACGCTGGGTCAAGGCCCTGCGCGAGGACCTGCTCGATGTGCGCGTCCCACTGGAGGCGACGGTTGTCCGGCGCCAACTCAAACTCCGCGATATCCTCAACATGCAGCCCGGCGACGTGATTCCGGTGGAAATGCCGGACGAGATGCTCATGCGAGCCAACGGCATGCCCACCTTCAAGGTCAAGATGGGCGCGCGCAAGGGCAACCTGGCCCTGCAGATTCTCGAACCGGTCAGCCGCAGCCGCTGAGCGACAACCGTTTTCTTGTCCGGGCCGAGGCCCGGCCTAGCACGAGACCCAGATGATGGCAGACAACCCCGAAGAACAAGCCCTGGCGGACGAGTGGGCCGCGGCCCTGGCCGAAGCCGGTGACGCCAGCCAGGACGACATCGACGCCCTGATGGCGCAGGGCACCCAGGTCGAAGCCCCCAAGCCGCCCAAGGCGCCGGTGGAAGAATTTGGTCAGAGCAGCGGGGGTTTGGCAGTGACTGGCATGGAAGGTCCCAACCTGGATGTGATCCTGGACATCCCGGTGACCATCTCCATGGAGGTCGGCCACACCGACATCTCCATCCGCAACCTGCTGCAACTCAACCAGGGCTCGGTCATCGAGCTCGACCGTCTGGCTGGCGAGCCGCTGGACGTGCTGGTGAATGGTACGCTGATCGCCCACGGTGAAGTGGTGGTGGTGAACGAGAAGTTCGGGATCCGCCTGACCGACGTCATCAGCCCCACGGAACGTATCAAGAAGCTGCGGTGATCCATGAAGAGTCTGCTCCTGCCGTTGGGTCTCCTGCCCCTGACCGCGCGTGCCGCCGAAGCCACCTCGCCGGGGCTGGATGTGGGGGCTCAGGTCGGCCAGCTGCTGCTCGGGCTGCTCCTGGTGATCGCGCTGATCCTCGGTCTGGCCTGGCTGGTGCGCCGGGTGCAGCAGCAGGGGCCGCGTGGCCAGCAGGTGATCAAGGTGATCTCCACCCAGCACCTGGGCCCGCGCGAGCGGCTGGTGCTGGTGCAGGTCGGTCAGGAGCAGCTGCTGATCGGCGTCGCTGGCGGGCGGATCACGCCACTGCACAGCCTGTGCGAGCCGGTGCGCCTCGGCGAGACCGAGGCACCGGCGCCGGAATTCGCCCAGCGCCTGCTGGAACTCATCAGCCGCGATCCCAAGGCGAAACCATGATCCCCTCGCGTCTACCGGCCGGTCTGGGACGCACCCTGGGCTGGCTGCTGGGCCTGGCCGTGCTGTTGTTCGCGCCCCTGGCGCTGGCGCAGCAGGCTGGCCAGCCGAATCCGCTGTCGATTCCTGCCATCACCCTGAGCACCAACGGCCAGGGTCAGCAGGAATATTCGGTCAGCCTGCAGATCCTGCTGATCATGACGGCGCTGAGCTTCATCCCGGCGTTCGTCATGCTGATGACCAGCTTCACCCGCATCGTCATCGTCTTCGCCATCCTGCGTCAGGCGCTGGGCCTGCAGACCACGCCGTCCAACCAGGTGCTGGTGGGCATGGCGCTGTTTCTCTCGCTGTTCATCATGGCGCCGGTGTTCGACCGCATCAACACCACCGCCGTGCAGCCCTACCTGAACGAACAGCTCAGTGCCCAGGATGCCATTGCCCGTGCCCAGGTGCCGATGAAGGACTTCATGCTGGGGCAGACCCGACAATCGGATCTGGACCTGTTCATGCGGCTGTCCAAGCGCACCGACATTCCCAGTGCCGATCAGGCGCCCTTGTCGATCCTGGTGCCGGCCTTCGTCACCTCCGAACTCAAGACCGCCTTCCAGATCGGCTTCATGATCTTCATTCCCTTCCTGGTCATCGACCTGGTGATCGCCAGCGTGCTGATGGCCATGGGCATGATGATGCTGTCGCCGATGATCATCTCCCTGCCGTTCAAGCTGATGCTGTTCGTCTTGGTGGATGGCTGGGCGCTGATCATGGGTACCCTGGCCAGCAGCTTCGGCACCGTCTAGCGGTGCCCCCTTTGCGTGGAGAAGCGAAATGACCCCTGAAGTCGCCGTCGATCTGTTCCGCCAGGGCCTCTGGCTCACCGCGTTGCTGGTGGCGGTGCTGGTGGTACCGAGTCTGATCGTCGGCCTGATCGTGGCGGTCTTCCAGGCGGCGACCCAGATCAACGAACAGACCCTGAGCTTCCTGCCCCGGCTGATCGTCACCCTGTTGACGCTGATCGTGCTGGGCCCCTGGATGGTCAGGCAGCTGATGGAGTTCATCCAGACCTCGGTCGCCAACATTCCGCGGCTGATCGGCTAGCCATGCTCGCCCTCAGCGACGCCCAGATCGGCGGCTGGGTCGGCAGCTTCCTGTTTCCCCTGTTCCGCATCGCCGCGCTGCTGATGACCATGCCGATCATCGGCACCACGCTGGTCCCGGTGCGGGTGCGGATGTACCTGGCCCTGGCCTTGAGCCTGGTGCTGGTGCCGACGCTGCCGCCGATGCCGCAGGTGGATGCCATCAGCCCCCAGGCGCTGCCGCTGATCGTCGAGCAGATCCTCATCGGCGCGGTGATGGGTTTCAGCCTGCAGCTGTTCTTCCATGTCTTCGTGGTGGCGGGGCAGATCATCTCGACCCAGGCGGGCCTGAGCTTCGCGTCCATGATCGATCCAGTGAACGGCGCCTCGGCGCCGGTGATGGGCCAGTTCTTCACCATGCTGGTGACGTTGCTGTTCCTGGCCATGAACGGCCACCTGGTGGTGTTCGAGATCCTGGCGGAAAGCTTCGTCACCCTGCCGGTGGGGGATACCTTGAGCGTCGAGCATTTCCAGCAGGTCGCCGGGCGGCTGGGCTGGGTACTGGGCGCAGGCATCCTGCTGGTGCTGCCGGCCATCACCGCGTTGCTGGTGGTCAATATCGCCTTCGGCATCATGACCCGCGCGGCGCCACAGCTGAACATCTTTTCCGTCGGCATGCCGCTGATCGTGGTGCTGGGCATGATCATCGTCTGGCTCGGTACCGCCGACATCCTTTCCCACTATGAAAGTCTCGCCACCGAGGCGCTGCAATGGCTGCGCGAACTGGCCCGAGAACGCTAGGAGGTACGCCACATGGCTGAATCCGATGGCGAAGACCGCACAGAAGACCCCACAGAGAAACGCAAGCGTGATTCCCGGGAGGAGGGGCAGCTCCCGCGATCACGCGAACTCGGTACGGTGGCGGTCATGCTCTCGGGGGTCGGCGGCCTGCTGATGTATGGCGCCTTTCTCGGCGGCAAGCTGCTGGAGGTGATGCGCAGCAACTTCTCCCTGCGCCGGGAAGAGGTCATGGACGAGCGCTTCATGAGCACCTTTCTGCTGGCCTCGGGCAAGGCGGCGATGATCGGCATGCTGCCGATGATCGCCCTGGTGGTGATCGCCGCCATCATCGGCCACATCGCCCTGGGTGGCTTCCTGTTTTCCGGCAAGGTGCTGGCACCCAAGCCGAGCCGAATGAATCCCATGTCCGGCATCGCCCGGATGTTTTCCAAGCATTCCCTGGTGGAGTTGCTCAAGGCGCTGGGCAAGTTCTTCATCATCCTCGGCGTGTCGGTGATGGTGCTGATGAGCGAACGCACGGCGCTGCTGCAGATCGCCAAGCTGCCGACCGAGCAGGCGCTGCTGCACAGCATGCAGGTGGTGGGGCATGCCACCCTGCTGCTGGCCATGGGGCTGCTGATCATCGCCGCGGTGGACGTTCCCTTCCAGATCCTCAGCAATCGCAAGAAGCTGATGATGACCAAGCAGGAGATCAAGGACGAGTACAAGGACAGCGAGGGCAAGCCCGAGGTCAAGGGCAAGATCCGCCAGATGCAGCGGCAGATGGCGCAGCGCCGGATGATGGCCGAGGTGCCCAACGCCGATGTGGTCATCACCAACCCGACCCACTTCGCCGTGGCGCTCAAATACGATGCGGCCAAGGGCGGGGCACCGGTGCTGGTGGCCAAGGGCAGCGATTTCACCGCGCTGAAGATCCGCGAGATCGCCCAGGAGCACCAGGTCTCGCTGCTGGAGTCGCCGGGGCTGGCGCGGGCGGTGTATTTCTCCACCGAGGTCGACCAGGAGATTCCGGCCGGTCTCTACGTCGCCGTGGCCCAGGTCCTGGCCTATGTCTATCAGCTCAGGCAGTTCCGCGCCGGACGTGGACGCAAGCCCAAGCTGTCCGATCTGCCCATCCCGCCGGATCTGCGGCGGGATGAGGAGGGGAAGGCGCCTACTTGATGACGCCGCAGGCGACGCGCGCGCCGCCACCGCCCAGCGGCTTGGGCTGGTCGGCGTAGTTGTCGCCACCAGCATGCACCATCAGGGCATGGCCCTTGAGTTCTTCGAGGCGCTTCAGACGGGGCGCCAGCACCGGCTGGGTGGCCTGGCCGTCGGCGGTCACGTAGAGCGCTGGCAATTCGCCCAGGTGGCCGTCGTCCGACCAGGGCGCGCTGTGCTTGCCGGTGTTGCGCGGATCCAGATGGCCACCCGCGGCGCCACCCGCGGTCAGGGTGCCATTCACCTCGGCTGCGCCGCAGTTGGGCTTGGTATGGACATGAAAGCCATGGATGCCGGGCTCCAGGCCCTTGAGGTCGGGTGTGAAGACCAGGCCGTACTTGGAACGGGTCACCTGCACGCTGCCGACGCTTTCGCCCACACCGTCGGTCGTGACCTTGTTCAGCGGGATCGTCAGAGACTCGGCCGCCTGGGCGGTTCCGACCAGGCAGGTGGCCAACAGCGTCGCGGTCCAGATTTTCATGGTGATGTTCCTCGGATGGGCGCGCTAGCGCGGGTCCCTAGACAGACTCATGGCCTCCGCCCGTGGTTCAGCCGACGGCTTTGGCGATCCGTAACCAGTCCTGTATCACCCCTGCGAAAACCTCGCTGATTCAAGGTCTTGGGCAGTTGGCCCGGAGCTTGCTCAAGCCCCTGCGAACAGTGCGCTGCGTCAACTTTCCGTGACGACGGCACCGGCAAGCGAGGAATGGGTGTGAAAGTCGACAAATCCATGATGATGGGCAACATGCGCGGTCTGGCTCGCGGCAACCTGGGCGTGCCGCTGGCCGTCCTGGCGATGCTCGCCATGATGACCCTGCCGATGCCGCCGTTCCTGCTGGACGTGCTGTTCACCTTCAACATCGCCCTGTCGATCGTGGTCCTGCTGGTCAGCGTCTACGCCCTGCGGCCGCTGGACTTCGCGGTCTTCCCGACCATCCTGCTGGTCTCGACCCTGCTGCGCCTGGCGCTGAACGTGGCCTCCAGCCGCGTCGTGCTGCTGCACGGCCAGGACGGTCACGACGCCGCGGGCAAGGTCATCCAGGCCTTCGGCGAGGTGGTGGTCGGCGGCAACTACGTGGTCGGTGCGGTGGTGTTCGCCATCCTCATGATCATCAACTTCGTGGTGGTAACCAAGGGTGCCGGTCGTATCTCCGAGGTGTCGGCGCGTTTCACCCTGGACGCCATGCCCGGCAAGCAGATGGCCATCGACGCCGACCTGAACGCCGGCATCATCGACCAGGCCGAAGCCAAGAAGCGCCGGACCGAAGTGGGCCAGGAAGCCGACTTCTACGGTTCCATGGACGGTGCCAGCAAATTCGTTCGCGGTGACGCCGTCGCCGGTCTGCTGATCCTCTTCATCAACCTCATCGGCGGCATGGCCATCGGCATGGCCCAGCACGGTCTGCCGTTCGGCGAAGCGGCGCGCATCTACGCCCTGCTGACCATCGGTGACGGCCTGGTCGCCCAGGTCCCCTCGCTGCTGCTGTCGGTTGCCGCAGCCATCATGGTGACCCGGGTGTCCTCGGCCGAGGACATGGGCCAGCAGGTCAATCGTCAGATGTTCGCCTCGCCCAAGGCGCTGGCGGTCTCGGCCTTCATCATCATCGCCATGGGCCTGGTCCCGGGCATGCCGCACCTGCCGTTCCTCGGCCTGGGCGGCGGCGCCGCCGCCGGTGCCTGGATGATCTACAAGCGTCAGCGCCAGGCCAAGCAGACCGCCGAGGTCGAAGCCAAGAAGCAGCAGGACCTGGCTCCCGTGCAGCGTCCGGCCGAGGCCAAGGAGCTGGGCTGGGACGACGTCACCCCGGTGGACATGGTCGGTCTAGAAGTCGGCTACCGGCTGATCCCCATGGTCGATCGCAACCAGGGTGGCCAGCTGCTGGCGCGGATCAAGGGCGTGCGCAAGAAGCTGTCCCAGGACCTCGGCTTCCTCATGCCGTCGGTGCACATCCGCGACAACCTGGACCTGCTGCCCAATGCCTATCGTCTGACGCTTATGGGCGTCAGCGTGGCCGAAGCCGAGATCTACCCCGATCGCGAGCTGGCCATCAACCCCGGTCAGGTCTATGGCTCCCTCAACGGCGTCGCCGCCAAGGATCCGGCATTCGGTCTGGAGGCCGTCTGGATCGACGTCACCCAGCGCGACCAGGCCCAATCCCTCGGCTACACCGTGGTCGATGCCAGCACCGTGGTCGCCACCCACCTCAACCAGGTGCTCTTCAAGCACGCCCACGAGCTGATCGGTCACGAAGAAGTCCAGCAATTGCTGCAGGTGCTGGCCAAGAGTTCGCCCAAGCTGGCCGAGGAGCTGGTGCCCGGCATCGTCTCCCTTTCGACCCTGCTCAAGATCCTCCAGCAGCTGCTGCAGGAGCAGGTCCCGGTCCGCGACATCCGTACCATCGCGGAAGCCATCGCCAACGTCGGTCCGCGGAGTCAAGATCCCGCCGCCATCGCCGGTGCCGTGCGGGTTGCCTTGTCCCGCGCAATCGTCCAGAACATCGTGGGAATGGAGCCTGAGCTGCCTGTTATCACCCTTGAGCCAAGGTTGGAACAGATGTTGCTAAGTAGTATGCAGAAGGCCGGTCAAGGCGCCGAGGACGGCATGTTCCTCGAGCCTGGCATGGCTGAAAAACTGCAGCGTTCCCTCATCGAGGCAGCGCAGCGTCAGGAAATGATGGGTAAGCCAGTGGTGCTGCTGGTAGCCGGTGCGATCCGCGGGATGATGTCCCGCTTCGCGCGGATGGCGGCACCGAATATGAGTGTACTGGCGTACCAGGAAATTCCGGACAACAAGCAGGTCACCATCGTCGCTACCGTTGGCCAGAATGGCTGAGGTCTAGATCATGCAAGTCAAACGTTTCTTCGCCGCCGATATGCGTCAAGCCATGAAGCTGGTACGCGACGAGCTGGGCCCGGATGCCGCCATCCTCAGCAACCGCCGGGTCGCCGGCGGTGTCGAGCTGACCGCGGCGCTGGACTACCAGGCTCCGGCACCGGCCGCGCCCAACGCGGAGCTGCAGGCGGAGTTGCGCAAGACCCATGCGAAGATCGCCCAGGCCCATGCCGACCTCAGCATCCGCGCCCCGGGCGTGCCCTCGGCCGCGCCGAAGGACAAGCAGCTGCTCGGCGCCATCAGCGCCGCCGACAGCCGTCGCGAGCCGGTGATCGCCCCGCCGCGTGCCTCCCAGCCGGCCGCCGCCGCTGCCCCCGCCGCCAGCACCGCGCCGGAAGACCGTCGCGCCCTGGAAGCCATGCGCAGCGAACTCAGCGGTCTGCGTGAATTGCTGGAAGTCCAGCTCGGCTCCATGGCCTGGACCCAGGTGCAGTCCACCCGTCCGCAGCAGGCCGGCCTCTGGCGTCGCCTGCAGCGCATGGGCCTTCCGGCCGATCTGGCCCGCCACCTGCTCGACAGCGTCGCCAAGATCCAGGACCCGCGGCATGCCTGGCGCATGCTGCTGGCCAACTTCGCCCAGCTGGCCAAGACCACCGACGCCAAGATCCTGGAGGAGGGCGGTGTCGTCGCCTTCGTCGGTCCGGCCGGCATGGGCAAGACCACTACCCTGGCCAAGCTCGCCGCCAGCTACGTGCTCAAGTACGGTCCCCAGAGTCTGGCGCTGGTCAGCATGGACAGCTTCCGCATCGGTGCCCAGGAGCAGATCAAGACCCTCGGCCGCATCCTCGACGTGCCGGTGACCCTGGTCGACCCGGGCCAGTCCCTGGCCCAGGCGCTGGCACCCCTGGCGCGCAAGCGCCTGGTGCTGATCGACACCGCGGGCATGCCCGCCAATGATCCGGCGCTCAAGGTGCAGCTCGAAGCCCTGGCCAACCGCCAGCTGAAGATTCGCAATTATCTGGTATTGGGTGTCACCAGCCAAAGCCAGGTGCTCAAGGCGGCCTACCACAGCTATCGGCGCTGCGGCCTGAGCGGCTGCGTGCTGACCAAGCTGGACGAAGCCGCAAGTCTCGGCGAAGCCCTGGGTCTGGCCATCAGCCAGCGCCTGCCGGTGGCCTACATCTGCGACGGCCCCCGTATCCCGGACGACCTGCACCCGGCCCGCAGCCACCAGCTGGTGAGCCGTGCGGTGAGCCTGCAGGCCCCCGAGGAGCCGAGCGAAGAAACCATGGCCGGCATGCTTGCCGGCCTGTATCAGAGCAATGCCCGCCGCGCCGGTTAGCGCAGACGAACGGTAGTGGTGCATCGCATGCCTGGGCACGCCAAATGCACTTGGTCTAAAGTGTGACGGATTTCAATCAAAGGTATCAGGCAATGGGTAGCATGCATCCCGTCCAAGTCATAGCGGTCACGGGCGGTAAAGGCGGTGTCGGCAAGACCAACGTGTCGGTCAACCTGGCCTTGGCCCTGGCCGATATCGGGCGGCGCGTCATGCTGCTCGACGCCGATCTGGGCCTCGCCAACATCGACGTTCTGCTCGGCCTGTCGCCCAAGCGCACCCTGGCCGACGTCATCTCCGGCGAGTGCGAACTGCGCGACGTGCTGCTGCACGGCCCGGGCGGCATCCGCATCGTCCCGGCGGCCTCGGGCACCCAGGCGATGGTCAATCTGACACCGGCCCAGCACGCCGGTCTGATCCAGGCCTTCAGCGACATCAGCGAAAACCTCGACGTGCTCATCGTCGATACCGCTGCCGGCATCGGCGACCAGGTGGTCAGCTTCGTTCGCGCCGCCCAGGAAGTCCTGGTGGTGGTGTGCGACGAGCCCACCTCCATCACCGATGCCTACGCCCTGATCAAGCTGCTCAATCGCGACCATGGCGTCACCCGCTTCCGGGTTCTGGCGAACATGGCGCTGACACCCCAGGAAGGTCGCAATCTCTTTGCTAAGCTGACCAAGGTGACCGACAGATTCCTGGATGTCGCCCTGCAGTATGTGGGCGCCATTCCGTTCGACGAGGCGGTGCGCAAAGCCGTACAGAAACAGCGCCCCGTGTTCGAAGCCTTTCCGCGTGCCAAGGCCTCGCTGGCCTTCCGTGCGGTAGCTCAGAGAGTCGATGGCTGGCCGTTGCCCGCCAATCCGCGCGGCCATCTCGAATTCTTTGTCGAGCGCCTTGTGCAACCAGCCATCGGTACCCACGCATGACAGCATCCAGCGGGCTTCGCATGTACAGCAAAACCTCGGAACGTACCCAGCAGGAGCAACTCATCAACCGCTACGCGCCGTTGGTGAAACGCATCGCCTACCACCTCCTGGCGCGTCTGCCGGCCAGCGTGCAGGTCGAGGACCTGATGCAGGCCGGCATGATCGGCCTGCTGGAGGCCTCGCGCAAATATGACGCCGGCAAGGGCGCCAGCTTCGAGACCTACGCCGGAATCCGCATCCGCGGCGCCATGCTCGACGAGGTCCGCAAGGGCGACTGGGCGCCGCGCTCGGTACACCGCAACACGCGCATGGTCACCGACGCCATTCGCGCGGTGGAAGCGCGTACGGGTCGCGACGCTAAAGATTCCGAAGTCGCGGCCGAACTTAAATTGAGTCTGGATGAGTACTACGGCATCCTTGGCGACACCATGGGGAGTCGCCTGTTCAGTTTCGACGACCTCATGGAGGGTGGTGAGCATGGGCTCGAGGAGAGCGGTTCGCATGAACTCGAACCCGGTCGCGGTCTGGAAGACGAGCGCTTCCGCAAGGCCCTGGCCGACGCCATCGCCAATCTTCCGGAGCGTGAACGTCTGGTGCTCTCGCTGTATTACGACGAGGAACTCAACCTCAAGGAAATCGGCGAGGTGTTGGGCGTGAGCGAGTCACGCGTCTGCCAACTTCACAGTCAATGCGCGGCACGCCTGCGGGCGCGGCTGGCGGAATGGCGTTCGCGTTAACCGGCTGGTACTCAGGCTACTACGATTGCTTAGGCGCGCCTCGCGGCGTGTGTGCGGATTAGGACGGAGGTCGACTTGGACAAGAACATGAAAATCCTCATCGTGGACGATTTTTCCACGATGAGACGCATCATCAAGAATTTGCTGCGCGATCTGGGATTCACCAATACCGCCGAAGCAGACGACGGCAACACCGCCCTGCCGATGTTGCAGAGCGGCAACTTCGATTTTCTCGTCACCGACTGGAACATGCCCGGCATGACCGGCATTGACCTGCTGCGCCAGGTGCGCGCCGACGCACGCCTGAAGACCCTGCCGGTGCTGATGGTGACCGCCGAGGCCAAGCGTGAGCAGATCATCGAAGCCGCTCAGGCCGGCGTGAACGGCTATGTGGTCAAGCCTTTCACCGCCCAGGTGCTGAAAGAAAAGATCGACAAGATCTTCGAGCGGGTGAACGGCTGAAGAAAGCCGCGGGGACGTTATGGATCAGCTTGGCACCAACAGCTTCAGCGACTTCGAGTCGAATCTAAAACAGCACGCCCAGGAGCTGGTGAAATGCCTAGAAAGTGGCGACTTCACCCAGGCGGTGCATGTCATCAATGAACTCAACCAGTTGCGTGACCGGGGTCTCTACCAGGAAGTCGGCAAGCTGACCCGCGAGTTGCACAACGCCATCGTCAACTTCGAGATCGATCCGCGCGGCATGGCCGGCGAAGAGGTCTCCCAGATCAGCGATGCCACCGATCGTCTCTCCTACGTGGTGAAGATGACCGAGAACGCCGCCAACCGGACCATGGATCTGGTGGAGGAGAGCGCCCCGCTGGTAGGCAACTTCGGTGACGAAGCCCGTGCCGTGCATGCCGACTGGAAGAAGTTCATGCGCCGGGAGATGGGCGCGGACGAATTCCGCGAGCTGGCCAAGCGCGTCGATGCCTTCCTCAGCCACAGCGAGAGCAGCGCCGAACAACTGTCGGCCAAGCTCAACGACATCCTCCTGGCGCAGGACTACCAGGACCTTACCGGTCAGGTGATCAAGCGCGTGGTCAATCTCGTCGGGCAGATCGAGAAAGACCTCGTCAAGCTGGTGATGATGGCCAGCCAGGTCGATCGCTATACCGGCTTCAGCCACGATCACAGCGCGCTGATCGAACAGAATCGAAAAGAAAAGACGATGAAGGGTGAAGGTCCGCAGATTCATGCCGATAAGCGTGAAGACGTCGTGGCCGCTCAGGTCGACGTCGACGATCTTCTATCCAGTCTGGGCTTCTGACCCAGACCCTCTTGGGGAGTGCAGGAATGAGCTTCGACGCCGATGAAGAGATCCTCCAGGATTTCCTGGTAGAGGCCGGCGAGATTCTCGAACAGTTGTCGGAACAATTGGTCGAGCTGGAAAGCCGTCCGGATGACATGGATCTGCTGAACGCCATTTTTCGTGGCTTCCATACCGTAAAGGGCGGTGCCGGTTTCCTGCAGCTCCATACCCTGGTCGAGTGCTGTCATATCGCGGAAAACGTTTTCGACATCCTGCGCAAGGGCGAACGCCGCGTGGATGCCGAACTGATGGATGTGGTGCTACAGGCACTGGATTCCGTCAACGAGATGTTTGGTCAGGTCCGGGAACGCGAAGAGCCGACCCCGGCCTCGCCCGAGTTGCTGGCGGCACTGGCTCGCCTGGCCGACCCGGCCGGGAGCGAACCGGCGCCGGTAGCGGCCGCGCCCGTGGCTGCCACGCCGGTGGCCGCGGCGCCAGCGCCCGTCGCTGCTGCAGCAGCTGCCGAGCCGGAATTGAGCGATGCCGATTTCCAGAATCTGCTCGATGCCCTGGGCAGCGAGCCGAGCGCGGCAGCGGCAGCGCCTGCGGCCGCCGGTGGTGACGACATCACCGACGACGAATTCGAAGCTCTGCTCGATCAGTTGCACGGCAAGGGCAAGTTCCATGACGCGCCGGCCGCTGCGCCGGTTGCCGCCGCAGCGCCCACTGCCGTTGCAGCGAGCGGTGATGACATCACCGACGACGAATTCGAGGCCCTGCTGGACGAATTGCACGGCAAGGGCAAGTTCGTCGCGAACGAAGCCGCGGCACCGGTCACGGCAGCCCCTGCTGTAGCGGCCCCGGCAGCAGCGGCGAGCGGTGACGAGATCACCGACGACGAATTCGAATCCCTGCTCGACGAATTGCACGGCAAGGGCCGATTCAGTGGTCCCGCGGCAGCTGCCGATGCTGTAGCCGCACCGGCTGCTGCGCCGGCACCGGTCGCCGCGCCTCAGCCCGCGCCTGCACCCGCGCCGAAACCGGCTCCGGTTGCCGAGGTCGCAGTGCCCAAGCCGGCAGCTGCCGCGCCCGCCGAACGTCCCACCAGTGAGGCGGAAACCACCGTGCGGGTCGATACCGCCCGGCTGGACGAGATCATGAACATGGTCGGCGAGCTGGTACTGGTGCGTAACCGCCTGGTGCGCCTGGGCCTGAACAGCGGCGACGAGGCCATGGCAAAGGCCGTGTCCAATCTCGACGTGGTCACCGCCGATCTGCAGACCTCGGTCATGAAGACGCGGATGCAGCCGATCAAGAAGGTCTTCGGCCGCTTCCCGCGCCTGGTCCGCGATCTGGCGCGCAGCCTGAAGAAAGAGATCAACCTGGAGCTGGTGGGCGAAGAAACCGACCTTGACAAGAACCTGGTCGAGGCCCTGGCCGATCCGCTGGTGCACCTGGTGCGCAACGCGGTTGACCACGGCATCGAGGGGCCAGCCGAGCGTGAAGAGAACGGCAAGTCCCGCGCGGGGCGTGTAGTGCTCTCCGCCGAGCAGGAAGGCGACCATATCCTCCTGTCGATCTCCGATGACGGCAAGGGCATGGACGCGGATCTGCTGCGCAACAAGGCCGTGGAGAAAGGCCTGCTCGACCGCGACGCGGCCGATCGCCTTACCGAGACCGAGTGCTTCAACCTGATCTTCGCCCCGGGCTTCTCCACCAAGGCCGAGATCTCCGACATCTCCGGTCGTGGCGTGGGCATGGACGTGGTCAAGACCAAGATCAGCCAGCTCAACGGCACCCTGAACGTCTACTCGACCAAGGGCCAGGGCTCCAAGATCGTCATCAAGGTGCCCCTGACGCTGGCGATCATGCCGACGCTGATGGTGATGCTGGGCAACCAGGCCTTCGCCTTCCCGCTGGTCAACGTCAACGAGATCTTCCACCTCGACCTGTCCCGCACCAACGTGGTGGACGGCCAGGAAGTGGTGGTGGTGCGCGACAAGGCGCTGCCGCTGTTCTACCTCAAGCGCTGGCTGGTGCCCAATGCGGCCCATGTGGAGCAGGGGGAAGGGCATGTGGTGATCCTCTCGGTGGGCACCCAGCGCATCGGCTTCGTGGTCGATCAGCTGGTGGGCCAGGAAGAGGTGGTCATCAAGCCACTCGGCAAGATGCTGCAGGGAACGCCCGGCATGTCCGGAGCGACCATCACCGGCGACGGGCGCATCGCGCTCATCCTCGATGTGCCCAGCATGCTCAAGCGCTACGCCCGTCGCGGGCTCTGAGTCGGCCAGGTACGAGCGGCGTCGGGCCCTGGGCCTGGCGCCATCGGGTGGCCTGCGCCGCCCCAGTTAGGAGTTTCAACGTATGCCGGTAAAAGTACTGGTGGTGGACGATTCCGGCTTCTTCCGGCGTCGGCTCAAGGAAATCCTGGCGGCCGATCCCAACATCTCGGTGGTGGGCACGGCCAGCAATGGGCGCGAAGGGGTCGACCAGGCCCTGGCGCTGCGACCCGATGTCATCACCATGGACTACGAGATGCCGATGATGGACGGCATCACCGCGGTCCGCCACATCATGCAGAAGTGCCCGACCCCGGTGCTGATGTTCTCCTCGCTCACCCACGAAGGCGCCCGGGTCACCCTGGATGCCCTGGATGCCGGCGCGGTCGACTATCTGCCGAAGAATTTCGAGGACATCTCGCGCAATCCCGCCAGTGTGCAAAAGCTGCTGTGCGAGAAGATCCACCATATCGCCCGTTCCAACCGGCGTTTCGCCGTAGCCCCCAGCGTCGCGCCGGCCGCGCCCGCCAGTGCCTCGGCCGCACTGGCCACCGCGCGCCCGGCAACGCGTCCGGCGGCGTCCAGCAGCGCGCCGGTCGGTCACGCCCCCACGGCTCCGGCTTCGCCGCCGCCCAAGCGCAAGCACTATCGCTTGGTGGCCATCGGCACCTCCACCGGTGGTCCGGTGGCCCTGCAGCGGGTGCTTACCCAGCTGCCAGCCAATTTCCCGGCACCCCTGGTGCTGATCCAGCACATGCCGGCGGCCTTCACCAAGGCCTTCGCCGAGCGCCTGGACAAGCTCTGCCGCATCAGCGTCAAGGAAGCCGAGGACGGCGACCAGTTGCGTCCGGGCCTGGCGCTGCTGGCACCGGGTGGCAAGCAGATGATGGTGGACGGCCGTGGCACGGTGAAGATCCTGCCCGGCGACGAGCGCCTCAACTACAAACCCTGCGTCGACGTGACCTTTGGCTCCGCGGCCAAGGCCTATGCCGACAAGGTGCTGGCGGTGGTCCTGACCGGCATGGGCGCCGATGGCCGCGAAGGCGCGCGGATGCTCAAGCAGGTCGGCAGCCAGGTGTGGGCCCAGGACGAAGCCAGTTGCGTCATCTACGGCATGCCCATGGCCATCGCCAAGGCCAATCTGGCCGACGCCATCTACGGCCTGGACGACATCGGCAGACACCTGACCGAGGCCTGTTCGTGACGGCAGGCTTGCTCTGGCCAGAAGGGCATTGAGCGTGGACGTTCTCAGTCTCATCGGCATCCTGCTGGCCTTTACCGCCATCATGGGTGGCAACCTGCTGGAGGGTGGTTCCTTTACCGCCCTGGCCAATGCTCCCGCGGCGCTGATCGTGGTCGGCGGCACCCTGGGTGCCGTCCTGCTGCAGACCCGCCTGCCGGTGCTGCGCCGGTCCCTGACCATGCTGGCCTGGGTGTTCGTGCCGCCGCGGCTGGACCTCGCCGGCGGCATCCGCAAGGTGGTCAACTGGAGCAACGTCGCGCGCAAGGAAGGCCTGCTGGGTCTCGAGCCCCTGGTCGCCCGCGAAGCCGATCCCTATGCCGCCAAGGGCCTGCAGTTGCTGGTGGACGGCACCGAGCCCGAGGCCTTGCGCAGCATTCTCGAAGTGGATCTCTACGGCCAGGAAGATCGCGACATCGCCGCCGCCAAGGTCTACGAAGCCATGGGTGGCTACGCGCCCACGGTCGGGATCATCGGCGCGGTGATGGGCCTGATCCACGTCATGCAGAATCTCGCCGATCCCTCCCAGTTGGGCAGCGGCATCGCCGTGGCCTTCGTGGCCACCATCTATGGTGTCGGCTTCGCCAACCTGCTGTTGCTGCCCGTGGGCAACAAGCTCAAGGCGCTGGCCCAGCAACAGTCCCGCTACCGGGAAATGCTGCTGGAAGGCCTGATGTCCATCGGCGAGGGCGAGAATCCCCGCTCCATCGAAATGAAGCTGCAAGGTTTCCTGGACTAGGAGGACGCCGCATGCCTCGTCGCCGCCGCCGTCCCGAAGAACACGAGAACCACGAACGCTGGCTGGTCTCCTATGCGGACTTCATCACCCTGCTGTTCGCCTTCTTCGTGGTGATGTATTCCATCTCCTCGCTCAACGAGAGCAAGTACAAGGTGCTCTCGGACAGCCTGTCGGGCATCTTCAGCCAGCCGGAGCGTTCGCTCAAACCCATCCCCCTTGGCGATCAGCGTCCCGCCGGCGTGACGCCGACGGTGATGGACGCCAGCGCCGCCCAGCCGGCCAGGGGTACCCCCAGCGATCCGCTGCAGCAGATCGCCGACAGTGTGCGCGCCACCTTTGGCGATCTCATCGCCGGCGACCAGTTGAACATCAAGGCCAGTGAGATGTGGCTGGAAATCGAGCTCAGCTCAAACCTGCTGTTCGCCAGCGGCGATTCGCTGCCGAGCAATCCCGCCTTCGGTCTCATGGAGAAGGTGGCCAAGATTCTGGCGCCGTTCAAAAATCCGATTCAGGTACAGGGCTACACGGACGACCGCCCCATCAGCACGGCGCTGTATCCCACCAACTGGGAGCTGTCGGCGGCCCGGGCCGCCAGTATCGTGCGGCTGCTGATCGGCAACGGCATCGCCCCGCAGCGCATGGCCGTGGTGGGCTATGGCGCCTATCAGCCGGTGGTCGACAACACCAGCGACGTCAATCGGGCCCGCAACCGGCGGGTGGTCCTGCTGATCTCGCGCAATCTCGACCTGTTCCGGCCACAGAGCACCTTGCAAAATCCGTCGACTGGCACACAATCTGCAGCATCGCCTGGAGAACCGGCGCCCGGGGTGGCGCCTGTCAAATCTTCGTCGCCGGCCACCAAGCCGGCGCCTTGACCCGACTGGTCGTGTCGTCGGGAGGAAGTCTGCACATGAGAGTCTGGGCTGTCGCCAATCAGAAGGGTGGGGTGGGCAAGACCACCACCACCGTTGCCCTCGCCGGGTTGCTCGGCGATGAGGGCAAGCGCGTCCTGCTGGTGGATCTCGATCCCCACGGCTCCCTGACGAGCTATTTCGGTCAGGATCCGGACAGCCTCGAACACAGCGCGTTCGACCTGTTCCAGCACGGCGGCCAGGTTCCGGAGGGCCTGCCGAAGCGGCTGCTGCTGCCCACCAGCCATCCGCAGCTGTCGATGCTGCCCTCCAGCACTGCGCTGGCCACCCTAGAGCGTCAGTCGCCTGGCCAGAGCGGTTTGGGCCTGGTGATCTCCAAGAGCCTGGCACAGCTGTGGAACGACTTCGATCATGTGCTGATCGACAGTCCGCCGTTGCTCGGCGTGCTGATGGTCAATGCCCTGGCGGCCAGTCAGCATCTGGTGATTCCGACCCAGACCGAATTCCTCGCGCTCAAGGGGCTCGAACGCATGGTCAACACCCTGACCATGATCAATCGCTCGCGCAAGCAGGCGCTGCCCTACACCATAGTGCCAACCCTGTTCGACCGCCGTACCCAGGCTTCCATCGGCACGCTCAAGGTGCTGCGCAGTACCTACCCGGCGCAGCTGTGGCAGGCCTTCATTCCCATCGATACGCGGCTGCGCGACGCCAGTCGTTCCGGGCAGGTGCCATCGCGCTACGAGCTGAACAGCCGCGGCGTCATCGCCTACCGGGCGTTGCTGCGGCACCTGCTCGACGGGGCGCCCAGCAGCCAGGTCGCCTGATTCAAGTTTTCCACCCTGCCGGCCGATAGGCTGGACAACTCACCCACGTAGATCGCCATGAGCCAACCGACGTCCCTCGACAATCGTCCTCAGCGTGTCCTCCAGGGCTATCTCGATGCCCTGTTGCTGGACGCGTTCCTGGAACTGCCGGCCGCCGAAGCCACGCCGGTCGTGGCTCCCGTGGTGGCACCGGCGGCGCCGATCGCCAGCGTGAGCGAAGATGAATTCGCCGCCGCGGTGCGCGAGGAGCTCGAACGGGACGCCGCGCGGCAACCCCGGGTCGTGCCGCTGGCCGCACGCCGTGCCGGCGTCGCCCTGCCCGAGGTGCTGCAGCCTGCGCCCGAGGCGCCGGTGCCGCCGGAAACCGACATCGAGCTGGACTGGCGCGTCCCCGAACTGGCCCCCGCTGCCGAGCCGGCGCGTCCGGTGGTGGAGGGGATTGCGCTGGGTACCCCGGCAGTGCAACCGGTAGCGGCGGCTGGCGTACCGCCCAGCGCCGTGCACCTGGAAGGTCGCCCCGAGTGGGGCGAAGAACCCTTCGAATGCCTGCTGTTCGACGTGGCCGGCCTGACCCTGGCCGCGCCGCTGGTGTGCCTGGGCTCCATCTACCCGCTCACCGACGAAGAGTTGACGCCGCTGTTCGGTCAGCCAGACTGGTTCCTGGGCCTGCTACCCTGCCAGGCAGGCAACCTGCGCGTGCTCGACGCGGCGCGCTGGGTGATGCCCGAGCGCTACCGCGACGACTATCGCGAAGGCCTGAAATTCGTTATATCGCTGCAGGGCCTGGACTGGGGCCTGGCCGTGCATGGTGTCAGCCATTCGGTACGGCTGGATCCCGCCGAGGTCAAATGGCGGAATCAGCGCGCTACCCGGCCGTGGCTGGCCGGTACGGTGATCGATCAGATGTGTGCGCTGCTGGATGTGGCGGCGCTCGCTGAACAGGTGGTGGGTGGCCGTCGCTAGGGCTGCCCGCTGCAACTAACCGGCGGGTTCGCCCGCTTCGCCGCACGTGCGGTATTTGACGAGGCTAGGGAACATGAAAAAAACGTCCGCACAGGGTTCCGAAGATCCGGTCCTGCAATGGGTCACCTTCCGCCTGGATAACGAGACCTACGGCATCAACGTGATGCAGGTCCAGGAAGTCCTGCGCTACACCGAAATCGCTCCGGTCCCGGGTGCGCCGAGCTACGTGCTGGGCATCATCAACCTGCGCGGCAACGTGGTGACGGTGATCGACACCCGTCAGCGCTTCGGTCTGCTGCCCACCGAGGTCACCGACAACACCCGTATCGTCATCATCGAGGCCGACAAGCAGGTCGTCGGCATCCTGGTCGACAGCGTGGCCGAGGTGGTCTACCTGCGGCAATCGGAGATCGAGACCGCACCGAACGTCGGCAACGACGAATCCGCCAAGTTCATCCAGGGCGTGTGCAACAAGAACGGCGAGCTGCTGATCCTGGTCGAGCTCGACAAGCTGATGACCGAAGAAGAGTGGTCGGAGCTGGAAAGCATCTGATGCTCGTCGGGCTGATCCTGCTCAGCGTTGCCCTGGGGCTGGCCTGTGCCGGCCTCGGCGGTTGCTGCTGGTTGCTCTGGCAGCGCCAGCAGCAACAGGCGGCCAAGCTGGCCGAGCGGGAGGCCCTGGTCGACAAGCGTATGCAGATCCTGCTCAAGCGCCTGGAAACCTACCAGGCCGGGCAGGTGCGCATGGGCGAGCAGGTGCAGGGGCTGGCCCAGGTGGTGGCACCCTTGCCCGATCGCCTGACCCAGATCGAGCAGAGCGACCCCACCAGTCTGTCCTTTTCCCAGGCGGCGCGCCTGGTGGGGCTGGGCGCCAGCGCCGACGATCTCACCCAGGCCTGCGGTCTGTCCCAGGCCGAAGCCGAGCTGGTGGCCCGGCTGCATCGCCAGCGCCAGCAGCGTTCCGGCTGATCAGGCCGACTGCGCAGGATCGCTGCCTCAGCTGACGATCCAGTGGTAGAGCGCGATCACCACCAGCACCGCCAGCACCGGCTTGGCGATGCGGTAGGCCTTGGGATGGCGCCGCTTGAATTTCTTCACGCCACCCCCGATGCGATCCCCGAATCTCTTGCTGAAGGCATAGGCCTGGTTGATCCCGCCCACCCGTTCGCCTTCGACGTTCTGCGGCGCCGTGGCGCTGCCGAGGAAACGGCTGACCGCTTGATTGACGCGGGTCAGCAGCCGGTTGCGCAGCGGCCGCTCGACGTCGCAGAAGAGAATGACCCGGGTCTGGTCGGTCTCGTTCTTGACCCAGTGCACGTAGGTTTCGTCGAACATCACGTCTTCGCCGTCGCGCCAGGCGTAGGGCTGGCCATCGACATAGATGCGGCAGGCGTCCGAGTTCGGCGTGGCCAGGCCCAGGTGATAGCGCAGCGAGCCGCCGAAGGGATCGCGATGGGGATTCAGATGGCTACCGCCCGGCAGCAGGGCGAACATGGCGCCCTTGACGTTGGGGATCTGCCGCACCAGTTCAACGGTCCGCGGGCAGAGGGTCTGGGCGGAGGGCAGCGGCTCGCCGTACCAAGTCAGGTAGAAACGCTTCCAGCCTTTCTTGAAGAAGGAACCGAAGCCGGCGTCATTGTCCTTTTCCGCGGCGCGGATATAGCCCTCGTCGAACAGCCGCAGGGCTTCGACGCGAATTTCCTGCCAGTTGTCCTTGAGCACGTCCAGCTCGGGAAACCGGCTGCGATCCAGATAGGGCTTGGACGGCACGCTGGAGAACAGGTACATCAGGGCATTGTAGGGAGCGAACACCGCCGAGTGGTTGACCAGCTGGCGCAGGAAGGGCAGCCGAGCGCGTCCGCGAAGGTGGACGAAGAGCACGCTGGCGACGAAGAGCAGGACGATCGCTAAGGTAATCATGGGCGAATTGTGATCGGCAGCGCCCGAACCAGGGGCGGATAGGTAATGACCGCATTATTTCACCCCAGAGAAAGGCTTGCACTCGGTTCGTCGGCTGAGCAGGATGGACACCCTGGCGCGCGGCCGCTTTCGAGTCGCGCCCCCTTGGATGATCTAGACGAGTCGTATCGATGAGCATGTCCCTACGCGACCAGCTGCTGAAAGCCGGATTGGTCAATGAAAAGCAGGCCAAGCAGGCCGTCAAGCAGAAGCAGAAGCAGACCCGCATGGAGCATCGCGGGCAGACGGAAAAGGACCGCTCCCAGGAGCTGGCCGTCCAGCAGGCCCAGGCGGAGAAGCTGGCCAAGGACCAGGAGCTCAATCGCGCTCAGGAAGACAAGAAGAAGCGCAAGGCCGAGCAGGCACAGATCAAGCAGCTGATCGAGACCAGCCGCCTGCCCAAGCTGAGCACCGAGGACTACTACAACTTCGTCGACGACAAGAAGGTCAAGCGCCTGTCGGTCAACGTCATGATGAGAGACAAGCTCAGCAAGGGCAGCCTGGCCATCGTGCGCTACGAGGGCCGCTACGAGGTGGTGCCCCGGGCTACCGCCGAGCGCATCCAGGAGCGCGATCCCAAGCGGGTGGTGCTGCTCAACGTGCAGAGCGGCGAGCCGGATCCGGACGATCCCTATGCCGCCTATCAGGTGCCGGACGACCTGATGTGGTGAGTGGCCAGGTCAGGCGTTCTGCCTGACCAGCATGTAGATGCGGTAGACGGCGATGCTGGGGATCAGCTGCAGGAAGCCCGAGCAGGTCTGCAGCGCGATCTCCGCTACCGCGGCCTCGGCGAAATGCTGGGTGATCCAGGCGTCGAGCAGCCAGGCCGGCAGGACCGTGGCCAGGATGCACGCCAGCAGGGTGAAGAAGTGCCCGCGGCTCAGCCGGAAGCTGCCACGCAGGGCGTCCAGTGGTGCCCGTCCCTCCAGGACCAGCAGGTTCTCGGCGAAGGCCAGCTTGGCCATGATCAGAAAGCCCGGCACGATCAACAGCGAAAAGCCCAGCATCACCAGCCCCGAGGTCAGGGCCGCGAGGATGGCGAAGCGCGGCCAGAGCAGCAGGGCGGCGCCCCAGACGCCGCTCAGGCGCGGGGTGTTGCCCTGGGTGCGGGCCTCCAGAAAGATCAGCAGGGCGGCGGTGTACAGCGGATAGCAGAGCAGGCTGACCAGCATGTCCCACAGGCCGCCGCTGGCGCCGAAGCGTTCCAGCACCTGATAGCGCAACAGGGCTTCGAGCAGCAGCCAGGGCAGGGTGAGGACGGCCAGGGGCCGCAGATTGCGGGCAAAGAAAGACAGCGAGTCGCGCAGGATATCGACAGGGTTCATGCAGCTCTTCCAGACGTTCAGGAGGGCAGTCTAGCAGGGCGACCCGTTCGCCCGCAGACGTTCGAGCATGGCCGCCGTGGAGATGACGGTGGCGTATTCGCCGTGCAGATTGGCCATGGCCATCGCATGGACCTCCTCGGCGCTGCGCGGCCGCCCGGCGAAGTCGGCCTTGGCGAAGGTATAGCAGGCGTCTTCGGCGACCCAGGTGGTGAAATCCAGATTGCCGGCGCTACGCGCGGTAGCCTCCACCGAGTTCTCGCTGGCCACGCCGCAGATCAGCAGCGAGGCGATGCCGCGCTGGTGCAGCCAGCGCTCCAGGCCACTGTTGGCGAAGGCGTCGAAGACCTGCTTGTCGAACACCGTCTCGCCGGGCAGCGGCGCCAGCGCCGGCTGGAACTGCACGCCGGGCTGTCCCGGCCAGAACACCGAAGTCGGACTGCGCGACAGGTGCCGGACGTGCAGCAAGGGCGCCCGGGCCTGGCGCCAGGCGGCCAGCAGGTCGGCCATGCGCAGCTCGGCATCCGGGTGGTTGCGGGGGCCCAGGTGGGGCGCGCGGATCCCCTGTTGCTGGTCGATCAGGATGAGCAGTGGCGGCATGGGCGACTCTCGCGGGGAAAGCGGCAGACTCCCGCAGCACAGGCCGGTTGTCCAGTCACCGGTGCGGCGCTGGAACTCGCCGCCCCGCCGTCCCTTCAGAAGAGAGAAGCTGGGGCGGCGAGGGCTGGCTGAATCCGCGCTGAACATAGCGCAGGTCCTGCTTGAAAAGTCGCCGCTGCGCCTCTATCTGGCATAGCAGCGCACGCCACTGCGCCTTTCGACATCCAGGCCGTTCCCAGGGGAAGGCCACCAGTAGACCGTCTGCGGGAGGGTCATCATGCAACGCGAAGAAAGCCAGCTGATCGAAGGTCTGTTCGACCGTCTCAAGACCACGGAAGCCCAGACCGCGCCCCGTGACCGGGAAGCCGAGGCGCTGATCCAGCAGCGCCTGCGCGAGCAGCCCGCGGCACCCTATTACATGGCCCAGGCGATGCTGATCCAGGAGGCCGCCATCAAGCGGCTGGACCAGCGCGTCAGGGAGCTGGAAAGCCAGATGGCCCAGGTCCAGCAGAATCGCCCGAGCAGCGGTGGCTTCCTCTCCAGCCTGTTCGGTGGTGGCAGCAGCCAGCCAGCGGGCGGTCAGGCACCGGCCAACGCCGCGCCGTCGCGTGGCTGGAATGACCCGGGTCCGGCAGCGCCGCGTCCCGCCAATCCGGGTTATGCCCAGCCCAATCCCGGCTATGCCCAGCCCGCACCCGGCTATGGCGCACCCCAGGCCGCGCCTTCGCGCATGGGTGGCTTCATGGGCGGCGCGCTGCAGACCGCGGCCGGGGTAGCCGGTGGCGTGCTGGCGGCCCAGGCCATCTCGGGCCTGTTCCATCACTCGCAACCCGAGGAGATCGTCAACGTCATCAACGAGACCCCGACCGCCGACCAGGGCCTGGCCGATGCCGGCTCGCAGGGGGGCTGGGCAGACAACGCCAGTTACGACAATGGCGGGGGTTTCCAGGATGCCGGTGGCTTCCAGGATAACGCCGGCTTCCAGGACGCCGCCGACTATGGCGATACCGGCGGCGGTGGTGGCTTCTTCGACGACAGTGGCGACGACGACTCCTTCATCTAGGGCGTCGCGCTCCGCCAGCCCTGGTGCCGCAAGGCGCCGGGGCTTTTTTGCGCGCCGTCAGCTGGGCATGAGCGGCAGCGGGCGCTCGAAAGGCGTCGACAGCACCACCACGGTCCGGCTCATGCCGAATTGAGTCAGCTGATCGATGAGGCTCTCCAATTCGCCCATGTCGCGTACGGCGACCCGCAGCATCAGGCAGTCGTCGCCCGTGACCCGGTGGCAGGCGAGCAGCTGGGGGAGGGCCTCCAGTTTCTTCAATACCGGGCCCTGACTGGTGCTGTGCAGGCGTAGGGAGATCAGGCATTCGGTGCCGTAGCCCAGGGCGCGGCGGTCGATACGGGCGCCATAGCCGGTGATGATGCCGGCGTCTTCCAGCTTGGCGATGCGCTCGGCGATGGCCGGGGCGGAGAGTCCCAGTCGGCGCCCTAGATCCGCATAGCTGGCGCGGCCTTCCACCAGCAGCAGGTCGATGAGCCGACGATCGATATGGTCCATGTCCGTTCCCCCGCCTTCGAATCGAAGGTCGCTATCCCTAAAGTATGCTGAATCAAAGGCTGGTCGGCCCGTTTCTCGCTCGACTGTATCTTAGCCGTCTTGCCGCGCGCTCCTACAATGTCAGCCTGCCCCTCAGGAATCTCTCGCGCATGGACACCTCCGCCTCGCCCTGCCTCGCGCCGCCACGCCTGCCCAGCTGGCTGCCGCTGCTGGCAGCCTTCTTCGCGCTCTATGTGGTCTGGGGTTCCACCTATCTGGTGATTCGCATCGGCGTGGCCCACTGGCCGCCGCTGCTGATGGCGGGGCTGAGGTTTCTCATCGCTGGTAGTCTCCTGCTGGGCTGGTTGCGCTGGCGCGGGGCGCCCTGGCCAACGGCGCGCGAGACCGCCGCGGCCGCGGTGATCGGCATCCTGCTGCTGGGCGTCGGCAACGGAGGGGTGACTCTGGCCGAGCATTGGGGCGTGACCTCCGGCATCGCCGCCTTGTCGATCGCCACGGTCCCCCTGTTCACCCTGCTGTTCGGTCTGCTCTGGGGGCAGCGCAACACCCTGCTGGAATGGGCCGGCATCGCCCTGGGCCTGGTAGGGATCGCCCTGCTCAATCTGGGCGATACCATGAGCGCAACGCCCCTGGGCGCGGCGGTGATCCTGCTCGCCGCGGCGGCCTGGGCCTTCGGCTCGATCTGGAGTCGCTACCTGCCGTTGCCGCGTGGAGCCATGGCCAGCGCGGTGGAGATGCTGGTGGCGGGAGCGGTGCTGCTCGGTGCCAGCTACCTCAGCGGCGAGCGCCTGCAGCACTGGCCGGCCCTGGGTGGCTGGTTGGCGCTGGGCTATCTGGTGGTGTTCGGCTCGCTGATCGCCTTCAGCGCCTATCTCTATCTGCTGGGACGGGTAAGACCGGCGGCCGCCACCAGCTACGCCTACGTCAATCCGGTGGTGGCGGTGCTGCTGGGTACCCTGTCCGCCGGCGAACGGATCGGCGCGGCCGAAACACTGGCCATGCTGGTCATCGTGGGCGCGGTGGTGCTGATCGGGCTGCCGCAGTGGCGACGGCGCTGAGGGCAGGCTAGGCTGGCGCGTCATCCAAGCGGAGTCCGCCATGAGCCAAGCAGTCACCCCCGCCTTTGCCGAAGAGCCGCTGGAGGCCAACGAGATCCGCGTTCTCGGCAGTCTCATCGAGAAGCAGCTGACCACCCCGGAAAGCTATCCCCTGACCCTCAATGCCCTGGTGCTGGCCTGCAACCAGAAGACCAGTCGCGAGCCGGTGCTCAACCTCACCCCGGGCGAAGTGGGGCAGGGACTGCGACGTCTGGAAGAGCGCGGCCTGGCCCGCCTGGTCATGGGCAGCCGTGCGGATCGCTGGGAACAGCGGCTGGACAAGGCCCTGGAGCTCCCGCCACCCCAGTGGGTGCTCTGTGCCCTGCTGTTCCTGCGCGGGCCCCAGACCCTGGGCGAATTGCTGGCCCGTAGCGGCCGGATGCATGCCTTCGACGATACCGAGCAGGTGCGCCACCACCTGGAGCGCCTGATCGCCCGTGGCCTGGCCACCGGCCTGGGACGACAGCCTGGCCAGCGCGAAGAGCGCTATCTGCATCTGTTCGGCAACGCGGCGGAACGCGACGCCCAGGTCGCGCAGCTGGGTAGTGCCTCCGACAGCGGTACCCCTGCCGGCGGACGCGAAGGCCGGCTGGAGGCACTGGAAGCCCGGATCGCCGCCCTCGAAGAGCGCCTGGCGCGGCTGGAAGACGCCGCTCAGCGCGGATAGAGCGGTGGCAGGGTGTCGTGCACGGCCGCGGGCGTCAGCGGCGGCAGGGCATTGATCGCCTGCCACAGCGTCTCGCCCTGCCAGCGCTGGCCGGCTTCGCTATAGAGCGCCCCGTTGAGGTCGTCGAGCGCGGCGGCCAGGGGCTCGAAACGTGCCCCCATGGCCGCCAGGGTTTCCGGTTGCTGCCGGGCCCAGGCGTCCAGCGCGTGGCGGGTCGCGTGGGGATCATTGCTCTGGCAGGCGCGGCGCAGCTCTTCGCGCTGCAGGCGGCTGTCGAGATCGGGCACGGTCGGCAAGACCGCCGGCTGACGGCGGGCACGCCACCAGAGGCCGAAGCCGAGCAGGGTGGTCAGGGCGAAAAAGGCTGTCGCCAGCTGCCAGCGCCAGAGGCCACGGTCACCGCCGCTGAGCTTGGCCGTGACGGTCGCCACCGGCTGCAGCGTCGGATCCTCGGCCACCACCAGGGTCTGGGCAGGGAGGGTGGCGCGTTCGAGGGTATCGGTCTCGGTGTTCCACCAGACCACCTCCACCGGTGGCAGGACCTTGTCACCCGTGGAGGTGGGAATCAGGGCGACCCGTTCCTCGCGTTGCCCGACCAGTCCGCGTGCCTGGGTCTGCAGCGACAGCCGCGGTTGCTCGGCATAGCGCTTCACGCCCTCTATTTCGGGTAGCACCAGCGGGGGCAGCTGACCGGGTGCCAGGCCTTCGGCACGCAGCTGCAGCGTGCGGGTCAGGGCGCTGCCCTCGCGGGCGTCTTCCGGCGCGGGATTCCATTGTTGCGTCAGGGTCAGGCTGCGCGCCGGCACCCAGGGCGTCTGCGGCGGATAGCTGGGGGGCTGCGGCAGGACCTCGAGGGTCAGCGCGGGGGTGCGCAGCTGGATCGGCTGGCCGGCACGGGCGCTGTCGTCGAGTCTGCCGGCCAGGGTGGCGCTGAAGGTCTGGGGTGGCAGCACCAGGGTACCGCTCTGCAGCGGATGGATGGCGTAGCGCCATTCGATCACGCCATGCCGTACGCCCTCGACGTCACGCTCGTAGACCTGTGGGGTGCCGAGCAGATCCACCCGCGCGTCGCTGGGGTTGGGCGGGGTGAGCACATGGTCGTCATAGAGCGCCACGGCGTGGTAGAGGCGGATGGTCAGGATGGTTTCCGCCTGCACATAGAGCCGGGTGCGCTCCACCGTGGCTTCCAGATAGACCGGCTCGCGGGTCTGGCGGCTGGCGGCGCTGGCCTCCACGGTAACGGTCAGCGGCTGGCTGCGGGCGCCGTCCAGGGTCAGTGCGGGAATGGTCAGGGCGCCGCTGGCCTTGGGTTGCAGGGTCACGTTCCAGCGCGTGGTCACCCGCTCGCCGGGCGGCAGGCTGTTCTGCCGGACCCCGAGCACGCGGAAATCCTGCTCCAGCGGGCCGAGATCGGGCTTGCCGAACTGGGCGGGGTCGGTGGTCTCGAGAATGAGCTCCAGCGTCTCGTTCTGACTGAGCTGGTTGCGCTCCAGGCGGGCGCTGAGATCCGCCGCCTGGAGCAGGGGCGCGAGCAGCGCGAGGGGCAGCAGCAACGGATAGGCCTTCATTGCAGTGCGTTCTCCTCGCGTTGTTGTTGCTGGTACCAGAATTTGCGACGCAGCAGCTCGGCCGGATTGTCGGGGATCTCGCGCAGCCACTGTTCGGCAGCCTGGCGCTGTTCCTCCGCCAGGGGATCTTCGGCATAGGCGGGACTGACGAGCCAGTCCGCGCCGGCCTGGGCCTGCGGCTGCGGACTGGCCGCGGCGGCTGCAGCGGACGGCGGGGTGCTGCCATTGGCCGGTTCGTCCGCCTGGGCGCTGCTCTGACTGGCGTTCTGCGCCTTGCGACTGCGGGCGGCGGCCTCGGCCTGGGCTGCGGCGCGTTGGGCGAGCAGGCGTTCGAGGCGATTGCGATTGCGCAGGGCGGGGGTCAGATCCGGGCGCAACACCAGCGCCGCGCGGTAGGCGCGCAGGGCCTCGTCCAGGCGTCCGGCCATGGCCAGGGCGTTGCCGCGATTGTAGTGGCCGTCCGCCGACGGATCCCGGGCGAAGGCCGCGGCGGCGCCGCTGAAGTCGCCGGCGCGATAGAGCGCCACGCCACGCCAGCGCTCGTCGCTGAAGAGGTCGGCGGCCGCGCCAGCCTGGTCGTCGGCCAGCAGTTGCAGGGCCTGCTGGTCACGCCGCAGCCAGAGGTCGTCCCAGCTGCCGGCCTGCGCCGGAGGTGGCGTTAGCAGCAGGCAGAAGGGCAGGCACAGCAGCCAGCCGCGGCGCGCGCCGCAGGCGACCAAGAGCAGCAGAGGCAGGAGCAGCAGGTAACCCTGGTCGCGCCAGTCCGAGGGGGCCTGGCCGTCGTTGGCGCGCACATCGCCGGGACGCTCCAGCAGACCGAGACGGCGCAGGTCGCCGTCGTCACGCTGCAAGCGCTGATAGCGCCCGCCCAGTGCCTGGGCGACGCCCTGCAGGTGGCCTTCGTCCAGACGGGCGATGCGGATGCCGCCAGCGGCGTCGCTCAGGTAGTTGCCGGTCTCGGCGGCCACGGGGGCACCCTGAGGCGTACCCGGGCCGAGGATCGCCAGCTGGCGCAGTCGACCCTGCAGCTGGCGCTCGAGGCCCAGGCGCTCGCGGTCGTCCAGGTCGCTGGCGATGAGCAGCAGCCGGGCGCTAGCGCTGGGCGCCGGACCGAGCAGCTCCAGGGCCTGGGCGATGCCCAGGTCGGCGCGCTGCCCGGGCACCGGCATGATCGACGGCCGCAGCGCCTTGAGCAGGTTGTCCATGGTCGGCAGGTCGTCGGTCAGGGGCACCAGGATGTGGGCGCTGCCGGCATAGACGACGATGGCGGTCTCGCCGTCCTGGCGCGCCTTGAGCAGATCCTGCAGCTTGCGCTGCACGGCCAGCAGGCGGTTCGGGGTGACGTCGGTGGCGAGCAGGTCGGGCGTCAGCGCCAGCACCACCACAAGTGGATCGTTGCGGCGGAAGTTCTGCGCTTCGCCCTGCTGCCAGCTGGGGCCAGCCAGGGCCAGGCAGGCCAGCACCCCGGCCAGGCCCAGCAGCACCAGCCCCAGCGGCGAGCGCTGGCGATCGCTGTCACTGAGCAGCCAGGGCTGCAGCGCCGGAGGCAGCAGCGCCTGCCAGCGCCCGTGACGATGCCGGCGCCGGCGCAGCGAGCCGATCACCAGGGCGACCGGCACCAGGGCCAGCAACCACCAGGGGCGCAGGAACAGCGGCAGCCAGTCGCTCATCGGGCCTTGCCTCCACGCTGCCAGCGCTGCGGCCACGGCAGGCGGCCGAGCGCCAGGGCCAGGCCGAGCAGCAGCGCCCCGGCCAGCGGCCAGGGATAGAGTTCGCGGGTAGGGCGAGCCTGGTCCGGCTGCTGGCGGATGGGTTCGAGGCGATCGAGCTGGCGCGACACGGCCGCCAGTTCGGTGCTGGATCTCACCCGGAAATAGGCGCCGTTGGTGACCTCGGCTAGATGGCGCAGCATGGGTTCGTCGAGATCGCTGGGTGTCGCCCCGGCGCCCAGGGTGTCCGGATCGGCACCGATGCCCAGGGTATAGACGCGTACCCGCTCGCTGGCCGCCAGGCTGGCCGCCACCTCGGGCGTGACCACGCCGCCGTTGCTGGCGCCATCGGTGACCAGGATCAGGGTGCGACTGTTGTCCGGCCGCTTGCGCAGGTGCTTGACCGCCAGGCCCACGGCGTCGCCCACCGCCGTGTTGCGCCCGGCCAGGCCGATCTGGGCTTCTTCGAGGAGGGCATGCACGGTGCGGCGGTCGGCGGTCAGGGGGGCCTGCAGATAGGCCTGGGAGCCGAACAGGATCAGGCCGACGCGATCGCCCTGGCGACTGTCGATGAAGCGGCCAAGCAGTTGCTTGACCAGCGTCAGGCGGCTGACGTTCTCGTCGCCCAGCTGCATGTCCGGGGTGTCCATGGACCCGGAGACGTCGACCGCCAGCAGCAGGTCGCGTCCGCTCACGTCCAGCGGCTGGGGTGGCCCCACCCATTGCGGGCGCGCCGCGGCGGCCAGGATCAGCAGCCAGCCCAGCAGAAAGGGTAGCAGGCGGCGGGTGCCGCCCAGGCCGCCGGTGTGGCGGAGGCGGCCGCCCAGATGTTCGAGTTCACCGAGGAATTCCACGCGCAGGGCCGCCTGGCCGCTGTCGGCCGCGGGCAACAGCACGCGCAGCGCCCAGGGCAGCGGCAACAGCAGCCAAAGCCACGGCCAGGCGAATTCAAACATGCTTGCGGATCCAGGTGGCGACGGCGTCCTGCAGGCCGTCGATGACGCGGTCATTCAGTCGGCAGTCCGGACGATAGCCACCGTCGACCAGGATCATGTAGCGCGTCAGGCCGGCTGCCGGGCAGCGCGAATCGAGAAAGGCCAGCCAGTCGCGGCCGCTCAGCGTCTGGCTGAGCTGATCCGGATAGCTGGCGCGGCAGAGGCGCTTGAGCAGTGCATTCAGCGCCTGCAGCCAGGGTCCGGCCGGCGCGCCATAGGGCCGCGGCAGGCGGGCCAGTTCGGCCAGGGCGGTGGTGCGCAGGTCCTCCTCGGTGGTCGCCTCGACGGGGAGCGCACCGCCCAGCGGCCGCCGCCCATGGCGGTGGCGCAGAAAGAAACCCAGGGCCACCACGACCAGCAGCAGCAACCACCAGCCCGGCGCCGGTGGCCACCAGGCCGGTTCCGGTGGCAGCCGCAGCGGCTCCAGCGTCGGCAGGCCGGGGGTCACGAGGTGTACCCCGGGCGATGTTGCCGCAACAGGTGGCGTAGCTGTTCGACCAGGTCGTCCGCCGTGGACAGCGGCAGCAGCGGAATGCCCAGGCGCAGGCTGAGTTCGGTCCAGCGTTCGCGGCGCAGCGCGGCCTGCTCGGCATAGCCCTGGCGGACGTCGGCGCGATCGGTATCCAGCTCGACCTCGGCCTGGCCGCTGGTGAAACGCAGCAGGCCGGCCTGGGGCAACTCATGATCCAGCGGATCGGAAAGCGGCAGCAGGACCAGGTCGCTGTGCCGCGAGAGCAGGGTGAGGTGCTGCTCGGTGGCCACGTCTAGGCTGCGCTCGTCGCAGATCACCAGCGCCAGGCTGCCGGGCCGCAGCACCTCGCGAGCACGGCGCAGGACCTGGTTGAAGGTGATGCGCGGCACCTGGGCCAGGGCCGGATCCTGCAGCGCCCGATTGGCGTTGACCAGGTGATCGAAGAAGCGCAGCAGATTCTGCTTGCTGCGTCGCGGGCGCACCTCGTGCAGGCGCTCGCCGCCAAAGATCATGCCGCCGATACGGTCGTTGTGCTCCAGCACCGCCCAGCCGATCAGCGCGGCCAGCCGCCCGGCCAGCACCGACTTGAATTGCTGGCGAGTGCCGAAGAAGGTGCGCGGACTCTGTTCCAGCAGGAGATAAACCGGGCGCTCGCGCTCTTCATGGAACAGCTTGGTATGGGGCTCGCGGGTGCGGGCGGTGACGCGCCAGTCGATGGCCCGGACGTCGTCGCCGGGCTGGTAGGCGCGCACCTGGTCGAAATCCACGCCGCGCCCGCGCAGGCGCGAGTGGTGCAGGCCGATCAGCGGGCTGCGCCGTCCGGCCGCGGAAAACAGCTGCACCTCGACCACCCGGTGGCGCATTTCGATGAGCTCGGCCAGGCCCAGGGTCACGCCGTTGCGCTCGGCCATCTCAGGCCACGGCCACCAGATCGAGGATGCGCTGCACCACCCGGTCGTGGTCGATGCCGGCGGCTTCCGCCTCGAAGGACAGGATGATGCGGTGGCGCAGGACGTCGAAGACCACCGCCTGGATATCCTCGGGGCTGACGAAGTCCCGCCCGGCGAGCCAGGCGTGGGCACGGGCGCAGCGATCCAGGGCGATGGAGCCGCGCGGGCTGGCGCCGTAGGTGATCCAGTGCGCCAGGTCTTGGTCGAAGCGCCCCGGGGTGCGGGTCGCCATGATCAGCTGGACCAGGTATTCCTCCACGGCGTCGGCCATGTACAGCCCGAGCACCTCGCGGCGAGCCGCATTGATCGCCGCCTGGGTGACGCGCTCGGTCGGCAGGGTCTCGCCGTCCAGGGCTTCGCCACGGGCCTGGGCCAGGATGCGACGCTCCACCGAGGCGTCGGGGTAGCCGATCTTGACGTGCATCAGGAAGCGATCGAGCTGGGCCTCGGGCAGCGGATAGGTGCCCTCCTGCTCGATGGGGTTCTGGGTGGCCATCACCAGGAAGAGGTCGGGCAGCGCATAGGAGGTGCGGCCGATGCTCACCTGGCGTTCGGCCATGGCTTCCAGCAACGCGGACTGCACCTTGGCCGGTGCCCGGTTGATCTCGTCGGCCAGGACCAGGTTGTGGAAGATCGGCCCCTGCTGGAAGGAGAAGGTCGCCGTGTCGGGACGATAGATCTCGGTGCCGGTGATGTCGGCCGGCAGCAGGTCGGGGGTGAACTGGATGCGATGGAAATCGGCTTCCAGGCCTTCCGCCAGGTCCTTGATGGCCTTGGTCTTGGCCAGCCCCGGGGCGCCTTCCACCAGCAGATGACCATCCGCCAGCACCGCGATGAGCAGGCGCTCCACCAGAGTTTCCTGGCCAAGGATCTGGCTGGTCAGGTAGGTGCGAAGCACCTGCAGAGCGTCACGGTGAGCCATGGGACATCCTGAATACGGCGCTGGAGCGGTCAAGGGTGCTGGATTTTACTGCAAGCGGCGGCTGCCGCCCATGCCTGTGCTGACGTCGCATCCAGAGCAGTCCTTAACGAAATTTTGACGTGCTCCTGCTCAGGCTGGGCGATTGACGGCGCGGCGGAGGTCTCGCTTCGGCCAGGCCTGAGCGGCCGGGACTGGCGCGATCGCCCCGGATGGTTAAACTCCCACGCCTGCCGACCGCGCCCGAGGCCTCTGCGTGGCCGATCCCGAGCCGCTGGCCACGCGCCGCGAATCCCTGCTGCTTTTGACAAGGTGTTTTCATGTCGCAAACGGAAGTCCCCCAATCCCCGCGCACCGCCGGCATCCGCCCGGTGCCGACGCTGGGCAGCCACCTGAGCTTCGTCCTGGGCTGCGGCCTGGCGCTGCTGGTCATGTTCACCCTGCTGCGCCTGGCGCTGCTGGGCTACAACACCGACCTGATCGGCGATTCGCCCTTCGCCACCTTCGCCGAGGCCTTCTTCAACGGCGCGCGCTTCGACCTGCGCCTGGTGGTCTATATCTGCGTGCCCTCGCTGCTCTGTCTGTTGAGCGCCAGAGCCATGGCCGCGCGCCGGCTGCAGGCCGGCTGGTTCACCCTGGCCGCCAGCCTCTGCCTGCTGCTGGGCGTCGGCGAGCTGAATTTCTACCGCGAATTCCACCAGCGCCTGAACAGCCTGGTGTTCCAGTACATGCAGGAAGACCTGCACACCGTCACCAGCATGATCTGGAACGGTTTCCCGGTGGTGCGCCTGCTCCTGGCCTGGGCCGTGGCGACCCTGCTGCTGGGCCTGGTGTTCTTTGGCGTCGAGCGAGCTACCCGGCGTCATGCCGCGGCGCGACCGGCCGCCTGGTATCGCCGGGGCGCGGTCTTCATGCTCTGCCTGGTGGTGGCCGTCATCGCCGCCCGTGGCACCCTGAGATCCGGGCCGCCGCTGCGCTGGGGCGACGCCTATACCACCGATTCGATGTTCGCCAACCATCTGGGTCTGAACGGCACCCTGACCCTGATCAATGCCGCCGAGAACAGCTTTTCCGATCACCGCGACAACAGCTGGAAGGCCACCATGCCGGCCGCCGAGGCGCTGGCCACCACCCGACAGCTGCTGCTGACCCCGCGTGATGAACTGATCGACGCCGACAAGGCCGCCGTCCGCCGGATCTACACCCCGCCCACCGAGGGCCAGCTGCCCAAGGTGCGCAACGTGGTGGTGATCCTCATGGAAAGCATGGCCGGTCGCTATATCGGTGCCCTGGGCAACGAAGACGGCATCACCCCCAACTTCGACGCCCTGGCCAAGCAGGGCACCCTGTTCACCCGCTTCTTTTCCAACGGCACCCATACCCACCAGGGCATGTTCGCCACCATGGCCTGCTTCCCCAATCTGCCGGCCTTCGAATACCTGATGCGCATGCCCGAGGGCGCCCACCAATTCTCCGGTCTGCCGCAACTGCTCAGCACCCGGGGTTTCGACGACGTCTACGTCTACAACGGCAACTTCCAGTGGGACAACCAGTCCGGCTTCTTCAGCAACCAGGGCATGACCCGCTTCGTCGGTCGCGAAGACTTCGTCAATCCGGTGTTCATGGATCCGACCTGGGGTGTCTCCGACCAGGACATGTTCGACCGCTCGGTGCAGGAGCTGGACACGCTGGCCAAGGCGCCGGACGGCAAGCCCTTCTATGCGCTGCTGCAGACGCTGTCCAACCACACCCCCTATGCGTTGCCCAAGGACCTGCCGGTCACCCCGGTCACCGGTCACGGCTCGCTCGACGAACACCTCACCGCCATGCGCTACGCCGACTGGTCGCTGGGTCAGTTCTTCGCCAAGGTCAAGCACGAGCCCTGGTACCAGGACACCCTGTTCGTCATCGTCGGTGACCACGGCTTCGGCAACAACGAGCAGATCACCGAGATGGACCTGTCGCGCTTCAACGTCCCGCTCCTGCTGATCGGTCCGGGCGTGCAGGAAACCTTTGGCGCCCGTCGCGACACCGTGGGCAGCCAGATCGACGTGGTGCCCACCGTCCTGGCCCGCTTCGGCAAGCCGACGCAGCACCAGTGCTGGGGCCGCGACCTGCTGGGCCTGCCGCAGGACGATCCGGGCGTGGCGGTGATCAAGCCGTCGGGCAGCGACCAGACCGTGGCCCTGGTCACCGGCGATCGCATCCTGGTCAAGCCGCGTGACCGCGATGCCGTGCTCTATCGCTATCACCTGGGCACCCAGGCCGGTGGCGAAGTACTCAAGGGCGATGCCAGCGCGCCCGAGTTGCAAAAGCGCCTGGAGGCCTTCATCCAGATCGCCACCGCCAGCCTGCTGGGCAACACCACCGGCATGGACGACAGCAAGGCCGCCGCCGCCCAGCGGCAGTAGCCTCGCACGCCCATGAAAAAGGCCGCCCGAGGGCGGCCTTTCTTTTGGCTGGTACGGATCAGGCCGCGATGATCACGTCCTCGGCCTGCAGGCCCTTGTCCCGCTGGATCACCGAGAACTCCACGCGCTGTCCTTCCATCAGCACCCGATGGCCTTCGCCACGGATCGCGCGGAAGTGCACGAAGATATCGTCGCCGGTATCGCGGGAGATGAAGCCGAAGCCCTTGGAGGTGTTGAACCACTTCACCGTGCCGCGCTCGCGGTCATCGGCCAGCGCGCGTACCGGGGCGGCCGCAACGGGCGCCGGACGCGCGGCCTGGCGCGGGCGCACCTCGGCATCGATCGCTGGCGCGCTGCTAGCCTGGGCGCGAAACTTCTCCGGCAGGCTGGCCAGGGCGGCGACCAGGGTCAGCCCCAGCGGCAGCAGCTCGGCCGGCAGGCCGCCGATCTGCTCGAGAGGTGCCAGCAGGATGAAGGTCTGGGCCACCACGGCGATCACCAGCAGGGCGCTGGCGAGTTTCTGGGCACCGCTGCTGCGGCTCCGGGAGAAGGGTGTGAAGAGAAGGGTGGCAAGACCCAGCAGGGCCAGATGGATGGACTCGGGTTGATCGAAGGACGAGGTGTCGGACTGCAGTCCGGGAATCGCCGATAACAGGAGCGCAGCAGCGCCCACCACGACATGGACAGTAGATAACGTGTTCAATGTGAAATCACCTTGGGATAGATAACACGGGTCTGCCGAAACTGCCGAAACTGCCGGAGCGATACCCGACAGCGGAGTGACCCGGCGCGAAAAGCGCGTCCTTATTAAACCCAAAAGGTGAGGGCCGCTCAATCGTGGCACCGTCGCGGGCTGCGGCCCGCGACGATGGCCGGACTCAGGCGGCCAGCAGGCTGCGCAGCATCCAGGCGGTCTTCTCGTGGGTCTGCATGCGCTGGGTCAGCAGATCGGCGGTGGGCTCGTCGCTGACCTTGTCCAGCAGCGGGAAAATGCCCCGGGCGGTCCGCACCACGGCTTCCTGGCCCTGCACCAGCAGGCGGATCATCTCCTGGGCGTCCGGTACGCCTTCCTCTTCCTTGATGCTCGACAGCCGGGCGTAGGCGGCATAGGTGCCCGGCGCCGGGAAGCCGAGGGCGCGGATGCGCTCGGCGATGTCGTCCACGGCGACCGCCAGCTCGGTGTACTGGGTCTCGAACATCAGGTGCAGGGTGTTGAACATCGGCCCGGTCACGTTCCAGTGGAAGTTGTGGGTCTTCAGATACAGGGTGTAGGTGTCGGCCAGGAGGCGCGACAGGCCCTCGGCGATCTGGGCACGATCCTGTTCGGCGATTCCGATGTTGATTTCCATGCTGATGGCTCCTGTGCGTCGGTTGTGAAGGGCTCCGAGGCTATCACAGAACCGCTGGCCGTTTAGCCAGTGTTCGCACGTCGAGCTGCGCGCCCGGCTACGGTAAAATCGTGACGGATGATATAGAATCTCCCGTTCAGTCGAGCACCCGGTCCTGCCGGCCCGGTGCCTCCACGCATTTAGCCTGTTCTAGAGAAGCGAAACCACGACCATGATGCGCAGCCACTATTGCGGCCAGTTAAACGAGAGCCTGGACGGCCAGGAAATCACCCTCTGCGGTTGGGTCCACCGCCGCCGTGACCACGGCGGGGTCATCTTCCTCGACATCCGCGATCGCGAAGGCCTGGCCCAGGTGGTGTTCGATCCGGATCGCGCCGACACCTTCGCCAAGGCCGACCGCGTGCGCAGCGAATACGTCGTCAGGCTCACCGGCAAGGTGCGTCTGCGTCCCGAAGGCGCGCGCAATGCCAACATGGCTTCCGGCGCCATCGAGGTGCTGGGCTACGAGCTGGAAGTGCTCAACGAAGCGGAAACCCCGCCGTTCCCGCTGAACGAATACACCGACGTCGGCGAAGAGACCCGCCTGCGCTATCGCTTCATCGATCTGCGTCGTCCGGAGATGGCCGAGAAGCTCAAGCTGCGTTCGCGCATCACCTCCAGCATCCGCCGCTACCTGGACGAAAACGGTTTCCTCGACGTGGAGACCCCGATCCTGACCCGGGCCACCCCCGAGGGTGCCCGCGACTACCTGGTGCCCAGCCGCACCCATCCCGGCAGCTTCTTCGCCCTGCCGCAGTCGCCCCAGCTGTTCAAGCAGCTACTGATGGTCGCCGGCTTCGATCGCTACTACCAGATCGCCAAGTGCTTCCGTGACGAAGACCTGCGGGCCGACCGCCAGCCGGAATTCACCCAGATCGACATCGAGACCAGCTTCCTCGATGAAAAAGACATCATGGACATCACCGAGACCATGGTGCGCAACCTGTTCAAGGAAGTCCTGGACGTCGAATTCGGCGAGCTGCCGCACATGACCCTGGCCGAAGCCATGCGTCGCTTCGGTTCCGACAAGCCGGACCTGCGCATCCCGCTGGAACTGGTGGACGTGGAAGACCAGCTCAAGGACGTCGACTTCAAGGTCTTCGCCGGTCCGGCCAACGATCCCAAGTGCCGCGTCGCCGCCCTGCGGGTACCGGGTGGGGCGAGCATGCCGCGCAAGCAGATCGACGACTACACCAAGTTCGTCGGCATCTATGGCGCCAAGGGCCTGGCCTACATCAAGGTCAACGAGCGCGCCGCTGGCGTCGAGGGCCTGCAGTCGCCCATCGTCAAGAACATCCCGCTGGACAACATCAATGTCATCCTCGACCGCGTCGGCGCGGTGGATGGCGACATCGTGTTCTTTGGCGCGGACAAGACGAAGGTCGTCTCCGAAGCCCTGGGCGCGCTGCGCATCAAGCTCGGCCACGACCTCGACCTGCTGACCTGCCAGTGGGCGCCGCTGTGGGTGGTCGACTTCCCGATGTTCGAGGAAAACGACGATGGCAGCCTGACCGCCATGCACCACCCCTTCACCTCGCCCAAGTGTGATCCGCAAGCGCTCAAGGCCGACCCGGGTGCAGCCCTGTCGCGGGCCTACGACATGGTGCTCAACGGCACCGAGCTGGGCGGCGGTTCCATTCGTATCCACGACAAGAAGATGCAGCAGGCGGTCTTCGAGGTCCTCGGAATCAGCGCCGAGGAACAGGAAGAGAAATTCGGCTTCCTGCTCGACGCCCTGAAGTTCGGCGCTCCGCCCCATGGTGGCCTGGCCTTCGGCCTGGATCGCCTGGTGATGCTGATGACCGGCGCCTCCTCGATTCGCGAAGTCATCGCCTTCCCGAAGACCCAGAGCGCGGCCGACGTCATGACCCAGGCGCCTGGCGCCGTGGATGCCAAGGCGCTGCGCGAGCTGCACATCCGCCTGCGCGAGCAGCCCAAGGCGGAATAGGTCCTATCGGAGGAGGGCGCCCAGGTGGATGCCCTCCGTTTCCCTTTTCAGTGCGCCGCGGTCATCGCCGCGGCGCCGTCTTCGTCAAGACATTGGAGTAGCTTATGGCCGGTCATTCCAAATGGGCCAACATCAAGCATCGCAAAGAACGCCAGGATGCCAAGAAAGGCAAGATCTTCACCAAGATCATCCGTGAGCTGACCGTGGCCGCGCGCCAGGGCGGCGGCGTCCCTGCCGACAACCCCCGCCTGCGCCTGGCGGTGGACAAGGCACTGACCGCCAACATGACCCGCGACACCATCGACCGGGCCATCGCCCGGGGCGTGGGTGCCGGCGAAGGCGAGAACGTCGAGGAACTGACCTATGAAGGCTATGCCCCGAGCGGCGTCGCCATCATCGTCGAGGCCATGACCGACAACCGCAACCGCACCGCGGCCGAAGTCCGTCACGCCTTCAACAAGTGCGGTGGCAACCTGGGCACCGACGGTTCGGTGGCCTATCTGTTCGAGCGCAAGGGCCAGATCAGCTATGCCCCCGGCCTGAACGAAGACGCCTTGATGGAAGCCGCCCTGGAAGCCGGTGCCGACGACGTGGTGGCCAACGACGATGGCTCCATCGACGTCTTCACCAGCTTCGCCGACTTCATCGCCGTCAACGAAGCCCTGACCGCCGCCGGCTACAAGGCCGACGAAGCCGAGGTGACCATGATCCCCTCGACCTCCGCGACCCTGGATCTGGACACCGCGCAGAAGGTGCTCAAGCTGATCGACATGCTCGAAGACCTGGATGACGTGCAGAACGTCTATTCCAACGCCGACATCCCCGACGACGTCATGGCGCAGCTCGGCTGATGTCCCTCTACGAGCGCCTGCCGCCCGATGCGCCCGGCACCCTGGTGCTGGGCATCGACCCGGGCTCGCGGCTGACCGGCTTCGGCGTGGTGCGCGACACCGGGCGAGGCTGCGAATACGTGGCCTCCGGCTGCATCCGTACGGGAAACGGTCCGTTGCCCGAGCGGTTGCAGATCGTCTATCGCGGCGTGCGCGACGTCATCGCCCAGTACGGGCCGGTCACCATGGGCATCGAGCAGGTGTTCATGGCGCGTAACGCCGACTCGGCGCTCAAGCTGGGTCAGGCCCGGGGTGCGGCCATCGTCGCCGGCGCCGAGGGTGGCCTGGAGATCTCCGAATACACCGCGAGCCAGGTCAAGCAGGCCGTGGTCGGCAATGGCGGGGCGGACAAGCAGCAGGTGATGCTGATGGTCATGCACCTGCTGCGGCTGACCGAAAAGCCGCAGATCGACGCCTCCGATGCCCTGGCCATCGCCCTGTGCCATGCCCATACCCGGCAGAGCCTGGTGCCTCATGGCTTGCTGGCGACCCGCCGCCGTGGCGGTCGCCTGCGACTCTAGTCTCATCCGCTCAACCCTCTCGCTCCAACGTTAGGAAGGTATCCCTGTGATCGGTCGTCTACGTGGCACCCTGGCGGAAAAGCAGCCGCCGTATCTCCTGCTCGACGTGGGCGGAGTCGGCTACGAGGTCGAAGTGCCCATGACGACCCTTTATCGGCTGCCGGCCCAGGGTGAAATCGTCACATTGCATACCCACCTCGTGGTACGGGAAGATGCGCACCTGCTGTATGGGTTCGGGGAAAAGCGCGAGCGTGAGCTGTTTCGCGAGCTGATCCGGCTCAATGGTGTCGGCCCCAAGCTGGCCCTGGCGTTGATGTCCAGTCTCGAGGTGGATGAATTGGTTCGCTGTGTGCAAGCCCAGGACGCGGCCGCCCTGGTCAAGGTGCCGGGGGTGGGCAAGAAGACTGCCGAGCGCCTGCTGGTCGAGCTGAAGGACCGTTTCAAGGCCTGGGAAAGTCTGCCCGGCATCGCTCCCCTGGCCCTGCCGAATCAGGCCGCCGTCGTGGCCAGCGCCGAGGCCGATGCGGTCAGCGCCCTGGTCGCCCTGGGCTTCAAGCCCCAGGAAGCCAGTCGCGCCGTCGCCGCCGTGGAAGGGGAAGACCTTTCCAGCGAGGAACTCATCCGTCGCGCCCTGAAGGGCATGGTCTGATCCCATGATAGAAACCGATCGCCTCATCTCGGCCGGCGGCCGCGACCGTGAAGAATTCCAGGATCGCGCCATCCGTCCGGTGCGCCTGGCCGACTACATCGGCCAGCCGGTGGTGCGCGACCAGATGGGGCTGTTCATCCAGGCCGCGAAGGGCAGGGGCGAGGCCCTCGACCACACCTTGATCTTCGGCCCGCCCGGCCTGGGCAAGACCACCCTGGCCAACATCATCGCCCAGGAAATGCAGGTTTCCCTGAAGAGCACCTCGGGCCCCGTGCTGGAACGCCCGGGCGATCTCGCGGCGCTGCTGACCAACCTGGAAGCCGGCGATGTGCTCTTCATCGACGAGATCCATCGGCTGTCGCCCATCGTCGAGGAGGTGCTCTATCCGGCGATGGAGGACTACCAGCTCGACATCATGATCGGCGAGGGTCCGGCGGCACGCTCCATCAAGCTGGATCTGCCGCCCTTCACACTGGTTGGCGCGACCACCCGCGCCGGCATGCTGACTAACCCGCTGCGCGACCGCTTCGGGATCGTCCAGCGTCTGGAGTTCTACGGCACCGCGGACCTGGCCACCATCGTCACCCGCTCGGCCGGCATCCTCGGTCTCGCCATCGAGGCCGAGGGGGCCATGGAAATCGCCCGCCGGGCGCGCGGCACGCCGCGGATCGCCAATCGCCTGCTGCGGCGGGTGCGGGATTTCGCCGAGGTGCGCGGGCAGGGCCACATCAGCCACGACATCGCCAGTCGTGCCCTGGATCTGCTGGACGTCGACGCCCAGGGTTTCGATCACCAGGATCGCCGTCTGCTGCTGACCATGATCGACAAGTTCGACGGCGGTCCGGTGGGCGTCGACAGCCTCGCTGCAGCCATCAGCGAAGAGCGTCACACCATCGAAGACGTGCTGGAACCCTATTTGATCCAGCAAGGCTATATCATGCGCACGCCGCGCGGACGGGTAGTGACCCGGCATGCCTATCTGCACTTCGGACTCAATCTGCCGACGCGTCTGGCCCAGGGTGGTACACCCGATCTGTTCGAAGTCAATGGTAATTAAATGCAGTTGCGAACATTTCTGATTGGCAACGGCGAGGCTAGGTTCTAGAGTATGCACGCGCAATCGCGGAGCCCGTCGCCGTCCGTCCTCAGGTGTCGTGTCTACTACGAAGATACCGATGCCGGCGGCATCGTCTATTACGTCAACTACCTCAAGTTCATGGAACGCGCCCGCACCGAGCGACTGCGCGCGCTGGGCTATGCCCAGTCCGAACTCGCTCGGGACGGTCTGCTGTTCGTCGTCCATAGCAGCGAAGCGCGCTACCATGCGCCCGCGCGACTGGATGACGAGTTGCTGATCGGTGCCGAGGTGGTCGAGGCGAAGCGCGCCAGCCTCAGGTTTCACCAGGAGGTCCGGCGCGCCAGGGACGATGTCCTGCTCTGTGAAGGGTGGGTGACGGTCGCCTGCGTGCGTGCTGACAGCTTCAGGCCCAGGGCTATCCCTGCCGCCATACGAACGGTTCTTGCCGGAAATCCGGCGTCAATTCAATCAGGAGATTAAGCGTGCAACCCAACGTCGACCATACGTCCATGTGGAGCCTCATCGCCAACGCCAGTCTGGTGGTGCAACTGGTGATGCTCATCCTGGTCGCAGCCTCTGTCACGTCCTGGATCATGATCATCCAGCGCGGCAATGCCATGCGCGCCGCCAAGCGTTCCCTGGATGCCTTCGAGGAGAAATTCTGGTCGGGCATCGATCTGTCCAAGCTGTATCGCCAGGCCGGCAGCAACCCCGATCCGGACTCCGGCGTGGAGCAGATCTTCCGCGCCGGCTTCAAGGAATTCTCCCGCCTGCGTCAGCAGCCCGGCGTGGATCCCGATGCCGTGATGGAAGGCGTCTCGCGTGCCATGCGCGTCGCCATCTCCCGTGAGGAAGAAAAGCTCGAGCAGGCCCTGCCGTTCCTGGCCACGGTCGGTTCCACCAGCCCCTATGTGGGTCTGTTCGGTACCGTCTGGGGCATCATGAACTCCTTCCGCGGCCTGTCCACCGCCCAGCAGGCGACACTGGCCACCGTGGCTCCCGGCATTGCCGAAGCCCTGATTGCCACCGCCATCGGTCTGTTCGCTGCCATTCCCGCCGTCGTGGCCTACAACCGCTTTGCCGCCCGCTCGGAAATGCTGATCAACCGCTACTACACCTTTGCGGACGAATTCCAGGCCATCCTGCACCGCAAAGTCCACACCAGCGACGAATAAAGAGGTATCCCATGGTCCCTCGCCGCAAGAAACGCAAGCCCGTCGCCGAGATGAACGTGGTGCCCTACATCGACGTGATGTTGGTGCTCCTCGTCATCTTCATGGTGACGGCGCCCATGCTCAACCAGGGCGTCAAGGTCGACCTGCCCAAGGTCGACAGTCAGGCCCTGCCGCAAGACAACGACAAGCAGATCCTCACCGTCTCGGTGAAGGCCAACGGCACCTACTACTGGAACGTCGGTTCCGAGGTGGATACCGATCAGAAGGCCAAGTCCGAGACCGCGGTGTCGCTGCCCCAGCTGAGTCAGCAGGTCGGTGCCATCATGCGTCAGCGGGCGGACACCCAGGTGTTCATCCGGGGTGACAAGGCTGCCAACTATGGTGTCGTCGCCGGCGCCATGGGTGCCTTGCAACAGGCCGGCGTGCCCAACGTCGGGTTGATTACCGAGGCGCCTTGATGCGACACCGCGAGCGTTCGTCGTCCGAAAGTTATTTCTGGCCGGTCATCTGGGCGGTCGCCCTGCATGTGCTGATTTTCGGCCTGCTGTTTGTCAGCTTCGCCTTCACCCCTGAATTGCCCCAGTCGCGCCCGGTTGTCCAGGCCACTCTGGTCCAGCTCAAGTCCAAGAGTTCGGCGCAGGTGCAGACCGAGCAGAAACTGGCGGGGGAGGCGAAGAAGACCGCGGCCAAACAGTACGAGCAGGAGCAGCTGGAGCAGCGTCGCGAGCAGCAGGAAGCCCAGCGTGAAGCGGCGGCGGCCAAGGCGGCTCAGCAACAGAAGGAAGCCCAGCAACAGGCCGCGGAACAAAAGAAAGCCGACGACGCTCGAAAGGCGCAGCAAGCGGAAGCGGCGGCCAAGGCCGCCGAAGCCAAGGCTGAGGCCGAGAAACAATCCGAGGCCGCCAAGGCGGCTGCGGAAGCCAAGCAGGCGGTCGAGCAGAAGAAGCAGGCGGACATCGCCAAGAAGAAGGCCGACGAAGCCGCCAAGCAGAAGGCAGCCGACGAAGCGGCCAAGAAGGCGGCGGCCGAAGCCGCCAAGCAGAAGTCGGCGGAAGAGGCCAAGCAGAAGGCTGCGGCAGAAGCGGCCAAGAAAGAGGCCGCGGCAGAGGCCGCCAAGAAGAAAGCGGCAGACGACGCCAAGAAGAAGGCTGCCCAGGCAGCTGCACGCAAGGCGGCGGAAGACAAGAAGGCGCAGGCGCTGGCCGAGCTGCTGTCCGATGATACCCAGCGGCAGCAGGCACTGGCCGAAGAGCAGGGCGACGAGGTGGCATCGAGCTTCGATGACCTGATCGTGCGTCTGGTCAGCGAGCAGTGGACGCGTCCGCAGTCGGCGCGCAATGGCATGAGCGTCGAGGTGCAGATCAACATGCTGCCGGACGGCACCATTACCAGCGCGACGGTGACCCGCTCCAGTGGCAACAAGGAATTCGATAATTCAGCGGTATCGGCCGTCCGTAACGTCGGTCGCATCCGTGAGCTGCAGCAGCTGGATCGCAAGACCTTCGATCAGCTGTACCGTCAGCGCCGCATGATCTTCAAACCGGAGGACCTGAGTCTGTGAACACCCTGATCCGTTACATCCTGCTGGGCCTGGTCCTGGTGGTGGGCTCCGCCCAGGCGGCCGATCCGCTGGTGATCTCCAGCGGTAGTGATCGCGCCATTCCGATCGCCGTCGTGCCCTTCGGCTGGCAGGGTGGCCAGCCGCTGCCGGAAGACCTGGCCAATATCGTCAGCGACGACCTGCGCAACTCCGGGGTGTTCTCGCCGATTCCGCGCCAGAACATGCTGAGTCAGCCGAGCCAGGCCAGCGAAGTGATCTTCCGTGACTGGAAGGCGCTGGGCGCCAACTACGTGCTGGTGGGCAACATCGTGCCCAACGGTGGTCGGCTGCAGATCAGCTACGCCCTGTTCAACGTTTCCACCGAACAGCAGGTCCTGACCGGCAACGTCGGCGGCAGTACCGATCAGCTGCGCGACATGGCGCACTTCATCTCGGACCAGGCCTATGAAAAGCTGACCGGCGTGAAGGGTGCCTTCTCGACGCGAATCCTCTATGTGACCGCCGAGCGCTTCTCCGCCACCAACACCCGTTACACCCTGCAGCGCGCCGACTATGACGGTGCGCGTGCCGTTACCCTGCTGCAGTCGCGCGAGCCGATCCTGTCGCCGCGTTTCGCGCCGGACGGCAAGCGCATCGCCTACGTTTCCTTCGAGCAGCAGCGCCCGCGCATCTTCATGCAGTACATCGATACCGGTCGCCGCGAGCAGCTGACCAACTTCGAAGGCCTGAATGGCGCACCGGCGTTTTCGCCCGATGGTAATCGCCTGGCCTTCGTGCTGTCCAAGGACGGCAACCCCGAGATCTATGTGATGGACCTCGGCTCGCGTGCCATTCGTCGTGTGACGAATGACTCGGCCATCGATACCGAGCCCTTCTGGGGCAAGGATGGCCAGACCATCTATTTCACCTCCGACCGTTCCGGCAAGCCGCAGATCTACAAGACCAGCGCCAATGGCGGGGGTGCTGAGCGCGTGACTTTCGTCGGTAACTACAACGCCAACCCGAAACTTTCGGCGGATGAAAAGACGCTGGTCATGGTGCATCGCCAGGAAGGTTTCACCAACTTCCAGATCGCTGCGCAAGACCTCCAGCGTGGCTCTGTGCGGGTACTTTCCAACACCAGCCTCAACGATTCGCCCACTGTCGCACCCAATGGCACCATGCTAATCTACGCCACCCGCCAGCAGGACCGAGGCGTCCTGATGCTTGTCTCCATCAATGGTCGCGTCCGGATTCCTATTCCCACCGCCCAGGGTGACGTGCGCGAGCCTTCCTGGTCTCCTTACCTGAACTGACGGCTAATTAGAAAAGTCCTTAGTTACACCAACATTGCGGTTCTTTTAGGAGTTACATGATGGAAATGCTGAAATTCGGCAAGTTCGCTGCACTGGCTCTGGCCATGGCCGTGGCCGTGGGCTGTTCCTCCAAGGGCGGCGACGCCTCCGGTGAAGGCGCTGGTGCTGGCGCTGGCGCCGGTGCTGTCGACCCGAACGCTGGCTACGGCGCCAACTCGGGTGCCGTCGACGGCAGCATGGGCGACGAAGCCGCTCTGCGCGCCATCACCACCTTCTACTTCGAGTACGACAGCTCCGACCTGAAGCCGGAAGCCATGCGCGCTCTGGACGTTCACGCTCGTGACCTGAAGGCCAGCGGCCAGCGTGTCGTTCTGGAAGGCAACACCGACGAACGCGGTACCCGCGAGTACAACCTGGCGCTGGGCGAGCGTCGTGCCAAGGCCGTTCAGCGCTACCTGGTGCTGCAGGGCGTGTCCCCGGCTCAGCTGGAGCTGGTGTCCTACGGTAAAGAGCGTCCGGTTGCCGTCGGTCACGACGAAGCTTCCTGGGCTCAGAACCGTCGCGTCGAGCTGAAGAAGTAATAAACGATGTCCAAGCGCCTGCAGTTCTTGATCGCCCTGACCCTTGGTGTACCGGTTGTCGCCGGGGCTCAGGTTCCCGTACAGGATGGTAGTTATGGAGTTGCCCAGTCCGCTGGGCAAGGCTATGGCAACGCAGGCGCGGCCAGTGCCGGAAACGGGGCTCCCGTTTCCGGCATGGGTCAACTGTTCATGCAGTTGCAACAGATGCAGGACGATATCGCTCGCCTGCGTGGCCAGGTCGAGGTTCAGGAAAACGAGATCCGCCAGCTCAAGCAGGAAGGATTGGATCGTTACCAGGATCTGGATGGCCGTATTTCCCAGCTTTCTTCCGCTCCTGCCAATGCAGGTGCCGGAGCCGCTGCGGGTGCCGCCCAAGGTGGTGCCATCCCGGCCAACAATGCGCCGACCCCACCTGCTTCCGCAGGGGCACCGGCCGCCAGCAGCGAGCCAGGCGATCCGGCGAAGGAAAAGCTGTATTACGACGCTGCCTTTGATCTGATCAAAGCCAAGGATTTCGACAAGGCTAGCCAGGCGTTCAACGCCTTTCTGCGCAAGTATCCCAACAGTCAGTATGCGGGCAATGCCCAATACTGGCTGGGTGAGGTGAATCTGGCCAAGGGTGATCTGCAGGCCGCGGGCCAGGCTTTCGCCAAGGTCAGTCAGGCCTATCCCACCAGCAACAAGGTGCCGGATTCGCTGTACAAACTGGGTGGGGTCGAGCAGAAGCTCGGCCGCACCGATCGGGCCAAGGGCATGTACCAGCAGGTCATCAGCCAGTATCCCGGAACCTCCGCTGCGCAACTGGCGCAGCGGGATCTGAAAAGCCTGCCCTAGCGCAGGCTTTTTTCTTCTATCTACCGCAACGGAGGCGGATGGCCTGTGTAGCCGTCACGCCCGTGGCTCCCATGCAAAAAGATACCCTACGTCTTACCGAAATCTTCTATTCGCTACAGGGTGAAGCCCGCACCGCCGGTCTTCCCACCGTCTTCGTCCGGCTCACCGGCTGTCCCTTGCGCTGCCACTATTGCGACACGGCCTATGCCTTCACCGGTGGCGAGATCCATCACCTGGATGCCATCCTGGAGCAGGTCGCGAGCTACCGGCCGCGGCATATCTGCGTGACCGGCGGCGAGCCACTGGCCCAGCCCAACTGCCTCAAGCTGCTCGAGCAGCTGTGCGATGCCGGTTACCAGGTGTCCCTGGAAACCAGTGGCGCCCTGGACGTCAGTGGCGTGGATGTACGCGTCAGCAAGGTCGTCGACCTCAAGACACCGGGATCGGGGGAGGTTGGGCGCAATCTGTACGCCAACCTGGACCACCTGACGCCCAATGATCAGGTCAAGTTCGTCATCTGCTCCCGCGAGGACTATGACTGGGCGGTTTCCAAGCTGATCGAGTATCGCCTGGAGCAACGGGCCGGCGAGGTGCTGTTCTCGCCCAGCCATGGCCAGGTGGTGCCACGTGAGCTGGCGGAGTGGATCGTGGCGGACAACCTGCCGGTCCGTTTCCAGTTGCAGCTGCACAAGATTCTCTGGAACGACGAACCGGGACACTGAGCATGAGTCAGCCTAAAGCGGTCATCCTTCTTTCTGGCGGCCTGGATTCTGCCACCATCGTCGCCATGGCCAAGGCCCAGGGCTTCGCCTGCTACACCATGAGCTTCGACTACGGCCAGCGCCATAGAGCCGAGCTACAGGCCGCCGAGCGCGTCGCGCGTCAGCTGGGAGTCGTCGAGCACAAGGTGATCGGCCTGGATCTCAACGGCATCGGCGGCTCGGCGCTCACCGACCCAAACATTGCCGTCCCGGAGACCCCGGGCGAGGGCATCCCCGTCACCTACGTACCGGCGCGCAACACCGTGTTCCTGTCGCTGGCCCTGGGTTGGGCCGAGGTGCTCGGTGCTCGTCATCTCTTCATCGGGGTGAACGCGGTGGACTATTCCGGCTATCCGGATTGCCGGCCCGAGTTCGTGGAAGCCTTCGAGCGGCTGGCCAATCTCGCTACCAAGGCGGGTGTGGAAGGGGATACTTTCAAGATCGAAGCCCCGCTACAGTTCCTTTCCAAGGCGCAGATCGTCCAGGCTGGCAGCCAGCTGGGCGTGGACTATGGCCTGACCGTCTCCTGCTACCAGGCCGACGATGAAGGCCAGGCCTGCGGTCGCTGTGACAGCTGTCGCCTGCGCGCCGAAGGCTTCAAGGCGGCGGGAATTTCCGACCCTACGCGCTACCAGTAAAAAATTTCATCTAGGGTGTTGATTCTCCTGAGAAAATCGCTAGAATGGCGGCCACTAACGGGTCGTTAGCTCAGTCGGTAGAGCAGTTGGCTTTTAACCAATTGGTCGTAGGTTCGAATCCCACACGACCCACCATCTTCACCAGAAACCCTCCGCAAGGAGGGTTTCTGCGTTTCAGGTCCAGGCAGCGGTGATCCACGGAAGGTCGAGCGCGGTCCTCTGATGTTGTCGGAGGGCGTCGATATCGACTTGAAAACGCTGCGTCCCTGGCTGCGCGGTTTGGCGTTGCACGGTGGATGCACCTGATTCCAAGCAGGCCGGGTCTAGCCATCTCTGAAACGCCTGTGCAGGTCCATGCACAGGTGCGTCTGGAAGTGACCTAACCTTTACCCGCCTGCCAATGGGCGGGCGTCGTGGAATTTCGACTGGGTAGGTCATCCTCTCGACGGCATCATCGAATCCACAATCGGCTGCCGCCAGGATAGACCTCTCTTGGGCTGCGAGGAGCTGTTGCCCTGGTGTGCAACCGCCAAGTCCGCCTGGGGTCAACCTGGTTGTACGGTGAAAGACCTTGTCTACTTCCAACGCCGAAGCGAATTCCGCGCCCTTGACCTGCAAATGTTGCCGCTCTCGCCTGGGGCAAAATGGCTACAGGCATGGTGCCGACGAAAAGGTGCCCGGCGCCTGAGGGACGGTTGGAGATTGCCGGACAGGCAGCGTCACCCCGGGCGTCTGGACCGGCGCGGATGTCAGCGCCACGCCGGTGGGCACGGATTCGACTGCGACAAGGGGGAGGTGTTCGGTATTGGGCGTCTCGCGTCCTGGCGTCGCGAGCGGTTGGCTTCATAGTGGCCAAAAAAAGCCCCCGCACAGGGCGGAGGCAGATTCAGTTCGAAGCCTTCAGATATGCCAACCTGAAAGAAGAGCTGGAGCACTCTCTCAAGCTGACTGCACCGTTGGTTGGCGGTTCAGGCCAGACAGCCAGGACGTACGCACCGTCACTGTTGAATCATGGTGGCCGCTCGCTGCGTCGCTTCTGACGTGCGCGTAGCCAGCTTCCGAACTTCGTCGGCTACCACCGCAAAGCCTCGTCCGGCCTCGCCGGCTCGTGCCGCTTCGATCGCGGCATTGAGCGCCAGCAGGTTGGTCTGGGCGGCGATGCCCTGGATCGAGCTGACGATGTCGGTGACGTTCTTCAGGCTTTCTTCCATCTCGCGATGCTGGGCTTGCTGCGCGTCGCGAAGCGCATTCTGTTCATGGGTGGCGTGGATATCGGTCAGGGCACCCACTACCCGCAGCGGCGTTCCGTCATTGGCGCGTCGGGTCTGACCCCGTGCCCTGAACCAGCGGTAGCTTCCATCCTTCAATTTCAGACGGTAGGTGATATCGAAGCCGGTCTTGCCGCTACGATCATTGAGGTGGGCGCCAAAGGCCTCGATGCTGCGTTGCTTGTCCTCGGGGTGCAAACGGGACGCCCAGCTGTCGAGAACATCGGGAAATTCTTCGACGGTCTCGAATCCCAGCAGGCGGCGGAACTGGGGCGACCACCAGAAAGGATTCTGCGCATTGACCGGATCGCCCGCTATCACCTCCATGTCCCAGAGGCCATCGTTGAGCATTTCGCGGGCAAGCTCGAAACGCGTCAGGGTCACCTCGAGTTCAGCATCGCGCTGGCGCTGATCATGGATGTCCCTGAGGGAGCCGGCCACCCGCAGCGGCGTACCCCTCGCGTCGCGGAGGGTCTCGCCGCTCGCACGAAACCAGCGATATTCGCCGCTTTTGGTCGCCACCCGGTACTCGATGTCATAGGGGGTGTTGCCGCTGCGATCGTTCAGGTGCCGGGCGAACGCGTCCAGGGTAGGTTTGCTGTCCTCCGGGTGCAGGCGATTGGCCCAGCTTCCGAGTTCGTTCGGAAAGTCCTGCTCGTTGCGAAAGCCCAGCAGGGCACGAAACTGATCCGACCACCAGAACGCATTACGCGGGTTCACCGGATCTCCGGCGACCACTTCCATATCCCACAGGCCTTCACTGGTAGCACGATTGACCAGATCGAAGCGGGTTGCCAAACGGTCAACCGCGGCCTCGCGCTCGGCGAGGCGAGCAGTCAGCTGTTCGATCTCGCTTTGCATCTCGTGCAACTGAGCGTCGAGTGTCCCCTGGCGAGCCAGCAGCCCCTTGAGGCCATCGGCTACCTTGCGCACTGAAGCCGGGCCGGTTAGCGAATCGAGCCTGGTTGCGCTCCCGGGTTGCTCGATAACGGAAGCGATGACGTCGAGACCACGCATGATGGACAGGTGCTGAAGGATGGACATAGGCGATTCCGTGACGGTGATATGGCCGGACATGTGATGTCTGTTTGATATCAGCTGTCGGCACAAGCGCGATTATCTTTAACGCGATATTCAAGCTGCGTTTGCATACCGGACGTGCGGTCACTTTGTAGCACCGGCGCAAAGGCTCCTTAAGGTCAATTGCTGAAAGGCATGCGACTGGACGGTTTCCCACGGCTCTAGCGCGCTCGTTATGTGATCGACCAATTGCATCTGCGTCCATAGGCCCCGAGCACTCCGCAGCATCTCCTGCAGCATCTCCTGCAGCATCTCCTGCAGCATCTGCCTCAGCTGCAGTTCTAAGCTGTTCTCCACCAGCGGGATCTTGCCCCTCACCAGGCGACGCTTTCCGTCTCGGTAGGCCTGGCTTTCCGCTTGGTCCTGCAGCCCAGGCGTCCAGGGCAGCGCCAGGAAGAACAGCTAGTTGGCTACTGTCAGGTTGTTGCCAGTGTTTGTCGCTGACGTCTTGCTGCAGATAAAGATCCGGCAATCGACGCCTTGCTAAAGGCGATCGATTGCCTGCTGCCGCTTCGTGCGGCTATTAGTGCCAACCAGGGGGACACATCCCAGGCCTGTGGTCTCGCCTAGTTGCTGCAACGTGGCTACTGTCTTGTTGTATTCGCGGAAGACGATCACCTTGTCCTCAGGATCGAGCTACCCCAGCACCTATCAAGGAAAAGCACTGGGGAATCTCATGCGCTAGACGGAGCAAAAAAGCGGAGTATTCCTGTTCAGCGTGGAGAGGTCTGAAATTGATTATGGTTTTGAGCACACTTGGTAGGTGGTCTCAGACAACTCGAGCATAACGCCAATAAACAAAGCTGTCAGTCCAGCGACCATAATGGCAAGCGCGATGCCAAGCAGCTTTACTTTGTCTTCGTAGATTTGATCCACGTAAGCCCCTTGCGTGTTTAACATCACGCGAACGGAGGATTTTATTTTGATGAAGTTGACTTTTGACAATGGGGTCTTTAAATGAAAAAGGCTGGTGGTATGTCTGTCCATAGACTTTCCATTATCGATATGCAAAATATTCGAGTTCTTACTCTGCATGGCTCTGACCGATCCAGCCTCCCGCGTTATACCTTGAAGCGGTTAGTCATCTCCTGCAGGCGTACCCCGATGCGGGCGAGTTCCATGCTCGAAGCTGCGGTCTCTTCACTGGCAGCGGCTGTCTGATCAGAGATGTCGCGGACGTTGGTCACGCCGCGGCTGATCTCTTCGCCGGCGGCGCTCTGCTGCTCAGCTGCACATGCAATCTGCTCATTCATGGATTCAATGGCCCGGACTGACTGGGTAATGCGTTTGAGCATATCGCCAGCCTCCCGCGACAAGCCCACACTACTATCAGTGAGCGCAATGTTCTGCTCGAGAACCGCTGCCATTCTGTCGGTACTTTGACCCAGTCCGGTGATAAGGAGCGCGATCTCGTCAGTCGAAGAGCGAGTGCGTTGAGCCAGCCCACGTACCTCGTCAGCAACCACGGCAAAGCCACGGCCTGCTTCGCCAGCACGAGCTGCCTCGATGGCGGCATTCAAAGCGAGCAAGTTGGTTTGCTCTGCCACCGCTTTGATCACGTCCAGGACGCCTCCGATGCTTTCTGCGTTGCCACGAAGCGTTGCCATGGCGGCTTTGGTCGATTCCATCTCTGTCGCCAACAGCTCAATTTGGTTCACGGCTTTGCTAACAGCCTCATCGCCCTGAACGGCCTGTTGGCTGGCTTCCAGCGCGGATCTGGCCGCTTCGCCTGCGTTACGTGCAACCTCATGGGTAGTGGCGGTCATCTCCTGCATCGCAGTAGCGATCTGGTCGGTCTCGACCTTTTGGGAGTTGACCCCGGCACTGGTCTGCTCGGTCACCGCTGATAGCTGCTCAGCTGCGCTAGCTACCTGTACTACCCCGTCCTTCATCTCGCCGATTAGCCCGCGAAGATTAGAGGTCATCCGTTGCATGCTGACCTGGAGAGCACCCAGTTCGTCTTTACGTGTGATCCGTTGCTGGTGAGTGAAGTCACCCGCAGCAACGGTCTCTGCCAACGCAACGGTTTCCTTCAGCGGAGTCACGATGGAGCGAGTAATCAGCCAGGCACCTATCAGGCCTAGGGCAATCGCAACGCAGAGCCATAGAAGCAACATCTGCCTAGCATTGGCTACATCGGATAGCTGCGAGCTATTCTGATTTGTTGTCAACTTATCGGCAGTTGTGAGAATCGCCGTAATTGTGGTCGTGATACCGGCCTGTGCCTTATCTACGTCCGATTGCAGGACAATAAGACGCTGCAATTCTTTCTGATAGTTACTAACGTCAACAGTCAGCTTCTGAACAGAAGGGTTCGGAAGATTGGCCGAATCGAGGCCCTTGATTTGCGTTAGGACCGCTGAAATAGCACTTTGCGCGGCCTCTTCGGTTTCTTTGCTTGGCAGCGATGCATAGGCACGGAAGTTGACGCGCATGCCTTGTACGCCTAAGTGGAGATCCGCTATCAGTTGACGATCTTCGGCTCGACCGGTATCTGAGTTCGCAGCCTTAAATAAGGCCTTGAGTTGTTCATTAGCAGACTCTGCGGCGACAGAGGCAACTTTACGCGAGACTTCCCGCTCGCGGGTTGCATTAACGGCTTGCTTGTAAAATTCTCGATATCGTTTGATTGTCGATTCGGCGTCCTCTAGCAGCGTCAGATTGGCCGGCGTATCGAAGTGCGGCTGAATTGCCAGCAGCTGCTGCTCGGTTCGATCTAGAGCTGCGAGCCACTTGCTCGCCTGGCCGTCATCTGCCTTTACGAAGTACACCAGGCGCTCGATGCGCATGTCCCGAGCCAAGGTACTGAAGCTCGAGATATCGCCCATCCGTTCGCTACGATCGCGCAGAGTATCGGTCGATTGCCAGCCGGTATAGGCCACCATCAGGATCATTCCTATAAGTAGCGAGAAGCCGAGTGCTAGCTTGGCCCTGACGCTGATGTTGCTGAGAAAATTCCATCCGTTTTGATGCATGGCAGAGCCTCGGAGAAGGGTACGGCGCGGATGGCAGTGCACCCAGCCGAGAATAGTTAACGGTCGTCACGATAAATGTTAAGACGCAATCGTGTTCTACTGACTTCGCTTCATGCTAACGAAGCCTTATCTGCGATAGGCCTGATGCACGGCGGATAGACTGCCTACTAAGCTGTAGATAGCACGCTACGTATGTTGGCTGCGGCAGAGCGGTCTAAGTAACCTGACTATCGGCATGTGAAAATTTGATCAAGATTACTGATGGACAGGATGCTAGGTAGAGATATCGGGACAAGTGGGCTCGATTGGCCAAATAGATATCTGGCTAACTTATTTTGTGAAAGATTGATTGCATCCGCTGTACTGAGGCGTAGCAAACAGGACCGCTAGGCAATGCTGCCTGTGAACACGGTTAACACGCGCCTAACAGCGCCAGGCTCAGTGAGCTCCGGAACTATTCGCCGCTTATCGTGCAGCATCTGCCACAGCGCCAGATCGAGGCCGTTCTCCACCCGCAGGATCGTGACCACCATCAGGCAACGCTGGCCATCGCAGGTAGGCTCGGTCCTCGGCCTGGTTTTACAGGTTGGGCATCCAGGGCAGCCCCAGAAAGAACAGCTAGGTGGCGACAGTCAGGTTATTGCTGGTTCCGGCCGCTGACGTCGTGCGGACAAAGATCCGGCAATCGGCGTCCTGCTGGAAATGATCGATTGCCTGCTGCCGTGTCGTGAGGCTGTCTGTGGGTACGGGGTAGCCACATCGTCCTTGAGGTTGAGCTACCCAAGCGCCTATCGAGGAAAAGCACTGGGGAAATTCATGCGCTAGACGGGACAAGAAATTCGAGTATTTCTGTTCAGCATGGTGGGGGCTGAAATGGATTATGCCCTCCCATTCCAGGCGGTCGGCCTTGTGTTCGACTGGGCGTCGCGGCGGATCTTGTTCATCTCGACGGTTCGCACCGCAACCAGCGGGTACCGCTGATATCGTGCGTGAGCAGCCGAAGGCGGAGGCCGAGCCAAAGGTCTCGGCGCTGCGCGACTTCGATCGTGCCGCCCGTAGCCGCCAGCGCGGCAATGTGAAGGCGCGGACTGAGGTGTGGGCTGAGCGCAACCTCTAGCTGCCTTCCGCTGGCCAGCGGCTAAATGCGGAGGAGGGCTATAAGGTGCTGCTCAAGGCACCTTCGACCTATCGGCCCGGCGGCATCGCTTGGTAGCCGCTGGGATGTGGTTGGACAGAGGAACGCTGGCCCGGGAACCAATCAGCTCACAGCGTACGGATGATCGCTCGCCGGAAGTCATCGATGTGATGATGGATGGCATGAATGGCCGCCTCGCTGTCACGATTCTCCATTGCATTGAGGATCTGCAGATGCTCTTCGTGGATGCGCTCGCTATGGTGCATCTCCGACATGGTCAGGAACCAGAAGCGGGCCTGTTTTTCATGCAGGTTGCGCAGGAGGTCGGCGAGTACCCGGTTGCGCGCAGCCGCTGAAATGGCCAGGTGGAATTGCAGGTCCACGTCCATCAACCCAGGTACATCCCGTTGTTTGAGCAGGGCTGGCGACCGCTCGAGGATGGTGCGCATGGTGGTGAAATCGCTCTCCTGCGCCCGTTCAAGTGCCAGCTTCACGCACAGCTGTTCATTGCAGACCCGCACATCGATCATGTCGAGAACGTCGTTGAGCGAGATCGCGGTGACTATCACCCCCTTGCGCGGCAGGATGGTCACCATTCCCTCCATTTCCAGCCGGTGCAAGGCCTGGTGCACCGGTGTGCGGCCCAAACCGAGCAGTTGGGTTAGCTGAGCTTCATTGATCGCATCGCCCGGACGTAGCTGGCAGGTAATGATGCGCTGCTTGATCTGCGCATAGGCGAGCTCACGCAGGCTGGCACCGCCTTTGACTGGAATGGATGTATCGGTGGTATCGAGCAAGAAACTGTCCTCGAGGCACTGCTGATATATCACTGTATGGAAAAAGGTCCTCTCTGTCGCCTCTTGCCGAAGCAATCGACAGGCCGCACTGAACTTGAGTTGCGCAGAGGTGCGCTGAAACGGTGCGGATAGGTAACAGCCTGCCTCCATCCCACTCTTCTCTCCCGTACCTTTCTTCTACGCAAACCACTGATAAATAGCGACTTTCATCGACTTGAGCAAAGCTGGCACAGGCGTTGCTATCTGAAAATACTGTGATATATCAGAAGATCATCAGTAACACGTCTGGTGCCCTCACTCCTCCGTCAAAGGATCCTAAGATGACTCAACTCAACCTCAACGTGATCGGCCATGGTGAAGTCTGCGTCGATATCGACCATCTGATCATCGCTGGCTGGGCTGGCCGCGACAGCGCTGCGGTCGAACATCACATCGCCGAACTGGAAGCCCTGGGCGTACGCCGTCCGACTCAAATTCCCTGTTTCTACCGCGTCGCGGCAAGCCTGCTGAACCCGGCACCCAGCATCCAGGTGCCCGGCAAAAACTCGTCCGGCGAGACGGAAATCGTGCTGATTCCCAGTGCTGAGGGATTGCTGGTTGGCCTCGGCTCGGACCACACCGACCGCAAGGTTGAAGCCTTCGACGTCACGGTTTCCAAGCAGATGTGTGACAAGCCCATCGCCTCCACAGCCTGGCGTTTTGCGGAGGTAGAAGGGCACTGGGATCAACTGGTGATGCGCACGTGGCGAGATCGCGACGGCGTCCGCGCCCTTTATCAGGACGGTCCGGTGACCTCGTTGCTGGCGCCCGCTACCTTGTTGGCCAAGCTCCATGACGGCGCTGCGCTACCTGCGGGTACCGCGATGTTCTGCGGAACCCAGCCGGTGATCGGCGAGTTGGGCTATGGCGAATCCTTTGAGATGGAGCTGTTTGATCCAGTACTTGGGCGCAGCCTGAGCCATACCTACCGGGTCGAGCCACTGCCGGTAGCGGAGTGACCCTGATGAAAGCGATCAGTGAATTGGCGCTTGAGCTTGCCCAGGGCACGACCACCAGCGAGGCGTTGGTTACGCAATCGCTGGAGCGCATCGAGGTCCATCGCGCTGCGGGTGGCTTCGCCTACATCAGCGTCGACTCCCAGGCGGCGCTGTTGGCCGCACGAGCCAGCGACCAGGCTCGCGCCGCTGGCTACGTCCCGTCGCCCCTGGCGGGCCTGCCGGTATCGATCAAAGACCTCTTCGATGTGCGCGGGCAAGTCACCGCCGCCGGATCCAAATTGCTAGCCCAGGCAGCGCCCGCCGGCTGCGATGCCGCCATCGTGGCTCGCCTGCGCGCCGCTGGCGCTATTCTGCTCGGGCGAACCAACATGAGCGAATTCGCCTTTTCCGGCCTGGGCCTGAATCCCCATTACGGTTCACCCACCAGCCCGGTGGCTGCCGGGCGCATCGCAGGCGGTTCCAGCTCCGGTGCAGCGGTTAGCGTAGCCACCGGCATGGCCGTGGCTGGCCTGGGAACCGATACCGGTGGCTCGCTGCGTATCCCGGCGGCCTTTTGCGCCCTGGTGGGCTTCAAGCCCAGCGCACAACGGGTGTCGACTCAAGGCAGCATGCCCTTGGCAACCAGCCTGGACTCGGTTGGCGCCCTCACCAGAACGGTGGCCGACAGCATCCTGCTCGATGAAATTCTTTCGGGCGAAACACTCGACTCTCGCCCCGCTTCCCTTGCCGGACTACGCCTGGCAGTGACCCGTGATTTCGTGCTGGATGGGTTGGATGACACCGTGGCTCGGGCCTTCCAGCGCAGTCTGGAGCGTCTGCAGGATGCCGGCGCTGCGATCAGCTGGTTCGACTTCCCGGAATTGCATCAGCTGCCCGAGATCAATGCCGCAGGCGGCCTTACCGCTGCCGAGGCCTGGTATCTGCATCATCCCTGGTTGAGTGGTAGCCAGGCTGACGACTACGACCCCCGTGTGGCCCAGCGTATTCGCCGTGGCCAATCCCTGAGCGCTGCCGACTATTTGCACCTGCAAGCCCAGCGCAAGGTCATGATCGCCGCGGCAAAAGCACGTCTGGGTGATGCCGATGCCTGGCTGCTGCCCAGCGTGGCCGTCGTTCCGCCGCTGTTGTCCGCCCTCGAGCAGGACGATGAGCAGTTCTTTGCCGCCAACGGCCTGGTACTGCGCAACACCAGCGTCATCAATTTCCTGGACGGCTGCGCGCTGAGTCTGCCCTGTCACGGCGGCGACGAATTGCCTGTGGGCCTGTCGATCGCCGGGCTGAACGGCCAGGACGCGCGCGTGCTGCAAGTGGCGCGCAGTGTTGAGGCCTTGTTGCGCCGCAGCTGAAGCAATGCCGCGCGCCAGGCAATGCGAGCGGTGCCCTCTTTGAACCCTTGATGCTCCGACGCCCCCTCAGGGTCTTCCTCGGCGCTGAATCGATGGAGATGCAGTATGAACCAGAATCCCGTCCTGACCGCCGATTCCCAAGGCGCGAACCCGGACAGTACCGCTATCGCCGCGACCTATCGCAAGATCGCCTGGCGGCTGCTGCCATTCCTGGTGTTCCTCTTCGTTCTGGCATGGATCGATCGGGTAAACGTCGGCTTCGCCAAACTGGCGATGCTCGACGACCTGGGCTTCAGTGAGGCGGTCTACGGCCTCGGCGCAGGCATTTTCTTCATCGGCTATTTCCTCTTCGAGGTGCCGAGCAATCTGCTCCTGGAGAAGATTGGCGCCCGGCGCACGTTGGCGCGCATCACGATTCTCTGGGGACTGACCTCGGTGGCCATGGCCTATGTGGAAAGTCCGATGTCGTTCTACGTCCTGCGCTTTCTGCTCGGTGCATTCGAAGCCGGCTTCTTTCCTGGCGTGGTGTTGTACCTCACCTACTGGTTTCCGGCGGCGCAGCGCGCGCGCATCAATGGGATGTTCATGACTTCCTTCGCCATCGCCGGGGTGGTGGGCGGTCCTATCGCAGGCTTTATCATGAGCCGCATGGTCGGGGTCGGCAGTCTGGCCAACTGGCAATGGCTGTTCATCATCGAGGGCATTCCTTCGGTACTGGCAGGTATCGCGGTGCTGCGCTACCTGCCGGAAAAACCGGCCCAGGCCAAATGGCTGACGCAGGCCGAGCGCGATCACGTCAGCCAGGTCATTGCTCGAGAAGATGCCGCCCCGGAAAAACACAGCGATCTGAAAAGCCTGGTTCGCAATCCCAGGGTATGGCTATGCGCGCTGGTGTACTTCTGCATCGTCTCGGGCAACGCCACCATCGCGTTCTGGACCCCATCGGTGATCAAGTCCTTGGGCATCGATAACAACATGACCATCGGATTGCTGGCCGCCATTCCTTTCATCATCGGAACGCTGGCGATGTTATGGAATGGCCACCACTCCGACCAAACCGGCGAGCGACGCGCCCATTGCGCGATCGCTGCACTCTTGGCGGGGCTGGGTCTGATAGCTACCGGCCTGTGCCTGGGTAACGCCACTCTGGCGCTGATTGCCCTGACCGTGGCAGCGGCCGGCATCCTGGCCGCATTCCCGGTGTTCTGGTCGATCCCAGGGGCGTTTCTGGCAGGTACCGCCGCAGCCGGTGGGATCGCTCTGATCAACTGTATCGGCAATCTGGCGGGCTTCGTCGCGCCCTATATGATCGGTTTCCTACGCACCCTGACCGGCAGTCTCTCCGCGGGACTGTATTTCGTAGCAGCGCTGGAGATCCTGGCCGCCGTGATGGTGTTCCTGTTGTTCAGGGATGTCAGGGTCAGCAACAACGCCTAGTGCCACTTGGCGCAGAGACGTGCGCTCAGTCATCCGGGCCTTGAAGCCGGTTGGCTGAGCTAGATGGCGCCAGCGGTAGGTTTGCCCTTTGCAATCAGGCAATAGCCACCAGGCTGGCCGCCTCGATATTGGTCAGCGCCGCAAGGTCGACGCTCGATATGGCGAGCATCTCTTTCCCCTTCCGAGCCAGGTGCTATCGCAGGCTTTCAAATTGCCCAGCACCAGATGCCAATACCACCCCTGTAGACTGGTGGGCGTATCGTTCATTACCGTTCGTAAACTCACGCGCGAGCTCGGTCCGCTTCCGTGGTCATGTCTGCCTCGTTTGCCACTGGCTCGCGATATTTTGAATAGGGTCCAGACATCCTGTCTGGACCCGCTAGCGCGAGTGGGAAGGGGAGTGGGGCGGCTCATCTCGGAGCCGCCCCGCTGTCGCTGAGCAAGCTCAGGCGGCCGGTTTGAGTACTACCTTGGTCCAGCCGTCGTCCCGCGCATCGAAATGGCGATAGGCTTCTGGTGCCTCGGCCAAGCTCAGGCGGTGAGAAATGATCTGCGAGGGGCGCGCCTTGCCCACGTGGATCAGTCGCGCCAGTTCACGGTTGTAGTTCTTGACGTTGGCCTGGCCGGTACGGATCTGCTGTCCCTTGAACCAGAAGTTGCCGAAGTCAAAGGCCATCTTGCCCTGCTTGGCCAGCTCGTTCTGGCCACCTGGGTCCTGCGGCACGAACACCCCGACCACTCCGATACCGCCAGTGGCACGTGTCGAGGCCACCAGGTTGTTCATGGTGAGGTGATTGGCCTCGTGCCCATGGTGGTCGCAGCACTGGTAGCCTACGCATTCGCACCCACGGTCAGTCCCCCGCCCGTGGGTAAGATTGAGGATCTGCTCCACCGCATCGGCCTCCTTGGCATGGATGGCCTTGGCACCGAGCTTTTCCGCCAGGGCCAGGCGATCCGGCTGGTCGTCGACCACATAGACCTCGGAGGCGCCGCGAATCATGGCGGAGTGGGCGGCCATGAGGCCGACCGGGCCCGCGCCATAGATGGCGATGGATTCACCTGGCCGCAGACCGGCCAGTTCGGTGGCATGCCAACCGGTGGGAAAGATATCGGACAGCATCACGTAGTCGTCTTCGCGCTCCGCGGCGTCCTCAGGCAGGACCAGGCAATTGAAGTCGGCGTAGGGTACCCGCAGCAATTCCGCCTGGCCGCCCTGGTAGGGTCCCATGTCGGCGAAGCCATAGGCCGCGCCGGCGACGCCCGGGTTGGCGGTAAGACAGAAGCCGGTCAGCCCGCGCTCGCAGTTCTCGCAGAAGCCGCAGCCGATGTTGAAGGGCAGGCAGACCCGGTCGCCGACCTTGATGCGATCGACGCCGAGTCCGACCTCGACCACCTCGCCGAGATTCTCGTGACCGAAGACCCGACCGCTTTCGAAGCTGGTGCGGCCTTCGTACATGTGCAGGTCGGAACCGCAGATGTTGGTGGTGGTGATCCTGACGAGGACGTCGGTGGGTTTTTCGATGCGTGCATCCGCGACGTTCTGGACCGCGACGTCGCGCGGGCCCTGATAAACCACTGCTTTCATGATGTCACTCCGGAGTGCCACGTCGGTCCTCTACAGGCACCCGCCTGGGTAGGTTGAGGTCATCCCTGGGCGAGCGGCCTTGGCCGTCGCTCCAAGGGGAGGGCAACCCGAATCGGGCGGGAGTTCAAACTGTCTGACGAGTAGGGCTTCGCTTGGATCTCCTGCCAACGTAGCGGCTTCTACGGCGAAAAAGGCCTGTCATGCACGATTGATCCATGAGCCGGGCCGAGCTGAAGGTGAGGGCCATTTCCCTATCGCGGTCAGGCGTTCAACGTTGCCGACCTTGACCGCCAGACCAGCGGCCGGGACGCCGGGGGTCCGGCAGGATCTGATCGGGGTGGTGGAAGCCCATCAGGTAGGCGTTGATCAGTGCCGCGGCCAAGGCCACTGACCCATGGCATTCGAGCCAGCCGCGAGCGTCCGGCAGGATGCGCCCAAGCTCCGGTGGCATAGCGCTACCGCTAGCGCGCTGCCATAGCCTCGCCTTTGGCTCTGCTGGCGGCCTGTGTTCGCTGCGAACGACGACTCAAGCCAGGCGGATTGCCCGTGACCCGCTTGAAGGCACGACTGAAGGCGGCCTGGGAGGCATAGCCCAATCGCTCAGCGACCTCTTCGATGGGTAGCCGTTCGAGCGTCAACCATTGGCTGGCAAGCCGCATCCGTAGCTCGGTGACATAACGCAGCGGCGTCATCCCGATCGTGCTCTGGAATCGCTCGGCGAAGACGGATCGCGAGGTGTTGCAGTGTTCCGCCAGCTGCGCGACGGTCCAATCGCGCTCCGGATGCTGGTGCATGGCGAGCAGGGCGCGGCCCAGCCGGGGATCGCGCAGCGCCGCCACTAGGCCCGAGGCGTTGCCACAGGCACACTCTACCCATCCGCGCACAATCATCGCGGCCACGACGTCGGCCAGGCGCGCAAGGATCCCGGCAAAGCCTACCCGCGCCGCGGTGACCTCTCGTTCCATGGTCGTCAGGATCGGAACGAGGCCCGGATAACGTCGACCTCCTGCATCGATTAGCATCATCGCCGGCATCAGTTTTCCCAGCCCATGAAGGCTGCCGATTTCAAACGCCATACAACCGTTGAACATGATGGTTGGACGGGGGAGGTCATGATCAGCGACCGCATTCACCGCCGTGGTCGCTTCCCCTAGCGAGACGCGGTCAAAACTATCGATGTCCTCTACGTCGTGGCCTACGTCCGACAGCAGCTGATGGGCCGCACCGTGGGAGATGAACACGGCATTACCGGCACTCAGTTCATAGGTGGTCCCGTCAGCCAGGCGCAGCACTGCGCTACCGGCCGCTATGAAGTGAAACCAGGCGTGGCCGGACCGCTCCGCAAAGCTCAAACCGAAGGTGGGACCTGCTTCGATGCGACGGTACTCGACGCCACTCAGTCGCATGCCACGCAGGAGCTCGTTGGTGAAGTCCGAGGACAGGTCGAGCGGATCGGAAGCCATAACTTCTCCGGCGTTTTGGTCAAAAAAAGCGGATTTACAATCATAGATCGTCCGGCTTGCGCAGCCTAGACTCCGGATCGCAATGCAATCTGGAGATCTATGCAATGACTGATGGCGTTTGTGAAGTTTCGCTGGGGCTTCGTGATGGCACCGATATCGACGACGCACCTGTCACGCCGGCATGGTTGGCCGTGTTCTCGCTGGCGATGGGGGTGTTTGGTCTACTGACGACGGAATACCTGCCAGCCAGCCTGCTGACGCCGATGGCCAATGACCTGGGCGTGTCCGAGGCGCTGGCCGGTCAGGCGGTGACGGTAACTGCAGTGGTGGCACTCTTCGCCGGCCTGCTGGTACCGGGTCTGACCCGAAGTATCGATCGACGCTGGGTGCTGCTGTGCTTCTCCACCCTGATGATCGCTTCCAACGTGCTCGTGGCCATCTCGTCCAGCCTGGCGGTATTGCTGGTCATGCGCGTTCTGCTGGGCATAGCGCTGGGCGGCTTCTGGAGCATGGCCGCCGCGGTCGCGATGCGCCTGGTGCCTGCAACCATGTTGCCCCGCGCGCTTTCGATCATCTTCAGCGGTATCGCCATAGGGACGGTGGTCGCGGTTCCACTGGGAAGCTACCTCGGCGGCCTGTATGGCTGGCGGAGTGCCTTTCTGGCGGCCGCCGCCGTCGGGGTGCTCACCCTCACGTTCCAATCCTTCACCTTGCCCGCCTTGCCGCCCCGCCGACCGGCAAGCCTGCGCACAGTCCTCGATGTTCTGCGGCGTCCGGGCATCGCCATGGGCATGTCTGGTTGCGTGCTGGTGCATAGCGGTCACTTCGCGCTGTTCACCTATGTCCGACCGTTCCTAGAAAGCACCACGGGCATCGGCACTCAAGAGTTGGTGTTGATGCTGCTGGGCTTTGGCGTGGCCAACTTCATCGGCACCTTTGGCGCCGGTTGGCTGCTCGAGCGCAGCCCGCGAGGCACGCTGGTCTTGATGCCCGCGCTCGTGGGGCTGGCGGCGCTGGCCATGGTCCTGCTACCCGCTTGGCTTCCAGGGCAGGCCGTGTTGCTGGCGATCTGGGGTATGGCGTTCGGTGGCGTGCCGGTGGCCTGGTCGAACTGGGTGGCCAACGCCGTTCCCGACCAGGCAGAGAGTGCCGGAGGCATGGTCGTCGCGTCGGTGCAATCAGCCATCGCGACGGGTGCCGCAGCCGGTGGCCTGATGTTCAGTCTTACCGGCATCTCCGGCGTCTTCATCGCGGCGGGAACACTGATGCTGCTCGCTGCGTGGCTGATTGCCGCGCGGGTCCGGATCGAGCCACCCCGTCGGGGCGCCGAGGGCAAGCCAGCTCTTCATCTCTGACCTGGCTGAGTAGACCGTTCGGCCCTTATCGATCACCCGGAGACCGCACATGAACGACTCGACGTCTCTTCAAGGACGCGTCAGATCATTGCGCGGTGAGCGGGGCGGGGCCCGCGAGGTCAGGCGTCCAAGGCAACCCTGGAAGAACGCGGACTAGGCCGCAGAGCACTGCTGTTGTTAGCCTGGATCTTCTTGGGCCAGGGGCGCGAAGACATGACGGACCGGCAGTTGATCATCCCCGACAGCATGAAGCTGCTTGTCGAACGTGCGGGTTATGTACCGGCGGTGAAGGTGGGCAAGACGCTCTATTGCGCAGGGCAGGTGGGCCGCACGCCGGAGCTGGAGGTTATCCAGGACTCCGAGCAGCAATTCCGGGCCGCCTGGGAAAATCTTCGTACTGTCCTGGCCGCGGGTGGATGCACCTTCGAGGACGTCGTCGAGCTGACGACTTTCCACGTCGACCTGCACAGGCACATGCCGGTGTTCAGGCGAGTGAAGGATGCGCTTTTTCCCAGAGGGACGTGCGCCTGGACCTGCATCGGCGTCGCCGAACTGGCACGTGCCGGCCTCCTCGCGGAAATCAAATGCATCGCCGTACAGCGATAGACCTTGCCGCTCCTGGCTGCTCGGCCTTTGCAGGGCCTCGCTCAGCTTGGTAACGCTGGCTGCGCCAGTCGGAGCACCGGTTGTTCAGCCAGGTCTTCGAGGTTCTGGCTGCCGTGAAGGTGCAGCGGACTCTGCTTGAGAGCGTTCTTTCCTGTCTCCAGCGGGGTATCGCCGGCAGAATGTCGGCTGTGCCTTGTCCGGGTTGCGGAAACGGCTGAAGGGCTGCAGCGCTCAGGATCGGAGGGTTCGCCTCCGCGAATCCTGGAGGCGATCTTTCCAATTCATTCAGGAAGCACCGTGATGACTACAGATGGCAGCGAAACCTCGGCGGGCTACCTCTTGCTGGGCTACGTCGATGCCCGCCTGCTGGCGCTGTACCAGGCCGGGGTCGTACCCAGGCTCGAACTTGCGCGCACCCAGGCTGCGCTGACCGCTACCGGCCAGCACGACGGAACGGCAGTCCCTCTGTACCTCCAGCAGGGCGCTGCGCACGACCTCCTGCCCGGGGCGGGCCCGAGCGAGTCCGTTCAGGCGGCTGAAGCGGGTGAACCGGCGTCTGTTCCCTCGCCGGACAGCCTGGCCCGCGCTGTCGCGGAGGATGCCGAATGGCATTCCTTCAGGGCACTTGAACAACAGCTGGAGCTGCCGGACGAAGACGCGGAGGACTACTCCCTGGAAGATCGACTCGAAGCCACCCGCCTGGCGTTGGCGGCGCTCGACGCGGAGGAGGAGGTCAGCGTTCCGCTGCTCAGGCCAGTACCTACGAAATAGTGGCAATTAGCCATATATAAGGCTAAGGTTAATAGCCTTAACCTCAGACTGTGTCATTCTAAGCACCTTCTCTGCCGTTTCTCGCACTATGACCGCCTCACGAAGACCTCCTCGCGGTGCAGGCCGCACGGCCAAGCCCGATTCCCTCCGCGCTGCTCATGAGCAGATCACCCGCAACAGCGGCACCCTCGCCGATATCGCCGACCTGATCGAGATGGAAGGCAAGTCCAGGCCAGGGCGTCAGCCGCCTGGGCAGCCCATCCGCGCCCGGTCCGAAGCCGGCAACCCGGCAGAGACGGCCAAGGCGAACGTGGCCGGGGAGAGCAGTCGCGGCCATTTCCTGGTGCAGCCCGTGTTCGGGATACCGTTGGTGGCGCTGCTGGTCTGCGCCCTGATCCTGGGCGCTGCGGTAGGGGTACCACTAGGTGTGGTTACCTACGGGAGCGCGCTCTGCACGGCGGTACTGGATAGCCTAACGATCTTCTAGAAGGGCCGGTGGCCGCCTTGGAGGCTGCCGTCATGAGGCGAGCAAGCGGCCAGCAGCCGTGACTCAGGCTTCCAGGGACGCCATCAGCTGGAATTCCTGACCGCTCGGGGCGGCCGCGGGCCTGCCCAGCAGATAGCCCTGGGCGAGCCGGACACCCAGCTTCTGCAGCAGCGCCAGTTGTTCCGGGGTTTCCACGCCTTCGCAGAGCACCTCGAGCTTCATGGCCTTGCCCAGCAGCAGCAGTGAGGTCAGCACCTGGCCACGCTGTTCCTCGTCTTGGATCGCCAGGATCCGGCGATCGAGCTTGATCAGCTGGAAGGGCAGTTCGAGGATAGGGCCGAGGCCGGCAAAGCCACTGCCGAAGTCGTCCAGGGCCATGCGGATGCCCAGCAGCTGGAGCAGGGCGAAGGACTGGCGGGTCTTGGCGTCTATGACCAGTTCCACCCCCTCGGTGACTTCCAGGACCAGCCGGTTGGGCGCCAGGCGCGAGAGTCTGAGGGCCGCGGATACCCGCTCATGGAGGATGGGATCGGCGAATTGCAGCGGCGACAGGTTGATGGAAATGCTCAGGTGCGGAGGCCACTGACTGGCCGCGAGACAGGCCTCCTTCACCACCCATTCGCCCAGGGCGATGATGAAGTTGCCCTGTTCCGCCAGCGGGATGAAAACCTCCGGCGAGACCAGGCCCAGGGTCGGATGCTGCCAGCGCAGCAGTGCTTCGTAACCCGTCACCTGCCTGGGCTCGACGCGATAGATGGGCTGGTAGTGCAGCAGAAATTCGTTGCTCGCCAGTCCCTTGCGGACATCCTCCGGGGTGAGCAGCGCGGCATGGTCGAGCGGTGCGCCCAGGATGGCATCGACGCCGCCTTCGAAGACCCGATCACGGCCATCGCGCTTGGCGCGATAGAGCGCGCGGTCGGCACAGTCCAGCAGGTCGTCGGCGCTGCTCAGACCGGCCAGGCCGCTGCGGGCGATGCCGATGCTGACGGTGACCTGGGTCTTGTCGTCCTGACGTCCCTGGTGCGGGATCTGCAGGCTACGAACGCGTTCCAGGATGGCTTCCGCCACGTCCAGCGCCTCGGCCGGGCCGATCCGATCCAGGAGGACGACGAACTCCTCGCCACCATAGCGACCGATCCGGTCCTCCGGGCCCAGCCCGACCGCCAGGGCCTTGGCCACGGAGCGCAGGCAGTCATCACCGGCGAGGTGGCCGTAGTAGTCGTTGTAGCGCTTGAAGTGATCCACGTCGATCAGCAGCACGGCGCCTTGCTCTCCGGCCAGGCGCCGTTGCCAGAAGTCTTCCAGGAGCGGGCGGAGCTGGCGACGATTGGCGAGCCCGGTGAGGGAATCCGTTTCCGAGAGGATCTGCAGATCCTGATTGGCCGAATTGAGTGACGCCAGACGGACTTCTTCGCGCAGCTTGTAGAGATAGGAGCGGCGCCCTTCGACGTTGAGCCAGTAACTGGCCAACAGCGAAAAGAACGCCATCACGATGGCGTTGGTCATCATCAGCCCGCCCACGATCGGTGACACCGGCGCCTCATGCACGGCAAGGGCGATCACCGACAGGGCGAAGCCGTTGAACAGCAGGGCCGGCAGCAGCGGACTCTTCATGCAGGTATTGACGAAGGCCAGCATCAGCGGCCAGGTGAAGATGAACAGCGTCTGATTCATCTCCCTGCCCGCTGGGCCATTGATCACCAGGTTGTAGACCACCAGCAGACCGACATAGAACGGCAGCGAGGCCAGGGTTTCGCGCCAGCGCACCGGGACTGCCTGCAGCAGCAGCACGACCCATAGCGCGAAGGGCGTGGCGATCCCCAGCATCTGGGCGGCCGCCCAGGGCATCGCGTCTTGCAGCAGGAGCCACCACCAGATCAGAAAACTGTCGTAGCTCAGGGTGCCGATCAGCAGGCAGCGAGTGAGGTGCCGCGTGCGCTGCTTGTGGATGTCCAGCTGAAACAGGCGCTCCAGTACCGGGACGAAGGCAAAGGGCCCGACCGGCACAGCAAGTGTCTGATCGACAAGCCGACCCAGCTCTGGTGAGGTTTTCATGTGTGACCTGGACTGACAGGAGAGATATCAATGCGCGATAAGTGACATTGATAATATCAATATGATGGCACCTAGTGACCGGCCGCTGGCTCAGGGATTCAGCCGAAATGACCGGCGGTTGAGTTGGAGAACCTGACGGCGCGAGCCCCGCCCGCAGGCCGCTGTGGGCGGGGCTCGCGCTGTCCTCAGACCTGGAAGCGGCGGGTCATTTCCTGCAGGCGCACACCGATGCGCGCGAGCTCCGTGCTTGAAGAGGCGGTCTCTTCGCTGGCGGCGGCGGTCTGCTCGGAAATGTCGCGGACATTGGTCACGCTGCGGCTGATCTCTTCACCCGCCGTGCCCTGCTGTTCCGCGGCACAGGCGATCTGCTCGTTCATCGACTCGATGTCCTTGACCGACCGGGTGATGCGCTTGAGCAGCTCGCCTGCCTCGCGCGACAGGCCAACGCTGCTGTCGGTCAACTGCACGTTATGGTCGAGCACCGCCGCCATGCGGTCGGTGCTCTGGTGCAGGCCGGTGATGAGCTGGGCGATCTCGTCGGTCGAAGAGCGGGTGCGCTGCGCCAGGCCGCGGACCTCGTCGGCGACCACGGCGAAGCCGCGTCCCGCCTCGCCGGCGCGGGCGGCTTCGATGGCCGCATTGAGCGCCAGCAGATTGGTCTGCTCGGAAACGGCCTTGATTACATCGAGCACGCCGCCGATGCTGTCGGCGTGATCGCGCAGGGTGGCCATGGCAAGTTTGGTCGACGCCATTTCGCCGGCCAGCAGCTCGATCTGGGCGACCGCCTTGCTGACGGCCTGGTCACCCTGCTGGGCCTGCTGACTGGCCTCCAGCGCCGAGCGGGCGGCGGCCCCGGCGTTGCGCGCCACTTCGTGGGTGGTGGCGGTCATTTCCTGCATGGCGGTGGCGATCTGATCGGTCTCGATCTTCTGGGATTGCACCCCGGCACTGGTCTGCTCGGTCACCGCCGACAGCTGCTCGGCGGCACTGGCGACCTGAACGACGCCATCCTTCACTTCGCCGATGAGCCCACGGAGGTTGGTGGTCATCTGCTGCATGCTGATCTGCAGCGCGCCCAGTTCATCCTTGCGGGTGACGTCGGACTGGTGGGTAAAATCGCCGTTGGCGACCGTCTGCGCCAGCAGGACGGTGTCCTTCAGCGGGCGGACGATCGACCGGGTGATCAGCCAGGCGGCCAGGAGGCCCAGGGCGATCGCAATGGCCAGCCATACCAGCAACAGCTGACGAGCACCGCTCACATCGGTCAGCTGGAATTCCTTCTGGATCGCGGTGAGCTTGTCGGCCACCGAAAGCAGCGTGGTGATGGTACTGGTAATGCCGGCCTGGCCCTGATCCACCTGGACCTGGGTGGTGATCAGCTGCTGGAGGCGCTGCTGGTAGCCGGCGAGTTCGTTGCCAAGCTTCTGCAGCGCGTCGGTCGGCAGACTGCTGGTGGCACCGAGCTGTTTGACCTTTGCCTGGATGTCAGCCAGGGTGCGGCGGGCGGCGTCCTCGTTGTCCTTGCCGGGCGTGGTGGCATAGCTACGCAGGGCAAGGCGCATCTGCTGCAGATCGATGAAGAGGGCCGCTACCTGCTGGCGGTCTTCGGAGCGCCCGTCCGGGGCATTGGCCGCCGCGGCCAGGGCCAGCAGATAGGTGTTGGCCGCTTCCGCCGTAGCGGTCGCCGCCTGCTGGACGGCCGCTCGCTCCCGCGTGGCGGCCACGACCTGGTTGTAGAAGTCCCGATAGCGCTTGAGTGCCGCCTGGGCTTCGCTCAGCAAGACCTCGTTGGCCTTCGAATTGAAGTTGGGGATGATGCTCTGCAGCTGGGCTTCGAGCTTGTCGAGCGCTGCCACCCATTTGGCCGCCTGGGCATCGTCGGCCTTGACGATGTAGACGAGCCGCTCGATGCGCATGTCGCGCGCCAGGGTGCTGAATCCGGAGATGTCGCCGATCCTTTCACTGCGATCACGCAGGGCGTCCGTAGCCTGCCAGCCAGTGTAGGCCACCAGCAGGATCATGCCGATGAGCAGTGAGAAGCCAAGCGCCAGCTTGGCCCGGACGCTGATGTTGCTGAGGAAATTCCAGCCATTGTGCTGCATGTGGACTACCTGGAGAGGAGGGCCGGGTGGATGCAACTCGGCCGGATTCACGGTGATTTGTTATCGCGATATCTTTAGGCCCGTGGTCGGGCTCCGAATACCTGACGCCATGGAGGTGCCGTCCTTCGCTGCTCGCCGATACGGGCGATAGCCCGGCAGGAGGCGGGGCACTTATCGAGAGCGCCCTGAACGTTGTGGATGGGTCTGACCCTCGCTATGGAAAAGTGATCCATGTCACATCTTTTTCAGAGATGGCTGGTGGCTATTCCTGGATGGACGGCGTGTCGCCATCATGGGGGCCGGATTTCCGCTCGGGCCGACGCAGGGCGAACAGGGTCTTCTGACGTCGAGTTTCAAGGGCCGCTGGCGGATCGAGGTCCCTGGCAACTTGCCAATCGCCTGGATCGAGAACTACTGTATAAAAGAACAGTTATGGAGCCTGCGCCCATGGCCCAGAGCCAGCCATCCCAGCTGACCTCCTATGATCGCCTGACGATGCGGGTGTCGCGGCTGGTGAACAACGCGCGCGGGATCCTCGACAAGCACGTCCATGTGGAGCGCCTGGAAGCGAGCAGCGAGGACTGGGAACTGTTGCTTGAAGCCTTTGGCGAGACCGAAGGGCTGCTCGTGGCCCATCGCGATGACGGCAGCATCGACCTGTTCTGGAAGGTCAGCCACGACGAATTCTGAGCGGTCATGACCCAGCGCGTCCGCCCTGGCTTCACCAAGCGGCCTGTCGCTGGAAAAGGAGGTTGGCCATGAACATCCAGCGCCTGGGGCCTACCTGGGCCCCCGCCTACCGGCAACTGATGCTGGACGCCTATGCCCGACATCCCGAAGCCTTCACCTCCAGCGCCGAGGAGCGGGCGGCGCTGCCGCTCGACTGGTGGGAGCGTCGGCTGCAAGAGGATGACCAGGCGCAAGAGCGCGTCTGGGGAGCAACCCGCGGAGCGGATCTGCTGGGCGTTATCGGCCTCGGCCTCGAGTCACGGGAAAAGGTCCGGCACAAGGCGACCCTGTTCGGGCTGTACGTCCCGGATCGTCATCGGCGCCTGGGAATCGCCAAGGGCCTGCTGGACGCACTGCTGGCCCATGCGCAGGGGCTGTCCGGGCTTAGGGTCGTTCAGCTCACGGTGACCGAGGGCAACGCTGCCGCTCTGGCGCTGTACGGGCGGGCGGGCTTCAACCTCTTCGGCAGCGAGCCGCTGGCGGTCGCCGTGGGGGATAGCCTGCTCACCAAGCTGCACCTCTGGTGTGATCTGGACAGGTTACGCCGCGGCTAGCGCGTCCCCGCCGTCCACCACACCGCCACCCTTTCCCGGCCGGCCTCCGGGTCATGGCCCCGAGGGTCATGGGATGTCGTGAAACTGCCTCCAAATCGCCGCCACAGCGTCACATCACCGCTCTAGGCTCGCCGCCCCAAGACAGCTTGTAACAAGTTGTATCCACAGGGCCAAGGAGAAGAGCTGGTGAAACGTTCAGGTAACAAACCCGCGCTGTTGACGGTCGTGTTCGCGGCGTCGCTGTTGGCGCTTTCGGTGCAGGCGGCCAGCCGTTCGGGCAACAACGCCATCAATGGCGTCGATCTGCTGTCCGGCTACAACAAGCTCTGGACGCCCGGCGCCACCTGGAACACCGGCACGCCCACCGCCTTCGGGGCGCCCATCCTGCAGCGCAATATCCAGTACGTGGTCGACCTCGCGAAGACCCGTACCCAGGCCCAGGAGATGGCGGCCTACTACGACGACCGCCGCGACCAGAGCTACAGCCTGATCAGCGGCCTGGGCTCCCTGGCGAATGGTTACCTGGCCGGCTCTGGCGCCTTCACCACCATCCCGGTGTTCGACGCCTCCACCCAGACCACCAAGTACAACGACAACGGCAACGGTGCCGGCGACGCCAACTCGCAACTGGGCAAGGTGGTGCAGCTGGTCCAGGCGATCCGCAACGATGCCTCCACCACCCCGGCCAAGAACGCCTACCAGTATCCGCGGCCCTGGCGGCAAGCCAGCGTGGACATCGTGCCGCTGTCCTTGCGCCCGGCGCTCAGCACCACGCCGCAGAGCGACGGGGGCTTTCCCAGCGGCCATACCAACGCGGCCTACCTGGCGGCCATGGGTTTCGGCTACGCCGTGCCCCAGCGCCTGGGTGAAGAGCTCTTCCGCGCCTCGGAGCTGGGCAACAACCGCATCGTCGCGGGCATGCACTCGCCGCTGGACGTGATCGGTGGCCGCATCACCGCTACCTACTTCGCCATCGACAACCTGGTCAACAACGCCCAGCTGCGCAGCGATGCCTTCGCCCAGGCCCAGGCCTATTTCGCCCAGCAGTGCGGCGGCGACATCAACAACTGCGTGGACAGGATCGATCCGGCCACCGACCAGCAGTCCCAGCACGCCCAGGACAAGGCGCTGTACACCGCCCGGATGACCTACGGCTTCGCTCCCGTCGGTCCAACCAACCTGGCGCCGGTGGTGCCGGTTAACGCCGAGGTGCTGCTGGAAACGCGCTTTCCCTATCTCACCGCCAGTCAGCGTCGCGACATCCTGGCCAGCACCGAGTTGTCTTCGGGCTATGTGGTCATCGACGAATCCAACGGCTACGGCCGGCTCAACCTGATGGCCGCGGCCGACGGCTACGCGGCCTTCACCGGCAATGTCAGCGTCAACCTGGATGCCAGCCAGGGGGGCTTCAACGCCCGCGACGCCTGGCGCAACGACATTGCCGGCAGCGGCAGCCTGACCAAGAACGGCAGCGGCGAACTCACCCTCAGTGGCTTCAATACCTACAGCGGCGGGACGGTCATCAACGGCGGCACCCTGCGCGGTCATGCCCAGGCCTTCGGCAGCGGTGACATCACCGACAATGCCACCCTGGTGCTGGATCAGTCGGTCAACGACAGCCTGGCCAACAACCTGCACGGCAGCGGCAGCCTGGTGAAGACCGGGGTTGGCTCCCTGAGCCTGACCGGCAACAGCGACTTCTCCGGTACCACTAGCGTCAACCAGGGTCGCCTGGCCATCAACGGCAACCTCGGCAATTCGGCGGTCACCGTCAACTCGGGCGCCACCCTGGGCGGCAATGGCAGTCTCGGCAGCCTGCGCGTGGCCCAGGGCGGCGTCCTCGCGCCCGGCAACTCGGTGGGCCAGCTCAACGTCAACGGCAACGTGACCCTTGACCAGGGCTCCGTCTACCAGGTCGAGACCGATGCCACCGGCCGCGCCGACCGCCTGGTCGCCAATGGCAGCATCACCGTCAACGGCGCCACCCTGGCATTGGTTTCCAGTCCCTACTGGCAGCCGCGGGGCAGCTATCAGCTGCTGAGCGCGGGCAATGGGCTGAGCGGCCGCTTCGGCCCGATCCAGTCCGACTTCGCCTTCCTAACCCCGACCCTGGGCTATGGCGCCAACCAGGCGACCCTGAGCCTGGCACGCAATGGCGTGGCCTTCGCCGACCTGGCCGAGGGCCGTAACGCTCGGGCCGCCGCTGCGGGCCTGGATCGCGCCGGCGTCGGCAATGCACTCTGGAATCAGGTCGCCGCGACCAATGCCGCGGGTGCAGGCTCGACGTTCCAGAGCCTGGGCAACGAATTGCACGCCTCGACCAAGACCGTGCTGGTGGAAAACAGCCGGCTGGTGCGCACTGCCATGAGCGACCGCCTGAGCGACGCCCAGGACGAGCTTCCGTCCAGCTCCGGCATCCAGGGTCTGGCCGGCAGTCGCGAGCGCGGGCTGGTCTGGACCCAGGCCCTCGGCGCCTGGGGCCGCAACGACGGCAGTCACGACGCCAGCAGCCTGGACAGCCACAGCCGTAGCCTGCTGATCGGCAGCGACGTGCCCCTGGACAGCGGCTGGCGCGTCGGCGGGCTGGTGGGCTTCGGTCACACCGATCTCGACCTGCGCGGCGAATCCGGCTCGGCGGACAGCACCGACTACCACCTGGGCCTCTATGCCGGCCAGCGGTGGGATGCCCTCAGCCTCAAGCTGGGCCTGGCCCACAGTTGGCACCAGGTGGAGGCGCGGCGCAACCTGGCGATCCTCGGTAACGACCAGCGCCTGGCCCCGGACTACGACGCCGGTACCAGCCAGGCCTTCGGCGAACTGGCCTATCGGATCGAGCGGGGCAGCCTGAGTCTGGAGCCCTTCGCCAATCTGGCCCAGGTGCATCTGCAGACCGATGCCTTTCGCGAGCGCAGCGGTGCGCTGGAACTGGACAGTCGTCGGCAGACGACCGATGCGACCTTCAGCACCCTGGGGCTGCGCCTGGCGGCCAAGCCCCTGGGTGGGCTGAAGGTGGTGCCGAGTGCGACCCTGGGCTGGCGCCATGCCTTCGGCGACACCACGCCCGAGCAGGAGTCGGCCTTCGCCGGTGGCCCGGACTTCAAGCTGGTGGGCGCGCCTATTGCGCGGGACGCGGCGGTGGTGCGCGGCGCCCTGGACCTGACGCTGAGCGAGACGGTATCGCTGGGGTTGGGCTATGACGGACAGCTGAGCAGCCATGCCAAGGACCAGGACCTCGACGTCCGACTCAGCTGGCGCTTCTGAGGAACGGCGCCCTGACCGTCCGACAGGGCAGGGCGCCTGGTTCGGGCAGGGAGGCTGCCGGAAACGGGCAGCCTCCCTGCCGTGAGGGCTAGAAGGACGCCAGATTGTCCGGCGTGATCAGCTGGAAGGGGACCCGGGTGAGATTGCTGCTGGTGGAGCCGTTGGCCAGCCGCAGGGCCATGTCCACCGCGCCCTGGCCCTGGCCCTTGGCGTCCTGCAACACGCTGACCGCCAGCTTGCCCTCGCGCATCTCCTGCAGCCCGTCGGGGGTGCCGTCGATGCCGCCCACCAGGTATTTCGCCAGCGGCTTGCCGGCCTTTTCCAGCCCGCGGATCGCGCCGATGGCCATCTCGTCGTTGTTGGCGGCGACGATATCGAAGGCCACACCCTTGTCGACCCACTGCAGGACGCGCTCGGTCGCCTCGCTGCGCTGCCAGTTGGCCGAGGCCTTCACCACCACCTGCATGTCGGGGTACTTGGCGACCACCTTCTCGACGCTTTCGGTCCGCAGCTTGGTCGCCGGGTGGGCCGGTTCGCCCATCAGGATGGCCACCTTGCCCTTGTAGCCGGCACGGCGGGCCAGCTCCTCCATCTGCATCGTCGCGGCTTCCACCTCGTCCGAGCCGACGAAGCCGGCATAGGCGGGCAGGGGAGAGACGCTGGGGCGGTAGTTGATGAACACCAGCGGCACCTTGCTGCTCATCGCCAGGGACAGCATCTCCTGGGTATTGCTGTCGTCGATGAGATTGACGATGACAGCATCGACATGGGCGGCGATCAGGTTGCGGTACTGGCGCAGCTGCAGGGCGCTGTCACTGTTGGCGTTTTCCAGGAAGAGGTCGGCGTCCAGGGTATGGGCGCGTTCCTCGACATTGTTGATCAGCAGGGTGCGGAAGTTGTCGCGCTTGGAGGTCAGGACGCCGATCAGCGGGGCGCTGGCATGGGCCAGGTTGGCGCAGGTGGCGGCCAGGACGAGACCGGCGAGAAGGCGAAGCTTTGGCTTGAACATGAGTCGGTCCCCGGTCAGACACTGAAACGTTGCAGCAGCTCGCGCTGCCGGCTGGCCATGAGCGAGAGGTCCTCGCTGCTCTGCGCGGCGCTGTCGGCACCCTCTGCAGCCCTGAGCGCGGCGTCGTTGATCTGCACCATCATGCGGCTGGTTTCCTGCACGGTGGCGCTCTGCTCTTCGGTGGCGGCGGCGATCTGGGTATTCATCTCGCGGATGGTGCCGACCGCCTGGCTCATGCTCTGCAGGGCTTCCCGGGCGGAGGAGGCCAGTTGCACGCACTCCCCGGACTGGGCGCGGCTCACCCCCATGATTTCCACCACCGAATGGATCTTCTGCTGCATCTGTTCGATCTGTTGCTGGATCTCGCTGGTGGAGGCCTGGGTACGACTGGCGAGGGAACGTACCTCGTCGGCGACCACGGCGAAGCCGCGCCCCTGCTCACCGGCGCGAGCGGCTTCGATGGCGGCATTGAGGGCGAGCAGGTTGGTCTGCTCGGCGATGTTGCGGATGGCGTCGACGATGCCGTCGATGCTCTGGCCGTAGCCCTGCAATTCATCGGTGGCCTGGGCGGCGACCTGGATCTGCCGAGCCTGGCGCTGGATGCTGTCGATGGTCTCGGCGACGGTGGTGCCGGTCGCCGTGCTCAGTTCGAAGGTGTGGTCGACCGCATCCTTGGTGTCGATAGCGCGCTGCGCCACCTCGGCCACGGTGCTTTCCATCTGGGTCATCGCCGAGGCGGCGGAGCCGAGTCGCTCGGTCTGCTCCTCCACGGCGCGGGTGGTACTGGCACTGATGTCGGCATTGGCCTGGGCGGTACGCCGGAGGTCGTCGGCCGATTGGGTGAGGGTCTGCACGGTGCTCTGCAGCGAGCGGATCAACTCGTTGAGATAGCCGCCCAGTTCGCTGAATTCGTCCTTGCGACGCACATCGAACTGGACCCGCAGATCGCCGGCCGTGACCTGGCGCAGCGAGTCGCGGAACGCCTGCAGCGGTCGCCGCAGGCCGCGGGCGACCCACAGGCCGATGATCACGGCGGCGCAGATCGCCAGCAGGGCAACGATGGCCAGTACCTGGCGGCTGGTGGCCACGCTGGCATCGGTATCGCTCTTGGTTTGCTGCGCCACGGCGACGGCACCGGCGCTGAGGGTGCGCAGCGCATCCAGGGTCGCCTGCAGGGCGGTGCCGGTAAGCTGGCGCTGGGCGTCGAACTGGGCCTCGGCCGCGGCCTGGCGCTCATAGGCCTGGCGCAGGCCATCGGGCGCGGTCATCTCGTGCAGCAGACGGGTGACCATCACCCCCACGATACGCGCGCTGCGCTCGTCGACGGCGGCCAGGGCGCGCAGTCGATCGGTGATGACATCCTGCTGCTGGTTGAGCGTCACCGCCAGACCGGGCAGATCCAGGCGCGCCGCCTGGGCGGCGAAGGCGGCATAGGTCTTGTCCGTCTCGATCAGCAGCATCTGGGCGGCGCGGACCGCGGCGGCGGCGCCTTCGGCCTTCTGTTGCGCACTGTAGGCCTGCAGATAGCTGGACAGCCGATTGGCCTCCGGCGTGGCATAGCCCTGCAGGGTCCGGGTTTCACGGCGCACTTCGACCAGCCGGCGATAGCTGTCGATGAGGGTTTTCGCCTGGTCGCCATAGGCATTGCCCAGTTTCTGCTCCTGATCGAGCGCCTGGGTCAGCTGGTCGTGGTCGCGCAGCAGCGCCGGCAGGCGCTGGTGCAGCTGCAGGTAGTCGGCGAACTGCTGCTGGAATTGCTTCTCGTGCGTGGCGATCGGAGCGGAATCGGTCTCGGCCAGCAGACTGAGCAGGGTCTGGTTGGCACCCAGCAGCTGCACGTTGATTTCGCTGACAGCCTGGCCGAGCGGCGCGGATTGCTCGGTGATGACCGCCAGCCGCTCATGGATGGACTGGGTACTGGTAAAGCTTACGGCGACGATACCCAGCAGCAGCAGCACCAGAAGAGCGATGCCGCCGACTACCCGTTGAAGAAGCGTCATGGTTGTTCCCTGCTTGTTATCGGTATTGAGGCAGGAGGCCACCGGCGACGAGCGTCATCGTGCGTCGCGATGCCTGTCCATGGCCAACATCACCGCAGCCTAGTCCTATCTCCTGACCTTTCCGCAGGGTCTGCGGACGTGCGGCCTGCGCCGGGCGATCAGCTGTCATGGGCAGCGTTAGGGTCCTGCACCAGAGCCTCGCGTGCCGGTTCGCGTCCTGGACCGGCAGCGCACCCTGACTGCCAGGCGTGCGTCAGGAGCTCGGACAGGGCCACCGTGCGACGGACACCTCAGGTTGCGATGCCGGAGCGGCCGGCCAGAAACCAACCCGTGCTTCGCCAGGTCCCTGAAAGGTCTCTTTTTTCAGGAATATCCGATGTCCAAAGCTCTGTTGTGCTCCCTCGTACTGGCTACCGCCGCAACCCTGACGGCGTGCGACAAGACCTCCGAAGACCACGCCCAGGAGGCCCAGGCCCATAGCCAGAAGGCCCAGGAGAAGGCGGCCGAAGGCAAGGTCGAGCGGGCCTCCCAGGAGCAGGCCAAGGCGCAGGATGATCGGGCCCAGGCCAATGAAGCCGCGGCCAGCGAAGGGCGCAACACGCCCCCCGATTCCGCCGTGCCCGGCTATATCAAGACGCCCAGCAAGGAAAATCCCTGAGTCTGGACCTCGGTCGGCCGCCGGTTTCTGACCGGCAGCCAAGGGGGCGACGCGAGGAGCGAGGCCTGCCGCAAGAAGGCGTAGCGTCTTCTTTGATGTCCAGCGAAATCCGGTCGTGACGCTCACGTTGGCGGAGCATCCGGAGGGCGAGGGGGGGAGGGCCAGCCAAGGCGCTGATCGGCGGCGCGGAAGACGGGCCTGGACTTGCCGACGACAGCTATCGTCGAGGCGAGCAACGGCTGTTTACATCCGGGCCAGGACGATTAGAGTAGGGGCCACTTCGCCATTATTCGTCCACCCTCCGGAGCCACCATGAGCCTTTCGCGACCGATCCACTGGTATCGTGCCCGCAGCACGCTCGAAATCGTCGCCCTGGGCCTGGGCGTCATCGCCCTGGTGGTGGCGCTCGATCAGGGTCTGCGCAACTCGCCCTCCGAACACCTCGCCGACTATCACGCCTGCAAGGGTGACGGTGGCCTGGCGCGAATGAACGCCATCGGCGAAATCGTCTGCCGGCTGCCCAGTCCGGTGATCGGCCAGGTAGCGGCCAAGACCCCGGCGGTTTCCGGTCTCTAACGACCGTTAGGCTTCTCCCTGCCGGGCCCGCTCAGGTGCGGCCTGATCCTGTGACCAGCCCCTTCCGGTCCGGTCGACCCCTCTTTTTCCGCATCCTTTCCTGATGCCGTCCTGACCTCCGGGCGTGGATCACGGCTGCCTGGCGTTGGCAATGCGAACGGCTATTGCTTAACGTAACATTTGATAATGAGAGTTTTTATCATTTAAAGTGCTGGCCCTCGCGCGACGACGCGAACAGCAGCCTTCCAGTGCACGGCGTCGGCTGCAACGCCACGGTCACAAGGATCACCATGAACACCCAAGGAACCCTCTGCCAGCCCGTCCGCCTTCGCCGCGGGGCTCTCCGTCAGCTACTCCTGATTGGCGCGCTGATTCCCTTTCCGCTGACGGCGCTGGCCGCCACGGTGGCCGAGCAGAACGCCACGGAACTGGACACCCTGACCATCGAAGGCAATCGCCTCTACGACATGGCGCCCTCGGAACAGACCGGCGGCTATACCGTGGATTCGGCGACCGTAGGCACCAAGACGCCAGCCGCCCTGCGCGACATCCCCCAGTCGATCACCTCTTACACCAGCGACTACATCAAGGATCGCAACTTCAATACCCTGGACGAGCTGGCCAAGTCCACCGCCGGCCTGCGGGTGCTGACCAACGACAGCGGGCGTTCCTCCATCTATTCGCGCGGCTACGAATACGACGAATACAACATCGACGGCCTGCCGGCGCCCATGACCAGCATCTTCGGCACCGTACCCATCCTCTCGCCCTTCGACCGGGTCGAGATCATGCGCGGGCCCTCGGGGCTGTTCAACAGCACCAGCGAACTAGGCGGTATCGTCAACATGGTGCGCAAGCGCGGCACCGAGGACTTCCAGGGCCATATCACCGGGCGCTACGGCTCCTGGGACACCAACTACCAGGAAATCGACCTGGCCGGTCCGCTCACCGAGAGCAAGAACGTGCGCGGTCGCTTCGTCGCCTCCCGCGCCGACACCAATGGCGAGGTGGACTACAACGCCAACACCGACCAGAGCTACTACGGCGACCTGGACATCGACCTGTCCGACGCCACCCAGATTTCCTTCGGCCTGATCCATCAGGTCAAGAACCTCACCCCGCACAACGGCTATCCCACCGATACCCAGGGCAATCTGCTGGACTTCAGCCAGTCACGCTTCCTGGGGGCGGACTGGAACTACTTCGACGGCAAGACCACCGACGGCATCTTCGAGCTGACCCACAGATTCGATAACGGCGGCTACGGGCGCATCGCCGCCCGGGCCTCGCACCGGGAGGCGGACTACCTCTATGCCTTCACCGGCGGGGCGGTGCAGGCCAACGGCAACACCAGCATCCGCGCCAGCACCCGGGACTTCGAGCAGGACGCCTATTCCCTCGACGCCAGCTACAGCCAGCCGTTCGAAGCGCTGGGGCAGGTCAGCGAATTCGTCGTGGGGACCGACTACAAGCACTACGACACCGACTACCAGAACGGCAACAGCGTCCTGGGTACGGTCAATGTGAACAGCTATTCGCCGACCCGCTTCGCCAAGCCGGCGCGCGTCTACCAGACCGACTACAGCGGCGAGGATCGCGAATTCGGCCTCTATTCCAAGGTCACCTTCCGCCCCATCGAGCGCCTGGCGCTGATCGGCGGTGCCCGCGTTTCCTGGTACAGGGGCGAGGCCTATACCACTACCCTGGCCAGTGGTGCCGAGGCGGGGGAGAGCCAGAAGCACAGCGGCTTCGTCACCCCCTATCTGGGTACCGTCTACGACCTGGACGACTACCACTCCCTCTATGCCAGCTACTCCAAGGTCTACAAGCCGCAGAGCGAGCTGGATGCCCAGGGCAAGGCCATCGATCCGCGCGAGGGTGACCAGTACGAGGTCGGCATCAAGGGCAGCTATTTCAATGGCGACATGAATGCGCGGCTGTCGATCTTCCAGCTGACCGACGAGAATCGTGCGTCCACCCCGTTCGATGCCAATGGTCTTGCGATCACCACCTATTCCGAAGCATCTGGCAAGACGCGGGTGAAGGGCGCCGAGATCGAGGTCAGCGGCAAGCTCACCGAGCAGTGGGAAATGCTCGCCGGCTACACCTACATGGATACCCAGAACCTCAGTGGCGATGGCAACACCCTGTTCGAGGCCATGCCCAAACACATGGCCTCGCTGTGGACCAAGTACACCCTGGCGGGCGGTCCGCTGACGGGCCTGAGCATCGGTGGCGGGGTGACCGCCATGAGCGATTTCTCCCAGACCAACCAGACCTCCGGCGTCACCGTCTCCGCCCCGGGCTATGCCACGGTGGATGCCAAGTTTTCCTATCCGGTCACCAAGCAACTGACCGCGACCCTGGACGTGAACAACCTCCTCGACAAGGAGTACTGGTCGCGCGTAGGTTCGGTTTCCACCTTCAACTTCCAGGGCCCCTCGCGCAGCGTAATGGTCGGGGCGCGCTACGACTTCTGAGTCCCAGGCCGACCCGGGCAAGGCCCGGGTCGGCCGGCGCGATGCAGGCCATGACGATCCTTGCGACGATGTACCTTGATGCGATGAAAGATCCACTTTTCCAGCGAGACGATGTCGGCAGCGAGCCCTGGTGGCAGGCCGTGGCCTGCCGTGGCACACCGCTGATCGAACCCACAGTGGCTGGCCGCTACCGCCTGACCTTTGTCTGGCGCGATCCCGAAGGGCTGGCCGGGCGCTCCGGCACCCAGCGGGTCTGGCTCAACATCACCGGGGTCACCGACCATCATCAACCGGGCCTGCCGCAGAGTCTGCGGCGCCTGCCCGGGACCGATGTCTGGGCCTGGGAGACCGAACTGGATGGCCGCTGGCGGGGCAGCTACTGCCTGATCCCCAGCGCGGAGCCGGCGCCCTTCGAGGGCGAGGCCCAGCCCGACCTCCAGGGCATCCGCCTCTGGTGGCGCAGCGTCTTTCCCCTGGCCCAGGCCGACCGGCTCAATCCACGGCGTGCCTGGCAGGGTGGGCGCGGGCTGGCGGTGTCGGGCGTGCACCTGCCGGAGGCGCCTGCCCAGCCGGCCTGGGCGGCCTTCGATGCCGACCGCAGCCTGGCGCCAGCGGCCTGGCCGAGTCTGCAGCAATACGAGTGGAAGAGTGCGCGGCTCGGCAACAGCCGCCCGATATGGGTCTTCGCCACCGGTAATACCACCCCTTTGAGGCGGCCGCTGGCCATCCTGCTGGATGGGCAGTTCTGGGCGCAGACGATGCCCATCGGCGCGCCACTGCAGCAGCTTACCGCTGCCGGGCAATTGCCGGAGGCGGTCTATCTGCTGATCGACAACAGCGACCGCGCCCTGCGTGGCAGCGAGTTGCCCTGCAATGCGGAATTCTGGCTGGCGCTGCAGGAAGAGCTGCTGCCGCAGGTGCGCGACTGGGCGCCCCATGCGCAAGCGCCGTCCTCGACCGTGGTCGCCGGGCAGAGCTTTGGCGGGCTGGCGGCGCTCTATGCCGCGCTGCACTGGCCGGAGCGCTTCGGTTGCGCCCTGAGTCAGTCCGGATCCTTCTGGTGGCCGCAGCGCGGCGCGCCGGGACGGCTGTTCGAGGCACTGGCGAGCGGGCAGGGGAGCACCCACCCCCTGCGGCTGTTCATCGAGGCCGGGTTGCGCGAGCCGGCCATCCTCGAAGCCTCCCGGGCCCTGGTCCCGCGCCTGCGCGAGCAGGGTCACGCACTCGACTATCGCGAGATCGACGGGGGCCACGACGCCCTCTGGTGGCGCGGCGGGCTGCTCGATGGCCTGGTCCAGCTCTGGCGACCCCTGATCACCGCCGACGCCCAGCGCTAATCCCTACTGCCAGGAGGTCCGATGGACACCCTCAATCCCTTCGACGATCCCACCCAGGTGCTGCTGATCCTGCGCAATGCCCGGGGCCAGTGCAGCCTCTGGCCGGCGCCCATGGCCATTCCCACCGGTTGGGAGCCGGTGTTCGGACCGGCGCCGCGCCCGGCCTGCGACGACTGGCTCGCCAGCCACTGGCGCGATATCCGCCCGGTCGTCTCCCTGTTTTCCTGACTGGAGTTCCTGTGTCTTCTACGCCCCGTTCTCGCTTTCCCGAGCTGCCCCTGGTCGCCGCCCAGCCTGGCATCTGGCTGGCCGATCAGCTGTCGCCCCATGCCAATGCCTTCGCCGTGGCCCATCTGGTCGAGTTGCGCGGGCCGATCGATGCCCAGGCGCTGGTGGCGGCCATCGTCCAGGGTCTAGGCGAGCTGGACAGCCTGCAGCTGAGGTTCGCCGAGCGCGAGGGCGAAATGGTGCAGTGGATCGACAGCGACATGGCCATCCCTGCGCCCGAGTGGCTGGACCTGCGTGGGGCAGCCGATCCCGAAGGCGCGGCGCGGGCGGCCATCCGCGCCGATCTCGACGGCGACCTGCGCGCCACCAGCGGTGGTCCGCTGTGGCTCAACCGGATCTACCAGCTGGGTGACGATCACCTGTATTGGTACCAGCGCTATCACCACCTGCTGATCGATGGCTATGGCTTCGCCGCCCTGGCCAAGCGGGTGGCAGCCCTGTACAGCACCGCGGTGCGCGGCGAAACGCCTGAGCCTTCGCCCTTCGTCTCCTTTGCCGAGGTGGTGCGCGAATACCAGGATTATCGGCAGTCGGCCGTGCGCGAGCGCGACGAAGCCTTCTGGCGCGAGCGCGGCGCGGCCTTGCCGCCGGCGGCCTCTCTGGCACCCGGTGGGCTGGCGGGGCAGGTGCCGACGCCACGCGTCGTGGAAGCCCGCGCCCGGGTGCCCGCCGCGGTCTTCGCCGGGCTGGCCGAGCAGGGCAAGGCCCAGGGCGTAACGCCGGCCGATCTGGCCGTTGCCCTGGCCGCCACCTGGTTCGCTCGTCTCAGCGGGCAGCCGGCTTTCAGCGCCGGCTTCATCTTCATGAGGCGCATGGGGTCGGTGGCGCTCAAATCCGGCGGCGCGACGCTCAACGTCCTGCCCCTGGGCGTGCGCACCGACTCGACCCAGACGCTGCCGCAGCTCGCCGGCGTGCTGGCCGCCGAACTCAAGAAGGTGCGTCGCCACCAGCGCTACGACGCCGAGCAGATCGCCCGCGATCTCGGCCGTCCGGGCGATGCCGAGCCCCTGACCGGACCGGTCATCAACCTCAAGCTGTTCGATTTCGCGCTGGATTTCGGTGGGGTGCCCGGTATTACCCACGAATTGGCCTCGGGGCCGGTGCGCGACCTGGAGATCGCCCTCTACCTGGAAGCGAGCGGGGCCCTGGATATCAAGCTGCTAGGCAATGCCGAGCGCTACGCCGCCGACCTGTTGCAGGGGCACGCCGAGCGCTTCGGCCTGCTGGCCGGACAATTCGCCGGGCAGCCCGGCCTGGTCCTGGGCGAGCCGGACCTGCTGGCGCCAGCGGACCGTACGTGGTTGGCCGCGATCAACGCCACCGAACGGTCGCTGCCCGAGGCCACCCTGGCGACCCTGCTCGCCGACCAGGCGGCGCGTACCCCGGATGCACCGGCACTGGCCGATCTGCAGCTGGCCTTCAGCTATCGGGAAACCCGCCAGCAGGTGCTGGCCCTGGCCCAGCGTCTGAGCCAGGCCGGGGTCGGGCGCGGCGACATCGTCGCGGTGGCCTTGCCGCGCTCGGTGTTCCTGTCCCTGGCACTGCTGGCGACGCTCGAACTGGGGGCCGCCTACCTGCCGCTGGACAGCGGCTACCCGGATGAGCGCCTGCACCTGATGCTCGACGATGCCCGTCCCCGGGTGCTGGTGACCGATGCCAGCCAGCGCGGGCGCTTCCCGGGCCTGCGCGAGGAGCAGGTGCTGATTCTCGATGCGCCGCTGGAGCGGTTGGACCACGAGCCCGCGTTCGAAGGGCCGCGGCCCGGCGATCCGGCCTATCTGCTCTATACCTCCGGCTCGACCGGCCGGCCCAAGGGCGTGGTGGTGGGCCATGCGGCCATCGTCAATCGCCTGCTGTGGATGCAGGACAGCTATCCCATCGGCGCCGGTGATACCGTCTTGCAGAAGACGCCGAGCAGCTTCGACGTCTCGGTCTGGGAATTCTTCTGGCCGCTGCTGGTGGGCGCCCGGCTGTACCTGGCGCCGCCCGAGGCCCATCGCGATCCCCTGGCGCTGCAGGAACTGTTCGCCCGCGAACGGGTCACCACGGTGCACTTCGTGCCCTCGATGCTGGCGGCCTTCGTCGCCAGCCTGGACGAGCCGGCCGCGGTGGCCCGCTGCGTCAGCCTGCGCCAGGTGTTCTGCAGCGGCGAGGCGCTGCCCACCGAGCTGGCCCGCACCTGGGAGCGCCGCGTCGGCGCGCCCCTGCACAACCTCTATGGCCCGACCGAAGCCGCGGTCGACGTCTCCTATCATCCGGCCCACGGCGCCGCCCTGGCGGCCGTCAGCGGCAGCAGCGTGCCCATCGGCAAGCCGGTGTGGAACACCGGGTTGCACATCCTCGACGAGCGTCTGCGGCCGGTACCGCCGGGTGTGGCGGGAGAGCTCTATCTGAGCGGCGTGCAGCTGGCCGACGGCTACCTGGGCCGCCCCGAACTGACCGCCGCGCGTTTCATCGCCGCGCCGAGCGGGCAGGGCGAGCGCCTCTATCGCACCGGCGACGTCGCGCGCTGGCTGCCCGAGGGCGTCGTCGAATACCTGGGTCGCAGCGACGACCAGGTGAAGATCCGGGGCCAACGCATCGAACTGGCGGAGATCGATCATGCCCTGCTGGCACTGCCCGGCGTGGCCCAGGCGGTCACCCATGCCCGGGTACTGGGCGAGGCGCGCGACACCAGCGGCGGCGATGCCCGCCAACTGGTGGGTTATCTGATCGCCCAGCCGGGTGCCTCGCTGGACCTGGAGCGCCTGCGCGCCCGCCTGGGCGAAAATCTGCCGCCGCATCTGGTGCCGGTGGCGCTTGTCGAGCTGGAGGCCTTGCCCCTGGGCGCCACCGGCAAGTTGGACCGCAAGGCCCTGCCGGCGCCCCAGGGCGTGGCCAGGGCCGCCAGCCGTCCCCTGGCACCGGGGCTGGAAAGCGACCTGGCGGCGGCGTTTTCCGAGGTGCTCGGCTGCGCCATCGTCGGCGCGGACGATGACTTCTTTGCCCTGGGCGGCCATTCGCTGCTGGCCATGACCCTGGCGGCCACGCTGCGCCGGCGCCTGGGGCGGCCGGTGTCCATCGGCCAGATCATGGTGGCCTCCAGTGTCGCGCGCCTGGCGCGGCAGCTGGAGCAGGACGCGGCCAGCGCGGCGCGCGCCGGCTTCGAGACCCTGCTGCCGCTGCGCCCGGGCGATGGCCCCACGCTGTTCTGTTTCCACCCGGCCTCGGGCTTCGCCTGGCAATTCAGCGTGCTGGCGCGCCACCTGGATCCGCACTGGTCGCTGCTCGGTATCCAGTCGCCGCGTCCGGACGGTCCCCTGGCCCAGGGCGCCGATCTGGAAGCCGTCATCCAGCGCCATCTGCGCACCCTGCGCGAGGTGCAGCCGCAGGGTCCCTATCATTTGCTCGGCTATTCCCTGGGCGGCACTCTGGCCCAGGGCCTGGCGGCGCGGCTGCAGGCGGCAGGGGAGCAGGTCGCCTTCCTTGGCCTGCTCGACACCTATCCGCCGGAAACCCAGAACTGGCAGGAACGCGAAGGCCAGCGCGAGCTGGATCCTGAGGTGCTGGCCGAGGTCAATCGCGAGCGCGAGGCCTTCCTCGCCGCCCAGCAGGGCCTGGCTGATCCGGCGCTGGGGGAGGGGGCGGAGCTGTTCGCCACCATCGAGGGCAACTACGCCGATTCGGTGCGGCTGCTGGCCACGGCGCGCAGCGCGCGTTTCGACGGCGAGGCGCTGATGTTCGTCGCCCGGCGCACCCTGCCGGCGGGAATGGACGTCAAGACCACCTGGGCGCCCTGGATCACCTGCCTGCAGGCCCACGAGGTGGACTGCGCCCACGTCGACATCATCGCCCCGGCCCAGCTGGCGCAGATCGGCCCGGTGCTCAATCGGGCGTTGAAGGCGCTCTAGGCTTTGCCTGAAAAGTGCCTGCGCTCGGTCATGCGGCGTTAAAAATCCGTTCGGAATGCTCATTTACCACTCGTAAACTCCGCTTCCTCACGGATTTTTGCCTTGCCTGACCTTCGCTCGGCGACTTTTCAGAAAAGCCTTAGACGGCCGCGCGCCGTGCCAGGGGCACCACCATGGGGGTCCCGGCCACCGGATCGTCGATGATCAGGCAGTCCAGGTCGTAGACCGCCTTGATCAGCGCGGGGGTGACCACGTCGCGCGGGCGGCCGGTGGCCAGTACCTTGCCGTCGCGCATGGCCACCAGGTGGGTGGCGTAGCGACAGGCGTGGTTGAGGTCGTGCAGCACCATCACCAGGGTATGGCCCTGCTGGCGATTGAGATCTTCCAGCAATTCCAGCAGGTCGATCTGGTGGGTGATGTCGAGCCAGGTGGTGGGCTCGTCGAGCAGCAGCAGCGGGGTTTCCTGGGCCAGCGCCATGGCGATCCACACCCGCTGACGCTGGCCGCCGGAGAGGGTGTCCACCGCCCGGTCGGCCAGTTCGAAGACGCCGGTGGCCTGCATGGCGTGGGTCACCGCGCGCTCGTCGTCGGCGCGCACGCCGCCGAACAGTGTCTGGTGCGGATAGCGCCCGCGGGCCACCAGATCGCGCACCGAGATGTCGCCCGGCGCCTGGGAGCTCTGCGGCAGCAGGCCCAGGCGGCGGGCCACCTCCTTGGTGCGATAGCTCTGGATCGCCTGGCCGTCCAGCCAGACCTGGCCCTGGCTGGGCGCCAGCAGTCGGCTGAGGGTGCGCAGCAGGGTCGACTTGCCGCAGCCGTTGGGGCCGATGATGACCGTCAGCTCGCCATCGGGGATGGTCAGCGACAGGTCTTCGGCGATCAGCTTGCGGCCGTAGCCCAGGGTCAGGCGCTCGGCGTGCAGGCGCGAAGCGGGGGCATCGTTCATGAGCGGCGGGACTCCCAGATGAGCAGGCCGATCAGGTAGAGCCCACCCAGGCTCACCGTGACCAGGCCGACCGGCAGGACATAGGGCAGGAACAGGCGTTGGGCGAGCAGATCCGCGCCCAGCAGCAGCACCGCGCCGGTGAGAGCGGCGGCGGGCAGCGCCAGGCGCTGGGTGCCGGTCAGGCGGCGGGCGATTTGCGGCGCGGCCAGGGCAATGAAGGAGATGGGACCGGCCACCGCGGTGCCGGCGGCGGTGAGCACCACGCCCAGGCCCAGCAGCGACAGCCGGGTACGCTCTACCGGTACACCCAGGGCGCAGGCGGTGTCGTCGCCCATCTCCAGCAGGAACAGCCGGCGACTCAGCGCCAGGCTGGCCGCACCCGCCAGCAGGATGAACACGACCGCCGGCCAGGCCTTGGCCCAGGTGAGACCGTTGAGCGAACCGGCGCTCCATAGGCCGGCGCTGAAGGCGGCTTCCAGGGAGGCGTGGACGATCAGCCAGGTGTTGAGCGCCATCAGCAGGGCGCGCACGCCGATGCCGACGATGATGAGTCTCAGCGTATCCACGCTGCTGCCGCGCCAGGTGAGGGCATAGACCAGCGCCGCGCTGAGCAGGCCGCCGATCAGGGCGGCGGTGGTGCTCCAGAGGATGCTGGCCTGGAACAGCACCAGGGCGACCAGCACGCCACTGTAGGCGCCGGTGTTGAAGCCCATGATGTCCGGGCTGCCGAGGGGATTGCGCAGCAGCGACTGGAACAGCGCCCCGCTTAGGCCCAGGGCAGCGCCGATCAGCAGCGCCAGGGCCACCCGCGGCAGGCGCCACTGGGTGACCACCAGTTCGATGCCGCGGGGTGCCTCGCCGAGCAGGGCGGCCAGCACCTGGGCGGGACTCAGGGCCAGGCTGCCGCTGCCCAGGGCGAACAGGGCGAGCAACAGGGCGCCGCCGAGCAGGGCGAGCAGCACGCCGGGCAGGCGCAGGCGACCGGAACGGTTCATGCCCGACCTCCCTGGCGCTGGCGGCGCGCCAGCCAGATCAGCAGCGGCGCGCCGAGGAAGGCCGTCACCACCGAGACCCGCAACTCGTTGGTGACCAGCAGGCGGCCGACGATGTCGGCGGTCAGCAGCAGGCTGGGGGTGAACAGCAGGACGAAGGGCAGCAGCCAGCGATGGTCTTCGCCGATGGCCCAGCGACCCAGGTGCGGCACCATCAGGCCAACGAAGGCGATGGGGCCGACCGCTGCGGCAGCGGCGCCACAGAGCAGGGTGATGGCCAGCAGGCCGAGCAGCTGGGTCTGGCGGACCCGGGTGCCGAGGGCCACGGCCAGATCGCTGCCCAGGCTCAGGGCATTGAGCGCCGGCGCCAGCAGCAGGGCGATGACCACGCCACCCAGCACCGGCAGGCTGGCGCTGCGCAGCAGGTCGAGTTGACGGACGTCCAGGGAGCCGAATTGCCAGAATCTCAGCTGATCGTAGACCTGGGGATCAAGCAGGGCGATGCCCGAGCTGACGCCTTCGAGCATGGCGCCCAGGGCCACCCCGACCAGCACCAGGCGCATCGGGTTGAAGCCGCCGCCACCGGCGATCCCGGCCAGCAGCACCACCAGGCTGGCCAGCAGGGCGCCGCCGAAGGCGAAGCCCAGGTACTGCTCGGGACCGCTGGCACCGAACAGGGCGATGCCCAGCACCACGGCGAAGCTGGCACCGGCGTTGACGCCGAGGATGCCCGGGTCAGCGAGGGGATTGCGCGTCAGCGCCTGCATCAGGGTGCCGGCCACGCCCAACGCCGCCCCGGCGAGCAGCCCGGCGAGGGTCCGCGGCAGTCGCGCCTCGCGCACGATCAGACAGGCCGGCTCGCTGCAGCCCTGGCCCAGTGCCTGCCAGACGTCGGCCAGCGGGATGGCGGTGGCGCCGAGCGCCAGGCTGGCAGCCATCACCAGCAGCAGCAGGAACGCGGCGCAGCCGAGGATGAGGAGGCGGCGCCTGGTCATCCGCGACGACCGAAGGGGAGGAGAGTGGATGAGAACAAGGCGTATTAACACATGATAGTCTGTATTACATGCTAACAGCCTTGCTCCGGCGGCTCGATAGCGTCCCCTGTGTTTTTCCGGTGATTCATGTCCAAGACGTCCTTCCTGCTCGACTTCGGCCTGCTCAGGTCCCACGCCGCCTTTCGCACCCTGTTCATCGCCCGCCTGGTGTCCGTGCTGTCCCTCGGCCTCCTGGCCGTGGCGATCCCCATCCAGGTCCAGGCGCTGACCGACTCGCCACTCAAGGTGGGCCTGGCGCTGAGCATGGCCGGCATCGGCATGTTCGTCGGCCTGCTCACCGGTGGGGTACTGGCCGACCGCCTGGAGCGGCGCCGGCTGATCCTGGCGGCCCGCTCCATCTGCGGCCTGGGCTTCATCGGCCTGGCGGTCAACGCCAGCCTGCCCGAGCCGTCGCTGACCGCCATCTACCTGCTGGCGCTGTGGGACGGCTTCTTTGGCGCCCTGGGCGTGACCGCGCTGCTGGCGGTCACGCCGATCCTGGTCGGCCGCGAATCCATGGTGCAGGCCGGCGCCCTGAACATGCTCAGCGTGCGGGTGGCGGCCATCGTCGCCCCGCCGCTGGGTACCCTGCTGATCGCCCAGAGTGGCGTGGCCTGGAACTACGGCCTGACCGCCTGTGGCACCCTCATCACCCTGCTGGTGCTCTTGCGCCTGCCGCCGCTGCCCCCGCCGGAGCAACCGCGCGAGACGCCCTGGCAGGCCCTGGGCGGCGGCATCGCCTTCCTCTTCGAGAATCGCCTGCTGGGCGCGGTCGCCCTGGTCGGCGCCCTGGTGACCATGGCCAATGCGGTGCGGGTGCTCTATCCGTCGCTGGGTGAGCACTGGGGACTGGATACCGGCCACCTGGGCTGGCTCTATGCCGCCGCGCCTCTGGGCGCGGCCATCGGCGCCCTCACCAGTGGTCGACTGAACCAGGCACCACGCCCCGGCCGTACCCTGCTGATGACCGCGGTGGCGACCTTTCTGGCGGTGGCGGTGTTCGCTCTGTTGCCCGGCTTCTGGCTGTCAGCGCTGTGCCTGGTGCTGTTCGGCTATCTGGGCGCACTCAATTCCCTAGTGCAGTACGCGCTGATCCAGCGCCTGACCCCGGATCGCCTGCTGGGCCGCATCAATGCGCTGTGGACGGCGCAGAACATCGGCGGCGAGGCCATCGGCGCGGCGCTGTTCGGCGGTCTGGCGAGCCTGATGCTGCCGGCGCAGGCAGCCTTGGTCTTTGGCCTGGTCGCCACTGGGGTGGCCGCCCTCTGCTGGGCGCTGGCCCGCGGCCTGCGTCGAGCGGAAAGCCTCGGCGCCTGATCGGCTCCAGGGCGCCTTGCATAGCGTGGAAAACCGCGCAGCGTTTTCCACGACTGCCGGGTTCAGGGCTTGGCGTAGCGCTGTTCCAGGCGATCCAGCAGCAGGTTCGCGCTGTAGGGGTCGAGACGGAAGGTCTCGGCGCCCAGGGCTTCCACGCGGTTGTCCTTGACCGCCGCCAGGTGCGCCAGCAGCGGATTGGCGCGTACCGCCTCGGCTTCCTTGGCGTCCGCGGCGAACAGCAGGAAGGTCTGGCCCGTGAGGCCGGTGGCGACGTTCTCGCCGGCCAGCTGAAGGATGTCGTGGCGCTGACCCTGGCTATGGCCGGTCTCCAGTCCTGCCGGCAGCGCCGCCAGTTTGAAGCCCAGGCTTTCCAGCAACTGACCCTGGGAAGAGGCGGCGGTCCAGAGATTGGCCTGGCGCGTCGCCGGGTTGTAGACGAAGGCGGATACCGGTTGCGGCGGCAGCTGCAGGCGCGCCTTGAGATCGGCGACGCGCCGGTCGAAGTCGCCGACCACCTTGCTGGCGGCGTCTTCGCGGCCAGTGGCCTGACCGAGCAGCTCCACCACCTGTTGCCAGCTGCGATTGTCGTAACCCACCACCAGCACCGGGGCGATGGCCTTGAGTTGCTCGACCAGCCGCAGCGCCGAATCGTTGCCGGCGGCGCTGACCAGGATCAGGTCCGGCGCCTCGGCGGCCACGGCTTCGGCATTGGCCTCGCCGATGTACAGCCGCTTCACGTCGCGCTGCCTGGCGACCGCGCCCCACTGGCGCAGGAAGCCCTGGTCATCGGCGAATCTGTTGTTGGGCGAGGTGGCCCCACTGGCCACCACCGGCGCGCCGATGGCGAGCAGGGAGCCGGTAAGGGTGACGCTGGTGGAGACGATGCGTTGCGGCTTGGCCGGCAGGGTCACCTGGCTGCCGTCGGCGCTGATGTGCCGCGGCCAGTCCGCCGCCTGAGCGGGGCCACCCAAGGCCAGGCTGGCGACCGCCAGAGTGGTGAGAATGCGAAACACTGACAACAAGCTGAACATGGACGCCTTCCAGTTGTAAGATAATCACTCTCATTTTCAAAGAACCACCCCCTGGGCAGCAAGTCGTTCCTTCCCCGTAGCCGACAGGGCCAGGGGAGGAGGCGTGGATCCGGTACCCGCCGGCGCTCTGCCCAGTGGAGATTCACCAGAGATTTCAAGGGGTTGCTGGCCATTCGGCGAGATCGTTCGGTCCCTAACGAATTGACTTTCCAGCAGGCAACCTTTAGCTTCTGCTTATTGATAAGAATTATCATTCGTGTAGAGGTTCATCGAAATGACGAGCAAGAGGGCTGAGGTGGTCGGCGGAGTCGCTGCCGATCGTCGGGAACAGGCCGCATTCCTGTTCCAGTCGGGTGATCGCGTCCTGCAGGGACGGGGCATCTGTGCCCGGGTCGAGACACCCGCCAGTGGCGGCGCGCACCGGGACAGCCTGTTCCTGCACGCCGTTGATGAGGCCTTCGCCCGTGCCCGCCAGGCCGGCATCGCCGAGCCGGTGATCATGGGTGCCATTCCCTTCGATACCACCAGGCCCTCCTGCCTCTATGTGCCTCGGGAGCATGCCTGGACGGCGCGCCCGGTGCCGGTCAGCAGCGCAGCGGTGGCCCCGGCGCAGGTGCGCGAGGTACGCAACCTGCCCAGTGCGGACGGCTTCTGCCTGGCGGTGGAGGAGGCCATCGAGGCCTTCCGCCGCGGCGAGCTGAGCAAGGCAGTGCTGTCGCGGATCCAGGAGATCCACCTGGCGGAGCCCGCCGACGTGGAGGCCATCCTCGCCAATCTGGCGCGGCAGAATCCCACCGGCTATCAATTCCGCATCCCCACCGCCGAGGGCGGCGAGCTGGTCGGGGTCAGCCCCGAGTTGCTGGTGCGCAAGCAGGGTGCCCGGGTCCATACCAATCCGCTGGCGGGTTCGGCCAAGCGTCGCACCGATCCGCAGGAAGACCAGCGCGTCGCCCGCGAGCTGCTGGAGTCCAGCAAGGATCACTACGAGCACCGCCTGGTGATCGAGGACATCCGCCAGCAGCTGGCGCCGCTGTGCAGCCGGCTGGACGTGCCCGAAGGGCCTTCGCTGCTCAGCACCAACGCCATGTGGCACCTGTCCACCGCCATCGACGGCGAACTGGCCGACAGCCGCACCTCGGCGCTGCAACTCGCTTGCCGGCTGCATCCGACCCCGGCGGTCTGCGGCTTTCCCACGGCGGCGGCGCGCCAGCTGATCCAGCGTATCGAGCCCTTCGACCGCGGCCTGTTCACCGGCATGGTCGGCTGGTGCGATGCCCAGGGCAACGGCGAGTGGGTGGTCACCATCCGCTGCGGCACGGTGCAGGGCGACTGGCTGCGGCTGTTCGCCGGCGCCGGCATCGTCGAGGCCTCGGATCCGGCGGCGGAGTGGGCCGAGGTCACCGCCAAACTGGGCACCATGCGTGCCGCCTGTGGTTTGCTGGACGAGGAGAACCCCACGTGAGTCTGGAATTCACCCCCTGGCCGGACGACCTGGCGGCGCGCTATCGCGCCCTGGGTTACTGGCCCGATCTGCCGATGACCGAGATCCTGACGCGCAGCCGCGCGGCTCTGCCGGACGCGCCGGCGATCCTCTGTGGCGAGCGGCAGCTGAGCTATGCCGAGCTGGACGAGCGTTCCAGTCGCCTGGCCGCCCACCTGCAGGCCGCCGGGCTGCGCCGCCACGACACGGCCCTGGTGCAGCTGCCCAACGTGGCCGAGTTCTATGTGGTGTTCTTTGCCCTGCTCAAGGCCGGCATCGCTCCGGTCAATGCGCTGTTCAGTCACCAGAAGCTGGAGCTGCTCGCCTATGCGCAGCAGATCCAGCCCCGGCTGCTGATCGCCTCCCGCGAGCACAACCTGTTCCGCGACGACAACTTCCTCGCCGAATTGCGCGACGTGGCGCCGGGCCTCGGCGAGGTGCTGCTGGATGGGACCGACGACGCACGCAGCCTGCAGCAGCGCCTGGATACCCCGCTGGACGGTTTTCAGCTGACCCCCACCGCCGGTGGCGAGGTGGCCTTCTTCCAGCTCTCCGGAGGCAGCACTGGTACGCCCAAGCTGATCCCGCGCACCCACAACGACTACTACTACAGCCTCAGACGCAGCGTCGAGATCTGCCGCCTGAGCCCGGCGACGCGCTTTCTCTGCGCCTTGCCGGCGGGCCACAACTACACCCTCAGCTCGCCCGGCGCCCTGGGCGTCTTCATCGCCGGCGGCTGCGTGGTCATGGCCCGCGATCCCGAGCCGCTGCGCTGCTTCGCGCTGATCGAACGCCATCAGGTGGACTGGGTGCCCCTGGTACCCCCGGCGGTGGCGCTCTGGCTGCAGGCCGCGGCCGCACCCGAACAGCGTGCCCGGCTGGCCAGCCTGCGCGTGGTGCAGGTGGGCGGTGCCAGCTTCGCCGAGGCCCAGGCCCGCCGCGTGCCCGCGGAGTTGGGCTGCCAGCTGCAGCAGGTGTTCGGCATGGCCGAGGGCCTGGTCAACTACACCCGCCTGGACGACGAGCCCGAGCGCATCTTCACCACCCAGGGCCGGCCCATGAGTCCGAATGACGAGGTGCGCATCACCGACGAGGACGGCAAGCCGGTGCCCGACGGCGAGCCCGGCCTGCTGTCCACCCGCGGGCCCTACACCTTCCGCGGCTACTACCGCAGCCCCGAGCACAACGCCCAGGTGTTCGACGCCGAGGGCTTCTACTTCTCCGGCGACGTGGTCCAGCGCGATGCCGCCGGCTATCTCAAGGTGGTCGGGCGGGTGAAGGACCAGATCAACCGCGGCGGCGAGAAGATCGCCGCCGCCGAGATCGAGGGCCTGCTGCTGCGCCATCCCGGCATCACCCACGCGGCCCTGGTCGCCATCGCCGACGAGCTGATGGGCGAAAAGAGCTGCGCCTGCCTGGTGGTGAGCGATCCGGCGCTCAAGCCGGTGGCGCTGCGCCGCTACCTGCGCGAGCAGGGCGTGGCCGAATACAAGCTGCCTGACCGTTTCCAGTTCCTCGACCAGCTGCCGCTCACCGCCGTCGGCAAGATCGACAAGCGCCGCCTGCGCGAGCAGCTGCAGACCCCATCCACCGAGCGTCTCTAAGGTTTCCCATGGCTATTCCCCGTCTTGCCTCCTATCCCTTGCCCCAGCCCGACGGCTTTCCCGCCAACAAGGTCGCCTGGACACCCGTGGCCGACCGCGCCGTGCTGCTGATCCACGACATGCAGCGCTATTTCGTCGAGTTCTATGGCGACAGCAGCCCGCTGATCGACCAGGTGGTGGCCAATATCGCCGCCCTGCGGTCCTGGGCCGATGCCCAGGGCGTGCCGGTGGTCTATACCGCCCAGCCCACCGACCAGCCGCCGGCCGATCGCGCCCTGCTCAACGACATGTGGGGTCCGGGCCTGACCCAGGCCGATCCCGCGCTGCAGCAGGTGGTGGACGCGCTGGCGCCCAAGGACGGTGACGTGGTGCTGACCAAGTGGCGCTACAGCGCCTTCCACCGTTCCAACCTGCAGGACCTGATGACCGAATGGCGGCGCGACCAGCTGATCGTCTGCGGCGTCTATGCCCACATCGGTTGCCTGACCACCTGCACCGACGCCTTCATGAGGGACATCCAGGCCTTCCTGATCGGCGACGCCGTGGCCGACTTCAGCGAGGAAGAACACCGCATGGCGCTGCGCTACGTGGCCACTCGCTGCGGCAGCACCCTGAGCACCGCCCAGGTCACCGGCGGCGCGGTAACCCTGGACGAAGCCTGGCTGCGCGCCCAGGTCCAGCCACTGCTGGACGCCGACGACGAAGAGCCGGCGCTGGACGACAACCTCACCGACTTCGGTCTGGATTCGGTGCAGGTCATGACCCTAGTGGGCGAGTGGCAGAAGCGCGGCCTGCCCGTGACCTTCGCCGATCTCGCTGCCCAGCCGACCCTGCAGGGCTGGCTGGCTCTGCTGCGCGCGCGCGCCTGAGGAATCTCCTGATGACGCAACTGGATTTCACCGGCAAGCGCGTCTGGGTGACCGGTGCGGGGCAGGGCATCGGATTGCAGGTGGCGCGCCGCTTCCAGGCGGCGGGCGCCGAGGTGATCGGCCTCGACCGGCAATTCGCCGAGAGCGGCTATCCGTTCCGCACCCAGCTGCTGGACGTCGCCAACGCGGCCCAGGTGGAGGACGTCTGCCAGGCGCTGCTGGCAGAAGAACGCCGCCTGGACGTGCTGGTCAACGGCGCCGGCGTGCTGCGCCTGGGCACCAGCGACAGCCTGAGCCTGGACGACTGGCAGGCGCTGCTGGACGTCAACGTCTCCGGGCCCTTCTATCTGTTCCGCCAATTGGTGCCGCTGTTCAAGGCCCAAGGCAAGGGCGCCATCGTCAACATCGCCTCCAACGCCGCCCATGTGCCGCGCCTGCAAATGGCCGGCTACTGCACCTCCAAGGCGGCGCTGGTGTCCCTGAGCCACTGCGTGGCCTTGGAACTGGCCGGGTCGGGCGTGCGTTGCAACGTGGTCTCGCCGGGCTCCACGGCGACCCCCATGCTGGCCGGCATGCTCGGCTCGCCCGAGGGCTATCAGCGCCTGGTGGACGGTCTGCCGGAAGACTTCAAGCTGGGCATCCCGCTGCGCAAGATCGCCCAGCCCGACGAGATCGCCAACACCGTGCTGTTCCTCGCCTCGGACCTGGCCAGCCATATCACCATGCAGGACATCGTGGTGGACGGCGGCGCGACCCTGGCGGCGTGAGGGCTTTCGCAGGTTGGGTCGAGCGTCAGAGAACCCCAGCGTGGCGGGTTCGACTCCGCCTGTTGGGCTTCGACGATGGAGCCGTCTCAGCCCAACCTACGACTGGGCGCGGTCATTGATCACGAGCTTGCCGAAGCTGAACGCCTGCTCGGATAGCCCCCTCTCCTCGCGGGAGAGGGTTGGGGTGAGGGCGCCCCGAACCACGAAGCCCAGTGGAAAAGGCTGCGCCGTTTTCTACGCTACGGAGCTGAGCGGTTCCGTAGGTTGGGTTGAGCGCCCGCGAAGCCCAACGTGGGGGGGGTCGACTCCGCCTGTTGGGCTTCGACGATGGAGCCGTCTCAGCCCAACCTACGGGGTAACGCCTAAATGCGAGCCCGTAGGTTGGGTTGAGCGCCAGCGAAGCCCAACAGTGGCAACGGGTCTCAACCCGCCACCAGCACCCGGATCGCTTCCAGGCGCAGCGAGGCCTTGTCCAGGTAGGTCAGGCCTTCTTCGCGCTGCTGGCGCAGGCGGTCGATCTCGTCCTGGCGGACGCTGGAGTTGACCGCGCGCAGGGCTTCCAGGCGGGCGATCTCTTCGTCCATGCCCGACACATAGGCCTGGCGGGCCTTGGCAACGCGTTCCTCGTGGCGGGGCAGGGCCTTGTCTTCGCCACCGCCGATCAGCTTGGCCAGGGAATCGCGCTGGGCCTGGACGAACTTGTTGGCGCTGGTGCGCGGCACGCTTTCCAGTTGATCGTTGAGGGTCTCGAAGGCCACCCGGGCGGCCAGGTCGTTACCGTTGGCGTCCAGCAGGCAGCGGATCGCCAGCGGCGGCAGGTAGCGACCCAGTTGCAGGGCGCGCGGCGCCACCGCCTCGCTGATGTAGATCAGCTCCAGCAGCACGGTGCCCGGCTTGAGCGCCTTGTTCTTGATCAGCGCCACGGCGGTGTTGCCCATGGAGCCGGACATCACCAAGTCCATGCCGCCCTGGGCCATGGGGTGCTCCCAGGTCAGGAATTGCATGTCTTCGCGGACCAGGGCCACGTTGCGATCGTAGGTGACGGTCACGCCTTCGTCGTCGCCCAGGGGGAAGCCGGCGTCGAGCATCTTCTCGCTGGGCTTGAGGATCAGGGCGTTGTCGGAATGGTCTTCGCTATCGATGCCAAAGGCGTTGAACAGCTCTTCCATGTACATCGGCAGGGCGAACTGGTCGTCCTGTTCGAGGATGTCCTCGACCAGCTGCTCGCCGGCACCGGCGCCCGAGGAGTTGAGTTCCAGCAGGCGGTCACGGCCGTTGTGCAGCTCGGTCTCCAGCGCGGCGCGCGCCTGGGCACCCTGTTCCAGCAGTGCCTGCCAGGTGGCGTCGTCGCCACCGGCCAGCTGCTCGTCGAGCTCGCTGGCGAAGCGCGCCTGGAGGGCGCTGCCGGTGGGCGAGGTGGCCAGGAAGGCGTTCAGCGCCTGGTGGTACCACTGGAACTGGCGCTCCTGGCGACTGCCTTCGAGATAGGGCACGTGCAACTGGATGGTGTGGCGCTGGCCGATGCGGTCGAGACGGCCGATGCGCTGCTCCAGCAGGTCCGGGTGGGCCGGCAGGTCGAACAGCACCAGGTGGTGGGCGAACTGGAAGTTGCGGCCTTCACTGCCGATCTCGGAGCAGATCAGCACCTGGGCGCCGAATTCCTCGTCGGCGAAGTAGGCGGCGGCGCGGTCGCGCTCGAGGATGCTCATGCCTTCGTGGAAGGTCGTGGCGGGGATGCCGGACTTCAGCCGCAGGGCGTCTTCCAGATCCAGGGCGGTCTCCATGCGCGCACAGATGACCAGCACCTTGTGCGGCTTGAGGGCCTTGAGGGTGTCGATCAGCCACTCGACGCGGCCGTCGTGGCGCCACCAGCGATCGTTGTCGTCTTCCGGGGCGAATTCGGTTTCCGGCTGTAGCGACTGGCCGGGCATCACGCCTTCGTCCAGGTAGGCATCCGGGAAGGGCAGGGCGTGGGCGTGCAGCTCGCGCTCGGGGAAGCCCTTGACCGCGGCGCGGGTATTGCGGAACAGCACGCGGCCGGTGCCGTGGCGATCCAGCAGCTCGCGCACCAGGCGGGCGCGGGCGTCGGCATCGCCGGCTGCGGCGGCGGCCAGCAGGGTCTCGCCTTCCTGACCGAGGAAACCGCCGATGGCGTCCTGGGCGGCCGGGCTCAGGGCGCCGGCGTCGAGCAGTTCCTGCACGGCTTCGGCCACCGGGCGGTAGTGCTGGGACTCCTGCTGGAAGGCGGCGAAGTCATGGAAGCGGCTGGGATCGAGCAGGCGCAGACGGGCGAAGTGGCTGTCCTGGCCCAGTTGCTCGGGGGTCGCGGTGAGCAGCAGCACGCCGGGGATGACCTCGCCGAGCTGCTCGACCAGGCTGTATTCGCGGCTGGCACCCTCGGGGTGCCAGACCAGGTGGTGGGCTTCGTCGACCACCAGCAGGTCCCAGCCGGCGGCGAAGGCGGCATCCTGGGCCTTTTCGTCGCGCACCAGCCAGTCCAGGGAGACCAGCGCCAGCTGGGCGTCCTCGAAGGGATTGCCGTCTTCGCTGGCCATGAAGCGCTCGGCGTCGAACAGCGCCACTTCCAGGTTGAAGCGGCGGCGCATCTCCACCAGCCACTGGTGCTGGAGATTTTCCGGGACCAGGATCAGCACGCGGCTGGCGCGACCGCTGAGCAGCTGGCGATGGATCACCAGGCCGGCTTCGATGGTCTTGCCCAGGCCCACTTCGTCGGCCAGCAGGACGCGCGGGGCGACCCGGTCGGCCACGCTGCGGGCGATGTGCAGCTGGTGCGGGATCGGCTGGGCGCGGGTGCCGCCGAGGCCCCAGAGGCTGGACTGCAGCAGGCGGTTGCGATGCTCGTGGGTGTGATAGCGCAGGCCGAACCAGGGCAGGGGGTCGATCTGTCCGGCGAACAGGCGGTCACTGGCCAGGCGGAACTGGATGAAGTTCGACAGCTGGGCCTCGGGCACGCTGCGTGCCTCGCGCTCGGCGGTGAAGCCGTGGTAGGTCAGCAGGCCGTCCGCTTCGGAGACCTCGCGCACGGTGAGCTTCCAGCCCTCGAAATGGGTCACCTCGTCGCCCGGAGCGAAGCGCACCCGGGTCAGCGGGGCGTTGCGCTGGGCATACTGGCGCGTCTCACCGGTGGCTGGATAGAGCACCGTGAGCAGGCGGCCGTCGAGGGCCAGGATGGTTCCCAGGCCCAGTTCGGCCTCACTGTCACTGATCCAGCGTTGTCCCGGTTGATGCGACGCCATGTGGAAGCTTCTCCCCAGCTATCAAAAAGCCGGCTATTTTAGCGAAAGCGGAGTCAGAAGCCTAACGCGCTCTTTGCCGCAGTCCGCGAATTCGAGGTCCCCGTCATGATCCCTGTCATTCCGCCGCCCGGCGTGACCCCGCCAAACCAGCTGGATCCCGCCCCGGTGCGTCCCGCCAGCGCCCCCATAGCGCCCGTGCAGCCGGCGGCCGAGACCGCGCACGCACCCCTGGAGGACGAGGCCACCCTGGACCGCGAGGCCCGCCGCCGCCGCCGGCAGCGCGAAGCCCTGCGCCAGGGCTTCGGCGCCGAACGTGCCCAGGCCCTGGAAGAGCCGGAGCAGGTGGGCGCCCAGGTGGATCTGCGGGTCTAGCCATGGTCGCGCGCCTGGAGCTGGACGACGCCGAGCTGGCCTTCCACCCGCACTGGTTGCCGCCGGAACGAGCCGACGCCTGGCTGCAGCAGCTGGACGCCGAAACTCCCTGGAGCCAGCCGCAGGTGCGGGTGTTCGGTCGCTGGCACCCGGTGCCGCGGCAGGTGGCCTGGTACGCCGATCCCGGGGTGGTCTACGGCTACGCCGGCCTGGATCACGCCGCCTTGCCCTGGACGCCGCTGCTGCAGCTCATCCGTGAAGCCGTCGAGGCGGCCTGCGGCCAGGCCTTCAATGGCGTGCTGCTCAACCGCTATCGCGACGGCCAGGACTCCATGGGCTGGCACAGCGACGACGAGGCCAGTCTCGGCGCCAATCCGCTGATCGCCTCGCTCAACCTCGGGGCCGCGCGGCGCTTCGACTTCCGCCGCAAGGGCACCAGCCGCATCGGCCATTCCCTGGAACTCGGTCACGGCAGCCTGCTGGTCATGGCCGGCGCGACCCAGCATCATTGGCAGCACCAGATCGCCAAGACCCGCAAAGCCAGCGGGTTGCGGCTGAATCTCACCTTTCGCCGGATAGCGACATGAGCGACGACAGCAATCTCATCGACTTCACCACCGAGCGCGGCAAGCGCATCCACGACCTCAAGGAGCGCCGCCTGCAGGAGGTGCGCTCGGCCTTCGAGCAGGCGCTGCCGATGGCCGCGGCCAAGAAGAAAAAGCGCAAGCCGAAGAAGAAATAGCGGGCACTACCGTTCGTCGGGATTCGCCCTTGAAATTCTTGGGGATTTCCCTATCTAGGTTCGTGTGGGATGCCGAAGTCGGGTCCCGCAGGCAACACCGAAACTTGCTGAACCTATCAGGAGATTCACCATGAGCAATGTACTGTCCCTGGCCCCGCTGTTCCGTCATTCCGTCGGCTTCGACCGGTTCAACGACCTGTTCGAATCCGCGCTGCGCAACGACGCTGGCAGCTCCTATCCGCCCTACAACGTCGAGAAGCACGGTGACGACCAGTATCGCATCGTGATCGCCGCCGCCGGCCTCCAGGAAGATGACCTGGAGATCGAAGTCGAGCGTGGCGTGCTCACCGTCAAGGGTGGCCGGCGCGAAAACAGCGCCGAGAGCGTGACCTTCCTGCATCAGGGCATCGCCCAGCGCGCCTTCAAGCTGTCCTTCCGCCTCGCCGACCATATCGAGGTGAAGGGTGCCGATCTCAAGCACGGCCTGCTGAGCATCGAACTGGTGCGCGTGATCCCGGAAGAAGCCAAGCCCAAGCGCATCGCCATCGCCGGCCAGCGCCCGGCCCTGGACAACTGATCGTCCAGGCGTCCTGCCCAAGAGCCCCAGCCCCGTGCTGGGGCTTTTTCGTTTCCGGCTCCTGCGCTAGCGGCCGTGGCCGAAGAGCTCCAGTAGCACCCCGCGCAACCAGCGATTGCCGGCATCCTGGTGATAGCGCGCGTGCCAGTGCTGCCTGACCGCGAAGCGCTCGACCGGCACCGGGCATTCGTGGACCCTGAGGCCGTAGGTCTGCGCCAGGGTGGTACCGATGTGCCGCGGCAGGGTGACGATGAGGTCGGAGGTGCCGACCACCGCGCCGACGCCCAGAAAGCCCGGTAGCTCCAGCACGATGCGGCGCTGCACCCCGGCGCGTACCAGACCCGCTTCCAGCAGCTTCTGCCCGGTGCCGGCGCTGACCAGGACATGGCCCTCCTCGGCATAGGCCGTGGCCGTCAGGCGCTCGCCGAGGCGCGGATGGCGGGCGCTGACCAGGCAGACCCAGTCCTGGGGAAACAGCAGTTGCTGATAGAGACTGCCACCCAGCCAGGGAATGAAGCCGACCGCCAGGTCAGCTTCACCGATCTCCAGGGCCTGTTCGGTATTGCCGTCGATCCGCGCGATCTCCAGCCGCACCCCGGGCGCCACCTCGCGCAGCTGCGCCAGGATCCGCGGTAGCAGGGTGATGTGGCTGGCATCGCTCAGGCAGAGGCGAAACAGCCGCTGAGCGGTGGCGGGCTCGAAGGCCACCTCCCAGGCCACTAGCCGGCGCAGGGATTCGAGCACTTCGCGACACGGCGTGATCAGCGCCTCGGCCTGGGGTGTGGGCTTCATGCCGCCAGGCGTGCGCACGAACAGTGGATCGCGCAGCTGCTGACGCAACTTGCCCAGCCAGAGGCTGATGGTGGGCTGACTCTGGCCCAGCTGTTCGGCGGCCCGGGTCACGCTACCAGTGCGATAGAGCACCTCGAACAGCATCAGCAGCTTGGGTTCGGGCAGGCCGTCCGTGGGCAGCATTATCAGAATTCCTGATGGGCGAATTGGACTCTTTGTATAGCTCAATACCGGGCGCGGGCCTAGGGTAGGACGAAAACAAGGAGTCCGATCCATGAAAATCTGCATCCTCGGGGCTGGCGCCCTGGGCAGCACCTTTGGCGCCTGGCTGAGCGAGGCGGGACACGAGACCTGGCTGCTCAATCGGCCCAATGCCCATATCGAGGCGGTGGCGCGTGACGGCCTGGACATCGAGACCGCCGACGGCCGTCGCCGGGTTCAGGTACGGGCGGCGGTCGCGGCCCAAGAGGTCGGGGTGGTCGATCTGGTGGTGGTGCTGGTCAAGTCCTTCGCCACCGCCGAGGCCATGCAGCAGGCGCTGGCGCTGGTCGGCCCCGAGACCCTGGTGCTGTCGCTGCAGAACGGCCTCGGCCACGAAGAGCTGCTGGCGGAGATCGTCGGCCCGGAGCGGGTGATCGCCGGCAAGACCTATGTGGGCGGCGTGTTGCTCGGCCCGGGACGGATCCGCAGCGGAGTAACGGGCAAACGCACCCTCATCGGCGAACTCGATGGTCAAGTCTCCGCGCGCGTCCAGGCCGTCGCCACGGTCTTCGAGGACGCGGGCCTCGCCACCACGGTCAGCGCCAACATCCGCGGCACCCTCTGGGACAAGCTGCTGGTCAACGTCGCCACCGGTGCCCTGACCGGCATCACCCAGCTCACCTATGGCCAGCTCTACAGTGAGCCGCTGCTGCGCGATACCGCGCTGCAGGCGGTCGCCGAAGCCATCGCGGTGGCCCGCGCCGCCGGGGTCGAGCTGGGGCTGCAGGCGCCGGAAGCCGCCTGGCAACTGGCCCGCGAGGGACTGGCGGCGTCGTTCAAGACCTCCATGTTGCAGAGCCTGCAGAAGGGCTCCATCACCGAAATCGACTTCATCAATGGCGCGGTGGTGCGGCTCGGCCAGCAGTACCGCGTGCCCACCCCGGTCAACGCCACCCTGGTCGCCTGCATCAAGGGCATCGAGCGCGCCCTGGCCGATCGACAACAAGAGGACGCCAAACCATGAGCATTCCCAAGGCCTATCTGGAACACGTGGCCATCTGGGTGAAAGACATCCACTGGCACATCCGCTTCTTCCACGAGGTGTTCGGCATGACCCTGCGCGAGGTGCAGGGCACGGTCGAGCAGCCCAGTCAGTACTGGACGCTGGGCGGGATGCAATTCATGAGCAAGCCGGACTTCGCTGGCCCCGAGGGGCGCCTGGGTCACCTGGGGCTGATGTGCGAGGACCTCGACGCCGCCCTGGCCGCCGCCCGGCGTTTCGAGGGCGTGGAGCAACTGCCCCAGGGCTACAACTGGCTGCGCCTGCCCGATGGCCTGGCGCTGGAATTCATTCAGGCCGTGCCGGCCCGCGCCGTGCACGACGCCCTGGCCGTCAACGCCCGTCAATCCGAGTGACAGCGACCATGACCCTACAAGAAAAATACTTCGAGGACGCCCGCGAAGGCGACGAGGCGATCACGCCGAGCTACCAAGTCACCAAGGAGCGCATTCTGGCCTATGCCGACCTCACCGGTGACCACACCCCGGTCCATGTCGACGAGGCCTATGCCAATGCCAGCCACTTCGGTGGCCTGGTCGCCCATGGCCTGATGGGGCTGTCCATCGCCGACGGCCTCAAGACCCAGTGCGACTATCGCTTCCTGCCGGGAATGTCGTTGGGCTGGACCTGGGATTTCCTGCTGCCGATCCGCGTCGGCGACGAGTTGCACGTCAAGCTGCGCGTGGGGTCCATGCGTCCGAGCAAGAGCAAGCCGGGCTGGGGCATCGTGGTGCTGCCCTCGGAGCTGATCAACCAGAAGGGCGAGGTGGTCCAGCGCGGCGAGCACCGGCTGATGGTGCCGCGGCGGGAGGGCGCCGTATGAGCCAGCCACTCCCGCTGCAAGGCCTGAGGGTCATCGACTACAGCCACTTCCTCGCCGGCCCCTATGTGGGGCGCTGCCTGGCGGCGCTGGGCGCCGAGGTCATCAAGGTGGAGCGCCCCGGCAGCGGCGATGCCGGTCGCCAGCACGCCTTCGTCCTCGACGACCAGCAGAGCGGCTACTTCCTGCAACTCAACATGGGCAAGCAGGGTGTCAGCGTCAACATGAAGGACCCGCGCGGCAAGGCCTTCATGCAGCAGCTCTGCGACAGCGCCGACGTCTTCATCGAAAACTACCGACCCGGCGCCCTGGACAAGCTCGGCCTGGGCTATGCGGAACTGTCGGCGCGCAATCCGCGACTGGTGTACTGCTCGATTTCCGCCTACGGTCACACCGGGCCCGACGCCCATCGCGCCGGCTTCGGCCTGATCGCCGAGGCCAAGAGCGGCATCATGCAGATGGTCGGCACGCCGGGCGAGGCGCCGCCGTTGCTGCGCATCTCCCTGGGCGACATGTACACCGGCGCCCATGCGGTGGCCGCCATCAACGCGGCGCTGCTGGGACGGGTCACCAGCGGCCGCGGCCAGCATATCGACATGGCGCTGTACGACACCCTGGTATCCATGCACGAATACGCCGTGCAGTGCTACACCCTGTCCGGCGGTGAGATCCTGCCGCAGCAGACCGGCCACGACATGCCCACCTCGACCCTCTATGGCGTGTTCCGCGCCCAGGATGGCGACCTGGTGATCGCCGCCCAGGTGGACGAATCCTGGAAGCGCTTCGCCGCCCTGGTCGAACAGGACGCGGACCAGCCGGGTTTCGGCAGCGACCTGCGCTTCCATACCTCCACCGGCCGCAACGCCCATCGCGAAGCCATCCTGCCCATCGTCAAGGCCTGGGTCGCGGCCAATCCGGTCGCGCGGCTGCTGGCGTTGCTCGACGAGATCGATGTGCCCTGCGCCAAGGTGCAGCGTATCGACGAGGTGATCGAGGATCCGCAGATCAAGGCCCGCGGCATGATCCAGGAGCAGCAGCACCCGCGCTTCGGCACCCTGCGCATGCCCAATCTGCCGTTCCGCTTTTCCGACTGCGACACCACCATCCAGCAGGTGGCGCCGGATCTCGGTGAGCACAACGCTGCCGTGGCCCGGAGCCTCGGCTATAGCGCGGAAGAGATCGCCCGGCTGCAGGCTGATGGCGTGCTGTTCACCCCGGAGATGTCGACATGACCGACCAGTACACGGTGATCGGCCGTCCGATCAACCACACCAAGTCGCCGCTAATCCATGGGCTGTTCGCCAGCACCACCGGACAGGAGCTGGAATACGGCGCCATCGAGGGCTCGCAGGGGGATTTCGCCGGTGACGTGGCGCGCTTTCGCGCCCAGGGTGGGCGGGGCATGAATGTCACGGCGCCCTTCAAGCTGCAGGCCTACCAGCTGGCCACCGAGCCCAGCGAGCGGGCGCGCCTGGCCAAGGCGGCCAATGCCCTGAAGTTCGAGGGTGAGCGGGTGCTGGCGGAAAACTTCGACGGCATCGGCCTGCTGCGCGATATCGAGGTCAACCTCGGCCAGCCCCTGGCCGGCAAGCGCGTGCTCTTGCTGGGCGCGGGTGGTGCGGTACGGGGGGCGCTGTTGCCCTTCCTGGCGGCCGGGCCAGCGGCGCTGGTGATGGTCAATCGCGATGAGCAGAAGGCCGCAGGGCTCGCTCAGGAGATCGGGCACCCGTTGCTGAGTGTGAGCAGCTACGAGGCCCTGGAAGGGGAGAGATTCGACCTGGTGATCAATGCCACTTCGGCCAGTCTGGTCGGCGAATTGCCGCCGGTGCCGGCGGGCGTCTTCGCCCAGGCGGCGCTGGCCTATGAACTGGCCTATGGCAAGGGGCTGACGCCTTTCCTGCGCCTGGCCCGGGAGCAGGGCGTGGCGCAGCTGGCGGACGGCGTGGGCATGCTGGTCGAGCAGGCCGCCGAGGCCTTCGCCTGGTGGCGCGGCGTACGCCCCGAGACCCGGCCGGTCATCGACCAGCTGACCATTCCCCTGCAGTGAGCGGACCCCATGAAGATCCTGATGTTGCACGGTATCAACCACAACATGTTCGGCAAGCGCGATCCCGTGCAGTACGGCACCGTGACCCTGGCCGAGATCGACGCCAGGCTGGCGGCTCTGGGGGCGGAACTGGGCGTCGAGGTGCAGAGCTTCCAGAGCAATCACGAGGGCGCGATGGTGGAGCGCATTCACCAGGGCTTCGAGGAGGGCGTGGATGGCGTGCTCATCAACGCCGGCGCCTGGACCCACTACAGCTACGGTATCCGCGACGCCCTGGCGATCCTCACCGTGCCGGTGGTGGAGCTGCACATGTCCAACATCCATGCGCGGGAGAGCTTCCGCCATCACTCGGTATTCGCCGAGATCGTCCTGGGGCAGATCGCCGGCTTCGGCGTGGACAGCTACCTGCTGGCGCTGCGCGCCGCGGTAAGCGCGGCCCAGGCGCGCAGGGCCTGAGCCGCTGACCCTCTCCCTTAGGGAGAGGGAGCGCTAACGGTGAGCTTATGTAGGGTGGAAAACCGCGCAGCGTTTTCCAAGCGCCAAGGTGTTGGCTGAGGCCCTGTTGGGCTTCGCTGCGCTCAACCCAACTACGGTAGCGTTTCGTAGGTTGGGTTGAGGCAGCTCCATCGCCGAAGCCCAACAGCCGCAATCGATCCTCGATGTGCAGGTGTATGGAGGCCACCCCTGTTGGGCTTCGCTGCGCTCAACCCAACCTACGGTGAGGTTCGTAGGTTGGGTTGAGCGCAGCTCCATCGCCGAAGCCCAACGGCCGCAATCGATCCTCGCTGTGCAGGTGCATTGGGGGCCACCCCTGTTGGGCTCCGCTGCGCTCAACCCAACCTACGGTGGATGTTTCGTAGTTGGGTTGAGGCAGCTCCATCGCCGAAGCCCAACGGCGAGGGTCAGCCTTTGAGCGCGGCAGGTGGAAGAGGCCATGTCCAATGACTGCGTCTACTCGCCGGACTTCCGGGCCTCACCCGTATGCGGCCCCAATTCACGCTTGGGACAGTCCTGCCATTGCTTATCCCCCAGCCCCGCGGTGTATTCCGGATGCAGCGGATAGTGCAGGCGGTTGTCCGAGCGGCTGGCATCGCCCACCACCAGCAACTCCACCGGCTCGGCGGTCTCGTTGATGAAGGTATGGGCGACGCCATCCCCCGCCTTGAAGCCCACCCCGTCACCCGGCTTGAGGCGATGGGCATGGCCGTCGACCCAGGCGGTGGGATGACCGGCGATCACATAGATGAATTCGTCCTCGGTGGCCTCGGCATGGGGCCGCGAGGTGCGGCGACCGGGTGGCAGCCATTCGTGGTGGATGCCCAGGCGGGCGAAGCCGAAGTGACGGCCGAAGGCGGCGCCCAGGGAAAAGCGCTCGTCACTGTCGGGATAGCCGGGGCCATCGGGGGCCTGGAGCTGGGACCAGTGGGCGATCTTGTCGAAATCTTTCCGGGATTGCATGGGGTGCTGCGCCTCGCGGGAAAATAGCTCAAGCTTAGTCGTTTAGGCGGACGCTGCCGCCTCAGGTCCCTTTCGGTGCAGGAACGCGATGCCCAGACTGTCCAGACAACTCCTCGCACTGCTGACCCTGGCGCTGCTCGGGGGCTGCTCACCCGCCGACACGCCGATCAACAGCCCCTACCGGGCCGGGGCCGAAGGCCAGAATACCCTCTATACCGCCTTCACCACCCGCTCGCCGAAGTACCTGGATCCGGCCAGTTCCTATTCCGGCGACGAGACCAACTTCACCTACAACATCTATGAACCCCTCTACGGCTACCACTACTTCAAGCGGCCCTACGCGCTGATCCCCCGTGGGGCCGAGCGGGTGATCGCGCCTTACTACCTGGACGCCCAGGGCCGGCGCCTGCCGGATGACGCGGCGCCGGCGCAGATCGCCGAGAGCGTCTACGACATCCCTATCCGCCGCGACGCCCGCTATGCGCCTCATCCGGCCTTCGCTCGCGATGCCCAGGGCCATTACCGCTACTTCCCGATCCAGCCCGCCGACCTGGCCGATCGCTACCAGATCCCCGACTTTCCCGAGACCGGCAGCCGCGCCCTGACCGCCGCCGACTACGCCTACGGCCTGCGCCGCCTGGCCAGTCCGCGGCTGGTCTCGCCCAGCTACGCCATCTTCGCCGAGCACCTGGTGGGCATGCAGGCCTTTGGCGACGGCCTGCGCGCCGCCGACAAGGCCCTGCGTGCCAAGCTGCCCAGGGGCGCGCCGCTGCCCTGGCTGGACCTGCGCCAGGGCGAGTTGCCCGGGGTCGAGGTGCTGGACGACCACACCCTGCGCCTGCGGGTGATCGGCAAGTACCCCCAGTTCAACTATTGGCTGGCCATGACCTTTGCCGCGCCGGTGCCCTGGGAGGCCGACCGCTTCTACAGCCAGCCGGGCATGACCGAGCACAACCTCGGTTTCAACAGCTGGCCGGTGGGCACCGGACCCTATCGCCTGGCCGAATCCATCCCCAATCGCCGCCATGTGCTGGCGCGCAATCCCAACTATCACGCCGATCCCTATCCCTGCGAGGGGGAGCCCGAGGATCGCCAACAGGGCCGGCTGGACGACTGCGGCAAGCCCATGCCGCTGATCGACCGCGCGGTGTTCAGCCTGGAAAAGGAAGGGGTGCCGCTGATGGGCAAGTTCATCCAGGGCTACTACGACACCCCCCAGGTCGAGCGCGGCGAATATGGCGTGGCGCTGCGCACCAAGGCCGGTGATTCGGCCGATTCCGCCGAGCTCTATCGCGAGCGCGGCCTCAAGTTGCCCACCGCGGTGGAGGCCTCCAACTGGTACCTGGGCTTCAACTGGCTGGACCCGGTGGTGGGGCAGGGCGCCACGCCCGAGCAACAGGAACGCAATCGCAAGCTGCGCCAGGCGCTGTCGATCGCCTTCGACTGGGAGAGCTACATCACCGTCTTTCTCAACGGCAACGGCCTGGTCGCCAATGGCCCGCTGCCGCCGGGCGTGCTGGGCTATGAAGCGCCGCCGGCCGGCAGCAACCCGGTGGTCTACCAACTGGTGGATGGCAAGCCCGAGCGGCGGCCCATCGAAGCGGCCAGGCGGTTGCTGGTCGAAGCCGGCTATCCCGATGGCCGCGACGCCAAGAGCGGGCGGCCGCTGATCCTGCAATACGATGCCCAGACCAGCGGTGACAGCGCGATGTTCGACTGGATGCGCCAGCAGACCGCCAAGCTGGGTATCCAGCTGGAGCTGCGCGGCTCGGACTACAACAGATTCCAGGACAAGATGCGCAAGGGCGCGGCGCAGATCTTCTTCTGGGGCTGGAACGCCGACTATCCCGATGCCGAGAACTTCCTGTTCCTCTTCTACGGTCCCCAGGGCAAGGCCAAGCACGGTGGCGAGAATGCCGGCAACTACAGCAATGCCGAATACGACCGGCTGTTCGAGCAGATGAAGAGTCTCGACGACGGACCGGAAAAGGTCGCCCTGATCCGGCGCATGGTCGCCATCGTGCAACAGGACGCGCCCTGGCTGTTCGGCTGGAATCCCCTGTCGGCCGGGGCCTATCAGCAGTGGGTCTATAACGCCAAGCCGACCCAGATGGTGCGCGATCAGCTGCGCTATCTGCGCCTGGACCCGGCGCTGCGCGAGCGCAAGGTGCTGGAGTGGAACCGGCCGGTGCTCTGGCCGCTGTGGCTGCTGCTGGGCCTGGCGCTGCTGCTGGCCTGGCCGGCCTGGCGCAGCCTGCGTCGCCGTGAGCGCCAGACCGCCTTTGGCGACGAGAGCGGGGAGGGGCGGCCATGATCGGCTATCTACTGCGGCGCCTGGCCTATGGCGTGCTCATCCTGATCGGCGTGAATCTGCTGACCTTCCTGCTGTTCTTTACCGTCAACACCCCGGACGACATGGCGCGCCTGGCCATCGGCGGCAAGTACGTCACCGCCGAAGCCATCGAGGACTGGAAGGCGGAGCACGGCTACGACAAGCCGCTGCTCATTAATACCACCCGCGAAGGGGCGGAGCAGTTCACCGATACGCTCTTCTTCGACCGGTCGGTCAGTCTGCTGGTGTTCGACTTCGGCACCTCCGACAGCGGTCGCGACATCGGCCGGGAGATCGCCGAGCGCGCCGGACCGAGCCTGGCGCTGGCGTTGCCGACCTTTGTCCTCGGCCTGGTCGCCAGCGTCGGTTTCGCCCTGCTGCTGGTGTTCTTTCGCGCCACCCGGCTGGACTTCTGGGGCGTGGTGCTCTGCGTGCTGCTGCTGTCGATCTCCTCGCTGTTCTACATCATCGCCGGCCAGTGGCTGTTCGCGAAGACCCTGCGCCTGGTGCCCTATTCGGGCTATGAAGAGGGCTGGAATCTGCTGCGCTTCCTGGCCCTGCCGGTGCTGGTGGCGGTGATTTCCGGGCTGGGCAGCCAGGCGCGCTTCTACCGCGCGCTGTTTCTCGAAGAGATCGGCAAGGACTATGTGCGCACCGCCCGTGCCAAGGGCCTGGCCGAGCGGCAGGTGCTCCAGCGCCATGTGCTGCGCAATGCCGCGCTGCCGATCCTCACCGGCGTGGTTTCGGCCATTCCGCTGCTGATCATGGGCAGCCTGATCGCCGAATCCTTCTTTGGCATTCCCGGCCTGGGCAGCTACACCATCGACGCCATCAACGGCCAGGACTTCGCCGTGGTGCGCACCATGGTGTTTCTCGGCTCGGTGCTCTACATCGTCGGCCTGATCCTGGCGGACCTGTCCTACACCCTCGCCGATCCGCGCGTTCGCTTCAGGTAGCCGCCATGCCGAAATTCGTCTTGCTCTGGACCGACCTCGCCCTCTACCTGCTGGTAGCCGGTACCCTGGTCTATGCCTGGCGCGCGCGTCGCCAGCCGGCCCTGCGCGCCAGTTGGCGGCGGGTACTGCAGGATGCGCCGGCGATGAGCGCGGCCGTGGTGCTGGCCAGCTTCGTCGCCATCGCCCTGCTGGATTCGCTGCACTACCGGCCCCAGTTGCCCGCCACGCCCGGCGCCACGGCGCCGATCTATTCGCCCGTGGTGCTCTCGGCTCTCGATGGCCTGCTGGCCGACACCAGCCTGACCCAGCGCGAGAAGACCTATTCGGCGCCGCTCGCCACCCACCAGTTCACCAAGGAAACCCTGGGCACCAGCGCGGAGGGCCTGCCGCTGCGCGACTTCCCGCGACTCAAGCATGCCGGTATCGCGTTGCGCGATCCCGCTACCGAGTGGCGGGGCGATGTCCTCAGGCGGCTGACGTCGGGCCTGCTCGGCGGTCTGGCGCTGGCCCTGGCGACTGCCGCCCTGGCCGCGGCACGGCTGCGCGAGACGGGTGGTTTCGCGGCCCGCTGCGGCCTCATCCTCCGCGGCCAGACCGCCACACCCTGGCGCGCCATCCTGCTGACCTGGCTGGGCGTCTGCCTGGTGGCCGGCAGCGTGATCGCCCTGGCCAGCGGCTATCACGTGCTGGGCACCGACGGCACCGGCAACGACGTCCTCTACCAGTCGTTCAAGAGCATCCGCACCGCCTTCGTCATCGGCAGCCTGACCACGCTGGCCATGCTGCCGCCGGCGATCGGCTTCGGCCTGGCCGCCGGTTATTTCAAGGGCCGGGTGGACGACGTCATCACCTACCTCTACACCACCCTGACCTCCATCCCCGGGGTGCTGCTGGTGGCGGCCTGCGTACTGATGATGCAGGTGTTCATCGACCGCCATCCCGAGCTGTTCGACACCGGCGCGGCGCGCGCCGACCTGCGCCTCTTCATGCTCTGCCTGATCCTCGGCCTCACCGGCTGGGCCGGCCTCTGCCGCCTGCTGCGCGCCGAGGCGCTCAAGCTGCGCGAGCTGGAGTACGTGCAGGCAGCGCGGGCCTTTGGCGTCTCCCACTTCACCATCCTGCGCCGACACCTGCTGCCCAACGTCTTCTACCTGGTGCTCATCACCCTGACCCTGGAGTTTTCCAGCCTGGTGCTCTACGAGGCGGTGCTGTCCTACCTGGGCATCGGTGTCGACCCGACCATGAATTCCTTCGGCTCCATGATCAACGATGCCCGTACCGAGATGTCCCGCAGCCCGATGATCTGGTGGAACCTGCTCAGCGCCTTCGCCTTCATGCTGGCCCTGGTGCTGGCGGCCAATCTGTTCGCCGATGCCGTGCGCGACGCCTTCGATCCGCGCAGTCGCCGGCTGGGATCCGCCTGGCTCAGGCGCCGTCCCGGCCAGGGCGAGGTGCAGCCATGACCCCGGTGCTGGAGATTCGCGACCTGGAGATCCTAGTCGAGGGCGAGGAGGGCACGCGCCAGGCGGTCCGCGGCCTGAGCCTGGCCATCGCCCGCGGCGAGACCTTCGCCCTGGTCGGGGAATCGGGCAGTGGCAAGAGCGTCACCGCGCTCTCGCTGTTGCGTCTGCTGCCGCCTTCGCTGGGCATCGCCCGCGGCGCGGCGCTGCTGGCCGGCACCGACCTGCATCGACTGCCGGAGCGGCGTCTGCGCGAACTGCGCGGTGGGCGCGTCGGCACCATCTTCCAGGAGCCCGCCACCAGCCTGAATCCGGTCATGCGCATCGGCGAGCAGATCGAGGAAACCCTACGCGCCCATACCACGCTGCGCGGCGCCGCCGCCCGTGCCCGGGTGGTGGAATGGCTGCGCCGGGTCGGCATTCCCGAGCCGGAGCGGCGGATCGACGACTATCCCTTCCAGTTCTCCGGTGGCCAGAAACAGCGCATCATGCTCGCCCTGGCGCTGGCGGCCGAGCCGGACCTGCTGATCGCCGACGAACCCACCACGGCGCTGGACGTCACCGTCCAGGCGCAGATCCTTGCGCTGCTGGCCGATATCCAGCGCGAACTGGGCATGGCCATCCTGCTCATCACCCACGATCTGGCGGTGGTGCGCCAGGTAGCCGATCACGTGGCCCTGATGCGCCATGGCGAGATCGTCGAGAGCGCCCCGGCCGCGGAGTTCTTCGAGGCGCCCCGGCATCCCTATGCCCGCGAGCTGTTCGCCGCCATTCCCACCTTCGCCAAGCGCGGCCAGACCCTGGCCGGCAGCCCGCGCGCCTTGCCGCAGCGCCAGCCGGGCGCGCGGCTGCTGGAGGTGCGTGAGCTGGCCGTGCACTATCCGCTTCGCCGCGGCGCCTGGGGCCGGACGCGGGACTGGGTCAGGGCGGTGGACGGGGTGAGCTTCGACCTGCATGCCGGCGAGACCCTGGCGCTGCTGGGCGAGTCCGGGTGCGGCAAGACCACCACCGGCAAGGCGCTGCTGCGCCTGCTCGATGGGACGCGCATCAGCGGCAGCGCCCAGCTGGGCGGCGAGGACCTGCTCACGGCCGATCGGCGTACCCTGCAGCGGTTACGGCGGCAGATCCAGATCGTCTTCCAGGACCCCTTCGCCTCGCTGGATCCGCGCATGCGCATCGGCGCCACCCTGGAGCAGGGCTTGCTGGCGCTGCGTCCCGAGCTGGATGCCGCCGAGCGCCAACGGCGCGCCGCCGCCCTGGTGGAGCGGGTCGGGCTGCCCGGCGACACCCTGCAGCGCTTCGCCCACGAATTCTCCGGCGGCCAGCGGCAGCGCATCGCCATCGCCCGGGCGCTGATCGTCGAGCCGCAGGTGCTGGTATGCGATGAACCCACCTCGGCGCTCGACGTCTCGGTGCAGGCGCAGATCCTCGATCTCCTGCGCGAACTCCAGGCGGAGCGGGGCCTGGCCTATCTGTTCATCACCCACAATTTCGGCGTGGTCGAATACCTGGCCGACCGCATCGCGGTGATGGACGGCGGCCGCATCGTCGAACAGGGCAGCGCCGAACGGGTGCTGCCTGCGCCCATTCACGCCATGACCCAGCGCCTGCTGGCCGCCGTGCCGCGCCTGGATTTCGGGACCTCGCCATGAATTTTCCACCGCGCATCGCCCTGGCCGATTTCGAGCTGGTCTGGCCGCAACCGCGCCTGGCCGCGGCCTTCGCCGACGCCCTGAACTGGAGCTATGCCGAGCACCGCCGCTTCCTCGGCTGGGCGCGCGAACGGACCAGCGTCGCCCAGGCTCGCGACAGTCTGCTCGCCGCGCGCGGCGCCTTCACCCTGGCCCAGGGCGAGAAACGCTACTTCCTGGTGCGCGGTGACGACTTGCTCGGCTGCCTGGGACTCACCCCTCTGGACGGCGGCCGGCGCTATGAGGTCGGCTACTGGCTGCACAGCCTGCATACCGGGCAGGGCCTGATGACCACCGCACTGCGCTACTTCGTCGAGCAGCGGGGCGCGGCGGGACTCTTTCTCACCACCTCGGCCGCCAACGCCTCCAGCCAGCGCCTCGCCGAACGGGTGGGTTTCCGGCGCGTCCGGGTACTGGAAAACGATCGGGAAGGTCCGGACGGACAGCGCTGCGCCACCTGGGTCTACGAATTGCCGCCGCAGGTGCAGCCATGACCGCCCTGAGCGTTCCGCTGCAGTATCCACCCCGCTTCGCCGTGACCGAGGCGGTGGAACTGATCGACCTGACCCTGGCCGATCCCGCCGCGGTGGCCGACTACTACCGGCTCAATCGCCAGCACCTCGCGCTTTCGATGCCGCGGCGCTCCGACGCATTCTATACCCTGGCGCAATGGCAGGGGCAGGCGGCAGCCTATCGTGCCGGCGGGCCGGGCCTGAGCGAATTGCGCCTGGTGCTGCGGGCGGGGCCGCTGGTGATAGGCACGGTCAATTTCAGCCAGATATTCCGGGGTGGTTTCCAGGCCTGTTACCTGGGCTATGGCCTGGATGCAGCCTGGCAGGGACGGGGGCTGATGCGCCAGGCGGTACGCCTGGGGCGGGACTTCGTTATCGCCGAATTGGGCCTGAACCGGATCATGGCCAACCATCTGCCGGAGAACGTCCGCAGCGCCCACCTGTTGACCTGTCTCGGCTTCGAACGCGAGGGCCTGGCGCGGCGCTATCTGGAGATCGACGGGATCTGGCGGGATCACGTGCTGACCAGCTATGTGCGTCCCGCCCCCTGAATGAAAACCGGCGGCCCCTGGCCGCCGGACTTCCCTCAGACCCGTGCCGCGGTGACGGCAGCCGAGCCCCAGGTGGTGCGCCAGCGGCGCTTGACGCTGAGCAGGCCGAACCAGGCGAGCACGCCGAGGGCGGCGAACAGCCAGAGGCCCAGCTGATAGTCGCCGGTGGCCTGCTTGACCGCACCCAGGCCGGCGGTGAGGGCGAAGCCGCCGATGCCGCCCGCCATGCCGATCAACCCGGTCATGACGCCGATTTCCTTGCGGAAGCGCTGGGGGACCAGCTGGAACACCGCGCCGTTGCCGGCGCCCAGGCTGAGCATGGCCACCACGAACAGGGCCAGGGCGGCCATGGCGCTGGGCAGGTGGAAGCCCACGGCGGCGATGCAGATGGCCGCCACGGTATACATGCCGAGCAGCGCGCGGATACCGCCGATGCGATCGGCCAGGGCACCGCCCAGGGGCCGCATCAGGCTGCCGCCGAAGACGCAGGCCGCGGTGTAGTAGCCGGCCACCACCGGCTCCAGGCTGTACTGGTCATGGAAATAGCCGGGCAGGGTGCTGGCGAGGCCGAGGAAGCCGCCGAAGGTCACGCTGTAGAAGAACATGAACCACCAGCTGTCCTGGTCGCCCAGGGCGCGGCCGTAGTCCGCCAGCTTCTTTGGTGCCGGGCGTTCGGGGGCGTTGCGGGCGCAGAGCACGAAGACCACCAGGGTCAGGATCAGCGGGATCAGCGCGAAGCCGAACACGTTGGTCCAGCCGAAGGCCTTGGCCAGCGCCGGCGCGAAGAGGGCGGCGAACACCGTGCCGGAGTTGCCGGCGCCGGCGATGCCAAGGGCCTTGCCCTGGTGCTGCGGCGGATACCACTGGGAGGCCAGCGGCAGGGCCACGGCAAAGGAGGCACCGGCGAAGCCGAGGAACAGGCCCAGCACCAGGGTCTGCTCATAGCTGTGCACGCCATGCTGCCAGGCCACCAGCAGCGCCAGGATCACCACCACCTGGCCGATGATGCCGGCGGTCTTGGGCGACAGCCGATCGGCGACGAAGCCCAGGATCAGGCGCAGGACGGCACCGGCGAGAATGGGCGTGGCCACCATCATGCTGCGCTGCTGGGTCGTCAGCTGCAGGTCGGTGGCGATCTGCACGGCCATGGGGCCGAGCACGTACCAGACCATGAAGCTGAGGTCGAAGTAGAGGAAGGCGGCGAACAGGGTCGGCGCATGGCCGGCTTTCCAGAAACTGGGACTCATGGAGGCACCTCGGGCACGTCACGGGCATGAAAAAGGCGCCAGTCACCCTTGCCCGTTGCCGGGAGGTGAACTGACGCCTTTGTCGATTGGGGTGACCGCCGTTGGCCACCGCTAACGAGGTCTTTGCAAGAGCGAAGCCAAGTTGGGCAAGTCCGGTGTTGATCGACTCTGACAGCCTTGGCAGCGGCTAAAGAGGACGACGTGCTGCACAATGATCGGGCGCAGGTATGCCAGGCTGCTCTCTATTAGCGCCTGGCATACCCCGTACGGATCACAGCCTCGGTGGTTCGTCCTGCTCCGGTAGGTTGGGCTGAGTGGAGCGAAGCCCAACACTGCCGCTGCGTCATGGCACCGTTGGGCTTCGACGATAAGGCCGTCTCAGCCCAACCTACGGTTTAGTGCCTTTGCTTGGCGCACCACAGGTTCGCCTTGAGGGTAGGTTGGGTTGAGCGGAGCGAAGCCCAACACTGCCATTGCGTCATGGCACCGTTGGGCTTCGACGATAGGGCCGTCTCAGCCCAACCTACGGTCCAATGCCCCTATCTGGCGTACCACAGGTGCGCCTTGAAGGTAGGTTGGGTTGAGCGCAGCGAAGCCCAACACTGCCGCTGCGTCATGGGACCGTTGGGCTTCGACGATAGGGCCGTCTCAGCCCAGCCTACAGCCAGTGCTACTGCTTGGCGTACTTGGTCTGCAGCGCCTTGGCTTCCTGGAGGTGGTGCTCCAGCTTCGGCAGGGTCTTCTCGGCGAAGGCCTTGAGCGCGGCGTCATCGCCGGTCTTGGCTTCGTTGCGGAAGATCTCGATGGTCTGCTCGTGGGCCACGACCTGGTTGTTGGCATAGGAGCGGTCGAAGGAGTCGTCACGCACCTGCAGGATCATGGCCTTGGCCTTGTCCATCAGCTCGGCGTCGGTGGAGACCTTCAGCTTCTTCTCCTGGGCCAGGCTCTTGAGCTGCTCGTTGGCCTTGGTGTGGTCGTCGATCATGCTCTGGGCAAAGGTCTTGATGTCCTGGGACTGGCTCTTTTCCAGGGCCAGCTTGCCTGCTTCGATTTCGGCGATGCCCTTGGCCGAGGCGTCGTCGACGAATTCGGCCGGAGACAGCTTGTCGGCGGCCTGGGCCAGACCGGCACCGGCAGCCAGCAGGATGGCGAGGGACAGGCTGGAGGCTTTCTTCAGCATGGGCGTCATGGACGTGCTCCTGATTTTCTTGGCAGTAAGGGAAGGGCGTCACCGGCTGGCAGTGAACGCGCCTGCAAATGGGACCTGCCTAAAAAGTCATACGTTCCCTGAAGAAAGTGCGCGAAGCCAGATCAGGCGCGGCTTACGCTTGAGCGAAACGCTTCATAGGCGTCGAAATCGAAGCGCGTCGCCGAGACGATCTGGCTCTGTTTCAGGGTCAGGTAGATGTCCTTGCCCTTGTCCGCGTAGTGGGTGGTGAAGGTCACCCAGAGTTTGTCCTTGTCGCGGTAGCCACTCATGATCGGCTTGATGCAGACGTCCTGGTCGGCCCCTTCCGTTTCGCTCGGCTCGCCCAGGGTGGTGATGCGACCGACGTACACCTTGCGCTCCTCCAGGGTCAGCATCAGCGTCTCCCTGTTGATGGAGGCGGTCATCAGCAGATCGTCCAGCGGACTGTCCTTGAGGATGCCGGCGAGGATGAAGGTACGGTAGTTGTCCTCGCTCAGGCCGTACTTGCGCTTGATGGTCCAGCGCGCCAGCGCGGCCCAGGCGCCGGGGATCAGCAGGGCGGTCACCGTCACCAGCAGGATCCAGGCGGCCTGCAGCGGATCCTCCAGGGTGCCGGTGCGGCGCAGCAGCTCGGCGAGACCGGCGAAGTAGTCGAGCGAGAAGGTCCGCTCGCCCCACGACCAGTTGCGCCCCTGCAGGACTTGCGCGATGCCCAGGTGCAGGATCACGGCGAGCAGGGTGCAGAACAGGCCGAAACGGGCGCTCTGCAGGTAGAGGTACTGGCCCTCGTAGCGGTGCAGGCGATAGAAGTAGAGCGGATGCTTGTGGCAGACGAGAAAACCGCTGACCAGGATCGGCAGGAGCAGCAGCAGGAACATCAGCGGTTGATGAGCCGCCGGGCGCGGTCCAGGTCTTCCTTGAATTCGGGGGAGTCGAAGATCTCCGCCGGATCGATGCGCAGGGTGCCTCGGCCGACCACGCGCATGGACTTGTAGGAGTTGTTGATGCTCGCGGCCAGCTTGAGATCGTCCGCGGAGGGCGATTTGAGCAGGTTGAACAGGCCTTTCAGCATGGCGATATCCCGGGAGGTCACTAGCGGCTTATAGCCTGGAACACCCGGACTGACAAGCATTCGCCGCGCCGCCGGTCGACGGCGCGGCGAAGACTCAGGCCGGCTCGACCCCGGATTTGCGCGGGGCCGCCTTGGGCAGCAGGCCATCGGCGCGGAACATCTGCTTGATGCCGCGCACCGCCTGGCGGATGCGGTCCTGGTTCTCGATCAGGGCGAAACGCACATGGTCGTCGCCATAGTCACCGAAGCCCAGCCCCGGCGACACGCAGACCTTGGCCTCGGCCAAGAGCTTCTTGGCGAATTCCAGCGACCCCAGGTGGGCATAGGGTTCGGGAATCTTCGCCCAGACATACATGGAGGCCTTGGGATTCTCCACCATCCAGCCGGCTTCGTGCAGGCCGCGCACCAGCACGTCGCGGCGCTGCTGGTACTGCTGGGCGATGTCGCGCACGCATTGCTGGTCGCCTTCCAGGGCGGCGATGGCCGCCACCTGCAGCGGGGTGAAGGTGCCGTAGTCGTGATAGCTCTTGATCCGCGCCAGGGCGGCGACCAGCTCGGGGTTGCCGACCATGAAGCCGATCCGCCAGCCGGCCATGTTGTAGCTCTTGGACAGGGTGAAGAATTCCACCGCGATGTCCTTGGCGCCGGGCACCTGCATGATGGAGGGCGCCTGCCAGCCGTCGAAGACGATGTCGGCATAGGCCAGGTCGTGCACCACCAGCACGTTGTAGCGCTTGGCCAGTTCCACCACGCGCTCGAAGAAGTCCAGCTCCACGCACTGGGCGGTGGGGTTGGAGGGGAAGCCGAGGATCATCATCTTCGGCTTGGGAATGCTTTCGCGGATGGCCCGCTCCAGTTCGGCGAAGAAGTCCATGCCCTGTACCAGGGGCACCGAACGCACCTGGGCGCCGGCGATCACCGCGCCGTAGATGTGGATCGGATAGCTCGGGTTGGGCACCAGCACGGTGTCGCCGGCATCCAGGGTGGCCAGCATCAGATGCGCCAGGCCTTCCTTGGAACCTATGGTGACGATGGCTTCGCTGTCGGCATCGATCTCCACCTGGTAGCGATCGCGGTACCAGTGCGAGATGGCGCGTCTCAGGCGCGGAATGCCCTTGGAACTAGAATAGCCGTGGGTGTCTTCGCGCTGGGCGACCTGGCAGAGCTTCTCGACGATGTGCGGCGGGGTAGGACCATCGGGATTGCCCATGGACAGGTCGATGATGTCCTCACCGCGACGGCGCGCGGCCATCTTGAGTTCGGCGGTGATGTTGAAGACGTAGGGGGGCAGGCGATCGATGCGCGCAAAGCGGCGCATGGGACTGGAGTCAGTCATGCGTTCCTCGAAGTACGTAAGCGCCCGGAACCGTCCGAGCGACGTGGGTCACAGGAGGTGACCTGCAGCGGACAGTAGCCGCAGGTCGCTGCGCTTGTCGAGGAAAATTATGGGGTTGGAGAAGGGTCCGGGCAGCGTCCTCCGGATTCAGCCGAGCAATTCGCTCATGGCGATGATCTGGTCGGCCACCTGGATCAGTTTCTGCTGCTTGCTCATGGCCTGGCGGCGCATCAGGGTATAGGCCTCGTCCTCGCTGCAGCCGCGCATCTTCATCAGCAGGCCCTTGGCCTGGTCGACCTTCTTGCGCTCCAGCAACTGCTGCTCACGGGCCTGGAGTTCGGCGCGCAGGGCCTGGTCGGTCTCGAAACGGGCGCGGGCCACATCGATGATGGCCTGCAGGCGACTGGTCTGGATGCCTTCGACGATGTAGGCGCTGACCCCGGACTGGATGGCCCGGCGCATCACCGCCGGATCGTGCTCGTCGGTGAACATGACGATGGGGCGTGGGCGGTCGCGGGTGACCAGGCAGACCTGTTCCATGACGTCGCGACCGGGTGACTGGGTGTCGAACAGGATGACGTCCGGACGCAGGGCCTCGATGCGCGCGGGCAAGTCAATGGTCAGGCCGGATTCCTCGATGACCTCGAAACCGGCTTCGATCAGCGCGGCCTTGAGACGGCCGACCTGCTTGGGGGTGTCGTCGATGAGCAAGATGCGCAAGGTCGTTCTCCCTAGTGATCGCTGAGCGCGTGGATGGCGAAGCTGTGGGCGTAACCGGCCGGATCGCTGCCGTCCCAGACGCGACCGTCGAACAGGGTACTGCTGCGCCGGGTCGGCGGCACCGCCAGACCCAGGTCGGAGGCAGCCTGCCGGTACAGCTCGGTGCATTGCACGGCTTCGGCGATGGCCAGGTAGTCCGGCTCCTCGCGCAACAGGCCCCAGCGGCGGAACTGGGTGAGAAACCAGAGGCCATCGGAGAGATAGGGTGGATTGACCGCGCCCTGGCGATGGAAGGCCAGGGGATGCTGGTCTTCCCAGTGGCCATCCAGGCCGTCTTCGTAGTGACCGAGGAAGCGCTGGGCCAGCAGCGCCGGGTCGGTGTCCACATAGTCGGCGCCGCTGATCAGCTGGGCGGTGCCCAGGCGATTCTCGCGACTCTCCTCGATGAAGCGACTGGCGTCGAGCAGGGTGCGGATCAGCGCCCGGGCGGTGTTGGGATAGCGCTCGGCGAAGTGGCCGGTGCAGGCCAGCACCTTTTCCGGGTGGTCCGGCCAGATGGCCTGGGTGGTGGTCAGGGTGAAGCCCTGGCCGCGCGCCACGGCGGCAGCGCCCCAGGGCTCGCCGACGCAGAAGCCGTCGACCCGGCCGGCGGCCAGGTGCTCGGGCATCTGCGGCGGCGGCACCAGCGCGGTGCGCACGTCCTGCAGGGGATGGATGCCCTGGGCGGCCAGCCAGTAGTAGAGCCAGAAGATATGGGTGCCGGTGGGAAAGGTGTGCGCCAGGGTCAGCGGCCTGGTGTCCGGCTGGCGGATCCGCTCGACCAGGGAGGCCGTGTCCCGGACGCCTTCCCGGGTCAGGCTGCGCGCCAGATTGAGGCTCTGGCCGTTCTGCGCCAGGCTCATGAGCACCGCCATCGGGGTAGCGGCAGCGCCGCCCAAACCGAGATGGGCGCCATAGACCAGGCCATAGAGGCAGTGCGCGGCATCGAGCTGGCCGTTGAGCAGGTTGTCGCGCAGCGCCGACCAGGAGGGCTGGCGGTGCAGATTGAGCGTCAGGCCATGGGGTTCGCCAAAGCCCTGGGTCGCCGCCACGATCAGCGAGGCGGCATCGCTCAGGGGCAGGAAACCCAGATTGAGTTCAGGCTTTTCCGGGGCATCCGAACCCGCGACCCAGAGAGGCACGGCGTGGGGGGAAGGCTGGGCAGGCATGGTGTCTCCGGCGGCTGGCGGACGTCCGGGCGCCTCTTTGTGCACCGCTGTGGACGTCTCGACTAGAGCCTGCACCATTTTGGTGACAGGCACGGCACCATCACCGGGCGCTCTTACGGCCACGGCGCCTGCTGGACACCGCCTCGCAGCGGTCCGCGGCGCGGCGAGCGGAGAGGGCGCCGGCTGAGGTCTGCAACAGCAGGGGCAAAACCCGCGCCAAGTCGCGGGTTGCCAGAGGCAGGGCTACTTCTGCGGAATCAGCAGCAGGCGGTCGCGCCCATAGACGCGCTCCAGATTCTGCGGCTGCAACGGCAGACTCTGGTATTGGCCGCGGGTCCAGCCCTTGCCCGGGGTGCCGGCCTGACTCGCCTGCAGGGGCTCGGCCAGGCCGAAGTCCACCACCAGACGCAGCGCCGGTGCCAGCCAGACCTGGTCATTGCCGCCCCAGTGGCTGGCGGTCAGGTCCAGGGTCGCGCCGTCGCCACCGCTGGCGGCGCCGTCCAGGCGATGCAGACGACCCCATTGCCAGCTGGCGCGATCGCTGCCGAGCCTGGCTTCGCAGGTCGCGGTGGCCGCGGCCAGGGAGCGGGCGAAGATCGCCGGCTTGTCTTCGTGGGCGCCGGTGCTGACGTCATCCCAGTAGGGGCTGTCGTCACGCGCCAGGAGGTGATCGACGATGGCGTTGTAGCCGGTGTCGCTGAGGGTGGTGAAGGCCTGCCAGGCCGGGCTCCTGGTGCCACCCAGCTCGTCGGCGAAGGTCTGTTCGGCCAGGGCCTGCAAGAAGGCTTCGTAGAGCGCCGCGTCGGCGGAACCGGCGGCCAGGCGCCCGTCGAAGGCCAGCAGGCGCCGCAGGGCCTCTTCCGCCTGCTGGCGCTGGGTGGCCGGCAGGGTGGCGATGGCCTGGCGCAGTGGGGTGGCGAAGCCGGGGGCGTCGAGCTGGGTCTTGAGCTTGGCGGCCAGGGTGGTGGTCTGGTCCTGCTGCAGGGCCATGGCGTCGCGGGTATCGAGGCGCGCCGAGCGCCCGGCCAGTTGCGCCAGGCGCTCCTGGCGCTCGGGGCCGGACCAGTTGCTGGACAGCTGCATGCCGTAGCCACGCGGCACCACGCGCTGGTTGGCGGCGCCCAGCCAGCCCTGGGCCGGGTCCTGGTCATAGGGGTGCAGCATGGGATCGGCGTAGCCATCCCAGGCATAGCGCTCGTCCCAGCCGGGCGAGGGCAGCAGTCCCAGGCCGCTGCGGCGATTGGGATAACGGCCGGTCACCTGCCAGCCGACATGCTCGGCATCGGCGAATACCAGATTCCAGTCGCTGGCGCGCAGCTCGCGAGCCAGTTCGAAGGCGCGCTCCACGTCCTTGGCGCGGCTGAGGTCGAAGAGCGCATCCAGGCTCTTGTCGGCTTCCAGGCGGCTGCTGCGCAGGGCCAGGCCATAGCCATTGGCGTCCGGCGCCAGGGCCAGATTCAGCAGCGGACCGCGCGGACTGGTATAGAGGGTCTCGCGAAGCGGCTTTTCACCGCGGACGAAAAAGGTCTCCACCCGCTCGCCGGCCGGTTGCCACTGGCCGGCGCTCTGCACCTGCAGGCGACCGCCCTGGCGTTGCAGGCGTTCGAGGTAGAGGTCCTGGCTATCGCCCATCAGGGTCGCGGCGCCCCAGGCCAGCTTGCCGTTGTAGCCGTCGAGCAGCAGCGGCAGGCCGGGCAGGGTGGTGCCCACGGCCTCGAAGCGCGGCGCCCTCAGCGTCACCAGGGTAAAGGGCGACTGGCCGTCGAAGGCACTGACCTTGTCCACGCCGAGCAGGCTGCGGCCACTGCGAGTGTGCCCTGGCGTGGCCGCCCAGGCGGTGCCGGTGGGGCCGCCGAAGGGCGCGTGCTCCGCCAGTTGCCGCTGGACCTGCAGCAGGGCGTCGAGTCCGGGCAGCTGGCCGCGCAGATTCAGGCCGCGCAACTTGGCGGTCTCTTCTTCCGGCAGCGGTTCGTCGGGGTAGGTGGGCAAGAGCCAGGCCAGGCGCTCGGGGCCGATCTGGGCGGCCAGCGCCAGCGCCGCGGTCTCCTTGCGCAGGTCTACCGCCTGGGCGAAGTTGAGCAGTTCGAAGAGCAGGGCGCTGTCTTCGGCTTTCCAGTATTCGGCGCGGTAGTCGTGGCCATCCAGCTCGACCCGCTCGCCGGCCCGATAGAGGTAAGCGTTGACGCCCCGGGCATAGACCTCGAAGAAGGTCTTCATCCGCGGCGAGGCGTTGCCGTAGGCCACCTGGGCGGCCTTGCGCAGGTCCACGGCGCGCATGAATCTGTCGCTGTCCAGCCGGCTTTCGCCGTAGGCCTCGGCCAGCCGACCCTGGGCCAGCAGGCGCAGCTCGACCATCTGCGCCAGGCGCTCGCTGGCGTGGACGTAGCCGAGTGCGAAGAGCGCATCGTGAAAGGTGGTGGTCTCGATCAGCGGCTGGCCATCGGCATTGCGGCGCACCGAGGCGGTCTGCGCCAGGCCGCGCAGCGGCAGGCTACCCTTGAGTTGCGGCTGGCCGCGGGGCGACGGCTCCTCGGCGAAGTACTGGCAGCCGGCGAGGGCGGTCAGCAGGCCGAGGGTGGCGAGGCGCAGCGGCGCGCGCGAGCGAAACGGAAGAGGCGAGACCATGAACAGCGGACACTCCGGGCGGATGGATGCGAACGGGTGGCTACGTTAGCAGGGTCCGCCTGGGGAGCAAGTCTCGGGCGAGGGGTGGCGCCCGGGCGCTGCCGACAGGTCGTCGGGAAAGGCGCCTGGCCCAGCCTCTTCCCGATCAGCGCAGCGCCATCCAGATCAGCAGCGCGGCCTGGAACAGGCAGAACACCGCCAGGCAGCCGATGGCGAAACGCAGGGAGATGTCATCGCGGCGATAGAGGGCGATGCGGTCCTCCAGCTGGCGCAGACTGGCATCGCGCTCGTCGATCACCCGGTCGCACTGCTCCAGCAGGGTGGCGCCGTCCAGCAGCGACAACAGCTGCACCTTGTCGGCGTTCCAGTCCTCGCGCAGCTGGCTGACCCGGGCCGCCCGGCAGAGCTGCTGGCGCTCGTCATCCGCTGCCGTCTCGACGGTGAAGCCCTGGGCACCGAGCACGTGGTCACGGCGTTTGCGGCTGTCTTCGTCGAGGGCGTCGCGGCGCGCCAGGGGCAGATCCTGTACCCGGTAGTGGTTCCAGCGCAGGCGCGCCCAGGCGGCCGCTCGGGCCAGCAGGAAGCGGCCCAGACCGCGTTCTTCCGGTTCGATCTGCAGGCCGCGCTCGGGGCCCAGGCGGATTTCGCCGAGGCGATGATCGACCCAGACCTCCAGCACGTTCACCTCGCGGTGCAGCAGCTGGCCGGGAATCTGCACCGTCAGCCGCAGCAGGCTTTCCTCGTCGCCATGACGCTCGACCAGGCCGAGTTGCACGAAGCGCAGGGGGCGCACGCCAACCCGCCGATCCGCCGGCTGCGGCATCAGCCGCAGCAGCTGGAAGCGCTCGGGCGGCAGGCTGGCCCAGGGATGGGGCTCATTGGTGACGGCTTCGACGGCCGGCGATGCTTGATCGGGGGTTTCCACGGGCGGACTCCAGCGGGCGCGCCTCCGTGGGCGCCCTTGCCGGCTTATCGGCCAGGGTGCGGGGAACCTGAGCGCGCGACGAAGGCGGTCACGCGCTCGACCAGCGCGCGGGCCAGCGGCAGGTTGGGGTTGTCGTAGCTGGGCAGTTGCGCCTGGATGTCCGCCGGGGCGATGCGCAGCACGTGGTTCATGCCGGGAATGATCGCCAGTTCGGCATCCGGCTTGGCCCGCTGCAGGGCGCGGGCATCATCGACCTCCACCTGGACGTCATGGGTACCCTGGACGATCAGCGCCGGGGCGTGGATGCCGGCGAAGGCCCTGGCCGGATTCTGGCGGAACAGCGAGATCAGATAGGGCTGGACGCTGGGGCGGAACAGCACCAGCAACTCCTTCGGCACCTCGGGCACCGGCGTGCCGCGCAGCAACTGGTCGATGATCCACTGGGCACTGGCCAGGCCGGCCGGCGACAGCTTGCCGGCCAGCTGTTCGCGCAGCACCACGTCGATGGGCCGGCCGCTGCCGGCCAGGGTCACCACCCCGGCGACGGGCACCCGGTCGGCGGCCAGGCTGGCGATCAGGGCGCCTTCGCTGTGACCGAGCAGGATCACCGCGGAAAAGCGCGGATCGGCGCGCAGCAGCCGGATCCAGCCGACCAGGTCGTCGACATAGCGCTCTACGCTCAAATGGCTCTCGTCCGGCTCGGCGCTGCGGCTTTCGGCCACGCCGCGCTTGTCGAAGCGCACGCTGGCGATCCGCTGCCGGCCCAGGGCCTCGGCCAGACGCTGCAGGGCGGCGTTGCGGGCGCCGGGAGCGTTGCCATTGCGGTCGATGGGGCCGGAGCCGGAAACGAAGAGCACCACCGGTTGGGGCCTGTCGCTGCGCGGCAGGATCAGGCTGCCCTTGAGCACGCCGGTGCCGGTGTCGAGCGAGAGGGGGCGATAGAGCACGGGATCGGCCGCCGTGGCGAGGGCGGGCAGGGCGAGGCACAGCAACAAAGAGAACAGCAGACGCATGGCGGGAAGGGCACCGGAGAGCTGGGGTGTGGGGGCCTATCCCGCACACAATCCGTGTAAAAGACCACGGCGCGTGTAAAATCGCCCATTCCCAATTTGAATCTATACCTTTCACCCGTAGCGCGGAGCCCTCGCATGTCCGGCAATACCCTCGGCACGCTGTTTACCGTCACCACCGCCGGCGAAAGCCATGGCCCGGCGCTGGTCGCCATCGTCGACGGTTGCCCACCCGGACTGCCCCTGGACATCGCCGACCTGCAGCGTGACCTGGATCGGCGCAAGCCCGGCACCAGCCGCCACACCACCCAGCGCCAGGAAGCGGATGAAGTGGAGATCCTTTCCGGGGTCTTCGAAGGCGTCACCACCGGCACCCCCATCGGCCTGCTGATCCGCAACACCGACCAGAAGTCCAAGGACTACTCGGCGATCAAGGACCTGTTCCGCCCGGCCCATGCCGACTACGCCTACCACCACAAGTACGGCCTGCGCGACTACCGCGGCGGCGGTCGCAGCTCCGCGCGCGAGACCGCCATGCGCGTCGCGGCGGGTGCCATCGCCAAGAAGTACCTGGCCACCCAGGGCATCCGGGTGCGCGGCTACATGAGCCAGCTGGGTCCCATCGAGATCCCCTTCAAGACCTGGGACAGCGTGGAGGAGAACGCCTTCTTCAGCCCCGATCCGGACCGGGTGCCGGAGCTGGAGGCCTACATGGACCAGCTGCGTCGCGATCAGGACTCGGTGGGCGCGCGCATCACCGTGGTCGCCGACGGCGTGCCGCCGGGCCTCGGCGAGCCGATCTTCGATCGCCTCGACGCCGAACTGGCCTATGCGCTGATGAGCGTCAACGCGGTGAAGGGCGTCGAGATCGGCGCCGGCTTCGCCAGCGTCGCCCAGCGTGGCACCGAGCACCGTGACGAACTGACCCCGGAGGGCTTCCTGTCCAACAACGCCGGTGGCGTGCTGGGCGGCATTTCCTCCGGCCAGCCCCTCGTCGCCCACCTTGCGCTGAAGGCCACCTCCAGCATCACCACCCCGGGGCGCTCCATCGACGTCCATGGCAATCCGGTGGATATCATCACCAAGGGTCGCCACGATCCCTGCGTGGGCATCCGCGCCACGCCCATCGCCGAGGCGATGATGGCCCTGGTGCTGATGGATCACCTGCTGCGTCACCGCGCGCAAAATGCCGACGTACGGGTCACCACGCCCGTCCTGCCCCAACTCTGAGCACCTGTTCATGATCAGCTGCGCGTCGGCCAAACGGCGTTGAAAATGCCTTCGGAATGCTCATTTACCTTTTGTAAACTCCGCTTCCTCAGGCACTTTCGCCTTGTTTGTCTCTAGCTCGCAAGATCCTGAACAGGCGCCAAGCACCGGACCCACAATGCCGGTTCCCTATTGGCGCCTGTCGGGCTTCTACTTCGCCTACTTCGCGCTGCTGGGAGCCACGGCGCCCTACCTGGGACTGTATTTCCACCACCTGGGCTTTTCCGGCACCGCCATCGGCCAGCTGGTGGCCATCCCCATGCTGATGCGGGTGCTGGCGCCCAATCTCTGGGGCTGGCTGGCCGATCGCACCGGCCGCCGGCTGAGCATCGTCCGCCTGGGCGCCGCCTGCACCCTGCTGTGTTTCTCCGGCATCTACCTGGGCCAGGGCTTCGCCTGGCTGGCACTGATCATGGCGGGACATGCCTTCTTCTGGCATGCGGTGCTGCCCCAGTTCGAAGCCATCACCCTGGCCCATCTGCGCGACCAGCCACAGCGCTATGCGCGCATCCGCCTCTGGGGCTCGATCGGCTTCATCGCCGCGGTGGCGGGGCTCGGCTGGGCCTTCGAATACGTCAGCCTGGATCTCTATCCGGCCTATCTGCTGCTGGTGATGGCGATCATCCTGCTCGCCTCGCTGGCGGTGCCGGGGGTCAAGGTCGATCCGGGCCAGCGCCCCGAGGCGCCGGCCGAGCCCTTCCTGACCACCCTGCGCCAGCCGCGGGTGCTGGCCTTCTTCCTCGCCGCGGCGCTGATGCAGCTGTCCCACGGACCCTACTACACGGTCTTCACCCTGCACCTGGAAGAACTCGGCTATGGCCGCGGCGTCATCGGCCAGCTCTGGTCGCTGGGGGTGGTCGCCGAGGTGCTGATCTTCCTGGTGATGCCGCAACTGCTGGCACGACTGTCGCTCAACGCCCTGCTGGTCGCCGCCTTTCTCATCGCCGCCGGGCGCTGGTTGCTGCTGGGTGCCCTGGCCGATCACCTGGCGGTACTGCTGTTCGCCCAGCTGCTGCATGCGGCCACCTTCGGCTGCTTCCACGCCGCCGCCATCCAGTTCGTCCAGTCCCATTTCGACCGCCGCCGCCAGGGCCAGGCGCAGTCGCTCTACGCCGCCCTGTCCGGGGCTGGCGGGGCGCTCGGCGCGCTGTATGCTGGCTATGCCTGGCAGGTGTCCGGTGCCCTTGCCGCCTTTGCCGGCGCCTCCCTGGCGGCGCTGGCGGGGGCCTTTCTCATCCTCTTGTCCATTAGGAGAACCCTCCATGATCCAGCAGCGTGAGCAACTGGCCCGGGAAATCATCGACGCCGGTCGCTTCCTCTATGGCCGCGGCTGGTCACCGGCCACCAGCAGCAACTATTCGGTACGGCTGTCCGACAGCCGCCTGCTGCTGACCGTCTCCGGCAAGCACAAGGGGCAGCTGGAGCTGGACGACATCCTCGCCACCGATCTCGACGGCACCCCACTGGAGGCCAAGAAGCCCTCGGCCGAGACCGCGCTGCACTCCCAGCTCTATCGCTGGCAGCCGGAAATCGGCGCCGTGCTGCACACCCATTCGGTGAATTCGACGGTGCTTTCGCGCCAGCTCGAAGGTGATCGCCTGCTGCTGGACGGCTACGAGCTGCAGAAGGCGCTGCATGGCGTGACCACCCACGACGTGCGGGTGGAGATCCCGGTGTTCGACAACGACCAGGACATCCCGCGCCTGGCCGATCAGGTGCAGACCTGGCTGGACGTGCATCCCGACTGCGTGGGGTACCTGATCCGCGGACACGGCCTCTATACTTGGGGCCCGCGCATGGCTGATGCCCTGCGCCACGTGGAGGCCTTCGAATTCCTCTTCGAATGCGAACTCAAGACCCGGAGCCTGCGTCCATGAGCCGACTGACCGTCTACCACGATGCCGAACCGCGCCAGCCGTTGAAGGTGATCAGCGATGGCGAGCACATCGCCGCCACCCTGGCCGAGGTCGGGGTGCGTTTCGAGCGCTGGCAGGCCGCCGCCCCGGTGGCGCCCGGCGCCAGCCAGGAGGAGGTGATCGCCGCCTACCGGCCGGAGATCGATCGCCTCATCCAGGAGCGTGGCTACCAGACCGTCGACGTCATCAGCATGCATCCCGGGCATCCGCAGAAGGAGGCGCTGCGCGCCAAGTTCCTCGAAGAGCACCGCCACAACGAGGACGAGGTGCGCTTCTTCGTCGCTGGCCAGGGCCTCTTCACCCTGCACATCGAGGATCACGTCTACGCGGTGCTCTGCGAGAAGGACGACCTCATCTCGGTACCGGCCGGCACCCCGCACTGGTTCGACATGAGCGAGTCGCCGTCCTTCGTCGCCATCCGCCTGTTCGACAATCCCGACGGCTGGGTCGCCCACTTCACCGGCGTCGACATCGCCCAGCGCTTCCCGCGCCTGGAGGTCGAGGCGTGACGATCAAGGCCATCCTCACCGATATCGAAGGCACCACCAGCGCCGTCAGCTTCGTCTTCGACGTGCTCTTTCCCTATGCCCGCGAGCACCTGCCGGCTCATGTGCGCGCCCATGCCGGAGAGCCGGCGGTGGCCGAGCAACTCGACGCCGTGCGCGCCGAAGCCGGCGAGCTGGACGCCGACGTGGAGCGGGTGATCGCCATCCTGCTGGAATGGATCGCCACCGACCGCAAGGCCACGCCGCTCAAGGCGCTGCAGGGTCAGGTGTGGGAGCAGGGCTATCGCGCCGGCACCCTCAAGGGCCACGTCTATCCCGACGCCGTCCAGGCCCTGCGCCAGTGGCACGCGGCCGGGCTGCCGCTGTACGTCTATTCCTCGGGTTCGATCCAGGCGCAGAAGCTGATCTTCGGCTGCTCCGAGCATGGCGACCTCACGCCTTTGTTTTCCGGGTATTTCGATACCCTGACCGGCGGCAAGCGCGACGCCGCGTCCTATGCGCGCATCGCCTCGGCCACCACCCACGTGCCGGCGGAACTGCTGTTCCTTTCCGACGTGGTGGAAGAGCTGGATGCCGCGCGCCAGGCGGGCCTGCCGACCTGCGGGCTGGTGCGTGCCGGTGGCCAGCTGGGCGATCATCCGTGCGTGGCGTCCTTCGCTGACATCGATCTCGCCGCCTTCGCCTGAAGCCCCCGGCCGGCCCCGTTGCCAAGCGAGCCGGCCGAACTCGACGCCCTCATCGCCAGTCCCAATTGACGAGACCTGTGTCCTCGCAACGGGAGTCGCGACATGATCAATTCCACCATCGGCGGTGTACTGGGCTTCATCGTCTTCCTGCTCGACATCTGGGCCATCGTCAACGTCATCCGCAGTGACAGCACCAGCAACGCCAAGATCGGCTGGACGGTGCTCATCATCGTGCTGCCGGTGATCGGCCTGATCGCCTGGGCCGCCGCCGGACCGCGCGGCAATCGCTCGGCCACGGCGCCCACGCACAAGGGCTAGCCAGCACAACGCTGGAGCCTGTCACATCCAGCTCTTACAATGCCCGGCTTTTGGCCGGGCATTGTCTGTCTCGGCCAGCCACCTGCGGAGATCGACATGAGCGACTACCTGGAAACCCTCTACGACGGCTACGGTCAGCGATTCACCGTCGAGCGCATGCTTCACGAGGTGCGCACCGAGCACCAGCACCTGGTGATCTTCCAGAACGCCGTGCTGGGCAAGGTCATGGCGCTGGATGGCGTCATCCAGACCACCGAAGCCGACGAATTCATCTATCACGAGATGCTCACCCACGTGCCCCTGCTGGCTCATCCGGCGCCCAGGCGAGTGCTCATCATCGGCGGTGGCGACGGCGGCATCCTGCGCGAGGTGGCCAAGCACCAGGGCGTCGAGCACATCACCATGGTCGAGATCGACGGTTCGGTGGTGGCCATGTGCAAGGAGCACTTCCCCGGGCATTCGGCGGGCGCCTTCGACGACCCGCGGCTGAAGCTGGTGATCGACGACGGCATGAACTTCGTCGCCAACACCACCGAGCGCTACGACGTCATCATCTCCGACTCGACCGATCCCATCGGCCCGGCGGAGGTGCTGTTCTCGGAGAACTTCTACCAGGCCTGCCATCGCTGCCTGAACGAAGGCGGTGTCATGGTGGCCCAGAACGGTACGCCCTTCCTTCAGCTGGAGGAGGTCAGGACCACGGCCAGCCGCATGTCCGGGCTGTTCGCCGACTGGCACTTTTATCTGTCAGCGGTGCCTACCTACATAGGGGGCGTCATGACCCTCGCCTGGGGCAGCAAGGACACGACCTTGCGTCGGCAAGATGCCGAAACCCTGGCGCAGCGCTACAGTGATACAGGCATCCAGACCCGTTACTACACCCCGGAGCTGCATGCTGCTGCCTTTGCTCTACCTCGATACGTGCTGGAGGCCATCGGCAAGGCGTAAGCCCTGGCGGTCGCGGCACCGTTCGAGTTCTCAGCCGCGACTCGCCGGACGTCGGTAGCGACGACCCGGCGAGAAGATCATCCGAACCAGAGGAGGGTTGTCCCATGTCCTTGTCGTTTGCCGATGATGTGAGCTTGAACCTGCTGCAACGGATGAAGGAGGGCGGCTTCGACTTCGCCCGCTTCCATCCCATCGACTTCTTCGCCATCTTCGCCGATGAAGGCAAGGCCCGCATTGCCGCGGACCAGTTTCATGGCGAATCCCTCAACACCCAGGTGATGCTCCACGAAGAGGGTGGCTGGCATCTGCAGGTCAGCAAGGTGATGTTCGCCACCCATGCCACCATCAACGATTTCGAGAGCGATCTCGAGGCGGTGGTGGTACCCCTGGGGGGTCAGCTCGATGGCTGGGGCGTCACCCAGGAAGTCAGCCGCAGCTCCGCCTGATCCCGGGCGCCCCGAGGCGGCATCCCGCCAGGGATGTCCGTCTCTTCCGTTGAAATCACTCCGCCGCTCAATCATCGCACTTTCCGCCTGGCGCACCGTCTTAGGCTCATGACGGAAACGTTGCGGTGCATGCGCACGCTTACGTGCCTGGCTTTGGTGCACCGCGCGACCCGCCGCCCTGCAAACGCTTGATCTACAAGCTTCTTGCGCTGGCACGCGGCTTGCGAAGCTGCACCGTGGGTGACAAGGAGATCGGCATGAGCCGCCAACTGTATAACGAGATGTATGACGTCCAGGCACAATGTCGACCGCACTATGGTCGCTATGCCCAGTGGCTGAGCGAGACACCCCCGGAACTCCTGGCCCAGCGGCGGCGTGAAGCCGATCTGCTGTTCCATCGCGCCGGGATCACCTTCACCCTCTATGGCGACGAACAGGGCACGGAGCGCCTGATTCCCTTCGACGCCCTGCCGCGCGCCATTCCCGCCAGCGAATGGCAGATCATCGAACGCGGCTGCATCCAGCGCGTCCAGGCGCTGAATCTCTTTCTCCACGACCTCTATCACGACCAGCGCATCATCAAGGCCGGGGTCATCCCCGCCGAGCAGGTGCTGGCCAACGACCAGTACCAGCTGGCGATGCAGGGGCTGGACCTGCCCAATGGCATCTACGCCCATATCGCCGGGGTCGACCTGGTGCGCGATGGCGACGGTGCCTACTATGTGCTGGAAGACAACCTGCGCACCCCCAGCGGGGTGTCCTACATGCTCGAGAACCGCAAGATGATGATGCGGCTGTTTCCCGAGCTGTTCACCCTGGAGCGCATCGCGCCCATCGACCACTACCCGAACATCCTGCTGGATACCCTGCGCAGCTCCACCCCGGTCAACAACCCCACGGTGGTGGTCCTCACCCCCGGACGTTTCAACAGCGCCTACTTCGAACACGCCTTCCTGGCGCGCGAGATGGGCGTGGAGCTGGTCGAGGGCGCCGATCTGCTGGTGCGCGACGAACAGGTGTTCATGCGCACCACCTCGGGCTTTCGCAAGGTCGATGTCATCTACCGTCGCCTGGACGACGCCTTCCTCGACCCCCTGGCCTTCAATCCGGACTCCATGCTCGGCGTGCCCGGCCTGCTGGCCGCCTATCGCGCCGGCAATGTCATCCTGGCCAATGCCATAGGTACCGGGGTGGCCGACGACAAGTCGATCTATCCCTATGTGCCGGAGATGATCCGCTTCTATCTCAGCGAAGAACCGATCCTCTACAACGTGCCCACCTGGCAGTGCCGCAAGCCGGACGAGTTATCCCATGTCCTGGCCAACCTGCCCGAGCTGGTGGTCAAGGAAGTCCATGGCTCCGGCGGCTACGGCATGCTGGTCGGCCCCACCGCCAGCAGCGCCGAAATCGAAGCCTTCCGCGCGCGGCTCAAGGCCAATCCCAGCGCCTACATCGCCCAGCCGACCCTGTCGCTGTCCACCTGCCCGACCTTTGTCGAGAACGGCATCGCGCCGCGGCACATCGACCTGCGGCCCTTTGTGCTGTCCGGGCGGAAGACGCGCCTGGTGCCCGGTGGCCTGACCCGGGTCGCCCTGCGCGAAGGCTCGCTGGTGGTGAATTCCTCCCAGGGCGGCGGCACCAAGGACACCTGGGTGGTCCAGGACTAGATCGCCACAGAACAGCGGCCGCTCCGGCGGCCCCGCAAGGACCTTTGAAAGGCGACCCCACCATGTTGAGTCGTACCGCTGCCGATCTGTACTGGATGTCCCGCAACCTCGAGCGCGCCGAGAATCTCGCGCGGATGCTGGACGTCAGCTATTCGCTGTCGATGATGCCGCAGAGCGGGCAGGGCGGAGGGCTGGATGAACTGGCCATGCCACTGCTCATCACCGGCACCCTGGATGACTATCGGGAAAAGCACGGGGCCCTGCACCCCGAGCGCCTGCTGCACTTCTTCGCCCTGGACGAGCGCAACCCCGGCAGCATCTATTGCTGCCTGCAGGCCGCGCGCAGCAATGCCCACGCGGTGCGTGGGCGCATCACCGCCGACATGTGGGAGAACGTCAACTCCACCTGGCTGGAGATGCGCGAGATCGCCGTCACCGGCCTGATCCGTTTCGGCATCAGCCGGTTCTGCGAATGGGTCAAGGAGCGGTCCCACCTGTTCCGTGGCGCCACCGTCGGCACCATCATGAGAAATGACGCCTATCGCTTCATCCGCCTGGGCACCTTCGTCGAGCGCGCCGACAACACCCTGCGCATGCTCGACGCCCGCTACCAGGTGCTGGGGGAGGAGGAGGCGGAAGCCATCAGCGATGCCTCCGCCCGCGGCTTCTATCAGTGGAGTGCCCTGTTGCGCGCCCTGAGCGCCTTCGAGGCCTATACCGAGCTCTATCGCGATGCCCTCAACGTGCGCAACGGCGCGGAGCTGCTGTTGTTGCAGGAAGACCTGCCCCGTTCGCTGCTGGCCTGCGTGATCGAGTTGCACCGGGTACTGGCCAGTCTGCCTGGCGAGAACGGCCGCGAGGCCAAGCGCCTGGCCGCGGGGCTCGAGGCGCGGCTGCGCTACACCAGCATCGACGAGGTGCTGGAAGAGGGACTGCACGCCTGGATCGGCGATTTCATCGTCCATGTCCGCCAGCTCGGCAGCGCCATCAACACCGCTTACCTGGAGACCGTATGAGACTCGCGATCCATCACGAAACCCTGTATCGCTACGCCGACCAGGTGCGCGCCAGCATCCAGTATCTGCGCCTCACGCCCCAGGACGATGCCCGGCAGAAGATCCTCCGCTGGGAGCTGGCCCTGCCACGCCCGGCGCGGGCGCAGCGCGATCCCTTCGGCAACATCCTCCATGTGCTGACCCTGGATACCCCGCACGACGCCATCACCATCACCGCCAGCGGCCAGGTGGAGATCGACGAGGCCTTCGAGGCGGAACCCTGCCAGGCCTCGGCCTTTCCCTTCCTGCGCCAGACCCGGCTGACCGAGGCCGACGAGGCGCTGACCGCCTTCGCCCGCGAGGTCTGCGACGGTCGCCGGGATCGCGACACCCTGATCCAGCTGATGGAGCGCCTGCACGAGCGCATGACCTATGTGCCCGGTTCCACCGAAGTGGACGGCAATGCCGCCCAGGCCTTCGCCAAGGGCGCCGGGGTCTGCCAGGACCATGCCCATGCCTTCCTGGCCTGTGCCCGCAGCCTGGGCATCCCGGCGCGCTATGTCTCCGGCTATCTGTGCACCGACGACAGCGCGCACCTTTCCAGTCACGCCTGGGCGGAAGCCTGGCATGACGGCGCCTGGTACAGCTACGACGTCACCAATCGCCTGGCCCGACCGGAGCGGCACCTGCGCCTGGCGATCGGCCTGGACTACCTGGACGCCTGTCCGGTGCGTGGCATGCGCCGCGGCGGCGGGGTGGAGCACATGGAGGCCAAGGTGCTGGTCGAGCCCTTGCAGCAGGCGCAGCAACAGCAATAATCAGCGCTGCCCACAGCAGACGAAAAGGCGGCCACGGGCCGTCTTTTCTTTTGCTGGCGAGTCCGTTGCGTCGACCGTTCCATCACCCGAGGTTCGCATGACCTATTGCGTCGCCATGAAACTGCAGGATGGCCTGGTATTCGTCGCCGATTCCCGTACCAATGCCGGGGTCGACAACATCGCCACCTTTCGCAAGCTGCACCTGTTCAGCATCCCCGGCGAGCGCCTGATCGCCATCCAGTCAGCGGGCAATCTGGCCACCTCCCAGGCGGTCGTCAGTCTTCTCCGGCAACGCCTGGACAGCGAGCAGGACAACCTGCACGGGGTACCCACCCTGTACGACGCCGCCCGACTGCTGGGGCAGACCCTGCGCGAGGTCCTGCAGCGCGATGCCGAGGACGCACCCCAGGGCCACGGCCTGGACCTGAGCTGTTCCTTTCTGCTGGGTGGGCAGATCCGCGGCGCGGAGCCGGAGCTGTTCAATCTCTATCCCCATGGCAACTTCATCAGTGCCACCGAGGACACACCTTATTTCCAGATCGGCGAGAGCAAATACGGCAAGCCCATCCTGGATCGGGCGCTGACCTTCGCGACGCCGCTGGAGGAAGCCCTGCGCTGCGCACTGCTGTCCTACGACGCCACCATTCGCAGCAATCTGTCGGTCGGGCTACCGCTGGATCTGGTGGTCTATCCGCGTGATCGACTGGCGCAGGTCAGCAGTCATCGGATCGACGAGCAGGATCCCTACTTCCAGGCCTTGCGCAAGGGCTGGGGCGAGGGATTGCGTGATCTGCTGGCAGCCTTGCCGGCAGCACCTGCGGACTACTGGCGCTAGGGATCAGCCAAAGAACCGCGAGAGGTTGGGGATGACCAGTACGACGGTGGTGACGATGAGCACGAAACTCGCCTGGCGCCACTTGGGGACGGGATTCTTGAACATGACTCGGGGCCTTTATTGTTAGCTGTTTAGAGCCTTTACGTCTTCAGCGGGAAGCGCTTGCGCAACAGCGGCATGCACTTACTGATACCCGCAGGCTTGAGCACTATCCAGTAGCTATAGAACATAAATTTCAGTTTTGTGGCGGTAACCGGCCAGGCGGTTATCAGAAATGTCGTACCAGACGATTTTTCCTTTGCATTCAGGCGATTAGGAAAATGCTTACGACGCTACCGTTGGTCGGAGGTATCAGTGGCTCGGAGCGACGGGAGAGCGACCAACCGGTCATCCCGTGAACGGAGCAGGGAGCAGGCCTCTCTGGGTCGTGAATGCAAATGCATGAATCGATTGAAGAAAAAGCTTGCCATCGAAATCGCCTTTGCCTATAGTTGCGCGCCTCGGTGATGCAGATGCAGCCACTGAGCAAATCTGGTGAGGTGTCCGAGCGGTTGAAGGAGCACGCCTGGAAAGTGTGTATAGGAGAAATCTTATCGAGGGTTCGAATCCCTCCCTCACCGCCAGATTAAGAGAACCCCTGTGAGCTTAGCTCCAGGGGTTTTTTCTTGCCTGCGATTTGGCCAGGCCCTCCGAGGATCAGGCGGCCTGGGCAAAGGTCGCGGCGGTATCCCTGGCGTTGGGCAGCACGGCCGTCAGCTGTTCCAGGTCGATGCTGGCGAACAGCGGGCCACTCAGGTCCTGCACCTTGCTGTCGCCGGCGTTCTCGTGGAGCACCTCGGCCACGGCGACCGCCTGGGCCACGATCAGCGCATAGCCATGGCCTTCCGGTGCCTGCAGCGGGCGGGCCTGGTAGCCAATGGCGTCGCGCAGTACCTGGGGCAGTTGCCAACGGCGCGCCAGCTCGGCGCCCACTTCCGGATAGCCGAAGCCCAGTTGCAGGGTCTCGTCGGCTGCGCGATGGCTGCTGGCGGTGGCGCGGCCGGCCAGGCTCGGCGCCAGCTCGGGTGCGCCGCTCTGGATCAGCAGCTCGCCGATGTCATGCAGCATGCCGCAGGTAAAGGCGGTTTCCTGATCCAGGCCGGCCTGCTTGGCCAGCGGCTTGCACAGGCTGGCGACCAGGAAGCTGTTGTACCAGAAAGCCTGCAGGTCGAAGCCGGGCGCGGCCTTGAAACCGCCGGCGAAGGCCGAGGCCAGGACCAGGGTGCGCAGGGTGTTGAAGCCCAGGCGCAGGGCGGCGTCTTCGATGCTGGTGGATTCGCGGGCACCACGGAAGCGCGCCGAGTTGGCCAGGCGCAGCACCTTGGCGGCGATGACCGGGTCGCGCGCCACGGTGCGCGACAGGGTTTCAATGCTGGTGTTGGGGTCGTCGAATTGCCGAATCAGGACCTGCGCCACTTCGGGGACGTTGGGCAGGTTGTGCAGCTGGGCAAAGAGGGTGTCGAGTTGCATGGGCGTCTCCGCGGAAAAGGGTTACATCTCCTTACACCCTCGTCATCGGTCGCCTGCGCGGATTTCTGTAGTCGCCATGTGACGATCGGTCGCAGCCCGGTCGGTCGCGATCGGCTAGCCGGGCGAAATTACATTGGCGGTCAGGGACTTGCCGCCAGCGAGCCAGGCTTGGCTGGCTGCGTCATTACCGTTCGTCGAGGGCGAAATCGACCTGCGTCAGGCCCGCTGCGCTGGCTTCCAGCACCCAGCCGCGACGGTCCCAGTCGCCCAGCACGATACGTTCGGCCGGCTGGCCATCGAGCAGCAGCTCATGGCGGGCGGGTCTGTGGGTATGGCCGTGGACCAGCGTCGTCACCCGCGCGGCGCGCATTTCCCGCTCGACTTCGGCCTCGGTGACATCGGTGATGTCCATGGCCTTGGCGCGGGTCTGCTGGCGACTCTCGCTGCGCAGCTTGCGCGCCAGCTTCTGGCGGCTGGCCAGCGGCAGGTGGCGCAGGACGAAGAGGGTGAAGGGGTTGCGCAGGATGCGGCGCAGCTTCTGGTAGCCCTCGTCGCGCGTGCAGAGGGTGTCGCCATGCATCAGCAGCACGCGGCGGCCGTGGAAGTCGGCGAGATGGCGATCCGGCAGCAGGCGACAGCCGGCCTGGCGGCAGAAGGCCTTGCCGATAAGGAAGTCGCGATTGCCATGCATCAGGTAGACGGCCGTGCCACTGTCGGCCAGTTGGCGCAGGGCGGTGGCGATCTCCTGCTCGAAGGCACCCATGGCGTCGTCGCCGATCCAGGCTTCGAACAGATCGCCAAGGATGTACAGAGCCTCGGCACCGCGGGCGCGGGTTTCGAGGAGATGCAAAAACGCCCGGACCAGGTCCGGGCGTTGCGGTTCGAGATGCAGGTCGGAGACCAGTAGAATCACTCGACGATCTCGGCCTTCTCGATGATCACGTCTTCGCTCGGCACGTCCTGGTGACCGGCCTTGCTGGTGGTGGCGACGCCCTTGATGGCGTTGACCACGTCCATGCCCTCGACCACCTTGCCGAACACCGCATAGCCCCAGCCCTGGCTGGTGGGCGCGGTGTGGTTGAGGAAGGTGTTGTCGGACACGTTGATGAAGAACTGCGCCGAGGCGGAGTGCGGGTCCATGGTGCGGGCCATGGCGACGGTACCGATCGCGTTGGAGACGCCGTTGTTGGCTTCGTTCTTGATCGGGGCGCGGGTCGGCTTCTGCTTCATGCCCGGCTCGAAACCACCGCCCTGGACCATGAAGTTGCTGATCACACGGTGGAAGATGGTGCCGTCGTAGTGACCGCTCTTGACGTATTCCTTGAAGTTGGCCGCGGTTTCGGGCGCCTTGTCCTCGAAGAGTTCCAGGGTGATGACGCCGTGGTTGGTGTGCAGCTTGATCATGGCAGCGAATCCGTAGCTAAGGGGGACAGCATCCAGACCCGGCGAGGGCCTCAAGGGTTTCGCCGGGACTTGACGGGTTGGGCTATGATACGGGTTTACCTTTGCCCGGCCTACCCTGGCCGTGCGTCTGCCCAGTTAAGGATCCCATGAGCAAGCCGACTTCCGACTCGTCCACCGCCGCCAAAGCCGCCCCCGCGCATTTCCTGCGGCAGATCGTCCAGGCTGACCTGGACGCCGGCAAGCAGGCCAAGATCGTCACCCGCTTCCCCCCGGAGCCCAATGGCTACCTGCACATCGGCCACGCCAAGTCGATCTGCGTGAACTTCGGCCTGGCCAAGGAATTCGGCGGCGACTGCCATCTGCGCTTCGACGACACCAACCCGGCCAAGGAAGACCAGGAATACATCGACGCCATCAAGAGCGACGTGCACTGGCTGGGCTTCGACTGGGCCGGCGAGGTGCGCTACGCCTCCCGCTATTTCGACCAGCTCTACGCCTGGGCCGTCAACCTGATCGAGCAGGGCCTGGCCTATGTCTGCGACCTCACCCCCGAGCAGGCCCGCGAATACCGCGGCAGCCTCACCGAGCCGGGTCGCAACAGCCCCTTCCGCGACCGTTCGATGGTCGAGAACCTGGACCTCTTCGCCCGCATGAAGGCCGGCGAATTCAAGGACGGCGAAAAGGTGCTGCGGGCCAAGATCGACATGGCCTCGCCCAACATGAACCTGCGCGATCCGATCCTCTATCGCATCCGCCACGCCCATCACCACCAGACCGGCGATGCCTGGTGCATCTATCCGAGCTATGACTTCACCCATGGCCAGTCCGATGCCCTGGAAGGCGTGACCCACTCCATCTGCACCCTGGAGTTCGAGGACCATCGCCCGCTGTACGAGTGGTTCCTGGCCAAGCTGCCGGTGCCGGCGCAGCCGCGCCAGTACGAATTCGCCCGCCTCAACCTGAACTACACCGTCACCAGCAAGCGCAAGCTCAAGCAGCTGGTGGACGAAGGCCACGTGCACGGCTGGGACGATCCGCGCATGTCGACCCTGTCGGGCTATCGCCGTCGCGGCTACACCCCGGCCGCCATCCGCAACTTCTGCGAGATGATCGGCGTGACCCGCTCCAACGGCGTGGTCGACGTGGCCATGCTGGAATTCGCCATCCGCGAGGACCTAGACCAGAATGCCCCGCGCGCCATGTGCGTGCTGAAGCCCCTCAAGGTGGTGATCACCAACTACCCCGAGGGCCAGGTGGAAAATCTGGAACTGGCACGGCATCCCAAGCAGGACCTGGGCGTGCGCCAGCTGCCCTTCACCCGCGAGCTGTACATCGACCAGGGCGACTACGAAGAGAATCCGCCCAAGGGCTACAAGCGCCTGGAGCCGGGTGGCGAGGTGCGCCTGCGCGGCAGCTACGTGATCCGCGCCGACGAAGCCATCAAGGACGCCGACGGCCAGGTCGTCGAACTGCGCTGCAGCTACGATCCGGACACCCTGGGCAAGAACCCCGAGGGCCGCAAGGTCAAGGGCGTGATCCACTGGGTGCCGGCCGAGGGCAGCGTGGAGTGCGAGGTGCGCCTCTACGATCGCCTGTTCCGTTCGGCGCAGCCGGAGAAGAGCGAAGAGGGCGGCAGCTTTCTGGACAACATCAACCCCGATTCCCTGGTGGTGCTCAAGGGCTGCCGCGCCGAGCCTTCGCTGGCCCAGGCCCAGCCGGAAGACCGCTTCCAGTTCGAGCGCGAGGGCTACTTCTGCGTCGATCCCAAGGATTCGACGCCCGGCAAGCCGGTGTTCAACCGCACCGTGACCCTGCGCGATTCCTGGGGGCAATGATGGCGCTACACCTCTACAACACCCTGACCAAGACCAAGGAAGCCTTCACGCCGCTGGTGCCGGGGCAGGTGCGCATGTACGTCTGCGGCATGACCGTCTACGACTACTGCCACCTGGGCCACGGTCGCAGCATGGTGGCCTTCGACGTCATCACCCGCTGGCTGCGTCATAGCGGCTACGACCTCACCTACGTGCGCAACATCACCGACATCGACGACAAGATCATCAACCGCGCCAACGCCAACGGTGAGCCCTTCACCGACCTGGTGGCGCGGATGATCGAGGCGATGCACGAGGACGAGGCGCGGCTGAACATCAGGAAGCCCGATCAGGAGCCGCGCGCCACCGATCATATCGACGGCATGCACGCCATGATCCAGACCCTGATCGACAAGGGCTACGCCTATGCCGCGGGCAACGGCGACGTTTACTACCGGGTCAATCGCTTCGCCGGCTACGGCAAGCTGTCGCGGCGGCGTGTCGAGGACCTGCGCATCGGCGCCCGCATCGAGCCGGGCGAAGCCAAGGAAGATCCGCTGGACTTCGTGCTGTGGAAGGCCGCCAAGCCGGGCGAGCCGAGCTGGCCGTCGCCCTGGGGCGCCGGGCGGCCGGGCTGGCATATCGAGTGCTCGGTGATGTCCACTTGCTGCCTGGGCGAGACCTTCGACATCCATGGCGGCGGCAACGACCTGGAATTCCCGCACCACGAGAACGAGATCGCCCAGAGCGAGGCGGCCACCGGCAAGACCTACGCCAATGCCTGGCTGCATTGCGGGATGATCACCATCAACGGCGAGAAGATGTCCAAGTCGCTGGGCAACTTCTTCACCCTGCGCGAGGTGCTGGAGAAGTACCACCCCGAGGTGGTGCGCTACCTGCTGATCGCCAGCCACTACCGCAGTCCGATCAACTATTCGGAAGACAACCTGCGCGAAGCCAAAGGCGCCCTGGAGCGTTTCTATCATTCGCTCAAGGGGCTGCCCCAGGCTCCGGCGCAAGGCGGCGAAAGCTACGCCGAGCGCTTCGCCCAGTGCATGGACGACGACTTCAACACCGCTGGTGCCTGTGGCGTACTGTTCGAACTGGCCCGCGAGGTCAACCGCCTGCGCGAGAGCGATCCTGCTGCCGCGGCTGGCCTGGCCGGGCGTCTGCGTGAACTGGGTGAGGTATTGGGCGTGCTGCAGCTGGAGCCCGAAGCCTTCCTGCGCGCCGATGCGGCGGGCCGGGTGGACGCGGCCGAGGTCGAGGCGCTGATCCAGGCGCGCCTGAGCGCGCGCGCGGAAAAGAATTGGACGGAATCCGACCGCATCCGTGATCAGCTCACCGCCCTGGGCGTGGTGCTGGAAGACGGCAAGGGCGGCACCACCTGGCGTTTGGCGGAGTAATCGACGCCAACGGTGGAAAACGGCACAGCCTTTTCCACGCGTCGAGGTCATATCGCGGCCATGGCGGTCCGCCGATGCGGCCGCTCTTGCGGTGCCGCCGTAGGTTGGGTTGAGCGTAGCGAAGCCCAACAGGGCTTGCCTCGGGGCGCCGACCCTGTTGGGCTTCGACGATGAAGCCGTCTCAGCCCAACCTACGGGTTATACGGCCATGGCCGCGATCACCCGTCTACCGCCAGTCCACCGCCCCAATCCTTACGGCTTCTTGCGGGCCTTGCCGAAACCCGGCGACGTGCGTACCGACTTGACCTTCGGCTTGCCGTCTTCCACCCAGCGACCCAGGGGCTTGTCCGACACCGGTGCGCCCACCTTGGGCTTCTTCGGCTTCTTGGGTTTCTTCACGACCAGTCCGTTGGGTCGGGTTTCAGGGACCCGGTGATCGGGGATGAAGTCCGGTTCGTCGCGGCGCTGCAGGACCTGGCCGATCAGCGTCTCGATCGCGGCCAGCTGCTCCACTTCATCCGCGCAGACCAGGGACACGGCCTGGCCCTGGTTGCCGGCGCGCCCGGTCCGGCCGATGCGGTGGACGTAGTCCTCGGCGACGATGGGCAGGTCCAGGTTGACCACCAGCGGCAGGTCCTGGATATCCAGGCCACGGGCGGCCACGTCGGTGGCCACCAGGATGTCGGCCTCGCCGGCCTTGAAGCGGGCGAGGGCGCGCAGCCGCGCGGGCTGGGGCTTGTCGCCATGGATGGATTCCGCGGCCAGCCCCTCGGCTTGCAGCGCCTCCACCAGTTGCTCCACACCCTTGCGGGTCTTGGCGAACACCAGCACCTGGCCGTGGCGACCGCTGCGATAGAGGTGCAGGAAGAGTTCGGTCTTGCGCTTCTTGTCGACCGGCACCACCCACTGCTTGACGGTGACGGCGGCGGTGTTGCGCGGGCTGACGTCGATAGTCTGGGGATCACGCAGCACGGGGGCGGCCAACTGACGTACGGCGTCGGAGAAGGTCGCCGAGAACAGCAGGGTCTGGCGCTTGCGCGGCAGCATGACGAACAACTCGCCCAGTTGCCGCGAAAAGCCCAGGTCGAGCATGCGGTCGGCTTCGTCCAGCACCAGCAGCTGCACTTGGTCGAAGCGCACGGCGTTCTGGCTGAACAGGTCGAGCAGGCGCCCTGGGGTCGCCACCAGCACGTCCACGCCCTTGCGCAGCTTCATCATCTGCGGATTGATGCTGACGCCCCCATAGGCCACCGCGGTGCGCAGCGGCAGGTGCTGGGCGTAGTCGCGCAGACTGGCATGGACCTGTTCAGCCAGCTCGCGGGTGGGGGTCAGGATCAGCGCACGGATATGGTTGGGCGCAACCTCCGGGCCTTCCTGCACCAGTCGCTGCAGGAGCGGCAGTCCGAAGGCGCCGGTCTTGCCGGTGCCAGTCTGGGCGGCGGCCAGCAGGTCGCGACCGGCCAGCACCGCCGGGATCGCCTGGCGCTGGATGGGGGTAGGGGAGCTGTGCTCCAGGGCGCTGAGCGCCTGCAGCAGCGGATCTATGAGGCCGAGGTCGGCAAAGGTCATGACGGGCCCGGAAGGCGACGAAAAGGGAGCGAATTCTAGGCCGACTGTGACGCGTGCTCAAACTTTGTAGCCAAGCGGCGGCTGCAGGCGGAATCCCGGCACGGCATAGTGGTCAGTTCCGTGGCTACAGGAGACCCCATGAGCGCTACCCCTACCTTGCCCCCGGTCCTGGCCGGCCCGCTGCTGCGGCGCACCGAGGCCTCCCGGTTGCTGCTCTGGCTGGTGACCACCACGGCCGAGGCGCCTGTCCCGCGGCTATGGCAGGGCGAGGTCGAGCTGGGGGTTCAGGACGAGGTCCGGTGCCTGCGCCTGGGCGAGCACGCCTATCTGCAACTGATCGATGTCCGGCCAGACGCCGCGCTGCCGGTCGACGCCTTCATCCGGTACGACGTCCGGCTGCCCGCAGGCGGGATCCGCGACTGGGCGCCGCACCTGCTCTCCGCCGAGGGCGAACTGCCACGCTTCGTCCTGCGCTCGCGTTTCGACCACCTGCTCCATGGCTCCTGCCGCAAGCCTCATCACGCCTCGGCCGATGGCCTGCTCGCGGTGGATCGCCTGCTGCAGGCCTGCACGACCCCCGGGGAGCGGCCCGCGGCCCTGCTGCTCACCGGCGATCAGGTCTATGCCGATGACGTCGCCGGGCCGATGCTGCTGGCGGTGCAGGCGTTGATCCGCCGCCTCGGCCTCCATGGCGAGGGTCTCGAAGGCGCGGTGGTGGCGGACAGCGACGCGCTGATGGCCCATCCCGCCAATCTCTATCACCGAGAGGACCTGCTGCCGGCCTTCAAGTCCAACCGGGCGCTGCGCGAGAAATTCTTTGGCGGGGTGGAAAAGCCGATCTTCACCTCCACCAATGCGCACAATCACCTGGTGACGCTGAGCGAGGTGCTGGCGCTCTATCTGCTCTGCTGGTCGCCGACGCCCTGGAGCCTGATCGAAGTCGTGCCGCCGGCGCTGGACGCCAAGGACAGTGAACGCTACGCCGCCGAATCGCGCTGCATCGAGGGCTTCGTCGCGACCCTGCCCCAGGCGGCACGGGCCCTGGCCTGGGTGCCGACGCTGATGATCTTCGACGACCACGACGTCACCGACGACTGGAATCTGTCGGCCCGCTGGGAAGAGACCGCCTACGGCCATCCGTTTTCCCGGCGCATCCTCGGCAACGCGCTGCTGGCCTATCTGCTCTGCCAGGCCTGGGGCAATGCGCCCGAGTCGGTGGCCGAGCCGCTGGCGGCTACGGCCCGTCTGCTGGACACGGCGGGTGGCGACGGCCTGCTGGATTGCCCGGTGCAGAACACCTGCATCGACGATCTGCTGCGCTTCCAGGGGTGGCACTATGTGCTCAAGACCAATCCGCCGCTGATCGTGCTGGACACCCGCACCCGCCGCTGGCGCAGCGAAAGACGCCTGGAGCATCCCTCGGGCCTGATGGACTGGGAAGCCCTCTGCGAATTGCAGCAGGACCTGCTGGATCATCCCTCGGCGGTGATCGTCTCGGCCGCGCCCATGTTCGGCGTCAAGCTGATCGAGGCGGTGCAGCGCATCTTCACCTGGTTCGGCCAGCCGCTGATGGTGGATGCCGAGAACTGGATGGCCCACCCCGGGGCGGCCAAGACCATGCTCAACATCTTTCGCCACCGTCGCACCCCGGGCAACTACGTGGTGCTCTCCGGCGACGTGCACTATTCCTTCGCCTACGACATCCGCATCCGTGACCGACGGGGCGAGCCGCGGCTCTGGCAGATAACCAGCAGCGGCATCAAGAACGAATTTCCGCCGCGTCTGCTGGCGACCCTCGACCGACTCAATCGCTGGCTCTATGCGCCCTGGTCGCCGCTCAACGGCTTCACCAAGCGTCGCCGCTGGGAGCTGCAGCCACGCCTGCCCGATCGCCGCGAGGCCGGCGAGCGGCTGTGGAACGGTGCCGGTATCGGCCAGGTGCTGCTGGACGAGGAAGGGCGGCCGGCGGTGATCCGCCAGCACAATGCCGATGGCTCCCCGGCCACCGAGTTCGTCGAACGTCCTACCTGACGCTAGCGGTCGGCCAGCCAGCGCAGCACGCCCTGGCCCGCCGCCCGGCCGCTGGCAAAGCAGGCCGTGAGCAGATAGCCGCCTGTGGGTGCTTCCCAGTCGAGCATCTCGCCGGCGCAGAAGACCCCCGGTAACTGCCGCAGCATCAGGCCCTCGTCCAGCGCTTCCAGGGGCACGCCGCCCGCGCTGCTGATGGCTTCCGCCAGGGGGCGCGGTCTGACTACGGTGAGGGGCGCGGCCTTGCAGGCCTGGGCCAGCCGCGCCATGTCCTGGAAGGTCTCCAGCGGGGCCAACTCGCGAAGCAGGGCGGCCCGGGCGCCGTCGATCCCGGCATGACGCCGCAGGTGATTGGCGAGGGACTGGCTGCCGCGCGGCCTGGCCAGGGCCCGGCTGAGCTCCGCGAGGTCGCGCTGGGGCGCCAGGTCCAGGGTCAGGGTCGCCTGGCCGTCGCGTTCTATGGCCATGCGGATCTCGGCAGATAGCGCATAGACCAGGCTGCCCTCGATCCCGGTTTCGGTAAGCACGAATTCGCCCTGGCGTGGCGGCTGGCCGGGCAGGGCCAGGGCCGCGGGCTTGATCGGCGCACCCGCATGGCGGGTCTTGAGGAAGTCGCTCCAGCCGGCCACCTCGAAGCCACAATTGGCCGGTTCCAGCGCGCGCAGCGTGATACCGCGCGCCGCCAGCAGCGCCTGCCAGGCACCGTCCGAGCCCAGGCGGGGCCAGCTGCCACCGCCCAACGCCAGCACGCACGCCTGGGGCTGCAGCAGGCGCTCGCCCTCCGGGGTCGCCAGGCGCAGCCGGCCCTCGGCGTCCCAGCCCAGCCAGCGACTGCGGGTATGGATGCGCACGCCCTGGTCGCGCAGCCGATGCAGCCAGGCACGCAGCAGGGGCGCAGCCTTCATGTCCGCGGGAAACACCCGTCCCGAGGTGCCGACGAAGGTCTCGATGCCCAGCTCATGGATCCAGGCGCGCAGGGCATCGCTGTCGAAGGCGTCGAGCCAGGGACTGACGTCGTTTTCGCGCTCGCGATAGCGTTGCCGAAAGGCGGCCTGCTCCTCGGCATGGGTGATATTCATGCCGCCCACGCCGGCCAGCAGGAATTTGCGGCCCACGGAAGGCATGGCGTCGAAGAGATCCACGGAAAGTCCGGCGGCGGCCAGGGTCTCGGCCGCCATCAACCCGGCAGGGCCACCCCCGATGACAGCGATGACGGGAGTGGAGGAGGAGAAGGACATGGCGGCATCCGGAAGCTACGGAAAACCGCCATTGTACTTGACGTGGCTAGACCACGCCGGCCTGGCCCAGCGGCGCCGCCAGGGGTTCTTCCAGCCGCTCGGGAATCAGCGGTTCGGTGCGCCCCGGCGTCAGGATCACCTTGCGGCAATCCTCCTGCTTCTTGTCGAAGATCTTGTAGCCCTCGACCGCCTGCTCCAGGGACATCCGGTGGGTGATGATCGCCTCCGGCGCCAGGTCGCCCCGCTCGATGTGTTCCAGCAACTCCGGCAGGTAACGCTGCACGTGGGTCTGGCCCATCTTGAAGGTCAGGCCCTTGTCGAAGGCGTCGCCGAACAGGAAGCCGTGGATGAAGCCGGCATAGACGCCCGGTACGCTCACGGTACCGCCACGGCGGACCGCGGCGATGCACTGGCGCAGGGCCTTGCCGCTGCTGCCTTCCAGCTTGAGGTTGGCGAGGATGGTCTCGGTGGTGCTGCCCTTGGCCTCGAAGCCCACCGCATCGACCACGCCGTCGACGCCGCGCTTGCCGGGCGTCTGTTCGATGATGGTCGCGGCCGGGTCATCGTCTTCGTCGAAGTTGATCGGGATGACGCCATAGGTCTGCTGGGCGTAGGCCAGGCGGTAGGGGTGGTGATCGACCATGAAGATACGCTCGGCGCCGAGCATTCGCGCACAGGCCGCCGACAGCAGGCCGACCGGCCCGGCGCCATAGATGGCGATGCTCGACCCCTGGCCAATGCCGGTGTTGAGCACGGCCTGCCAGGCGGTGGGCAGGATGTCGGAAAGGAACAGCACCTTTTCGTCGGCCAGGGTCCCGGGCACCTTGAAGGGACCGGTGTTGGCCTTGGGCACCCGCACGTATTCGGCCTGGCCACCCGGCACGCCGCCATAGAGATGGCTGAAGCCGAACAGCGCCGCGCCCGGCGGGATCTGCTTCTTGTTGAGGATGGCGCCGCGGCCGGTATTGGTGGTCTCGCAGGCGGCGTAGAGATCCTGGTTGCAGAAGAAACAGCTGCCACAGGCGATGACGAAGGGAATCACCACCCGGTCGCCCTTCTGCACGGCGGTGACCGCCGAGCCGGTCTCCTCGACGATGCCCATGAATTCGTGGCCGAAGATATCCCCGTGTTCGACGGTGGGGATCTTGCCGCGATAGAGGTGCAGGTCCGAGCCGCAGATCGCCGTGGCGGTCACCCGCAGGACGATGTCGTCGGCATCCTGGATGGTCGGATCAGGGACGGTATCGACGCGGACATCGTGGGCACCGTGGTAGGTCAAGGCTCGCATGGCGGTCTCCGTAGGGCGGTAAGCACCTAGGGTGGAGGCCACCGCCAGCCGAGCGGTTCCGCGGTCTCGGACCGGTGGTATGGCGATCTGATGGCGACCGATCGCGACTTTTGCTGCCAGCGCCCGGGCCAGAGCCGGGCAGGCGCAGCGGCGTCAGCGGTTGCGGATATAGACGGCCTTGCCCGCGCTGCCGTCGGCAGGGTCGCGTTCCTGGACCTCGAAACGATCGCCGTGGGCCTTGACCAGGCCGCTGAACTTGCGATGCCCATAGAGGCGGGCGTCGAAGTCCGGACGCACCTTGCCCAGGTTGGTGCCGACCATGCCCAGATTGGCCCAGCCGCCTTCGTCGGAAGCGTCTTCCACCGCCTGTTCGATGAGCTTGAGGATGGTGCTCAGCTTGGGCTTGCCACGGTTGGTGGTGGCCGGCTTGTCGCTGGTGCTGGTGGCTTCCCGCGACTCTTCCCGCGGCTTGGACCTGAGGATCTCGGTGTAGATGAATCTGTCGCAGGCCGAGACGAAGGGATCCGGGGTCTTTTCCTCGCCGAAGCCATAGACCGTCAGCCCTTCCTCGCGCAGTCGCGCCGCCAGGCGGGTGAAGTCGCTGTCGCTGGACACCAGGCAGAAGCCGTCGAAACGACGGGTGTAGAGCAGGTCCATGGCGTCGATGATCAGGGCGCTGTCGGTGGCGTTCTTGCCCTTGGTGTAGCCGAATTGCTGCACCGGCTGGATGGAGTGGTCGAGCAGTACCTTCTTCCAGCTGTTGAGTTGCGGCTGGGTCCAGTCGCCGTAGATGCGCTTGACGCTGGCCACGCCGAAGCGGGCGATCTCGGCCATGAGGCCGTCGACGATGGCGGCCGGTGCGTTGTCGGCATCGATCAGCACCGCCAGGCGCGCCTGGCTGGATTCGGCGGGTTTGGCGATCTTGCTCATGAAAACTCCCGTTCAGTTCAGGCCCAGCTCGTGCCAGACCTGGGTTGCCGTGTGATGGAGGATGCCGTGCCGGCGGGCCAGGGCCAGCCGATCGGCCGAATAGCCGCCGCCGATCACCCCCACCACCGGTATATCCGCCGCCAGGCAGCGCCGCAAGACCAGGCCGTCGCGGGCGGCGAGGCCGGCGTCGGTCAGGTCCAGATAGCCCAGGGCGTCGTCGCGATGGACGTCGACGCCGGCGTCGTAGAGCACCACGTCGGGCTGATGGAGCGGCAGCAGATAACCCAGGGCCTCGTCGAGGACCCTGAGGTAGCCGGCGTCGTCCAGCCCGCGGGGCAGGGGGATGTCCCAGTCGCTGTGCGCCTTGCGCGCCGGATAGTTGGTGGCGCAGTGCAGGGAGACGGTGACGGCGTCCGGCACCTCGGCGAGGATGCGTGCCGTGCCATCGCCCTGGTGGACGTCGCAATCTAGGATCAGCACCCGTCCGGCGCGCCCGCTTTCCAGCAGCGACAGCGCCAGGATCGCCAGGTCGTTGAAGATGCAGAAGCCGGCCGGATAGTCGTGGTGCGCATGATGGGTGCCCCCGGCGAGGTGACAGGCCAGGCCATGGCGCAGCGCCAGTTCCAGGGTCAGCAGGGAGCCGCCCACGGCGCGGATGGTGCGGCGCACCAGGGCTTCGCTCCAGGGCAGGCCTAGCTGGCGCTGCAGCGGCGGTGCCAGCTCGCCAGCCTTGAATGCCTGGATGTAGGCAGGGGCATGGGCTAGCGCCAGCAGCTCGTCCGGGCAGAGTTCGGGCCGCTGCCAGTTGTCCGCGCCCAGGATACCGCTGGCGCTCAGGTGCTCGTGCAGCAGGCGGAACTTCTCCATCGGAAAGCGATGGCCCGCGGGGAAGGGCGGACTGTAGTCCTCGTGGTAGACCAGCGGCAGGCGCGTGCTCAAAACACCAGGAGCTCCAGGATGAACCAGAGGATGCCGGTGCAGAAACCCAGCGCCAGGAGGAACAGCAGGCCGTCGCGCGCGATCAGCGACAGGGCGAAGGAGGTCAAAGCCAGCCCTGCCGTGGTATTGGCGAAGGGCACCAGGTCCAGCACCGGCATGGTCGCGGCGATCAGGATGCACAGCAGCGCGGTGACGAAGTGCGCCGGGCGCGAGGTGAGCACCCGCAGCCGCGACTTGACCACCTTGTCCACCCAGCGCGCCGGCTTCTGCAGCAGCCGCAGCGACCTGCGCAGCTTGCCGCGCGAGACCGAACGCTGCAGCACCCAGCGCGGCAGCCAGAAGTGATCCCGGCCGAGCAGCAGTTGCCCACTCACCAGCATCACGAAGACGGCAATGGCGGTGGCGATGCCGGGAATGCCGGTCAGCGGCGAGATCGCCAGCACCCCCGGCAGGAGGATCATGGGGCCGAAGGAGCGGCTGCCGATGGCGTCGATCAGGTGCTGCACCGAGACCTGGCTGGGGCTGTTGCCCACGCGCTCCAGGCAGGCCAGAAAGCTCTGGAGGTCCACCGGGCCATCCTGCCCGGCATCGCAGCTGGCAAACTCGCGCTCCAGGGCCTCGTCCTTCATGGCTGGCCGCTGTCCAGCATGCGCCGGATCCAGCGGGTCAGATCCTGGCGGCCATAGGGCTTGTTGAGGATGGGGAAGCGTTCGCCGTTGCCTTCTTCCAGTTCCAGCGCGTTGTTGGCATAGCCCGTGGTCAGCAGGATGCGCAATTCGGGCTGCCGCCGCTGGGCCTCCTTGGCCAGCATCACGCCATTCATGCCGCCCGGCATGATGAGATCGCTGAACAGCAGATCGACCGCGGGTTCGCGGGCGAGGACATCCAGCGCCTGCTGGCCATTGTGGGCGACCAGCACCTGGTAGCCGGTCTCCTCCAGGATGGCCTGGGCCAGCGCCGCCACGTCCGGTCGGTCATCCACCACCAGGATGGTCTCGGAACCACCGCCGTCTTCGTGCGGGGTCGGCAGGGGTACCGGGTGCTCGCGCGCTTCCTCTTCGGAAACCGGGAAGTAGAGACGCACCGAGGTGCCTATGCCGACTTCGGAATAGAGCCTGACCAGGCCGCCCGACTGCTTGAGAAAGCCATAGACCATGGACAGGCCCAGGCCGCTGCCCTGGCCTTCGTCGCGGGTGGTGAAGAAGGGGTCCAGGGCACGCCCGAGCACGTCGGTGGACATGCCGCAGCCGGTGTCGGTCAGGGCGATGCAGACATAATGCCCCTGGGCCAGGCCGCCGTGGGCCAGGTCCTGGCCATTGACCTCGACGTTGAGGGTTTCCAGGGTCAGGGTGCCGGTGCCCCGCTCCTGCATGGCGAGGCGGGCGTTGTCGACGATATTGAGCAGCGCCGTTTCCAGCTGGATCGGATCGAGACGGCAATTCCACAGCGCCGGTGCCGGTCGGAAGATGAAGCGGAAGGGCCCGCCCAGCGCCTGGGCCAGGCGCTCCTGGCGGGCGTTGATGAGCTTGTTCAGGTCCACCGCGCGCCCGGTCAGGCGCTGCTTGCGGGCGAAGGCCAGCAGCTGCTGGGTCAGGGTCGCCGCCCGATTCACCGCGTCGCGGGTGTTGTCGACATGGCGCTTGGCCTTGTCCTTGTCCAGTTCCGGCCGGTCCAGGTTGATCCTCAGGATATCCAGGTAGCCGACCATCACCTGCAGCAGGTTGTTGAAGTCGTGGGCGATGCCACCGGTGAGCTGGCCCAGGGCTTCCATCTTCTGCGCCTGGCGCAGGGCGTCTTCGGCGTCGCGCCGACGGGAGACGTCCAGCTGCGAGGCGAAGTAGTAGCGCAGCTGCCCTTCGTGATCGAACACCGGCGAGATGAACAGCGCGTTCCAGAAGGTCGAGCCGTCCTTGCGGTAGTTGAGCAGTTCGATGTCGCAATCGCGCTGCTCGCGTACGGCATTGCGGATTTCGGCGATGTGCTCCGGGCGGGTGTCGGGCCCTTGCAGGAAGCGGCAATTGCGCCCCATCACCTCGTCCAGGGCATAGCCCGTCGTACGCAGGAAGGATTCGTTGGCGAAGATGATCGGATTATCCGGCTGGTGCGGATCCGTCACGATCATCGGCATCCGGGTCTTCTTCACGGCGGCAAAGAAGATGTCGTCGTGTCCGAGGCCCTTGCCCAGTTCCGCGATCTGCGCTGCGGAAGGGTGGGGAGACGAAGCGTTGGCGGTTTCGGTCATGGAGAGGAAGCCTGCGAGCGGACAGCGATACCTTCATTGTGACCGCTTATGCGGCCACAAGCTCCACCAGTTATCGTCATACGATGAGCAATGTGTCTGGAAGCACGGCGAACGCACAGGATTTGACCGGTTTTGCGTATGATGACCACTCTCTGTCAAGGAACCCTCCCCATGAGCAAGGTGCTGGACAACCTGGTCGATCTGCTGACCCTCGAATCCCTGGCCCCCGATCTGTATCGAGGCGGCAGCCAGGATCTCGGCTTTCCCCAGCTCTTTGGTGGACAGGTGCTGGGACAGGCGCTTTCGGCGGCCAGCCAGACCGTGCCGGAGGAGCGCCGGGTGCACTCGCTGCACGGCTACTTCCTGCGCGCCGGATCGGCGGTGGAGGCGGTGACCTATCAGGTGGATCGCATCCGCGATGGCGGCAGCTTTTCCACCCGCCGGGTCACCGCCTTCCAGGGCGAGCAGCCGATCTTCTTCTGCAGCGCCTCCTTCCATGTCGAGGAGCCGGGCTTCGAGCACCAGACGACCATGCCGGAGGTGCCCGCACCCGAGACCCTGCAGTCGGAGATCGCCCATGCCCAGCGCTATGCCGAGCTGATCCCCGCACCGTTGCGCGACAAGCTGCTGGGACCACGACCGATCGAGATGCGCCCGGTGGTCTTCACCGATCCCTTCAAGCCGGAGCCGACCGAGCCGGTCCGCCACGTCTGGTTCCGCGCCACCGGAGATCTGCCGGACCAGCCGGCGCTGCATCGCTATCTGCTGGCCTACGCCTCGGACTTCAACCTGCTGCCCAGTTCGCTGCTGCCCCATGGCACCAGCTTCTGGGATCGCTCGCTGCAGATCGCCAGTCTCGACCATGCGGTCTGGTTCCATCGCGACTTCCGCCTGGACGACTGGCTGCTGTACGCCATCGACAGCCCCTGGGCCGGCGGTGCCCGGGGCCTGTGTCGCGGCAGCATCTACAACCGCGCCGGTCAGCTGGTGGCCTCGGTGGCCCAGGAAGGACTGATTCGCAAACGCGGCTGAGGCCAGGCCCTCTAGCTGGCTATTTGCGCAGCACCCTTATAGGCTCTTGCTGCGAAGGACCGGACGCCCAGGGTGGGCGTCCAGACACACCATCAGTTTGGGGCATCGTTCTTGAATCGACTCGAGCGCGTCGTAACCGGTATCCAGGGGCTGGATGAGATCTTGAAGGGAGGCCTGGTCGCAGGCGCGTCCTATGTCATCCAGGGCCGTCCGGGCTCCGGCAAATCGATCATGGCCAACCAGATCGCCTTCAACCATGTGCGCGGCGGCGGGCGAGTGCTCTTCGCGACCATGCTGTCGGAAACCCACGAGCGGATGTTCCAGTTCTTTTCCACGCTGGATTTCTTCGATCGCTCCTGCATCGGTGATCAGGTCCAGTACCTGAGTGCCTTCGACACCATGGAAGGCGAGGGCCTGGACGAGGTGGTACGCCTGCTGCGGCGCGAGATCAGCCGGCAGAAGGCCAGTCTGCTGGTGGTCGATGGCCTGCTCAACGCCCGCTCGCGTGCGGAAACGCCCATCGACACCAAGAAATTCATCGCCGAGTTGCAGGGCCATGCGGCCTTTGCCGGCTGCACGGTGATCTTTCTCACCAGTGCGCGCCTCGAAGACGGTAGCCCCGAACACACCATGGTCGACGGGGTGCTGGATCTGCACGAGGAAGAGATCGGCAGTCGCACCATCCGCCGCCTGGCGTTGCGCAAGACCCGCGGCAGCGGCGCGCTGCCGGGCTTTCACGAATTCACCATCTCCGATGCCGGCATCACCGTGTTTCCGCGCCTGGAGACGCTGTATCGCGATCCGTCGGCCGGCTCGAGCTATCGCGTCGGCCACCAGCGCGTGCCCAGTGGCATGGCGTCGCTGGACGCGATGATCGAAAACGGCCTGCCAGAGAGTTCGACCACCCTGCTCATGGGGCCTTCGGGGGCCGGCAAGACCTCCATCAGCCTCAACTTCCTGGCGGCCTGCACGCCGGAAGCACCCGCCCTGATGTTCGGCTTCTACGAACCCCCTGAGCGATTGCTGCTCAAGGCGAGTGCCCTGGGCCTCGACCTGGCCGGCCGCGTCGACGCGGGCGCCCTGCATCTGCACTGGCAACCCACCACCGAGATGCGCCTCGACGAGGTGGGTCTCAAGCTGCTGGCAATGGTCAGGCAGCACGGCATCAAGCGTCTGGTGATCGACAGCCTGGGCGCCATCGCCCGCTTCGCCCTGCCGCAGGGACGGCTCATCGAATACTTCAGCGCGCTACTGAACGAGCTGCGTACCCAGGGCGTCACAGTTCTAGCCACCTGGGAATTGCGTGACGTCTTTGGCGCGGACATCGCCGCGCCGGCGCCCGAACTTTCCAGCATGGTGGACAATCTGATTTTGCTGCGATTCGTCGAGGCCGAAGCCGAGATCAAGCGGGTGCTGTCGATCCTTAAGGTCAGGGACAGCATCTACGATCCCGCGCTGTGCGAGCTGGTGATAGACGATTCGGGAATAGAACTGAAGAAGGCATTCAAAGACATGGTGAAGGTACTGTCAGGTTCAGCCATGCCCTCAACACAACCATGATCGCGTCGGGTGGGAGAATCTCCAGATGACGACGATACTGGTAGTCGATGACGAATTTCTGATAGCGGACATCCTGGCCTTCGCCCTCGAAGACGAAGGCTACATGGTGGTCAAGGCGAGCAACGGTCGCCGCGCGCTTGATGTCTTCGATCGAGAACTACCGTCACTGGTCATCACCGATTTCATGATGCCGGTGATGAACGGCCGCGAGCTGGCAGAGGCCCTGCGCGAACGTCAGGGTCTGCAACATCTGCCCATCATCCTGATGAGCGGAGCCCAGGCGCACCTGGCCCAGGAGAGTTCGGAGCTGTTCGATGCCGTGTTCCAGAAGCCGTTCAACATCGGCGATATCGTGGATGCGGTGCACCGGCACCTCGTCACCCTGGAGCGCTAATGAGCCCCAAACAAAAAAGGCCTGTCTAGACAGGCCTTTTTTGTTTGGGGCTGGCGTGAAGCCAGCCCCGCGTCTCCGATCAGGAGCGCGAAAGCAGTACGCCCAGTACGAAACCGACACCGCCGGCAATGGCCAGGGCAGTGAAGGGCTTGTCGGCGGTTACATTGCGCGCGCAGTCGATGGCCTGGCCATACTGCTCCTGCAGCTTGCCCTCCAGTTGACGGGCCTTGCCCTCGGTTTGCCAGTCGGCATTGCCGGTAGCGGCGCCGAAGCTATCCTGGATCTTGCCGGTGGCGTCTTTGGCGTTGCCTATGATCTGATCGGTATTCATGAATGCACCTCGTGTTGGGAAACGGGGGAGGTCATGCCAAGCGGCATGCTTCCTTTATTGATCCGCGCCAGACGCATTTCGTTCAGGTCAATTTGCTGTTCGCGACATCTTTCGCGGTTCCCTGTCGAGAGGATCCATGATCTCCAGCCGTCTTTCCGCCCTTTGCCTGCTGTCGCTCCTGGCTGGCTGCAGCACCCCGCAGGCCCCGGTCGAGCCCCCGACCAGTGCCGACGACCTCTTCGCCCGTCCGGTCATCGCCGAAAGCGTTCTTCGTGAGGGTTCCCGCCTGCAGCTGGCGCTCGCCCTGGCGGATGGCGGTTCCGCCCTGGTATCCCTGGATTGCGCGGCTGACCAGGCCGAACTGCTCTACCTGGACGGCGCTCAGCGGGTCTATCCCGGGCGGGTGAATGCCTATGCCGCGCCGCTGCCTCTGAGCGCGGCCAAGGTCACGGCGCTCAAGCAGCGTCCCGAGGTGGCGGCGCTCTGCGCCCAGCCGGCCAACACCGACTGGCGCGCCCTCGCCAGTGGCCCCGGTGGTGACACCCTGGTGATCGACCGCAACAGCCTGCTGGATGCCAACGGCGTACGCCGCTTCTGGGGCGGTCAGCAACTGGCCGTCGCGGTGCAGACACCGCACTATGGCGCTCCGGTGCGCCAGTGGCGCGAATCCCTGGCCGCCGATTGCACGGCGCGCCGTTATCTGCTGCTGGCGCGCTACGGCCTGGACGATCGCGGGCGGGTGACCGACAGCCAGGTAGGCGCCCAGGGCCAGGAAGCCTTCACGGCGGCACCGGTCGAGCGGCGTACGCTGCTGGAAGCCGCCTGTGACCGCCGGGACGCCCTGCTGGCCATGCCACGCCTGGACGGGGTCAGGGCCGTTGCCACCCCACCGGCCGCACCGCCGCCGCCTGGCGAATTGCCCGCGGCCCAGCCACAGCCCCTGCAGACGCTGAAGGCACAGGCACTGCCGGCGCCGCGGGTGGCCGTACAGCGCTTCGTGGAGGAGGGCGAGAGCCGCTACGAAGGCCAGACTCATGCCTATCGCGAAGAGGTGCAGGTCAGCCCCGGCCCGCAGCCCGGATTGTTGCGCTTCAGTGCGCAGGGCAAGGCGGCCCGGGTCGATTCGCTCAACTGGCGCGGGCTGATCGACCTGGTTCGCCGGACCCGTATCGACAATGGCAGTCTGCCGGTGGAGGAAGTGGCCAGCCTGGACCAACTGACCTTCAGCGGCGACTGGCGCGCCCTCGCCGTCGGCAGCCAGGTCGGCTATCAGGCGCGGCAATCCCTGACCGGCAATCTCAAAGGCACCGAGCAGCGCGAAATCAGGTTGTCCTGCAAGGTGGTGGGTGAAGGCGAGGCACGCAAGGTGCTGGCGAGCCTCGGTGGGCGGGCCAAGACCCTGGAGTGCCAGCACGGGGAGGCGGGAAGCGGACCGCGGAGTCGCTGGACCTACCTGGAAGACTACGGCTTCTTCCACCTGACCAGTGTTGGCGCCGGTCGCGCCATGGGGCTGGAAAAGCACCTGAGCGATCTGCGATAGCCGGGCCAGAGGCCTTGGTCGAGTTAGGGTCGCTCAAAGCAGGTTTGGAAGTTCCCAGGCGATCTTTGCTTTGTAGGTAAATATCACTCTCTAAAAGCGCTCTTTCTGGCGAATTAGTACTGGTAGTACGCTGTGTCTATCGAAACAGCACAACCAAGAGGTATTCGCTATGAAAGTCCTGGGTGTCCAAGCCATCGTCGCCGTCCTGTTCATGGGTCTGCTGTCGGGTACGGCCTCCGCAGCCAGCCGCGACGTATCGAACAAATCGATCCGTGCCAATGCGCAAACGCAGTTCCAGTCGGAGCATCCGAACCGGGTCTCCGCGCTCTACCAGAACAACGCCAACTAGTCTGGCCGCTGTCTCGACGCCCCGGCGACCCACTCATCGCCGGGGCGTCGTGCTGTCTGGCCAGCCGCCACGGCAGGTCTCAGCCCCTTCCCCGGGCGATTCGCTTCTCCGGCAGCGCCTCCCTGGAAAAGCCGCGGTTAAGCACCTTCCGGACTTCCGCTAGCCTCTTGCTCCGAAGCGGCGAGCGGCGCAGGCTGGGCGCCCGTCAGCAGAACGAGACAGAGTGATGAAGATCGGCGAATTGGCCAGACGTACCGATTGCGCGGTCGAGACCATCCGCTACTACGAGCGGGAAGGGCTGCTGAGTCCGGCCGCGCGCAGCAGCAGCAACTACCGCAGCTATGACGACAGTCAGGTCGAGCGTCTGGTGTTCGTCCGCCATTGCCGTTCGCTGGACATGACGCTGGAAGAGATTCGCGCCTTGCTGGCCCTGCGCGACACCCCCGAACCCGGCTGTGCCCAGGTGGATGCCCTGATCGGTGCCCATCTGCATCATGTCGAGGTGCGCATCCGCGAATTGAATCAGCTGCGCGAGCAGCTGGTGACCCTCAGGCGCCACTGCCAGGGAGAGGGCGAGGGTGACCGTTGCGGCATCCTGCGCGAACTCGGTCAGCCGGCGGCGCCGTCAGCGACCACCGCCAGCTGCAGTGCGGCCGGGCATGCCCATGTGCCAGGCACCCACCGTCTGCACGACTAGCTAGCGGTCAGAGCGCCTCTGCCCAGAGGTCGTACTCGTCGGCGTCGGTGACCCGCACCCAGACCTTGTCGCCCGGCTGCAGCGGATTGGCGCTGTCGACATAGACGTTGCCGTCGATTTCCGGGGCATCGGCGTAGGAGCGGCCGATGGCGCCTTGCTCGTCCACTTCGTCGATCAGGACCTCGATCTCGCGACCGATCTTGAGTTGCAGGCGTGCTGCGGAAATGGCCTGCTGGTGCGCCATGAAGCGCTCCCAGCGCGCCTGCTTGACCTCGTCCGCCACCGGCTCCAGGCCCAGTTCGTTGGCGGGTGCGCCCTCGACCGGCGAATACTGGAAGCAGCCGACGCGATCGAGCTGGGCTTCGGTGAGCCAGTCCAGCAGGTACTGGAAGTCTTCCTCGGTCTCGCCGGGGAAGCCGACGATGAAGGTGGAGCGGATGGTCAGCTCCGGGCAGATCTCGCGCCAGCGCTTGATGCGCGCCAGGGTCTTGTCCTCGAACGCCGGGCGCTTCATGGACTTGAGCACCTTGGGACTGGCGTGCTGGAAGGGAATGTCCAGGTAGGGCAGCAGCTTGCCGGCGGCCATCAGCGGGATGACGTCGTCGACGTTGGGGTAGGGGTAGACGTAGTGCAGGCGCACCCAGACGCCCATGCCCGACAGCGCCTCGCACAGTTCCAGCATGCGCGTCTTGACCGGCTGGCCGTTCCAGAAGTCCAGCTTGTACTTGAGGTCGACGCCGTAGGCGCTGGTGTCCTGGGAGATCACCAGCAGCTCCTTGACGCCCGCCTTGACCAGGCGCTCGGCCTCGGACAGCACGTCACCCACCGGGCGGCTGACCAGCTTGCCACGCATGGAGGGGATGATGCAGAAGCTGCAGCTGTGGTTGCAGCCCTCGGAAATCTTCAGATAGGCGTAGTGGCGCGGGGTCAGCTTGATGCCCTGGGGCGGCACCAGGTCGATCAGCGGATTGTGCTCCAGCTGCGGCGGGACCACCTCGTGCACGGCATTGACCACCTGCTCGTACTGCTGCGGCCCGGTCACCGCCAGCACGCTGGGATGCACGCCACGGATGTTGCCCTCGTCCACGCCCATGCAGCCGGTGACGATCACCTTGCCGTTCTCGGCGATGGCCTCGCCGATGGCGTCCAGGGACTCGGCCTTGGCGCTGTCGATGAAGCCGCAGGTGTTGACCACCACCACGTCGGCGTCTTCATAGGTCGGCACGATCTCGTAGCCTTCCATGCGCAGCTGGGTGAGGATGCGTTCGGAGTCGACGGTGGCCTTGGGACAGCCGAGGCTGACGAAACCGACCTTGGGGGCGGACGTTTGGATGGACATGGGCTAACCTCGGCGGGCGCTCAGGAGGCGCCTTGATCAAAAAACGCGCGATTCTAGCCATCTCTGCCGCTGGTTGGAAGGGGCAGGCAGGTTGTGGCGACCGCACAGAGCTTTTTGCCGACCAAGGAGTCTATGGTGCGTAAGGCGCTGCGCTGAGAGGTTGCCGCGCCTGGCTACCGGCCTTTTCAACTTGATCCTGACGCCGCTTCGGCGCAGGATGCGCCGATTTTAGACTCTAGGAGCCCTGCATGAGCCGTCCGGAACACGAGCACGGTGGTAAAGCCCCTTCGGCCTTGGGAATGATCGTGCTCGCCACCGGCGTGGTATACGGCGACATCGGCACCAGTCCTCTCTATACCCTCAAGGAAGTCTTCTCGCCGCACTATGGCCTGCCGCTGAATCACGATAGCGTGCTCGGCATCCTGTCGCTGATCTTCTGGTCGCTCATCTGGGTGGTGACCCTCAAGTACATCACCTTCGTCATGCGTGCCGACAACCAGGGCGAGGGCGGCATCATGGCGCTCACCGCCCTGGCCCGGCGTGCCGCCCAGGGCTCGCCGCGCCTGGCCACCACCCTGGTGCTGCTGGGGCTGTTCGGCGCCGCGCTCTTCTATGGCGACAGCATGATCACCCCGGCGGTCTCGGTGCTGTCGGCGGTGGAGGGCCTGGAACTGGCCTTCGACGGCCTGGACGCCTGGGTCGTACCCATCTCCCTGGTGATCCTGGTCGGCATCTTCGCCATCCAGAAGCGCGGCACCGCGACCATCGGCAAATTCTTCGGACCGGTGATGGTGCTCTGGTTCACCACCCTGGGCGCCCTGGGCGTCTATGGCATCGTCCAGCAACCCGAGGTGCTCAAGGCCTTCAATCCCTACTGGGCGGTGCAATTCTTCGTCGACAACCCGGTGAAGGGCTTCATCGTGCTGGGTGCGGCCGTGCTGGCGCTGACCGGTGCCGAAGCGCTCTACGCCGACATGGGCCACTTCGGGCGCAAGCCCATCGCCCGGGCCTGGCTGCTGCTGGTGCTGCCAGGGCTGGTGCTGAACTACTTCGGCCAGGGCGCGCTGCTGCTCGCCGATCCCGCGGCGGTGCGCAATCCCTTCTATCTGCTGGCGCCGGAGTGGCTGCTGCTGCCGATGATCGGCCTGGCAACCCTGGCCACCGTCATCGCCTCCCAGGCGGTGATCACCGGTGCCTTCTCCATGACTCGGCAGGCCATCCAGCTCGGCTACATCCCGCGCATGCAGGTCCAGCACACCTCCAGCCAGGAGCAGGGGCAGATCTACATCCCGCTGATGAACTGGGCGCTGATGCTGGGGGTGATCTTCCTTATCCTGACCTTCCAGTCCTCGGCCAACCTGGCCGAAGCCTACGGCGTGGCCGTGACCGGCACCATGCTGATCACCAGCTGCCTGGTGTCGGCGGTGATCCTGCTGCTGTGGAAATGGCCGCGCTGGATCATGGTGCCGCTGCTGATCGGCTTCCTGCTGGTGGACGTGCTGTACTTCTCCGCCAATGCGCCGAAGATCCTCTCCGGCGGGTCCTTCCCGGTGATCGCCGGTGTCATCATCTTCATCCTGCTGACCACCTGGAAGCGGGGCCGGCAACTGGTGGTGGAGCGCCTGGACGACGGTGCCCTGCCGCTCCCGATCTTTATCAGCAGCATCCGCGCCCAGCCGCCGTTCCGCGCCAAGGGTACCGCGGTGTTCCTCACCGCCCGTACCGACGTGGTCCCCCATGCCATGCTGCACAACCTGCTGCACAACCAGGTGCTGCACGAGCAGGTGGTGCTGCTCACGGTGCGCTACGAAGACCGCCCGCGGGTATCGCGCGGCGAGCGCATCGAGGTCGAGGACTTCGGTGACGGCTTCTACCGGGTGGTGTTGCACTATGGCTTCATGGACGAACCGGACATTCCCCTGGCGCTCAGCCACTGCCCCTATCCAGGGCTCGATTTCACCCCGATGCGTACCACCTACTTCCTCAGTCGGGAGACGGTGATCGCTTCCAAGCGGCTGGGCATGGCGCCCTGGCGGGAGAATCTCTTCGTCTTCCTGATGAAGAACGCCAACGGCAACCTGAGATTCTTCAAGCTGCCGGTGAACCGGGTGATCGAACTGGGTACCCAGGTCGAGATCTAGTCCGGTGCAGCAAGAAAAAAGGCCCCAACAGGGGCCTTTTCTTTGCCTAGTTGAACACCGGGGGCGGCAGGGCGTCGGGATCGGTGATGAAGGGCATCTGCCAGCTGTCGAGGGTCTGCCCACGGCCTTCCAGCTCGCTGCGCACCGTGCCTATGTAGCCGGCCAGGCGCAGGGGATCGCTGTAGTCGCCCTCGCTGAGCTGTTCTTCGGTATAGAGCGTCTTGCCCTGGGCATCGACCACGCCCAGGGCCAGGTCGTGGCCATCCGCACCGGAGGACACCACGCAGCCAAGGGGTTGGAAGGCATCCACCAGGATCTTGCTGGCGGCATCGGCGGAAAGCGGTGTGCTCATGTCGGGGGTCTCCGTGGCTGTTGCAGCCATAGACCGCTGGAGACCGGTTCCTTGTTCCGGCCGTTCGTCCGGGCCCGCAGGCCCGGACGAGATACGCTATTGCGGCGTACGGGCCTCGATGGCCTTGACCATGAAGTCGGCCAGCTTGTCGTAGTTCTCGTCGAAATGGTGACCGCCCGGGCGACCCAGCTTCTCACCCGGCTGACCGGCCTGGGTGCAACCGCTGTCGTCCTTCTCTTCCTCGCCATAGACGCAGAACAGCTTGGCGGCGGGAATCTTGCTGGTTTCCGGCAGGGTATCGGCTTCGTCACCCGGCTTGCCCAGCCAGCCTTCCACGGCGATCTCGAAGTTGCTCTTGCGGCTGAAGGCCAGCAGCAGCAGCGAGGTCACCTGGTCCTGATCCGCCTTGGGCAGGCGGTTGTAGACCGCTGGCAGGATGTCGGCGCCGAAGGAGTAGCCCGCCAGCACGAAGTGCTTGGCGTTCCACTTCTCGCGGTATTCCTGCATCAGGTTGGCCAGGTCGGCCGCCACCTGTTCCGGGCTCTTGTGCTGCCAGAAATAGCGCAGCGCATCGACGCCGACCACCGGATAGCCGGCTTCGTTCATGGCCTGGGCCGAGAGTCGGTCGATGTCGCGCCAGCCGCCGTCGCCGGAGTAGAAGATGGTCACCACATCGGGATGGCCGGGCTTGACGTCCGGATCGGCGGGCATCTCGATGGTCGGGATGTCGTTGTGCTGCCCCAGCAGGCGATTCTTCAGCTGGGTACGCAGTACCACCGGCAGGGCAGTGCCGTAGTCGGCGATGGTCAGGTCGGCATTGCTCTGCTGACGCACGAAGATGGCCGAATCGTCGGTCGGATGATCGTTCCAGGCGATGTGCCATTGGCCAGCGGCCGCCTTGGCCGGCAGGGCATCCGGGCAATCCAGGGTTTCCAGGTTGAAGCCGACGCTCAGGGCCGCTGCCTTGGGATTGTCCTGGGTCGTCAGCCAGCGCCACGCCCGGGCGGCGCCCGGGCCGATGCCGCCGACGAAGGTCGGGGCGCCACTCAGCTGCTTGGCCGCCTGGGTGAAGTCGTCGTTCTGCGCCTGGCAGCTGTTGGCGACCTTGACCTCGTACTGGACGATCTCGGCGCCGGTGTTGGTCGCCAGGCCGAGCAGGTCGGCATCCGCCAGCTGCAGGTCCGACGGCGTGGCGAGGACCACGCGGGCATGCGGCTCGCCCTTGGGTGCGGCCATGGTCAGCAAGCGGCCATCCGGCTGTTCCAGGACCTTGACCTGGGGCGCCGACGGCCAGCGATGGAGCCACCACCAGCCCAGGCCTCCAGCGATCAGCAGGATGACGAGCAGTACTGCGAGTGCACGTTTCAGCATAGGAGTCTCAACGTTTGACCAGGCCGGTATAACCCCCGGCGATTAGGGCGGCGGTATCGGCGAAGGCGACCAGGGGATCCAGGCCGGCGGGCACCGCCATGTAGCGCGGTTCCCATTCCGGATCGAACTTGTCCTTGAAGCGCCGCAGCCCCTGGAAGTTATAGAACTGTTCGCCACGTCTGAACACCATGGCCCCCAGGCGCTGGGTGATGGGGGCGCCACGGCGGGGGTGCAGCCCGGCCAGCGGGACCATGCCCAGGGAGAAGCGGGCGAAGCCGGCGGCCTTGAAGTGCAGGATCAACCCCAGCATGAGGAATTCCATGGTCTGCTTGGGCGCATCCGCGGTGACCCGCATCAGGTCGATGCTGGCCAGATCGGGGCGTTCGGTTTCCAGCAGGTTGGCGAAGGCCACCGCCTTGCCCTGGAAGCGCACCACGGCGATACGGAAGTGCTTGAGGTAGGTCGGATCGAAACGACCCAGGGAAAAGCCCTTCTCGCGTACCTGCTTGCTTTCCAGCCAGACGTCGGAGATCGCCTTGAGCTCGTCCAGCGGCGCTTCGCCCGGGGCGTGGAATTCGATCGCCAGGCCGTCGCGCTGGCCACGATTCCAGGTGTATCTCAGGTCCTTCTTGCCCTTGCTGTCGAGATCAAAGGCATGCAGGTCGACTCGGGCCTCTTCGCCGAGCTTGAGCGCGGTCAGGCCGATGTCCATGTAGAAGGGCAGGTTCTCGGCCCGCACCTGATAGAACACCGGCCGTGCATGATGTAGGTCGCAGAGGTCGCGGAATTTCCAGATCAGCTCGGCGCGGGGCTGGGAGCGGCCGATGGGGTCGAACAGGGCGATCAGACTGCGACCCCGCCGCCCGTACATCAGGAAGGCGTCATCGCTTTCGTGGAAGAGCAGCGCCTTGTCGCCGGTCATCACCAGGCCGCCGTCCGGCTGGCTGGATTTGCGCACGATGCCGAAGGCGCGCTCTAGCTCGGCGCTGGTGGGCGCTTCGATGGGCGGCGGCGCGGCGCGCAGCAGCCAGCCCAGGGCGATGATCAGCAGCAGGACGGAACTGCCCAGGGCGGCACGCAGCCCGCGCGGAGCATCGGCGTCCAGCGCGAATTGCCACCAGAGACGGGTGTCGTAGGGCACGTCCTGATAGGCGAACAGCAGCAGCCACACCGAGGCGGCGACCACGCAGATGCTGGCGGTCACGTACAGCGGCGAGAAGGGCTGTTCCATCAGCCGGCTGCGGCGATAGAAGGATTTGCGGAAGATGGCGAGCAGCGCGGCCGTGATCGCCAGAATGGAGGCTTCCTCCCAGTCGAAACCTTTCAACAGGGACAGCAGGCAGCCCAGCAGCAGCAAGACCAAGGTCACCGCCCAAGCCGCGGAGAGGCGCCGGCGCAGTCCCTGCGCCAGCAATAGACAGACGACGCCGATCAGGCTCGCGCCCAGGTGGGAGGCATCGATCAACCGCTGGGGCAGCAGGAAGTCCATGCCCTCCAGGCGGGTGTCTATTTCAGGGGTGACCCCAGAAAAAAGCAGCACCACCCCAGAAAAAAAAACCAGGATGGCGAGGATGGGTGCCGCCAGGCCGGAGGCGACCCGTACCGCCGGACTGTTCGACAGCAGGCGGCGGCCTTCGCTGAACAGCAGCACCAGGCAGGCGATCACGAACGGCAGCAGCACATAGAACAGGCGGTAGACCACCAGCGCCGCGGCCAGTTGGGCGGCGCCCAGCTCGTTGGCGAAGGCGGCCAGCAGGACCGCCTCGAACACGCCGACACCGCCCGGCACGTGACTGAGCACCCCGGCGGCCAGCGCCAGCAGGTAGACCAGCAGGAAGGCACCGAAGGGCGGCGCCGTGGGCAGCAGCAGATAGAGCACCATCGAGGCGGCGGTCACGTCGAGGATGGTGATCACCAGCTGCAGCACGGACAGCCGCAGGGTCGGCAGACGCAGGGCGCGCTTGCCGATGCGGAAGTGCAGGGCATGGGCGCAGGGCTGCTCGGGCACTCGCCAGCGGCGCAGCGCCAGGATACCGACCGCATAGCCGATCAGGATCAGCGCGGACACGGTGACGATGACCGCTTCCGGAACGCGCAGGGCCTGGGTAGACGCCGGCAGATTGGTCAGGGCGGCGATGGCGGCCAGGGGCGGCAGCGCGGTGCCCAGCGCCAGGCTGGAAAACACCGTCATCTGCGCCACTTCCAGGGCGCTGAGGCCTTGGCGGGCATAGAGGCGATAGCGTACCGACCCACCGGACAGCATGGACAGGCCAATCGCGTTGCCGATGGCGAAGGCGGTGAGGCCGCCCATGGTCCAGGCGCGTGCCGGCAGCTTGACGTCGGCGAAGCGCATGGCCGACCACTCGTAGCCGAGCAGGATGGTGAAGCCGGCGGCCGCGGCGACTAGCGCGCCGATCAGGGAAGAATGTGGAATATCGTGAAGGGCATCGTGGAGGGCTTCGCCATCGATGCTGCTCAGCAGATGCCAGCAGACCACCAGGGCGGCGGCGAACAACACCAGCGTCAGACCCAGTTCGATGGGTTGCCGGTAGGCCGTCAGGCGCTCCAGGAGACGCCAGGGCAGCGCCTGAGGCGGCGAAACAGGGTGGTCCGCAGGGGATGCCGGCTTCGAGGAGACCTCTTTGGCTGGATCAGGTGCAGTCATGCAAACTCCTCTAGACAGGAACGCGCGTCAGATTACTGGTCGCGCGCGGTTTGCCAAGCCTTGTACAGATAAAAAAGCTCTATACCAACCTTTGTAGCTCTTGTAGCTACAGAGTTCGCACCGCCTGGATCTGAACCGGGTCAAATTCAGGGCAAAAAAAAACCACTCAAGAGAGTGGTTTTTCGAATTTGGTTGCGGGAGCTGGATTTGAACCAACGACCTTCGGGTTATGAGCCCGACGAGCTACCAGACTGCTCCATCCCGCGTCCGATGTGGCTCAGTATAGGGCCAAGAAAAAATTCGTCAAGAAAAAATTTAATATTCATCAAAGGCTTATTTACCAAGCAGAGGCGGGCCTACTTGTCGCCGTCGCTTTTCTGCATCTGCACCGACGCCTTTTCGCCGCTGGAGCGATTCTGCTGATCCGATTGGTCGCGATCGAAGCAGCCACCCAGCATGAGGCTGAGGAGCAGGGCAGAGGACATGAGTAGAGGGCGTTTCATGAGGGTTCTCCTAGAGGTACGTCCTCAGTCGACCTGTCTCGGCGGCAAAGGGTCCGCAAAACCCGATGAGGGCCCCTGTGCGATCAAGTGAGAAGGTGATAGCAAAACGCCGCTAAGCGGCTAAGGCGGGTGGTGGCCATGTGCTATCCTCGCTGGGTGTTATGGAGAACCTCATGCAGCCTTCCCAGGATTCGAGTCGTCTGGATCAGCGCATCATGCGCGTGATGGATCACGATATAGCGACACTGGTCGCCCAGTTGTGCAATCTTTCTCTGGCGCTTACCGGCAGCAGTGCCAAAGGTGCGTCGGAGATGGCACTTCAGGTCGTGGAGAAAGTCGAATTGCTCGTCGACGACATGCAGACGCTCCGCGCCGCCGCGCAGGAATTGCTGGACACCACGTCCCGCCATGTTCGTTCCGGCCATATAGAAGATCGGACCGTCATCGCCGGCGACGAGGGTGCACCTTTCGACGATGGGCAGCGCGACCGAACCGTTTGACCAGGAAAGTCCAAGGGGCCGCCATGAATCTCCTGCTGGAAACCTTGCTTCAACATCTCCAGGGCCTGGGTCGCATCGAGTTCTTCGAGCGCAGCGAGCATTTCGCGCGGTTGATGATCACCACGCCCGACGGCGTGATCGCCGAGCGCCACCTCTATTACGATCAGCTGCACCATGCCCATGACCTCAAGGCGGTGGTCGATGAGCTGCGCGAAGAGGTCGTCCACCGGCAACGCCTGCTGCAAGACGTCGGTTGACGGGCGATTCGTCGTCCGCCATGGACAAATCCGGGCGGTCTTGGCTTACTGTACGGATAATCAGCCGCCAAGCCCGGCCCGGCATCTCCCTTCATGGCTCCGGACAGTTCTCCCGTTCAGCTCCCACCCAAGCGCCAGCGCAAGATCATCCATGTCGACTGTGACTGCTTCTATGCGTCCATCGAGATGCGCGACGATCCGCGCCTGGGCGGCAAGCCGCTGGCGGTAGGCGGGACCCCCGATCGCCGCGGGGTCGTCGCCACCTGCAACTACGAGGCCAGGGCCTTTGGCGTGCGCTCAGCCATGTCATCGCATCAGGCGCAAAAGCTCTGTCCCGACCTGGTCTTCGTCAAGCCACGCTTCGAGGTCTACAAGGAGGTGTCGCGGCAGATCCACGGCATCTTCCAGGACTACACCGAGCTGATCGAGCCACTGTCCCTCGACGAAGCCTATCTGGATGTCACCCAGTGCGAGCTGTTCAACGGCAGCGCGACCCTGATCGCCCGCGATATCCGCAAGCGGGTGTGGCAGGAGTTGAACATCACGGTGTCCGCTGGGGTCGCGCCCAACAAGTTTCTCGCCAAGATCGCCAGCGACTGGAAGAAGCCCAACGGGCTGTTCGTCATCGCCCCGCACGAGGTCGACGACTTCGTCGCCGCCTTGCCGGTAGCCAAGCTGCATGGCGTGGGCAAGGTCACCGCCGACAAGCTCAAGCGCCGGGGCATCGTCCTCTGCAGCGATCTGCAGACCTGGTCGCGCTTCGATCTGCTACGCGAATTCGGCAGCTTCGGCGAGCGTCTCTGGTCGCTGGCCCATGGGATCGACGAACGCCAGGTCAAGGTCGACAGCCAGCGGCAATCGGCCAGCGTGGAGCGTACCTATGACCGCGACCTGCCCGATGCCGCCGCCTGTGCGCAGGAATTGCCCGAGTTGCTGGCCAAGCTCGAAGAGCGGCTGACGCGCCTGGCCGATCGCTATCGCCCGGAGCGGCCCTTCATCAAGGTCAAGTTCCACGACTTCACCCAGACCACCCTGGAGCAGCAGGGCGCCGGTCGTGATCTCGACAGCTATCGGCGCCTGCTGGAGCAGGCCTACCGGCGCGGTAATCGGCCGGTACGGCTGCTCGGTGTGGGCGTGCGCCTGACCGATCTGCGCGAGGCGGCCCTGCAGCTGAGGCTTTTCGAGGACTAGCCCGCTACAGCGGGCTCTTGGCCTGGGTGGACAGATTGACGATGGCCGCGTCCAGTTCTTCCAGTGCCGGACTGGAGGTCGGCGCGCCCTGCTTGAGCAGGGTTTCGCTGTGCTGGCAGGCGGCGCGCAGCTGGGGCACGCCGCAATAGCGGGTGGCGCCATGCAGGCGGTGGACGCGCTCGATGAGGGCGATGCGATCGCCGTCTTCGCGCGCCTGGCGGATGGCCTGGCGATCCGCCGCCAGCGAGGCGAGCAGCATGCTCAGCAGATCCTTGGCCAGGTCCGGCTTGTTGGCGGCCAGGCGCAGGCCTTCGTCGGCATCCATCACCGGCAGGGTGGAGATGTCCTGGCCGCCGCTGTTGAGGCTGGCGACCTCGGGTGCCGAGCTGTGCAGCAGGCGCAGGCCGGTCCACTTGAGGATGACTTGGGCCAGTTGCCGATCGCTGATGGGCTTGGTGAGGTAGTCGTCCATGCCGCTCTGCAGCAGGGCGCGTTTCTCGTTGGCCATGGCGTGGGCGGTAAGGGCGACGATGGGCACCGGGGTGCCACCTTCGCTGGCTTCCCAGTCGCGGATCGCCTCGGTGGCCTGGCGGCCGTCCATGCCGGGCATCTGCACGTCCATGAACACCAGGTCGAAGCGCTCCTGCTGCACGGCTTCCACCGCCGCGTAGCCGCTCTCAACCGCGGTGACCTGGGCGCCGAGATCGGTCAGCAGGGTTTCCACCAGCAGCAGGTTGGCCGGATTGTCGTCCACGCAGAGCAGCCGCGGCGGCCGGTCGGTGATGCCCAGGCCGCCGCTTTCGTTGCGTTGCGGACGCTGGTTGAGCAGCTCGGCCACCGCCTGCTCCAGCTTGCGGCTGCAGGCCGGCTTGGAGTGCAGCTGGCAATGCACATCCGGCAGGGAGGCGTGGAACACCGCCTGGTCGGTGGTGGGGCAATAGACCAGGGTGTTGCAGTCCTGGCGGCCCAGTTCCCAGATGCGCTCGGTGAGCAGGTCCGGCGGGACGCTGCGGGCACTGACGCCAAGCACCGCCAGGCTGACCGGCAGCTTGCCGGAGGCCGGGTGGGCGACCGCTTCGCTGAGCTGCTCCAGGGTCTCGAACGGCTCCACGCTCAAGCCGCATTCTTCCAGCTGGTGCTGCAGCGCCTGGCGGGTTAGGGGGTGGGGCTCCACCAGGCCGACGCGGCGGCCGGCCAGGGCGATGCGCTTGTGGCTCTCGACGCTGCCATGGGCCTTGGGCAGGTTGAGGGTGATCCAGAATTCCGAGCCCTCGCCGGGAATGCTCTCCAGGCCGATCTCGCCCCCCATCTGCTCGATCAGGCGCTTGGAGATGACCAGGCCGAGCCCGGTGCCGCCGGCCTGGCGGGTCAGGGAGTTGTCGGCCTGGGAGAAGGCCTGGAACAGCATCTGCCGGTCTTCGTCGGTGAGGCCGACCCCGGTGTCCTGGACGCTGATGCGCAGCTGGGCGTGGTCGTCGGTCTCTTCCTCGACCATGGCGCGCACGGCGATGGTGCCGGAGTGGGTGAACTTGATGGCGTTGCTCACCAGGTTGGTGAGCACCTGGCGCAGGCGCTGCGGATCGCCGACCAGGTGGGTCGGGGTGTCGCGGTAGACCAGGCAGACCAGTTCCAAGTGCTTTTCATGGGCCGAAGGCGCCAGGATGGTCAGGGTGTCCTGGATCATGTCGCGCAGGTTGAACGGCAGATTCTCCAGGACCAGCTTGCCGGCCTCGATCTTCGAGAAGTCGAGGATCTCGTTGATGATGCCCAGGAGGCTCTCGGCGGAATTCTGGATGGTGCTCAGGTAATCCTGCTGGCGCGGGGTCAGTTCGCTCTTCTGCATCAGATTGGTGAAGCCGATGATGCCGTTGAGCGGGGTGCGGATCTCGTGGCTCATGTTGGCCAGGAATTCCGACTTGATGCGGCTGGCCTCCAGCGCCGCCTTGCGCGCCAGGTCCAGCTCGATGTTCTGGATCTCGATGGTCTCCAGATTCTGGCGCACGTCCTCGGTAGCCTGGTCGATGTTGTTCTGCATCTCGAACTGGGCGTTTTCCATGGCTTCGGCCATGCGATTGATGCCGGTCGCCAGTTCGTCGAATTCGGGACTGCCGAGCTGGATCGGCAGGCGCGTTTCCAGGCGACCCTCCTGCAACTGGCTGACCCCCTGGGCGATCACCTGCAGCGGCCGGTTGATGCGGCGGCCCATGCGTACCGCGATGAAGGCGGTGAAGGCCAGGCCGAGCAGGATCAGCAGGAGGCCGGCCACCAGGTTGCGATAGCCGCGCAGCAGGGTGGCGTGATGGGAGAGTTCGAGCTGGATCCAGCCCAGGGTCTGGGGCGTGGCCGGACTGCCGTCGCTGCGGGTCAGGCGCAGGTCATGGGTCTGCACCGGCAGGTTGAAGTGGGTGATGTCCAGCCCGGATCTCATGCTGATGGTCTGGTAGTCGCGCCCGGTGAGCTCCACGGTCATCGACGGACCGGCGTGGGCGAGGAGGTTGCCATCGGCATCCAGAAAGCTGATGGCCCGGACATCGGCCTGGTCGAGGGCGCGCTGGGCGATACGGTTGAGCTGGTCGTTGTCGCCGGTGCGCATGGCCGGGGCGATGAGCGGGGCCATCTGCTGGGCCACCAGTTGGCCATGCTCGATGAGCTGGCTGCGCATGTCGGACAGCTGCACCCAGCTGAAGTAGACCCCCAGCAGGGCCGCCATGCAGCAGGTCGGGAGGACGCTCAACAGCAGGATGCGCCCCTTGAGTCCCAATTCGTCCAGCACTGCGCGTCCCCCGAGGAAATTTGGCGAGTCTAACCCCTTTACCAAATGTAAAGAGAGTCTTTGCGAAAGGGGTCGCACCCCCTGGCGCGCCGATTCGCGAAAATCCGCGAAGGCTGCCACGGTCCCTGGCCGGGGTGCACAACCATTGACCCCATCGGCGGTCTGGTAGGGACTGCCGGTCGTTCCGGTGCGGTCGCGTTCGAGGAGATCCTTTGAAGAAGAGTTGCAGTCTGATGCTGGCGGGTGCCCTGTTGCTGGGGACCGGCTGGATGGCGTCGACCCAGGCCCAGGAGCCGAAGAAGACCACCCTGGTGGAGCGGGGGTCGATGTACTACAGCTTCGAGACGCATTTGCTCGACTCGGCGGACGGCAAGCGCCGCTATCGGGTCTATATCGGCATTCCCAAGCAGCCGGCGCCGATGATGGGATATCCCGCGCTGTTCCTGCTCGACGGCGATGCCGCCCTGGCGCAACTCCAGGATGTCTGGCTGTCCCCTCATAAACTGAAGAGTGCGCCGGTGCTGGTGGCTATCGGTTACGCCGATGCTGCGGACGCCATGCAGGAACGCACCTACGACTACACCCCGGCGGTGGGCAATGGCCGCACGCGCGACGACGTGCGCAAGGACTGGCCGGCGGGGGGCTCGCGGGCCTTTCTCGACCTGATCGAACAGCGCATCAAGCCACTGCTGACCCAGAGCGTGCCGGTGGACCCCAATCGCCAGACCCTCTGGGGCCATGGCTACGGCGGACTCTTCGTGCTCGACACCCTCTATCGGCAGCCGCAGGCCTTCCAGCGCTACGTGGCGAGCGATGTCGCCTATGGCTGGCAGCAGGGCTTCATCCTCAAGCGGGCTCAGGAATTCCAGGGCGTGGGTGGCGCCCGGCCGGTGCAGCTCTGGCTGTATTCCGGTAGCGAGGACCTGACCCGCAAGGTCGCGCCCGATGCCGCCAGGCGGCTGGCGGAACGCCTCGGCGGACTGCCAGGGATGCAGGTGACCCCCCAGGTGCAGCCCAACCTGGGTCCGGAGGGCATCCTGTCGCTGAGTCTGCCCGCCGCCCTGGAGGTGGCCAGCGACGGCGCCGCCACGCGCCGGCCCTAGCCAGGCGCCGGACGGGTAGGGTCGGCGTGGCTTTGGGAGTATCATGGAGGGCTTTCACCCCTGGCGGAACGAGCTGATTCATGAGTCTGCACTATCCCACCATCGCCGATTGCATCGGTAACACGCCGCTGGTGCGCCTGCAGCGCCTGGCCGGCGACACCCGCAGTACCGTGCTGCTCAAGCTGGAAGGCAACAACCCGGCGGGTTCGGTCAAGGACCGCCCGGCGCTGTCGATGATCCGCCAGGCCGAGGCCCGTGGCGACATCCAGCCCGGCGATACCCTGATCGAGGCCACCTCCGGCAATACCGGAATCGCCCTGGCGATGGCCGCCGCCATCATGGGCTATCGCATGATCCTGATCATGCCGGACAACTCCAGCGCCGAGCGCAAGGCGGCCATGACCGCCTATGGCGCCGAGCTGATCCTGGTGAGCAAGGAAGACGGCATGGAAGGCGCGCGGGATCTGGCCACGCGCATGCAGGCCGAAGGCCGCGGCAAGGTCCTCGATCAGTTCGGCAATGGCGACAATCCGGTGGCCCACTACCTGGGGACCGGGCCGGAAATCTGGCGCCAGACCCACGGCAGCATTACCCATTTCGTCAGCTCCATGGGCACCACCGGGACCATCATGGGTACCTCGCGCTACCTCAAGGAGCAGAATCCCAAGGTGCAGATCGTTGGTCTGCAGCCGGAGGAGGGCGCGGCCATCCCCGGCATCCGCCGCTGGCCGGAGGCCTATCTGCCGAAGATATACGAGGCCAGCCGCGTGGATCGCATCATCGACATGGGCCAGCAGGAAGCCGAGGACACCATGCGCCGCCTGGCGCGGGAAGAAGGCATCTTCTGTGGCGTGTCGTCCGGTGGTTCGGTGGCGGGCGCCCTGCGCATCGCCCGGGAAGTGGACAATGCGGTGATCGTCGCGATCATCTGTGACCGAGGCGATCGCTACCTGTCGACCGGCGTCTATGACGCGCGCTAAGCGAGGCGGCGGCGGGCTGCGTTTCCAACCGGCCGGTGGCGCCCGGGCGACCGGGGTACCGACCGGCAAGCGGCAGCTGCTGGGCATCGAGCGGCTGTCCCATGACGGGCGCGGCATCGCGCGCGAAGGCGGGCGGACCTGGTTCGTCGCCGGCGCCCTGCCGGGCGAGCAGGTCGAGGCGCGGGTGCTCGGCGCCCGCAGCCAGGTGGTCGAGGCCCGTACCCTCAGGGTGTTCGAGGCCAGTCCGTTGCGGCGTACACCGCCCTGCAGCGTGGCCGACCGCTGCGGCGGGTGCACCCTGCAGCACCTGCCCCATGCCGATCAGCTGACCCTCAAGCAGGAAGCCCTGGCCGAGCAGTTCCGCCGGCTGGCCGGGGTGCAGCCGCTGGCCTGGGCCGCGCCCATGGTCGGTCCCGAATTCGGCTATCGCCGACGCGCCCGCATCGCGGTGCGCTGGGACGAACGCCAGGGCCGCCTGGAAGTGGGTTTTCGCGCCGAGGCCAGCCAGGACATCGTCACCCCCGACGACTGCCTGGTGCTGGTGCCGGAGCTGCAGCCGCTGCTGCGCGCGCTGCCCGACCTGCTGAGCGGGCTGGAGCGGCCCCAGGCGATCGGTCATGTCGAACTCTTCCAGGGAACGGCAACGGCCGTGCTGGTGCGTCATACCCAGGCGCTGCTGCCGGGCGACCAGGCACGCCTGCGCGACTTCTGCGCGGCGGCTGGCGTCCAGCTCTGGTGGCAGGGCAAGGGTGAGCCGCAGCCGGATCGGGCCGACGCCAGGCTGGGCTTCCGGCTGGGGGCCTGGGACCTGACGCTGGCCTATCAGCCGGGCGACTTCGTCCAGGTCAATGCCGCCATCAACGAGGCCATGGTCGCCCAGGCGCTGGACTGGCTGGCGCCGACGGCGGACGACCGGGTGCTCGATCTGTTCTCCGGGCTGGGCAACTTCGCCCTGCCGCTGGCGCGACAGGCAGCGGCCGTCACCGGTATCGAAGGGGTCGCGGCGATGACATCCCGGGCAATACAAAATGCACGTGACAACGGCATCGGCAACGCGCACTTTCTACAGGTGGACCTGTCGAACCCGCTACCCGCCGATCTGGGCAGCCATTCGCTGGCCCTGCTGGATCCGCCGCGCGACGGTGCGCTGGAAGTGGTCCGGCAGCTCAGGAGCCTGGGTATCGGGCGGCTGGTCTATGTCTCCTGCAATCCGGCCACCCTGGCACGGGATGCCGGAGAGCTGGTCCGACAGGGCTATCGCATGACAAGAGCGGGCATTCTCGACATGTTCCCGCAGACCGCCCATGTGGAAGCCATGGTGCTGTTCGAAGCGGGCAGGATGCCCGGGTAACGACGGCTCGCCAACCGATGCGAGCCAATCCGGCGAGAAGGCTACGCCGTGAGGAAGGGGTAGATGGTACAGGTCAGAGCGCATCAGCCAGTCAACGTCGATGGCAGCATCAACCTCCACGCCTGGCTGGATCACATCCAGAGCGTGGATCCGAATCTCGATCGCGAGACCTTGCTGGATGCCTGCGGCTTCGCCCGCACGGCGGAAGAGAATTCCGGGCAGGTCGAGCACACCTGGGCGGAGGGGACTTCCAGTTTCCACACCGGCCTGCAGATGGCCGAGATCCTGGCCGACCTCAAGCTGGATCAGGACAGCCTGATCGCCGCCATCGTCTATCGGGCGGTGCGCGAGGGCAAGGCGACCCTGGAGTCGGCGGCCGAGCATTTCGGGCCGGTGGTGGCCAAGCTGATCGAAGGCGTGCTGCGCATGGCGGCGATCAGCGAGAGTCTCAATCCGCGCAAGTCCATGGTGCTGGGCAGTCAGACCCAGGTCGACAACCTGCGCCGCATGCTGGTGGCCATGGTCGACGACGTGCGCGTGGCCCTGATCAAGCTGGCCGAGCGCACCTGCGCCATCCGCGCGGTCAAGAACGCCACCGAGGAGCGCCGCAACCGGGTGGCCCGCGAGGTCGCCGACATCTATGCGCCCCTGGCCCACCGCCTGGGTATCGGCCATATCAAGTGGGAGCTGGAGGACCTGTCCTTCCGCTACCTGGAGCCCCAGCAGTACAAGCAGATCGCGACCCTGCTGCATGAGCGGCGGCTGGATCGCGAGCAGTACATCGCCGACGTCATGCAGCAGCTGCGTGACGAACTCACCGCCACCGGCATCAAGTCCGACATCAGCGGGCGCGCCAAGCACATCTATTCCATCTGGCGGAAGATGCAGCGCAAGGGCCTGGAATTCAGCCAGATCTACGACGTGCGCGCGGTGCGGGTGCTGGTGCCCGAGGTGCGTGACTGCTATACCGCGCTGGGCATCGTGCATACCCTCTGGCGGCACATTCCCCGCGAGTTCGACGACTATATCGCCAATCCCAAGGAGAACGGCTACCGTTCCCTGCACACGGCGGTGATCGGTCCGGAAGGCAAGGTGCTGGAGGTGCAGATCCGCACCCACGCCATGCACGAAGAGGCCGAACTGGGGGTCTGCGCCCACTGGCGCTACAAGGGCACCGACGTCAAGTCGGCCTCCAACCACTACGAGGAAAAGATCTCCTGGCTGCGCCAGGTGCTGGAGTGGCACGAGGAACTGGGCGACATCGGCGGTCTCGCGGATCAGCTGCGGGTCGACATCGAGCCGGACCGGGTCTATGTCTTCACCCCCGACGGCCACGCCATCGACCTGCCCAAGGGAGCGACGCCGCTGGACTTCGCCTATCGGGTGCATACCGAGATCGGCCACAACTGCCGCGGGGCCAAGATCAACGGCCGCATCGTGCCGCTGAACTACCAGCTGCAGACCGGCGAGCAGGTGGAGATCATCACCGGCAAGCAGGGCTCGCCCAGCCGCGACTGGCTCAACCCCAACCTCGGCTACGTCAATACCTCGCGGGCCCGGGCCAAGATCGTCCACTGGTTCAAGTTCCAGGCGCGCGACCAGAACGTGGCCGCCGGCAAGGCCATGGTCGAGCGCGAGCTGTCGCGCCTGGCACTGCCCCCGGTGGACTTCAACACCCTGGCCGAGAAGGTCAACTACAAGGCCTCCGAGGACATGCTGGCGGCCCTGGGCGCCGGCGATCTGCGCCTGGCCCATGTGATGCACGCCGCCCAGCAGCTGGTGGAGCCGGACAAGGGCCTGGATACCCTCGATCTGCTACCGCGCAAGCCCACCAACAAGCCGGGCAAGCGTGGCGACGTGCAGATCCAGGGCGTGGGCAACCTGCTCACCCAGATCGCCGGCTGCTGCCAGCCGGTGCCGGGCGATGCCATCGTCGGCTACATCACCCTCGGCCGTGGCGTGACCATCCACCGGCAGGATTGCGCCAACGCCCTGCAGCTGGCCAGTCGCGAGCCGGAACGGACCATCCAGGTGAGCTGGGGCCCGGTGCCGGTGCAGACCTATCCGGTCGACATCGTGATCAAGGCCTTCGACCGTTCCGGTCTGCTGCGCGATGTCTCGCAGATCCTGCTCAACGAGCGGATCAACGTGCTGGCGGTGAATACCCGCTCCAACCGCGAGGAAAACACCGCCAACATGCTGCTGACCATCGAGATCCCCGGCCTGGACGCCCTTGGGCGCCTGCTCGGACGTATCTCCCAGCTGCCCAACATCATCGAAGCCCGGCGTAACCGCGCCGCCTGAGTGGCGTGACGACGACCCCGCGAGGCGCCTCTGGCGCCTCGTTCTTTTTCCAGCGACAGGATTCACCCATGTACCAGCTCGACGACCTGCTGCACCTCATGGCCCGGCTGCGCGATCCCCGCCACGGCTGCCCCTGGGATCTGCGCCAGGACTACGCCAGCATCGTGCCCCACACCCTGGAAGAGGCCTACGAGGTCGCCGACGCCATCGCCAAGCGGGATTTCCCCCAGTTGCGCGACGAGCTGGGCGACCTGCTGTTCCAGGTCGTCTACTACAGCCAGCTGAGTCGCGAGGATGGCCATTTCGACTTCGCCCAGGTGGTGGATGGCATCACCCGCAAGCTGGTGCGGCGCCATCCCCATGTCTTTCCCGATGGCGACCTGCATGGCCCGCTGGACCTGCCGCGGCTGGACGAGGCGACCATCAAGCGCCGCTGGGAAGAGATCAAGGCCGAGGAGCGCGCGGAAAAGGCCGCGGCGCCGGAGCAGCTGTCGCTGCTGGACGACGTGCCGGCCGCGCTGCCGGCCCTGAGTCGTGCGGCCAAGCTGCAGAAGCGTGCGGCCAATGTCGGCTTCGACTGGGCCGATGCCACGCCGGTGGTGGCCAAGATCCAGGAGGAACTGGACGAGGTGCGCGAGGCCATGGCCAACGGCCAGGCTGCCCAGGTGGCGGAAGAGGTCGGTGATCTGCTGTTCGTGATGGTCAATCTGGCGAGGCACCTGCAGGTCGATGCGGAAGATGCCCTGCGCCAGGCCAATGCCAAGTTCGAACGGCGCTTTCGCTATATCGAAGAAGGCCTGAAGGCCCAGGGCAGAGCGCCCCAGGAAGCCAGCCTGGAAGAGATGGATGCCTTGTGGGACGCCGCCAAGGTGGCCGAGAAGGGCGCCGTCGGGCATTCGTTGCAGGGTCGCTGAAACCCAACGCTGCCGGTGTCTGGGCGGAGTTAGCTGGGCCGCTGAGGCTCGGCTGTTGGGCTTCGCTGCGCTCAACCGCAACCTACGGCATCCGCTCTCGCCCCGACGTCAGCTCCGTAGCGTGGAAAACCGCGCAGCGTTTTCCACTGGCCTGTTCCGCGGTGGATAAGGTTGCGTCGGGCATTCGCCCTTGAGGTGCCAGGCGAAGGCGATGGTTTATGGCGGGGTCACTGGAGCCCAACGCTGCCGGGGTCTGGGCGGGATTCACCGGGCTTCCGAAGCCTGGCTGTTGGGCTTCGCTACGCTCAACCGCAACCTACGGCATCCGCTCCCACCCTGCGCCAGTTGCGTAGCGTGGAAAACCACGCAGCGTTTTCCACTGGCCTGTTCCGAAGCAGATAGGGCTGCGCCGGTATCCAATCCTACGGCATCCGCTCCCACCCCGAGGACAGATCCGGCTGGTCGGCCAGGTGCGCCGGGCATTTGCCCTTGAGGTGCCAGGCGAAGGCGATGATCTCGGCCAGGGTGCGATAGAGCGCCTCGGGGATCTCCGCGCCCAGTTCCAGGCGCGCCAGGATCCGCACCAGGTCGGCGTTCTCGTAGATGGGCACCTCGTGCTCCCGGGCCGTGGCCAGGATGAGTTCGGCCAGTTCGGCATCGCCCTTGGCGGAGAGGATGGGGGCGCTGCTGCCGTCATAGGACAGCGCGATGGCCTGGCGGGCGGTGGGTGTGCTCATGCGGTGTCGTCGATCCAGCGTTGTTCGAGGGTGGTGCGCGGATGGCGTGCGGGACGGCCCTGGCGACTGCTGAGGTCGCCGACCACGAAGCCGGCCGCCAGCAGGCGCTCGCGCAGATGGGGTAATTCGATATCGATCAGCGTCGCGGTGGCGCCTTTTTCCGCCCAGAATTCGCTCGACAGCCGGCCGCTGGCCAGTTGCGCCCGCACCTGCAGCGGCCCGAGCGGGGCCAGGTCGAAGGCCAGTTCCACCTTCCACAGGCTGTCGCGGGCTTCACCACGGTTATCCGGCGGCGGTCGTTCTTCCTGGAAGCGCACCTGCACCGCACCGAGGCGCTCGCCATCGCGCCAGGGAATCTCGGTCTGCCAGGTGGAGAGGTAGTAGCCATCGGGCAGGACCTGGGTCTGGGCCAGGCTGGCCAGCTGGTGGGTCTGCAGGCGGGCGATAACGCCCGTGGCCAGTTGCAGCAATTCGTCGAGTTCGGCATTGGCGGCACTGAGGCCGCGACCATCGCGTTCGCCCAGGGGAAAGTCCAGGGCGGTGGGCTGGCGACTGGCGGTGGCGGCGTCCCCCAGCGCCCGACGCAGGGCATCGGGCAGATTCTGCTGGGCGGTCTGGATCGCGACCTGGGGATTGCGCAGGGCCTCGCCCGGTACGCTGGCCAGCAGGCGATCCACCAGGCGCAGCAGGTTGGCCTTGAAGTCTTCCTGGAGATCGGGACCGCCGCGATCCAGCAATTGCTGCTCCAGTTGCAGGCCACTGCGCGCCAGGGCGCGAGCCCAGCCCTGGGGCGTGCCCAGGGCCTCGGTGGTTTCCAGATTGGCCAGCAGGGACTTGAGCGCCGCGCCCACCGACGGCGGCAGCTCAGCCTCGGGAACGTCCTCCAGCCATTGCAGCAGGGCATTCATCGACAGCTGGCGCTGCCCCTGGCCCTGCAGCTGGCGATCGATGTCGAGCTGGTCGAGGCGCTGCGCCATGGGCAGTACCGTGACCTCCTGGCTGTCCTTGATCACCACGGTCAGCAGACTGCCCACCGGGACCGGGCGGGGCGATTCCAGCTTGAGCTGGCGACCTTCGAGACTGGAACTCAAGGCCTTGGCGATCACCTCGTAGGTGGGCGTCGCGCCGGGTGGCTGTTGCAGCAGGCTGCTCAGCACCCGCAATTGCAGGGTCGTGCCCACCGGCAGCTGGCGCAGATCCAGTTGCTGCAGCGGCGGCGGTGGTGCGTCGCCCTCCAGGCTCTGCAGCAGCACCGCCAGCTGGGTGGAGCCGAGGGTGCTCACCAGCAGCTGGCTGCCCACCGGCAGGTTGTTGGTCGGACTCTGGGTGGTGAGCAGGACGCTGCCGCCCTCGGCCAGCTGCAGTTGCAGCAGGAACTGGAAGCTCTGGCCGGCCGGACGAGTGGCGAGTACCTCGGCGGTGGCCGTGCTGCCGGGCGGAATCAGGTCGTCGAGGGATTGCAGGGCCTGCAGGATCTGCGCCCCCGCGTCCGACGCCTGCGCCGCCGCGGCCCGGACGGGCAGGGCGGGCGTGACGCCGACGCTGGGTTGGATCGCGGAGATGGAAGTCATCGGGCAGGTCCGGTGGAATCGCCTGTGTATAATGGCGCGCCTTAAAGGGCGTGTGCCGGGTTAACGGCCAGCGCCCGACCGACTTTAGTGCCGTGAGATCCCCTGTCTTGAATCAGCCCCTGCTCGACGCCGTCGCGCTCCGTTGCGAACGGGGCGGTCGCCTGCTGTTCGACGACCTGAGTCTGAGCGTGGCGGCGGGCGAGTCGCTGCAGATCGGCGGCGTCAACGGCAGTGGCAAGACCAGCCTGCTGCGCATCCTGGCGGGACTGCTGCCAGCGGATGCGGGTAGGGTGCGCCGACCGGCCGCGGCCGAACTGCTCTGGCTGGGTCATGCGCCCGGCATCGCCGAGGGGCTGACCGCGGCGGAAAATCTTCACAGCCTGGCCAGTCTGTGGCGCCCGACCAGCCGGGAAGCCTGCCGGGCTGCGCTGGCGGCGGTGGGGCTGGCCGACTGGGCGGACGAGCCCTGCGGGCAGCTGTCGGCCGGCCAGCGCCGCCGCGTTGCCCTGGCCCGGCTGCAGTTGCCCGAACCGCCGCGGCTCTGGCTGCTGGACGAACCCTTCACCGCCCTCGACGCCATCACCTGCACGCAGCTGGAAGAGCGCCTGCGCGCCCATTGCGCCGCAGGCGGCGGCCTGGTGCTGACCAGCCACCGCGAGCTGGAGGTCGTCCCCGAGCGTCATCGGCTGCTCTGGCTGGACGGTGGCCGATGAGCGGCGCCTGGCTGGCCTTCCTCCGGCGCGAAGGGCGCCTGGCCTGTCGCCGTCCGGCGCTGTGGCTCACGCCGCTGGCCTTCCATGCCCTGGTGGTGACCCTCTTTCCCCTGGCCCTGGGCCCCGATAGCCAGCAGCTGGCCGCGCTGGCGCCAGGCCTCCTGTGGATCGCGCTGCTGCTGGCCTTGCTGCTCGGCCAGGAAGCCCTGTTTCGCCGCGACTGGCAGGATGGCTCGCTAGAACTCTGGCTGCTGGCGCCCCAGCCCTTGCCGCTGCTGGTCCTGCTCAAGCTGCTGGTGCACTGGTGCTTCGCCGGCCTCGGCCTGGTGGCCCTGACGCCGGTGCTGGCGCTGATGCTGGGGTTGCCCGCCGCGGCCCTGCCGGCGACCCTGGCGGCCCTGACCCTGGGCAGTCTGGCCCTGACCCTGATCGGCGCCATTGGCGCGGCCCTCACCGTGGGCCTGGCTCGTGGCGGGCTGCTGCTGGCGCTGCTGAACCTGCCGCTGCAGATCCCGGTACTGATCCTCGGCGCCAGCACCCTGGACGCCGCGCGTCTTGGCATGCCGGTGGCGGGGCTGCTGCTCTGGCTGGGTTGCCTGACCCTGCTGGCCCTGACCCTGGCGCCCCTGGCGGTCGCCGCCGGCCTGCGCATCGGCGCGGCCCAATGACGAGGACGACATGAACTGGACCTGGCTGCACCGCCTGGGCTCTCCCGCCATCTTCTATCGCCTGGCCGGTCGCCTGCAGGGGCCCTGCCTGGCGCTGGCCGGACTGCTGCTGGCCGTCGGCCTGGTCTGGGGGCTGTTCCTGGCGCCGCCGGACTACCAGCAGGGCGACAGCTTCCGCATCATCTATGTGCATGTGCCGGCGGCCTTTCTGGCGCAGTCCTGCTATCTGCTGCTGGCGGTCACCGGGGCCATCGGCCTGGTCTGGCGCCTCAAGCTGGCCGACGTGGCCCTGCGCGCGGCCGCGCCGATCGGCGCCTGGATGACGGTGATCGCCCTGGCCACGGGGTCGCTGTGGGGCATTCCCACCTGGGGCACCTGGTGGATCTGGGACGCCCGGCTCACCTCGATGCTGGTGCTGCTGTTTCTCTATCTGGGCGTGATCGCCCTGGGGCAGGCCATCGAGCATCGCGAGAGCGCCGCCCGCGCCTGCGCCATCCTGGCCCTGGTGGGCTCGGTCAATCTGCCGATCATCAAGTATTCGGTGGAGTGGTGGAGCACCCTGCACCAGCCGGCCACCTTCAGCCTGGTGGAGCGTCCACCGATGCCCGCCGCCATGTGGCTGCCGCTGCTGGTCATGGTGCTGGCGTTCTATCTGTTCTTTGCCGGTGTGCTGCTGCAGCGGATGCGCCTGGAGGTGCTCAGGCGCGAGTGGCGCAGCCGCTGGGTACGCCTGGAGCTGGGCGAGGAGGGCGCGTGAGCGGCGTGGAATGGGCGCAGGTTCTCGGCATGGGCCGTCACGGTCTCTATGTCTGGCCGGCCTTTGGCCTGACCCTGGTCATCCTCGGCGGCCTGCTGCTGCACGGCTGGCAGGCGCGACGGCGCCTGGCGCGGGAGTTGCGCCAGCGCTGGCAGCGGGAGCGGCGGCCATGAATCCGGTCCGCCGTCGTCGGCTGCTGTGGATCCTGCTGCTGTTGCTGGGCGTAGGGGGCGCGGCGGCGCTGGCCCTCAGCGCTCTGCAGCAGAACATCAACCTCTTCTATACGCCGAGCCAGATCGCCCGGGGCGAGGCGCCGCCCGCCACCCGCATCCGCGCCGGCGGCATGGTGGAGAAGGGCAGCCTGGTGCGCGCCGCGGATTCCCTGGCGGTGAGCTTCGTCATCACCGACTTCCAGCAGGAGGTGCGGGTGAACTATGCCGGCATCCTGCCGGATCTGTTCCGTGAGGGGCAGGGCGTGGTGGCCCTGGGCCGACTCGACGACCAGGGGCGCCTGGTGGCCGATCAGATCCTCGCCAAGCACGACGAGAAATACATGCCGCCCGAAGTGAGCCAGGCGCTGCGCCAGGCCGGACGGCCGCTGGACGGCGCGAGGCCGGCGCCATGATCCCGGAGCTCGGGCAACTCTGCCTGCTGCTGGCGCTCGCCATGGCCCTGGTGCAGGGCACCCTGCCGCTGCTGGGCGCCTGGCGCGGCCAGGCCGACTGGATGCGCCTGGCGCGCCCGGCCGCCTTCGGCCAGTGGCTGTTCCTGGCGCTGTCCTTCGCCGCCCTGACCTGGGCCTTTCTGCAGGACGACTTCTCGGTGGCCTATGTGGCGGCCAATTCCAACAGTCGCCTGCCCTGGTACTACAGGGTCAGCGCCACCTGGGGCGCCCACGAGGGGTCGCTGCTGCTCTGGGCGCTGATCCTGGCGGGCTGGGGTCTGGCGGTGGCGCGCTGTTCGCGATCCTTGCCCCAGGCGCTGCTGGCGCGGGTGCTGGGCATCCTCGGGCTGGTGGCCACGGGATTCCTGACCTTTCTGGTCGCCACCTCCAATCCCTTCGCGCGCCTGCTGCCGCAATTTCCGCGGGAGGGCAACGACCTCAATCCGCTGCTGCAGGACCCGGGGCTGATCCTGCATCCGCCCATGCTCTACATGGGCTACGTCGGCTTCTCGGTGGCCTTCGCCTTCGCCCTGGCAGCGCTGCTGGAAGGTCGGCTGGACGCGGCCTGGGCGCGCTGGGCACGGCCCTGGACGCTGCTCGCCTGGGCCTTTCTCGGCTGCGGCATCGTGCTCGGCTCCTGGTGGGCCTATTACGAACTGGGCTGGGGCGGCTGGTGGTTCTGGGATCCGGTGGAAAACGCCTCCTTCATGCCCTGGCTGGTGGGCACGGCGCTCCTGCATTCCCTGGCGGTGACCGAGAAGCGCGGCCTGTTCAAGGGCTGGACGGTGCTGCTGGCCATCGCCGCCTTTTCCCTCAGCCTGCTGGGGACCTTTCTGGTGCGCTCGGGGGTGCTGACCTCGGTGCATGCCTTCGCCAGCGATCCCACCCGCGGTGTCTTCATCCTGGCCTTCCTGCTGGTGGTGGTCGGCGGCTCCCTGGCGCTGTTCGCCTGGCGCGCGCCGGCGCTCAGCGGCTCGGCCCCCTTCGGCCTGGCCTCGCGCGAGGCGCTGCTGCTGGTCAACAACCTGATCCTGGTGACCGCCGCCGCCACGGTCCTGCTCGGCACCCTCTATCCCCTGATCATCGACAGCCTGACCGGCGCCAAGCTGTCGGTGGGGCCGCCGTATTTCGACCTGTTGTTCGTGCCGCTGATGGCGCTGCTGATGCTGGCCCTGGGCGTCGGGGTGCTGGTGCGCTGGAAAAGCAGTCCGGGTCGCTGGCTGGTGCGCCTGCTGGCGCCCGTCCTGCTGGCTTGCGCCCTGCTGGCGGGGCTGGCCGGCTGGTGGCTGGACCAGCCCCGGGCGGCGATCCTGGCGGTGCTGGCGCTGGCGGCCTGGATCCTGCTGACCGCGCTGCGCGATGCGCTGGGCAAGGTGGCGACGCTGGGCTGGCGCCGCGGCCTGCGCAGTCAGCCGCGCAGCTACTGGGGCATGCACCTGGCCCACCTGGGGCTGGCGGTGCTGGCCCTGGGCGTGGTGCTGGCCAGCCAGCTGGATGTGCAACGCGATCTGCGCCTGGCGCCGGGCGAGCACGTCGAACTCCAGGGCTATCGCTTCGGCTTCGCCGGCACCCAGCACTACGAGGGGCCCAACTTCACCGCCGAACGCGCCCTGCTGCAGGTCGAGCGCGAGGGGCGGGTGGTGGCCCTGCTGACCCCGGAAAAACGCCGCTATCTGGCCAGTGGCGCGGTGATGACCGAAGCCGCCATCGACGCCGGCCTGACCCGCGATCTCTATGTGGCCCTCGGCGAGCCGCTGGGGCAGGGCGCCTGGGCCGTGCGCCTGCAGATCAAGCCCTTCGTCCGGCTGATCTGGCTGGGTGGCCTGCTCACCGCCCTGGGTGGCCTGCTGGCCCTGGCCGATCCACGCTATCGCCGCCGGCGGTCGTCTTCCCCTGCCTCTGCCGCGGAGTCCCGCTGATGCGCCGTCGCCTGTTGCTCTGCCTGCCGCTGCTGGCCTTTCTGGTGCTGGCCGGCTTGCTCTTTCGCGGACTCTATCGCGATCCCCAGGCCCTGCCGTCGGCGCTGGTCGGCCAACCCTTTCCAGCGTTTTCATTGCCAGGTGTGCAGGATGAGCGACTGTTCACCCGGCAGGATCTGCTCGGCCGCCCGGCGCTGGTCAATGTCTGGGGCACCTGGTGCGTGGCCTGCCGGGAAGAGCATCCGCTGCTCACGCGACTCAAGGCCGCGGGCGTGGTGATCCACGGCATCAACTACAAGGACGACCAGGCCAGCGCCCGCCGCTGGCTGGCGGAATTCCACGACCCCTACCAGCTCGATATCCGTGACGACGAAGGCCGGCTGGGTCTGGACCTGGGTGTCTATGGCGCGCCGGAAACCTTTCTCGTCGATGCCCGCGGCGTGGTGCGTTATCGCCATGTCGGGGTGATCGATCAGCGCGTCTGGGACGAAGAGCTCGGGCCGCGCTACCAGGCCCTGGTGGCGACGCCATGAGGCTGGGCTGGCTGCTGATGCTGCTGATCTGGTCGACCCTGAGCCAGGCGGCCATCGATCCCTATGGCTTTCGCGACGACGCCGAACGCGCGCGCTTCCAGGCGCTGACTCGCGAACTGCGCTGTCCGAAGTGCCAGAACCAGGACCTGGCCGATTCCAATGCGCCCATCGCCGGCGATCTGCGCCGCGAGATCCAGCGCCTGATGGCGACCGGGCAGAGCGATGACGAGATCATCGCCCACCTGGAGCAGCGCTACGGCGAATTCATCCGCTATCGGCCGCCCTTCGAGGGGCGCACCCTGCTGCTCTGGCTGCTGCCCGGTCTGGGTCTGCTGGGTGGCGCCGGATTATTGCTGGTCCTGACGCGGCGGCGCCGCCCGGAGCCTACGCTGAGCGACGCCGAGCGCCAGCGACTGGCCGCGCTGCAGGCGCAGGAGGAGGAGCCAAGATGCTGACCTTCTGGGGGCTGGCAGGGCTGTTGCTGATCCTGGCGGTGCTGATCCTGCTGGTGCCGCTGCTGCGCGGTGGACGTGTCATGGCGGATCAGCGGGCGGTGCTCAATCGCGCGCTCTATCAGGAACGCCTGGCCGAGGCCCGGGCACGGGCCGCACGGGGGGAACTGGACGCCCAGGCGCTGGCGCTGGCCGAAGCCGAGGCCGGCCGCAGCCTGCTCGCCGACAGTCCCGCGGAGGGTTCTTCGCCACTGCGCCACGGCCGGCGCTTGGGTATCGCGGTCGCCCTGGGCGGCCCGGTCCTGGCCCTGGGACTCTATCTGCTGCTTGGCGCCTGGCCGGCGCTGCAGCTGAGTCAGCGCCTCGCCATGGCGCCGGCTTCGCCCCAGGCGCTGCTGGCTGATCTAGAAGCAGCGACGCGGCTGCAACCCCAGGCGACCGACAACTGGTATCTGCTGGCACGGGCCTATGCCGGCCTGGGTCGCTACAGGGATGCCGCGGCCGCCTTCGAGCAGGTCATCCAGCGCGATGGCCGGCGCGCGGAGGTCCTCGGGCAACTGGCCCAGGCCCGTTTCTTCGCCGCCGGGCGCCAGCTGGATGCCCGCACCCAGGCCCTGGCCGACGAAGCCCTGGCCGCCAATCCCGGCGAGCCCACCACCCTGGGCCTGCTGGGCATGGCCGCCTACGAACGCGGGGCCTACGCCAAGGCGGCAGGCTACTGGCAGCGCCTGGTCGCCGTGCTGCCGCCGACGGATCCCCTGCGCGGCACCCTCGCCCAGGGCGTCGCCCGGTCGGAGGCGGCGGCGCGGGCCGCCGGTCAGGCGCTGACCACGCCGGGGCTGGACGTAGAGGTCAGTCTGGCGCCCGTGGTGGCGCAGCGGGTGCGGCCCGAGGACAGTGTCTTCGTGCTGGCGCTGGCGGTGGATCAGCCCGGCCCGCCGCTCGCGGTACGGCGGTTGCGGGTGGCCGATTTGCCCCGCCGGGTGCGGCTGGATGACCGCGACGCCATGCTGGCCCAGCGCAAGCTGTCCGATCATCGACGGATCCGAGCGGTCGTGGTGATCGCCCGGGGCGGCGATCCGCTCAAGGGGGACTGGCGACACGAGGGACCGCCACTGGAGCGCTCTTCTAGTGCGTTCAGCCTATTGCGCGTGGAAGCCGCTGATGCCATTGCGCCATGATCGTGCGGGATTTCGACACTCAAGGCAGGGAAGGCATGTACACCTATGAAGACGCCGTCGCGGCGACCACCGAGCTCTGTCGCCAGATCGAGAACGTCCCGGCCCGGCGGCGGGCGGTCCGCGAAGACTTCTACAAGAGCTTTGGCGATGCCGACAACGACGGCCTGAGCTATGGCGACTCGGAGCTGGCCTTTCTCGACTGGGAAATCCAGGCCGGTGTCCTGGATCCCGTGACCGGCAGCGCCTGGTGGCGCAACGTCAATCTGCACTTCATCTATCTGGCCGAGCTGGCCGGCTGCCTGGCGCAGCATGGGCTGCCCGGTGACCAGGCGCCCTATCCGACGCGCTGCTGGCTGACCTTCATCGCCGATCCCACCCCGCGTCATTGGTATCGGGCGCACAACGCCTCCATCCTGGCCGGTTTCGCCCTGCACCAGGCGGATGCGCGCGCCGAGAACGCGGTGGGTCGGCTGTTTCTCAACATCACCCTCTACCGACTGATGTTCGCCCAGGCGTTGGTGGAAGAGGCGACGCTGTTCGCCGAGCTGGGTGCGCTGCTGGCCGATCCGCGCGGCTTCTCGGTCAAGTTGCTGGTCAGCCTGGCCGACTTCTATCCGCCGCACTATCCCCTCACCGACGCGGATCGCGAGGTGATCGAGGGTCACGGCCTGGGTATCGAGGAACTGGGCGTGCGCCTCATGGACGGCTGGATTCGGCTGGAATTGCCTCGCCTCTACAGCGAGGCCGCGGTCTGGAACCAGGCGCCCGAGCTGCTGGATTACCTGGACGGCAGCGAGCCTTGCTATCCGCCTGCCGAGGGCCGCAGCGCCGAGCGCGCAGCGGCCCAGGCGGTGGCGCTACTGGAAGGCGTCCTCGCCGGGCAGGACCTCGTCGTGGCCGAGCAGGGCACGCGCGGTCTGCAGGCCGGATAGGGTCGCCGACTCCACGCAGCCCATGTTGAAGCCGTTGTCGATCCAGTCGCCGGTCAGGTAGAGGTTGCGGCAGACGCTGCCGTCGGTGGCCAGGCGATAACGGCTGCTGCCGGCCACGCTCTGTACATAGCGCTCGCTGGGATCGACGTTGGCGCGCCAGTACTGATGGTCGAAGCGCGCCGGGCCCTGCACCTCGGCGGGTGCCAGCAGGAAGTCCCAGCGATAGCCCGTCGCGGTCACGGCCTGGGGCCAGTAGGCGCCCAGTCTGGCGTTCATGAGGTCGAGGAAGGCCTGCTTCACCTTGGCGGCCTCTTGCTGCGGATAGTCATCCTTTTTGCCGATGGGCGGGGCGGCCGCGGCGGCGAGAACGCCACAGAAATAGCTGATGTCCGCCGGCGGCGTGCCGCTCGACCAGTCTTCGCGGTCCACCAGGTAGCTGACGTCGGCCCAGGAGTCCATCGCCTGGGCGGCGAAGCCCAGCAGTTCGGGAGCCTGGCCACCCTCGGGCGAGCCGCTCCAGCCCAGTTGCCAGGCGTCGCGGTTCTGCCAGAGCTGTACCGCCTGGGTGGCGACGGTGGCCACCTGGCGGGTCATGCGCGCGAACGCCGGGTCCAGGGCGCACAGGCTGGGGGCGAGGTCGGCCAGGCCGGCCACGGAGATCCCCAGCACCACCTCGTCGAAGTCGCGATCGACCTGCAGCTCCAGCTGCTCGACACCCTGCCAGCCGCTCCAGTTGGATTCCAGGTTGATCTGGCCCTCCTGCAGGTCCCGGGCGACCTGGTCGTCGAGCTGGTCGTACAGCGGCGCCGAAGGCCAGCAGGGCAGGCCCTTGACGTCCACCAGCGGTTGGTAGGCGGCGCCCTTGAGCGTGACCTGGCGCTGGATCTGCAGGCGTGTCACCCGCGGCCCCTGACCGTCGTCGGCGGCTTCGATGGCGGTGACCTGGTGGAAGAAGCGGAAGTCCACCCCGCGGCGGGCGAGCACCTCGTAGTAGGGCGCGAAGACCACATCGCCCATGCCGGCCTGCATGCGCCAGATGAAGGAACCCTTGGCCGTGGTCAGCGCCAGCAGGGCGGCGCGCAACACGGTGCCCGCCTCGACGTCGGGCTGGGCGAGGTCGCCGTCGCGATAGGCGAAGATGCCGCCATGCAGCGACTTGAGCACCGCGCCCTCCAGGGTCGCGGCGCTGGCGCCGTGACGGTTCAGCCAGGCCTGGAAGGTTTCCCCATTGAGCACCGCGAAGCCCTTGGCATAGACCTCGTCGGCGAGCATGCCGATCAGCACGGTCAGGCCGAAATCCATCAGCAGCCACAGCCGATGGGCCTTGACGTGGGTCTGGCTGCGGTCGTGCAGGATGTCGCCGAGCAGGCCGCGGAGACTGCTCAGCAACGCCAGCAGCACGGGATGGTCGACGCCGTCGGGCAGCGCCGTGCGGGCCTGCTGCAGCTGGTGCTCCGCCTCTTTGAGGGCCAGCTCCTGCAATTCTTCCCGGCAGTGCGCACGCAGCCGGGCGAACAGGCCACTCGGCGCGGCAGCCGGGGTGTCGTCCACCTCGCCCAGTCGCAGCAACCACTCCAGCAGGTCGCCGAGGGCGGCCATGAAGGGCTTGGGATTCCAGCCTTCGCCGGGCTTGCCGGGCAGCGCCAGGGTATCGATGGGCCAGGTGCTCCACTGATTCTGGAAGTCGTCGGCGAAGGCGGTGTGGGAATGCGGGAAGAAGGCCTCGTCGAGGGTCGCCAGGGGCGCGCCAGCAGGCCGGTCCAGTTCCTCGTAGCACTGCCTCAGGCTGTGGAAGGCGTTGTAGTAGAAGCCGAACCAGACATGGATGCCATGTTCTTCGATGCGCTGGTGGTCAGTCGCATTGCGCCCGCTGGCGCCCTTGCCGCCGAGACGCCAGCCCTGCTGGTACAGGGTGATCTGATAACGGTCCTGCCAGTTGGGCTCATTAGTAATACGAAAGGCGGTGGTGACGGCGGAAACGCCGCCGCCCAAGATGGCGATCTTGCGGACCGAAGGTACAGCGTCCATGCGTATTGCTCCGAAGTGTGCAAATTGTTGCACCAGTGGACGAATGCCATGTGATGGCTAGGGTAATATCACTTTATCGAAAAGTTCCCTTGAGACTTTAGCAAGGCAACGGAAATAGTTGAGGCGCTGGCCCGGTATCCCCGGTCGGCCGAGGATCGAGGCGAACGCGGTGTTGAGGATTCCAGGCTACAGCTGCAAGACGCAGGTGAGCGAAAGCCGCCATGCCCTGATCTACCGCGGCACGCGCCTGGCCGATGGTCAGCCGGTGATCCTCAAGCAACTGGCTACCGACTATCCGACGCCCCAGGCCCAGGCCGGGCTGCGCCACGAATTCGAACTGACCCGCCGCGCCAGTGCCAGCGGGGCGGTGAGCGCCGCTCTGGAACTGCTGGAATACCAGGGCCGCCAGGTGCTGGTGCTCGAAGACATCGGCGGTAGCGACCTGGCCGCGTTGCTCGCCACCGGACCCCTGGCGCTGGACGACTTCTTCGACTGGGCGCTGGCCATCGTCCGCGCCCTGGCGCGGCTGCACCGGCTGCGCATCGCCCACAACGACCTCAATCCGCGCAACATCGTCTGCAACTGCACCACGGGCAGCCTGCGGCTGACCGATCTGGGCATCGCCACCGTCTTTGGCGCCGTCCAGGGCAGCGACAGCCGTCTGGAGGGCTCGCTGACCTATCTGGCCCCGGAGCAGAGCGGGCGGACCGGGCGGCACCAGGACTATCGCAGCGACTTCTATGCCCTGGGCGTGACCTTCTACGAGATGCTCGCGGGCGAGCCACCGTTCCGCGCCCAGGACCCGCTCGAGCTGGTGCATGCGCACCTGGCGATGCGCGCGCCCTCGCTGGTCGAGCGCGTGCCGATGGTACCGCCGATGCTGGCGGCGCTGGTGGACAAGCTCATGGCCAAGGCCGCCGAGGAACGCTACCAGGGCTGCTTCGGCATCCTGCGCGACCTGCAGCGCTGCCAGGCGGCCCATCAGGCCGGTGAGCGGACGCCCTTCGCCCTGGGCGAGCAGGATCCGCCGGCACGCCTGATGCCGGTACGCACCCTGCAGGGCCGCGGCGCGCCCCTGCGCCTGTTGGAAGAGGCGCTGGCCCGGGCGACCCTGGGTCGGATCGAAGCCGTCTTCGTCAGTGGCAGTTCCGGGGTGGGCAAGTCGGCGCTGGTGCAAGCCTTCGTCCGCCGCCAGGGCGAGCGGGTGCTGCTCGCCCACGGCAAGTTCGAGACCCTTGGCAGCGGCGTGCCCTATGGCGCCCTGCGCCAGGCCGTGCGCGAGCTGGTCGAGGTCGGCCAGAGCCTGGGCGAGGCCTTTGCCCACCGCCTAGTCGAGGCCCTAGGCGGCAACGCCGGGGTGCTGACCGAGGTCTCGCCTGAGCTGGCCACCTGGCTCGGACCCCAGGCGCCGGTGGCCGAACTGCCGCCGCTACAGGCCGAACAACGCTTCGACGAAGCCGTGATCGCGCTGCTGCTGGCCTTCGCCGCGGACACCCGTCCGCTGCTGCTGTGGCTGGACGATCTGCAGTGGGCCGACAGCGCGTCGCTGCGCCTGATCGAGCGCCTGCTGGCGCGGACCGACCAGGGGCCTTTGCTGCTGGTGGCGACCCATCGTGAAGAACAGCTGGCCGGCAGTGCCCTGGAACGCCTGCTCGGCGCGGCGCTGATCCGCACCCTGTCGCTGGGTCCGCTGTCGCGGGTGGAGATCGAGCGCCTGATCGCCGAACTGCTGCCGGCACCGGCGGCGGAGCAGGCGGCCCTGGCCGGGCTCTGCCTGGACAAGACCCTCGGCAATCCCTTCTTCATCGAGCAGTTGCTGCGCAGTCTGCAGCAGGAAGGCCTGCTGGAGTTCGACGGCGAGCAGGGTCAGTGGCACTGGGAGCTGGCGCGGCTGCAGGCCCTGGACGTCTACGACAATGTCGTCGACTTCATGGTCGGCAAGCTCAAGGAGCTGCCGGCCAGCACCTCGCAACTGCTGCAGTGGGCAGCCTGTCTGGGCACCCATTTCTCCAGCGATCGGCTTGCCGCGCTGATGGCGGAATCGCCTGCGGACATCCGCCGCCGCTGCCAGTCGCTGGTGCAGGAGGGCCTGCTCACCGAGCCCGAAGGCGGCCCGGCGGGGGAGCAGACGCCCACGCACTACAGTTTCCTGCACGATCAGGTGCGCCATGCCGCTCATTCGCTGCTGGCGCCCGCCGAGCGCGAGCGGGTCCATCTGCGCGCCGGTCAGCTGTATCTCGCCGAAGGCAGCGCCACGCGGCTGGACGCGGTCAATCACCTCAACCTGGCGCTGGCGCTGATTGAGACGCCCGCCGAGCGCCTGCAGCTGCTGGAACTCAATCTGGACGCCGCGCGCAAGGCGCGCCAGGCCAACGCCTATCCCGCCGCCCAGGATTTCCTGCGCACGGCGGTCGCGCTGATCGACGACGCGGCCTGGGAGAGTCGCCATGCGCTGCTGTTCCAGCTGCACCGGGAATGGGCCGAGGTGGCGCACCTCTGTGGCGATGCCAACGAAGCCCTGCGCATCTGCGAAGTGCTGCTGCCACGGGCGCGCACCACCTTCGAGGAAGCCGGGGTGCGCGCCTTGCAGATTGACCTCTACAGCGGACTCGGGCGCTTCACCGAAGCCCTGGTGGTGGCCAAGGCCGGCCTCCAGGCGCTGGACGAACCCTGGCCGGAGGCGCCGGACGACATCAACCAGGCCATCGGCGCCGACAGCGCCGAGGTCGAGGCCTGGCTCGCCGAGCGCCATCCGGCGGCCCTGCTCGATTTGCCACGCATGGAAGATCCGCGTGCGCAGTTGCTGATCCGCCTGCTGGGCCTGCTCTGGGGGCCGGCGATCAACGTCGACCTGCCGATGAGCCTGCTGGCGGTCATGCGCATCGTCAAGCTGTCGATCCAGTACGGCAACGGCGATCTCTCGCCCTTCGGCTATGCCAACTACGGCTCGCTGCTGTCGGCCTTCCACGGTCGCTACGAACTGGGTTACCAGGTCGGGCGCCTGGCGGTCGACCTGGTCGACCGCACCGGCAATCTGCCGCTCAAGTGCAAGGTCTATACGATGTTCGCGGTGACCAACAGTCCCTGGTCGAGCCCCATCGCGGACAACGTCGCCCTGTTGCGCGAGGCCCTGGCCGCCGGCCAGCGCACCGGCGAGATCATCTTCACCGCCTACAGCGCCTTCCACATCCTCAAGCACCTGCAGCACGCCGGGGCGCCGCTGGACGACATCCTCGGCGAAACCGCGGAGATCGAGCGGATCCTGCTGGGCATCGGCGATCCCAACACCCTGGAGATCTTCACCATCCTGCGCCAGTCGCTGCGTCTGCTGCAGGGACTCACGCCGGGCCAGGAGACCTGGGACGAAGAAGGCCAGGACGAAGCGGCGCTGGTGCGGCAGATGCAGGACAGCGGCCATGTGCTCTGTCTGAACTACTACGACTTCAACAAGATGCAGGCGGCGCTGCTGTTCCGCCGGCTGCCCCAGGCGCGGCACCACGCCGAAGCCATGGAAGCCTCGCTGGCGGCGAGTTTCGGCTGGTTCAGCATCGCCGAGCACGCCTTCTACCAGGCGCTGATCCTGCTGGCCGAGGGCGACCTGGCCGGGGAGGCGCTGGCCAAGGTCGAGGTCGCCCAGGAACGGCTGAGCGGCTGGGCTGCGCACTGCCCGGAAAACTTCGCCCACAAGCGCGACCTGGTGGCGGCCGAACGGGCCCGCCGCGAGGGCCGGGTCGAGGCCGCCATGGATCTCTACGAACAGGCCCTGGAATCCGCGCGCCTGCACGGCTTCCGCCAGGGCGCGGCACTGGCCGAGGAACTCTATGGGCGCTTCTGGCTGGAACAGCAGCGCCCGCGGATCGCCCGGACCTATCTGCAGGATGCCCAGCGCAGCTATCTGCACTGGGGCGCCGCGGCCAAGGCCCAGGCGCTGGAGAACGAATTCCCGCAATGGCTGCGCGCCGCCGAGGCCAACGCCCTGACCGTGCAGCGGACCCATAGCCAGTCCACCAGCGAGATGATGCGGCTGGACTGGCTGTCGGTGCTCAAGTCGCTGCAGACCATCTCCAACGAACTGGCGTTGGATCAGCTGCTGGCGCGGATGATGCGCATCATCCTGGAGGAGGGCGGCGCCCAGCATGGCCTGCTGCTGTTGCCCGAGGGCGGTCGCTGGCTGGTGCAGGCCTCGATCTGCAGCGGCTCGGGCGAGCCCAAGGTGCTCCAGGGTCTGCCGCTGGCGCTGAACGAACAGGACTCCGGCGAGGGGCTGGTGCCCCTGACCCTGGTGTCCCACGTGATCCGTCATCGCGAACCGGTGATCCTCGACGACGCCGCCCGCGCCGGCCGCTTCGTCCGCGACGCCTACATGCGCGCGCGGCGCCCGCGTTCGGTCTGTTGCCTGCCGGTGCTGCGCCAGGGGCGCCTGATCGGCATCCTCTATCTGGAAAACAACCTGCTGGCCCAGGCCTTCACCCCGGGCCGACTGCAGGTGCTGGGCATCCTGGCCACCCAGGCGGCGATCTCCCTGGAGCACGCGCAGATCTACGAAACCCTGGAGCAGCGCGTCGGCGAACGCACCCTCGAACTGGACCAGGCGCGCATCCGGGCCGAGGAAGCGGCAGCGGCCAAGTCGCTGTTCCTGGCGACCATGAGCCACGAGATTCGCACCCCGCTCAATGCGGTGATCGGCCTCAGCCGCCTGACCCTGGGCACCCGGCTGTCCGGCGAACAGCGCGGCCACGTCGGCAAGATCCTCGATTCCGGCGAGACCCTGCTGGGGGTGATCAACGACGTCCTCGACTATTCGCGCAACGAAGCCGGTGGTACCCAGCTCGAACAACTGGGCTTCAACCTGGCCAAGGTGCTCGAACGTACCCTCAACCTCTGCGCCATCAAGGCCCACGAAAAGGGCGTCGAACTGGTGCTGGATTGCGGTCCGGACATTCCCCTGGCGTTGGAAGGCGATCCGTTGCGTCTGCAGCAGGTGCTGGTCAATCTGCTGAGCAATGCGATCAAGTTCACCGAGCGGGGCCATGTGCTGATCCGCGTCGGCGCCGTCTGCGAAGAGGGCCGTGCCCACTTCAGCCTGGCGGTGGAAGACACCGGCATCGGCCTAACCGAGGCGCAGCAGGCGCAACTCTTCCAGCCCTTCACCCAGGCGGATGGGTCCATCAGCCGCCGCTACGGCGGTACCGGCCTGGGCCTGGCGATCTCCCGCCAGCTTACCGAACTCATGGGCGGCACCCTCGAGGTCCATAGCGAAGCCGGGCGCGGCTCCTGCTTTACCCTGCGCCTGACCCTGCCGGTGGTGGGCGAGCCCGAGCGGCTGCCCAGCCAGACGCCGCGGCAGGTCCTGCTGGTGGACGACCACGGCCTGGCCCGGCGCATCCTGGGGCAACGCCTGCGCGAACTGGGCATGCAGGTGGTGGAAGCGGAGTCCACCGAACAGGCCCTGGCGGCCATGGCCACGTCGGTCTTCGAACTGGCCATCGTCGACTGGCGCCTGGGCGCCGAGGACGGCCTGGCGCTGGCGCGCCAGTTGCGCTTCCGTCAGCCGGAGCTGGCGCTGACCCTGCTGGCCTCGCCCTACGAGGCGGAAGAGGTGCGCAGCCTGGGCGAGGATCTGCCGGGCCTGGAACTCCTCGACAAACCGGTCACCGGCCCCGCCGTGCAGCGCCTGCTCGCCGGCCTGGGCCTGGCACCGGTCGTTGCGCCGACGGTGGGCCAGAGCGTGGTGGATCTGCAGGGCATTCGCCTGCTGCTGGTGGACGACAATGCCATCAACCGCCAGGTGGTCATCGGCTTCCTGCAGGGCAGCGGCATCCTGATCGACGTGGCCGAAGACGGCCAGGCGGCGTTGGACCAGCTGGAGCGACAGCGCTACGACCTGGTGCTGATGGACGTCCATATGCCACGCCTGGACGGCCTGTCGGCCACCCGCGAATTGCGTACCCGCCCGGCGCTGGCCGCGCTGCCGGTCATCGCCATGACCGCCAACGGCCTGCCGGGCGATCGCGAGCGGTGCCTGGATGCGGGCATGAACGATCACCTGGTCAAGCCGCTCGATCCCGCCGAGCTGTTCCGCATCATCGCCGCCTGGGCCAATCTGGAGCAGCTGCAGCGCGCCGAGCGCAAGGCGGTGGACGAGGTCGTCGACGTCAAGGAAGTCGGCGTGCTGGCGCGGGCGCGTGCCAGTGCGGTGCTCGAACCCGAGTCGGCACTGCGCCTGCTGCGCGGCAGCGCCGAACTCTATGAACAGCTGATGCGTGATTTCCGCGTGCAACAGGCCGAACTGCCCGGGCGGATCTCCGCCTGGCGTGCGGCCGACGATGTCACCGCGCTGTTCGAATGCGCCCACGGCCTGCAGGCCACCGCCGCCTATGTCGGCGCCATCGCCCTGCAGGAAGCGGCGCAACGCCTGACCACCCGGATCCGGCTGGCCCAGCCCATCGGCGAGGACGTGCGTCGTCTGCATGCCGAGGCCGAGCGCTGCCTGGCGTCTCTCGACGAGATCCTGGTCGAGGTCGCCGGCGGCGAGGAGGCCTCCGTCGAGGAACTCGAAGCCCTGCTCGAACGCCTGGTCGGGCTCCTGCAAACGTCGGATTTCGCCGCCGAGGAGGTGCTCGACACCCTGTTGCGCGCCTGCGTCAGCACGCCCCACAGCGCCGATGTGGTACGCATCCGCGAGTGGGTGAACGATGTCGAGTTCGAACATGCCGCCGATGCCACCGCGGATCTGCTGCGGCGGGTACGGCACGCCGGCAAGCGGTCGGGATAGTTGCCGATGGAGGGGCGTCGTCCCGACCTGCCGTTGATCCTCATCGTCGACGATCAGAAGAGCAATCTGCGCGTCCTCGGCGATCTGCTGCGCAACGAGGCGCGCATCATGCTGGCCAAGAGCGGGGTCCAGGCGCTGACCAAGGCCGCCCGCGAACACCCGGATCTGATCCTGCTGGACGTGGTGATGCCCGGCATCGACGGCCTGCAGCTGATCCAGCTGTTCAAGCGCCGCGCCGAGACCAGCGCCATCCCGGTGATCTTCATTACCGCGGCCAACGACCTGCACCGCGAGGTGGAGTGCTTCGAGCTGGGCGCCAGCGACTTCATCCAGAAGCCCTTCAATCCGCTGGCCGTGCTGGCGCGGGTGCGGCTGCACCTGCAGCTGGCCCGTCAGCGGCGGCTACTCGAAGAACTGGCGCACATGGATCCGCTGACCGCGGTGGGCAATCGCCGCCGCTTCGACGAGCAGCTGACGATCGAGTGGCAGCTGGCGGTCAGCCGGCGGGGCTCGCTGGCCATCGCCATGCTCGATATCGACTACTTCAAGCAGTACAACGATACCCACGGTCATGGCGCCGGGGATCAGGCGCTGGCGCGGGTCGCCCAGGTGCTGGAGCAGCGCATCCGCGAGCGGGATTGCCTGGCGCGCTATGGCGGCGAGGAATTCGTGCTCCTGCTACCGGGCGCCTCTCGCACGGCCGCGGAAGCGGTACTGGAGCGCTGCCGGCAGGGCATCGCCGAATTGCGCATCGCTCATCCGCTGGCGGAGGACCGACTCTGGCTGACCATGAGCATGGGCCTGGCCTGCTGCAATCCGACCCCCGAACAGACCCCGGACGGGCTGCTCAAGGCCGCCGACAACCTGCTCTACCAGGCCAAGGCCGAAGGGCGTAATCGCCTGGTCAGTCGCAGCTTCTAGACGGTTGTCGCAGCGCCCTAGGGCGCGAGGTCCTTGCCACCCTTGACCAGATGCACCCGGTTGCGGCCCTCGGCCTTGGCCTGGTACAGCGCCTGGTCGGTGCGTTCGATGAAGGCTTCGTGATCGTCGCCGCTCTGCGGCTGGATGCTGCCGACGCCGATGGAGATGGTGACGAAGCCGAGGTCGCTGCCGGAGTGCGCCACCTGCAGCCGCTCCACGCCGGCCCGGCAGGCTTCGGCGACCTTGAGCGCGCCCTCGGCGTCGGTCTCCGGCAGCACCATGGCGAATTCCTCGCCGCCGTAGCGGGCCACCAGGTCGGCCGGGCGCTTGAGTTGCTCGGTGAGCACCGCCGCCACCTTCTTCAGGCAGAGATCGCCACTGAGGTGGCCATAGGTGTCGTTGTAGCGCTTGAAGTGGTCGACGTCGCACAGCAGCAGGGCCAGCGGCTGGCGATTGCGCCGGGCGCGCAGCCATTCGCCTTCGTAGGTCTGGTCGAAATGACGACGGTTGTTGATGCCGGTGAGGCTGTCGATGGCCACCAGCTTCTGCAGCTGGATATTGGCCTCGGCGAGCTGGCGCTGGCTTTCGCGCAGGAAGCGAAAGGCCTCGTCGCGCTGGGCGCGCAGCACATGGGCTTCGGAGTGGTAGCGCACCCGCGCCAACAGTTCCAGCTTGTCGGGCAGCTTGACCAGATAGTCGTTGGCCCCGGTCGCGAAGCTCTGCGCTTTGACCTGGGGATCCTCCTTGGAAGAGAGCACCACGATGGGCACGTCGCGCAGCGTCGGTTCGGCGCGGAAACGCCTGACCGTTTCCAGGCCGTCGATCTCGGGCATGATCAGGTCCTGCAAGACCACCGTGGGCTTGAGTTGCAGGGCCATGTTGACCGCCTGGTGAGCGTCCAGGCAGTAATGCAGCTCGATGTCGGGCTGATCGGCGATCATCCGTCGCAAGGCTTCGATGATGATCAGCTGATCGTCCACCAGCAGCAGGCGCACCTTGGGTGCGGTCAGGCTGTCCAGGGTATTACCCTCGTGCGTGGCCATTACTGCGAGTCCTTGTGCGGGCGGGGTCGGACGTCCCGCATCTCTTCTTGGCCAATCCCTGCCACTGCGCCGTCCAACGCTCCTGTTGGCGACCTTTCATGTCATGTTACGCGAGCCATTGCCGAAGCGTCTTTGCAGCCAGGCGCCGATCTGCACGGGGTTGAGCACGCGCTCCGCGGCGCCCATTCTAACCGCAGCCGCGGGCATGCCGTATACGGCGCAAGTGGCCTCGTCCTGAGCCAGAGTCGGGCAGCCGCTCTGGCGCAGGGCATAGAGGCCGCTGGCGCCGTCGCGGCCCATGCCGGTCAGCAGGATGCCCAGGGCCTTGCTGGCGCGCAGCGGATGGCTGGCGAGCTGGGTGAAGAACACATCCACCGAGGGACGATAGGGGTAGTCCACCGGCTCGGCGGTATAGGCGAAGCGGCCGCGCCCATCCAGCAGCAGGTGATCGTCGCCCAGGGCCACCGCGACCTGGCCGGGCTCCGGCAGGGCGCCGGGCAGGGCGGCGGTGACCGGCCAGGCGATCTGGGTGCCGAGCCAACCGATGAAGCTGGGCGCGAAGCGCCGGTCGATGTGTTGCACCAGCACCACGCTGGCCTCTCGGGTGGGCGCCCAGGCCTCGAACAGACTGACCAGGGCTGCCGGTCCACCCGTGGAGGCGCCGATGGCCACCAGGCTGTCGGTGGCGGCCTCGGCCGCGGTGCTCGGCGCGGCAGCGATGGCCTGGGGCGGGCGCGCGGGGCGTTCGGGCAGCCGGACCAGGGGTTCGATGCGGGCGATCTTGCGCAGCAGGGCGCCGCCATCGGCACCGCCGCTCAGGGCCGGGGTGGCGGTCACGTCGAGGGCGCCGGCGCCCATGGCGCGAAACACGCCCTCGCAGTCGTCGGGGGTGGCGGTGACCATGAGGATGGCGCAGGGCGACTGCGCCATGATCCGCCGCGTCGCCTCGATGCCGTCCAGACGGGGCATCTGCAGGTCCATGAGGATCAGGTCCGGGCGGTCCTCGGCGCAGCGCGCCACGGCTTCCTCGCCGTCATGGGCGATCCAGGCTACCGTATGGCGCCCGTCGCCGATCAGCAGGCGGCGCAGGGCCTCGGTGGCCAGCAGCAGATCGTTGACGATGGCGATTCTCATGGCGCTCCGATGAGGTCCTGCACGGCGGTGATCAGGGCGTCGTCGTGGAAGCTGCCCTTGGTCAGATAGTAGTCGGCTCCGGCCTGCATGCCCTTGAGCCGGTCTTCCGGGCGATCCTTGTAGGACACGATCATCACCGGCAGGGCATGCAGACGCGGATCGCGGCGCACCAGTTCCACCAGTTCGATACCGTTCATGCGCGGCATGTCGATGTCCGAAAGCAGCATGTCGAATTCGCCGGCGCGCACGGCGTTCCAGCCGTCCATGCCATCCACTGCCACTTCCACCTGATAACCCTGGCCTTCCAAGAGCTTGCGCTCCATCTCGCGCACGGTGAGGGAGTCGTCCACCACCAGGATCCGCTTGACCCGGCGGCTGTCCAGGGCCGCGCCGCTCTGCACCTGCCGCAGGCGGCCCTCGCCGAGCAGTCGCTCGATGCCGGTGAGCAGATCGGCGACGTCCAGCAGGAGCACCGGACTGCCGTCGTCGAGCAGCGCCCCGGCGGTGACCGAGCGCAACTTGCCGAAGATCTCGTCCAGCGGCTTGAGCGCCAGGCCCTGCTCGCCGCGCAGGCGATCCACCACCAGGCCGTAGCGCCGGTCGCCGCTGCCGATCACCAGCACGGCGAGATCGCCGCTGGGCGGCGCGCCGTCCAGTTCCAGCAGCTGATGGGCCGCGACCAACCCCAGGTGATCCTCGCCGAGCAGGAAGAAGGCCTTGCCCTCCAGCGAGTGCACCTCGGCCGGATCCAGGCGCAGGACCCGCTCGATCCGGTTGACCGGCAGGGCATAGGCCTCGCCGGCGATGTCGACGATCAGCGCCCGGACGATGGAGCGACTGACCGGTACCAGCAGGTGGGTGCTGAAGCCCAGTCCCGGGCGGGTTTCCAGGCGGACCTCGCCATCCAGGGCGCGAATGGCGTCGGCCACCACATCCAGGCCCACCCCGCGACCGGAGAGCTCGGTCACCGTCTCCTTGAGACTGAAACCGGGCAGCAGCAGGAATTCCAGCAATTCCGCCGGGCTCAGCTCGGCGGCCACCGGTGGCGGACTCAGGCGCCGGGCGATGACCGCGGCGCGGATGCGCTCCAGATCCAGGCCGCGCCCGTCGTCATGCAGGCTGACCTGCAGGCGCCCGGCGACATGGCGGGCCTCCAGGCGGATCTGGCCGCAGTCGGGCTTGCCCAGGGCGCGGCGTTCGGCCGGGGTTTCCAAGCCATGGTCGACGGCATTGCGCAGGAGGTGATTGAGCGGGCTTTCCAGCCGCGCTAGCACCTCGCGATCGATCAGGGTGTCGGCGCCGTCCACCTGCAGCACGGCATCCTTGTCCAGACCCCGGGCCAGGTCGCGCACCAGCCGCGGAAAGCCCTGGACGGCATCGCGCAGCGGGCGCATGCGCACCCCCAGCACCTCGTCCAGCAACCCCTGGCAGACGCCGAGCAGGCGCCGCTCGTAGGCTTCCAGGGCCTGCAGCTGCTGCTGATAGCGATCGAGCAGGCCTTCCTGGCGCTGACGCACTTCGCTGCTGACCGCCTGGGCCTGGCCGAACAGGCCCTGCAATTCCGCGCGATAGCCCTGGAAGCCCTGGACCAGGCCATGCAGGCCGAGGCCCATGACCCGGGCTTCGCTGGTAAGGGCGAGAATCTGGTTGAAGCGACCACTGTCCACGCGCAGCGGGTCCCGGCTGCGCTCGGCGTCGGGGGCGGGTTCTTCGGGTGCGACGGGCGCCGGTGCCGGCTCACGGGGGGCGCCGGCGCCCGCTGGCAGCGGATCACCCGCGCCGGTGCTCAGCGCCTGCGCCAGCGCCCGCTGGCTATCGCGCTGTTCGCGCTGCCAGCGCTGGCTAGCGGCCTCGTCCAGGCGACTGACCTCACCGAGGACGTCGACGCAGCGAAACAGCTGGTCGATGTCCGCTGGTCCGAGCTGGCGGCGTCCGGTCTGGACCGCGACCAGACAATCCTCCATGGCGTGGGCCAGCTCCACCAGGCCGTCGAGATCGACGATGCGCGCCGCGCCCTTGATGGAGTGGGCCGCGCGCATCATCGGCTCGATCACCCCCGTGTCGGTGGGGTCGCGCTCCAGGCGCAACAGGCCGGCATCCAGCGCCTGCAAATGACTCTGCACCTCGCTGGCGAAGAGGTCGTAGAGGGACATCTCGCGCACGTCGCGCGGTGGCTGACTCATCGCAGCGCCTCTTCCAGCGCCCGCTCCAGCCGTGGCAGTTCGAGCAGGCCTACCTGGTACTCACCTTCCCGATAGACGCCGCCCAGGTAGCTGAGCAATTCGCCGCCCAGGGTGGCTGGCGGCGGCTGCACCTCGCCAGGGGCGTAGCGCTGCAGACCCAGGACCTCGTCCACCTGCACCGCCCAGTCGCGGCGCCCGATGTGCAGCAGCAACAGGCGCGGAAAGCCGCGCGTCTGCGCTCCCGGCGCCACCGCCAGCAACAGCTCCAGGGCGATGCAGGGTTGCAGCTGGCCACGCACCGGGACGATGCCGCGGAGCAGCGGCGAGCGCCGATGGGGAACGCGGTGCACGGCGGTGGGATCGGCGGCGGTAACCAGGCAACTGCCCGGCAGCCCCAGCCATTCCGCACCGAGGCGAAAGACCAGGGCGCTGGCCGAGCGCGCCTGGCGGTCGTCCAGGGGCTCGGCATAGTGTGAGGCCCAGTTGGCACGCTCCCGGGCGTCGAGTTCGCGATTCAGGCTCATGCCTCGTCACCCGCGCGGGTCTGGATGCGCGCGGCCCGCTCGCGCAGGCGCCCGGCTTCATCGAGTCGACCGGCTCTTTCGCAGATCAGCGCCAGGCGACAGAGCGCGGGATAATGCCCCGGCTCCAGATAGAGGGCCTGGCGCAGCGCCCGCTCCGCCTCGGCGGCGCGGGCGTCGGGCAGGATCAGCGCCAGCAGGAAGTGGGCACCGGCCTGGCTGCGATCCGCCTCGAGCAGGTTGCGCAGCAGCATCTCGGCTTCGGCGCCGCGTCCGGCATCGGCCAGGCGCTGGGCTTCGTCGAGCGGCGCAGGGCCGGCGGAGACGGGGGTGACCGGGGCGGATGCCGGCAGACTTCTGGCGCGCAGGCGCGCGGGCAGGGTCGCTGTGGCGGGCGAGCGCGCTGCCGCCTTGCGCCGTGGCGGCGCAGCCGGCGTGGGCGAACGCGGTTGTTCGGGTGCTGCGGCCTGGCGTTTGACCAGGGCGGAGGCGTGAGCCACGCCCAGGCTGGCAAAGCCATGACGCATGGCACTGACCATCTCCGAACTGCCGACGCAGAGCAGGCCGTCGTCGTGCATGAGCGCGGCCAGGTGACTGAGGGCGCGGCCCTGGGTCTGGTCGTCGAAATAGATCAGCAGGTTGCGGCAGAGCACCACGTCGAACGCGGTGCCGTCGCGCAGGCTGCCCAGCTGCAGGATGTTGCCCTGGCGAAAGCGCACCTGGTTGCGCACCCGTTCGGCCAGCCGATAGCGATCGCCCTCGGCGTCGAAATAGCGGTCGCGAAAGCTCAGGTCGCGGGCGCGAAAGGAATTGCGTCCGTAGAGGCCGCGGCGGGCGCGCTCCAGGGACGGCTCGTTGATGTCCACCGCGGTCACCTCGAAGGCCGCCGCCGGCAGGCCGGTGTCGAACAGCGCCATGGCCAGGGTATAGGGCTCTTCCCCGGTGGAGCAGGGCAGGCTGAGCAGCCGCACCGGCACGCCGCTGCGGGCATGGCGTTCCTGGGCGAAGCGGGCGGCGTGGGCGATGGCCTGGGGATCGCGAAAGAACCAGGTCTCGGGAATGACCAGCAGGTCCAGCAGATCGGCGAATTCGGCTTCGTCGTCGAGGATGCGTGCCATGTAGCCTTCCGCATCACCCTCCTGGCGCTCGCGCAGCCGCTGGCGGATGGCGCGCCCGAGCATGTCGTCGGCTATGGCCAGGCCGGTGCGCGCCCGCACCAGGGGCGCCAGCCGCGGATCGAGCTTCACGCAGCCTCCCGGAACAGCAGGGTGGCCAGGGCTGGCGAGAGCAGACGCTCCGGCTCCAGCCACAGCCAGAGCCCTTCGGGCGTCTCCAGCACCTCGCCGAGCCAGGGGTAGTCGGGCAGTTGGACGCCCGCCGGCCGCGGCGCGCGGGCGGTGACCCGGCGCACGCCGGCGACGCCTTCCACCACCAGGCCGAGCGGACGGCTATCGCCCCCGGGCAGCATGAAGTCCATCAGCAGGATACGGGTGTCCTGGCGCGCCTGGGCGCCCGGGCCGCCGCTCATGGCGGTGACGTCCACCACCGGAATGGCCGTGCCATGCAGATTCATCAACCCGGCCACCCCGGGTGGCGCAGCGGGAAAGCGGGTCAACTGCAGCAAGGGCAGGACCTGGCGGATCGCCGTCGTCGGCAGGGCTGCCGCGGCAGCGGCCAACTGGAAGATCAGGATCTGCATGGTCAACGGGTGACCGAGAAGGTGGCGACGCTGCTTTGCAGGTCCTGCGCCGCCTGCTGCAGATACTGGACCGCCTCGCTGGTGGCCTTGAGCGCCTCGGTGGTCTGCTGGGTACTGTCGTTGAGCTGGGTGATGGTCTCGGCGATCTGGCCGGCGCCCACCGCCTGGGACTGCATGCCCTCGAGGACGATGTCGAAACGCGCCGGCAGCTTCTGCACGTCCTCGATCACCTCGGCCAACTGGTCGCTGACGCTGGCTACCTCCTGCACGCTGCGGCGGATCTCCTCGGAAAACTTGTCCATGCCCATGACGCTGGCGGAGACCGCGGAATTCATGTCCTTGAGCATCTGCTCGATGTCGTCGGTGGCCGCGGTGGTCTGGTCGGACAGCCGGCGGATCTCGGTGGCCACCACCGAGAAACCCCGTCCTGCCTCGCCGGCCTTCTCCGCCTCGATGGCGGCATTAAGCGACAGCAGGTTGGTCTGGTCGGCCACCTTGGTGATGGTGGTCAGCACCTTGTTGATGTGGCTGGATTTCTCCGACAGGGCGGCGAGCTTGGCGTTGATCGAATCGGTCGCGGCGACCATGCGCTGCATGGTGCTGTCCATGCTCGCCAGGCTGCTGCGCGCCTGTTCCGCGCCCTCGGTGGTCTCGTCCGCCAGCTGCACGGCTTCTTCCATGGTGCGTACCAGGGCGTTGGCGTTGGCGGCGATCTCCCGGGTGGTGCTCAGCACCTCCACGCTGGTCTGCGCCTGCTCGATGCTGGTGGCCTCCTGCTGGCGGGAAGAGGCGGCGATCTCGGTGGTGGAAGAGGTCACCTGAATGCCGGCGCGCTGCACCTTGGCGATCATGCCGCGCAGGTCCTCGATCATCTTGCCCAGACCGCGGGCCAACTGGCCGATGGCGTCGTCACCGCTGATCGCGGTCCGCCCGGTGAGGTCACCGGCGGCCGCCTTGTTGACCAGCCCGAGCAGGTCGTCGACATCGGCGCGCAGGCGCTGCATCAGCACCTGTTCGCGGGCGTGGTCATCCTGGATCTGCTGCGCCATCTGATTGAAGGCCAGACCGACCTGGGCGAGTTCGTCACGGCCTTGCACCTCCACCCGCGCGCCGCTGTCACCGGCGGAGATGCGCGCCACGGTATCGGTCAGGCGCCGAATCGAGCGCAGCAGGTGATGGGACAGCAACCAGGCGATGAGGGCGGCCAGCAGGACGCAGAGGGCGCCGCCAGCCACCAGGGTCCAGGTCAGCTGGTCGCGCACCTGCTCGGTATGGCCCGCGCGTTGTGCGTACAGGCGGCGCTCCTCGTCTGCGATGTTCTGGATCTGCTGACGCATGGCCGCGACCTGATTGGTCAGGGTGGCGATCAGGGGCTCGTTGGCCAGTTGCACGGGTGACAGATTGCCGGTGTCGCGCAGGCGCAGCAGGGGTTCGAAGGTCTGCTGCCGCCAGGTGTCGATGTCCGCGGCAAGGCGGGCGAAGCGCTGCTGCTGGTCAGGATTGTCCTGGGTCAGCTGCTGTGGCACGCGCACGGCTGCGGCCAATGGCGCCAGCGCCTGGCGAGCGAGGTCGGCATCCGCGGGGGCGCCGGAATACCAGTAGTTGCGCAGCTTGGCCCGGGTCTCGAGCAGAGTGTTGTCCAGCGTAGTGACCGACAGCAGCACTTCGGCGGTGTGCCTGTCCCAGCGATTGGCGTCGACCAGGCTCTGCAACGCGGCATAGGTCAGCCAGAGCAGCAGGACCACCAGGGCGATGATGGCGGCGAAGCCGGCGAAGAGTTTGTTCTGGATGCGAATGTTTTTGAGCATGGGCACCGGCGCTGACGGACAGAGGCGAAGGAAGTGAGCCCTGGGGGCCACTTGGGTTGTCCGATAAAAGTAGCACGGTCATGCATTTGTGTGAGTTGCGACGCACTTCAGGGCCAGTGGCCAGCAGTGCCAGGATCGGGAAGCGATGCGTACCGAGAAGGCAGCCTGCCAGATGTCATCACGACAGGAAGGCTGCCGGCGAGTCAGCGCAAGTCAGGTCGCCTCGGTGTCGTTCGCTGCCTCGGACCGGCGGGTGCCATGGCTGTTCTGGCCGCCCTTGCGCCCGGCTTCGGAAGCGCGAGCCGGATTGTTGGCGAAGTTGCCACCACTGGCACGGCCGCCCTTGCGCCCAGCCTCGGCGGCGCGATCGCGGTTGTTGGCGAAGTTGCCTGGATTGCTGCTCTTGTTAGCCATAAGAACTTCTCCCACTTTCAGTGATTGACAGGGCGAATGCCGCGCCCCTAAAGGCTAAGCGATTCGGATATTGAGAGTAGGAGGTTATAGAGCGAGTTCGGGCGAACTGATCGAGGGCTGTATTGTTATACAACGTTCAAGTCGAATACAGGATTAATATTCGGGGGTCCCGCGCTAGAGCCGTCGCGGAAGAAGCTGTACAGGGGTTGTAAAAGAATCTGCCAGGCAAGGTGGCAACAATTAGGAAAACAGGCTTGTCGGCATTGAAATTTTTTGAAATATCTTGCGGCAGGGCACGTCTTTGCTGAGCTTTATCACGATCAGGAACTCAGACGACTTTGCTGGCCCGGCGTTCTGCACTCGCCCGAGAATTTATCATTAAAACGGAGAAGTGGTCTGTATTCGTTGTTACAGGGTAACGCTATTTCTTTAACCCGCTAGAGCGCCTGACCTCTCAGCTAGAGCGTTTTACGACCGGCCCCGGCTGAAAATAAATACCACTCGAAAGATTCGGCGGATAAGGATTCTTTCGATAAAGTTTAATGCGATAGTTGGTTTGCAGGATAACGGGTGTAGAGCGAGCGAGCAAAAAGATCTTGCAGAGGAATCTCTTATGTGAGAAAAAATCCCTAATTTGGGAGGTGACCATGCTCGATCAACGTCTGGCAGCCAGGCTCAAGGCGCTGCGCCTGGAGCGCGAATTGTCCCTGGAGCAGTTGGCGACCCTGAGCGGGGTCAGTCGCGCGACGCTGTCGCGGCTGGAAAACGCCGAGGTCAGCCCGACCACGGCGGTTCTCGGGCAACTCTGCTCGGCCTACGGCCTGACCCTGACGCGTCTGCTGCACAGCGTGGAAAGCGCCTATCCGGCCCAGGTCGCACGCCAGGCGCAGCAGATCTGGAGCGATCCCGAGCAGGCCTTCACCCGCCGTTCGGTCTCGCCGCCGGCCCAGGCCCTGGCGGGCGAAGTCATCGAAAGCAAGCTCGGGCCGGGTGTGGACATCCGCTATGAGACATCGCCCCGCCCAGGCCTCGAACACCATCTGCTGCTGCTCGAAGGCGAGTTGCAGCTGTGGATCGAAGAGCAGCCCTACCGCCTGGATATCGGCGACTGCCTGCGCTATCGCCTCTGGGGCAGCAGCCGGTTCCTCAGCGGTCCGGCGGGCGCCCGTTATCTCCTGTTTATGATCTGAGGTGTGTCCATGAATGCTTCCCTGAGTATCGAGCGGCTCGACGCTGTTGCCTTCGCGACCCACCTGGATGACTTTCAGCGTCTGCTCGCGGCCTGTGTCGAGCAGGGCGCCAGCATCGGCTTCATCCTGCCGCTCGGCGACAGTGTGAATCGGCGCTTCTGGACCGAAGCCGTGGCGCCAGGCCTGGCCCGGGGCACCCGCCTGCTGTTCGCCGCGCGCCAGGACGGTCGCGTGGTCGGCAGCGTGCAGCTGGTGCTGGATACCCCGGCCAACCAGCCGCACCGCGCCGACGTGGTCAAGTTGCTGGTGCATCCGGACTGCCGTCGCCAGGGGCTGGCGCGCCGGCTGATGCAGGCGGTGGAAGCGGCCGCCCAGGCCGAGGGGCGGGAATTGCTGACCCTGGACACCCGTAGCGACGACCACGCCGAGCCGCTCTATCTGTCGCTGGGCTATCAGGTGGTCGGCAGGATTCCCGGCTATGCCCTGGATGCCCGCCAACCGGAACGCCGCGACAGCACCACCCTGATGTACAAGACGCTACCAGCCGCGCCCGTTAAGCTGGGCGCCTTCAGTTAAGGACGCCTACCCACCATGCCACCTCGCTCCGCTTCCGAACTCTGGCAACTCCTACGCGCCCAGGCCGAAGCCGGGCGCCGCGACGCCCCGGCCCTGTCCGAAAGCCTGACGCGAATGCTGCTGCAGCCGGTGGATCTGGCCGCCGCCCTGGTCCGGCGTTGCGCCGAGGCTCTGGCGGAGGATCCAGCACAGGCCGAGGCCCTCGCCGAGCGCTTCGCCGCCCTGCATGCCGAGTGGCCGGCATTGACCACGGCGGCCTGCGCGGATCTGGAAGCGGTACTGGCGCGGGATCCGGCCTATGCCAGCCTGCTGGAGATCTTTCTGTTCTCCAAGGGCTTCCTGGCGCTGCAGACCCAGCGCCTGAGCCATGCCCTCTGGCGCAACAACGAGCGCCTGCTGTCTCTGCACCTGCAGGCGCGCTGCAATCGGCTGCTGGCCATCGACATCCACCCGGCGGCGCGACTGGGGCGCGGCATCATGCTCGACCACGGCACCGGTATCGTCATCGGCGAAACCGCGGTGGTGGAAGACGACGTCTCCATCCTGCAGCAGGTGACCTTGGGCGGTACCGGCAAGGAGCAGGGCGATCGGCATCCCAAGGTGCGTCGCGGGGTAATGATCGGCGCCGGGGTCAAGATCCTCGGCAATCTGGAGATCGGCGAAGGCGCCAAGATCGGCGCCAACAGCGTGGTTCTGCACCCCGTGGCGCCCCACACCACGGTGGTGGGCATTCCGGCGCGCCCGGTGGGGCGCCCGCGCGACGCTCACCCCGCCGAGAGCATGGATCAGTCCTTCGACGGCTGAGCGAGAAAGACCTCGGCCTTGGGATAGCGCTCGCTGTTCAGCGCGCTCGCCTGCAGGCCTTCAGCCTGCGCCAGGCTGCGCACCAGCTCGCGATTGAAGGCGCTGTTGCCCGGATCCGCCAGGTAGTCGGGCAGCGCCAGCCAGCGGGCGTCTTCGATTTCCTCCGGATCCTGGATGGCGATGTCGGCACTCAGGGGATCGAGACGGCAGACCACATAGAGATTGGACTTGCCGAAGCGGTAGGGGTGGGTGGTCACCAGTCCGACCACGCTGCGAAAAGCGCTGTGGATGCCGGTTTCCTCCCAGACCTCGCGCACCACCGCCGGTGCCAGGTCTTCACCCAGCTCGACATGGCCGCCCGGCAGCTTGTAGCCCTGGCTGCCGCGCTCGCGGATCGCCAGCAGTTCACCACGGGCGTTGAGCACCAGGCCGCCCACGCCCAGGCTGTGGGTCGGCACGAAGGGCGCGAAGGCCGTGGCCGTGCCACGCCAGACCAGGGTCAGCTCCTGCTCCAGGCAATTGTGAAAGACGAAGCCGGCGGCGGTGGCCACCCCGACCAGCTCGCCGAGCGCCAGCGGCAGGGTCAGCCAGATCAGGTTGCGTCCGTCGCCGCGGGCCTGGTCCAGCAGCTCCGCCAGCGCCGGGGCGAAGGCTTCGCGGGTCGTGGGCAGCGAGGCGGCGTCGATGATCAGGCCGTTGAAGGCGTCTTGGCGGTACTGCACGGGGCTTACTCCGCAGGGCGTGGCTGGATGGGCGAGGAGGGCACGATACCGGCTTCGCTGGGCAGCAGCAGGCTGGCCCGCGGATTGGCGATCTCGATGCCACGCTCGCGGAAGCGTTCGAGGATGCGGCGGTTGAGTTCGCGCTGCACGCCCCAGCGGCCCTTGTCGAGGCATCTCATCTGCCCGGCGATGGTCACCATGGAGCCATCGACGGCGTCCACGCCCCAGATCTCCAGGTCGGCGAGGATCAGCTCCTTGAAGGCGTCGTCGGCGCGCATACCGGCGCCGATGTCCTTGAGTTCGGCGATGACACGCTCGATGTCTTCGCCGTAGCCGACGCTGATGCGCAGGGCGGCGTTGCCCAGTCCGCGGTTGATGTTGTTGACCGCCGATACCGAGCTGAAGGGCACGATGTGCAGGGAGCCGTCGCCGGCGCGCAGGCGCACGGTGCGGATCGACAGGTATTCCACGGTGCCCGAGACCCCGGCCACGGTGACCCAGTCGCCCACCTGCATGGCGTTTTCCAGCAGCAGAAAGATACCGGTGATGAAGTCCTGCACCAGCTTCTGCGAGCCGAAGCCGAGGGCCACGCCGATGATGCTGGCGCTGGCCAGCAGCGGCGTGGTGTTGATGCCCAGCTCGCTCAGGGCGGTCAGGCCGACGATCAGCGCGACCAGGATGAACAGCCCGGTGCGCAGCATGGGCAGCAGGGTGCGCAGCCGCGCGGCGCGCACCGTGTCGCCGCTTTCGCTCCAGCGGCTGAGCCGGCGATTCACCGCGGCGTTGGCGCCTTCCCAGACCACCACGGCGATGATGGCGGCGATCAGGATGGTGAGGAAGGCGGACAGCAGGCTGCGGCCGATGCTGCCGTCGCCGAACCAGTCCAGCACGCCCCAGCCCCAGGACTGGAACAGCGCCAGGGCGGTGATCAGGGTGACGATCACCCCCACCAGCCAGCGCGCCAGCGGATAGTAGCGCTGCAGGTGCAGCTCGCTGCCGCTGGCGCCTTCGCGCGCCGCCGGCTGGAACAGCCGCCCGAGCAGTCCGAGCAGGAACACCGCGGCCAGGCGCCCGAGGATGACGATGCCGGCGGAGAGCGCGACGAAGTTCATCAGTCGCGGCAGGCCGTCCTCGATGTCCAGCGCCCACATGGTCCAGCCGCCCATGATGAACACCGTGGCGAACACCGCCCAGACCTGACCCAGCCAGGCCCTTAGCACGGCGAGGGCGCCACTGCCGTCCTGGCGCCCGGCGATGCGCGCGGCCACCGGCCGGCGCACGTGGAAGATCAGCCCCACCACCAGCAGGTGAGCCAGCAGCGAGACCAGCTTGACGATGGCTTCGCGGCCTTCTTCGTTGGCGCCGAGGATGTCCGCGGCCTGGGCCAGCGCCAGGCCGAAGGTGATCAGGGCGACGAAGGCATGCAGCCAGCGCAGCAGCGTGCAGGCGAGGGCTGCCTTGACCCTGAGCAGGCGGATGCCGTGGGCGGCGGGATCGATCAGCAGGCGAATGACGATCAGTACCAGGCGGGTGGTCAGATAGGCGCCGACGAAGCCGCCGATCAGCTCGCGCAGCTTGGCGTCCGAGCCCACCAGGTAGTGGATGAGCAGCGCCGCCATGGCCCAGAAGGCCAGCAGCGGCAGCAGTTCCAGCAACAGCAGCCCGAGCGCGAAGGGCAGGTGGCGCAGGGTCGTCCAGTGCTCCTCGGCACCAGGCAGCGCGCGGCTGGACGGCGCGGGATCGGTAGCGCCGGATTCGGGCAGCGGCGCCGCGGGCGCGGCACTGTCGGACGGGGCGATGGGTACCTCCTCGAGCTGATCCACGCCATCGCGCTGGGTCTTGACCAGGGCCACCGCGGGTTCGCCGGGGCGGGTCGCGGCCGCTTCGGCCGCAGGGGGCGCGGCCTCGGGTGCGGGCTGCTTGGCCGTCGCCTGCTGGGCCGCGCGCCGGGCCCGGCTGTCAGCCTGATCGGCATGGCGTTGCAGCCGTTGCCGGGGGCTGTGGAGCGCCCGGCGCAGCAGCCATTCGCCAATCAGTCCGGCGGCGAAAAGGGTCGCCAGGGTCAGCAGGGCTTCCAGCAGGGCGCGGCGACCCGCCTCGGAGGTGAAGCTGGCGCGCGACCAGTCCGGCAGGGTACGCACCGCGCGCTGCACCTGGTTCAGCTCGCTGCCCAGGTTGTCGGCCCAGCGGCCGACGCGACTGAGCGTCTGGGCGATCAGGCCATTGGCTTCCAGGGGCACCAGCGTCTTTTCCTCGCCTGCCGCCGGGGTGGCGGCGGCCGGCGCAGCGGTGGTTGCCGTGCTCGCCGGCGCCGCCTTCGCTGCGGTCGTGCTGGCCGGCTGGCTGGCGATGGCCTGCAGGGTCAGGATCAGTTCCTGGCGCCGCTGCGGATCCTGCAGCAGGGCCGCGACCTGGCGCGCCTGCTGGGGATCGAGACCGGCCGGGGCCTGGGCAGGGGTTTCGGCGGCGCGCAGGGGCAGCGCCAGGCACAGCAGCAACAGGGCAAGCAGGAAGTTCGGCATGGGGCGACAGCGGTCCTGATGAAGGATCAGCCAGTTAGGACCCGTGATCCTCGCCTATGCTCCCTTCAGTTGGCCACTCCCTGCCGCTGGAGACGCCGCCAGTCACCGGGCGTCTGCTCGGTCCAGCGCTTGAAGGCGCGCTGGAAGGCGGCCGGGGAGGCGAAGCCGAGCAGGTAGGCGATCTCGCCAAAACTGGCTTCAGTGTCGCGGATATAGGCCAGCGCCAGGTCGCGGCGGGTCAGGTTGAGCAGGGTGCGGTACTGGGTGCCTTCTTCGGCCAGTTTGCGCCTCAGGGTCCAGGAGGGCAGGCGCAGCCGGCTGGCGATCTGCTCCAGGGTCGGCTCGCCATGCCGCAGCAGCGGCCCCATGACTTCCACCACTCGCTCGGTGAGGCCGCGGGTGCGCGTCAGGCGGCCGTGTTCGACGTCGCTCAGCGCCAGCAGCTGGCGCCAGGTGGCCGGGCAATGCTCGGGCCCGGGCAGGGTCAGGGTCGCGGCATCGAGCAGCAGGGCATTCTCGGCGGCGCCGAATTCCACCGGGCAACCGAAGGCCGCCTCGTAGGGCGCCACGTCCGCCGGTGCGGGATATTCGATGAGCACACGGCGCGGGTGCAGCGGGCGCCCGGCGACGGCGCTCAACAGCGCCAGCCAGGCGCTGAGCACCACGTCCACCACGAAGCGGTTGTAGCCGTTGTAGGGACTGATGCTATAGAAGTGCAGCCAGGCGTCGCGGCCCCGGGCCGCATAGCGCGACTGGCCCCGGTAGTTGCGGCCATAGAGCGGCTCCAGCCTGAGCAGCGTCTCGGCGGCGTGGCGCACGTCCGGCGCCTGGCCCACGGTGATGCCGGCAAGGCCGAGAAAGGCTGGTCGCATCGCCTGGCCCATGGCCAGGCCCAGCACCGGATCGCCGGTCAGCTCCAGGGCGGCGTGGCCCAGGCGCATGTAGTGGGGAATCGACAGTCGTCCGCCGGGTTCGGCCAGCCTCGCCGGGGTCAGGCCGAAGCGCGCCAGCAGACCCGCGGCATCCGCGCCCTGCCGGGCGACGGCTGCCGCCAGCGCCAGCACGAAGCCGGTGGAGAGGTCGCCCAGGCGCAGCGCCGGCGCGCTCATAGCCGCAGGTTGATCAGCTTGCTGCCGGCCTGGGCGGAATCGGTGGCCGCTGCCGCATCCGGGGTGAAGGCCTGGCTGCCGCCGCCGGCCTGCCATTCCCAGAGGCGGCCGCGCAACTGCACCTCCAGGGCGGCGCGGATACCGGCGGCGCGCAGGCGCTGCACATCGAAGGGCGCCGGTGCCGGAGTGGCGCGCGAGGCGAGGGCGGGGATCGCCAGCAATTCCACCTGGGGGTCGTCGAGCACCCTGGCGCGCCCGGTGTCGCTGCCCTGGATGACACCGAGACGGCCCAGCGGCGTCTCCAGCCGCAGCAGGGGCGGGCTGAGATCGTCGCCGCGTTCCCGTGTCGTCAGCGGTCGCACCAGCGGCTGTCCCAGGACCTTGCCGTCCGGTCCAAAGACCAGGGTGACATTGCGCAAAGGTCCCGTGCCCACCTGCAACTCGCCATCGACCAGGGTCGGACCGGGCAGGACGATGGAGCCGGCCACCAGGGTGACGCCGTACTGGCGGGCGAGTCCGCCGAACAGCTGCTGATAGGCGCTGGCCATGTCCCAGGCCTTCATGCGCAGGAGGCTGTCGGCCAGGCGCCGGTCACCCTCGGCCTGGAACCAGGCGCGGGCCACGCGCAGCGGATTGCCCAGCAGCAGCCACTGGATGGCTTCCTCACTGCGGGCGGCGGCATAGACCTCGGGCTTCTCGCCCATCAGCGCCAGGGGCGTGCCCAGGTGCTCGGGCAGCACCACGATGGTCTGGGCGCCGATCAGGCCCAGGCGCCGCGCATTGGCCAGATAGGCATCGAGCTTGAGGCGCAGTCGCTCGGGATTGCCGTAGTCCAGGGCGATCAGTTCGGGCTCGATCCCCAGCAGGTTGCCGGTGGTCGCCGCCGCTGGCGTGGTGGTCAGGTCCACCGCCAGGCTGCTGCGCAGATCCGACAGGTAATGGAAGGCTGGCCGCTGGGCCACCCAGCCCGCCAGCACGGCGAACAGGGCGATCAGCACCAGGAACACGAGCTTGCGCATCGGCACTCCAGAGCGGTCCCGGCCTCCCGGGCCGGGCGAGATAAAGGTGCTCAGGGTAGGAGACCATGCCGCCACTGCCAAGGGATGGCTGTGCATTTGGGTAAAGAGGTTGTCATTTCCGGTGATTGAGACGGGGACGCGCTGCTCCTATGGTGACGCCAGGCTTTCCCAGAAAGGCCAACCACCGGAGACCGCCATGATCGCGCTTGCCCCCCGTAATACCACCCCTATCGATAGTTATCCGCATCTGCTCGAACCCCTGCCCGTGGGGTCGATCACCTTGCGCAATCGCGTGGTGATGGGGTCCATGCACACGGGGCTGGAAGAGCGACCGGGCGGTTTCGCGCGGATGGCGGCCTTTTTCGCCGAACGGGCGCGGGGCGGGGTGGGGCTGATCGTCACCGGCGGCATCGCGCCGAACGAAGAGGGCGCCGTGGCCAAGGGCGCGGCCAAGCTGACCACGGCCGAGGAAGCCGAGCACCATCGGCCGGTAACGGACGCGGTGCACGCCGCCGGCGGCCGTATCTGCCTGCAGATCCTGCACGCCGGGCGCTATGCCTATAACCCCCAGCTGGTGGCACCCTCGGCGCTGCAGGCACCGATCAATCCCTTTACCCCGCGCGAACTGGACGAGGCCGAAGTGGACGGGCAGATCGCCGCCTTCGTCCGCTGTGCCACGCTGGCGCAGCAGGCCGGTTACGACGGCGTCGAGGTGATGGGTTCCGAAGGCTACTTCATCAATCAATTCATCGCCGCGCGGACCAACCACCGCACGGATCGCTGGGGCGGCGACTTCGCCCAGCGCTGCCGCTTGCCGCTGGCTATCGTCGCGGGCATTCGCGCCGCGACCGGGCCGGATTTCCTGATCATCTTCCGTCTCTCGCTGCTGGATCTGGTGGAACAGGGCAGCACCCCCGAGGAATGCCTGCAACTGGCGCTCTGGCTGGAAGACGCCGGGGTCAGCCTGATCAACACCGGCATCGGCTGGCATGAGGCGCGCATCCCCACCATCGCCACCCTGGTGCCACGCGGCGCCTTCGCCGCCGTCACCGCCCAGCTCAAGGGTCGGGTGCGGGTGCCGCTGATCGCCACCAACCGCATCAACACCCCGGAGGTGGCCGAGGCCATCCTCGCCGCCGGCCAGGCCGACCTGGTGTCCATGGCCCGGCCGCTGCTGGCCGATCCGGACTTCGTCGCCAAGGCCGCCGCCAGCCGCGCCGACGAGATCAACACCTGCATCGCCTGCAACCAGGCCTGCCTGGACCATACCTTCGCCGGCAAGCTGACCAGCTGCCTGGTCAATCCGCGCGCCTGCCACGAGACCGAGTTGCAGATCCTGCCCGCCGCCGAGGCGCGCACCTTCGCCGTGGTCGGTGCCGGACCGGCCGGCCTGGCGGCCGCCTGCACCCTGGCCGAGCGCGGCCATAAGGTAGTGCTGTTCGAAGCCAGCGAGCGCATCGGTGGCCAGTTCAACGTCGCCAGGCGCATTCCCGGCAAAGAGGAATTCGGCGAGACCCTGAGGTATTTCCAGCGGCGTCTGGAGCGCCTGGCGGTGGATGTCCGCCTCAACCATCGCGTCAGCGCCGCTGAATTGCAGGCCGAGGGCTTCGCCGGGGTGATCCTGGCCACCGGGGTGACGCCGCGGGTGCCGCCCATTCCCGGGGTCGACCATCCCAAGGTGCTGGGCTATCTGGACGTCCTGCTGGAGCGCAAGCCGGTCGGCCGGCGGGTGGCCCTGATCGGCGCCGGCGGCATCGGCTTCGACGTGGCGGATTTCCTGACCCATGGCCACCAGGAGGCGGAGCCCATCACCGCCTTCTACCGCGAGTGGGGCATAGACCCCAGCTTCAGCAGCCGTGGCGGCCTGGCCCCGGCTGCGCCGCCGGCGGTGCCGCGCGAGGTCTGGCTGCTGCAGCGCAAGCCGGGCAAACCCGGCAAGGGCCTGGGCAAGACCACCGGCTGGATCCACCGCGCGCGCCTGCAGCAGCGTGGCGTCAAGGCCCTTGGCGGGGTGGAATACCTGGGTATCGACGACGCCGGTCTGCACCTGCGCCTGCCCGATGGCGGCGAGCAGGTGCTGGACGTCGACAACGTCGTGCTCTGCGCGGGCCAGGAGTCCCTGCGAGAGCTGGAAGACGAGTTGCTCGGCGCCGGCGTGGCGGTGCATCGGGTCGGCGGCGCGGATGTCGCCGCCGAGCTGGACGCCAAGCGCGCCATCGATCAGGCCACTCGACTTGCCGCCCAGCTGTAACTCTTCGTTGCAATCATGGATGATTTCTGTGATCCACTCCGCATAACATCGGTTCCGGACCGACCCTCGTCCCAATGTCTGGCCTCTCTTCCATCCCGCCGACCAGGATTGGCTAAGCTGCCGTCCTGATGCGTCGGGTGGGGGCCCGGCGCGTCGAAGGAGTCGGGCGGAAACGCGGGTCACCGCGTCGCCGCCAGAGGTCGCGGGCGGACGCAGGTCCGGTCGCCAATTGGCGAGACGCCGGCCTCGGTATTCATGTGGGATCGACAGAGCACGCGGCGAGAGATGGCAGAGACGTTGAACGAAGAGGCGGTACTGACCCCGGTGGTGCTGGGGTTCGGCGACCAGGGTGTGAATCGCGCCTTGCTGTTTCCCGATTTTCAGGCGCTCTGGCAGGGCGACCAGACGCTGCTCGACTGCGCCGGACGGCGCCATCGCTTCGTCTATCTGCTGCTGGACGACCACCGCCGGGTCAAGGCCGCGGTGTTTTTCCTGCTGGCCTTCGATGCCCAGGGCAAACCGCTGCCGGAATGGGACCTGCCGCTGGGAGAGCTGGCCGAGCGCGGCGACGTCGGTCCCGACCTGGGCGCCGGACCGATCCGCCTGGCCAGTCGCAGTCATTGCCCGATTTCCTGGCACCAGGGCGATCTCTGGGATCCGCGCAGCGAGGCCGAGCACGACGACTGGCAGGCGATCCGCGATTGCCTGGGCCTGGTCGCGCCACGCGATGGCGAGGTGGAGCTGGCCGGGGAATACCACCCCAGCGCCGCCGACGGCATCGATGTCGAGGCCCGTCTCGAACGGGTCCGCCGCATCCTCGCCCAGGAACACCAGGAGGCGCTGGACAAGCTGATCGCCGGTCAGCGCACCCGGCTGCTGACCCTGACCCGCCAGCACCAGGAAGACCTGGCGCGCCTGCAGCGCGACGCCGACGAGGTGCGCGCCGCCAAGGCCGAGCTGGAGGTGCGCTACGCCGCCCTGGCCCAGCACCTGGAGCAGCAGCACGAGCAGGCCCGCCAGCAGCGCGAAGAACTCAACGAGCAGATGCGCACCCTGGAGCGCAACGCCCTCTACAAGATCGAGGCGCTGCGCATCCAGTCCGAGGCCGAGAGCGAGGCCCGGGTGGCCGCCGCAGTGGGTGAGCTGAAGAACCAGCTGACCATCCGCGAGGTGGAACTCAAGTACCGCGACGAACTGGACGGCCAGTTGCAGGAAGACATCCGCCAGCTGCGCGAGCGCTGCACCCAGCTGATCGGCGACAGCAACGAAGGCCAGCTGGAGCGCCTGGCGCGCCAGGGCATCCTGTTCGTCACCTTCCAGCCCGGCGCCGGTCATCTGATCCTCAGTCGCCAGGACGTGCCGCGGTTCAGCACCGATCCCCTGGGCTATGTCGCCGAGCACTGCAAGGTCAGTCGCGAGCAATACCAGCGCTGGCTGGAGCACCACCAGCAGCCGGTGTGCCAGGCCGAGGTGGATGGCGAGCGCTGCGGGCGGCCGGTGGTGCGGGTGGAGCATCCCGCCCAGTTCGATCCGCTGCGCTCGACCCTGTGCGCCGAGCACCGCGGCGATGACAGCGATGGCGACGTCGCCAATCTCTGATCTCCTGGCTGATGACCTTTCCCCCGCCCGCCGTGCTCCAGGAGGTGCAGCTCGCCGCCCTGGCGGCGCGCGACCTGCGCCTGGCGGTGCTGCGCCTGGACCAGCGTCCGGCCGCGCATAACGGCAACAAGGGCTACAAGCTGCGGCCCTGGCGCGAACGCCTGGCCCGGGGCGAGGGCCGCGGGCTCATCAGCCTCGGCGGTGCCCACTCCAATCATCTGCATGCGCTGGCCGCTCTGGGTCGGGAGGAGGGCTTCGCCACAGTCGGCCTCTTGCGTGGCGAGCCCTGCCGGACGCCCACCGTCCAGGATCTGCAGGCCGATGGCATGACCCTGCACTGGCTCGGCTATGGCGGCTATCGCCGCCGCCATGACAGCGACTTCTGGCAGCCCTGGCAGGCTCGCTATCCCGAGTTGCTACCCGTTCCCGAAGGCGGCTGCGACGAGCAGGCCGCCGCGGCCTGCGCGGCCATCGTCACGGAGCTGCGCCAGGGCCTCGCCGCCCTGGGCTGGCCCGATTGCCAGCAACTCTGGCTGGCCGCGGGCACCGGCACCACCCTGGCTGGGGTGATCCGCGCCGCCGATCCCGCTTGGCAGGTGGTGGGCGGCCTGGCGGTGCCACCTGGGCATGGGGTCGAAGCCAACCTCGATCGGTTGCTCGCCCAGCACGCCGCCGCGAACTGGCGCCTGCTGGACGCCAGCCGCGGTGGCTTCGGCCGCCTCGATGCCGAACTGGCGCGGGCCATGGAGGAGTTCGAGGCGCAGACCGGGATCGCCCTGGATCCGCTCTATACCGGCAAACTCTGGCTGGCGCTGCGCCAGGCCATCGAGGGTGGGGCAATGGCACCGGGCAGTCGCCTGGTGCTGATCCACAGCGGTGGCCTCCAGGGCCGTCGCGCGCTAGTGCCTCAGCTGGCGGCCTTGGCCGGCGGCTGAGCCGGCCAATCCGCAGGCACCAGGAACAACCGGGCATCCTCGTCGCCGCGTGCATCGCGCCGCACCAGCAATTGCGGCCAGATCGGCTCGCCGTCCGGCAGCGGCAGGCAGGGCGTGTCGGCGACCGCGGGTGCCAGCCAGTGCCCCTTGGGCAGCACCTCCCAGGGACCCTCCGGCAGTTGCCCGCGCGCGCACCACAGCTGGGGTTGCCGGGGTGGCAGGGCCTCCGCCGGCCAGGGCAGGGGGCGATCGAGCGGCTGGAACAGGTAGCCGCCCAGCCACAGCGCCGCCCGCGGCGGGGCGATGTCCAGCGCCGCCAGGCTGGCCTGGGCCAGGGGCGTGGCCGACAGCGGCAGCTGGCGCTGGCGCAGATGGGCGAGCTTGCGCGCCAGCTGGTCCTCGCCACCGGGACCCAGCCAGCGGGGCGTGTCCGGCGGGCCTTCGCCCAGGTAGAACTTCACCGCCAGTTCCAGGTGATGGACCCCCTCGGCGTCTTCCACCAGCAGGTCCAGCTCGCCCAGGGTACGGTCGCCGTCGCGCAGGGGCAGGTTGGCCGCGCGCAACCTGAGTCCCGGCGCCCGGTCCAGGGCGAATTGCCAGAGTCTTTCGTACTGGCGCCCCAGACGGCGGTCGCTGCCCTGGGCGAGCCAGGCCGCGAGGGCCGCGGGGGCCGCGTCCTGTTGCCGCAGCCAGTCGGCCAGTCTTTCGGGATGGCTCGCCCAGTCGCTGGCGGCCAGCGGATGGCGGGTGTCGGCGGCTTCCAGCACGGGCGGGGCGATCAGGGTCCAGGCGAGGTCACGCACCTGGGGCTGGCTCAGGCGGCGGGGCAGGGCGTGCAGCTCGGCGAAGGGCGTCATGGCGCCAGCATAGGCCAAGCCGGGTCGCTGCGGATCACCGGCGGCGACCCGCGGTCGGATGAGGGCGGTTTGCCGCTGCCACGGCCTTTCGCCCATACTTTCCGCACTTTCCAGCCAACGGGGCCGCCGGCGCGTCATGGACTCCTTTCGTAACATCGGCATCATCGGTCGACTCGGCAGCACCCAGGTGCTGGACACCATCCGCCGGCTCAAGACCTTTCTGCTGCAACGCGGGCGCAACGTCATCCTGGAAAACACCATCGCCGAGGTGCTGCCCGGACACGGCCTGCAGACGGTATCGCGCAAGCTCATGGGCGAGATCTGCGACCTGGTGATTGTGGTCGGCGGCGACGGCAGCCTGCTCGGCGCCGCGCGCGCCCTGGTGCGCCCGCGGGTGCCGGTGCTGGGCATCAACCGCGGCAAGCTGGGCTTTCTCACCGACATCCGCCCCGACGAGCTGGAGACCAAGGTCGCCGAGGTGCTCGACGGCCAGTACCTGATGGAGACGCGTTTCCTGCTGGACGCCTTCGTCGAGCGCGGCGGCGAGATGATCGGCCAGGGCGATGCCCTCAACGACGTGGTGCTGCACCCGGGCAAGTCCACCCGGATGATCGAATTCGAGTTGTACATCGACGGCCAGTTCGTCTGCAGCCAGCGCGCCGACGGCCTGATCGTCGCCACCCCCACCGGTTCCACCGCCTACTCGCTGTCGGCGGGCGGCCCCATCATGCATCCCAAGCTGGATGCCATCGTGGTGGTGCCCATGTATCCCCACACCCTGTCCAGCCGACCCATCGTGGTGTCCGGCGACAGCACCCTGTCGATCCTGGTGTCGCCGAACATGACGATCTATCCGCAGGTCTCATGTGATGGCCAGAATCATTTCACCTGCGCACCCGGCGATACCGTGACCATTCAGAAGAAGCCCCACAAGCTCAGGCTGATCCACCCGCTGGATCACAACTACTACGAGATCTGCCGGACCAAGCTCGGCTGGGGCAGTCGCCTGGGAGACGACTGATGCACCGCGGTTACGATCTGATCGGCGACCTCCACGGCTGCGCCCATACCTTGGACCTGCTGCTGGAGCGGCTCGACTACCGGCAGGTGGATGGCGTCTGGCAGCACCCCGAGCGCCAGGCGATCTTTCTCGGTGACCTTGTCGATCGTGGCCCGCGCATCCGCGGCTCGCTGCGCCGGGTACGGGCCATGGTCGAAGGCGGCCATGCCCACTGCATCCTCGGCAATCACGAACTCAATGCCCTGGCCTGGCACACCCCGGCGCTCCCCGGCACTGGGCAGACCTGGGTGCGCGAGCACACGCCGCGCCATCGCCAGCTGATCCAGGAGACCCTGGCGGCCTTCGCCGACCATCCCCGGGAGTGGCAGGACCACCTGCGCTGGTTGTACCGGCTGCCGTTGTGCAGGGACTTCGGTCACTTCCGCATCGTCCATGCCTGCTGGGATCAGCGGCTGATCGACGAATTTCTCCACCATTATCCGGATGCCTGCATCGACGAGGACTTCGTCCGCCAGTCCATCGTCGGCGGCAGCCTGGCCAGTCGGGTCGCCTCGCGCCTGCTCAATGGCGTCTCGCTGCCCTTGCCCCATGGCCTGCGCCTCACCGGCAGTGACGGCTCCGTGCGGGCGCGCTTTCGCACCAAGTTCTGGGAGAGCGATCCCCAGACCTATGGCGACGTCGTTTTCCAGCCCGATGCGCTGCCGGCGGAAATCGCCTGCGAACCCCTGAGCGACGAGGAAAAGGCTGGGCTGCTCTGCTACGGCGAGGATGAGCCGATGCTGTTCGTCGGTCACTACTGGCGCGACGGCCATCCCGAACCCTTGCGGCCCAACCTGGCCTGCTTGGACTACAGCGCGGTCAAGTACGGCAAGCTGGTGGCCTACCGCCTCGATGACGAACGCCAGATCGACCCGGCCAAGTTCGTCTGGATCGACGTCCAGCGCGAGGAGGGACGATGAACCAGCCGCAACCCGTGCTGCGCGTGCCCCTGGGCCAAGACCTGCTGGGCTTCACGCGCCTGCTGCGGCGCCTGCAGATCCGCCATCGGGTGGTCGAAGAGGGCGACAGCCAGGTGCTCTGGGTGCTGGACCCGGCGCGGGTCGAGGAGACCCGCACGCTCTATGAGCGCTATCCCGACGGCGATCCGCGCGGCGAGGTCCAGGCCCGGCGCGGACCCCGGGGCTTCGGTCTGCTGGCGCAACTCAAGGCCAGTCCGGTCAGCGCTATCTTTCTCGCCATCACCCTGTTGCTGGGGCTGGCCACCGAACTGGGCGACAACCTGGCGCTGATCCACTATCTGACGCTGCAGGAATTCCGCCTGATCGACGCCGAGCACATCGCCTTTCTCGATCTCGACGCCAGTCTGGCCCGCGGCGAGTGGTGGCGACTGGTCACCCCGATCTTCCTGCACTTCGGCCTGCTGCACCTGGCGATGAATGCCCTCTGGTACTGGGAACTGGGTCGGCGCATAGAATTCCGCCAGGGCGGCCTGATGCTGCTGCTCCTGACCCTGGTGTTCGCCGCCGGCTCCAACCTGGTGCAGTACGCCTGGACCGGCCCGGCGCTGTTCGGTGGCCTTTCCGGGGTGCTCTATGGCCTGCTCGGCCACTGCTGGCTGTTCCAGTGGCTGGCGCCCAATCCGGCCTATCGCATGCCGCGCGGCGTAGTGGCCATGATGCTGATCTGGCTGGTGATCTGCCTGACCGGCGTCTTCGACCTGCTCGGTTTCGGCTCCATCGCCAATGGCGCCCATGTCGGCGGCCTGGTGCTGGGTTGCCTCACCGGACTGTTGGGCGGTGGCCTGGCACGCCTGCGGCAGCGCTAGCTAGCGCCGCCGCCTGAGCTCGGGCGAGAGGCTTAGGGCATTGCGATAGCGCCAACGCCGCTGGCTACGGCGGCGCAACCAGAGCCCGACGAGCAAGAGCAGCGCACCGCCGCCCAGGAAGCCCTGGGCGGTCTCGCGGGCCAGGGTCAGATAGGGGGCCAGCTGCGGCAGCTGGAGCAGCGCGGCACCGCCCGCCAGCAGCGCGGCCAGGCCGGTTAGCACCAAGAGGGTGCCGAGGCCGGCGGCGAGGGAGGTCAGAAAGGGCCGCCGCAGGCGCAGCGGCGGCGGATCGAAACGGTCTTGCTCGGGCAACTGCATGCTCATACCCCAGGCTCTGTAAGGCCGCCGAGGTTATACGCCTCGGCGATCCTTGGCGAGCCTGAGCGGCGCGGGCTAGCGCAGCAGCTGCCGGGCCCCCTGCTTGAGCATGTCCCAGCGATTCGGATCGCCACTGGCGATAGCGCCGAGGAAGGCCCGGGCCTGCTCGAAGCTGATGTGCGGCGGCAACGGCGGTACGCTGGGATCGGTGACGAATTCCAGCACCACCGGGCGATCCGCCTCGAAGGCCTGCTGCCAGGCATCGGCCACCTCGTCCGGGCGATGGATGCGCAGGCCCTTGAAGCCCAGCAATTCGCCATAGCGGGCATAGGGGAAGTCGAGCACGTCCTGGGCCGGGGCGAACTTGGGATCGCCGGCCAGGGCCCGCTGCTCCCAGGTCACCTGGTTGAGATCGCCGTTGTTGAGCACCATGACGATAAAGGTCGGGTTGCTGAATCTCTTCCAGTACTGCTGCAGGGTGACCAGTTCGGCATTGCCGTTCATCTGCATGGCGCCGTCGCCCACCAGGGCGATCACCGGGCGATCCGGATGGGCGAACTTGGCCGCGATGGCATAGGGAATGCCGCAGCCCATGGTCGCCAGCTTGCCCGACAGCGACCCCAGCATCTGCCCGCTCATGCGGATGTCGCGGGCATACCAGTTGGTGTGGGAACCGCTGTCGCCGCAGAGGATGGCGTCGCGCGGCAACTGGCTGGACAGTTCATGGAACACCCGCTGCGGATTGATCGGATCGGCGGGTGCCAGGGCGCGCTGCTCGATGGAGTGCCAGGAAGCGGCCACGCTCTTCTCGATGCGGGCCCGCCATTTGTCGTGCGGCTTGCTCTGCAGCAGCGGCAGCAGGCGCCGCAGGGTCTCGGCGGCATCGCCTAGCAACGGCTGCTCGATGGGATACCTCATGCTGATGTTGCGGGCATGCAGGTCGATCTGCACCGCTCGCGCCTGGCCTTCCTGGGGCAGGAATTCGGTATAGGGAAAGGTCGAGCCGACGATCAGCAGGGTGTCGCATTCCTTCATCAGCAGATCGCTGGCCTCGGTGCCGAGCAGGCCGATGGAGCCGGTGACATAGGGCAATTCGTCGGAGAGCACACCCTTGCCCAGCAGCGCCTTGGCCACCCCGGCGCTGAGCTTCTCGGCCACCGCCATCACCTCGCTACGCGCCTGCAGGGCGCCGGCGCCTACCAGCAGGGCCACCTTCTTGCCGGCATTGAGGATGTCGGCGGCGGCCTGCAGGTCGTCTTCCTGGGCATAGGGTCGCGGCGGGATGGCGCCGGCACCGGAAAGGACATTGGCATGCTGGTGCGGCGGGCTTTCCACCGCCGGCAGCTGCTGGATATCGTTGGGAATGATCACCGTGGCCACCTGGCGCTCGGCGATGGCCACGCGAAAGGCGCGGTCGATGACATGGCGCAGCTGCGCCGGATGCACCACCGTCTCCACATAGGCGGAAACGTCCTTGAACAGGGTGTGCAGGTCGACTTCCTGCTGGTAGTCGCTGCCGAGCGAAGAGGCGGCTTGCTGGCCGACCAGGGCGACCACCGGCATATGGTCCATCTTGGCGTCGTACAGGCCGTTGAGCAGGTGGATGGCGCCGGGCCCGGAGGTGGCCAGGCAGACGCCCACCTCGCCGGTGAACTTGGCATGGGCACAGGCCATGAAAGCGGCCATCTCTTCGTGGCGCACCCGTACGTAGTCGAACTGCTCGGCCACCCGCCCCAGGGCGCCCATGATGCCGTTGATGCCATCGCCGGGATAACCGAAGATGCGCTCGACGTTCCACTGGCCGAGTCGCTCCCAGAGATGGTCGGCTACGGTCTTGCTCATGACGTTCTCCTCGTTGAAGGTCTAGGGTTAGGAAGAAGGGGTCTGGCGTTAAGTTCCTGCAGCCGGACCGGGCGCGGGGTAGAATGCGCGGCTGATCATCCGGAGCCTTTCATGAGCGAATCCCGCCTGCGCACCTTGCGCGACCACATCCGCTGGGCCGTCAGCCGCTTCCATGCCGAAGAGCTGTTCTTCGGCCATGGCCACGACAACGCCTGGGACGAGGCCCGCGCCCTGGTGCTGGGTGCCGTGCACCTGCCCTGGGACACCGCCGATCGCTACCTGGACTGCGCCCTGGAAGACGACGAGCGCTACGCACTCGGGGTGCTGCTGCACAAGCGCATCCAGGAGCGCGTGCCGACTGCCTATCTGCTCGGCGAAGCCTGGTTCTGCGGCCTGCCGTTCACCGTCGACGAGCGGGTACTGGTGCCACGTTCGCCCATCGGCGAGCTGATCGAAGCGCAATTTGTCCCCTGGCTGCCGGCCGCGCCGGCGCGCATCCTCGATCTCTGCACCGGCTCGGGCTGCATCGGCATCGCCTGCGCCTATGCCTTCCCCGCGGCCGAGGTGGCCCTGGGCGATCTGTCCTACGACGCCCTCGAAGTGGCCTGGCAGAACATCGAGCGCCACGACCTAGAGGATCGCGTCTATACCGTCCAGGGCGACGGCTTCGCCGGACTGCCGGGGCAGCGTTTCGATCTGATCGTCAGCAATCCGCCCTATGTGGATGCCGAGGATTTCGCCGACATGCCGGCCGAATACCAGCACGAACCGGCCCTGGGCCTGGCCTGTGGCGAGGACGGCCTGGATCTGGTGCGGCGGATGCTGGCCGAGGCCGCCGATCACCTCACCGAACAGGGCATCCTGATCGTCGAGGTGGGTAACAGCCAGGTCCACGTCGAGGCGCTCTATCCGGAAGTCGATTTCACCTGGCTCGAATTCGAGCGTGGCGGCCATGGCGTCTTCCTGCTGGCCGCCGCCCAGTGCCGCGAGCACCAGGCGCTGTTCCGCAGCCGTCTGGTCCCCTGATCACCTGCGGTCGCCCGCGGCGGCCGCCCTTTCTTTACCGAGGTCTACCCGTGTTTACCGAACTCGCTCTGCACGAGCGCCTGCTCAAGGCCCTCGATACCCTGGGCTTTAAGACGCCCACCCCGGTCCAGGCCGCTGCCGTGGGCCCCGCCCTGGAAGGCCACGACCTGCGTGTCACCGCCCGCACCGGCAGTGGCAAGACCGCCGCCTTCCTGCTGCCGCTGCTGGATCGCCTGCTCAAGGATCCCAAGCCCCGCTCCGGCGCCCGTGCCCTGATCCTGCTGCCGACCCGCGAGCTGGCCCAGCAGACCGCCAAGGAAATCGAACGCTTCGGCCAGTTCACCTTTCTCAAGGCCGGCCTGGTGATCGGCGGCGAGGACTTCCGCGTCCAGGCCGCCGGCCTGCGCAAGAATCCGGAAATCCTGGTGGCCACCCCCGGACGCCTGCTGGAGCAGCGCAACGCCGGCAACGTCAACCTGAAAGACATCGAGATGCTGGTACTCGACGAAGCCGACCGCATGCTGGACATGGGCTTTTCCGAGGACGTGCTGCAGATCGCCGCGAGTTGCGAGCGGGAAGGTCGCCAGACCCTGCTGTTCTCCGCGACCAGCGGTGGCAACAGCCTGCGTCAGGTGGTCGAGCAGGTCCTGCGCGAGCCGCAGAATCTCATGCTGGACCGCACGGGCGAACTCAACGAAGCCGTGCTGCAGCAGGTGATCCTGGCCGACGAGCCGCCGCACAAGGAGCGCCTGCTGCAGTGGCTGCTGGCCAACGAGACCTATCGCAAGGCCATCGTCTTCACCAACACCAAGGTGCAGGCCGATCGCCTGACCGGCCGCCTGGTGGCCGAGGGCCTCAAGGTCTTCGTGCTGCACGGCGACAAGGACACCAAGGACCGCAAGCTGGCCGTGGAGCGGCTGCAGAGCGGCGCGGTCAAGGTGCTGATCGCCACCGACGTGGCCGCCCGTGGCCTGGACGTCGACGGCCTGGACCTGGTGATCAACTACGACCTGCCGCGCAGTGGCGACGAATACGTCCACCGCATCGGCCGCACCGGCCGCGCCGGCGAGGCCGGTCTGGCGATTTCCTTCGTCACCCATGGCGACTGGAATTTGATGTCCAGCATCGAGCGCTATCTCAAGCTGAGATTCGAGCGCCGTCACCTGCCGGGTCTCAAGGCCAGCTACAACGGTCCGAAAAAGCTCAAGGCGTCGGGCAAGGCCGCCGGCGTGAAGAAGAAAAAGACCGAGGGCAAGAAGGACGGCAAGGCCAAGACCAAGGCCAAACCCAAGTCCGAGCGCCGCCCCGGCGCCCTGGTGCCGACCTCGGCCGACGGCTTCGCGCCGCCGCGCAAGCGCACCCAGGAGTGATCCCGCGCCGGGCCTGAGGCGCCAACCCGCGGCGAGACCGCGGGGCAGGGCGGACTCAGTGCTTGGCGGCGTTGTCGAACAGCTGGAAGACCGGGGCGCGGCGGGTCGAGCGTTGCAGATCCGGTTGCTGGATCAGCAGCCAGGCCTGCAACTCCGGTTCGGGCATGGGCTTGCCGATCCAGAAGCCCTGGCCTTCGTCGCAGCCCATGGCCAGCAGGCTGGCCAGGGCCTCGGCGGTCTCGATACCCTCGGCGGTGATGCGAAAGCCCAGTTGATGGGACAGTTCGATCAGCGAACTGACGATCAGCCGGTCCTTGGTGCGATGGGTCAGCTCGCGCACGAAGCTGCGGTCGATCTTGATGGTGTCGGCCGGCAATTCGCGCAGGTGCGAGAGGTTGTTGTAGCCGGTCCCGAAGTCGTCGATGGCGATGCCGATGCCCAGCTCGCGCAGGGCGGCCAGCTGGCGATGGATCAGGGCCACGTCACCCAGCAGGGCATTCTCGGTGACCTCCAGCTCCAGGCGCCGGGGATTGACCGGATAGCGCTGCAGCAACTCGGTGGTCTGCTCGGTGAAGTCCGGATCGTTCAGGTCGTGGGCGGAGATGTTGATCGCCACGCCCAGACTCCGGCCCTCCCGCTGCCAGGTATAGGCCTGGCTGATGGCCTGTTGCATCACCCAGCGACTCAGGGCGGTGATCAGTGCGGTCTTTTCCGCCAGCGGAATGAATTCCGCCGGACTGACCGGGCCCAGGTGCGGATGCTGCCAGCGCAGCAGTGCCTCGACGCTGTGGCAGCGACCGGTGGCCAGGTCGATGCGCGGCTGGTAGACCAGGCTCAGCTGATCCTCGGCGCGCAGCGCCTGGGGCAGGGCGCTGAGCAGGGCGAAGGCGCGGCGGTAGGCGGCGTCGTGCTGCGGATCGAAATGCCGGCAGCCGCGCATCTCGGCGCGGGCATCGTCGGCGGTGGCGATCAGCGCGCGCAGCCAGTCGGCCGGGTGATCGTCGGTCAGGGACATCACCCCCAGGCCCAGGCGGGTCTGGATGGGAATGCCGTTGTAGTCGAGCACCCCGGTCAATTCCTCCTGCAGGCGTTCGAGCAGCGCCTGTTGCGCGGCCTCGTCGGCGTCGTGCAGCAGAAAGCCGAAGCGAGCCGGCCCCAGGCGATACAGGGGCAGCTCGACCGGCAACAGGCGCCGCAGGTGCTGCTTGATGGCGCGCTGCAGGCCATCGAAGTGCGCCTGGCCCATGGCCTTGATGAAGTCGTTGAGATAGCTCTGGGCGAACAGATCGGCCGCCACGGCCACCACGCGGGTGCCCGCCCGGGTGAGGGCTTCGGCATCTTCGATGAAGCGCTGGCCATTGGGCAGTTGGGTGACCGGATCCCAGAAGGCCTCGGTACGCAGCAATTCGATGTGCTGGCTGGCGAGGGCCGCCAGTTGCTGCAGCGCTATCAGCCGATCCTGGGGCAGGGCGGCGCGGGGCGCCGAATCGAACAGGCAGAGGCTGCCGAGCATCAGCCCTTCGGTCGTGCGCAGCGGTGCGCCCAGGTAATAGCGGATGTGGGGCGCGCCCGTGACCACCTGGAGATCGGCGAAGCGGGCGTCGTTGCGGGCGTCTTCCACCTGCAGCGGCAGGTTGGTTTCCTGCAGGTGCTGGCAGAACGACTGGCCGCGCGGCACGGTCAGGGGCGCGCAGCCCACGGTGGCTCGACAATGGACCTGCTGGCCGTCAAGAAAGCAGATCATTGCATAGGGGACGTCGAACAGCCGCGCGCAGAGATCGGTGAGATCTTGGAAGGCACGGTCGGAAGGACGATCGATCAAGGCGAGATCGCGCAGCAGTGCAAGACGCTGGCGTTCATTGGCCGCAGTGAGTGGAGCGGGCTCCATAGCAACGTCTCGGTGCGCTGTAGTAGCAGATTGCTACTTAGAGCGTGATCGGGTCGAGAGTTCCCTCACCACCCGCCTCACACTCTGCCAGTCGTCATTTATCTGTCGAAAGGCTCAGGCCGCGAAGTAGAAGACGGCGAACAGCGCCTGGGGGTCGGTCCACACCCGCACCTGTCTGAAACCGGCGTCTTCGGCCAGCGCACGAAAGCTCTCCAGGCTGTACTTGTAGGAATTCTCGGTATGCAGTCGCTCCCCTTCATGGAAGGTGAATCGACGCCCTTCGAGATGTACGGTCTGGTCGCGGGTGCTGACTAGGTGCATCTCGATGCGCGCCTGTTCCTCGTTGAAGAAGGCCAGGTGCCGAAAGCGCTGCGGATCCAGGTCGGTGTCCAGCTCGCGGCAGATGCGTTCGAGCAGGTTGAGATTGAAGTCGGCGGTCACCCCAGCGGCGTCGTTGTAGGCCGCATCCAGCCGCGCCTTGTCCTTGATCAGGTCCACCCCGATCAGCAGGCCCCCGGTCGCCGGCAGCATCCGGTGCAGGTTGCGCAGGAAGACGCCGGCTTCTTCCGGGGTGAAGTTGCCGATGCTCGAGCCGGGAAAGAAGGCGATCGGGCGCAGGCCGTCGAGACTGTTGGGCAGGGTCATGGGCCGGCTGAAGTCGGCGCAAGCGGCGCTGACGTCCAGCCAGGGATAGTCGGCCGCCAGGCGCTGGGTGCTGCTGAGCAGGAATTCCCGGGAGATGTCGATGCCCAGGTAGCCGGCCGGGTGCATGGCTTCCAGCAGCAGGCGAACCTTGCGACTGGCGCCGCTGCCCAGTTCGACCAGGGCGGCGTCGCGCCCGGCCAGGCGGGCGATCTCTCCGGCCGCCGTGGTGAGGATGCCCTCTTCGGTACGGGTGGGATAGTACTCGGGCTGCCGGGTGATGGCCTCGAACAACTCGGATCCGCGCTGATCGTAGAAATACTTGGGCGACAGCGCCTTGGGGGTCTGGGCGAAGCCCTGGAGCACATCGTCCCGCAACGAGCTGTCGGCGACGGTCGCCGGTTGCTGATCGAAGAAGCGCACGGCTAGGGCCATGGGTCAGACCTCTCTGGCCAGGCGCAGGCCGGAGAACTGCCAGCGCATGGTGGGATAGAAGAAGTTGCGGTAGGAGGCGCGCACATGGTCCTGGGGCGTGGCGCAGCAGCCACCGCGCAGGACCATCTGGCCGGACATGAACTTGCCGTTGTATTCGCCCAGGCTGCCCGGCAGCGGTTTGAAGCCGGGGTAGGGGCGGAAGGCGCTGCCGGTCCACTCCCAGACATCGCCAAACAGCTGGCGCATGCCCTGGTCCGTGTTGGCGACCGGTTGCAGGTGATCCTGGTCGACGAAGTTGCCCTGGATCGGCTGGCGCGCCGCCACGGTTTCCCATTCCGCCTCGGTGGGCAGCCGCGCGCCGGCCCAGCTGGCGTAGGCATCGGCTTCGTAGAAGCTCAGGTGGCAGACCGGCGCGGTCGGATCCACCGGGGCCAGGCCGCTCAGGGTGAAGTGATGCCAGACGCCGTCGAGCTTCTGCCAGTACAGCGGCGCCTGCCAGCCGAGGGTGCGGATGGCTGCGGCGCCGTCGGACAGCCAGAGATCGCTGCGGCCGTAGCCGTTGTCTTCGATGAAGTCCAGGTATTCGCCATTGGTGATCAGCCGATCGGCCAGCTGGAAATCGTCGACGAATTGCCGATGGACCGGCGTCTCGCAGTCGAAGGCGAAGCCTTTGCCGCCATGGCCGACATGCCGGACGCCGCCCGGATGGGCTTCCCAACCCAGGGGCGCGACCGCGCCCGCGGGGCCCTTGGCCAGGTCGGTGCGATAGACCGGATGCAGCGGGTTCTGCGCCAGGATGTGCTTGATGTCCATGAGCAGCAATTCCTGGTGCTGCTGTTCGTGGTGCAGACCGAGTTCCAGGCGTCGGGCGATCTCGGCGGCATGTTCGGCGGGCGGCGCGCTGAGCAGCTCGGCCATGGCCGTGTCCACCGCCGCGCGAAAGCGATAGACGTCGTCCACGCCCGGCCGCGACAGGTGCCCGCGGGCCGCCCGGGGGAAGGGCTTGCCGTGGGTCTCGTAATAGGAGTTGAACAGGTAGTCGTAGGCCGGATTGGGCGTCTGGTAACCCTTCAGGAAGGGCTTGAGGATGAAGGCCTCGAAGAACCAGGTGACGTGGGCCAGGTGCCATTTCGGCGGACTGACGTCGGCCATGCTCTGGATGACGTAATCCTCGACGGTGAGCGGGGCGCAGAGCGCCTCGCTGGCGGCCCGGACTCGCCGAAAGCGCTCCAGCGGGGTGGCGGCGGCAAGGCTCGCGGCGGGCAGTGTGCGGGCGAGAGGATTCATGGCGATTTCCCTGATCGGTCTTCCTGTGGTCAGGAAACCGACCGGGCGGCCTACGTTTAGTTCGCCCGGTTATGACGGGCGGTCTCGCTCGCTGCCGTCTACCACCAGGTTTCCAGCTGCACACCGAAGTTGTTGCCGTGGCGGGCATCGCCGAAGGCGCCGCTGTCGGACAGCGCCGTACCGGCCACGGCAGCGTCCTGGGCGCCACGATTCCAGCTCGCGTAGGTCCAGTAGAGGCGGATCTCCGGGCGGTCCATCAGCCCCATGCCGCCCAGCGCCAGGGTCGGCGCCACGGTGACCTTGTTCAGCGTGCGGGTGGCACCGCTGTCGGGGTGGATCTGGTCGTGGCCGAACTCCACCTGCAGCTTGAACAGGCGGGTGAAGGCATAGCTGGGCCGTACGCCAAAGGAATACCAGGTCTGGCCGCCATCGCCCGGCGCCCGGTCGCGCTGGTAGAGCGCCAGCAACTGGCCGCCGAAGCGCGGGGTGAGCTGCCAGCGCGGCGATTCGAGCACGCGCAGGCTTTCGTAGTCCCGGTCGGCGGTCAGGCTGCCGGTGGCGCCCAGGCCGGTGCCCGGACCGCGGCCGTATTGCACGGTGAAGACGTTGACCCCGCCAAAGAACTGCGACTGCTTGTGCTCGGCGGTGGCCGACCAGCCGCTATGGGCGTTCTGCACCTGGCCGGCGCGCTGGATGTAGGACAGGCCCAGTTCGATCTCGCCGCCGGGATTGGTCTTGATGCCGCCCAGGTTCAGGTCGTGGCGATTGGCCTTGTCCGGCTGGTCGACGTTGTCTTCGCGACTGAAGGCGTAGCTCAGGCGCAGGCCGCTGTCGCCCAGGCCGTAGTCTTCCACGCCGAAACCGGTGCCGCTCGGATTCCAGTAGTAGAAGTCGTTGATATGGATGTCGTGACGCTTGTAGTAGCGGCGACCGGCCCAGAGTCCGCCGCCATTGAGCGCCGGCAGGCTGAGGCTGGTCCAGATCTGCGGCAGGCGCACGTTGCCGTTGTCGCCGCTGAAGGTGGGAGTCTGGTCATAGACGTTGTAGAGGCTGGCCATGCCGTGCACCTTGAGTTCGGTGCCATCGCCGCCCTTGTACAGGGTCTGGTGCAGTTCGAGTTCCCAGTAGGTCTCGCATTCGTTACCCAGGCGGTACTTGGCCGGTGCCCCGGGCAGCTGGAAGCAGCTCTGCTTGCCGCCTTCCGCGGAGCCACCGACACCTACCCGGCCGTAGCCGCTGAATTCCAGCGCCGTGGCGCTCAGCGGCAGACCGGCGAGCAAGGCGAGGCAGGAGGCGGTGCCGGCCTGGCGGAGAACTCTTGTCATCCCGAAAATCCCTGTGTGGTTGGCGGACGCCGATCGGACCTGGGGTCGGGGCGCCAAGTTGCACGAAAATCCCGGCAGATCAGGGACTTGGCTAAGCTCTGAAGCTAGGCTTTAGGCGGTTGAAAGCAGCGGCCTAAAGAGAATGGTTGACGACCACGGCTCCTGCTGGCGACGCTTGGGTTTTGCCTCAGGGAAAGTATTACAAGATGAAACAGACATTGCTGATGGCCCCGCAATTGCCCCAGGGACTGGTGACCCAGCTCGAAGCCCACTACCGGGTTCTGGGTCCCTTTCCCTCAGCCGATCCCGCGGCGCTGCCCGCCGGGGCCGAGGAAGCCGTGGCGCTGCTGACCATCGGTGGCCTGCCGACCCACGCCGCGCTGCTGGACGCCCTGCCGGCCCTGCGCCTGGTGGCCTGCTACGGCACCGGCTACGAGGGAGTCGACCTGGCGGCCTGTCGCGAGCGCGGCATCGCCGTGACCACCGCCGGTGACGCCAATGCTACCGCCGTGGCGGAATTCACCTTTGGCCTGATCCTGGCCAGCGCGCGCCGCCTGCTGCAGGGCGATGCCTTCGTCCGCAGCGGCCGCTGGCAGGGCAACGCCATCGAGCGCATGCCCCAGGTCCCGGGCCTGGCCGGGCGGCGCCTGGGCATCTATGGCCTGGGCGAGATCGGCCAGCGCATCGCCCGGCGCGGCGAAGCTTTCGACATGGAAATCGGCTACTTCAATCGCTCAAAGCGGGAGGGGCTGGACTACACCTACCATGGCAGCCTGCTGGAGCTGGCGCGCTGGAGCGATGTGCTGGTGGTGGCGGTCCGCGCCAGCGCCGAGACCGTGGGGGCGGTGGATGCCGAGGTCCTGGCCGCGCTGGGGGCGGAGGGCCATCTGGTCAATATCTCCCGCGGCAGCGTGGTCGACGAGGATGCCCTGGCCGACGCCCTGGAGCAGGGGGTGATCGCCGGCGCCGCGCTGGATGTCTTCGCCCACGAACCCGCGGTGCCCGAGCGCCTCCGCCAGCAGCCTAACCTGGTGCTCAGCCCCCATGTCGCCGCCAATGCGGCCTCGGCCCAGACCGCCCAGCAGCAGGTGATGCTGGCCAATATCGAGGCCAAGCTGCAGGGCGGGGAGCTGCGCAATCGCATCGCCTGAGCCGCCGGTCGGCTTGGGTTGTGGCCCCTGATGGCCACTCCCATATTGGGCGCATGACCTCGAATTCGCCTGCCACCGTCCTGGCGGACTTTCACGAAGCGCCACGCAGCTGGTTCACCACGCGCTTTCCCGCCCCGACCGAGGCGCAGCTGCAGGCCTGGCCGGCCATTCGCGCCGGCGCCTCGGTGCTGGTGGCGGCCCCCACCGGCTCGGGCAAGACGCTGACCGCCTTCTTCGCCGTGCTGGATGGCCTGGTGCAGGAGTCCTTGCAGGAAGGCGGCCTGCCCGAGGCCTGCCTCTGGCTCTATGTGTCACCGCTCAAGGCCCTGTCCAATGACATCCGCCTCAATCTCGAAGAACCCCTGGCCGGCATCGGCGCGGCGCTGGAGGCACGGTCCCTGCCGCCGCTGGCGTTGCGCACGGCGGTGCGTACCGGCGATACCCCGCAGAAGGAGCGGGCCGCCATGCGCCGGCGGCCGCCGCACCTGCTGGTCACCACCCCCGAATCCCTCTATGTGCTGCTGGGTTCGGATTCCGGGCGACGGATGCTGGCCAGCGTGCGCGGCGTCATCGTCGACGAGATCCATGCCATCGCCGATGGCAAGCGCGGCAGCCACCTGACCCTGAGCCTGGCCCGACTGGAGGCCCTGACCGGGCAGCCACTGCAGCGCATCGGCCTGTCCGCCACCCAGAAGCCGCTGGCCGCCGTAGCCGCCTTTCTGGTCGGGCGCGATGCTCAGGGTCAGCCCCGGCCCTGTACGGTGATCGACATCGGCCACCAGCGCGCCCGCGACCTGGCGCTGGAGGTGCCGCCCCTTCCCCTGGAGGCCATGCTGTCCACCCAGGCCTGGGAGCTGGTCTACGACCGCCTGGCCGAACTGGCCGAGGCGCACCGCACCACCCTGGTGTTCGTCAACACCCGCCGCCTGGCCGAGCGCATGGCCCGGCAGCTCTCGGATCGCCTCGGCAATGCCCAGGTCGCCGCCCACCACGGCAGCCTGGCCAGGGAGCAGCGACTGGACGCCGAGCAGCGCCTCAAGCGCGGCGAATTGCGCCTGCTGCTGGCGACCGCTTCCCTGGAGCTGGGCATCGACATCGGCGAGGTCGACCTGGTCTGCCAGATCGGCTCGCCGGGTTCCATCGCCGCCTTTCTGCAACGGGTCGGCCGCGCCAATCACCAGGTCGGCGGGCTGCCCAAGGGACGGCTGTTTCCCACCTCGCGCGATGACCTGGTGGAGTGCGTGGCGCTGCTCGACTGCGTGCGGCGCGGTGAGCTGGATACCCTGCACATCCCCGTGGCGCCCCTGGACGTCCTGGCCCAGCAGCTGGTGGCCGAGGTCGCCTGCCAGGAGTGGTCGGAAGAAGGCCTGCTGGCCGTGCTGCGCCAGGCCGAACCCTATGCGGCGCTGAGCGAAGCCGACTACCGGGCCGTGGTGGAAATGCTCAGCCAGGGCTATACGGATCGCCGCGGTCCGCGCGCCGCCTACGTCCATCGGGATGCGGTCAACGGACTCCTGCGTGGCCGTCGGGGCGGCAAGGCGACCGCGGTGATGAGCGGTGGCACCATCCCGGAGAGCGGCGATTTCAGCGTGCTGCTCGAACCCCAGGGCCATACCGTCGGCAGCGTCAACGAGGACTTCGCCTTTGAAAGCCTGGTGGGCGATGTCTTCCAGCTGGGCAACACCGCCTACCGCATCGTCAAGATTGAGGGCAGCAAGGTGCGGGTGGAGGATGCCAAGGGACAGCCGCCCAACATTCCCTTCTGGCATGGCGAGGCGCCAGGGCGCAGCGATGAGCTGTCAGCCGGGCTCGCGCGGTTGCGCGCGGAGCTCGAACCCCTGCTGCCCGGCGCTGACGAGCCCCCGGAGCCGGCCATCGCTCGGATCGGCGCGGCCTATGACCTGGAGGAGGGCGCCGCTCGCCAACTGGTGGACTATCTCGGGCGCGCCCGCCTGGCGCTGGGCGCCTTGCCGACCCAGCAGACCCTGGTGATGGAAAGATTCTTCGACCAGGCCGGCGGCATGCAGCTGATCATCCATGCGCCCTTCGGCAGCCGTATCAACCGCGCCTGGGGCCTGGCCCTGCGCAAGAGATTCTGCCGCACTTTCAATGTCGAGCTGCAGGCGGCGGCGACCGAGAACGCCCTGATCCTGTCGCTGGCGACTAGCCACAGCTTCGTGCTCGACGAGGTCTGGCGCTATCTGCATCCGGCCAGCGCCGAGACCGTGCTGATCCAGGCGCTGCTCGACGCCCCGCTGTTCGCCGTGCGCTGGCGCTGGAACGCCACCACGGCCCTGGCCCTGCCGCGCTTCAACGCCGGGCGCAAGGTGGCCACCCAGGTGCAGCGCATGCGCAGCGAAGACCTCCTGGCCACGGTCTTTCCCGATCAGGCGGCCTGCCTGGAAAATCTCGCCGGCGAGCGGCAGGTGCCGGAGCATCCGTTGGTCCGCCAGACCCTTGATGACTGCCTGCACGAATCCCTCGACAGCCGCGGCTGGCTGGCCCTGCTGGCACGCATCACGGCAGGCCGGCTGACCCTGCTGACCCGCGACCTGCCGGGACCCTCGCCACTGGCTGCCGAGGTGCTCACCGCCAAGCCCTATGCCTATCTGGACGACGCGCCCGTCGAGGAGCGGCGGACCCTGGCGGTGCAGAATCGTCGATTCGGCGGCGCCGATCCCGACGAGCTGGGCGCCTTGGATCCGGCGGCCATCGCCCTGGTCCGGGAGGAAGCCTGGCCGCGGCTGGAGAGCGCCGATGACCTGCACGAAGCCCTGCTCGGCGTCGGCTTCCTCACCGAGGCCGAAGTCGCACCGCAGCAGGCCCAGGCGCGCCAGCTGGTCAAGGCCGGGCGGGCAGGGCGGCTGCGGCTGCCGACGGCGACCCTCTGGATCGCGGCCGAGCGACTGCCGTTGGTTCAGGTGCTGTTTCCGGGAGCCACCACGGAACCGGCGCTCGAGGCGCCGCCAGGTTTCGCAGCACCCGCGGATGCCGAGGCGGCCCTGGTCGAGCTGCTGCGCGCGCGCCTCACCGCCCTCGGCCCGATGGACCAGGATGGCCTGGCGGCTAGCCTCGGGCTGCCGCCGGCGCAGCTCACGCCGGCGCTGCTGGCCCTGCAGGGCGAGGGCTATGTCCTGCAGGGGCGCTTCACCGCGGCAGGCAGTAGCGTGGAGTGGTGCGAACGCCACCTGCTGGCACGGATCCATCGCTATACCCTGGGGCGCCTGCGCAAGGCCATCGAGCCGGTAGCCCTGGCCGACTACCTGAGATTTCTGCTGGAGCACCAGCATCTGGCCGGTCCGGCGACCCTCAGAGGCAGCGAGGGCCTGGAGCAGGTGATCGGCCTGCTGGAAGGTTTCGAGGTCGCCGCCGCCGGCTGGGAAGGCGAGATCCTGCCCAGTCGCCTGCCGAGCTATCAGTTCACCTACCTCGATGACCTCTGTCGCGCCGGTCGGGTGGTCTGGCTGCGCCTGCCCCAGGCGGGGCGTGGCGGTAGCGGACCGGTCAAGGGTTCGCCCATCGTCCTGCTGCCGCGGCGGCACCTGGCCGATTGGAACGGCCTGACCGAGCCCACCGGCAGCGAGACGCTGTCACCCAAGGCGCAACGGGTGCTGGAGGTGCTGGCGCGCCGCGGCGCCTCCTTCTTCGATGAACTGCTCGGCGAGGCGCGCCTGCTGCGCAGCGAGCTGGAGACGGCCCTGGGCGAGCTGGTGGGGGCCGGTGCGGTCAACGCCGACAGCTTCGCCGGCCTGCGCGCCCTGCTGCAGCCGGCGGCCAAGCGCGGCAGCGGTCGCAGCGGTTCGCGCCGTGGACGCATGGCGCTCTATGGCGGGATGGAGGATGCCGGCCGCTGGGTCGCCTTGCGGCCCGCCGAGGCGCCGGGCGAGGCGCGGCTGCCCGATGCGCTGCTGGAGCGCCTGGTCGGGCTGCTGCTGCGCCGCTATGGCGTGCTCTGCTGGCAGCTGCTGCAGCGGGAGAGCGCCGTTCTGCCGCCCTGGCGCGATCTCCTGCGTGCCTGCCATCGCCTGGAAGCCCGCGGCGAGATCCGCGGTGGTCGCTTCATTGCCGGTCTCTCCGGCGAGCAATTCGCCGATCCGGCCGCCATCGCCCCCCTGCGCGAGTGGCGCCAGCGCCCGGCGGAGGATCTGTGGGTGTGCGTCTCGGCGCTGGATCCGCTCAATCTGGTCGGTACCCTGCTGCCCGGCGCCAAGGTGCCCGCCGTGGCCGGCAATCGCCTGCTCTATCGCGACGGGGTGCCCATCGCCGCGCGGGTAGGGACGAAGGTCAGCTGGCTGGTGGAGCTGGAAGCCGGGGAGCAGGTGCGGGCGCGGCAGGCCCTGCAGCAACTGGGGCGGGAACGGCCCCAGGTCGGCATCGGGCGCAGCCTGCTGCGGCAGTAGCGACTAGAAGAAGGGGTGCGAGGCCTTGAGCATCAGGGCGCTGTCGCAGTAGGTGTTGTGGCCCGAATACACCGAGCAGTCGGCGCCTCTCAGGCTGGTGCCGCTGTAGGTCAGGTTGAACAGGGTGTTCACCCACTTGCGACTCAGATTCACCGACCAGTCGTTGAAGCTGCGCACCATGCCGCCGCTGTCCAGGGTCGAGGGCACATCCAGCACATAGTTGGTGTACTTGAGCGAGACACCCGTCTTGATCAGCGGCAGCGTCCCCAGGTCGGCATAGACCGAGGCGTTGTGGCGCCCCGGGTCATTGGCGAAGGCGGCGCCCAGGCGCTTGCCATAGACGGTCATCCCGGAATACAGCTCGCGGCTGGGATCGACGTTCTGGATCAGGTTGCTGTAGTTGATCACGCCCAGCTCGTAGCCATAGCCGGGTGCGAAGCGGTGCTTGTAGCCCGCGTAGGTGTCCATCTCCAGCAGCGGCGCATCCGCGGACGAGGCATTGTTGGTCGTCCACTGGCCGAAATACAGCCCGCTGTCGTGGGTGAGATCGAAGCCACCGCCCATCCCGGCGGAATTCGGTGCAACCAGGCCCTGGGCCATGCTGCGTGACGGCGCCGTGCCCATCTTCAGATCGAAATCCCCTACCTCGCGCTGCATGCCCCAGCTAGCCGCCAGCGCCGGACTGGCCAGCAGCCCGAGCACGATGAAGAAAGGTAAGGATCTGGTCATGGGAGCACTCCTGCCGTGCCGGTCACGCTAACTTGAAAGAGGATGTGATGGGGATAACAACAAGCAGGGAGAACATCGAGGTGCGAGCACCCTGATGACATCGTTGTTATTGGATGAGAAACCGCGGCTAACCCGTTATCGTCCCTCGATGATAACCAACGATGGCGGCATATTTTCACCATTCGTCAGTTTTCGTGTCGAGAATTGAACTCGTTACCGGTATCAAGACAGGCGGATTTGATATGGGTTCCGATAACAATCAGCGGAGGTTCGCCAGGCTGGCGTCAGAGCGGCAACCGCGCTGTCTGCCGGAAAAAGACACACTTTTTGACAAAGCGCAGCCCTGTTGCGACGAACAACCGCATGTGGGTGGATTGAATCGACCCGAGAAGACTCAATATTGTGGAGGAGGGCAGCAAGCTCTGCCCGCCAAGGCTGTCCCTGATTGAGCGCTGGCTCGAGGAGTTTTCATGAACGATCGTATACAAGCTCTGATGCTGGACCTGCTCGCTCGACTTGGTCTGGTCAAGGCCATCCCGATTCCCAGCCGTGAACGCGAGCAGCTGCCTGCCCAGCGTCGTCGCCAGCAGCAGCGCCGCTAAGGCCACCCGGCCTTGATGGACGCGAATCCGGCCGGTTGGAGCCGTCCGGGTCGCGCAGGGTCCCCGGGGCGGGGACCCAGGCTTACTTGAGGTTGCCGCTGAGGAACTGGCGCAGGCGTTCGCTACGCGGGCTGACCAGCACTTCGCTGGGCGGACCTTCTTCCTCCACCACCCCCTGGTGCAGGAACAGCACCTGGGAAGAGACCTCGCGGGCGAAGGCCATCTCGTGGGTCACCATGAGCATGGTGCGTCCCTCTTCCGCCAGGGCGCGGATCACCTTCAGCACCTCGCCGACCAGTTCCGGGTCGAGCGCCGAGGTGGGCTCGTCGAACAGCATGATCTCCGGCTCCATCGCCAGGGCGCGAGCGATGGCGACTCGTTGCTGCTGGCCGCCGGAAAGGAAGGCCGGATACTGGTCGGCGACCCGCGGCTGCAGACCGACCTTGTCCAGGTATTTGCGGGCGCGCGCTTCGGCTTCCGCCTTGCTGATGCCCAGCGCCTTGCGCGGCGCCAGGGTGATGTTGTCCAGCACGCTCAGGTGACTCCAGAGATTGAAGTGCTGGAAGACCATGGCCAGGCGGGTGCGCAGATTCTGCAGCTGGGCCGCATCGGCCACCCGGACGGCGCCGCGATCCTCGGCCATGCGGATGGTCTCGCCATCCAGGGTCATGGTCACGGCGTTGGGCTGCTCGAGGAAGTTGATGCAGCGCAGGAAGGTGCTCTTGCCCGAGCCACTGGCGCCGATCAGGCTGACCACATCGCCGGTCTTGGCCTTGAGCGAGACGCCCTTGAGCACTTCGTGGTCGCCGTAACGCTTGTGCAGGCCTTCGACGGTCAGTTTGTACATGGATAGGAATTCCACAGCTGAAAAGGGGTAGGGGTCACGGCGAGAGCAGGTAGCCGCTGCGATAGGCCTCGGTGCCCGCCACATGGGCGATCACCATGCCGGCCGTGGCCATGCGGCGATTGGAGCGCGCATAGAGGATGCCGGCGACCGCGCTGCGCACCTCTTCGACGCTATCGCTGATGGGGTCCACGACCTGCGCCAGCACCTGGCCGACCGCGATACGTTCGCCCACCTGGGCCTTGAGCACGAGCACACCGCCCTGGGAGGTCGCCACGGGCTCCACGGCCGCCAGCGGAGTGGCCGGTTGCAGCAGCGGTGGCAGCGGGGCGGCGGTGCCGCTCAGGAAGCCCTGGTGGCGCAGGTAGTTGACGATGGCCTCGGCATCCGCCGCGGCGAGTTCGTCGCGCACGTCCAGCTGGCCGCGCAACTCCAGGGTCACCGACAGGCTGCCCAGGGGCAGACGCTCGCCAAAGCGCTGGTTGAGATTCCACCAGAGCAGGGTGAAGCATTCATCGAAGGACTGGCCGCCCGAATCGGTGGCGAGCAGGCTGGCTTCGGAACCGAAGTAGCGCGCCAGCGGTTCGACCTGGGGCCAGGCTTCCGGCGTGGTGTAGAGGTGGGCCACGGCGTCGAAATCGCAGTGCAGATCGAGCACCACCTCGGCGTCGCAGGCCAGGCGCTGCAGGGTCAGACGCTGACTGTCGAGCTGGGTGGTGGCGGATTCCGCGGCCAGGGCCGTGCGGAAGGCCTCGCGCACCAGCGCCTGGTTGGCACTCACGTCGTCGCCGAGGCGTTCGCTGATGGCGGCCTCGACCTGGGCGGTCATGTCGCGGAAGCGGCGATTGAAGTTCTGCCCGCTTTCCAGCTCGTAGCGACCGAGGTGGACGTCGGCGACATGCTGGTCCTGACCGATGGGGTTGGCCACCGGTACCAGGACCACCTCCGCCAGGAGCTCACCGGCGGCTTCCAGCGCCCGGAGGCGCTGCTTGAGGTGCCAGGCGGTGAGCATGCCGGGCAATTCGTCGGCATGCAGCGAGGCCTGGATATAGACCTTGCGGCCACTGTCGGCGGGACCGAAGTGGAAGCTGTGGATGCAGCGCTCGGTGCCCGGGACCGGGGCGACCAGCGGATGGGTGAGATGGCGCATGACAACTCCGGAGCCGCGCCAGGCGCGGCCGCTTGGGTCAGTGGGTCGGGCCGAGGAAGGCCAGCCAGCGGCGCTCCGCCAGGCGGAACAGGCCGATCAGGATGAAGGACACCGCCAGGTACAGCAACGCGGCCAGGCCGAAGGCCTGGAAGGTCAGGAAGGTGGCGGTGTTGGCGTCGCGGGCGATCTTGAGCAGGTCCGGCACCGTGGCGGTGAAGGCCAGGGTGGTGGAGTGCAGCATCATGATGACTTCGTTGCTGTAGAAGGGCAGCGAGCGGCGCAGCGCCGACGGCAGGATCACGTGCACGTACAGGCGCCAGCCATCCAGGCCGTAGGCCTTGGCCGCTTCGACCTCGCCGTGGGGGGTGTTGCGAATGGCCCCGGCGAAGATCTCGGTGGTGTAGGCGCAGGTGTTCAGGGCGAAGGCCAGGATGGTGCAGTTCAGGCCGTCGCGGAAGAAGCTGCCCAGCATCGGCTGGTCACGCACGAAGCCCAGGCTGTAGATGCCGGTGTAGCAGATCAGCAGCTGCAGATAGAGCGGGGTGCCGCGAAAGACGTAGGTGTAGAAGCCGATCGGCCAGCGCAGCCAGCGGCGCTCCGAGACCCGGGCCACCGACAGCGGCACCGAGACGATGAAGCCGATCACCACCGAGGCCACCAGCAGCCAGAGGGTCATGGCCAGGCCGGTGATGTGGTAGCCATCGGTCCACAACAGCGGTTTCCAGTATTGCTGCAGGAGTTCGATCATCGCTTGGCCTCCCGCACGCCGACGTGATAGCGCCGTTCCAGGGCCCCGAGGATGGCATTGGTCACGGCGGTGATGAGCAGATAGATGACGCCGGCGACGATCAGGAAGTAGAACAGCTTGAAGGTGCCCTTGCCGGCCTCCTGGGAGGCGCGGACCAGATCGGCCAGGCCGATGATGGAGACCAGCGCGGTGGCCTTGAGCAGCACCTGCCAGTTGTTGCCGATGCCGGGCAGGGCGAATCTCATCATCTGCGGAAAGGTGATCAGGGTGAAGGTCTGCCAGCGGCTCAGCCCGTAGGCCAGGGCGGCTTCGCCCTGGCCGCGCGGCACGGCGAGGATGGCGCCGCGAAAGGTCTCGGTGAAGTAGGCGCCGTAGATGAAGCCGAGGGTGGCGATACCGGCGGCCATGGGATCGATGTCGATGTAGTCCCAGCCCATGTAGTCGGTGAGGGCGCCCAGCCAGTTCTGCAGGCTGTAGAAGATCAGCAGCATCAGCACCAGATCGGGCACGCCACGGATCAGGGTGGTGTAGCTCTGGGCAATGAAACGCAGGGGCGCGAGGCGCGACAGCTTGGCCGAGGCGCCGAGCAGGCCGAGGATGACCGCCACGATCAGCGCGAAGCCGGCGAGCTTGAGGGTCGTCAGGGTGCCTTCCAGGATCAGCGGGCCGTAGCCATGCAGGCTGAGCGTGCCCAGTCCGATGGACTGCAAGAAGGAGTCGAAGGAATTCTGCTGCATGCGTCTTGGGGGAATCGCCTGGTGAGGCCGCCGGCGCGGAGGGCGCCGGCGGTCATACGTAAAACGCCCCCGGCGGCACCGGGGGCGTCTGCCGAACCGACCTTACTTGGGATCGTAGAGGTTCAGGTCGCCGAAGTACTTCTTCTGGATCTTGTCGTAGGTGCCGTCGGCGTGGATGGCCGCGATACCCTTGTTGACGAAGGTCTTGAACTCGTCGTTGCCCTTGCGGATACCGATGGCGGTATCGGCCGGCAGCAACTCGTCGTGGATGGCGGTGTTGGTGTAGCCCTTGCCCTGGGGCGACTTCATGAAGCCGCCTTCGGCCTGCAGCATGTCCTGCATGGCGACGTCGATACGACCGGACACCAGGTCGGCATAGACCTGATCCTGGTTCTGGTAGCTCTGGACGTTGACCCCGTTGGGCGCCAGCTTCTGCTTGGCGAAGGTTTCCTGGATGGTGCCCTGCTGCACGCCCACGGTCTTGCCCTTCAGGCTTTCCGCGGTGGCCTGCAGGTTGGCGCCTTCCTTAGTGACCATGGAGGAGGGGCCCGACCACAGCAGGTCGGAGAAGTCGATCTGTTCGGCACGGGCCGGGGTCTTGGTCAGCGAGGACAGGATGCCGTCGAACTTGCGCGCGCGCAGGCCGGGGATCAGGCCGTCGAAGTCACTCACCACCCACTTGCACTTCACTTCCAGCTTTTCGCAGATGGCGTTGCCCAGCTCGATGTCGAAGCCGACGAAGCTGCCATCGGCGGCCTGGGATTCGAAGGGCGGATAGGTGGTATCCACACCGAAGCGGATCTCTTTCCATTCCTTGGCCATCGCCGAACCGGCGGCCAGACACAGGGCGAGCGCAGAGAGAGTCAGCCAGCTTTTTTTCATGTCGGATCCTAGTGCGAATGTGGATGAAATCATGGCGCCAGTACGACGCCCGTGCCCTCGCGGGAGCAATAAGCTTACCAGTCGGCGAAGATCGTCCCAAATCTGTACGCGGTTGCCGCGTTGGTTACATCCTGTAGCAGCCGACCCCGCCGAGCGGCGCGCATTATGCACCGGAAAGGCGCGGCTTTCCTGCCCGGCGCGGACGAACGCACCGCTTTGGGTCTAAAAATATACGCATGCGCCAAAGGTGGGCAGAAAGGTAGCAGAAGGCCCGCTTCGCCAAGACAGCCTATCTGTTCGGTAGCAGTAACGGTGGGCAGCTGTGTGCAAAGGAAACGGGAGCGAAGCCAGATGAGCTTTAGCGAAAAGACTTGGACCTTCAGCAGGATTCAGGCGCTGAGCGTCCATCGACGCTGCCATGTGCGCCGGCCATGGGTGACGGCGACCGGCCTGCTCGGCTGCCACAAGGCACTGGGCTAGCCGGTGGCGCGGAGCCTGGGCAGGTTGCCGGCGCTGGTCGTCCTGGCCGCGCTCTATGGGGCGCTGCATGACCAGCTCAGCTATGGCCTGGGTCCGGATTACTTCGATTGCTTGAAATTTCCGCAATTCGGGCTGCTCGATAGCGAGTTGGCGCCCCGCTGGCGAGCCGTCCGGGTCGGCCTGCAGGCCGGCGCGGCGGCAGGACTGCCCCTGGGCCTGGCGCTGCTCTGGCTGGCACGCGGGCGTCCTGCCGGTGACGGCTATCTCTGGCGCGGCAGCGCGACCGTGCTGCTCGGGGCGCTGGGCTGCGCCGTGCTGGGCCTTGGCCTGGGTTGGCTCGCGCTGGACCTGGGCAGCGTCCTGCGGATGCCGGACTGCGTTCAGGACCGCAGAGGTTTCCTGTTGGCGGCCTGGATGCACGATGGCAGCTACCTGGGCGCTTTGCTGGGGTTGCTGGTGTTCGCCTGGCGCAACCGGCGTCGCCGCTGAAGCCGGGCGATGATCCGTGCGACGCCGGCTTCGAGCGCCAGAAAGAGCAGGGCGACCGAACCGCCGAGCAGGGTGCTGCCGATCCGTTCGCGGGCGATGCTCGCCTCGGGGGCGCCAGCCAGGGCGACCATCAGTACCGTGGTGCCGGTGATGAACAGCGTCTGCAGCGAGTAGCGACCGTCCTGCAGCAGATAGGCGCCCGCCGCGCACAGCAGGCAAACAGCGGCCAGGACGATGGGGGTATCGTCGAGCCAGACCACCGCGCCCGCCAGCAGGCAACCGGCCAGGGTACCGCCCAGTCGACCCAGGCCGCGCCGCCAGGTGTCGCCCAGTCGCGGCTTGAGCACCAGCAGCGCGGTCATCGGCGCCCAGTAGCCGTGGCCGTAATCGAGCAGGCCGGTCAGGGTCTGGCAGAGGGCGACCACGGCGGCGGCATAGAAGCCGTAGCGGCCGAGCCGAAATCTGTCCTCGAACAGCACCACCACGTCCCTGAGGTGGGCCTTGAGGGAGCCGGTGCGCAGCCGCCACTGGGAGCGATAGAGTGTCTTTTGCACCAGGGCGAAAAGCAGCAGTTGCAGCAGCCCGCCGCCGAGTACCAGGCCGCCCCGCAGCAGGGCCTGGTGCAGGTCACCGGGAAAGCCGCCCGCCACCAGCAGGGCCACCGTCCATTGCTGGGTGATCCACCAGGGGCCATTGCCCACGGCGAACAGCCAGGCGCAACAGGCCGCCCACAGGGCGCCGGCCAGGACCAGCGTCGGCAGCTGATGACCCAGCAGGGAGCCGACCACGGCGGAAAAGGCCATGCCCAGCGCCGCCACCAGCATGGGCGCCAGGGGTTCGGCGGCAAAGCTCTTGTAGGCGCCGAAGCCGACGGTGTAGGCGCCACCCAGGGCCACCACGCAGGGGAGCCAGGCCCCGGTCCAGCCGCCGGCGAGCAGAATCGCCGCCACGGCCGGCAGGCAGGCGAGTGCCAGGGCCCAGCGCGGTTCCCGCGGCGCGCCTATGGCGCCATCGGCCACCGGCGGCGCTGTCTGGCCAGCCATCGCTAGGCCAGCAGATTCTGCAGGATGTCGAGGGTGTCGGCTTCGGCCACCGGCTTGTCGTGGCGCCAGCGCAGCATCCGCGGAAAGCGCACGGCGACGCCGCTCTTGTGGCGCTTGGACAGGGCGATGCCTTCGAAACCCAGTTCGAACACCAGGGTCGGCTCGACGCTGCGTACCGGGCCGAACTTCTCCACCGTGGTGCGCCGGACGATGGCGTCCACCTTGCGCATCTCTTCGTCGGTGAGGCCGGAGTAGGCCTTGGCGAAGGGCACCAGGGTGCGTTCGCTACTCTCCGGCGGGCCGTCCCAGACGGCGAAGGTGTAGTCGGAATAGAGACTCGCGCGCCGCCCGTGGCCGCGCTGGGCATAGATGAGCACCGCATCCACCGAGAAGGGATCGACCTTCCACTTCCACCAGGTACCCATATCCTTGGTGCGACCGACGCCATAGAGCGAATCCTGGGCCTTGAGCATCATGCCTTCGACACCCAGGGTGCGGGAGGCCTCGCGCTGGCGGGCGAGGTCCTGCCAGTCTTTGCCGTGCAACAGGGGCGAGGGTCTCAGCAGCGGACTGGCGCAGCGCGCCACCACCCGCTCCAGCTCGACGCGGCGCTGGCGTTGCGGCTGGCTGCGCAGGTCGTGGCCCTGCCATTCCAGGAGATCATAGGCGAGCAAGATGACCGGCACGTCCTCGAGGATCTTCTTGCCCAGGGTCTTGCGGCCGATGCGTTGCTGCAGCAGGGCGAACGGCTGCACGCCGAAGGGGATGGGCGCGGCCGGATCGCGACCGTCCTGCTGCTCGCTCACTTCCTCGCTGCTGAGCAGGGCGTCGGGCGCGGCGTCTTCCTTCCAGACCACGATCTCGCCGTCGATCACGGTGCCGTCGGGCAGCGATTCGGCGAGGGGATGCAATTCGGGAAAGCGATCGGTGACCAGGTCTTCGCCCCGCGACCAGATCCACAGGCGACCGTCGCGCTTGACCAGCTGGGCGCGGATGCCATCCCACTTCCATTCCACCTGCCAGTCCTCGGCCGGACCCAGTTGCGCCTCGAACTGGTCCTCCGGCAGTTGCAGGGCGTGGGCGAGAAAGAAGGGATAGGGCTGGCCGCCGCGCTGCGCATGCTCGTCCGGACTTTCCGGGGCGACCAGGCGGGCATAGCCCTCGGCGGTGGGGCGGTGGGAGAGATCGGTATAGCCCACCAGGCGCTGGGCGACGCGCTTGGGATCCAGGTCCGCCAGGGTCGCCAGGGCGCGGGTCACCAGCAGCTTGGAGACACCGACGCGGAATTCGCCGGTGATCAGCTTGATGCAGACCATCAGGCTCTGCCGATCCAGCTGGCCCCACAGTGGCGGCAGGCGCTCGGCCAGCTCCTCCGGTAGCAGGCCGCGCAGGGGCAGCAGGTACTCTTCCAGCCAGAAGGCCAGGCCCTCGGCATTGGCGGCGTCGGCGGTGGGAATCAGCAGTGCCATGGTTTCGGCCAGGTCGCCCACCGCCTGGTAGCTCTCTTCGAACAGCCACTCCGGCAGCCCGGAGAGGGCCATGGTCAATTCGCGCAGCTGCCGGGTCGGCACCAGCCGGCGCGGACGGCCGCCGGCGAGGAAGTACACCGCCCAGGCGGCATCCGCGGCCGGGGCGCTGCCGAAGTAGTCCACCAGGGCCGCGAGCTTGGCATTGCTGGAGGTGGTAGCGTCGAGGCGTCCATAGAGTTCGGCGAAGGCCTTCATGCCTGGGCCTCCGCGGCGACGGGGGTGTCGTCTTCCTCACCGTATTCGGTGGTGAAGCCCTGGGCGTCGAGGCCCTTGTCGCGCAGGTAGCGCACCAGGGTGGCGACGGAGCCATGGGTGACCATCACCCGCTCGGCGCCGGTCTGCTCGATGGCCCACAGCAGGCCCGGCCAGTCGGCGTGGTCGGAGAGCACGAAGCCGCGATCCACGCCGCGCCGGCGGCGGGTGCCGCGCAGCATCATCCAGCCGCTGGCGAAGGCGTCGCTGTGCTCGCCGAAGCGGCGGATCCAGGTGCTGCCGCCGGCCGAGGGCGGCGCGATGATCAGCGCCTGGCGCAGCGTCGGGTCGCTCTTCTTGAAGTCACCGGCGTAGTGGGTTTCCGGGATGCGGATGCCGGCTTCGCGGTAGACCCGGTTCAGCGGTTCCACCGCGCCATGGGCGAGGATGGGACCGATCTCCGGATCCAGGCCGTGCAGCAAGCGTTGCGCCTTGCCGAAGGCATAGCTGTAGAGGACGCTGGCCAGCCCCTGGGCCTGGTTGGCGCGCCACCATTCGTTGACCTCGGCGAAGATCTCCGCCTGGGGACGCCAGCGATAGATCGGCAGGCCAAAGGTGGATTCGGTGATGAAGGTGTGGCAGCGCACCGGCTCGAAGGGGGTGCAGGTGCCATCGGGTTCGACCTTGTAGTCGCCCGAGGCCACCCAGACCTCGCCGCGGTACTCCAGGCGCACCTGGGCCGAGCCCAGCACATGGCCGGCCGGGTGGAAGCTCAGCCTGACCCCGTGATGGTCGATGACCTCGCCGTATTCCAGGGTCTGGAGATTGATATCGGCACCCAGCCGGGCGCGCAGGATGCCGGCGCTGCCAGAGGTGGCGAGATAGTGGCCGTTGCCTACCCGGGCGTGGTCGCCGTGGCCATGGGTGATGACCGAACGCTCCACCGGATGCCAGGGATCGATGTAGAAGTCGCCGGGCGGGCAATAGAGGCCGTCCGGTCGGGCGATGACGAGGTCCATGGGCGCCGCTCTGCTGGGGAATACCCATAGGAACGGCGGCTGGGCTCCGGAGTTCGCCGCTCAGGCCTGGGCGGCGAAGCTCAGGGCCTGTTGCAGGGCGGCCTGGCCGACCACCTCGCCGATCACCAGGATCGCCGGACTGCGCAGCTGGAAGAGGGCGGCGTCCACCTGCAGGTCCTGCAGGGTCGAGCGGCACTCGCGCTGGTCCGGCAGGGAGGCGTTCTCGATCATGGCCACCGGCGTGGTCAGCGCGAGACCGCCGTCCAGCAGGCCCTGCTGGATCTCGGCCAGGCGCGCCACGCCCATGTAGACCACCAGGGTGGTGCCGGTGGCCGCCAGGGCCGGCCAGTTGGGTGCGCTGTCGTCCTGGGTGTGGGCGGTGACCAGGGTCACGCCACGGGCCACGCCTCTCAGGGTCAGGGAGATGCCGCAGGCGGTGGCGCCGGCCAGGCCGGCGGTGATGCCGTTGACGATATCGCTGGCGACGCCGCGCGCGGCAAGCCATTCGGCTTCTTCGCCGGCGCGACCGAAGATGCAGGGGTCGCCGCCCTTGAGCCGGGCCACGCATCGGCCTTGGCGGGCATAGCGCAGCATCAGGCGGTGGATGAAGGCCTGGGGCGTGGAGCGGCAGCCGCCGCGCTTGCCGACGCGGATCACCCGGGCGGTCGGGCAGTGTTCGAGCACCGCCGGATTGACCAGGTCATCGATCATCACCACCTCGGCCTCGCCCAGGGCGCGCACCGCCTTGAGGGTCAGCAGCTCGGGATCGCCGGGGCCGGCACCGATCAACCAGACTTTCCCACTCATGTAGTGACCTCTCGTTTCCAGGGTGGCGACTGTAACGCAAAAAAAAGGCGTCCCGCTGCAAGCAGCTGGGACGCCTTCGTCCGGAAGGTCTTTCCTCGCCGTTGAAGAAAGACCTATGTGTACTGTGGAATTGCAGGCTTCATGCCAAGGCCCGGATCCGTCCTTTCAGGCGGTTTGCGGCTGGAAATGGGCATCCAGCTGCCTCTTTTGGGCGCAGCGTGCTGCAAAAGAGGGCATGACGCCGCGACGTCTTTAGTGCCGATAGAGCCAGAGCAGCACCAGCAGCAGATTCAGCAGCAGCGAACCGGCAGCCACGATCTGCCAGGTACGCAGGGGATCGCGCTGCAACAGCGGCAGCGGGCGGGCCAGGGGTTGGCGCTCGCCCTGCTCCAGCAGCAGCAGGGCTTCTTCGGCGGTTTCGAAGCGGTCGCCGGGATCGACCGCCACGGCGCGCTGCAGCCAGTCGTCGAGCCAGGCGGGTACATCCGGACGTCGGCGCAGGGCACTGGCGGGCGCGCCGAAGCGTGGACGCTGGAAGGGTTCGACCTCGCCGTACGGATAGCCGCCGGTGAGCAGCTGATAGAGGGTCACCCCGGTCGCATAGAGATCCTGGGCCGGACTTGGCTCGGCGCCCTCGAAGGACTCCGGCGCCCGGTAGCTGGGGGTGCCCGGGCTGTCATGCAGATCCTCGGACAGCTGCGGGCAGTAGGCCAGGCCGAAGTCCAGCAGGCGCAGTTCGCCATCCTGGCCGCGATGCAGGTTGTCCGGCTTGATGTCGCGGTGAAGGATGTTGCGTCTGTGCAGCTGGCCGAGGGCCCGCAGCAGGCGGGAGGCGACGTCCAGCCAGTCGGCCAGGGCCAGGGGGCCTTCGCTGCGTAGCTGCTGCGCCAGGGTGCGACCGGCATATTCCCGTTGCACGAAGTAGAGATGCGCCCGCCGCGGCAACGGATGGACCTCGACGAAGGCACGCCCGGCGACCCGGCGCAGGAACCACTCCTCCATGAGCAGGGCATGACCGGCCAGGGTGTCGAATTGCAGCGCCGCGGGCAGGGTCTTGAGCAGCCAGGGACGGCCACCCTCGTCCTTGACCCGGTAGAGCAGCGATTGCCGCGACTCGGCCAGGCGCTCCACCACCGTCCAGCCCTCGAAGGACTGGCCGGGCTTAAGCGCCGGCAAGGGCGGCCAGGTGTCGGCGCTGGCCAGGGTATCGGCCAGGGACACCTCGGGTAGGCTGTCGACCCGTACCAGCAGGGCGCTGGCGTTGTCCTGGCCACCGGCATGCAGGGCGCCGGCCACCAGGGCCTGGGCAGTGGCATCCAGCTCCGTGACGCCATCGACCAGGATCCGCCTCATGCTGTCTTCGCCCAGCGCGGCCCAGACGCCATCGCTCACCAGGAGCAGGGTTTCGCCGGCTTCCAGCTCGCCTTCGCGAAAGTCCACCACCAGATGGTTCTCCAGCCCCAGGGCGCGGGTCAGCACATGCTGCATGCCGGCCTGCTGCCAGACGTGATCGACGGTGAGACAGGTCAGCCGGTCGCCGTGCCAGCGGTAGGCGCGGCAGTCGCCGACGTGGGCCAGGGTATAGCGGCGTCCACGGATCACCAGGGCGGTGAGGGTGGTCAGCAGCGGCTGGCCATTGCCCGCGGCCTGCAGCCAGCGATTCTGCGCCAGCAGCAATCGCTCCAGGGCCTGGGCCACCGGCCAGGTCTCCGGCGTCGAATAGTAATCTTGGGCCAGCGCCTGGAGAGTGGCGCGGGCGGCCAGGCCACCGTCCGGACAGCCGCTGACGCCATCGGCGAGGGCGAACAGATGCCCCTTAGTCGCCGCCAGCGCCGCGCTGGGCTGGACACTGCGCAAGGCATCCTGATTCTCCTTGCGCGGACCGGTCGCGGTGGCTTCGGCGAAGGCGAGTTCTAGAGGCATGTAGGGGGCGCCGGAGAGGAAAGAAGGCGGGCGATGCAAAAGCGATACCCGCCCGCCGGACGCCCCTGGGCCGTCACCAGATTTCCACGCGTTTCTCGTCCGGCCGGACCATGGCATCGCCCGCCTTGCAGCTGAACGCCTGGGCAAAGGACGGCATGTTGGATGGCGCGCCGAGCGCACGGAATCTCATGGGCGCATGGGGATCGGTGTTGAGGAACAGGCGGGCCTGCTCTTCACGGATCGAACCCCGCCAGACCCGCGCCCAGTTGAGGAAGAAGCGCTGCTGCTGGGTATAGCCGTCGATCTTGCGTTTCGCTTCCTCGGGCTTCTTCGCCAGGGCCAGTTGCAGGGCGTCGTAGGCCGCATTGATGCCGCCGAGGTCGCCGATGTTCTCGCCCAGGGTGAGCTTGCCGTTGACGTGCAGCTCCGGATGGTCCGGCAGCGGCTGGTAGTTGTCGAACTGCTCCACCAGCTTGCCAGTGCGCGCCTCGAAGGCCTTGCGATCGGCCGGGGTCCACCAGTCGACCTGATTGCCGGCGCCATCGAACTTGCTGCCCTGGTCATCGAAGCCATGGCTGGCCTCGTGGCCGATCACCGCGCCGATACCGCCGTAGTTGATGGCGTCGTCGCCGTCCGGATGGAAGAACGGCGGCTGCAGGATGGCCGCGGGGAAGTTGATGGTGTTGTCGGTGGGGCTGTAGTAGGCATTCACCGTCTGCGGGTACATGCCCCATTCCTGGCGATCGGTGGGCTTGCCGATCTTGTCCAGGTCATGGCGATAGTTGAAGCGCGAGGCGGCTTCCAGGTTGGCATAGAATCCCTGGGGCTTGAGCGTCAGGCCGCTCCAGTCACGCCAGCGTTCCGGATAGCCGATCTTGGGCAGGAAGCTGTCCCACTTGGCCAGTGCCTTCTGCTTGGTTTCCGGGCTCATCCAGTCGAGCTGCTCGATGCGCGCCTTGAGCGCCAGCATCACGTTGTCCACCAACTCCTGGGCGCGGGCCTTGGCCTGGGGCGAGAAATGCTCCTGCACATAGAGCTGGCCGAGGCCTTCGCCCATGGCGCCGTTGACCGCGCGCAGCACCCGCTTCCAGCGTTCGCTCTGCTGCTGCTGGCCGCTCAGGGTCTTCTGGTTGAATTCGAAGCTTTCCTGCTGGAACGGCCTGGACAGCAGTGGGGCGGCGTCATCGATCACATGGGCGCGCAGATAGGCCTGCCACTGCTCGATGGGGGTCTCTGCCAGCATGCGGTCGAATTCGGCGAAGAAGCCCGGCTGGGACAGCGAAAAGCCCTGCTGGCCGGTGACGCCCTGGCTGGCGAAGAAGGCCTGCCAGTCGAAGTGCGGCGTCACCTTGTTGGCGTCGGCGAAGCTCAGGTAGTGATACTGGTTTTCCGGATTGCGCAGGTCGACCGGCTTGACCGAGGCGCGCGCCAGGCGACTTTCGAAGGCCAGCACCAGCTCAGCCTGGGCGGCGGCCTGGGCCTTGGGTACGCCGGTCAGCACCAGCAGCCGGGCGATGTGGCCGAGATAGGCCTGGCGTAGCTTGGCGTAGTCGGCTTCGGTGTAGTAGTCGGGGGTCGGCAGGCCCAGACCACCCTGATAGGCGTAGGCGATCTGCTGCTTGGCATTCTGGTAGTCGGCGCCGGAGCCGAAGGAGAACACCTGCATGTCGCCGCGGGCGAAGCTCTGTTGCAGGTACTTCACGACATCGGCCGTGGTGCGCAATCCGTCGATGGCCGCCAATTGCGCCTGGATCGGCCGATAGCCGGCCCGCTCGATGGCGGCCTCGTCCATGCCCGAGCGATACAACCAGCCGATCTTCTGTTCCACCGAACCCGCCGCCGCGCGATCCGCCGTGCGGGCGGCGCGCTGCAGGATGGTGTGCTGGTCGTTGAGCGATTTCTCCCCCAGGGCCATGAAGGACCCCCAGCGCGACTTGTCCGGCGGGATCGGATTGGCCGCGACCCATTTTTCATTGACGAAGGTGTCGAGGTCGCTGCAAGCGGTGGCCGGGTCACCGAGTTCGGTGACGTCGAAGACAGGGGCGGCGAAGGCCTGGCTGCCGAGCAGCAGGCCGATGGCGAGGGTGAGGGGTTTCAACGCAGGCATGGGAGAAAAAGGTCTCCTGGAAAGGACAGGGAAAGCAGGGTAGGGGGCGAGGGTAGCGGTCGGGGTGCGACCCTGCCAAGGGCGGGTCTCTTGCGGACCCCAGAAACGACGATCCCCGCCGAAGCGGGGATCGAGGGCAATGTCCTGGATCAGAACACCGTCAGCTGCGCCAGTTGCAGCAGCGGCTGCGGATAGACGCCGAGGACGAAGGTCGCGATGGAAATGGCGATCAGCATCACGCCACCGGCGCGCTGCCCCCAGTTCATCGGCGCATCGTGGCGCTGCAGGCCCTGCTCGGTCAGGTACAGGGTAACCATCACGCGCAGGTAGTAGAACAGGCCGATGGCGCTGCCCAGCACGATGGCTGCGGTCTGCCACCACATGCCCGCTTCCACGCCCACGGTGATGACGTAGAACTTGCCGATGAAGCCGGCGGTGAGGGGAATGCCCGCCAGGGACAGCATCATCACCGTCAGCGCCGCGGTCAGGTACGGACGGCGCCAGAACAGGCCGCGGTACTCGAACAGGGCATCGGCGTCGCGCTGACCGTTGCTCGGGCTGGACATCAGGGTGATCACGCCGAAGGCGCCCAGGCTGGTGAAGACATAGGTCACCAGGTAGACCGCCACGGCTTCCATCGACAGACCTTCGCCCGAGGCCACCGCCACCAGCAGGTAGCCGAAGTGGGAGATGGAGGAGTAACCCAGCAGACGCTTGAGGTTGCTCTGCATCAGCGCCAGCAGGTTGCCCACCAGCATAGAGGCGATGGCGATGAAGGCGATGGCATCGTGCAGCCAGCCGTCTTCGGTGGCCATGGGCATGGTTTGGAACACCCGCACCAGCACGGCGAACACGGCGACCTTGCTGGCGGTGGCCAGGAAGGCGCCGACCGGAGCCGGGGAGCCCTCGTAGACGTCCGGGGTCCAGAGGTGGAAGGGCACCAGCGACAGCTTGAAGCCGAGACCGACGATCAGCATGCCGAGGCCGATTTCCATCAGCAGGCCGGTGCTCGCCGGGGCGTCCATCTGCATGCCGATGTCGGCGAAGTTCAGGCTGCCGGACTGGGCGTACAGCAGGGCCATGCCGAACAGCAGGATGGCCGAGCCGGCGGCGGACAGCACCAGGTACTTCATGCCGGCTTCCAGGGAGCGGCGATTGAAGTAGCTGTAGGCCACCAGGCCGTAGACCGGTACCGACAGCAGTTCCAGACCGATGAACAGGCCGGCGACGTTCTGCGCCGCCACCAGCACCAGACCCCCGGTGGCGGAGATCAGCAGCAGCAGGTACAGCTCTTCACGGTTGCCCGGATAGCCTTCCATGTAGGCATGCGACAGGGTCATGCAGGCCAGGGTGGCGATCAGGATCAGCGCCATGTAGAAGCAGGTGAAGCCGTCGATGCGCAGCAGCGGGGTGACGTCGATGGCACCGACGCCAAGGGCCGGGATGCAGGACAGCAGGGCCAGGTTGAGACCGATCACGCCCAGGGTGGGAATGAGGGTGTGATCCCGCCGCCAGGCGATGCCCAGCATCACCACCACGGCGGTGAAGCCGGTGATGATGATCGGCAGGAGGGCGATGAAGTGTTCGTAGGTAAAGGTCATGGCGCTCTTACCGGGCGGAAACGAGAGAGGAGAAGGCTTCGCCGAGCCACTGCTGGACACCGGCCATGCTCGCGGCCGAGGTATCCAGCACCGGCTGCGGATAGACGCCCAGCAGCACCAGCAGCACGCCAAGCAACAGCAGCATCGACAGTTCCCGTGCGTTCAGACCCGGCAGGGCGCCTTCGGCCTTGGCCGGACCGAAGTAGGCGCGGTGGATCATGATCAGCGAGTAGACCGAGGCGAACACCAGGCCGAAGGTGGCGATGACGGTGATCATCGGCACCACCGGGAAGGCGCCCAGCAGGATCAGGAATTCGCCGACGAAGTTGCCGGTACCCGGCAGACCCAGCGAGGCCGAGGCGAAGAACAGACTCAGCGCCGGCAGGTAGGGCACCCGTGCCCAGAGCCCACCCATCTGGCGCATGTCACGGGTGTGCATGCGCTCATAGAGCTGGCCGCAGAGGATGAACAGACCGGCGGCGGAGAGGCCGTGGGCGATCATCTGCACCACCACGCCCTGCAGCGCCTGGGGGCTGCCGGAGTAGATGCCGATCAGCACGAAGCCCATGTGCGAGACGCTGGAGTAGGCCACCAGGCGCTTGATGTCGGTCTGGGCGAACGACAGGATGGCGCCGTAGAAGATGCCGATGATGCCCAGCCACATGGCGATCGGCGCGAATTCCGCCGAGGCGTTGGGGAACAGCGGGATGGCGAAGCGCAGCAGGCCGTAGGCGGCGGTCTTCAGCAGGATGCCGGCGAGGTCGACGGAACCGGCGGTCGGCGCCTGGGCGTGGGCATCCGGCAGCCAGGAGTGCAGCGGCACCACCGGCAGCTTCACCGCGAAGGCGATGAAGAAGCCCAGCATCAGCAGGTATTCCAGCTTGGGATCCAGCTGCAGTTGCAACAGGTCTTCGTAGTCGAAGGTCAGGACGCCGGTGGCACCGTAGTTCACCAGCACCAGGGCGATGATCGCCACCAGCATGATCAGGCCGCTGGCCTGGGTAAAGATGAAGAACTTGGTGGCAGCGGTGATGCGGCTCTTCTTGCCGTCCGCGGAGCTATGGCCCCACAGCGCGATCAGGAAGTACATCGGCACCAGCATCATTTCCCAGAAGAAAAAGAACAGGAACAGGTCCAGGGCCAGGAACACCCCCACCACGCCGCCGATGATCCACAGCAGGTTGAGGTGGAAGAAGCCGACGTGGCGCTGCACTTCGCGCCAAGAGCAGGTCACCGCCAGCACACCGAGCAGCCCGGTGAGCAGGATCATCAGCAGCGACAGGCCATCGAGGCCGAAGTGCAGGCTGATGCCGAAGCGCGGAATCCAGTTCATCTGGAATTCCGCGGTCCAGGCGGTATCGGCGCCAGGGGCCGGAGCCAGGCTGTAGTCGCCGTGGGCCCACAGCCAGAGGCCGAGCACTAGCTCCAGCAGCATGGTGAACAGGGCGATCCAGCGGGGCACCAGCGGGCCGGTCTTTTCCGTGAGGAAACAGAGCAGGCCGCCGATGAAGGGGATCAGGATTAGCCAGGGCAGAAGCATGACGTGTACTTATCCTTAGTCAGGGGGTCAGGCCAGCAGCAGCGCGCCGAGCAACAGCACGGCGCCTCCCACGATGGAAGCCGCGTACCAGCGCAGACGGCCGTTCTCGGTGATGCTCAGTGCCAGGTTGCCGCCGCGGGCCAGCATCGGGATCAGGCCGATGGCCTGGTCGAAGGGATCGCGACGCAGCAGGCGGGTCAGCAGCAGGTACGGCTTGACGAAGATCAGGTCGTACAGCCAGTCGAAGCCCCAGGCGTGATACCACCAGGTCCCGAAGAAGCGACCCGGCGCGCTCTTGGCCAGGCCGTTCACGAAGGAACGCTTGCCGAGGAAGAGCAGGGCGGCCAGCAGGATACCGGCGATGGCGATGGCCCCCGAGGTGATCTCCAGGGAATGCTTGGCTTCGCCACCGGCATGGCCGATCGATTCCGGCAGCACGCCCGCCAGTGGCGGCACGATCATCGCGCCGACAAAGGTCGAGAGCACCAGCAGTACCGCTAGCGGCAGGTTGTGGGCGATGCCGTGGCCAGCATGGGCCTCGGTATGCGCCGCGCCATGGAAGGTGATGAAGATCAGGCGGAAGGTGTAGATCGAGGTCAGGAAGGCACCGGCCAGGCCTGCGTAGAGCAGGTAGGTATGACCGCTGGCCATGGCTTCCCAGAGGATCTCGTCCTTGGAGTAGAAACCGGCGGTCACCAGCGGCAGCGCCGCCAGGGCCGAGCCGCCCACCACGAAGCTGGCGTAGGCCAGGGGGATCTTCTTCCACAGGCCGCCCATCTTGAAGATGTTCTGCTCGTGGTGGCAGGCCAGGATCACCGAACCCGAGGCGAGGAACAGCAGCGCTTTGAAGAAGGCGTGGATCATCAGGTGGAAGATCGCCGGTTGCCAGGCGCCGACACCCAGGGCCAGGAACATGTAGCCGATCTGGCTCATGGTCGAATAGGCCAGGATGCGCTTGATGTCGGTCTGCACCAGGGCGGCGAAACCGGCCAGCACCAGGGTCACCGCACCGATGATGCCGACCAGGTGCAAGATCTCCGGTGCCAGCAGGAACAGGCCGTGGGTCCGGGCGATCAGGTAGACGCCCGCGGTCACCATGGTCGCCGCGTGGATCAGGGCGGAGACCGGGGTGGGGCCGGCCATGGCGTCCGCCAGCCAGGTCTGCAGCGGCAGCTGGGCCGACTTGCCGACCGCGCCGCCGAGCAGCGCCAGGGTGGCCAGCACGATCAGCGGATCACCACTGGCGAAGACGTCGGGCGCCTTCTGCAGCAGCTCCTGGATGTCCAGGGTGCCGAGGGTCATGAACAGGATGAACAGACCGAAGGCCATGAAGACGTCGCCGACGCGGGTGACGATGAAGGCCTTCAGCGCCGCGTTGCCGTTAGCGCGCTCGCTGTAGTAGAAGCCGATCAGCAGGTAGCTGCACAGACCCACGCCTTCCCAACCGAAGTACAGCAGCAGCAGGTTATCGCCGAGAACCAGCAGCAACATGCTGAAGATGAACAGGTTGGTGTAGGCGAAGAAGCGCGAATAGCCCTCTTCACCGCGCATGTACCAGGACGCGAACAGGTGGATCAGGAAGCCGACGCCGGTGACCACGCCGAGCATGGTCAGCGACAGGCCATCCAGATAGAGCGCCATGTTGGGCGCGAAGCCCTCCACGTTCATCCACTGCCAGAGGACGAGGGTCAGGTGGCCATCGGTGGGCGGCGCGACGTGGAAGTTCCAGCCGGCCCAGGCGGCGACCAGCGCCGCCAGGCCCACCGAACCCACGCCGATCAGCGCGGAAAGATTCTCCGACAGCCGACCGCGGGAAAAGGCCAGCAGGAAATAGCCGACCAGGGGAAAGGCGAAGGTGAGGGGTAGCAGGTTCATCCGTGCATCTCGCTGGCGGCATCGACGTCGAGGGTGTGGAAGCGGCGATAGAGCTGCAGCAGGATCGCCAGGCCGATACTGGCCTCGGCGGCGGCCAGGCTCAGCACCAGGATGAACATCACCTGGCCGTCGGGAGCGCCCCAGCGGCTACCCGCGACCACGAAGGCCAGGGCGGAGGCGTTCATCATGATTTCCAGACTCATGAGCACGAAGAGGATGTTGCGGCGGACCATCAGGCCCACCAGGCCAAGGGCGAACAGGGCGCCGGCGAGGGCCAGGCCGTGTTCCAGAGGTATGGCGTTCATTGGCTGTTCTCCAGTCCTTGGCGACTCACTCGCCGATCCCGTCTTTGACGTCGCTGCGACCCAGGTGATAGGCCGCGACCAGGGCACCCAGCAGCAGCATGGAGGCCAGTTCGACCGCCAGCAGATAGGGTCCGAACAGGCTGATGCCGACGGCCTTGGCCTCTACCGAGGTATGCCCGATGGCGGCGCCGCCCGGCGTGCGCGAGAGCACCACCAGCAGTTCCACCAGCAGCGCACCGGCAAGGATCGACGGACCTATCCAGACCTTGGGGGTTAGCCACTTGCGTTCCTGCTCGGCGACGACCGGCCCGAGGTTGAGCATCATCACCACGAAGACGAACAGCACCATGATGGCACCGGCGTAGACGATGATCTCCAGGGCGCCGGCGAAGGGCGCGCCCAGGGCGAAGAACACCATGGACACGGCCAGCAGCGAGATGATCAGGTACAGCAGCGCATGCACCGGATTGGTGTTGGTGATCACCCGGAAGGTGGCCAGGACGGCCACCCCAGCGGAGAAATAGAAGGCGAATTCCACGACAGCTCCTTAGGGCAGCAGGCTCTTCACGTTGATCGGCTCTGCCTCGCTCTGCGCGGCACCCTTGGGCTTGCCCGCGATGGCCATGCCGGCCACGCGGTAGAAGTTGTATTCCGGATACTTGCCCGGACCCGAGATCAGCAGGTCCTGCTTCTCGTACACCAGCTCCTGGCGCTTGAACTCGGACATTTCGAAATCCGGGGTCAGCTGGATGGCGGTGGTGGGGCAGGCCTCCTCGCACATGCCGCAGAAGATGCAGCGCGAGAAGTTGATGCGGAAGAACTCCGGGTACCAGCGACCGTCTTCGGCTTCGGTCTTCTGCAGCGAGATGCAGCCGACCGGGCAGGCCACGGCGCACAGGTTGCACGCCACGCAGCGCTCCTGGCCGTCGGGGTCACGGGTGAGCACGATGCGGCCCCGGTAGCGCGGCGGCAGGTACACGGGTTCCTCGGGGTATTGCAGGGTGTCGCGCTTGCGGAAGGCGTGGCCGAAGACCATCACGATGCTGCGCAACTGGGTGTAGGTGCCATGCAGGACGTGCAAGATTTCCTTGATCATGACGGATACCTCACTGGCCGATGGCCGGCGAGGCGCTGTAGAGCACCACCGCGCCGGTCACCAGCAGGTTGATCAGGGTCAGGGGCAGGCAGAACTTCCAGCTGAAGGCCATTACCTGGTCGTAGCGCGGACGCGGAATGGACGCGCGCAGCAGGATGAAGATCATGATGAAGAAGGCGGTCTTCAGGGCGAACCAGAAAAACGACAGCCAGGGCAGGGTGTCCAGGAAGGGACCGTGCCAGCCGCCGAAGAACAGGGTCACCAGCAGCGCCGAGATCAGCACGATGCCGATGTACTCGCCGACGAAGAACATGCCCCACTTCATGCCCGCGTATTCGATGTGGTAACCGTCGGCGAGCTCCTGCTCGGCCTCCGGCTGATCGAAGGGATGGCGGTGGGTGACGGCGATGCCGGCGATGAAGAAGGTGCAGAAGCCGAAGAACTGGGGAACGATGAACCACCAGCCCTGGTGCTGCGCCTCGACGATGTCCCTCATGTTGAAGGAACCCGTCACCGCGACGATGCCCATCACCGACAGACCCATGAACACCTCGTAGGAGAGGGTCTGGGCCGAGGCGCGCATGGCGCCCAGCAGCGAGAACTTGTTGTTGCTCGCCCAGCCGGCGAAGAGCACGGCATAGACGTTGACGCCGGCCATGGCGAAGAAGAACAGCAGGCCGACGTTCAGGTCCGCCACGCCCCAGGTGGGGGTGATCGGGATGACCGAGAAGGCCACCAGCAGCGAACCCATGGCGATCACCGGCGCCAGGCTAAAGATCATCTTGTCGGCGAACGGAGGCGTCCAGTCCTCCTTGAAGAACATCTTCAGCATGTCGGCACCGAGCTGAAAGGCGCCGAAGGGACCGACCCGGTTGGGGCCGTGGCGGTCCTGCCAGAGACCCAGCAGGCGCCGTTCGACGAAGCTCAGCAGCGCGCCGCAAATGACCACCGCCAGGAGGATGACGATGGCCTTGAGGATGCCGATCACCACGGCGATGAGGGTGGGGGTGAGCCAGGTCATGCCGCGGCCTCCTGCAGTCCTTCCACGGTGAGGCCGGCGAAGTCCACCGGAATCCCTTCGAAGCCGGCGGGCAGGCCGACCAGGCCAGCCGACAGCTCGGGCTTGATCTGCAGCGGCAGGCGCAATTCCTGGCCGGCGACCTGCAGGCGCAGCAGTGCGCCTTCGTTGACGCCCAGGCGGTCGGCATCGGCCTTGGCCAGCGCCACGTAGGCGGCCGGGATGCGCTCGCGCACCGGCTCGGCGCGCGAAGAGGTCTCTTCACTGCCGAACAGGTGGTACAGCGGCACGGCCTGGAAGCCGGACGCGTTATCGCGCACGACCGCGGCCGGGACGGCGAACCAGCCCAGGCGATCGCCCTGGGTCTCGATCAGGCGCACGCCCGGATCGCCAGCGCGCAGGTGACCACCGACCTCGTCCTGGAACTTGTTCCAAGCCTGGGGCGAGTTCCAGCCCGGCGACCAGGCGAAGGGGATCTGCTGACGCGGCTCGGCGCTGCCGGCATAGCCTTCCATGGAGAAGGCGAAGGCGGTGTCGGCGTCCTGGGGCGCACGCGGCTCGTGCACGCTGAGGTTGGCGCGCATGGAGGTGCGGCCACTGTAGCGATGCGGTTCGCGGGCGAGCTTGAGGCCCTTGACCCGGAAGCTGGCGTTGGGCGCGGCGTCGCGGATGCCGTCCAGTTGCGGGGCGGCGGTGGCCACGGCGTCGGTGACATGGTCCAGCTGGGTCCAGTCCACCGGACGGTTGTCCAGGGTGTTGCGCAGGGCGTGCAGCCAGCGCCAGCCTTCGCGGACCAGGCTGGAGGGATCGTAGTAGCTCGGCTCATAGACCTGGAAGAAGCGCTGGGCGCGACCTTCCTGGCTGACCAGGGTACCGTCGCCTTCGGCGAAGCTCGCCGCCGGCAGCACCAGATCGGCGCGCTGGGCGGTGGCGGTGCGCTGGTGATCCAGCACCACCAGCACCTGGGCGCGAGCCAGGGCCTGCTCCACCTGCTGGGCAGGGGCACGGCGATAGAGGTCGTTCTCCAGCACCACCAGGGCGTCGGCCTGGCCGTTTTCCAGGGCCGCGAAGGCGTCTTCGACGGACTCGCCGCCGTAGAGCGCCAGGCCCAGGCTGTTGGCTTCGGGCACCACCAGGCTCAGGGAGCCGGCCTTGCCCTTGGCGGCCAGGGCCTTGGCCAGGTTGGCGGCGGCCTCGATCAGCGCCGGCTCACCCAGGGAGGTACCGGACACCACCAGCGGACGTTCGGCCGCCAGCAGGGTTTCGGCTAGCAGGCGCGCCTGCTCGGCGACCTCGTCGCTCAGACCGTCGACGGCCGGAGCGCTGGCGTCGATGGCATGGGCTACGGCATGGCCGAAACGGGCCAGTTCCAGCGGCGAGCCATGCAGGCGGGCGTCGGCGACGTCGTCCAGGCGGGTGGCTGCCACGCTGGCGATGAACAGCGGATTGCGCTCGCTCTGGCCAATGTTCTGCACGGCCGCGTTGAGCCAGGGCTGGATCTTCTGCGCCGCGGCCATGGCCTCGGGCTTGCCCTTGACGGACTGCCGCAGGGACAGCGCCAGGCGGGCCGCGGTCTGGGTCAGATCCTCGCCGAGGACGAAGACGGCATCGTGCTTCTCCATGGCGCGCAGGGTCGGGACGGGCAGGGGGCTGTCCTTGAGCACCTGCAGGACCAGGCGCACGTTGGCCAGGTCACGGGCACTCATGCCGCTGGAGAAGTTCTCCGCGCCGACCAGCTCGCGCAGGGCGTGGTTGCTTTCCAGGCTGGCACGCGGCGAACCGATGCCGATCACCTTCTTGCCGCGCAGCAGCAGGGCGGCACGATCGAGGGCGGCGTCGATGCCGGTCTCCAGGCTGCCGTCCTTCAATAGGGCCTGGCGCGGACGATCCTTGCGATTGACATAGCCATAGCCGAAGCGGCCACGGTCGCAGAGGAAGTACTGGTTCACCGAGCCGTTGAAGCGGTTCTCGATGCGGCGCAGTTCGCCATAGCGCTCGCCGGGGCTGATGTTGCAGCCCGAGGAGCAGCCATGGCAGATGCTCGGGGCGAACTGCATGTCCCACTTGCGGTTGTAGCGCTCGGAGTGGGTCTTATCGGTGAACACCCCGGTGGGGCAGACCTCGGTCAGGTTGCCGGAGAATTCGCTCTCCAGGGCACCGTCCTCGACGCGGCCGAAGTAGACGTTGTCGTGGGCGCCGTAGACGCCCAGGTCGGTACCGCCGGCATAGTCTTTGTAATAGCGCACGCAGCGATAGCAGGCGATGCAGCGGTTCATCTCGTGAGCGACGAACGGGCCGAGGTCCTGGTTCTGGTGGGTACGCTTGGTGAAGCGATAGCGGCGCTTGTTGTGGCCTGTCATCACCGTCATGTCCTGCAGGTGGCAGTGGCCGCCTTCTTCGCAGACCGGACAGTCGTGGGGATGGTTGGTCATCAGCCATTCGATGACCGAGCTGCGGAATTCCTTGGCTTCGGCGTCTTCGATGGAGATGTAGGTCTTGTCGCTGGACGGGGTCATGCAGGACATGACCAGGCGCCCGCGGGTGTCATTCTCGTCGGCGAACTGCTTGACCGCGCACTGGCGGCAGGCGCCGACGCTGCCCAGCGCCGGGTGCCAGCAGAAATAGGGGATGTCGAGCCCCAGGGACAGGCAGGCTTCGAGGAGGTTATCCGCCCCGTCGACCTCGTACGTCTTGCCGTCTACGTGGATAGTGGCCATAGGGTTTTCTTCTCACCCGCGCGGGGCGGGTCTGGCTAATGGGAAAACGTTCGCGCCGCCCTGACGATCGCCAGAGGCGGCGCCGGCCGGAGCGGGTCCGGCCAGAAAGCGATGGGAGCGGCCCCCGTGGGGGCCGGTCCTCAGGTCACGCTCGCCGAAGCAGTCGGTCGCGGCTCGCTGGGCGCCTTGCGCACACCGGCCTCGAACTCTTCGCGGAAATACTTGATGGCACTACCCAGGGGCTCGACGGCGCCCGGTGCGTGGGCACAGAAGGTCTTGCCCGGGCCGAGGAAGTTGACCAGTTGCAGCAGGGTGTCCAGATCGCCCTGTTGTCCCTCGCCCTTTTCCAGGCTGCGCAGGAGCTTGACGCTCCAGGGCAGCCCGTCGCGGCAGGGGGTGCACCAGCCACAGGATTCGCGGGCAAAGAACTCTTCCATGTTGCGCAGCAGCGAGACCATGTTGACGCTGTCGTCCACGGCCAGGGCCAGCCCGGTACCCATGCGGGTGCCGACTTTGCCGATGCCGCCGGCGTACATCTGCGCCGAGAGGTGCTCGGGCAGCAGGAAGCCGGTACCGGCGCCACCGGGCTGCCAGCACTTGAGCGTGAAGCCGTCGCGCATGCCGCCGGCGTAGTCCTCGAACAGTTCCTGGGCGGTGATGCCGAAGGGCAATTCCCAGACGCCGGGATTCTTCACCTTGCCGGAGAAGCCCATGAGCTTGGTGCCCATGTCTTCGCTGCCTTCGCGGGCCAGACTCTTGTACCAGTCGACGCCACCCGCGACGATGCCCGGCACGTTGCACAGGGTCTCGACGTTGTTGACGCAGGTCGGCTTGCCCCAGACGCCGACGGCGGCGGGGAAGGGCGGCTTGGAGCGCGGGTTGGCGCGGCGGCCTTCCAGGGAGTTGATCAGCGCGGTCTCTTCGCCACAGATGTAGCGACCGGCGCCGGTGTGGACGAACAGCTCGAAGTCGAAGCCGCTGCCGAGGATGTTCTTGCCCAACAGGCCGGCAGCCTTGGCTTCTTCCACCGCGCGCCGCAGGTTGGCGGCGGCGTCGACGTACTCGCCGCGCAGGAAGATGTAGCCGCGATAGGCCTTGAGCGCCCGGGCACTGATCAGCATGCCCTCCACCAGCAGGTGCGGCAGCTGCTCCATGAGCAGGCGGTCCTTCCAGGTGTTGGGCTCCATCTCGTCCGCGTTGCACAGCAGGTAGCGGATATCGAGGGATTCGTCCTTGGGCATCAGGCCCCACTTCACGCCGGTGGGGAAGCCCGCACCGCCGCGGCCTTTGAGACCGGAGTCCTTGACTTCCTGGACGATGGCGTCGGGCGCCAGCTCGGTCAGCGCCTTGCGCGCGGCGGCATAGCCGTCCTTCGCCTGGTATTCCTCCAGCCAGACCGGGGCGCCGTCTTCACGCAGGCGCCAGGTCAGGGGATGGGTCTCGGGAGTACGGGCGATGCTGTTGGCAGGCCCGAAGGAGGTCAGTCTCATGCGTATCCCTCCAGCAGTTTGGCCACGCCCGCAGGTTGGACATCGCCATGGGTGTCGTCGTCGATCATCAGTGCCGGGGCCTTGTCGCAATTGCCCAGGCAGCAGACCGGCAGCAGGGTAAAGCGGCTGTCGGTGGTGGTCTGGCCCAGGCCGATGCCCAGCTGGCGCTGGATCTCGCCGACCACGGATTCGTGGCCGCCGATGTAGCAGGTCATGCTGTCGCACACCCGGATGATGTGGCGGCCGACCGGCACGCGAAAGATCTGGCTGTAGAAGGTCGCCACGCCCTCGACGTCGCTGGCGGGAATGCTCAGTACTTCGCCGATGGCATAGATGGCGCCATCCGGCACCCAGCCACGTTCCTTCTGGACGATCTTCAGGGCTTCGATGGACGCCGCGCGCGGGTCCTCGTAGTGATGCATCTCGTGCTCGATGGCCGAGCGCTCGGTTTCGCTCAGGACGAAACGGTCGGTTTGGATCAGGGTTTCGGTGCTCATGCTCAGCGGTCCACGTCGGCCATGACGAAGTCGATACTGCCCAGGTAGGCAATCAGGTCGGACACCATGCTGCCGCGGATGACGGCCGGGATCTGCTGCAGGTGCGGGAAGCTCGGCGTCCGGATGCGGGTGCGGTAGCTCATGGTGCTGCCATCGCTCGTCAGGTAGTAGCTGTTGGCGCCCTTGGTCGCCTCGATCATCTGGAAGGCTTCGCCGGCCGGCATGACCGGACCCCAGGACACTTGCAGGAAGTGGGTGATCAGGGTCTCGATGTGCTGCAGGGTGCGCTCCTTGGGCGGCGGCGTGGTCAGCGGGTGATCCGCCTTGTACGGGCCCTCGGGCATGTGCTGCAGGCACTGCTCGATGATGCGCAGGCTCTGGCGCATCTCCTCGACGCGCAGCATGCCGCGGTCGTAGCAGTCGCCGTTGTGGGCGATGGGCACTTCGAATTCGAAGTTCTCGTAGCCGGAGTAGGGGCGGGCCTTGCGCAGGTCGAAGTCCAGGCCGGTCGCGCGCAGGTTGGGGCCGGTGACACCCCACTCCAGGGCTTCCTTGGTGTTGTAGACGGCGACGTTCTTGGTCCGGCCGATGAGGATGCTGTTTTTCATCGCGGCCTTTTCGTACTCGTCCAGACGCTTGGGCATCCAGTCGAGGAATTCGCGGACCAGCTTGTCCCAGCCGCGCGGCAGGTCGTGGGCGACGCCGCCGATGCGGAACCAGGCGGGGTGCATGCGGAAGCCGGTGATGGCCTCGATCACCTTGTAGGCGCGCTGGCGGTCGGTGAAGGTAAAGAACACCGGGGTCATGGCGCCGACGTCCTGGATATAGGTACCCAGGTACAGCAGGTGGCTGTTGATGCGGAAGAACTCGGCCATCATCACGCGGATGAAGTCGACCCGCGACGGCACCTTGATGCCGGCGAGCTTTTCCACCGACAGGACGTAGGGCAGGTTGTTCATCACCCCGCCCAGGTAATCGATCCGGTCGGTATAGGGGATGTAGCTGTGCCAGGATTGGCGCTCGGCCATCTTCTCGGCACCGCGGTGGTGGTAGCCGATCTCCGGCACGCAGTCGACGATCTCCTCGCCGTCCAGCTGCAGGATGATGCGGAAGGCACCGTGGGCGGAGGGGTGGTTCGGGCCCAGGTTGAGGAACATGAAGTCGGAATTCTCCGCATGCTCCTTCATGCCCCATTCCTCGGGCTTGAATCTCAGGGTTTCCTGTTCGAGATCCTGCTTGGCGGCGTTCAGCGCATAGGGATCGAACTCGGTGGCGCGCGCCGGATAGTCCTTGCGCAGCGGATGACCCTGCCAGTTGTCGGCCATCAGCATGCGCTTGGGCAGCGGGTGACCGTCGAAATGGATGCCGTACATGTCCAGCACTTCCCGCTCGTACCAGTTGGCATTGGGGAAGATGCCGGTGGCGGTGGGCAGGCGCAGGTCGTTGGCGGACAGGGCCACCTTGAGCATCACATCGCTGTTACGGTCGATGGACAGCAGGTGGTAGAAAACGGTGAAGTCCGCGTTGGGCAGACCGCGGCGGTGAGTCCGCAGACGCTCGTCCACGCCATGCAGGTCATAGAGCATGACGTAGGGGCGGGGCAGGTTGCGCAGGAAGCGCAGTACTTCGATGATTCTTTCGCGCGCCACCCAGATCACCGGCATGCCGGTACGGGTGTCTTGCAGGGTCAGGGCGTCGGCGCCGAATTGGCCCTGGAGTTCGCCAACCACCGACGCTTCGCCGGCAGGGGCGAGCGCAGAGGCGGACAGAGCGGTGTCTGCGGTCATGATGTTCCGTCGCTAATCGATCGTCGTCAGCGTGCAGGTCCCGGAAGGGACCTACACTTCGTCTGGGCTGCGCAGGTTGGTGACCTGGATGCGGCGCTCGCGGTTCTGCTCGCGCTGCGAAGGCATCTCGGCGCGGTAGATACCCTGGTCGCCCACCACCCAGGACAGGGGGCGGCGCTCTTCACCGATGGAGTCCTGCAGGAGCATCAGGCCCTGGAGGAAGGCTTCGGGGCGAGGCGGGCAGCCGGGCACGTAGACGTCGACGGGCAGGAACTTGTCCACGCCCTGAACGACCGAGTAGATGTCGTACATACCGCCGGAGTTGGCGCAGGCGCCCATGGAGATCACCCACTTGGGTTCCAGCATCTGCTCGTACAGGCGCTGGATGACCGGGGCCATCTTCATGAAGGGGGTGCCGGCGATGACCATGAAGTCGGCCTGACGCGGCGAGGCCCGGATGACTTCGGCGCCGAAGCGGGCGATGTCATGGGGCGCCGTGAAGGCGGTGGTCATTTCCACATAGCAGCAGGACAGGCCGAAGTTGTACGGCCACAGGGAGTTCTTACGTCCCCAATTGACCGCGCCCCGCAGGACATCTTCGAGCTTGCCCATGAAGATGCTGCGGTTGACCTGACTTTCGACGGGGTCGGCTACGGTTTCCCGCTGGCCGGCCGGATAGCGGTCTACTGCCGCATCGGGATCGATCCGGGTGAGATTGTATTGCATTGCCAAAGCCTCATTGTTTCGACTTCGCCTGCCGCTCGCGACGGCTCGCAGGCGCCCAATCGAGCGCTCCGATTCGCCACAGGTAGACAAGACCCGCCAACAGAATTGCTATGAAAATGGAGGCTTCCACGAAGCCGGCCCATCCCGATTCACGGATGGACACCGACCAGGCGAAGAGAAAGAGGGCTTCGACGTCGAAGATCACGAAGAGCATCGCGACCAGGTAGAACTTGGCAGAGAGACGGAGACGGGCACCCCCGGTGGGGACGATGCCGGACTCGAAGGGGTCGTTCTTGCTGCGGCCCACGGCTTTGCTGCCGAGCAGGCTCGAGACTCCGAGCATGAAGGCGATCAGACCAACCACGCCCAGGAGAAATACCGCGAAGCTCCAGTTGTGGGTCAGTAGGCTGATCGACTCAGACATGCTTTGAATCCTTAATTATTGGGTATCAGGCGCTATCAGTGCGACACGGTGTCGCAAGACAGACAGATTTTATGCTCTATCGATTCATTCTGTAAATTTATTGGTCCAAAAAGATTCTATTGGACTGCTTTGAATCAAACTAAACGGAACTTCAAGTTTATTTGAGAATGAATATAAGAATTATTCTCAAATAAGTTCTTTCCGTTCCTGTGTCCTAGATTGCCGGCAGCTGCAGGAGTTCTACCGTTCGCCGCTTTGCTAGTCGACGAGATCGGCACGAATGCTCAACTGACGGTCGTTACGGCCCTCGGTCGAGTAGTAGCGGGTAAGGCCGTTCTGGTCGCCCTCCACCTGCTGGCGGAAGCCGCCCAGATCCAGCCATTGGCCCAGGGGGCCGCTGATGCGGGTGGCGGCGCTCTGGGTCTGCACCGTGCCCGGGCGCATGGCGGCGGCCCGATCGTCGACGCTGTTGATGTCCAGGTGCACCAGATTGCCGCTCAGGCGGGCAGTGACCTGAAAGCCCCGTTCGAGGCGGCGGTAATCGGTCTGGGCGGAGCTCTGACCATAGGGCGAGGTCTGGTAGGTGGTCACCGGCACGTCTTCGCCGAAGCGGATGAAGGCGGGGTAGCCCTCCGTGACCTGGACGCGCTGGGCACCATCCTCCTTCTGGTCGGTGCTGTCCTCGATGATGCGTACCTGGGGCGAACGCAGGTTGCCGTTTACCGAATAACCCTGACTGGCGCCCGAGCTGCCGGCGCGGGTGGCCAGGGTGATGAGCAGGCGCCGGGGCTGGGTATCCAGCTGGGCCAGCAGATTCTTGATCTCGGCCAGCTTGGCCGGCTCGGCGTTGACGATCAGCTGATTGCCATAGACGTTGATTTTGCCTTCGCTGCCCAGGACAGCCTGCAGGGTAGGCAGCAGATCGTCGGCGGTGCGGTATTGCAGGGGAATGACTTCGGTACGAGGGGCGGCCCAGGCAGTGGCCGTCAACAGCAGCAGAATCGCCAGCAGGCCCTTCACAGCACCATCCTCCGCAATTCCTGATCCGCCTGGCTGATCGCCCAGAGGCGATCGAAGACCTGCTGCTGGACCTTGACGGCGGCGCGGTCGCCATAGCGGACGAAGCCGGTGGGGGCGCTGCCCGTGCGCCGCAGCAGGGCCTGGTCGTCGACGATCAGGCAGCTGCCTTCCGGTTGCCGATCGGGCGGTGGCCGCCGGATCAGCAGATTGCTGGTCAGGCGCTGCGCCAGGGCGATGAGTCGATGGCCCTGGCGCACGGCACTGGCGCTGTCGTTGATCAGGATGCGCACCTGATGCCGCGGATGGCCCAGCAGCAGGCGCTTGATCGCCGCCTCGACCGCGAGGTTGTCATAGAGCGGTCCCTCCAGATCGGGCGTCTGGAGGCACAGCTGGCGGCTGGCTTGAGCGATGAGGCGGACGCCGTGCTCACGCAGGGCGTCCAGGCCTTCGAGGCGCAGGGCGAAGTCCTGGCCGAGCTGGGGTTCGGGCAGGCCGTCCAGGGTCAGATCGGCAAAGGACTCGTCCACGGCGGCTCCCTATCACTCGTCGTCGTCTTCTCCGGCGAAGATCAGACTGCCCTGCTGGAGCAGCTCGCGGATCAGACGCATGGCGTCTTCGTCCTGCAGCCAGGGCGCGAGATTGGCCTCGTGCAGGACCTCCGCCGAGCATAGCAGGTCGAGCAGCGGTTGCAGTCGCATGGGCAGCAGGCGGCTCTGGCCGCTGGCGAAGACCATCACCTCGTCTTCCATGCGACTCCAGGCGATGCGCCCGCTGGGATTGCGCATCAGCAGGCCGCCTTCGTCGAGCTCCTTGCGCAGCTGCTTGGCGCTGAGGTTTTCCCCGGCGACCCGCTCCGGATAGCGCGGCTCGGTCATGTGCTGGCCGAACCAGGCCAGCAACAGGCGATCGTCGCTCAGGTGGCGCTCCATCAGACCGCGCAGGCGCTCGATGGCCTCGGGCGGGATCTCCGCCGGATGCGCGCTGGCCGGTGCGCAACCGGCGTCGCTGTAGCGCTCGTCCTCGGGAATGAACTGGGCGAGGAAGTCGGTGAAGTGGGTGAGCACCTCGCCGGCGCTGGGCGCGCGGAAGCCGATGGAGTAGGTCATGCACTCGTCTTCGGCGATGCCGTCGTGGGCCAGACCCGGCGGCAGGTAGAGCATGTCACCCGGTTCCAGGACCCATTCGTCGGTCTGCTGGAAATCAGCGAGGATCTTCAGCTCCAGGCCATCGATCAGCGGGCTGTCGGCGCTGCACGGCTGGCCGATGCGCCAGCGGCGGCGGCCATGGCCCTGCAGCAGGAAGACGTCATAGTGATCGTAGTGCGGGCCGACACCGCCACCGGGGGCGGCATAGCTGACCATGATGTCGTCGACGCGCCAGTTGGGCAGGAAACGGAAGGACTCCAGCACCTCGGCCACCTCGGGCACGAACTGGTCGACCGATTGCACCAGCAGGGTCCAGTCCCGCTCGGGCAGGCCGGCGAAGGTGTCTTCCGGCAGCGGGCCGCGGCGCAGCTCCCAGGTCCGGTCCTGGCCGATGATCAGGCGGGATTCGATTTCCTCTTCCAGCGACAGGCCGGCCAGTTCGTCGGGTTCCAGGGGATTCTGGAAGTCCGGGAGGGCCTGGCGGATCAGCAGGGGTTTCTGCTGCCAGTAGTCGCGGAGGAATTCTCGGGCGGTCAGGCCGCCGAGCAGTTGCAGGGGTTGATCCGGGTTCATGCACACCTCGCGCAATGAAAAACGCCCGGCGAGGCCGGGCGCAGAAAAGTGGCCAGCCTCAGACCCGGCGGGCCTGCTCGGCGGCGTTGCCGATATAGCCGGCCGGGGTCAGCTGGCGCAGTTCCGCCTTGGCGGCCTCGGGGATTTCCAGGCCGTCGATGAAGTCCTGCAGGGCGCTGGCGCTGATGCCCTTGCCACGGGTCAGCTCCTTGAGCTTCTCGTAGGGATTGGCCACGCCATAGCGGCGCATCACGGTCTGCACCGGCTCGGCCAGGACTTCCCAGCAGGCGTCCAGGTCTTCGGCGATGCGGGCGGCGTTGAGTTCCAGCTTGCTGATGCCCTTGAGGGTGGCTTCGTAGGCGATCACGCCGTGGGCCAGGCCGGTGCCCAGGTTGCGCAGCACGGTGGAGTCGGTCAGGTCGCGCTGCCAGCGGGAGATCGGCAGCTTGCTGGCCAGGTGCTGGAGGATCGCGTTGGCGATACCCAGGTTGCCTTCGGAGTTCTCGAAGTCGATGGGATTGACCTTGTGCGGCATGGTCGAGGAGCCGATCTCGCCGGCTACGGTCTTCTGCTTGAAGTAGCCGAGGGAGATGTAGCCCCAGATGTCCCGGTCGAAGTCGATCAGGATGGTGTTGAAGCGGGCGATGGCGTCGAACAGCTCGGCGATGTAGTCGTGCGGCTCGATCTGGGTGGTGTAGGGATTCAGGGTCAGGCCGAGGTCGCCTTCGATGAAGGTGCGCGCATTGGCTTCCCAGTCTACGTCCGGGTAGGCGGACAGGTGGGCGTTGTAGTTGCCCACGGCGCCGTTGATCTTGCCCAGCGGGCGGACGGCGGCGATCTGCTCGATCTGGCGCTCCAGGCGATAGACCACGTTGGCCAGTTCCTTGCCCAGGCTGGTGGGGGAGGCGGGCTGGCCATGGGTGCGCGAGAGCATGGGCACGTCGGCGAAGCGGTGGGCCAGCACGCGGATCTCGCCGGCGATCTGGCGCATCAGCGGCAGCAGCACCTGGTCACGGCCTTCGCGCAGCATCAGCGCATGGGACAGGTTGTTGATGTCCTCGGAGGTGCAGGCGAAGTGGATGAATTCGCTCACCGCGGCCAGTTCCGGCAGGCCAGCGACCTCTTCCTTGAGCAGGTACTCGATGGCCTTGACGTCGTGGTTGGTGGTGCGCTCGATGTCCTTGACCCGCTGCGCCTGCTCGACGCTGAAGTCGGTGGCCAGCTTGTTCAGCAGGGCATTGGCCTGGGCGGAGAAGGGTGCGACCTCGGGAATGCCCGCGTGGGCGGCCAGGCGCTGCAGCCAGCGGACCTCGACCTGGGCGCGGAAACGGATCAGACCGAATTCGCTGAAGATGGGGCGCAGGGCGGCGGTCTTGCCGGCGTAACGGCCGTCGATGGGCGATACGGCGGTGAGCGAGGAGAGCTGCATGGGCATTCTCTTGGTAGCGGGGGAGAAAGGGGCGGAATTCTACACGCAAAGGCCGGCGCTTTAGTACCGCCACCGGCCGGTCCGGGATCACCCGTTGCGCAGGGGATAGAGGTTGTCGAGCAGCTTGCGACGATTGAGCACCAGCTGCCAGCGATGACCGCCGAGCTGGCGCCACAGGCGGGCGGAGCGGATGCCAGCCAGCAGCAGGGCGCGCACCCGCGAGGCGGTGGCGGACTGCTGCAGGTAGCGCATCTCGCCGTGCACCTGGATGCGCTGCTTGAAGGTGCTCAGGGTGTCCTCGTAGAGGCCTCCGCAGGCGGCGATGACGTTTTCGTGGGCCACTCCGAAGTGCTCGACCTGGGACTGGATCGTGGTTAGGCGCCGGCCGATGAGGTCGAGCAGGTCGCCCCGCTTCTCCAGCTTGCGTTCCAGGGCGGTCATCGCCAGGGCATAGCGCAGGGGCTCGCGCTGCAGGCTGTTGGGATTGCGCTCCAGGGTGCTGGACAGGGCGCCCAGGCCCTCGCGCAGGGGCGCGACACTGCCGCCGTAGACGTCCAGGGTGCTGCCCGGATCGCGCACCAGCAGGCTGCCGAGCAGGCAGGCCAGGGGTTCTTCCGCGACCTGGCCGGTGCGCGCCAGTTGGTCGACCAGCAGGGCGGCCTGGAAGACACCGCCCAGGGCGATGAGTTGTTCCTGGGTACGATTCATGCGGCGGGCGCCTCGGCGCAGGCGGGTTGATAGTGTTCGATCACGCCGCCGCCCAGGCAGACGTCGCCGTCGTAGAAGACCACCGACTGGCCAGGGGTCACGGCGCGCTGGGGTTCGTCGAAGACCACCCGGTAGCCGACGCCCTGGCGTTCGATCCGGCAGGGCTGGTCCTGCTGGCGATAGCGGACCTTGGCGGTGAGGCGGCGCGGCTGGGCGAGCTCCAGGTCATTGACCCAGAACATCTCGCTGACGGTCAGCGCCTCGGCGAACAGCCAGGGGTGGGCATTGCCCTGGCCGACGATCAGCACATTGCGCGTCAGGTCCTTGCTCAGCACGTACCAGGGATCGTCACCGGCGTCCTTCATGCCACCGATGCCCAGGCCCTGGCGCTGGCCGATGGTGTGGTACATCAGGCCGTGGTGGCGGCCGATGACCTCGCCGGTAGTGGTCTCGATGTCGCCCGGCTGGGCCGGCAGGTACTGCTTGAGGAAGTCGCTGAAGCGGCGCTCGCCAATGAAGCAGATGCCGGTGGAGTCCTTCTTGCGCGCGGTGGCCAGGCCATGCAGTTCGGCGATGGCGCGGACCTCGGGCTTTTCCAGCTCGCCCACCGGGAAGAGGGTGCGCGCCAGCTGCTCGCCGCCCACGGCGTGGAGGAAATAGCTCTGGTCCTTGTTGGCATCCAGTCCCTTGAGCAGCAGGGTCTGGCCGTCGACGTCGCGACGGCGCACATAGTGGCCGGTGGCGATCAGGTCGGCGCCCAGGGCCAGGGCGTAGTCGAGGAAGGCCTTGAACTTGATCTCGCGGTTGCAGAGGATGTCCGGATTCGGTGTCCGGCCGGCCTTGTATTCGGCGAGGAAGTGCTCGAAGACGTGGTCCCAGTACTCGGCGGCGAAGTTGGCCGTGTGCAACGTGATGCCGATGCGGTCGCAGACCGCCTGGGCGTCGGCCAGGTCTTCCTTGGCGGTGCAATACTCGGTGCCGTCGTCCTCGTCCCAGTTCTTCATGAACAGGCCCTCGACCTGATAGCCCTGCTCCTTGAGCAAGAGGGCCGAGACCGAGGAATCCACTCCGCCGGACATGCCGACGATGACGCGGGTGCCGTTCACTTCAAAAACCTCTCATATCTACGATCATCGACAGGGGATAGCGGTGGCCGTCCAGGTATTTCTCGATGGCGTCCAGGACCAGGGGGCTGCGCAGCCGCGCCTGCTCGGCGCGAATCTCGTCGAGCGTCAGCCACACCGCGCGGGTGATGTCGGCGTCCAGTGCGCGCCCGGGCTCGTGGGCCAGGGGCCGGGCATGGAAGGCCGTGCGGTAGTAGGTGACGCCATTGGCCGGCGCGACATAGAGGCCGATGCCGATCACGCCCTGGATCTCCACCTGCCAGGCGGTTTCTTCCAGGGTCTCGCGCCGCGCGGCCTCGATCAGGCTCTCGCCCGGCTCCAGGTGCCCGGCCGGCTGGTTGAGCACCAGGCGACCCTGCTTCTCTTCTTCCACCAGCAGGAAGCGACCGGCGTCTTCCACCACGGTGGCCACGGTGACGTGGGCGTGCCAATCCATCTCGGACTCCGCTATCGGTAATCGCGCAGTATACGCCTTAAGCTTTGCGTGCCCCAAATGCAGCGAACCCCGGCCGGGGCCGGGGTTCGCTGTGATCACCCATAAAGGCTGCGGGCGCAGCCCTCAGGTTCAGCCTTTGAGCTGTTCCAGGGCGGCGTTGAGCGTGGCGCTCGGACGCATGGCCTGGCGGGTCTTGGCCTGGTCGGGGTGGTAGTAGCCACCGATGTCCACGGCCTGGCCCTGGACGCCGTTCAACTCGGCGACCACCTTGGCTTCGTCGGCGGTCAGCGACTTGGCCACCGGTGCGAACTGGGCCTTGAGCTCGGCGTCTTCGCTTTGCTCGGCCAGCGCCTGGATCCAGTACAGCGCCAGGTAGAAGTGACTGCCGCGGTTGTCCAGTTCACCGGCCTTGCGCGACGGCGACTTGTTGCTGTCGAGGAACTGGCCGTTGGCCTGGTCCAGGGTCTTGGCCAGGATCTTAGCCTTGGCATTGCCGGTGGTCTCGCCCAGGTGGTTCAGGGATTCGGCCAGGGCCAGGAACTCGCCCAGGGAATCCCAGCGCAGGTGGTTTTCCTGCACGAACTGCTGGACGTGCTTGGGCGCGGAGCCGCCGGCGCCGGTCTCGAACAGGCCGCCGCCGTTCATCAGCGGGACGATGGACAGCATCTTGGCGCTGGTGCCCAGTTCCATGATGGGGAAGAGGTCGGTCAGGTAGTCACGCAGGACGTTGCCGGTCACCGAGATGGTGTCCTCGCCCTTGCGGATGCGCTCCAGGGAGACACGGGTGGCTTCCTCGGGCGCCAGGACACGGATGTCCAGGCCGTTGGTGTCGTGATCCTTGAGGTAGCGTTCGACCTTGGCGATGACCTGGGCGTCGTGGGCGCGATTCTGGTCCAGCCAGAAGATCGCCGGGGTGCCGCTGGCACGGGCGCGGTTGACGGCCAGCTTGACCCAGTCCTGGATCGGCGCGTCCTTGGTCTGGCACATGCGCCAGATGTCACCGGCCTCGACCGGATGCTCGAAGACCACCTTGCCCTGGTCGTCGGTCACGCGCACGTTGCCGTCGGTGGGGATCTGGAAGGTCTTGTCGTGGGAACCGTATTCCTCGGCCTTCTGCGCCATCAGACCGACGTTGGGCACGCTGCCCATGGTGCTGGGGTTGAAGGCGCCGTGCTGCTTGCAGTCCTCGATCACTACCTGGTAGACGCCGGCATAGCAGCGGTCGGGGATGATGGCCTTGGTGTCCTGCAGGTTGCCTTCGGTGTTCCACATCTTGCCGGAGTCACGGATCATGGCCGGCATGGAGGCGTCGACGATGACGTCGCTCGGTACGTGCAGGTTGGTGATGCCCTTGTCGGAGTTGACCATGGCCAGCGCCGGACGCTGGGCGTACTGGGCGTCGAAATCGGCCTTGATGGCGGCCTGGGTGGCTTCCGGCAGGCTGGACAGGCGGGCGTAGAGGTCGCCGATGCCGTTGTTGCGGTCGAAGCCGGCTTCTTTCAGGGCGGCTTCGTGCTTGGCCAGCACGTCCTTGTAGAACTCGCCGACGATGATGCCGAACATGATGGGGTCGGAGACCTTCATCATGGTGGCCTTCAGGTGCACGGAGAACAGCACGCCCTTGGCCTTGGCGTCTTCGATCTGGGCGGCGATAAAGCTCTGCAGGGCCTTGCGGCTCATGGTCGAGGCATCGACGATCTCGCCGGCCTTGACCACGGTCTTCTCTTTCAGGACCTTGCTGCTGCCGTCCTTGCCGATCAGTTCGATCTTCAGGCTGCCGGCGTTCTCGATAGTGGCCGAGCGCTCGCTGCCATAGAAGTCATGGGCGTCCATGTGGGCGACGTGGGACTTAGAGTCGGCGCTCCAGGCACCCATGCGATGGGGGTGCTTGCGGGCATAATTCTTGACCGACAGCGGCGCGCGGCGGTCGGAGTTGCCTTCGCGCAGGACCGGGTTCACGGCGCTGCCCTTGACCTTGTCGTAGCGTGCCTTGACGTCCTTTTCCTTGTCGTCCTTGGGCTCGTCCGGATAATCCGGCAGGGCGTAGCCCTGGCCCTGCAGTTCCTTGATCGCGGCCTTGAGCTGCGGTACCGAGGCGCTGATGTTGGGCAGCTTGATGATGTTGGCTTCGGGAGTGGTGGCCAGTTCGCCGAGTTCGGCGAGGTGGTCGGAGATGCGCTGCTCTTCCTTCAGGTGCTCGGGGAAGAGGGCGATGATGCGGCCGGCAAGGGAGATGTCACGGGTTTCGAGGGCGACGCCGGAGGAGGCGGTGATGGCCTCGACGATGGGTAGCAGCGAATAGGTCGCCAGGGCGGGCGCTTCGTCGGTCAGGGTGTAGATGATCTTCGACGTGGTGGACATGTCTTGCTTTAACTCCTCTTTATCACAGCTGTGGCGCGAAGCCGGGCGAGCGAGGATCGACCCTTGAGTCGATAGACGCCCCAAGAAGGCGTTATCGGGCCGCGCGACAGGCGCGGCGGCGATGGACGTGCGATGCGACAAAGCGTCGCTGCGGAAATTGCGGGATCGGCCGATACAGCCAGCGGAACCGGCAGGGCCTGCAGCGACCCGTCAGTCGGCGGAGTATACCAGCGCGGCGCCTGGCGTGCATTCGCGCCACCGCGGCCTGGCTGCGGAGAGATGTTGCCGATGTGACGGGTCCGGTAGAAGCGATCAGCTGCATCGAGCAACCAGGTCAAGAGACTTGACCATTCGACGGCTGGCGCTGCACGGCAGTTGCTTAAGGGACTAAACTATTGCCCCTCTTAATCTGATGAGGTCGTTATGAAAACCAAGGACAATGCGTCCAAGAGTCGTTCCTGGGCTATCGTCGGGCTGGAAACGCTCGTCATCGTTGCCCTGTCGCTGTACGTCGCCTTTGGCGCCGGGCTGTTCATCAAGCACCACTGCTGGGACACCCTGACCCCGCAGCAGCAAGACCAGATCCTCGAGCAGATGAGCCGCAGTGCTCAGGAAAATACCCTGCTCACCTGATTCGCCTCCGTTCGAATCCCTTCCTTTCAAACAATAAGAATCCTTCTTTTTTCTCCCGCGCACTCCCTGGGTGTCGAGGTGGCCTCGTCACGTCCGCAGCGCTAGCAGACCATGTGTTTGCCCGGACTCACGGGGGCGGTGGGCGTTGCCGTGGGCAGCTCCCTGGGCGCAGACGTGGTCGCGGGTCTGGCGCGGCGTGCCAGGCGCAGCATGGCCCAGAGTATGGCCAGCGCCAGGGCCAGCCAGCCAAGTACCAGAAGAAGGATGTAGGTCGCAGGAGTCATTGACGTTCACCGTACGGCTGTCTCGGAAAGGTGTCTCTGCTGGGACACATTTCACTAGACTCGTCAATAGCTATCCTGTTCAGGCTTTCCCGACGAGGGGTCCGACCGGGCGCCGCTCGCGCGGGGCCCGGTCGGTACGGGTCACAGGAACAGGTGCGCCAGCCAGAACAGGCCGGCGGAGAGGGACATGGAGGCCGGCAGGGTCAGGACCCAGGCCATGAGGATGTTGCGCACCGTGCTGCCCTGCAGGCCGCTGCGGTTGGCGACCATGGTGCCGGCCACGCCCGAGGACAGCACGTGGGTGGTGGAGACGGGCAGGGCAAAGACGTTGGCCATGCCGATGGCGGCCACGGCCGTCACCTGGGCGCTGACGCCCTGGGCATAGGTCATGCCCTGGCGCCCGATCTTCTCGCCCACGGTGAGCACCACGCGGCGCCAGCCGACCATGGTGCCGATGCCCAGGGCCAGGGCGACCGCGATGATGACCCAGAAGGGCGCGTATTCGGTGGTGCTGGTGAGGTCCTTGCGCAGGCGGCTGAGGTCGTCGCGATCGCGTGCGGTGAGCACCGGCAGCTTGCTCACCTTCTTGGCGGTGTCGTCCAGGCACAGCAGGTAGCGGCGCACCTGCTGGCGATGGTCGTCGCTCATGGCGCGGTAGTCGGTGATGCCTTCCAGATCGGCCAGCAGTGCCTGCAGGGTCGGCACGGTCATGTGCGGGGCACAGCGGAATTCCTGGGGCAGGTCGCGATTGCCGGGCACTTCGGCGAGGAAGTCCTTGAGGTTGTCGCCCTGGCGCTCATAGAACTGGCCCAGGTGGATGGCCGCGTCGCGGGTGCGCTCGATCTGGTAGGTGGTGCTGTCCAGGTCCAGCACGAACTTGGCCGGGACTATGCCGATCAGTACCAGCATGATCAGGCCGATGCCTTTCTGGCCGTCGTTGGAGCCGTGCACGAAGCTCATGCCCATGGCCGAGAGGACCAGCATCAGGCGATTCCAGAAGGGCGGGTGCTTCTTGGCATCCAGTTCGCGACGCTGTTCCGGGGTCTTGTGCATCTTCGACAGCGGGCGCCAGCGCTTGAGGGCGAGCAGCAGCAGACCGGCGACGGCGAAGCCGGCCAGTGGCGAGAAGATCAGCGACAGGCCGATGTCGATCGCCTTCTGCCAGTTCACGCCCTCGCTCACCGGCAGGCCGGTCAGCAGGGCGTTGGTCACGCCGACGCCGAGGATGGAGCCGATCAGGGTGTGGGAGCTGGAGGCGGGGATACCGAAGTACCAGGTGCCCAGGTTCCAGGTGATGGCCGCGGCGAGCAGCGAAAACACCATGGCCAGACCGTGACCGGTGTTGACGTTGATCAGCAGTTCCACCGGCAGCAGGTGGACGATGGCATAGGCGACGCCGACCCCGCCGAGCAGCACACCGAGGAAATTGAAGATGCCGGAGAAGAACACCGCGAGGTGCGGTGGCATCGCCTTGGTGTAGATCACCGTGGCGACGGCGTTGGCGGTGTCGTGGAAGCCGTTGATGAATTCAAAGGCCAGCACAAAGGCCAGGGCCAAGACGAGGCTGATGGCGACCCAGGCGTGGAGTCCGCTGAAAAGTTCGAACATGGGGATACGTCGACAGTTGGCAGGCGCGAATTATGGCAGAAAAATGACTGCCGCCATCGCCGCCTTGAATGGGAGGGGCGAATTAGTCGCCGCGGTAAATGCAGCCGCAGGTGCAGGTCTCGTGGACGCGAACCTGGCTGAGCTCGGGCAGCAGGGGCTTGAGCTGTTGCCAGATCCAGCGCGCGAGCACTTCGCTGGTGGGATTCTCGAGGCCCGGGATGTCGTTCAGATAGTGATGGTCGAGACGCTCGTACAGGGGTTTGAAGACCGTCTTGATGTCGGCGAAATCCCGGACCCAGCCGGTATGAGGGTCGATGGCACCCTCGAGGTGCAGGCCTACCTTGAAGGAATGCCCATGGAGACGACCGCACTTGTGCCCGGCCGGAACATTGGGCAAGAAGTGTGCGGCTTCGAAAACGAATTCTTTGAAAATTTCCACGATAACCACTCGCGTTGGGCCACGGTGTGTGGCGGCTGCGGGGCGGCAGTCTATCAGCTCGGCAGCGGCTTGCCGAACCTCCGGCTGCAGGCGCCGGGACCGGCGGAATTCCGATTTGCCTTCGCCGGCGGGCTTAGGCAGTCTCCCGGTCTTTGTCCGGACGAGATTCCCTATGCGCAGCAGCAATCCCCGTACCTTCTGGGTGCTCCTTGGCCTGGCCGCCGTCTTCGGCCTCGTCGGTCTGATCGGCAATCAGGTGGGATGGGAGCGCGTGGAGATCGGCTACCGGACGGTACCGTCGCCCAGCGGCCTGGACATCGGCGGGGCGGGGCAGGTCATCACCGGCTTGCCGTCGCTGTGCATCGCCCTGGCGCTGGTCACGGTGGTGACGGCGCTGATCATCCGCGGTGGCCAGCGCTTCCGTTCGCGGCTGCCCCTGCCGGTGACGGCGGGCATTCTCTGGGTGCTGCTGGCGGGCCTGCTGGTGCTCTTCTATCCCAGCACCCTGGCGTTCCAGTGGGAGAATCATCGCAGTGCCGCGGATATCGACTTCTATGTGCTGCAGGAGCGCCACGGTCCGTTCCAGGGTACGGCGCAGAAGAGCCAGCGCCTCAGCTACTACCAGGACTGCGGCAAGACCGGGCAGGCCGCCTGCCCGGTGTTCGAGTGCGTGGTGGAGAAGCGCAGCTGGCTGGGCGGCCTGCAGAAGATCGAAGGCTTCTATCCGGGCCTGGACCAGCAGCGTCAGCTGGAGCTGCTGCGCACCCGCTGCCTGCCCGGCACGCCATGACCGACGAAGCCGCCGGTCTGGTGGCGCCATAGGCGGGCATAGAGACCGTTGTAGGCGATCAGCTCGTCGTGGGAGCCCATCTCGACGATCTGGCCGCGCTCCATGACCACCAGCCGGTCCATGCGCGAGATGGTCGACAGCCGGTGGGCGATGGCGATCACCGTCTTGCCTTCCATCAGGGTTTCCAGGCTTTCCTGGATCGCCGCTTCCACCTCGGAATCGAGGGCGGAGGTGGCTTCGTCCAGCAGCAGGATCGGCGCGTCCTTGAGCAGGGTGCGGGCGATGGCGATGCGCTGGCGCTGGCCCCCGGAGAGCTTGACGCCGCGTTCGCCCACCTGGGCGTCCAGGCCGGTGCGGCCATGGGCGTCGGTGATGCGGGCGATGAAGTCGTCGGCCTTGGCCTTGCGCAGGGCGGCGTGCAGCTCTTCATCGGTGGCTTCGGGACGGCCGTAGAGCAGATTCTCGCGGATCGAGCGGTGCAGCAGGGAGGTGTCCTGGGTGACCACGCCGATCTGGCATCTCAGGCTTTCCTGGGTGACATGGGCGATGTCCTGACCGTCGACCAGGATGCGACCGCCTTCCAGATCATAGAGGCGCAGGAGCACGTTGATCAGCGTCGACTTGCCGGCGCCCGAGGGCCCGACCAGGCCGATCTTCTCGCCCGGGGCCACGTCGAGGGTCAGGCCCTCGATGATGCCGGCGCCCTTGCCGTAGTGGAAGGCGATGTCCTCGAAGAGCACCGCGCCGCGGGTCACCTGCAACGGCTTGGCGTCCTCGGCATCGCCGACCTGGCGCGGCTTGGCGATGGTGCTCATGCCATCCTGCACCATGCCGATGTTCTCGAAGATGCCGTTGACCACCCACATGATCCAGCCGGACATGCTGTTGATGCGGATCACCAGGCCGGTGGCCAGGGCGATGGCGCCGACGGAGATGACGCCCTGGTGCCAGAGCCAGAGGGCGAGGCCGGTGGTGCCGGCGATCAGGAAGCCGCTGAGAATGGCGATGGTTACGCCCATGGCGGTGATCAGCCGGGCGGCGCTCTCGGCCTTTTCGGTCTGCTCTTCCATGGCCTGGCGGGCGTATTGCTCTTCCTGGGCCGAGTGGGAGAACAGCTTGAGGGTGGAGATGTTGGTGTAGCCGTCGACGATACGCCCGGAGAGTTGCGAGCGGGCTTCGGAGGCGATGGCCGAACGCTCCTTGGTCTGGGGCACGAAATACCAGAGGGCGATGATGTAGCCGATGATCCAGAGGATCAGCGGGACCATCAGCCAGACATCGGCCTGGGCGAACAGGATCAGCGAGGTGACGGCGAAGATCAGCACGTGCCAGATGGCGTCCACCGCCTGCACCGCCGAATCGCGCAGGGAGACGCCCGTCTGCATGATGCGGCTGGAGATGCGCCCGGCGAAGTCGCTGTGGAAGAAGCCCAGGCTCTGCTTGAGCACGTAGCGATGGTTCTGCCAGCGGATCAGGGTGGTGAGGCTGGGGGTGATGGTCTGGTGCACCAGCAGGTCGTGCAGGCTGATGAACAGGGGTCGGATGACCAGGGTGACCACCGCCATCCAGATCAGGGTGCCACCGTGTTCCTGGAAGAACACCGTGCTGTTGGGCGCGCTGCCGGCCAGGTCGACGATCTGGCCGATGAAGTTGAACAGGGCGACCTCGACGAGGGCGCCGATCAGCCCCACTGCCAGCAGCAGGGCGAAGGCCGGCCAGGCTTGCTTGAGGAAGTGGAGATAGAAGGCGCCAATGCCAGTGGGCGGCATTTCATCGGGGGCTTCCCGAAACGCATCGATGATGCGTTCGAAGCGGCGAAAGATCATGCGGGGTCCTTGTGAGGGGGAGACGGCGTCTCGCACTGGGGCCTCGCCTGGTTTACCGGACGACCGCCAGCGGATCGTCCGGCAGGACGGGTCGGCTACAGCCGTTTGGCAGCGAGAATCATGACCGGTTCACGTGGAATGTCGCGCAGCATGCCCTGACGGGTGGTCTGGACCCCGGCGATCTGGTCGACGACTTCCATGCCGCGCACGACCTTGCCGAACACCGCGTAGCCGAAGTCGCGCGAGCCGTGGTCGAGGAAGGCATTGTTCTCGACGTTGATGAAGAACTGACTGGTGGCGGAGTTGACGTCCGAGGTCCGCGCCATGGCCAGGGTGCCACGCAGGTTCTTCAGGCCGTTGTCGGCTTCATTCTTGATCGGCGCCTTGGTGCGCTTTTCCTGCATGTCGCGGGTGTAGCCACCGCCCTGGATCATGAAGCCGGGAATGACGCGGTGGAACAGGGTGCCCTTGTAGAAGCCGCTGTCGACGTAGCCGAGGAAGTTCTCGGTGCTGACTGGCGCCTTGGCCGCATCCAGCTCGACCTCGATGTCACCCTTGTTGGTGCTGATGAGCACGTGCGGATTGTCCGCGGCCCAGGTGGTGGAGGCGACGAATAGCGCGCAGGCGGCAAGCAGGGCTTTGAACATGATGGATCCTTGAGTGGCAGAGACGACTGGCGAACGATAGCAACCCGGCTGGCACCCCGCCACGGTCAGCGTGGCAGGGCATGCTTGCGCAGCAGGTTCATGAGGATCTGCGACGCCGGGCCCAGCTCGTGCTGGCGGGTCTTGTAGAGCTGGAAGGGATGGAAGCGCTGGGCGCCCTGTTCCAGCGGCAGCGGCTTGAGCAGGCCGGCGTCGAGATCGGTCTGGATGGCGTCCCGCGGCAGCCAGGCGAAGCCCAGGCCGTCGCGCAGGAAGGTGGCGGCGGTACTGATGCTGCCCACCGTCCAGCGCTGTTCGGCGGCCAGCCAGCCGGCATCCCGGGGCTGGGCGCGGCCGCTGTCGCGGATGACGATCTGCAACTGCTCTTCCAGATCGGCGGTCACCAGGGTGCGCTGCAACAGATGCAGCGGATGCTCGGGATGGGCGACGGCGACGAATTCCACATTGCCCAGGGAAGCGCCCAGATGGGCGGTGATCACCAGGCCGGTGATCGCCAGGTCCGCCGAGCCGTCGAGCAGGGCCTCTTCCACCCCGGACAGGACCTCTTCGCGCAGACGTATGCGGCAACCACGACTCTGTGGCATGAATTCGCGCAGGCAGAGCAGCAGCGGACGGGTCGGGTAGGCGGCGTCCACCACCAGCCGCACCTCGGATTCCCAACCCTGTTCCATGTGGTAGGCCAGTTCCTCGAGCTGGCTGGCCTGCTGCACCAGGCGGCGCGAGCGGCGCAGGAGCACGGCGCCGGCATCGGTCAGCACGGCGCGGCGACCCTCCAGGCGCAACAGCGGCACGCCGAGCTGCTCCTGCATGCGGGCGACGGTATAGCTGACCGACGACTGGGAGCGATGCAGCACCTCGGCGGCCTGGGCGTAGCCGCCGTGGTCCACCACCGCCTGCAGGGTTCGCCACTGATCGAGGGAAACGCGAGGAGTCTTCATCGAGCGCTCTGGGGCCACGAAAGGGCGCATGTTAGTGCCTAGGGTGGCAATGGCAAAACGCGGCGTCCATCACGGCATGAAAAAATCCCGCCGGCAGGATCAAATGTCTTGCCGGCGCCGCCCTCAAAGCCAGCCGATGAGTTTCCCACTCTAGGCAAGACAAGGAGTCTCCATGTCCTCATTCAAGGCGTTGCTGGGTTGCTGTCTGGTCATCGCGCCGCTGCTGGTCCAGGCCGAGGAATCCCGCGCGGCGGCCGCCGAGCCGATCGATATCGAAGGCATGAACATCAGTCGGACCCTCGACTGCGAGGGGCGGGACGTGTCCCTGTCCGGCGAGGGCAATACCCTGACCTTGAAGGGCCAGTGCGGTGAGGTGTCGGTCTATGGCAGCCATCATCGCCTGGTGCTCGACAGTGCCCGGGCGCTGACCATCCATGGCCTGGGCAGCGTGACCACGGTCAAGGGCGCGGTGGCCAGCCTGAGCATCGGCGGCGGCTACCAGCAGGTGCAGGCCAATGTGCGCGGCAACGACGGTCTGGCCAAGATCGATGCCTACGGCTACGGCGCCAAGGCGCGCCTGACCCTGCTCAGCCAGGCCGACATCGCCGTGGGCGGCTCCAACCAGCAGGTCTACTGGTCGCGCGCCGCGGGCGTGGCCGAACCCAAGACCCTGGTCTCCGGCGCCGACAATGTGCTGCAGGCCAATCAGTCGGTGGCGGCGCTTACCGGCGGCGAGCCCTCGGGCCTCAACGCCACCCGCTAGCCAGCGACCGGTCGGGGGTTTCCCTCCGGCGGCGGGCACGTTAAGGTCGCGCACCTTTTTCGTGCGTCGCCACCATGCCTTATCTCCTGCTCGTCACCCTCATCTGGGCGTTTTCCTTCAGCCTGATCGGCGAGTACCTCGCCGGTCGGGTCGACAGCGATTTCGCCGTGCTGGTCCGCGTGGCCATCGCCTTCGTGCTGTTCCTGCCGTTCACCCGCTGGCGCGGGGTGCCGGGACGCTTCGCCCTGGGCCTGATGGCGGCGGGCGCCCTGCAATTCGGCATTACCTATCTGTGCCTGTACCGCAGCTTCGCGGTGTTGACGGTGCCCGAGGTGCTGCTGTTCACCGTGCTCACGCCGATCTACGTGACCCTGCTGGACGACGCCTGGCAGCGGCGCTTTCGCCTCTGGTCGCTGCTGGCGGCCGTGGTGGCGGTGGGCGGCGCGGCGTTGATCCGCTTCCAGCCGCTGACCGGTGACTATCTACTGGGTTTCCTCCTGCTGCAGGTGGCCAACCTGACCTTCGCCGCCGGCCAGGTGCTATGCAAGCACCTGGGCCATGCCTATGCCGGGCAGGGCGCCCTGCATCGCCATTTCGGGCTGTTCTTTCTCGGTGCCCTGCTGGTGGCGGCGCTGTCCTTCCTGCTGTTCGGCAATCCGGCGCGGCTGCCCAGCACCCTGTTGCAGTGGGGCGTGCTGGTGTGGATGGGCGTCTTCGCCACGGCGTTCGGCCTGTACTGGTGGACCCTGGGCTCGCTGCGGGTCAATGGCGGCACCCTGGCGATCATGAACGAGGCCCATGTGCCGGCCGGCCTGCTGGTCAGCCTGCTGATCTGGCAGCACCCGGCCGATCTGCCTAGGCTGTTGCTGGGCGGCGGGATCATCCTGCTGTCACTGTTCATCAATCGTCTGGGGCGCCCGTCATGAATGTGCTGTCCGGCAAGGGGCTGGGCCTTTCGGTGCTGTCGTCGGTGCTGTTCGCGCTGATGCCGGTGTACTTCGCCTGGCTGGCGCCACTGGATGGCCTGCAGGTCGTGGCCCTGCGGGTGGTCTGGTCGTTGCCGATGGTGCTGCTGCTGGTGGTGGTGCTGCGGGAGGGCCGCGCCCTGTGGGCCACGCTCAAGCGGCTGGTGCGCGAACCTCGGCTGTGCCTGGCCATCCCGGCGGCGGCGCTGCTGATGGGCATCCAGTGGTGGGTGTTCGTCTGGGCGACCATGAATGGCGAGGCCATGGCCATGTCGCTGGGCTACTTCCTGCTGCCGCTGGCCATCGTGCTGACCGGCCGCCTGGTCTATGGCGAGCGCCTGCGGCCGCTGCAGCGGGTGGCGGTGGTCTGCGCGCTCCTGGGGGTGGTCAACGAGGTCTGGGTGACCGGGGCGCTGTCCTGGGTCAGTCTGCTGCCGGTGGTGGGTTATCCGCCGTATTTCGTCCTGCGCCGCTGGATGGCGGTGGATGCGCTGTCGGGCTTCGTGCTGGAGATGTGCTGCCTGCTGCCCTTCGCGCTGCTCGCCCTGCACTGGTTCTCACCTGGCACCATTCTGCAGCAGTCGCCCTGGCTCTGGGCGCTCCTGCCGGGCCTTGGCCTGCTCAGTGCCATCGCCTTCGCCGCCATGCTGGCGTCGAGTCGCATGCTGCCGCTGAGTCTGTTCGGCATCCTCAGCTATGTGGAGCCGGCGCTGCTGGTGTTCGTCGCCCTCTATGTGCTCGGTGAGCAACTGCCGGAGGGCGCGATCTGGACCTATGGCCCCATCTGGCTGGCGGTGGCCTGGGTCTGCCTGGACAGCGCGCGCCTGCTGCGCAAGCAACTCAGGCGCACACCGGTTGTGCCCTAGAGCGCCAGGACCGGGCATTCCTGCGCGGTGAAAAAGAACTCGTCGCAATTGGGCAGGCTGCCGGCGCGATCGACGATGAGGAATTCATCCTCGTCGCGCAGCGCCAGCACCGGGTGGTGCCAGACGCCGGCGTGGTAGTTGATGCCCTGCTGGCCATCGGTGCGAAAGACGCGGATGGCGCCGGCATCCGGCTCCGCCGCGGGGGGTGCCACCACCACCAGAAAGGGCTCGCCGCGCAGCGGCACGAAGGCCTGGCTGCCATGGGGATGGCGTTCGAGCATGGCGATGGTCAGCGGATAGTCCAGCCGCCGGGCGCGAAAGATGCTGATGATCGCCGCGCCGTCCGCCGGCCCCGTCTCGACCCGGGCCAGGGCGTGGTATCTCTGGGTCGAGCCGTTGTTGATGGGATACCAGTCCCGGCCCGCCGTCTCTATGACCTCGCCGAAGGGCGCGAAGCCCTCGGCGGTCAGCGGCTCGATGCGCAGGGTCCGACTCATGCCTGGCCCCGCGCCACCTTGCCGAACAGTCGCAGCCGGCTGACGCCGCCGTCCGGGAAGATGTTCAGGCGCACATGGGTGATGGGGCCGAGGTCGCGCACCTGCTCGCGGAAGCTGTGCTCCTGATGCATCTGCAGCTTTTGCGGTGGCAGCAGCTCCTTCCAGAAGAGACTCTGGGTCTCGATCTGGCCATCGGTCCCGCCGCGCACGAAGGCACCCTGGATCTGGCAGCTGTCCGGGTAGTTGCCCTTGAAGTGCAGGGTGTCCACCAGGATCTCCTCGACGGTGCCGGCATGGCCCAGGGCGATGATCACCCAGTCGTTGCCGGGGGTGCGACGGCGCGCGGTTTCCCAGCCATCGGCCATGCTATCGGCGCGACCCGGGTTGAGGATGTTGCTCATGCGGCCGTAGTGCTCGTCGTTGCAGGCCAGGGCGCGACCGCCATTGAGCGCGGCGGCCAGGTCCAGCACCTCGTCTTCGGCCTGGGCCGACCAGTCGCGATGGGGAATGCCATAGACCCGCAGGCGGGCCACACCGCCGTCGGGAAAGATGTTCAGGCGCAGGTGGGTCCAGGGACGGTCATCGGCGATGGCATGGTAGTGGTGGCTGTTGCCCTGCATCTCGATGGCCGGCAGCACCTCGGTCCAGGCGGCATCGGCGGTCGGATCGCCCTCGGCGCAGAAGCAGGCCTCCAGGGAGGCGGAAGGCGGGTAGTTGCCGGTGAACCAGCGGGTGTCGATGTCGACGCCCCTGATCGAGCCGGGCACGCCCAGGCGGATCACCGCATGGTCGTAGCCTTCGAAACGCTTGCGCCGCGATTCCCAGCCGTCCATCCACTTGCCGTTGTCGTCGTAGACGCCTTCCTTCCACTCCGGCTCATGGGGCTGGAGCATGCGATCGGCGGCGGCGAACCAGTCGTCGGTGACGCTGATGACGCGGGTGCCGAGACGGGCGTCGGCGAGGTTGAGGTACTTCTCGAAGGGCGCGGCGTAGGTGCGTTTCATGGGGTGCTCTTGTCGGGGAAGGTCAGAGGGTCTGCAGGCGGAAGAGGGCGATGCGGTCGATCTCGGCCAGGGCGCGCTGGAATTCCTGCTCCGGGCTGTTGGGCAGGCGTTCTTCGAAGGCCGCCAGGATCAGATGCCGGTTGCTGCCCTTCACCGCCATGATGAAGGGGAAGCCGAATTTGGCGCGGTAGGCCGCGTTGTGGCGGGTGAAGCGCTCGAGCTCGTCCGGGGCGCACTGATCGAGGCCGGCACCGGCCTGTTCGCCACTGCTGGCGGCGGTCAGTTCGCCGGCCAGGGCGGCGCGGCCGGCGAGATCCGGGTGCGCCTGGATCAGCGCCCGCTGTTCGGCCCGGCTGGCCCGGGCGACCTGGGCGGCGAGGCGCTGGTGCAGGGCCTCGACGCTGTCCGGCAGCGGCGAGCCCTCGTCGAAGGCGCGCTCGGCGACCCAGGCGGAGTGCTCGTAGATGCCGCCAAAGGTCGCGACGAAGGCGGCGCGCGCCAGCTGGCTGGGGGTGACGGTCTGGAAGGTGCTCATGCCGGCGGATGCTCACTGTGCCAGTGACGGGCGATGTCCACCCGGCGGGCGAACCAGACGCGCTCATGGCTCTGGGCGTATTCGAGGAAGCGCTTGAGGCCCACCAGGCGACCGGGGCGGCCGATCAGCCGGCAGTGCAGGCCGATGGAGAGCATCTTGGGCGCGCTGGCGCCTTCCGCGTAGAGGGTGTCGAAGGCGTCCTTGAGATACTGGAAGAATTGCTCGGCGGTATGGAAGCCCTGCACCTGGGTGAATCTCATGTCATTGGTGTCGAGGGTGTAGGGGATCACCAGGTGCGGCTTGCCGGTGGGCGTATCGGGTTCCCAGTAGGGCAGGTCGTCGTCGTAGGTGTCGCTGTCGTAGAGGAAGCCGCCTTCCTCCATTACCAGGCGCCGGGTGTTGGGACCGGTCCGGCCGGTGTACCAGCCCAGCGGACGCTCGCCGGTCAGTTCGGTGAGGATCTCGATGGCGCGCTGCAGATGGGCACGTTCCTCGGCTTCGTCCATGTACTGGTAGTCGATCCAGCGATAGCCGTGGCTGCAGATCTCGTGGCCGGCCTGGACCATGGCGCGGATGACCTCGGGGTGGCGCTCGGCGGCCATGGCCACGGCAAAGATGGTCAGGGGTACCTGGTGCTTGGCGAACAGCTCCAAAATGCGCCAGACGCCGGCGCGACTGCCGTATTCGTAGAGCGACTCCATGGACATGTTGCGTACGCCCTGCAGTGGCTGGGCGGCGACCATCTCGGAAAGAAAGGCCTCGGACTCCTTGTCGCCGTGGAGGATGTTGCGTTCGCCACCTTCTTCATAGTTGAGCACGAAGGACAGGGCGATGCGGGCATCTCCCGGCCAGCGAGGGTGGGGCGGCTGGGCACCGTAGCCGATCAGATCGCGGGGATAGGTCATGGGAAGGGCATCCTGGCAGTCGAGATGTTTTGTATACAATGTTTGGAGACCTTTGCCGAGTCCCAGCAAGAATCCTGCCTAACTGGTCTGACCAGTCTGAAGACTTTCATGCGCTGGAGGGCGGCGATCCCTTGGATAGGGCGGGGCAAAGGGCTGTATACAATCGTCTGGCAAAAAACTGCTAGGCTGGCTCATCCCCTTGCAGGAGCTCTCCCATGTCCGTTTCATCCCCTGGCGGTTACCTGACGACTCATGTGCTGGACACCACCGGCGGCTGCCCGGGCGCGGATATCGTCGTCCGCCTGTACCGCCTGGAGGGGGCGTCGCGGCAGGCTCTGGGTGAATTGCGGACCAATGCCGATGGCCGCGGCGATGCGCCACTTTTGCAGGGCGAAGCCTTCACGACGGGTATCTTCGAGCTGGAGTTCGAGGTGGGTGACTACTATCGGCGACGGGGGACGGCGCTGGAGGAACCGGCGTTTCTCGACACCGTGGTCCTGCGTTTCGGCATCGCCGATGAAGCGGCGCATTACCATGTGCCGCTGCTGGTTTCGCCCTACAGCTATTCGACCTATCGCGGCAGTTAGGGAAGCTTGCTCCGCGGCGGTGCGCGCGGAGGTAAACCGGCACCAGCCTAGGGCGCAGATCCGGTAGGGCTAGTGGAAGGTCGGCTCGCTGTTCAGCCGTGCGCTGGCCAGCAGCGGGCGATCCGGTACGGCACTGCCCGGCCAGGTCTGGGCGATGCGCTCCAGCACCACCTGGGCCAGCATGCTGTGGGTGCGGCTGGCGAAGTGACCCCGGGCGCCGAAGATATAGGCCTGGTCGGCGCCGGGTTCGACGTAGCTGTCCGGATCGCAGAACTCGCGACCCGGCAGGCAGGCATCGCCTTCGGCATGGGTGAACCCATAGTTGCCGTAGTGGGCGAAGACCTCTTCCATCACCCGGTAGGCATCCACCAGCAGCAGGCGGTCTCCGGCCGGCAGGTTGGCCTGCAGGGTATCGTTGTAGAGCTTCACCAGGTCATGGTTACGCTGGGCGACCTGCTCGGTCCAGGGCTCGAGATAGGGCGCCTTGCCGTAGTCGGTGTTGTTGAGCACCACCAGCCGCTGGGCACCCAGGCCCAGCAGGTAGCGCAGCAACTTGACCTCGTTCATGGCCGTGTGGCGAATCCGAGCCTCGACCTGCTCGCGGACCTCGGGGGGCAGCGGGGCATCGGCCATCAGCGCGGCTTTGAGCTTCTTGTCGTAGAAGGGCCCGATGATGTCATTGCCGCCGATCTGCACCAGCACCAGGTCCTGCTGACGGAAACGGCCATGCTGCATCTCGAAGTTGCGGATCTGCTGGGAAAACGCCAGGGGTGCCTCGTTGTGGTCGAAGCCCGGTTCGGTGAAGCTGCCGGTCACGGCGCCGCCTTCGGCGTAGCAGAGACCGTCGGGATCGCTCGGACCCTCGTGGCCATAGCCTTCCACCTGGCGATTGGGACCCAGCTCGATGCCATAGGCGTCGGCGATTTCCTGGGGATAGGTACGCCCCGGATTGGTCGCGTAGATGTGGCCGAAGGTACCGCAGTCCATCAGGCTGTCACCAAAGGCGATGACCCTCTGGATACCCCGCGCCTCGGCGATGGGCTCGGGACTAGGGACGAGGGCGAGCAGCGTGGCGACACCTGCGAGTGCGGTCGCCAATCCCCAGTGCTTGCCCATCGTCCACCTCCCGGCAGCGTCCAGCGTCGGTGCTGCCTTTGTCTTTTGCAACCTTCATACCGGGAAGAGCGAAAAAGGCCGGCGGGAGTTCCCGGCGGCCGGACCAGCCGAAGCGGCAGGCGACGATCAGCACGGGATAGCAAGGGCGGGCCCGAGGTTTCGCGGCCGTAGCCGCATGCCCAGCGGCTGGGCTAGTCCGGCTTGCTCACGGGATCGGAAGACTGCGACAGGATGGCTGCCATCAGGCCGGGGAAACGCTGATCCAGGTCGTCGCGCCGCAACTGGTTCATGTGCGTGGTACCGGCGTTGCGGGTGTGCACCAGGCCGGCGTCGCGCAGGACGCGGAAGTGGTGCGACATGCTGGACTTGGGACGACCCCCGTCGAGTTCGCCACAGGTGGCCTCGGCGACCCGCGCCAGGTAGCGGACGATGTCCAGACGCACCGGATCGCTGAGCGCATGGAACAGGCGCTCAAGGGAGAATTCGTCGGGACTGGGATGTTTGAAAGGGCGCATGCGCTAATCATACACCGGGGGTTGGCGATTATGTTATGTTCGATTAATATCGAAATAACGAACCAGCATCCGCCATATTGGAGACCGCTCAGATGTCCGCATTGTTCCAACCCTTTACCCTCAAGGACGTGACGCTGCGCAACCGCATCGCCATCCCGCCCATGTGCCAGTACAGCGCCATCGACGGCATGATCAATGACTGGCACCAGGTGCACTATGCCGGCCTGGCCCGCGGTGGTGCGGGTCTGGTGGTCGTCGAGGCCACGGCAGTCTCGCCGGAAGGTCGGATCACCCCCGGTTGCACCGGCATCTGGTCGGACGCCCATGCCCAGGCCTTCGTGCCGGTGGTCCAGGCGATCAAGGCCGCCGGCTCGGTACCGGGCATCCAGATCGCTCACGCCGGTCGCAAGGCCAGCGCCAACCGTCCCTGGGAAGGCGATGACCACATCGCCGCCGACGACGCCCGTGGCTGGGACACCATCGCCCCGTCCGCGGTGGCCTTTGGTGCCAACCTGCCCAAGGTACCCAAGGCCATGACCCTGGAGGATATCGCCCGGGTCCGCCAGGACTTCGTCGATGGCGCCAAGCGTGCCTATGAGGCCGGCTTCGAGTGGCTGGAGCTGCATTTCGCCCACGGCTACCTGGCCCAGAGCTTCTTCTCGGTGCACTCCAACCAGCGTGACGACCAGTACGGTGGCGACCTCGCCGGCCGCAGCCGCTTCCTGCTGGAGACCCTGGCCGCGGTGCGCCAGGTCTGGCCGGAGCACCTGCCGCTGACCGCGCGTTTCGGCGTGATCGAATACGATGGTCGCGATGAAGAGACCCTGGCCGAATCCATCGAGCTGGCCCAGGGCTTCAAGCGCGAAGGCCTCGACCTGCTGAGCGTCAGCATCGGCTTCTCCACCCCGACCGCCAACATCCCCTGGGGCCCCGGCCTGCTGGCACCCGTCACCGAACAGGTGCGCAAGGCCACTGGCCTCAAGGTCGCTTCGGCCTGGAACATCGACACCCCGGCGCTGGCCAACCAGGTGGTGGCCGATGGGCAGCTGGATCTGGTGATGGTGGGTCGCGCCCACCTGGCCGATCCGCACTGGCCCTACTATGCGGCCAAGGCCCTGGGTGTCGACAAGCCGTCCTGGGTGCTGCCGGCGCCCTACGCCCACTGGCTGGAGCGTTATCGCAGCAGTTGAGTCGGCTTAGGCTGAAACGCGAAAGCCGCCCTTCGGGGCGGCTTTTTTGTGGGTGTCGGATGGGGTGTAAGTGGTTCTTGTTGGGCTTCGCTGACGCTCAACCCAACCTACGGTGACCGGTAGGTTGGGTTGAGGCGGCTCCGTCGCCGAAGCCCGGCAGACCGGGGCATCTTGGCTCCGACCTTGGCCCACCCGTGGAAAACGCTGCGCGGTTTTCCACGCTACCGGATTGAGGCTCGATCGGTCGCAGTCGCTTGGGGCTGTTGGGCTTCGCTGACGCTCAACCCAACCTACGGTGACCGGTAGGTTGGGTTGGGGGGGGGCTCCGTCGCCGAAGCCCAGCAGGCTCAGGCGTCGCGGCTGTGTACCCGGCCGCCGGCGGCATGGGTTTCCCGTATCACGCGGTCGTCGCCCAGGGTGGTGAGGACGAAGAGCGTTTCTTCCAGGCTCTTCGCCTGCTGCAGACGGTAGTCCAGCAGCGGGGTGGCCTTGAGGTCGAGCACTACGAAGTCGGCGTCGTGGCCGGGGGCCAGGCTGCCGATGCGATCGTCCAGGCGCAGGGCGCGGGCGCCGCCAAGGGTGGCCAGGTACAGCGACTTGAAGGGGTGCAGGCGATGGCCGCGCAGTTGCTGCACCTTGTAGGCCTCGCCTAGGGTCTGCAGCAGCGAGAAGCTGGTGCCGGCGCCGACGTCGGTACCGAGACCGACGTTGACCCTGAAGGCTTCCATCCGCTCGAGATCGAACAGTCCGCTGCCCAGGAAGAGGTTGGAGGTGGGGCAGTGCGCCACCGCCGAACCGGTGTCGTGCAGGCGCTGGCACTCGGCGTCGCAGAGGTGGATGCCGTGGGCGAACACCGAGCGTGGGCCAAGCAGCTGGAAGTGGTCGTAGACGTCCAGGTAGTTGCTGCGCTCCGGGAACAGCGCCTTGACCCAGTCGATCTCCTTGAGATTCTCGGAGAGGTGGGTGTGCAGGTAGACGTCCGGGTGCTCGGCCAGCAGGCGACCGGCCGCTGCCAGTTGTTCCGGCGTGCTGGTGGGGGCGAAGCGCGGGGTGACCGCGTAGTGCAGCCGGCCCTTGCCGTGCCAGCGCTGGATCAGCGCCTTGCTGTCGGCATAGGCGGACTCGGCGGTGTCCTGCAGGTAGTCCGGGGCGTTACGGTCCATCAGCACCTTGCCGGCGATCATGCGCAGGTCGAGGCGTTCGGCGACCTCGAAAAAGGCGTCCACCGACTGCGGATGGACGCTGCCGAACACCAGGGCGGTGGTGGTGCCGTTGCGCAGCAGTTCGCCGACGAAGAGCTCGGCCACCTCGGCGGCCTTGGCCGGATCGGCAAAGGCGCCCTCGGTAGGAAAGGTGTAGGTGTCCAGCCAGTCGAGCAGTTGCTCGGCGTAGCTGGCGATCATGCCGGTCTGCGGATAGTGGATATGGGTGTCGATGAAGCCGGGGGTGATCAGAGCGTCGCGATGCTCGATGACCTGGGTGCCGACGGGCAAGGTGGGCAGCAACTCGGCGGCCGGGCCCATGGCCTGGATGCGGCCGTCCGCGACTAGCAGCAGGCCGTCGGCATGGTATTCGTAGGAGGCGTCCAGCCCCACCTCGGCCGGGTCGGCGAGGCTGTGGAGCAGGGCGGCGCGATGGGCGATGGCGGTCATAACGATCTCGGATAGGGATAGCGCTAATTGGGGGTGGCGGTGACCAGGCGCAGCGGCAGCTCCGCCTGCTGGGCCTGGCGGCCGTAGTGGGCGATGACCTCGCCGGCAACGGCGATGGCGATCTCCAGCGGCAGCTTGCCTTGGACCTCGGGCAGGCCCAGCGGACAGCGTACCGTGGCCAGGCGGTCGGCACCGTGGCCGCGCGCCGCGAGACGGTGGCGGAACTTGGCCCACTTGGTCCGGGAGCCGATCAGACCGAAATAGCCATGGTCGCCACGGGCGAGGATGGCGTCGGTCAACTCCAGATCCAGGGGGTGATTATGGGTCATGACGATGTAGTAGGCACCCGCCGGCATCTGGGCGATCTCGTCGACCGGCTCGTCGGTCAGGCGCTTTTCCACCCCGGCGGGCAGGACGGCGGGAAATTCCTGGGCACGCGAGTCCACCCAGCGCACCGCGCAAGGCAGCCCGGCCAGCAGCGGCACCAGGGCGCGGGCGACATGGCCGGCGCCGAAGACGATCACCGGGACGTCCTGCGCCAGCTGGGGTTCGAACAGCAGGGTGGTGACGCCGCCGCAGCACTGGCCAAGGCTGGCGGCCAGGGAGAAACGCTCCAGGCGCGGCTGGCGGGTGCCGGCGGCGAGCAGTTCCCGGGCGATCTCCACCGCGCGGTATTCCAGATGACCGCCGCCGATGGTCAGGTGCTGCTCGTCCCGGCCCACCAGCATCTTGGTGCCGGCCTCGCGGGGGGTGGAACCCTGCTCGTCGGCGACGGTGATCAGCACGCAGGGTTCGCCGCGCGCTTCGAAATCGGCCAGCAAGGCCAGCCAGCCACGTTTGGTGTTCATGCCGGCTCCTCCATGGCGGGGACCTGGGCGGCCTGCGCCTCGGCGGCCAGGCGGCGCATGCGCTCCACGCCCCAGAGCACCCGTTCGGGGGTGGCCGGTGCGTCCAGCGCCGGGTGGAAGCGGTAGTCGGCCACGCTGGCCACGGCGTCCTGCAGGGCGCACCACACCGAGATGCCGAGCATGAAGGGCGGCTCGCCCACGGCCTTGGAGTGGAACACCGTGGCCTCGGGATTCTTGCGATTTTCCACCAGGCGGACCCGCAGGTCCGGCGGCACGTCGCTTACGGCGGGGATCTTGTAGGTGGAGGGGCCAGCGGTGAGCAGCTTGCCGGCGTCGTTCCACACCAGCTCTTCCATGGTCAGCCAGCCCAGGCCCTGGACGAAGCCGCCTTCGACCTGGCCAATGTCGATGGCCGGATTCAGGGAGGCACCGACGTCGTGGAGGATGTCGGTGCGCAGCAGGCGGTATTCACCGGTGAGGGTGTCGATCAGCACCTCGGAGCAGGCGGCGCCGAAGGCGTAGTAGTAGAAGGGCCGGCCGCGGGCCTGGTCGCGGTCGTAGTGGATCTTGGGCGTGCGGTAGTAACCGGTGCTGGACAGCGACACCTGGCCGACATAGGCCAGCTGGATCAGCTCCTCGAAGCTCAGCAGGCGATCGCGCACCCTGACGTGGCCGTTGCGGAAGTCGATCTCTTCGGGCCCGACGTGAAAGTGCCGACTGGCGAAGTCGATCAGCCGGTCCTTGATGGTCTGGGCGGCGTTCTGCGCGGCCTTGCCGTTGAGGTCGGTGCCGCTGGAGGCGGCGGTGGGCGAGGTGTTGGGCACCTTGTCGGTGTTGGTGGCGGTGATCTGGATGCGCTGGATATCGACCTGGAAGACCTCGGCCACCACCTGGGCGACCTTGGTGTTGAGCCCCTGGCCCATTTCGGTGCCGCCATGGTTCAGGTGGATGCTGCCGTCGGTGTAGACATTGATCAGGGCGCCGCCCTGGTTGAGGAAGGAAGAGGTGAAGGAGATACCGAATTTCACCGGGGTCAGCGCCAGGCCCTTCTTCAGTACCGGACTGGCCTGGTTGAAGGCGTGGATGGCTTCGCGGCGGACCTGGTAGTCGCTGCTGGCGGCAAGGTCCGCGGTCATCTCCTCGAGCAGGTTGTCTTCCACCACCTGGTGGTAGTGGGTGAGGTTGCGCGTCTCCTTGCCGTAATAGTTGCGCCGGCGCACCTCCAGCGGATCGAGGCCGCGATGGCGGGCGATGGCGTCCATGACGTTCTCGATGGCCAGCATGCCCTGGGGGCCGCCGAAACCGCGGTAAGCGGTGTTGGACGCCAGGTGGGTCTTGCAGCGGTGGCCGGTGATCTGGGCGTTGCCGAGGAAATAGGCGTTGTCGGCATGGAACATGGCGCGATCGATGATGGCGTTGGACAGATCCGGCGAATAGCCGCAGTTGCCCGCCAGTTCGAAGCGGATGCCCAGCAACCGGCCGTCGTCGTCGAAGCCGACGTCGTACTCGACGTGGAAAGGATGGCGCTTGCCGGTCATGTGCATGTCTTCGAACCGCGGCAGGCGCATCTTCACCGGGCGCCCGGTGAGATGGGCGAACACCGCGCAGAGCGCCGCCGGCATGCCGGCCTGGCTTTCCTTGCCGCCGAAGCCGCCGCCCATGCGTCTCATGTCGACGGTGACCCTGTTCATGGAGACGCCCAGCACCTCGGCCACCTGTTTCTGCACCTCGGTGGGATTCTGGGTGGAGGAATAGACCAGCATGCCGCCGTCCTCGGTGGGCATGACCGAGGCCACCTGGGTTTCCAGGTAGAAGTGCTCCTGGCCGCCGATGGCCAGTTCGCCCTGCAGGCGATGGGGCGCGGCGGCCAGGGCGGCGGCCGCGTCACCGAGCTGGTGGCTGTGGCTGGGCGAGATGAAGTGCTCGCGGCGCAGCGCCTCCTTGACGTCGAGGATGGCCTCCAGCGGCTCAAACTCGATGATGGCGGCCTGGGCGGCGCGGCGGGCGGCGTCGAGGCTGGTGGCGGCCACCGCCAGCACCGGCTGGCCCAGGTACTGCACCTCGCCATCGGCCAGCAGCGGATCGCCGGGCAATACGGCGCCGATGTCGAGCTGGCCCGGTACGTCCGCAGCGGTGATGGCCAGAGCCACGCCGGGGATCCCGTAGCAGGGCGCGAGATCGATGTGTTTGATCCGCGCATGGGCGTGCTCGCTCATCCGCGCATAGACGTGCAGCTGGTTGGGAAACTCCAGGCGGTCGTCGATGTACAGGGCCTCGCCGCTGACATGCTTGTCGGCGCTCTCGTGCTTGAGCGGCTTGCCGACGCCGGTGGCCAGGCCGGCGGCGAAGGCCGCGGCCATTTCCTCGGGGGTACGGGTGGGCAGGGTGCTAGACATGGGCGGTGACCCTCGTGGCGAGCGCGGGCTGGGTGGTTTCCAGGTGACATTTGCGCAGCAGGTTCTGCGCCGTCAGCAGACGGTATTCGCGACTGGCGCGGAAATCCGACAACGGGGCGAAATCCTCGGCCAGGGCCTGGGCGGCGCGCTCGATGGACGCGGCGTTCCAGGGCTGGCCGAGCAGCGCCTGTTCGCAGCGCGCCGCCCGCTTGGGGGTGGCGGCCATGCCGCCGTAGGCGATGCGCACGCTGGCGACGCGGTCCTGCTCCAGCTCCAGGGCGAAGGCGGCGCAGACCGCGGAGATGTCATCGTCCAGCCGCTTGGACACCTTGAAGGCGCGGAAGACGAGACCTTCGCGCGCCCGCGGCACCCGCACCGCCTGGATGAATTCGCCCGGCTCCAGGGCGGTCTTGCGGTAGTCGAGGAAGAAGTCGTCCAGCGCCATTTCGCGCAGGCGTTCACCCTGGCGCAGCAGCAGGCGGGCGCCCAGCGCCAGGAGCAAGGGCGGACTGTCGCCGATGGGCGAGGCATTGCCGATGTTGCCGCCCAGGGTGCCCTGGTTACGGATCTGCAGGGAGGCGAAGCGCTGCAGCAGGGCGCCGAAGTCCGGGTAGTCGGCGGCGAGGGCGGCGGCACAGTCGGCCAGCGGGGTGGCGGCGCCGATCTCGATAGAATCGTCGCCGACGGTAACGCCGCGCAGTTCGGGCAGATTGCCCAGGTAGATCAGGGTCTCCAGGCGGCGATGCTGCTGGGTGACATCCAGGGCCAGGTCGGTGCCGCCGGCCAGCAGGCGCGCCTCGGGATGGGCCAGATAAAGACGGGCTAGTTCGCTCAGGGTGGTGGGGCTGAGGCAGCGCCGGTTGGCACCTTCCAGTCGGGTATCGGGTGCTGGCGCCAGGGCCTTGAGGCGTTCCAGGGTCTGCTGCTCGCGGGCATCGAACTGATCCGGCTGGCGGCTGGTGCAAGCCTGTTCGGCCGCGGCCAGGATCGGCCGGTAGCCGGTGCAACGACAGAGATTGCCGGCCAGGGCCTCGTGGGTCGCGGCGTCATCGGGCGCGGCCACGTTCTTCTGCAAGGCGAACAGCGACATGACGAAGCCCGGGGTGCAGTAGCCGCACTGGGAACCGTGGCAGTCGACCATGGCTTGCTGCACCTGGTGCAGCCGACCCTGGTGCTTGAGGGCCTCCACACTGATCAGCTGCCGGCCGTCTAGCGCCGCGACAAAGGTCAGGCAACTGTTGACGGTGCGATAGCGCAACCGATCGCCCTCCCGCTCGGCCAGCACCACGGTGCAGGCGCCGCAGTCGCCCGAGGCGCAGCCTTCCTTGGTGCCGGTCTTGCCACAGCGCTCGCGCAGGTACTGCAGCACGGTGAGGTTGGGGTCGAGCTGCTCTTCGCTGCGCAGCTTTTGGTCCAGCAGAAACCTGATCACGGCCGCTCTCCACCTGGTCTCGAATGCCTTGATGGTGGGTAAAGCTGACCGATAGGTCAACATTTGCCCGGGTGAGTGGCGCCCCTCTGTCGTTTTTAAGCAAGAGGTCCTGGAAAGGCTGCGCCGTCCTGGCGCATTCGGTTCGTCAGCGCCCATGCATGGTGCAAAAACAGCCGCTCTAGCGAGCCCTTCTTCGGAATATCTATGCGGGGACTTCAAGCTGCCTGGAGCAGTGCCGATATAAAGGCAGACGATTTCGGCCTGGCCGCCTGCCGTCAGCACCCTCGTACAACCCGTTGCAACAGGTCGCTATCGTGCCTACCCAACTCAATCGTGTCGCCCGTCAGGCCTCTCTGGGTTTCTTCGCCTTGGTCACCCTCATCTTTGCCCTGGCGGGCTTGATGCTGCTCGACCTGTGCGCGCGCATCGACGAGCAGCAACGCTATCACAGCGAGGCGGACGCCCAGCGCGCGCTGGAGACGCGGGTGGACAAACTGGGCCGGGTGCTGACCGATTATTCCTTCTGGCTGGAGGCCTATGCGCGGACCAGCAAGAAGGTCGACGTCAACTGGGCCTACGAAGAAGACAACGTCGGGCCATCCCTCTACAGCGGCTACGGCGTGAATGGCGCCTTCATCCTGGCGCCCAACAGTGTGACGCGCTACGCCGTGGTCGGCGGCGGCCGCAGCAAGGTGCAACTGGATACCTGGCTGGGCGACGACCAGGCGCCGTTGCTGGCGCAGGCACGGGAGCGCTCGCTCAAGGATGGCTATGCCCAGGGCTATTTCCTGATCGAAGGCAAGCCGGCCAGCGTGCTGGCCGCGGTGATCCGCCCGGACGCCACCTATCAGGACTTCAAGCGGCTGTCCTACATGGTGTTCGTCGACATCCTCACGCCGGACAAGCTGGCCCAGCTCGGCCAGACCTTCGAATTGCCCGGGCTGACCGCGGAGCCCGGAGAACTGCCTGCCCTGGCGGAGCGCCCGACCCTGGTGGTGAAGTCCGATCCGGGTATCGCCGTGACCTTCCACTGGCAGGTGCATGGCATGGGGCAGCGCCTGCTGGCGCAGTTCCTGCCGTTGCTGGTGGCGATGTGTGGTCTGGCGCTGCTACTGGTCTGGTACCTGCGCCGCCGGATCGGCCTGGCCGCACGGCAGACGGATGTGGCCGAAGATGCCCTGAGGCACAGCGAGCAGCGCTTTCGCACCGTTTCCGAGGCCTCGTCCGACTGGATCTGGGAAAGCGACGCCGAGCAGCGGCTGGTCTATCTCTCGGAACGCTTCGTGGCGGTGACCGGCTTCAGCCGCGAGGATTGGCTGGGCCGCCCGCTGCACGAACTGCTCGGCTATCCGCCGAGCCAGGTCGAGGAAGTGGCCCGGACGCCGCTGGCGGCCGGCCGCACCCGGCGCCCCCTGCGCTGCGAGATGCGCGACGCCCAGGCGAAGCTCAGGTACTGCCAGCTGACGGCGCAACCCATCATCAGCGGTGGCCTGCTGGCGGGCTTTCGCGGCACCGTGTGCGACGTGACCGAGGAGATCGAGGCCAAGGCGCGCATCGAACACATCAGCCAGCACGATGCCCTCACCGGACTGGCCAACCGTCATCAACTGCACCGCTACCTGGCGCAGCGCTTCGCCGAGGGCGTCAACGCCAGTCAGCCGCTGCATCTGCTGGCCCTCGATCTGGACCGCTTCAAGCCGGTCAACGACTCCCTCGGCCATGGCGCCGGCGACCAGGTGCTCTGCCAGGTTGCCCGGGAGTTGCGCGCCGGCGTGCGTGAAGGCGATCTGGTCGCGCGCATCGGCGGCGATGAATTCGTCATCGCGGTGAATGGCTGCCTGAGCGCCGAGCAGGTGAGCGTGCTGTGCAACCGGATGCTGGAGGGCATCGGCCGGCCCATGCGCATCGACGAGCACGACATCAACATCGGCGCGAGCATCGGCATCGCCCGGGCGCCCCAGGACGGTCACGGCGCCGAGGACCTGCTGCGCTATGCGGACATCGCCCTGTACGAGGCCAAGGCCGCGGGGCGCAACACCCTGAGGTTCTACGAACCCACCATGAACCAGCGCATCCTCGAACGGCGCCAGCTGGAAACCGAATTGCGGCTGGGACTGCAGCGACTGGAATTCGAGCTGGATTTCCAGCCGCGCTTCGCCGCCAATGGCCAGCGATTGCTGGGTGCCGAGGCGCTGGTGCGCTGGAATCATCCCGCTCGCGGTCGGCTGGCACCCGCCGAGTTCATCGGGGTGGCGGAGGAGACCGGGCTGATCCTGGGGCTGAGCGACTGGGTGCTGCAGGAAGCCTGCAGTCAGGCGCTGGACTGGGCGCCGGAGTTGATCGTGTCCATCAACCTGTCACCGCTGGAGTTCCAGCGCGATGACCTGGTGGCCCGCATCCGCAAGGTGCTCGATCGCACCGGCATCGACCCGGCGCGGGTCGAGCTGGAGCTGACCGAGAACGTCCTGCTGGACGACGCCGCGGGCGCCCTGGAGTTGATGAAGAAGCTCAAGGCGCTGGGTGTGCGGCTGTCCATGGACGACTTCGGCACCGGCTATTCCTCGCTGAGCTATCTGCGTACCTATCCCTTCGATTGCCTGAAGATCGATCGCAGCTTCGTTTCCAACATCGAGGTGAGCGAGAGCAATGCCGCCATCGTCGAGGCCATCGTCAGCATGGGGCGGGCACTGTCGTTGACGGTGGTGGCCGAGGGCATCGAGACCGCCGGCCAGCTGGCGCGCATCGCCGACCTCAAATGCGACCAGGCCCAGGGCTTCCACCTGCAGCGGCCGCTGTCCCAGGTGCGCTTCGCGGCCTTGCGGCAGGAGCAATACGAGATCCCGGATCGCCAGGCGGCGTGTGCCTCTGTGACCGTAATGAGCGGGCTTACCGCAGGCGGCCGGACGTAGCCGTGATACGCCGCTAGCGGCGCGCTCGGTGGCGCCCGCTGCTGAACGGCCGATGAGCAATCATGGGCTGCCGATTCCACCGGTGGGCTTGGCGGCGTAGCATGACAACTGACATACCAAGCATCGAGAACCCCATGCGTTACGATGAAGAGCACAAGGCGAAGACTCGGCAGCGGATCATCGAAGAAGCTGCCAAGCGTTTTCGCCGCGACGGCGTGAATGCGACCAGCGTGCAGACCCTGATGAAGGCGTTGAAGTTGACGCATGGAGGGTTTTACGGGCACTTCACGTCCAAGGACGAACTGATCGATGAAGCGCTGCGCTACTGCCTGCTGGAGATCGGGGCCGTAACGCCCGTGAGCTTGACCGGGGATCGGCCGCTGCCTGAATTCATCCAGCGTTATCTTTCCACTGTTCACCGGGACGAGCCAGCCAGAGGCTGTATCTTTCCGACCGTCTCCGCCGAACTTGGCCAGCGCGGGGCGGCGCACCCCGCAACCGACCAAGCGCTCCTGGCAAGGTTGGGGCAGCTTGGCGAACACTTGCCGGATTCCCAGGACGCTGTCTTGGTATTGAGCACGCTGGTTGGCGCTCTAGTACTGTCGCGTGGGGTGGCAGATCCTAAGCTGTCCGATCATATCCTTGATGCTGCCCGTTCGGCGCTGCTCGAACTGCTCGAAGCGAAGTCGTCGGGCGCCCAGTGCTGACTGGATCCTGATCTCCGCACTCAAGGGTCGAAGCATGTGATCCCGCGCCAGCCAGATGCCTTCGCGGCATCCAGCGAAGGCGCCTGATCATCTGATCAGCTTTCATAGGTAACCACGCAAGCCAGCTAACAGCCTTTACATGATGACTATCATATGATTTATATGTCGGCCATCATCTTATGGGGCAGTGGTCCTGCATCAACGGGATACCAGTCCAGACGGCTGGACCTTCAGTCCCGTCTACCGAGGAGTCATATGAACAAGCAGCATCCAGTCCGTATCGTCGTTACCGGGGTTGGCCTAGTCGGTCCGCTGGGATGTGGAGCCGAGGTGACTTGGTCGCGCCTGCTCGCCGGCCGGTCAGGCCTACGGGCGTTACCTGAGAGCGTAGCCGGAGACACTGGTTGCGGCATCGCCGGACAGGTGCCCGGTCTGGCGGAGGATCCGACGGCTGGCTATGACCCCGAGCTCCATATCAATGCCAAGGATCGCAAGAAGATGGATCGCTTCATCGAGTTTGCCCTGGTCGCGGCGCGGGAGGCCCTCGAACAGGCGAACTGGCATCCCGGTGACGATGCCGCCCAGCAACGAACCGCCACGCTTATTGCCTCGGGCGTCGGCGGCTTCGATGCCATCGCCAGTGCCGTGCGCACCACGGATACCCGCGGCGCGCGACGGCTCTCGCCGTTCACCGCGCCGTCATTTCTCGCCAACATGGCCGCCGGCCATGTATCCATCGAGCATGGTTTCAAGGGGCCACTCGGCGCACCGGTTACAGCCTGCGCCGCTAGCGTCCAGGCCATCGGCGATGCTGCCCGCCTTATCCGAGCAGGGGAGGCGGACATCGCGATCTGTGGGGGGACCGAAGCCGCTCTCCATCCGGTGACCCTGGGCAGTTTCGCTGCGGCCCGCGCCCTGGCAGCCGGCTACAATGATCGTCCGCAAGAGGCGTCCCGGCCTTTCGATCGAGATAGGGCAGGCTTCGTCATGGCCGAGGGTGCAGGGCTCCTGGTCATTGAGTCACTGGATCACGCGCTGGCCCGAGGCGCCACACCCCTGGCCGAGCTGGTGGGCTACGGCACCAGCGCCGATGCCTATCATCTCACCGCCGGTCCGGAAGACGGCAGCGGTGCCCGCCGCGCCATGGAGCAGGCCCTGCGCCAGGCCGGGATCGCCGCCGCCGAGGTGCAACACATCAATGCCCACGCCACTTCCACACCGGTCGGCGACAAGGGGGAGCTGGCGGCCATTCGGGCAGTCTTTGGTGATAACTCGCCGGTCGCCATTACCTCGACCAAGTCCAGTACCGGGCACCTGCTGGGCGCCGCTGGTGGTATCGAGGCGATCTTCACCGTACTCGCCCTGCGTGACCAGATCGTGCCGCCGACGCTGAATCTACACCACCCGGATCAGGCCGCCGATGGCCTGAATCTCGTGGCCTTGCGGGCGCGCCGGCTGCCGCTCGAATACGCCCTGTCCAATGGCTTCGGCTTTGGTGGCGTGAACGCCAGCGCCCTGTTCAGGCGTTGGACCAGGGCGTGAGCAGGTACGGCAGGTGGGCTGCTACCGCACGTCAATGAGTTCTTGGGGCTAGCGTGCACGAGTGGAAGGGTGCGTCCCTGTACCTTTCTGAAGAGGCTTGAACCCGACGGAAGAGCCTCCCGCTCTTCCGCTTTTTCCGCATTGGCGTTGGCCGTGGTCGACTGAAGAGCACCGTTAGCGGTGGTGAGGAATGCCCTGGGCGAAGGAGGCTCGAGCGAACGGCCAGTGCTTGCAAAGGCACCGACCGTTGCGAATTCATGGAGTCAAGCCACCCGGAAGCGACCCACCAGCGCCTGCTGCTGTTCGGCGAGGCGCGCCAGTTCGCGACTGGTGACGGCGGTCTGCTCGGCGCCGGCGCTAACCTGGATCACCAGGTCGTTGATGTCGTTGACGTTGCGACTGATCTCTTCGGCGACCTGACTCTGCTGCTCGGCGGCCGAGGCCACCTGGATGTTGCGGTCGTTGATCAGGGTCACCCCCTCGGCGATCTCGCCCAGCAGCTCGCCGGCGCGAACCACGTTGCTGGCGCCGGTCTGCACCTGGCTCAGGGTTTCCTGCATGGCCTGGGTGGCACGATCGGAGCCGTTCTGCAGATTATTGATCATCTGCTGGATGCTGCCGGTGGATTGCTGGGTCTTCTGTGCCAGGGAGCGTACTTCGTCGGCCACCACGGCGAAGCCACGCCCGGCTTCACCGGCGCGGGCGGCTTCGATGGCGGCGTTGAGGGCCAGCAGGTTGGTCTGCTCGGCGATGCCGCGGATCACGTCCAGTACCGAGGAGATGGCGTCGCTCTCGTGCTTGAGTTCGGCGATGATCTCCGAGGTCCGTTCGGCCTGCACCGACAGCCCCTGTACCAGGCCGATGGTGGCCTGCAATTCGCGACGACCCTGGCTGGTGTTGCCCTCGACCTGGCGCGAGCCTTCGGCGGCTTCGGTGGTGCTGCGGGCGACGTCCTTGACGGTGGCGCTCATCTCGGCGATGGCGGTGGCGACCTGATCGGTGCCCAGGCGCTGCTGGGCGACGTTCTGGCTGGTCTGGAGGGCGACGGCCGAGGCCTCCTCGGCGGCGGTGGCGACCTGCACGGTGGCCGCGCCGATCTCCTGGATCACCTGGCCCAGCTCCTGGCTCATCAGGTTGAGGTTGCCGGTGATGGCGCCGAACTCGTCCTTGCCCTGATAGGCGCAGCGCGCGGTGAGGTCGCGGGTGGCGAGGCGGGTGAGGGTCGCGTTGACCTGTTCCACCGCCTGCTTGATGTTGCGGATGATCACCCAGGCCAGGGCCGAGACGGCCACCAGCACCAGCAGCACCAGGCCGAGGGTGATCCAGAGGTCGCGACTGGCCTTGGCGCGGGCCTGCTCGGCCTGGGCGCCAACGCTGGCGCCCAGATCCGCCTCGACTTTGCCCATCAGGTCGATGCGCTGGGTGGCCAGGTTGAACCAGTCTTCCGGCTTGACGCCCAGGGCGTCGCCCAGGGGGACGGTAAAGGCCAGTTGCTGCAGGCGGCTGACTTCTTGGGCGCTGGGTTGCTTGAAGGTGTCGTCGAGCTGGCGGATGAAGTCGGGCGTGGCTTTGCGCTCGAAGGCGTCGGCATAGGCGGAGAATTCACCCAGGTTGCGGGCGAAGCGCGACAGCAGGCTGGCGTCGAAGCGATTCTGGTTGAAGGCCAGGCCCAGCAGGACGCGCTCGCGGCCGGCGCGCTCCTTCATCTCGACGAACAGATTGAGGGCGCCCAGGGCGCGCAGGATGGCCGGATCGTCGACCCCGGCTTCCAGCGAATGGGTGTAGCCGATCAATGTCTTGATCAAATCGGTGTAGGCCGCACCGGACTGGGTGCTGTTGAGCGCCAGGCCGTCGACGCTGGTGCGCAGATCGGTCAGGCCGTCCAGGGCGCGCAGCAGGCTCTGGAGAGCGGCGTCGCTACCGCTGGCCAGGGCCTTGAGCGCGCCATGAGCCTGGTCGCTGTCCTGGCGGAAGGTCTTGAGCTTGTCCTGCATGGACTTGCCGCCGCTGCCCAGGAAGACGCCGCTGGCGCCGCGTTCGCGCTGCAGGCTGGTGACCACGGCGCTGATGCGCTGGGCCGTGGCACTGGCGGTCACGGTGTGCTCCATGTCCTTGAAGGTTTCGTAGCGATCGGCGGTGTAGAGGCCCGAGATCACCAGGAATCCAGCCAGCGGCAGGAGCAGGATCAGCAGGAGCTTGGTACTTAGGGGGGCATTCCTGAGCATCGTGGCATTCTCTGAGGCGTTCAGCGGGTACGTCGGCGGCAAGGGGGAAGCCGGCGCGGGCAAGATCGATTCCGGTTATGTCGGCACCCGCGGACGAACCTTGATAGTCAGGTTATTCATCGGCGTGAGTGGCGCGGCGCGCGGCACGCGGCCAGGCGGTACGCCGGGTGAGGAGCGCAGCGCCCGGGGAGGCCGGGCGCTATGGTCAGACGTCAATCAACCCAGGTGCGCCTTGACGAGCAGGGCGTAGCCGAGCACCAGCAGCGGCCAGCCCAGCACCGGGCCGAACACCAGGCGCCAGAGCCACAGGCGCGGCACGAAGCCGACGCCATGCACCAGTCCGGCGGAGACGCCCAGCATGACCGCCATCAGCAGCGGATGGCTGTAGTGGCCGCTGGCGTCGAGCATCAGCCCCGGATGGATCAGCAGCAGCAGGGCCAGGGGCGCTGCGAGCAGCAGCGACAGCGTGCGCCCCAGCGGATGGACGCGGGGCAGGACTTCAGCATTCGGCATCGTCATGGACATCCAGCTCCCGGGTGCTTTCCAGCCAGAGGGCGTTGATGATGCCGAAGCTGGCGGCGAGCAGGACGCCGAGGATCCAGGTGAAGTACCACATGGCAGGTCTCCTTGAGAGGGGCCGATCAGTAGAGGCCGTGGGGATTGGCGTCGATGAAGCGGTCATCGACCTTGCCCCACATCCGGGCGTAGCTCCACAGGGTGTAGGCGAGGATCAGCGGCACGAAGAGCGCCGCGGCGACGAACATGATGCCCAGGGTCTTGTGGCTGGAGACGGCGTCCCAGACGGTCAGGCTGGAGGCCGGGTCCAGGCTCGACGGCAGCACGAAGGGAAACAGTGCGCAGCCGGCGGTGGCGAGGGTGCCGACGATGGCCAGGGCCGTGCCGGTAAAGGCCAGACCCGCCTGCCGCCAGCTGCTGCCCAGCAGCGCCAAAACGCTGCCGAGCACCGCCACGACCGGGGCGATCAGGGTCAGCGGCTGCTGGTGGTAGTTGGCCAGCCAGCCCGGATTGCCCGCGGTCACCACCTTGTGCAGCGGATTCAGGGCACTGCCCGGATCGCCCTGGCTGATCAGCACATAGCCGTCGAAGCCATAGGCCAGCCAGACGCCGGCCAGGCCGAAGGTGACGAGATGGAGCAGGGCGCACAGACCGGTGGCGCGACGGGCACGCTCGCCCAGCGCCTGATGGGTGCGCAGCATCAGCCAGCTGCCGCCGTGGGCGCAGAGCATGGCCAGGCTGACCAGCCCGCAGAGCAGCGCGAAGGGGTTGAGCAGGGCGAAGAAGCTGCCGTGGTAGCTGGATCTCAGGGTGTCGTCGAGCTGGAAGGGCAGGCCCTGGAAGAGGTTGCCGAAGGCCACGCCGAACACCAGCGCCGGGACCAGGCTGCCGGTGAACAGACCCCAGTCCCAGGCGCTGCGCCAGCGGGTGTTGTCCAGCTTGCTGCGGTAGTCGAAGCCCACCGGGCGCAGGAACAGGGCGAAGAGCACCAGCAGCAGGGCCCAGTAGAGACCGGAGAAGGCGGTGGCATAGACCATCGGCCAGGCGGCGAAGAGGGCGCCACCGGCGGTGATGAACCAGACCTGGTTGCCGTCCCAGTGCGGGGCGATGCTGTTGATGGCGGCGCGGCGTTCCTTGTCGGTCTTGCCGATCAGGGGCATCAGGATCATGGCGCCCATGTCGAATCCGTCGGTAAGGGCGAAGCCAATCAGCAGCACGCCGATCAGCACCCACCAGGTGAGCTTGAGGACTTCATAGTCGAACATGGCGGTCTCCTCAGACGTTGGCCGGGGCAGCGGGCCTGGCCACGGCGGCCTGGCGCAGGGCGTCGCCGACCTGGGCGGCGCGTTCATGGAAGTAGCGGCCGGTATGCAGGCTGCTCGGGCCGAGGCGGGCGAAGCGGATCATCAGGTACAGCTCCACGATCAGCAGCAGGGTGTAGAAGGTCACCAGGGCGCCGATGGAGCCGAGGAGGTCGCCCGCAGCCAGGGTCGAGGCCGACAGGTGGGTGGGCAGGACCTCGCTGATGGTCCAGGGCTGGCGACCGTGCTCGGCGACCCACCAGCCGGTCTGGGTGGCGATCCAGGGCAGCGGCAGGCTCAGCAGCGCCCACTTCAGCAACCAGGGTTTCCTGAGTTCGTTGCGGCGGGTCGAGGCCCAGAAGGCGCAGACGAACAGCGCCAGCATCAGCACGCCGGAGGCGACCATGATGCGGAAGGTCCAGAACAGGCTGGCGACGCCGGGAATGGTGTCCCGCGCGGCCTGGCGGACCTGCTCGGGGGTGGCCGTGGCGGGATCGTTGACGTACTTCTTCAGCAGCAGGCCATAGCCCAGGTCCTGCTTGTGGGCGTCGAAGGCGGCGCGGGTGGCGGCGGAATCGTCGCCGGCGCGCAGGCGTTCGAGCAGGGCATAGGCCTGGGCACCATTGCGGACGCGGGCCTCGTACTGGCTGACCAGGTCCCTGATGCCGGTGACCGGCTCGCTGGTGGAGCGGGTGGCGATCAGCCCCATCAGGTAGGGGATCTTCACCGCGTAGTCGGTGCGCATCTCCTGCTGGTTGGGAATGCCGAACAGGGTGAAGGAGGCTGGCGCTGCTTCGGTGTCCCATTCGGCTTCGATGGCGGCCAGCTTGACCTTCTGCACCTCGCCGACGCGATAGCCGGATTCGTCGCCCAGCACGATCACCGAGACCACCGCGGCCATGCCGAAGGCGGCGGCCACAGCGAAGGAACGCCGGGCGAAGCCGATGTCGCGGCCCTTGAGCAGGTAGTAGCTGGAGATCGCCAGCACGAAGATGGCGCCGGTGACGTAACCCGAGGCCACGGTGTGGACGAACTTCACCTGGGCCACGGGATTGAGCAGCAGGGCGCCGAAGTCGACCAGCTCCATGCGCATGGTCACGTAGTTGAATTCGGCGCCGACCGGATTCTGCATCCAGCCGTTGGCCACCAGGATCCACAGCGCGGAAAGATTCGAGCCCAGGGCTACCAGCCAGGTCACCAGCAGGTGCTGACCTCTCGACAGCCGCTCCCAGCCAAAGAAGAACAGCCCGATCAGCGTCGATTCGAGGAAGAAGGCCATCAGGCCCTCGATGGCCAGGGGCGCGCCGAAGATGTCGCCGACATAGTGGGAGTAGTAGGCCCAGTTGGTGCCGAACTGGAACTCCATGGTCAGGCCGGTGGTGACGCCCAGGGCGAAGTTGATGCCGAACAGCTTGCCCCAGAACTGGGTCATGTCCTTGTAGACCTGTTTGCCGGTCATCACATAGACCGACTCCATGATCCCCAGGATCACCACCAGCCCCAGGGTCAGGGGCACGAAGATGAAGTGATACAGCGCGGTCATGCCGAATTGCAGGCGTGACAGGTCCACGACGGATTCCGAGATCATCCCGGCAATCTCCTCAGAAGGGGGGTAGGGGTGCTAGTCCAGCAGGTGGGCGCTGACCGCCTGGGAGGCGTCGGGCGGCACCGTGGGGGCGCTGAACCAGAGGCTCTTGATCACCATCAGTAGCGCCAGCTTGATCAGCAGGATGACCAGCAGTTCTTTGACCAGGCGTCCGTTCATGGCGACCTCGCGAGCCGTGGCGCCCCTCCAGGACGGAGTGGCGGCTGCATGCAGGATGCGCCTGCTGGCCCTGGGCAAAACTGATCCAGGTCAATTGGCCAGTGGCCATCGCCTGGGGCAGGTTGTCGCAGTCGTTCAGCCGGGGTTCAGAGGGGTTAAGACAGCGTTAAGACGCCTGGGCGCAAGGTGGAACCGTGACTGACGCCGGACCGCTTTCCGCGGCGACGCCAGCCCCCGTGTTCAAGACAGGAGGCTCCACCATGAACGTCTTCAACAAGATGGCCGCTCTCGCCCTGCTCAGCACCGCCAGCTACACCGCCATGGCCGCCGAGATCAACGAAAGACGCGCCCAGGCCGCGCCGCAGCCGGCCGTCGCCGAAGCGGACGTCAGCCGCAGCCAGAACGTGACCCCTGCAGGCTGGGACCAGGTGCTCGATCCCCATGCCTATGGCCAGGTCTCGGTGCGCTATCAGGCGCAGCCCGTGGATCCGGCGCTGTTGCGGGGCGTGACGTTCGGCTAGCGGCGGGGCGGCGCCTGCGGCGGGTCCGCATGCTATGTTGAACCCCTCGAGACGTGCGTAGGGGAACACAGATGCAGACGGTCGCAGCCGGAGAAGCGGGACTCAAGCCGCTACGCTGGGAGGCGCATGCCTGCCTGCCGCTGGTGCCGGGGCAGGACATGTCCGGCTTGAGTCGCTATCGCGCGGCCGGCTTTCATCACGTGTCGATCAATGTCGGCATGGACATGACGCCTTTCGCGACGGTACTGCAGACCCTCGCCGGCTTCCGCGCCTGGCTGGCCCGGCACGACGCGCACTTCTGTCTGGTCGGCGCGGTGGCCGACCTGCAGCGGGCGCGCGAGCAAGGCAAGCTGGCCGTGTCCTTCGATCTCGAAGGCTCGACCATGCTGCTCGACGACCCGGCGATGGTGGGGCTCTATGCCTCCCTCGGGGTACGCCAGATGCTGCTCGCCTACAACCGCGACAACGCCTGCGCCGGGGGTTGCCATGGCGCGGGCGGCGGTCTGACGGCGCTGGGTCGCGAGGTGGTGGCCGCCGGCAATGCGGCGGGCATCACCCTCGACTGTGCCCACGCGAGCGAGCGTGCCAGCCTGGAGATCATGGCGGTGTCGACGCGGCCGGTGGTCTTTTCCCACACCAATATCAAGGCGCTCCACGAGCATCCCCGGACGATCAGCGATCGGCAGATCCGCGCCTGTGCCGACCAGGATGGGGTGATCGGCCTGACCGGGCTAGGCATCTTTCTCGGCGATCCCGCGGCTTCGGTGGCCAGCTATGTCCGCCAGATCGACTACCTGGCGGAGCGCGTCGGGACCCGGCATATCGGCATCGGGCTGGATACCGAGCTGTGCCCGGCCGACCATGACCTGCCCGCTGGCGTCGACGCTGAAGACTGGTGGCCCGCACGCCACTATGGACAGCCGCACGGCCATACCCAGCTGCAACCCGAGGCACTACCTGAACTGATACGCCAGCTGGAGGGGCAGGGCTACACCGCCGCTGACATCGACGCCATTCTGGGCGGGAATTTCCTGCGCATCGCGAGCCAGACCTGGCCGTCTGCGGCTGCCTGAGTCCAGACGCTAGGCGCGGTCTCCGGCCTAGACGTACTGCGCCGCCGCATAACCGGAGGCCCAGGCCCACTGGAAGTTGAAGCCGCCCAGGTGGCCGGTGACGTCCAGCACCTCGCCGATGAAGTACAGGCCAGGTGACTTGAGCGACTCCAGGGTCTTGGACGAGACCTCGCGGGTGTCGACGCCACCCAGGGTGACCTCGGCCGTTCGATAGCCTTCGGTGCCCGCAGGAACCAGTTGCCAGTCGTGCAGGCGCGCGGCGATGGCCTGGAGTTCGTCGGGGGTGTATTGCTTCAGCGGTTTTGAGTGGAACCAGCTGTCGGCGAGCAGGGTGGCCATCTTCTTGGTGAACAGCTCGCCCAGCAGCGTCTTGAGCTCGCTGTTGGGGCGCGCCTGGCGCTGCTCGGCGAGCAACTGGGCGAGGTCGAGGTGCGGCAGCAGGTCGATGCTGAGACTGTCGCCGGGTTGCCAGTAGGAAGAGATCTGCAGGATCGCCGGACCGCTGAGGCCGCGGTGGGTGAACAGCAGATTCTCGACGAAGCTCTGGCCGTTGCAGCTGATCCGGCAGTCTTCCACCGCCGTGCCGGACAGGGCGCTGCAAAATTCCTTGAGCTGCGGATCGGTGATCGTGAAGGGCACCAGACCGGCGCGGGTCGGCAGTAGCTGATGGCCGAACTGGCGGGCGACCTGATAGCCGAAGCCGGTGGCGCCCAGGGTCGGGATGGACAGGCCGCCGGTGGCGATCACCAGGGATTCGCCACGCACCGGGCCCAGGCTGGTCTGCAGCTGATAACCGCCCGGGTCGAGGCGGGCGATCTCCTGCACCGAGGTCTCCAGGCGGATGTCGACGCCGCCGCGCTCGCACTCGTCCAGCAGCAGGGTGAGGATGTCACTGGCCTTGTTGTCGCAGAACAGCTGGCCGAGCTTCTTCTCGTGGTAGGGCACGCCATGCTTGGCCACCAGGGCGATGAAGTCCCACTGGGTATAGCGGGCCAGGGCCGATTTGCAGAAATGCGCGTTCTGCGAGAGGAAATTGGCAGGCTCGCAATAGACGTTGGTGAAGTTGCAGCGGCCGCCGCCGGACATGAGGATCTTCTTGCCGGCCTTGTTGGCGTGGTCGAGGACCAGGACCCGGCGCCCGCGCGTGGCGGCGCTCAGGGCGCACATCAAACCGGCCGCGCCGGCACCGATGATGATGACCTGGGTCTCGAACACTGTGACTCCTTACCGATAGACAGAGGGCCACTGGCCCGCGGCGGCGCATGTTACCCGATCGTCAGGGCCGGGTGGGGGGCCGCTGTCGGCGCGCTCCGGCACTCCGTCGCGCCCAGGTCTTCTCAGGCATGGCGCTCTGCCAGCGGCGGTCGCGGCCGGCGCGCAGCTTAGAAGGTCAGCCAGCCACGCGCTAGGTGGCCAGGTGCGTCTCGCACCCGACGAGGATCTCCTGCAGCCGGCGGGACAGGGCGTCCGCCGAGTAGGGCTTGTGGATCAGCTCGAAGCCCTGGGCGCCATTGGTCGCCAGCACCTGGCTGTAGCCCGAGGTCAGCAGGATCGGCAGGCTGCGATAGAGGCGCCTGATCTCGATGGCCAGTTCCAGGCCACTCATGCCGGGCATGACGACGTCCGAGAAGACCACGTCGAACCGGCCTGGCTGGTCGGCGAGCAGGGCGAGGGCGCGCTCGGCGTTGGCGGCCAGCACCGCGTGGTAGCCGAGATCGCTCAGCAGGTCGACGGCGAAGCTGCCAACCTCGAGATTGTCCTCGACCACCAGGACGGTGACCCCGCCGCCATCGGCGGTTGCCGCGGCGTCATCCAGGGCCGGTGGCTGTCCGGTTACCGGCGCCACCGGCAGATAGAGGTGGAAGGTCGTGCCGCGGCCGACCTCGCTGGTGACCCGCACCTCGCCACCGGACTGCTTGATGAAGCCAAACACCTGGCTCAGGCCGAGACCGGTGCCCTGGCCAACTCTCTTGGTGGTGAAGAAGGGCTCGAAGATCTGCTCCAGGTGCTCCCGGACGATGCCGCTGCCGTTGTCCGTCAGGGCGACGGCCACGGCCGGGAGGGCCAGGGCGGGCTGGGTCGCAGTGGCCGGAATGCTGGCGACGGTGCCGACGCTGATGGTCAGGCGTCCCGCATCGCCCATGGCGTCCCGGGCGTTCACCGCGATGTTCACCAGGGCGGTATCGAACTGGCTGGGGTCGGCATAGACCAGGCAGGGGTCGTCGCCGACCTCGAGGGCGATGCCGACCTGTGCGCCGAGCAGGGTTTCCAGCATGTCGCTCATGGCCAGGACATTGTCCCGGGCGGAAAACACCTCGGGCGCCAGCGTCTGGCGGCGGGCGAAGGCCAGCAGTTGCCCGGTCAAGCGAGCGGCGCGATCCACGGTGGTGGAGATCGCCTCCAGGTAGCGCTCGCGGCGCGCGTCGCTGAGGTTGGGGCGCTTGAGCAGGTCGCAGGAGGTGCGGGCGACGGTGAGCAGGTTGTTGAAGTCATGGGCCACGCCGCCGGTGAGCTGGCCGATGGCTTCCATCTTCTGCGCCTGGCGCAGGGCGTCTTCGGCGGCCGCCAGATCCAGCGTCTGCTGGCGTTGCTGGGTCACGTCGCGCACGGTGGCATAGATCAGTTCGCCGTTGCGCGTGGCATTCCAGGAAAACCAGCGGTAGGACCCATCGCGGTGGCGATAGCGGTTTTCGAAGCTGACCAGCGCTATGCCCTGCTTGATATCCCGGAACGCCTGGCGCGTGGCAACGAGATCGTCATCGTGGACAAAGGCCAGGAACGGCTGGGCCTTGAGTTCCTCGAGCGACCAGCCCAGAGTCAGCGCCCAGGCCGGATTGAGGTTGACGAAGAAGCCCTCGAGGTCGGCCACGCACAGCGGATCGGTGGAGCGGTTCCAGATCTGATCGCGCTCGGCAGTGCGCTCCGAGATGCGTAGCTCCAGCTCGTCGTTGAGCGCTGCGATGGCCTCGGCCCGGGCCTGCTGCGCCTGCTGGGCGAGGATGCGACTGCTGATGTCGCGGGAGATGCAGACGATCTTCACCTCGCCGGTGCCGGTCACCGCGAAGGGCGAACAGGACACCTCCCACCAGCGCGGCTCGCCGCGGGCCGTGGGGCAGAAGCCTTCGACCCGGGTGGTCTGGCCGGCTGCGGCGCGTGCGACGGCGTGGCGGATCTTCGCGACTTCCTCGTCGGGCCAGAGGGCGGCGTACTCGCAGCCCACGACCTGGTCGAAGGACTGCAACTGGTTGAGCTCCAGCCCCTGGGCGTTCATGAATTCGATATGGCCCTCCGCGGAGAGGACCTTGACGCAATCCAGGCTGGCCTGGAGCAGGCTGCGGGAAAAGCCCTCGCTGTGCAGGACGTTGCGGGCGGCGGCGAAGCGGCGCTGGGCGGCGATCTCCAGCGCGAGCATGTCGGCGAAGAGTTCGAAGGCGGGCAGGATCTCGGGGCTGCTGGGTTTGGCCGGCTGCGGATCGATGGCGCAGAGCGTGCCGAAGAAGCTGCCATCCTCCAGCACGATGGGGACCGAAATATAGCTGCGCAGGCCGTACTGCCGGGGCGTGTGATGGTGGCGGTAGAGTTCGTCCAGCGCCACGTCGTCGATCACCACCGGCTGGCGATGGTCGCGGATCTCGTCGCAGATGGTCGATTTGACGTCCAGCTCGCCCCCGGGCTGGAGGCCGAAGCCGATGAGGTCCAGGGTGCTGCAGGCGATCCAGCGATCGTCGGTCACCCGGGCCACGGCGGCGAAGCCCATGCCGGTCATCCGGCAGACCACGTCCAGGATCTTGGGTACCGCGGCGATCTCGGCGATGAGATCGATGTCCTGGGACAGGAGGTACGAGGGGACTGGAGTCGAGGTGAGGATGCTCATCGGGTCGCTCGTACGGTGCCCTGCCGGGGTGGCGGGGAAGATGGCGAGCGACAACAGGCTGAAGCCTCCAGCACGGATGCTAGAGGTGTTCGTCACAGGCCGTGCGCGGCCAGTATAGCGAGCATCCAAGCGAAGCGGGTGACAGGATGCCATCCAGTTTGCGATGAGCCTCTCCGTCCGCCACCCGGGACCGCGGCCGCCGTGGCCCGGCGGCCAGGGCTTCAGCGACTGCCCATCAACCGTGGTCGTCGTCCCGCCCAGGGTTGCGCGCGTTCCAGCTGGGCGGCCAGGGCCAGCAGGGTGCCTTCCTCGCCGAAGCGCGCGGCGAAATGGCTGCCTAGCGGCAGGCCGTCGGGCGTCCACCAGAGCGGCACCGACATGGCGGGCTGGCCACTGGCGTTGAACAGGGCGGTGAAGGGCGAATAGCTGTGGAAGGCGGCGATGGCCTCGGCCAGCGAGCGTTCCGGGTGGTCGCCATCCAGCTCGCCTAGGCGCGGCGGTTCGCGGGTCAGGGTGGGGGTGAGGATGACGTCATGGTCGGTGAGAAAGCGTGCCAGGGTCCGGCCCAGGGCATGCAGGCCTTCCACCGCGGCAGCGTAGCGATGGGCGGGGATGTCGCCCCGTTCGCGCAGGATCACCCGGGTACGGGCGTCCAGCTCCTCGTCGCTGACCGGGGCACCGCGCATCGCACCGAGCACCTGCAGGTAGTGACGGGTGCTGGGGCCGATGATGTCGAACACCTGGTCGAGGAAGCATGGCAGGTCCACCGGCAGGGTCGCCGGCTCGACGTGGTGGCCAAGGCTTTCGCACAGTCGGGCGGTGTGGCGCACCGCGGCCAGGGCCTCGGGTCCGCTCGGCCAGGGTGCCAGGTGCTCGACCAGGGCGATGCGCAGCGGGCGGGGATCGCGCTCCAGCAGGCTGGCGAAGGGTACGCCGTGGGCCGGTGCGGCATAGGGCGCGCCCAGGTCGGCGCCAGCGGTGGCATCCAGCAGCAGGGCATTGTCGCGCACCGACAGGCTCATGGCGTGGGGCGTGCCCATGCCAGCCCAGCCTTCGCCAACCATGGGTCCGGAAGGCATCCGTCCGCGGCTGGGCTTGAGACCGAAGATGCCGCAGCAGGACGCTGGCACCCGCAGCGAGCCGCCGCCATCGTTGCCATGGGCGAAGGGCACCACGCGGGCGGCGACCAGGGCCGCCGCACCGCCGCTCGAACCGCCGGCGCTATGGCCCGGGTTCCAGGGGTTGGCGGTGGCGCCGAAGCGGCGCGATTCGGTGCTGTAGGAGGTGCCGAATTCCGGCGAGGTGGTGGTGCCAACGAACAGGCAGCCGGCCTGGCGCAGTCGGGTCACCAGTTCGCAGTCGAAATCCGGTCGCGCCTCGCCCAGAGCCAGGGAGCCATTGGTCATGCGGGCGCCGGCCAGGGGGGTGAAGAGGTCCTTGACCAGGGTCGGAACTCCGGCGAAGGGCGCGTTGACGTCGAGCGGGGCCCTGGCCGCGGCGCGGGCCTGGTCATAGAGCCGCTCGCTTACGGCATTGAGGGACGGCTCCACGGTGTCCAGGCGTTCGATGACCGCTTCGAGCAGCTCGCTCGCCGCGATCTCGCGTTGCCGCAACATCGTCGCCAGGCCGTGGCCGTCGTGGGTATCCAGCAGGGATTGCAGACTGTGCATGGAAGATCCTCGTTCAGAGTTCAGGAAGAGCGCGATGGAGTGGGCTGGGCGGTCTTGCGGCGCAGCAGGCCGACGGCGGCCCAGGCGAGCGCGGCGATCAGGGCGGCGCTGGCGAGGGCGCGGATGGCCAGGTGCAGATCGCCAGTGAAGGGCAGGAGCACCGCCACCACCAGCGGACTGGCGAACTGGCCCAGGTAGAGGCAGCCGGTGTAACCGCCCATGCCGCGACCCCGGGCCCGGGTGCTGAGGGCGCCCATCACCGGTGCCATGGTGTTGGGCACCAGCATGCCGACGCCCAGGCCGTGGAGGGTCACCGCCACCAGCACGGCCTCGTAGCTGCGCGCGGTCACCAGCAGCCAGAGGCCGCCGCCCATGCAGGCCAGCAGCACGGCGTTGCAGCCGGTCAGGCCCCACCCGCGGCGCAGCAGCGGCCAGAGCAGCGGGCCGCCCAGCGTGGCCAGCAGGCCGAGACCCGCCGAGGCGCCGATCAGGGTGCTGGAGGTCACGCCCAGCTGCACCAGCAGTAATGGGCTCTGGATGGGCACCACCACGCTGAGCACCATGCCGGCGAAGACCAGCAGGTAGTTGACGAGCAGTGGCAGCGGCGCACTGCGCTCCGGGCCTTCGTCGAGGTGACTCTGGACGCTGGCGCGGCCGGGCTCCCACAGCAGCCGCAGCATGAAGGGCACCAGCAGCAGGGGCAGCAGATAGAGATAGAAGGGCGTGCGCCAGGAATGCTCGCCCAGGGCGCCACCGATCACGAAGAACAGCGAACCCACCAGACTGATGGTGATCACCTGGCCGTTGATATAGGCCAGCCGCCGGCTGCCGTGCCAGTAGTCGGCGATCAGGGTCACGCAGCAGGTCATCACGGCTGCCTCGGCCAGGCCGAAGACCAGGCGGGTGAGGGTGATGGCCGCCAGCGACTGCAGCAGCGCCGGCAACATGCCGAGCACCGCATAGCAAAGCGTCGCCAGCAGCAGCAGACGCTTGCGCCCCAGGCGATCGGCCAGCCAGCCGGCCAGGGGCGCGAAGAGGGCGATGGCCAGGGCTGGCCCGGTCATCGCCAGGGGGATGAGCAGATCGGCGTGGGGTTCGACGGGGCCGAATTCGGCGCCCAGCTTGGGGATGATCGGCGCGACCATCACCGAACCCATGATGGTCAGGCTGCTGCCGAGCAGGAGTACGGCGCCCTGGCGCCGGCCGGGGGTGGGGCGGGAGGAGGCGGTAGAGGTCATGGGCGGATCCTCAGAAGCTGTGGGAGAGCCGTACGGCGAAGGCGTAGCCCTCGGCGCGGTTGCGGGCATCGACTTCCTTGTAGAGGTGCACCCAGACCGGCGGCAGGCCAGGCTGGAAGAAGCTCAGCGCCGGTCCCAGCGCCAGCACCCGCGCGCGATTGCCGCGGGTGAGGCCGGGGGCGTCGTCGTCGGTGAGCTGGCGGTAGTAGTAGCCGCCCAGGCCCAGGGTCCAGGGGCCGAGGTGCTGGCCCACGGCGAATTCGTGGCGATATTCCGTGCCGCTGCGGTAGTCGGTAGCGTCGTTGCGGCTGTTGAAGTCGGCCTGGAAGCTGGACGAGACCTCGAAGCCCGCATCGCTGATGTAGCTCAGGTTGAGCATTGGCGAGACGGTCCAGTGGTTGGTGCCCGGATTCACCAGCCGCCGCTTGTCGTAGTCCCCGGTAGGCGCCTGCACCTGGAACCAGAAGTTCACCCCCAGGTTGGGAAGGCTCCCATTGCAGGATCAGCGGAACGACCTGGATGTCGGCCTGGCGAAAGAGGTCGGCGCTGTCGGCAAACACCGGCACGCCGTTGGCCTTGACGGTGAGGTCCGCGTACATCCTGAAGAAGGGCTGGACCCCGCCGAAGCCGTAGCGGGCCCCCAGGACCCGGGTATCGGTCATCCTCAGGTAGGCCAGGCCCAGGGAAAGGACGTCGATGGAAAAGTCATTGCCGTTGTCGCGGCCGTGGCTGTCGCGGATGGAGGTGGCGCGATAGAAGTTGCTGCGCAGGCCCAGGGTGCCGTGGGGCGTGGGCGGAGGGGTGAAGCCGGCGCCGAAGTCGTAGACGCCAAAGGCGGTGGTGGGCGAGCCGCTCTCGGTGGCGAGGCTGGCGGTGGTCATCCCCAGCGCGGCGAGGCCGCCGGCAAGGAGCTGAAGCGGACGGGTAACGCTCATGGAGTTCCCTCTTCTTATTGGCCACTCGAGCCTGAGGGAAAGCCGCTACCCGTCGTTAGCCAGATTCAGCACTTCTGCGTGGCGGCCTTGCGGGTGGCGGAGGGCAGTTGCCCGAACAGCCGCTGGTAGTCGCGAGCGAAGCGGCTGAGGTGACAGAAGCCCCACTGGGCGGCGACGTCCTGCACCGATTCGCCTGCCCCCCGGCGCAGGGCGCGATGGGCCGCGTTGAGGCGCAGGGTACGCAGATAGGCCACCGGGTTGAGGCCCAGCGTCTCCTGGAAGCAGTACTGCAGCTTGCGGCGACTGGCGCCCACCCGATTGCACAGTTCGAGGATGCTGGGCGGCTGGTCCGGATGCGCCAGGGCGTATTCCCGTGCCCGCCACACCATGCGCAGCCGCGCGCTGGGCGCCAGCTGCTGGGGTTCCCCCGTATCGAGTAGGTCGAGCAGGTGCATCAGCACGGTATCGCGCAACGCGGTGCGCGCGCGCGGATGCGCCAGCCAGGTCAGGCTCCGCGCCTCGGGCGCGAAGAGTGCCTGGGCCAGCCGCGCCAACGCCAGGTAAACCCCTCCCGCCGGCAGCCGATAGCAGCCGGGCAGGTCGCGTACGCTCAGGCTGCTGCGCTGGCAGGCCAGCAAACGCGCCATCTCGGCTTCCTGCAGGTTGATGCAGAGCAATTCGAGATTGGCCGGAGTGCGCAGCTCCGGCAGGTCGTCCCCGCGCGCCACCAGCAACTGGGCTTCATGCAGGGTATGACCGGCGCAGTGCAGGGCGCCCGCGTTCCGCATCGGCAGGCTGAAGGTCAGGGTATCTCCCTGGGCTTCGCCACTCTTGAGCATGGCCTGGTTGGATCTGTCTCGCAGCAGGCTGAGGTCGTCCAGGCAGAGATCGCTGAGCTCGCCCTGGAAGCGGCCCGCCGACAGCTGATCGTATTGCATGCGCCAGCCCTCGACGCAGAGCGCGTGCTCGTCGATGTCACCGGTATACCGATGCCGGACGCGCGGCGGTAACGCGAGGGAGCCGTCTTGGTGCATTTAGGAAACCTTTTGGGTAGCCAAGGGCCAGTGGCGCTGGAGCTACAAGTTTCGTACCTCAAGGCAGGATTACAGGCCAAAGGTGCCAATTCTGGCTAGTGCGGTTTGTTCTGCTCGCGACCACTCTTACAGCGCGACGCCGATTGGCTACCCTGGGAAGACCCAACAAGAAGGATGCAACCGATGCGCTATCTGTCCGCTGGATCTTTGCGCTCCTCGCTCGCGGTCATTATCGGCCTGGCCAGTGCCACGGCCTGCGCGGCCGCCTCGCCGGCAATCGATATCCCCGCGCGCCAGGAGGTGCTGACCTTCACGTCGCTGACCCTGAGCGATCAGCAGTTCCTGACGGGGGACCAGGGTGGCCGCCAGGTCCTGCTCGGTGGCGTGCTGTCGCTGCCTCCCGGCGAGGGCAAGGTGCCGGTGGTCATTCTTCAGCATGGCTCGGGAGGGGTGGGTGCCAACATCACCTATTGGCAGCGGCAGTTCAATCAGGTCGGCATCGCCACCTTCGCCGTGGATGGCTTCTCCGGCCGGGGCATCACCAGCACCGCCACCGACCAGGCCCAACTGGGGCGGCTCAATTTCGTCCTGGATGACTATCGCGCCGGCGCCCTGCTCGCGCGGCACGCGCGGATCGATCCAGGCAAGATCCTGCTCATGGGCTTTTCCCGCGGCGGGCAGGCGTCGCTCTATGCCGCCATGGAGCGCTTCGACAGACGCTGGAAAAGCCAGGATTTCCAGTTCGCCGGCTACCTGTCGTTCTATCCCGACTGCTCAATCACCTTTCGCGAGCAGAGTCAGGTCGTCGCCAAGCCGCTGCGCGTCTACCACGGCCTGGCCGACAACTACGATCCCTATTCCCGCTGCGAGGGTTATTTCGCGGCGCTCAAGCAGCAAGGGGCCGACCTCGGGGTGCATACCTATCCCCATGCCGAGCATGGCTTCGACAGCCCCTATGCCTGGAGTCCGGTGGTGGTCGCGAAGGGCAGCCAGACCGTGCGTGATTGCCGGATCGCTGAGAACGCCAGGGGCGAGTTGATCAACCAGCAGACCGGCAAGGTCTTTTCCTACCAAGACAGCTGCGTCGTGCTGGGGCCCAAGGTCGGGCCTGATGCGGAGGCGACCCGGCAGGCCACCCGGGATGTCCTGGCGGCGGTCAAGGCCATCGTCAAATAGGCCTGCCCTGGTTCGGCCGGGATCTGGGAGAAAGGGTGCCTGGGCCAGGCAGGCACCTGACGCCGACGTCGACCCTGGCGGAGGAGGGCGCAGGACCGCAGCGGGCTTGCGCGCGAATCGCCTGACGGGACCGGCTTCGAACCAGACGGCGGTCAGGCCCGATGGTCGAAAAAGCGGCCAATATCCCGGTGTAGAGCCTTCAGGCACGAGCGAGACGGCACTTTTACAAGATGTGTCCAGTCGTAACTCAGGCCTCGCTCGGCCACTGAATCGGCCCCGCGCCTCCTCCATGCTCCGCTCCGAGACGACTCCTGATGAATACTGCGAACTGGGCTTATATCCTTATCGTCGTTGCCGGATTCCTGCAGGCTGCCGGTGCGGCCATGAACGGCTCGCTCAACAAGGCGCTGGTCAATCCCTGGCTGGCGACCTCGGTGTCCTTCGTGATGGTCACCTTCGTCGCAATCGGGCTGTTCATCTGCATGCCCAGGCCGCTGCCCTCGGTGAGCCAGATCGGCGACATGCCCTGGTGGGCACCCCTGGGTGGTATCGCCGGCGCGGTGGCGGTCTTCGCCGGTCTGCTGTTCATCCAGCGCCTCGGCGCGGCGCCGGTGAACGGCGTCACCATCACCGCCAACCTCATCGCCAGCCTGGCCATCGATCACTTCGGCCTGTTTTCCATGGAACAGCATGCGGTCAACGGCTGGCGGCTGCTGGGCGCGATCCTGATGATCGCCGGGGTCGTCCTGATTGCCCGGTTCTGAAGCGGCACCCCGATGATCCCTGGCGCGGGGCGGCTCCCGCGTTCCCGGCCAGGAGCGCTGTCGTCACCGCGCCTGGACGGTGACGACCGCGTGGCGACCTTCGATGCGCCTCCAGATGCGCCGGGATCAGCCTAGCCGTCAGCCCTTTCCAGCCAGGCGCGGGCGATCTCTTCGCGGGTCGCGAACCAGACCCCCTCGGACTGCCTGGCGTATTCGATGAACCTCTTGATCGCCCGGACCCGTCCCGGACGGCCCACCATGCGCGGGTGCAGTCCGATCGACATCATGCGCGGTCCGGTCGCCGAGTCCTCGTAGAGAACCTCGAAGCTTTCCTTCATGTATTCGAAGAAATCCGAGGCCTGGGACAGGCCGGGCGAATTCCAGTAGCGGAAGTCGTTGACGTCGGCGGTATAGGGCACGACGAGATGGCGCCTGCCCTCCACCTCGACGAAGTAGGGGACGTCGTCGTTGTAGGCGTCGGAGTCGTAGAGAAAGCCGCCTTCCTCGGCCACCAGCCGGCGCGTGTGGATGCTGGCGCCATAGCGGCAGTACCAGCCGACCGGCCGCTTGCCACAGGTGCGCTCGAAGGATTCGACGGCGAGGCGGATGTGCTCGCGTTCCTCTTCTTCACTCAGGCGGAAAACTTCCTCCCAGCGATAGCCATGGCTGCAGATTTCGTGGCCACCGGCGACGGCCGCGTGGGCGACGTCGGGATTCTGTTCGAAGGCCACCGCACAGGCATGGAAGGTCGCGCGCACCGACTGCTTGTCGAGGATGTCGAGAATCCGCCAGATGCCGACGCGGGAGCCGTATTCGTACATGGATTCCATGGCAAGGTTGCGGGTGCCGGCGGGGATGGCGTAGCTGCCCCATTCGGTCATCGACTCCTGGTCCGGATCGCCCATGGCGAGCGAGCGCTCGGAGCCTTCCTCGTAGTTGATCACCAGGCTGATGGCCAGACGGGCGCCGTTGGGCCAGGTGCCTTGCGGGCGTTGTCTTCCATAACCCACCAAATCGCGTGCAGGTGACAGCATCGGGATCTACTCCTGAAGTGATAGTTGTGAACTACAAGGTGAGCGCGGGCTCAGCAGTCGATGTCCTTCAGTCGTTCATGATCGAAGGTGCAATCGGTATCGCCCTGGCTGAAGGCGAGCCCCATGGCCAGGGTCTGGGCGATGCAGAAGGAGGCGGTGAGGGAGCGAAAGCCGAGCAGCTCTGCATCGTTGACCTCTATCACCGTCTCCGCCATTTTGCCGATCGGACTCAACACGGTGTCGGTGATGGCCACCAGGGTCACGCCCGCCTCGCGCGCCTGCCGGCAGGCCTCGACGGTATCCTTGGCGTAGGGCGGAAAGCTCACGGCGATCAGCAGATCGTCATCGGCGATGGCGCTGACCTGTTCCGGCAGGGTGCCGCCACCGCCGCTGATCTGCACGGCGCGGCGGCCCACCCGGCTCAGGGCGTAGCTCAGGTAGGCGGCCACCGGGAAGGCCCGGCGCAGGCCGATGACGAAGGTCGTGCGCGCGACCTGCAGGTGGGCGATGGCGGCTTCGATATTGGCCTGCTGGTCGCCTTCCGCCAGGTGTTCCAGGGACACGATATTGGCCTGGCTGAATTCCCGCAGGATCGCGCCGACGTCACTGGGATCGTCCAGCAGCTTTTCTCCGCCATAATGCCGGATGCGTTCGCTGTGGGTATCGGCGGCCTGTTGCAGCGGCGCGCGAAACAGCCGCTGCAGATCCTTGAAGCCGGCGAAACCCAGCGCCTGGGCCAGGCGGATGTAGGCCGCCGGGGCGATGTTGGAGCGCCGGCCCAGCTCGGCGACCGTGCTGAGGGCGATCTCGTGCGGATTGTCGATGAGGAAGCGGGCCGCATCGCGCAGCCGCTCCGACAGGTGTTCGTGCTGGGCGGCCAGGCAGTCGCGCAGCTCCGCAAGGGTTTCCGGTAAGGCCATGAAAAACGCTCGGCAGAGGAAAGTGGAGGCGCCGGTCAGCGCAATTCGGTGATTGCCTGATCCAGCGCGGCGATGAGACGGTCGATCTCTTCGAGCGTGTTGTAGTGCGCCAGGGATACCCGCACTACCCCACCCAGGGGCGCCAGGCCCAGGGCCTCGATCAGGCGTCGGGCATAGAAGTCGCCGAAGCGGATGCCGATGCGCTGCTCGTCCACCTTGAGCACCACGGCTTCCGAGCGCACACCTTCCACCACGAAGCTGATCGTGGGCACGCGCGCCTGGACGCTGGTCTTGCCGATGACCCGAACCCCAGGGCACTGGCGCAGAAAGTCCAGCAGCCGCTCGGCCAGGGCATCTTCCTGGATCTCGAAGGCGTCGAATGCTGCCTGCATCCGCTCGCGCTCGCTACCCTGAGTGCCCAGTCTGTCGGCGATGTCGAGCAGATAGTCGGAGATGCCGATGCAGCCGAAGGACAGCTCGTAGTTGACGTTGCCGGGCTGCAGTTTGTAGGGCACCACGTCCTGGCCGATGAAGAAGTGGTTGAGGCTGGGAAATTCCAGCAGCAGGTCGCGACGGCCCCAGAGTACGGCGAAGTGCGGGCCGAAGGTCTTGTAGAAGCTGTAGACATAGAAGTCGGCGCCGCTGGCCTGCACATCGACCAGCCGGTGTGGCGCATAGGCCACCGCGTCCACGCACAGCTGCGCGCCGACCGCATGGACGCGGCGGGCGATCTCGGCGACGGGATTGATCGAGCCGAGGATGTTGGAGGCGTGGGTCACGGCCACATAGCGGGTCCGGTCGCCGAGCAGCGCCTGCAGGTCGTCCAGTTCCAGTTCGAGGCTGTCGGGATCGACCTGCCAGACGCGCAGGGTGGCGCCGCGGTCTTCGCAGAGCCGGACCCAGGGGCCGATGTTGGCCTCGTGGTCGCAGTTGGTGACGATGATTTCATCACCGGGCGCGATCGAAGGCGCGATGGCGCGGCAGAGTATCTGCAGCAGGTGGGTGGTCGAGCCGCCCATGATGACTTCGTCGGGATGGGCCGCGTTGATCAGTTGCATGACCGAGTGCCGCGCCTGCATCACCCGTTCGCCGGCCGCGACCGAGGGCGGGTAGGAGGCGCCCAGCTGGACGCTGCTGTTGAGCAGGTAGTCGGCCACCCGGTCGGCGACCCCTTGCAACACCAGGGAGCCGCCGGCGTTGTCCATGAAGACGTAGTCGCCGGCCAGACCGGGAAACTGCTTGCGAACGTATGCGATATCGAGGGAATTCACGCGACTCTCTCCAGCCAGGATCAGTGGTGCAGGATGGCCTGCAGGAAGGCCCGGGTGCGGGGTTCCTGAGGGGCGGTAAAGAAGGGTTCCGGGGTATTCTGTTCGACGATGCGGCCGCTCTCCATGAAGATCACCCGATCGGCGACGCGCCGGGCGAAGCCCATTTCATGGGTCACCACGACCATGGTGACGCCCGAGCGGGCCAGGTTCTGCATGACGTCGAGCACCTCGCCGACCATCTCCGGGTCCAGCGCCGAGGTGGGCTCGTCGAAGAGGATGGCGCGGGGCTCCATGGCCATGGTGCGGGCGATAGCGACCCGCTGCTGCTGGCCGCCGGACAACTGGCTCGGGTACTTGTGGGCGTGATCGCCCATGCCGACCTTGACCAGCAGATCCCGCGCGCGGGCGTGGACCTCGCGCCGGCTCAGGCCGCGCACCCGGATCGGCGCCAGCGAGACGTTGTCGAGGACGCTGAGGTGGGGATAGAGGTTGAAGCTCTGGAAGACCATGCCCACTTCGCTGCGGATACCGGCGAGGCGCGGTCCGTTCTCGACCCGTTCGCCCGCCACGCGGATATGGCCCTGCTGGTAGTTTTCCAGCAGGTTGATGCAGCGGATCAGCGTCGACTTGCCGGAGCCGGACGGGCCGAGGATGACCACCACCTCGCCTTCCTCGACCTGCAGATTGATGTCGCTCAGCGCCTGGAAATTGCCGTAGTACTTGTCGAGGTGTTCGATGTCGATCAGGGTGCTCATGCGGTCTTGCCTCCGGCGCCATTGCGTCTCTCGACCCAGCTGACCAGTTGCACCATGGGCAACAGCAGCAGCAGATAGAGCAGGGCGGCGCCCACCAGCGGGGTGGGATTGGCCGCCAGGGCCTGGGCCTGGGTCGCCTGCTTGAGCAGGTCGGGCATCGCCACCACCGAGGCGAGGGCGGTGTCCTTCATGACGTTGATGCAGTTGCTGGTCATGGGCGGCAGCACGATGCGGATCGCCTGGGGCAGCACGACGTCGCGCATGGTGTCGAAGAAGCTCATGCCCTGGGCGGCCGACGCCTCGAACTGACCGCGGGGAATGGCTTCGATGCCCGAGCGGAAGATCTCGGCGCTGTAGGCGCAGGACACGAGGGAAAGCGCGCTGGCCGCTGCCGCGAAGGAGGACAGGCGGATCCCGACGAAGGGCAGCGCGTAATAGATCAGGACCAGCAGGACCAACAGCGGGATGGACCTCATGATGTCGATGTAGGTGCGCGCCAGCAGCCGCACCGGCGCGTAGGAATACAGCCGCAGCAGCGCCAGCAGCAGTCCGCCGACCAGGCCCAGGACGATACTCACGAGGCCCAGCAGAACGGTCACGCCCAGGCCCCGGATCATCAGGGGGAGCGATTCGACCAGCACGTTCCAGTTGAAGAAGGTTTGCAGAAGATCCATGGGATACCTCGGTCACTGCCCGGGGCGAACGGACCTCGCCCCGGGCATGCAGCTGCGGCAGGGCTTACTTGGGCGCGGCGGAGACCTTCAGGGTGCTCGACTCCTTGTCCGCCTCGGTACCGAACCACTGCTTGTGGATGGCGCCCAGGGTGCCGTCTTCCTTCATCTTGCTGATGATGTCGTTGACCTGATCGCTCATGGGCCAGCCCTTGGCGTGCATCAGCGAATAGCGCTCACCTGTGGGGATGCGGGCGACGATGGTGAATTGCGGCTTGTCCTTGATGTAGTAGAGGACGGCGGGGATATCGCTCAGGTAGCCATCGATGCGCCCGGAGCCCAGGTCCAGCATGGCCGGTGACAGCCCTTCGTAGCGCGAGACGTCGGCGAACTTGTATTCGTTCTGGTGCTGGCCGATCCACATGTCGCCGGTGGAGCCGGTATCGACACCCACGACCTTGCCGTTCATGTCCGCCAGGCTTTTCACCTTGGACTTGGTCAGGGCGGTCAGCGACTGGTCGCTGTCGAAGTAGGGTTGGGCGAAGGCGACCGATTCCAGGCGTTTGGGCGTGATGGTGATGGACGAAATCGCGATGTCGACGCGTTTCGACTGCACCGCGCTGAATAGCCCGTTGAAGGGAATGTTGACGAAATCCACGCTCTTGCCCGCCCGCTTCGCCACTTCCTTCACCACATCGACTTCGAAGCCGACGAAGTCCCCCTTGGCGTCCTGGAACTCCCAGGGCACGTTGCCGACATTGGCCCCCACCGTCCAGTCGGCCGCCCAGGCGGGCAGGGCTACTGCGGCGGTCATGAGCACGCCCAACGCTATCTTCGCTTTCATCTTCACTCCCTATTTTTCGGTGCGGTCAGTGGCTTTTTCCTTACGACGTCGGATCGAGAGTAAGGCTGTGAAATAATTTATTCAACAATAAATTTTATTGGATTTTTTGCTCCAAAATCGTGCGAGATCTTCTTGTGGGTGCCTCGCTTACGAGTTTGGAGGTTGGTTTTGACGGGCAATACGTAACTAAAAGGCCCGCGCCAGACGTCTCTGGCTGCTGGTAGTGTTCGTGCGTGAAAATGATGCACAAAACGTTCGTCTCAAGCGTTTGGGGCACTTATTGCAATAATATTTTTTGGGGCGAAGTCGTTTGATACTAGGAGCCAATGACGTGCTTGCTAATGGACCGGCAGTACTTGATAACGCAGAGACATGCTGATGGGTATCAAGCAAGTGCTGGCTTGCTTCACCTAAAATCATCCGCCCCGACGAGGTGGAAGAAGCTCCGGTCCCATCCAGGATAAATTTGAATGTGATGGGACCGGTTACCCCTCGGACTTAGAGGTAGGTTTTGTCAGCTACCCTGGTGCGCGTAGACAGGGCGCAGATCGACCCTCTTCCTAGGTGCATTCCGCGAGATCCCGTTTTCCCAGATGGTTCGCCTGATCAGCGACTACGTTATCGCCAGGTGACAACCTGTCTATAAGCCTCAAAACAGCCGTATGCCCCGGTGTCTGCCGATGAAGCAGATAGGTTGTCATGACAGCCGATTGATCGTCTAAGGGCCTGACTGTGACATCAGTGGTAGGATGCTCAGCCAGTTTGGTTTGGCTGCCAAACCCAAGGCCGTAACCTGCTGCCACCAAGGCCAACATTAAATCCAGCGTGGGGACCTGATGCGCGACTCGAGGGCAGGCGTCATGTTTGCATAGCAATCGCTGCAGTTTTCGCCACATACCTTGGCAGACGTGCGGATCACACAAGACCAGCGGATAATTCAAAACGTCTGTAAGTGGTACGCGGGAATATCTGAGCAATGGGTGTCTCGACGGCACCACAATCATCATGGGATCCCGCCATAATTTCGTCACAGTAATGCCAGGAAGCGAGTCGGTGGATTGCGCAAGCCCTGCATCGAACAGTCCCTCTGCTAAGCCGCGCAGTTGCTCGCCCAAAGGTACCTCAAACAGCGCTATTTCAACTTCAGGCTCTTCCTCGCGGCTACGAGCGAGCATCTCGGTCAGTCGCGCCAAAGGAACACCATCCGAGAGTGCGATCCGGAGCCGGCCTCGATAGCCTGCAGCAGCGCTACGGGCTTTGGCTTTTGCTTGCTCGACGAAGGCGATGATCCGTCGTGCTTCCTCGAGCATCATATGGCCAGCCCAGGTAAGTTCAGTCCTTCGGTTGGAGCGGTCAAACAGCTGCACGCCTAGGCGTTCTTCCAGCTCCCGAATGGTACGGGACAGCGGCGACTGCTCAATATGCAGTCGTGCCGCCGCCCGGGCGAAATGACGTTCTTCTGCCACGGCAATGAAACAGCGTAAGTGGCGCAGTTCCATAGCCATTCTCCTGCTGTTAGCGCTTGGAATCGAGATAGGCATGATTGAACACCGTGCTCTTTCGTCGTAGCAGGAACAATTGGGCAACGGCGCCAAGCGCGGCAACGCCGGCAGCGTAGAGCGCCAGACTACCGACAGGTTGTTCGAGCAGTAGAACAAACCCGCCTGCAGCCGCACCAAGGGCGCTACCCAAGTACAAGGCTGATTCATTCAAGGCCACTGCAAGGTTGCCATCACCATGGTGTTGGCGCGCCCGGATCAGTTCGTTGTTCTGCGGTACCTGCAGGGCCCAGCCGACCGCGCCCCATGCGGCAATGGGCAGCATGACAAGCCACTGATTCAACTTTGCGGTTTGAGGAAGAAAGAGCAGCGACAGTGCCAGAACGACCATGATCCCTAGGGTCAGCACCGCACCACGAACGCGATCAACCAAGGGGCCAATTAGGAAGCTTCCTAGTACACCTCCGATACCCCATACCCAGAGATAAGGCGTAACAGACTGGATACCACCGTAGGCGGGGTCAGACAGCAGAGGGGCGATGAAGGTATACATGCCGAGGCTGGATACGGCCGCTAGCAACGACACGAGCAAAATGGTCAGGACTCGGCCGTCACCAAGCATGGCAAGTTTTTGGCCCAGGGAGCTGGCAGTCGCTTCGGGCAGCGCTGGTAGACGCAAGTAAAGACCCGCCCAGCTCACAGCGCCCAGTACCGTGATCAACCAAATAGCTGCTTGCCAACCCCACTGGTCAGCCAATAGCAAACTCAGAGGTACACCCAGCACTACACCACTGGCCATCCCACCTAAAATTACGGCTATACCTTTGCCGCGGCGTTCCGGAGTAGAGAGCGATGCGGCAGCAGCAATGCCCATGGCGAGGTAAACACCGGCACCGATACCGGCGATTGCGCGGCAAACCACAAGTGTCAGAAAGCTATCAGAGAGGGCGCTTCCTGCGTTTGCCAGTACGAAGACCAGTAGAGCAAGTAACAGTCCGGCACGCTGCCGGCTGGGGGGCACGAGGGCGACGAACACGGGCGAACCGATGCCATAAGCAAGGGTAAAGGCGGTAACCAGTTGAGCCGCCATGGCCACCGATACTGAGAGGGAGCTTTGGATGAGCGGGATGAGCCCTGCTGTCACATAGGAGGCCATCCCAAGGGCGAATGCGCCCAGGGCGATGAGATAGGTGGGTGACGTACGATTTGAAGGCATGACAAAGTCCTCACGGAGGTGAGTCGGTGAATAGGAAGTGAAGGGGCGACGCGGCGGTCGCCCAGGTAGCTAGAAAAGCTCGACGCTGACGTCGTACTCGCGTAGCCAAGTATCAAGCCCGACCGCGAGCTCCATACCCATGCGGTCATACATAGGCGAATGGGCGCCAAGGGGCCTTTCTAACGCTGCCTCTACACGGGTGAAGTCGAGGAAGGAGCGGACAGGCGCATTCGAGTCATCCCGGATAGCGGCTAGAGCTCTGCGTAGCCCTTGCTCGTAGGCGGGATCTTGTGTCGAGGGGTAGGGGCTCTTCACGCGATCGACGATGGACGCTGGCAGAAGGTCGCGTGTCGCCGCGCGCAAAATGCTCTTTTCTCTACCGTCGAAGGCCTTCATCTGCCAGGGGATGTTGAATGCATATTCGACCAAGCGGTGGTCACAGAATGGCACCCTTACTTCCAGTCCAACCGCCATGCTCATCCGGTCCTTGCGATCTAGTAGCGTCTGTACAAAACGGGTCAGGTTGACGTAGCTCATCTCCCGCATCCGGCGATCACCGGCGGCCTCACCCGGCAAGTCGGGCGCTTCAGCAATAGCCTGCGAATAGCTGTCCTGCAGGAAGCTGTGCATATCCAGATGTTTTAGCAGTCCTGGATCGAACAACGTCTTGCCGTCGAAATACTTTTCCGTCACGGAAGTCAACCAGGGAAAAGTGCGCGCTTGGATGGCAACTGGATCGTGGAACCAGCGGTAGCCGCCGAATACTTCGTCTGCGCTTTCTCCGGACAAGGCGACAGTAGAATGCCGTCGGACCTCTTCAAAGAGTCGGTAAAGCGACGGCCACATATCGCCCCAAAAGGCGGGAGGTAGGTCCAACGCTCGGATAACCTGCGCTCGCAGCTGCGGATCGGCAAGTTCCCGACTGTCTAGGATGACCTCACCATGGTGGGACTGGATCTGCTGCACTAAGTCCTTCACGAAGGGTGCATCGGCCGTGCCTCGAACAGCATCGCTTGCGAAGCCCTGGCCATGATCAGCGAAATCCAACGAGAAAGAACGGATGTTCTCTTTTCCCGCTGCAAGCAGCTTGCGCGATGCCAGCGCTGTGATGATAGAAGAGTCGAGTCCGCCTGAAAGCAGACTACACAAGGGCACGTCCGAAACGACCTGACGTTTAACGATGTCTTCAAGTAGATCACGTGTATGGCCGATGGTCTGATCTAACGAGTGCTCGTGCTCCCGTGCTTCAAGCTTCCAGTAACGCTGCCGTTGCAGACCACTGCGGGCAATCCTGATCCATTCGCCGGGTAGCACTTCGCGCATGCCAGCAAAGATGGCCTGCCCTGGGGTTTTCACCATCTCAAGAATTTCACGCAGACCGTCTGCTTGAATCTTGCGAGGTACCAGAGGGTTCGCCAGCAAGGCTTTGGGCTCGGAGCCAAAAATCACGCCATCGGCAGTTGGAAAGTAATAAAGCGGCTTGACCCCCATCCGGTCACGGACCAGTAGCAGTTCTTGCTTGCGTCTGTTCCAGATCGCGAAGGCGTACATGCCATTGAGTCGTTCGACGAAGTCATAGCCCCACTCCAGATAGGCGTGCAGGACTACCTCGGTGTCGCTGCGAGTTTCGAACTGATGTCCGAGTGCTTGCAGATCACGCCGGAGGTCCTGGAAGTTATAGACCTCGCCGCTGTAGGTGATGGCTACCGCTTCAGGGTCGTTGCCGAAGCCTGCCGTCATTGGCTGGCGACCGCCTTCGAGGTCAATGATGGAGAGGCGTCGATGTCCGAGTCCAATAGGTCCATCAATCCATAGGCCGCCCGCGTCAGGTCCTCGTCGCGTCATCGTTGCGGTCATGCGCTCCAAGATAGAACGCTGGAAGTTAAGATCTTGGCTGAAAGACAGCCAGCCAGTAATGCCACACATTGGCGGTCTCCTTTGAAATCAGCCCAAAGTTTCCAAGTCACTCGTTTCCGGCAGCAGGCTGCGGTTCCCGTAAGGGACATAGCAGGCCGGAGCAGGGCAGCGGGCTGAGGACTCAATCAGGTTAAGCTGGTGCTGTAGAGCGATAGCCGTTTGCAGGTCGGCAAAGGGCTGTGAGGGCATCTCGCGAAGGGATACCCATCGCACTACGTGGCGGCAGAGGCGACTCAGCTTGTGTAGGGTTTCGAGTCCGGGTTGGGCAGGGCTAAAACACTGTTCATCGATCAGTTGCTCCCGCCCTTGATCATTGCGCGTCCAAATTCGCAGGTGATCCTGATCCCAGGACGGCGTATCGAAGACGAGGCGCGCCTGAATGACTCGCTGTTCTTGATCGATGAAGCTGAAGTCCACCGTGCGCTGACGCATGATGTTCACGAAGCTGGCATAGCCTGCGAGTGTGGCCTGGCCCAACGTTCCGGTGAGAGAGACGGTATCCAGCACGGAATGTCCGGAAATCGAGAAGTCCGAACGTACTCCGAGCACATCGTGAATCTGCAAAGGATCAGCAGAGGAGCAGATCCACGACACCAGATCCAGCGCATGGATGACTTCACTGGTGACACCGCAGGTAGGGCGGTAGTCATTGAGCCGGTCCTTACCCCAGTGAAAGCTGGCCCTCACCAGCGACCAACCCTGTGCGCTGATCTGCCGACGCAGAGATTGTGTGGCGGGTGAGTACCGTTCTACCAAGTCCAAGGCAAAACCACTCACCTGACTTAGCTGCTCGGCAACAAGTGTCAGGTCGTCAGCGGGAGTAACGAGTGGTTTCTCGCACAGCACGAAGCCACGATATCCGCTTAGCTCCGCCAAGATTCGTGCATGACTTTCATCGTTGACGCTGACCACGATGATGTCGGGCTCGAAGTGATGAAGCGCGGACGCCACCGTAGGAAAGAATGGCAGTTCTGGTGCCTTGGGTTTCCGATCAATATACGCCAAGCGCAAGGGCATGCCAGTACTGACGGACAGGTGTTCAAAGGCACGCCAAAAACGATGACCGGCATAGCCCAGACCGATGATCAGGACGTTCATGGCCGGCCCTCCGCACGTACCAATAGGACTTCGCCAGTCGAGGCGAATCCGAGCCTCTGGTAGAGCGAGGTAGCAGCAGGCGTAGTTTGTAGAGCGACTGAGTTCACTTGGCGCGTCCTGAACCAGTCTAGAAGCCGCTGCATGAGTGCCTTTGCGATACCGCAGCGGCGTAGCTCAGGCGCTACGGCAACCGATTGAACCCAACCCGAGCGGCCATTAAGACAGTCGGGAGCCGGGGCACGGTCATCAATGATGCCTGTGGCGCAGCCGAGTATGGCTTGGGTGTGCTTATGCTCAGCGCACAGGATGAGTACCCGATCTGACACTTCAAGACAGGTGGCCAGCCAAAGCGGGTAGGCCCTGCGCCAACGCTCAGTGTCTGCAGATGTACGGCTGGCGTAAGGCGCTCCGCCGGCATCGAGTAGATGGGCTCTGAGCTCGATGAGCGCAGGGATGTCGTCAGGCGTAGCACGACGGATGTCGTAGGAGATGCTCATCACGCAACCTCCGCACCAACCCGCTGGGAGGCAAAAGGAATGGCGAAGTGCTCGAAGGTTTCCCGTAGGGCAAGGGCTAGTTGCTCAATCTGCTCATCGCTATGGTTGGGCGTTGCGTTAACGCGGAAGCGTTCCGTGCCTACGGCGACCGAAGGAAAATTGATCGGCTGGAGATAGATGTGATGGGTTTGCAATAGGCGTCCTGCAGCCGCTTTGCAACGCTCGGCATCGCCGATTAGTACCGGCAAGATGTGGGTGCGTGAGCAGGGCATGACGGGGATGTCCTGTTCCAGAAGCTTGCCGCGCAGCTTGGCGGTATGCGCGTGCAGTCGCTGCCGTTCTGCGTCACTGTCCTTGAGGTGTTCGATACTCTTAAGGCAGCCCGCCGTTACCGCGGGCGGCAGCGACGTGGTGAAGATGAAGCCTGTTGCGAAGGAACGTACAGCATCGATGATGACGGAGCTTGCGGCGATATAGCCACCGATGACACCAATGGCTTTAGCCATAGTGCCTTGGATAATGTCTACCTGCTCCGCAACGCCTAGTTCAGCCGCAACACCGGCACCCCTAGGCCCATACATCCCTACCGCATGTACTTCGTCGAGGTAGCTTAGAGCGTTGTATCGCTTGGCCAGCGCAACAATTTCTCTAACGGGTGCGACATCGCCGTCCATGGAGTAAATAGACTCGAAGACAATGATCTTGGGTCGGTCATGGGAGTAGGTTTGTAGCAGTTGCTCCAAGTGCTCGAGATCGTTGTGCCGGAAGATATGGCGCTCATTCGAAGTTGAGCGGATGCCGTTGATGATCGAGGCATGGTTACGCTCATCACTGATCACCACGCAATCGGGCAGCTCCCGCAGCAGACACTGTAGGGTGGCCTCGTTAGACCCGAAGCCGGTAGGAAACACCAGTGCCGCTTCCTTACCGTGCCAGTCGGCCAAGCTTTGTTCTAATTGTCCGTATAACGCATGAGAGCCCCCAATGTTGCGCGAACCTCCCGAACCTGCACCGTAGGCATCCAAGGCCTCGTGCATGGCGCTCCGTACCTTGGAATGCTGGGACATGCCCAGGTAGTCATTGCTGCACCACATCACGACTGATGATTGCGAACCGTCGGCCAGGCGAGCCAGAGGGTAGCGGCCACATAAGCGGTCCAAGGTTGTAAAGGTGCGGTACTGGTTAGCCTGTTTGAGGGCTTCCAACTTCTGATGCAAGAGCGTGTTGTACATCCGTTTGACTCCTAGACAGTAATAGCAAGCGCGTCTGTTCCTCCTCGCGCGACAGCCCTGACATAAGGCACTCGGCGCCAGGACGCGCTATTCTTCGCACCCTTTTAAGCCTGTTACAATTTGGTTGCTTATACTGTTACTAGGAGTAATGGCATGCCGGCGGCACGGTCTTTGGAACGTTCTCGGATTGAGCTTGCAGAGTTTCTAAGAAGTCGCCGGGAGCGGCTGACGCCTGAAGAGGTTGGGTTGCCTTCCGGCGGGCGACGGCGGACACCTGGGCTACGGCGTGAGGAGGTAGCGACGCTGGCACGAGTGGGTCTCAGTTGGTACACCTGGCTCGAGCAGGGCCGAGAAATCAGCGTGTCCTCGACTTTTTTGGACAATCTATCCCGTGCACTCAAGCTCGATGCCACGGAGCGTCGTCATCTCTATCTACTCGCCCAACAGCGGCCACCGTGTGAGCCCGGCAGGACGTGGTGCGTAGTTCCGCCCCTGATTATTCGGTTGATAGAGGATTTGGATGCTCGCCCGTCCTACGTTTTGAACCTGCGCTGGGATGTGTTGGTTTGGAATGGCGCGGCCGACCGACTGTTTGGCTTTTCGGAGCAGATTCCTGAGCGACGTAATTTGCTTTGGATGCTGTTTACGTCCAAGCGGCTACGCCAGCTTCTCGACCCGTGGGAGAGCCAGGCAGTCCAGATCTTTTCGAGCTTCCGGCGCGATTTTGTTCAGGGAACCCAAGACGCAGACATCGTGGGACTGGTAAAGGACTTGGAGCGGGTAGCCCCAGAATTCTGTGACTGGTGGAATCGCCAGGACATCCATGGGCCCTGCCAAGGGATTCGATACTTCCGACTCGATGGAATAGGCCAGATGGTGTTTGAGCATACGACGCTTACAGTAGATGTGGACCGACATCTACGGCTGGTTTACTACGCTCCACACCTGGATGGGGCACAGAACGTGACGTTCGAGCGCTGGCTTAAGGAAGGTTAGAAAGAAGCTCAAGTCACGAAGCCAAACGACCTGGCTGCGGAGTATCCATGACCAGGTCGCCTCTAGACTACAACTGCAACCAGCTTTCTACTGTTGCAGCGCCATACTCGGCCTTCCACTGCTTGAGTAGCTTGTGGTTGGCGCCTCGCGTCTCGATAGTCGCGCCAGTATCAGGATTTCGATAGATCTTGGTGCGGCGGGGCCGGCGCTTTGTTTTCAATTCTCCTTTGATTTGAAGGGCCATGCTAGGGTCAGGGATTGCGAAAACCTCGTTGGCGGTAAGCTGATACTCCGCCATTAGGGATTTGAGCTTTTCAGAAAATTCCAGCTCCCGCGTTAGGCTTGTATCGGCCTTCATGGATTCCAGTTTTTGAAGTTGTTCACGAAGTGCGTATTCAGCGCGACGAAAATCTGCGAGACGTGACATGGCGATTGTCCAGCTCCAATATTGATTTATAAGCGTTACATGCCCTCAGCGCTTAGCGCTGCTCCGGACCGCGACCGCGGCGGTGCCAGCATCTTATTCGAGGTATGGGTAAAGTGGCTGACTGAAATGGTCTACTTCAAGACCTATTAGGTCTTGAAAAATGGGGGCAGATTTTAATGGGTGGGGTGTCAGCGCCTCAGCATTTTGTAGGCGTAGCTTCGCCGTGCTTGTCAGGCTTCGATACGCGATCCGATTGAGCGAAGCAACTCTACGCTGACACATTGATGCTCCCCAAAACCACACGAGTCCCTATGCTACGAAACCTAATGGCTCTACAGCGCTATGAATACGCACTTGAGCCCTATTGGTTTTTGTTAGACATCCATCGGTTCTGGCCAGTCGCTTACCAGGCTTGCTAGCAATCGCTCGGAAATCGCTAGGGTTGTGGAAGACGTGCTCATCCCTGTCGTAGAGCGAGAGGCGGCCGTAGTCTTACCAGAGATCGTTGAAGGATTGACCCTCAAGAGCAGCACGTAACCTGACCTCACATACTCTAATTGAGCTGGCCTTCTTCACGTGTCGTCAGCTATCCCCCGGGGATAGCTCGAATCAGCAAACGTGGTCGTTTTATACCTAGTCCACGTAACGCGACGCTATAGGACCCCTAACGACCTGAGCTATCCCCGGGGGGTAGGTTGGAGCCGCGCAAGCGATTGGCGACCCAAGCTATCGAGCTATCGAGCTAGCGCGATGCTAGCGGTGCCCTCCAACGACCTGAGCTATCCCCAGGGGATAGTTCAGCATGGCACGCGCGATTGACCGCGGCAGTAATCGAGATATTTCGTTGGCATGGAACATCAAGCTATCCCCAGGGGATAGCTCGGGGCAGCGTACGCAGTCAGTCGCGGCAGCAACCGAGGTCCTCGAAGGACTCGGATGAGTGCTACAGCCATATGCGAAAGCCCTATCTTTAGGCAAGACCAACCTATCCCCTGGGGATAGGTCGTAGGGAGCGTAAGCTCCACTGAGCTTAAGATAGCCTGATTGCTAGATTGCTGCACCCGTACAGGTCAGTGCGCATAGGCCCAGTGAGAGAGGTTCCGGCAAGACCGTCCTAGTACGTATTTATATCTTTATACGTACTGTACGTACAGTACGGTCCTTCTTCGGATTCCGAATGCTGCATTCACAGTCGGGTATCGGCTCCTGCTTCGGAATCCGAAGCCTGTATCGGGTCTGGCTAAGCGGTACTGTCTTCGGATTACAGGCCACTACGCTTTGTTATCGAGCGTATGTCCGTTTTCTTGATGGATGCCTGGATTCTAAATAGCGTCGGATCTCGTACTCGTCGAAGGATTGCCGTCAGCGCTGCGGAGGAAAGGCTATTTATCCCTGCGTAGTTGCGGGTCTGCCTGAGAGCTACTTTTGGATAGCAGTCATCAAGGGCCAGCGAAGGGATGAAAAATCAAGGTGTGCAGCGAACCCGCCCTTGATTAGAACTGGCAGTCCATGGGTAGCCATTTCTCAGTGTCGGTCTGGTATTACTAGCTATGAGATGCTACGGGGAGAAACACCCGGTAAGTTTCGATTTCCTCTATGTCCTTGTTGCGACTACAGTTGTCTGACTAATCCAACAAGGCCAACAAGGAAAATCCGATGTCCGCTCCGTTCTTGCGCACCACCCTCGCTGCCGTTCTCACCTGCTGCATCGCCGTGCCCGCCAGCGCTGCGCTCGATGCGCGCATCCAGACCGCCGCGGAGCAGGCCAAGGCGCCGACGCTCACGTTGCTGGAGCAACTGGTGAACATCGACTCGGGCTCCGGCTACGAGCCGGGCCTGACCGAAGTGGGCACGCTCGTCAGCGCGGAATTGAAGAAACTCGGCGCCACGGTGCAAGAGGTGCCCAATACCGCGCCGGATAAGAGCCAGCACCTGATCGCCACGCTCAAGGGCAGCGGCAAGGCGAAGATTCTCTTGCTGGCCCACATGGACACGGTGTTCAAGGAGGGCACGGCCAAGGCCCGGCCGTATCGCACCGATGAGAAACGCGCCTATGGCCCGGGCGTGTCCGACGACAAGGGAGGCATCGTGGTCGCCCTGGCGGCGTTGGAAATCCTCAAGAAGCTCGACTTCAAGGACTACGGACAGATCACCCTGTTGCTGGACGCCAGCGAGGAAACCGGCTCCCAGGCGGCCACCGAGCTGATCGCCAGCACTGCCAAGCAGCATGACGTGACGCTGAATCTGGAGCCCGGTCGGCCGGCCGATGGCCTGGTGGTATGGCGCAAGGGCAGCGCCACCGCCGTGGTGGAGGTCAAGGGCAAGTCCTCCCATGCCGGCGTCTCCCCGGAGCTGGGGCGCAACGCCGCCACCGAGGTCGCACATCAGGTGCTGCAGCTGGGCAACCTGGGCGACGCGGAGAAGAAGACCTCGGTCAACTTCACCGTGATCGAGGCGGGCGAGCGCATCAACGTGATTCCCGATCACGCCGTGGCCAAGGCCGACGTCCGCGCCGCGCTGCCCGAAGAATTCGACCGGGTGGAAAAGGACCTGGCGCGGATCGCCGCCAACAAGCAGATCTCTGATACCGAGGTGACCACCCGGCTGGAGCGCGGCCTGCCGCCGATGCCGCAGACCGCGGCGAGCGATCGGCTGCTGGCCATGGCCCAGGGCATCTATGGCGAGCTGGGTCGCACGCTGACCGTCGAGGGCAGTGGCGGCGCTGCGGATGCCAGCATCGCCGCCGGTGCCGGCGTGCCCACCCTGGACGGCTTCGGCATCGTCGGCGGCAAGCTGCATACCGCCGAGGAATATGTGGAACTGGACAGCGTAACGCCGCGCATCTATTTGCTCACCCGGATGCTGGTGGAGTTGTCCAAGGCGCAGTAGCTGCCAAAGCGGTTCAAGACCCCTGGGTGCTGCAGGGCAGCGCCCAGGGGGCAGCGATCAGGGCCTCAGGGCGCGCAATTTCCTGCCTTGGTGAAGCCTGCCGCCTTCGCCTCGGCTTCGGAGGCGAACCTGACCTGGTTCTTCGGCGACACCTGCGCGTAGCTCGGGCAGCCTTGCGGCAGGTGATAGACGTGACTGTTGCGGTTGCCGATGATCGCGCCCTGGCTGGCCGCGGCGGGGCTATCGCGCTTGGCCGGTGCCGAGGGTGCCGAGGGTGCTGACGGCGCTGAGGGTGCTGGCTTGGCTGCCGGAAGCGGGCTGACGATGCCGTCGCCAACTGGCTGGTAGCCCAGCGTCCAGTGCCGCTCGCCGGACACGAAGGGATTGCCATGGCCCATCACCGCGGCGATGCGGCTATCCCGTTCGCGTTCCCAGGCAGTGACCGGCTGCTGCTTGTCCCAGGCCATGAGCAGTTGTTGCTGCTGGCGCGACATGTTCAGGCCGTAGCGATCGAACATATAGAAGGTGACCCGGGCGACCAGGCCCTTGACCTCGTCGCGCGGCTCGGCGGCGCGTTCCTGGAAGTCGATCTTCGTCGTGCACCGACCGTATTGCGGCTGCACGCCCTGGGCCATGCCGTAATTGAAATTGGCCCGGTCCCCATTCACCTCGCCCACGGCGGGGTAGAGGTTGAAGAGGTCGGCCTCCATGGCGCGGAACACCGGGTCATCCGCCACGCAGTGTTCCCGTCCGCCGTTCTGCCAGCACTGGCGCTGATGACCGAAGGTCCAGGCCGGCACGATGTGTTCCCACTCGGTGCGTTCGCCGCGGGTTTCCTGCTTGCGCGCCTGGAAGCCGCAGGAACCGGCATCGACTCGTCCTCCGGACTTGCCGACCCACTCCCACTTGCAGCCGCAATAAAGGTCGCCCTGGGCGCTGGTGTTCTGGTCGAAATAGACTTTTTGTTTGGCGATTACCTTGGCTTCGACAAAGGTATCGGGCGCTGCGGCGAATGCGGAGGAGGCCAGCAGCGTGGCCAGGAGGAGCGAAAGCAAAAGGCGCATGAATCTTCACGGGGTTATTTAGGGCGCCAAATTGTAAAGCTTTTGCCTGGTTGATGGCGGGTGAAGGATGCGGATTCCTAAGGGAGGCGCTCTAGCGCCAGGGGTCTGGAAAACACCGCGTCGGAACGCGCATTCAGCAACAATGAGACTTGCTACGATTTGTGAACCAAATCTCAAAAACTTGTCTCATGACGCAATCTGCAAATCTGTTCGGAGTTTTCCATGAATGGCCCCAACCCCTGCTGTGACCTGGGTGGCATGAGCACCTCGGTGCTGGAAGAGGAGCTGGCTGAGCGAAAGACGCGTCTGGCCCAGGCCCAGGCCGATGCTCAGTGCCAGTTCCTCTCCTATGCCGACGATCACGCCTGTATCGCCGTGCTGGAGCGGGCTTTGGCCAAGGCCTATCGGTTTTTCTAGCGTCCGGCTGCCGGCGCCTGGCGTGAGGCGCCCGGATTCCAGCGCAGGGAGGTGCCTGTTCAGGCGCTCCCTTGGTCGGCGCGGCGGTGGCCGCCGCGCTTCGGCACTGGGTCGAACAACGCCTCAGTTCTGGTTGTAGCAGCCGTTGCCAGACACCAGGTAGTCCAGCTCGTGCTCCCGGCCGGCGTGATCCAGGTAATCGAGGCGGGCCGGCACGATTCCGCACTGGGCGTCGAGGTCGGTCTGGCTGACGACCTTGGCGACGTCGAGCGGGACGAAGAAGCCGGGCTTGTCGTGAACCAGAGCGGGATGATCGGGAGCAGCCAGGGCGGAGCCGGTGGCGAGCAGGCCGAAGAGGCCGAGCAGCAGCGCTTTCATGGAGAGTCCTCTTGAAGGGGTGGGTAGCTATTCGCTGACCGGGCCACTCTAGGAGGACAGGGGGGACACCAGCCTGACCGGCGGATGACAAATCGGTCATGGAGGTTGTCGCCTGGTTGCGCAGAAGGCCGAGAGATCCGCGCGGACCTCTTACCAGGCGCCCAACGCTCAGACCGAGCAGTCCAGCGCCTTGCCCGGCACCCGGCGCCGTCCGCAGGACAGCATGACGATCACCAGGACGCAGCCGATGAGGATGGCCCCTGAGGACAGCACGAAAAGGCTGCGCCGGTCGTTACCTTCGATGATCAGGCCCAGCAGGGTCGGCGCCGCCGCGGCCGAGGCGACCTGCACCACGCCGACCAGCTTGGTCAGGCGACCGCTCGGATCGTGGGTTACGACCGACGACATGTAGTAGGACAGCGCCAGGTTCCAGCCGAAGTTCATCAGGAACACCGCGATCATCAGGTCCGAGGCCGTGTGGATGCGCGTGGCCAGTAGGTAGATGGCGCCCAGGACGGCCAGGGAGCCGGTGAGGATCATGGGCACGCGGCCCAGCTGTCGCCCGGCTACGCTCGGCAGCGCCGCACCGGGGAGGCCGCCGAGCAGGCCGATGCTGATCGCCCAGCCGCTATCCACCGGTGCCACCCCGGCGTCGCTGGCGATGCCTTCGACGAAGCCCCACAGCGAATAGATCGACAGCTGCAGGAACATCATGCCGAGCAGCGAGCAGACGCCGATCATCGTCAGGCCAGAGCGCAGCGACGCCTGGGAGACGGATCGCTCTTCCGGGCTCTGCCTGGCCGGCAGGCAGAGGCTCATGAGGCAGACCAGGGCGAACCAGGCCGCCAGGTAGTAGATCGCCCCGGCGAAACCCTGCCATTGGGCGATCATCGGCATGATCACCGCGCTGCTGGCGAACAGGGCGGTCTGCACGAACAGCAGGATGCCGAACGACCTGTCCTGCCCCGGCATGCTGCCCAGCCAGTAGATGGCATAGGAGTAGAGCACGCCCGAGCAGAGGCCGGAGAGACCGCGCAGTGCCAGCAGCGGATCGAGAGTGGTGACCCCAGCGGTCGCGGCGTTGGCGAACAGCAGCAGCAGGGCCACGCTCAAGGCGAGGGTGCGCGGGCCGAGGACGCGGATCAGCGGCAGGTACAGCAGCGTTCCGACGACTGAGCCGCACATCTCGACGGACAGGGTCCAGCTCTGCTGCGCCAGGGTCAGGCCCAGGCGTTCGGTCAGCAGGCCGATGAAGATCGGCTGCACGCCGATGACGAGGATCGAGGCGGCGGCGATAGCGATGCACGCGGCGCGTACCAGGGTCTGGTTGGCGATGGTCATGGTCATGGTCATTTACCTGCCGGCTCGGCCACCGGATGGCCTGCCGCTTCAGTGAAAAGCCTTGATGCGATAGGGGTGGGCGGTTAGGCGAGGCGATAGCAATGGATGGCGACCTGGTCGATGGCGGGATAATCCACTTTGCCGATCATCACGCTGCGGGTCAGCCAGTCGAGCCTGCCGCTGGCCACCTGGAAGCGCGGCGAGCAGCTGCACCGGTAGTCCTCCTCAGCGATGGGCCAGATGCCCTGGTCGACCTGCGCGTGCCCTCTGTCACTGAAGGTGATCACGCCGGTGTTGTGGATGTTGATCCACTCGCCCTGATCGCTGAGCAGGCTGTAGCGCGCGTCCAGCTCACCCACGCCGTCGCTGCGCAGCAGATAGAAATCCGCGCCGCCGGCGACCACGTCGCCGCGCACGTTCAGGCCCTCGAAATGCCCGCCGGTGATCCGATAGTTGCTGCGCTGGCCATCCGTGCAGGCGCCCAGGCCATCGGCCGGATCGATGAGGACATGCAAGCTCAGCACCCATTCCAGCGTCGGTACGGCGATTCCGGTCGTTGTCTTGGTATTCATCACGCTCTCCTGTGCCCCCGGGGGGCAGTGGTGGCTGGTGGTCAGTAGCGATAGGTGAAATACAGCTCGAGGGCGCTGAAGCGCTCGTTGTCGCCGAACGCCTGGCGGGCGGCCGACCTGGCCTGCACCCAGTTGTACGAGAGCGAGCCGTAGAACTGCCGGTTGGGCGTCCAGTCCAGATACACCGCGGTCTCGTCGGCGAAGCGCCGATCGCTGACCGCGGCGCCGCGGAAGTTGGCCTGGTCGAGCCAGAACTGGTAGTGGATGACGCCGAGGGTGAGGGTGTCGTTGAGGCGGTTCTTCAGTGAGAACTGCTGGACGCGCTCGTTGCTGTTGAACAGCAGGTAGTTGCCCACCACGTCGCCGATCAGCCAGGTACTCCAGTCCGTGAACCCCTTGCTCAGCGGGTCCCAGGCCTGCTGGCGGTTGTCGGTTGGGTTGTCGTCTCCGGAGAAGACGGCGTAGCGATAGCCGAGGGTGGGGGTGAAGGGCAGGTCGTGGAACTGGTAGTCGGCTTGGGCATACCAGGCCCTGGCGTCGTAGGTCAGGGCGCCGTCACCGCCGCGCTGCACCGCGTATTCCCCGTTGAGGGTCAGGTTCTGCAGGCCCGGCAGGTGACCGCGCAAGGCGCGCAGGTTGTATACCTGCATGCCATCGCGGCGGACTACGGTGCTGTCGCTGCTGGCCAGGGTATCGACCGTCATGGCCAGGGCGCCGAGGGTGACCTGGCCGTCGAGGTCGTAATCCAGGTTGGCGCCGCGCAGGCGGAAGTCGCCGTAGTGATCGTCGGTGCGCAGGGTGAAGGCCTGCGCCTGGGCCGGACCCTGGCTCCACGCCAGGATCGCCGAGTCGCGAAAGGCGGTGCGTGGGCCGAGCCAGTAGGCGCCATCGCCAAACAGATCGAGATTGCCGTCCATGACGATGAAGCCGGTGCCGACCATGAAGTTCTGGCGGCCGGCGGTGAACTTCCAGTCGCCCACCTGGACTCCGGCGTAGCCTTCTTCGGGGGCGAAACGGCCGTCCGAGCGACGGGTGAAGCCACCGGCATCCCCGTCGCCAAGGGTGGTGGCGCCGACCACCGAGCCACCGGCGAGCAGATGGAGCCTGTCGCCGAGCGAATAGTCGAGGCTGATGCCGGGTTTGACGTAGACCTCCTGCCAGGCAATGCGGCTGCCGTCGTTCCTGCCGCTGCGGGCATCCACGCGATCAGCGCCGAAGTTGACGCCCCAGGTGGTGATGGAACCGGCGCCCAGCGTCAGGTTGAACGCGCCTTTGAGGTTTTCGTTTTCGAATGGATAGCCCGCCAGGGCCGACTGGCTGGCCAGCGGCAAGCCGAGCGCCAGCAGCACGCCGGAGAGGCGCTTGGTTGTGCACATGTGGAGCTCCTGACTATTTTTCTTGTATTACAGGGCAGTGATGGGTGGCCAAGGCGACCACCGGATACCTGTCGCAGCAGGTGGGAGCGCCGGCGAGCCGGCGCTCTTCGATCTTCTAATGGGTCGCCTCAGCCATGCAGCTGAGCGGTGAGGGTGCGCAGCAGGCGTACGGTGTCGATGTCCAGTTCGGTGACCGCCTCGGGCAGCGACGACTGCTTGACGATCACCACCTCCGAGGCGAAGTCGACGAACAGGTACTGGCCGTGGATGCCGCTGGCCAAGATGGCTGGACTGTGGTCGTTGAAGACGTACCACTGGCTGCGGTAGGAGGCGCCTGGGGTCCAGTCAGCGAAATCCTGATGCACGCCATAGAGGGCCGGATCGCCACCGGCCGCGATGGCCTCGATCACCGCCTGGTCGATGACCTGCTGGCCGTCGACCAGACCGCCGTTGGCCAGCATCAGGCCGAAGCGGCCCATGTCGCGCAGGGTGGCGTTGAAGCCGGCGCCGGCGACGCTGCGACCCCAGGGATCGGCCATGAAGTAGGCGTCGCGCTCGCAGCCGAGTTGCTGCCATAGCCGCTGCAACTGTTCGGCGCAGCCCAGGCCGCTGGCGCGCTCCATCACCCAGGCCAGCACCTCGGTGGTGGCGGTCACGTAGTGGAAGAGGCCGCCGTGCTCACACCTTTTGCGTAGCGACGGCAGGTACTGGTACAGCGACTCGTATTGGGCGTACTCGGGCGGCGCGGGCTTGAAGCCACAGGCATAGCCGTACTGCGAGCTTTCCGAGGTGGGATCGTCGTAGAGCTCGGTGTAGTGGACACCCACGGCCATGTCGAGCAACTGGCGGACGCTGGCGTCGCCGAAGGCGCTGCCAGCCAATTCCGGCACATAGCGCTGGGTCGGCGCCTGGGCATCGAGCACACCGGCGTGGAGGAGTTGCTCGCTGAGCACCCCGATCAGCGACTTGGTGACCGAGAACATGATGTGGCGGTCGGTAGCAGTCTGGCCGTTGAAGTAGCGCTCGTACACCACCCTTCCCTGGTGCAATACCAGGAAGCCGTCGGTCTTGCTGGCCTGCAGATGGTCGAGGGCGCTGACGCTGCGGCCGCAGCTGCTTTCGAATCTCAGTTCTTCGAGGGCCACGGGTGCATGGGCCAGCACCTTGTCCGGTCGCGGTCCGGCCGCCACCTCGATGGTAGGGCGCAGGCGCGCCAGATTGCGGAAGCCCCAGCGATTGAACGGCGGTGACATCCAGTTGGCCCAGGTCACGCGCCGGTCCGGCTCGGCTGGGAAACCCTGCATCAGTACGGGCTCTTGTTCTTGTTGGTCGTACATCTCGCTGACTTCCCGACTCCGGGAAACCAGGGAGCGGTCGAGGCTCTGGCTCATCAGACTCATCCTGGCAGTGGCCCTGCGTAGAGCAGGTACAGGAAAATAATTAACCCTGTTAATTTCTTTGGTCAATAAAATATTTTCTGTACCGAAGGCTGGCCAGCTATCCTCACTGGCACCTCAGGAATCAGGAGCGACGGTGAGCGGGCTACGCGAACGTCAGAAGGAATTACGCCGCACCGCCATCTCGGCCGTGGCGGTCATGCTGTTCCAGCGCCAGGGCTTTCGCGAGACCACCGTCGAGCAGATCGCCCGTGAGGCCGGTGTTTCGGCACCCACGGTGTTCAAGTATTTCGGCAGCAAGCACGAGATCATCCTGGAGATGATCAAAGAGTCCGATCGCCGCGCCCTGATCGACGTGCGCCGGCACATCCGCGACTTCGCGGATCCCGTCGATGCGCTCTGCCATCTCGAACACCTGCTCGTCAGTTACGCGCTGGATGTCTTGCCTGCGGCCCTTTGGCGCGAACTGCTGCCGCTGGTGCTGGTGGGGGGCGACAGCGGTCTGCCCCAGGCCTACCGGCAGATGAACCGCGGCCTGCAGGACGAGATCGCCAAAGTGTTGCGCGAGCTGCAGGCTGCCGGCAAGCTGCGCCCCGACCTGGATGTGCAACTGGCCGCCTTCCTGCTCAACGACTACTCGCATCTGCAACTGCTGCGCCTGACGGCCAGCGACCAGCTGGATCGCGAAAGCCACGCCGCCACCGTGCGCAACACCACGCGCCTGATCTTCGAGGGCATGCGCGCGTTGCCGACATGAGGCGCAAGCGGCTTTATCAGCCTTGGCGTTGCCTTCCCGGATAGACTGGCGTCTCGACAGGTTTCGCTCGGGGAGGGTGGCGGGTTGTACGGCGAGCCGATTGCAAGGGCAGGGGGAAGGCGAAGCGGATCGCGGCGCCAACCCGATAGTGAGCCGAAAGAGGCAGGCACCCTTTGCTAATCTCAGCAGGGATTTGCCCAGCTATTTTCAGATGCGCCTATAGTGAGGCCGCGCGTGGCAGATGAAAGTCAGACAGCCCTGGCGGCAGTGATCGCCGCTCTTGCGGAGCGTGTGGCAGCCAACGGCCCGGTTCGGCGCGTGCGTCCAGGCAGGGCTGCGCAGCCTGGTAGTGCGGGCCGTTCAGAACAACAAGGCAATGGGGTGCTTATGCCTATAGCGGGCTTCTTGATGCTGGTGGGTTGCTATCTGGTGGGCGTCTATTTGACGAGCTATATAGGCGGCATTCCGGCCAGCGTCATCGGGATCATCATTCTTTTCGCCATACTGATGCTGCTGCGTCGAGTGCCGGAAGCCGTGGAGACCATGGCCGGCAACCTGCTCAAGTACCTACCGCTGATGCTCGTGGTGCCCGCGGTTGGCATCGTCGATTTCAGCGGTCTCGAAGCCTCAATGTGGTTGCGCCTGGTGCTGGTCATCGCCCTGTCCCTGCTGGTCACCGTGCCCCTGTGTGGCTGGCTGCTGCAATACCTGATCGGTAGAGGCAAGGACCATGTCTGACCCCGTTCTCGCAGCCCTGCTGGCCCTGTCCCTGACGCTCGCCGCCTATCAGCTGGCGCTCGTGCTGCAGCAGCGCCTGCGCCTGGTCATGCTGCAACCGGTGCTGATCACCACCGCCATCGTCGCGACCGTGCTCTGGGTCGGCGGGATTCCCTACGAGCAGTATCGAAGCGCCAGCGGCCTGCTCCTGATGCTGCTCGGACCCACCACCGTGGGCCTGGCCGTTCCGCTCTACAAGAACGTTCAGCGCGTGACGGCGCTCTGCAAGCCGCTGCTGATAACCCTCACGGTGGGTGGCGTCGTGGGCGTTTCCCTGACCCTCGCCCTGGGCTGGCTTTTTGGCTTGCCGGAAACGCTGCTGATGAGTCTGCTGCCGAAGTCGGTGACCATGCCGATCGCCCTGCCCCTGTCGGATCATTTCGGTGGCATCGCGCCCCTGACCGCGGTGATCGTGATGTTGACCGGCGTGATCAGCACCTCGCTGGCGCTGCCGCTGCTCAAGGTCTTCAGGGTCGAGGATCCCGCCGCTCGCGGTCTGACCCTGGGCATGAACGGCCATGCCATAGGCACGGCCCATGCGGTGCGAGAAAGCCAGGAGACGGCGGCGTTCTCGGCGCTGGGCATGATCCTGCTCGGGATCGTCACCGCGCTGGTGCTGCCGCTGGTGCTCGGCTGAGCGCCAGCACCTCCCAGCAGGGGTAGGCCGTCCGGAACCCCTGGGCCGATGACCTCGAGGCGCTGCCAACTGCCGCTCAGTCATCATTCTCGACACTTCATGCGATAACCGTTATGTGCGTAACGCCCGCGCGAAAGATGATAGCACTAGGCCAGCCGGCGCTCGGCAGCCGTGCTTACAGGGACGAACGTCATGGGCATGGAAGACAACGAATTTCAGACCACCCTCCAGCAACTCGGTCAGCTGAATCTGGATAGGATCATGGAGCAGGCTCGCGTCGATCGGGACTTCATGAATCGCGTGGTGACCGTGCTGGAGGAGTGCGGGGTGGACGACCGTACCGACGAGGAAAATTCCCTGCTCAAATGGGCACGAGCCTTCCAGCGGCTGCCGGGCAAGGACGCCGACCGATAGGCATCTCCGTGCTGGCCCGGTTTCGGCTGCAGACCGACCCGGTCTGACGGCTCTCTTCAGCGACTGATTTCGCCGCCTTGTGCTCCCGGACGGCAGCCAGGGCGCCGCGGCGTCCAGTCAGAACCGTGCGGTGGGTCAGCGCTGACCGGTAGCGTCGTGAGCGCTGCTTCGTGCGACCGCGCCCACGTCCAGAGGCGCCAGCAGGGCCGTCTCGGCCACCATGTCGGCCACCCGCTCATTGAGATCCTGCACGGCCTGCAGGACAGCGCGGACGTCCGGATCGTCGCAGTTCACGGTGCCCAGCCGTTTGGCGTTTTCCTGTAGCTGGCGGTGAAGACCAAGTAGCGCTTCGCGGGCGTGGCTCTGGGGATCAGGATGCATAAGGGTTCTCGGACTCCACTCTGGATTGATGGCGCCGAGCCACTATGTCGTGGTCGTTTAGATATCGCAATAAACATTGGGGCGGTGTCGCTACCTTGCGACGAGTGGCGGCTGCGCCTAGGCGTGTTGGCTGCCTGGGTCGAGCGCCTGGGGAGACGGATTGCGGGGGGTTGCAGCTGATCCGCTAACAGGCGGGTGATGGCAGCGGCAGGCGTATCCGGATCTCCACGAGAGGCTGGATGCCTCTTCAGAGATCTCCAGCCCCGAGGTGCCATGCCCGAGCCTGGAGGATCTCCGGAGGGTGCAGCTGCGCCCTTCCAGAGCGTGGTCTCCCAGGAGCGGAGCTTCAGGCTAAAGCCAAGCAGCCTGGGGTGCTCGGCATCGCTCTCGGCCTCAGTAACCCGCCACCAGGCCGTCCTTGCGCGGATCGGAGCCACCCACGTAGCCGCCGGTGACGCGCTGGATGATCTGGGCGCCGCCGAAGGCGAACACGCCGGAGGGCTCTTCCACGGTCACCTCGTGGCCCAGGGTCCGCAGCGCCTCCAGGGTGGCCGGATCCAGGCTGCTTTCCACCGCGACCCGCCGGCCGCCTTCGAGGCGCCAGCGCGGTGCATCGGCGGCAGCCTGGGGATTCTGCCGGTACTTGAGGATGCGCAGCATCAGCTGCAGGTGCCCCTGGGCCTGCATCGGCCCACCCATCAGGCCGAAGGCCATCAGCGGGGTGCCGTCGGCGTTCATGGCGAAGCCGGGAATGATGGTGTGGAAGGGCCGCTTGCTCGGCGCCACGCTGTTGACGTGATCCGGCGCCAGGGTGAAGCCGGCGCCGCGATTCTGCAGGCTGATGCCGGTGCCCGGCACCACCACGCCCGAGCCGAAGCCCATGTAGTTGGACTGGATGAAGGAAATCATCATGCCGCTCTCATCAGCTGCCGACAGGCAGACGGTGCCGCCGGGCCGCGGCGCGCCATAGCCGGGATCGCCGGCGCGCGGGCCGAGCAGTCCGGCGCGTTCACGCAGGTAGGCCGGGTCCAGCAGGTGCTCGGCCTGGATGCGCATGTGCGCGGAATCGGTGACGTGCTGGTAGAGATCGGCCAGCCCCAGCTTCATGGCCTCGATCGACCGGTGCAGGGTGGTGGGGCTGTCCACGGGATCCGCGCCGATGCCGGCGGCTTCGAGAATGCCCAGGCCGGCGAGGGTGGCGATGCCCTGGCCGTTGGGCGGCAACTCGTGCACCACGGCGCCGGCGAAGGGCACCGAGAGGGTGTCGATCCAGTCGGCCCGGTGGGCGCGCAGGTCTTCCTCGTCCAGCACCGCACCGTGCTCCCGGGCATGGCGGGCCATGGCCTGGGCCAGGTCGCCCTGGTAGAAGGCAGCACCGTCACTTTCGGCGATGGCTTCCAGGGTCCGCGCATGGTCGGGCAGGCGCACCAGGGTGCCGGCGCGGGGCACGCCGTTGGCCAGGAAGCAGGCGGCGAAACCGGGTTGGTCCTTGAGCTGCTCGGCGCCGCGGCGCCAGAGTTCGGCGATCACCGGGGTGAGCAGGAAGCCGTCGCGGGCATAGTGGATCGCCGGGGCGGCGAGGGTGGTCAGCGGCAGCTTGCCGTAGCGCTGGGCCAGGGCGACCCAGGCCGAGACGGCGCCGGGCACCGTGACCGCGCCCCAGCCGCGCGCCGGCATGGCGTTCTGGCCGGCGAAGAATTCCGGCGTCCAGCCCCGCGGCGCACGGCCGGAGGCGTTGAGGCCCTGCACCTTCTCGCCGTCCCAGACGATGGCGAAGGCGTCGCTGCCGATGCCGCAGCCGGTGGGTTCCACCACGGTGAGCACCATGGCAGCGGCCACCGCGGCGTCCACCGCATTGCCGCCGCGGCGCAGCATCTCCACCCCGGCCTGGGCGGCCAGCGGCTGCGAGCAGGCCACCAGGTTGCGGCCCATGACCGGCGAGCGAGCCGAGGAATAGGGGTTGTGATAGTCCAGATCGGGCATGGCGAAGGGTCTCATTGGTGACGAGGATCGAGGGCGTCGCGCAGGCCGTCGCCCAGCAGGTTGAAGCCGAGGACGGTGAGGTAGATGCAGACGCCCGGGGCGATGGACATCCAGGGCGCCTGCTCCATGAAATTCTTGGCGGTGTTGAGCATGGAGCCCCAGGAGGGCATCGGCGGTTGCTGGCCGAGGCCGAGAAACGACAGGCTGGCCTCGGCGAGGATGGCGGCGGCGATGGTCAGGGTGGCCTGCACCACCAGCGGCGAGAGGATGTTGGGCAGGACGTAGCGCCAAAGAATCCAGCGATCCGGCAGGCCGATGGCGCGGGCCCCTTCGAGATAGTCCTCGTGGCGGATGGCGAGCACCTGGCCACGGGTCAGCCGGGCGAACACCGGCATGGCGGAGAGGCCGATGGCGATCATGGCATTGCCCAGGCTCGGGCCGAGAAAGGCGCCCAGGGCGATGGCCAGGACCAGGAAGGGGCAGGACAGCAACGCCTCCACCAGGCGCGAGATCAGGGCGTCGAGCCAGCCGCCGAAGTAGCCGGCCACCAGACCCAGGGGGACACCCACCAGCAGGGCGATGGCCACCGAGACCACGCCCGCCAGCAGCGAGCTGCGCGCGCCCCACAGCAGCCGCGAGAGCAGGTCGCGGCCGAGTTCGTCGGTGCCGAGCCAGTTCAGCGCCGAGGGCGCCTTGCGTACCGCCAGGAAGCTGGTCTTGAGCGGGTCGAAGGGGGCCAGCCAGGGCGCCAGCAGGGCGGCCAGGGCGAAGGTCAGGATCAGCGCGGCGCCGAGCAGCGCGCCGCGATTGGCGCTGAACTTGCGCCAGAAGGGCGAGCGCGCGGGCCGCAGGGTGGCCGGGCGGGGCAGGGTCAGGGCATTCATGCGGCTTGCCTCAGGCGCGGATTGATCAGGCGGTAGAGCAGGTCGGCGGCCAGGTTGAGCAGCACGAAGCCGACCGCCACGCAGAGCACCACCCCCTGGACCACCGCGTAATCGCGGTTGAACACGGCGTCGACGATCATCTTGCCGAAGCCGGGGATACTGAAGACCTGCTCGGTGAGCACCGCACCGCCGAGCAATTCGCCGAACAGCAGGGTAGTGAGGGTGACGATGGGCATCAGCGCATTGCGCAGGGCATGGCGCAGGATCACCACCCGCTCGCGCAGGCCCTTGGCCCGGGCGGTGCGCACGTAGTCGGTGCGCAGCACCTCCAGCATGGCCGCCCGGGTGTGGCGCATCAGGGTGCCGGAGAGGCCGGCGCCCAGGACGAAGGCCGGCAGGATCAGGGTGCGCAGGTTGCGCAGCGGGTCTTCGTGGAAGGGCACGAAACCGGAGGCCGGCAGCCACTGCAACTTCACCGCGAACAGCAGGATCAGGAGGATGCCGAGCCAGAAGTGCGGGATGGAGATGCCGGACAGGGCCACCAGGTTGGCGCCGTAGTCGACCGCCGTGCCCCGGCGTACTGCGGCGAGGATACCGGTGGGGATGCCGATGAGCAGGGCAATGACGATGGCCAGCAGCGACAGCTCCAGGGTCACCGGCAGCTTTTCGGCGATCAGCGCCGTCACCGGCTGGTCAGTGCGCAGCGAGATGCCCAGGTCACCTTGCAGCACCCCGCCCATCCAGTGCAGGTACTGCACCGGCACGGGGTCGTTGAGCCGGTATTTCTCGCGCAGGAATTCCAGCACCTGGGGATCGCGCTCCTCGCCGGCCATGGCCAGCACCGGATCGCCCGGCAGCAGTTGCTGCAGGGTGAAGACGAACAGCGACACCAGCAGCAGGGTCGGCAGGGCACTCAGCAGGCCACGCAGGAAGAGGCGCAGCATGGCTATTGCCCGCGGGTGACGCCGGCCAGCCGAATCAGGCCGTCGGGGTTGGGGATGAAGCCCTTGAGGTCGGCACGGGTGGCGATGATGCGCGGGTCGAAATAGAGATAGAACACCGGCAGCTCTTCGCGCAGTAGCGTCAGGGCCTGGGCATAGAGCGCCTGGCGCTGGGCCTGGTCATTGATGGTACGGGCCTGGTCGAGCAGCTGATCCAGCGCCGCGTTGCAGTAGCGGCCATCGTTCTGGTTGCCCTTGCAGGTGACGAACTGATGCACGTTGCCATCCGGATCGGGACGGCCGGACCAGGCGCTCAGGCCGAGCTGGAAGTTGCCGGCATGCTGTTCGGCCAGGAGGGTGGCGTATTCGGTGGCGACCAGGTTGACCTCGAAACCGGCCTCGGCGGCCATGGCCTGGATCAGCTGGCCCACCTGCTGGGCGATGGGGTTGTTGGCGATCTTCAGCTCCACCTTGACCGGCAGGGCGACCCCGGCCGCCTTGAGCAGCGCCTGGCTGCGCGCCACGTCGCGGGCCGGCACGGCGAAGGCCTTGTCGTAGTAGGGGCTGCTCTGCGGGAAGGGCTGCACGCTGGGCGCATAGAGGCCTTCGAACACCACCTGATTGAGCGCCTCGCGATCCAGCGCCAGGTCGAAGGCCTGACGTACGCGCTTGTCGCCGGCGAAGGGATTCCTGGCGCGGTCGCCGTTGGCCATGTTCACCATCAGCTGCATGTAGCCCAGGCCCGGGGTGTTGTAGAGGGTGAAGCCGGCCTGGCCCTGCAGGCCCTTGACGTCGGTGGGCGCGACCCGCTCGACGATGTCCAGGTCGCCCGAGCGCAGGTTGGCCAGGCGCACCGAGGTGTCCGGGATGGGCAGGAAGATCAGTCGGTCGAAGTGATAGGCGCTGGCGTTCCAGTACTGCGGGAAGCGCTCCAGCACGATGCGGTCCTGCTGCACCCGCTGCACGAAGCGATAGGGGCCGGAGCAGACCGGCTTGCTGCCCACGTCGCCCGCGGACGCCTTGGGCGCGAGCATCATGCCGGCACGGTCGGAGAGCTGGGCGAGCAGGGTGGCGTCGGGTTGCTTGAGGCGGATGCGCACGGTCTGGGGGTCGACCACCTCCACGGTATCCACCGAGGCCAGTTCGCTCTTGCGCAGCGAGTCCGGCAGGCTGCGGGCGCGGTCCAGGTTGAATTTCACCGCAGCGGCGTCGAAGGTCTCGCCATCATGGAAGGTCACCCCCGGGCGCAATTGCAGCGTCAGGCTGCGGTTGTCGTCGCCCCACTGCCAGGCGGTGGCCAGCTGGGGCACCAGCTCCAGCTGTGGCGAGACGTCCACCAGCTTGTCGCACAGGGCGGTGTAGACCAGGCGCCCGGAATAGGTCCGCGAGCGGTGCGGATCGAGCACGTCGGGATCGTCCTGGATGCCGATGCGCAGGGTGGTCTCGGCCAGGGCGGAGCCGCCGGCCAGGAGCAGAAGGGTGGCGGTGAGCCAGGCGGAGGCTTTCACGGGGTGGACTCCAGAAGGGACTGATGACGGTTGAACAGGGCCAGGCGGCGGCTGAAGGCCGCGCTGGTGGCGATCAGCGGCGGCGGCGAGGCACCGGCCCCGGCGATTTCGCTCCAGAAATGACAGGCCACCTGGCCTTCCCCGGCAGCGGGCTCCAGCACGGGCTTGGCCTCGCGGCACAGGGGCCGGGCATGGGGGCAGCGGGTGTGGAAGCGACAGCCGCTGGGTGGCGCCGTGGGGCTGGGCAGGTCGCCGCCGAGCAGGGTGCGCGGTCGCCGCGCCCGCGGATGACTGACCGGCACCGCGGCCAGCAGCGCCTGGGTATAGGGGTGCAGGGGCGTCTCGAACAGCGCCTCCACCGGCGCCAGCTCGACGATCTCGCCGAGGTACATCACCGCCACCCGGTCGCTCATGTGGCGGATCACCCCCAGGCCGTGGGCGACGATGATCAGGGTCAGGCCGAAGCGTGCCTTGAGGTCTTCCAGCAGGTTCACCACCTGGGCCTGCACCGAGACGTCCAGCGCCGACACCGGTTCGTCGCCGAGCAGCAGCCGCGGTTCGGCGGCCAGGGCCCGGGCGATGCCGATGCGCTGGCGCTGGCCGCCGGAGAATTCGTGGGGATAGCGCCCCGCCAGTTCCGGCGCCAGGCCCACGGTGCGCAGCAGGTCCGCCACCCGCTCGGCGCGCTGGCCCCGATCCAGCGCCTTGTGTAGCCACACGGGCTCACCAACGATGTCGGCCACGCTCATGCGCGGGTTCAGCGAGGCGAAGGGATCCTGGAAGATGATCTGCAGCTCCTGGCGCACCTGACGCAGCGCCGTCGGACTGAGGTTGCCCAGGTTGCGGCCTTCGTAGATGACGTCGCCGGCGGTGGGGGCGAGCAGGTTGAGCAGCAGGCGGCCGAGGGTCGACTTGCCCGAACCGGATTCGCCCACCAGGGCCAGGGTCTCGCCGCGCCGCACGGTGAAGCAGACGTCGCTCACCGCCTGTACCGGTGGGCGCGGCCGTTGCAGGAAACCGGCCTGGCCGCCGAAGTGCTTGGTCAGGCCGATGGCCTCGAGAATGGGACGTTCGACGGCTTTCATGCAGGGGTCTCCAGGTGCTGCTCCAGGGGCGCGCGGAGACAGGCCACCTGCTGGCCCGGAGCGAGTTCCACGAGTGGCGGCGGGGCCAGGCGACAGGCGTCGAGGACGAAGGGGCAGCGGCTGGCGAAGCGGCAGCCAGGCGGCATTTCGGCGGGCGTCGGCACCCGGCCGGCGATGGTCGCCAGGCGGCCCGTGCGCGGTCCCAGCGAGGGCATGGAGCCCATCAGGCCGAGGGTGTAGGGATGCTGCGGATCGTCGAACAGCTGGGCCACCGGACCGGACTCGACCACCCGGCCGGCGTACATCACCGCCATCTCGTCGGCCACCTCGGCGACCACGCCGAGGTCGTGGGTGATGAGGATCATGGCGCTGCCGGTCTCGGCCTGCAGACTGGCGATGAGTTCGAGGATCTGCGCCTGGATGGTCACGTCCAGCGCCGTGGTGGGCTCATCGGCGATGATCAGCGCCGGATCGTTGGCCAGCGCCATGGCGATCATCACCCGCTGGCGCATGCCGCCGGAGAGTTCGTGGGGATAGGCCGCCAGCCGCTGGGCCGCCGCCGGCACCCGCACCTTCTCCAGCATCTCCAGGGCGCGCTGGCGGGCAGCCGACTGACTGCCACCCCGATGGCGCAGCACGGTCTCCATCAGCTGTTCGCCGACGGTGAAGGCCGGATTCAGCGAGGTCATCGGCTCCTGGAACACCATGGCCAGCCGATCGCCACGCAGGTCGCGGCGGCGTGCCTCGGGCATGGTCAGCAGGTCCTCCTCCATGAAGCTGGCCTGGCGGGCGCGGACCTGGGCGCTGGCCGGCAGCAGCCCCATCAGGGCCATGGAGGTCACGCTCTTGCCACAGCCGGATTCGCCCACCAGGGCCAGGGTACGGCCCGGCGCCACGGTAAAGCTCAGGCCTTCCACCACCGCCGCCGGGGCGCCGGCGAAACGCACGCTGAGGTGATCCACCACCAGTACCGGGGCGCTCATAGGGCCTGCTCCAGGTTCTGCTGCAGCACGCTGTCCAGGGCCAGTTGCAGGGCGCGCAGATGGGCGCGCATCACCGCCGCGGCGCGGACCGGATCGCGGGCGTCGAGGGCTTCCACCAGGGCCTGGTGGTCGTCGTGATACGCCAGCAGGCGCTGCGCGTTACGTGCGCGGTGGCGCAGGTCGCGCCAGGTCGGGTCCAGGCGGATGGCGTCGAGCATCTCGAAGAGATCCAGCAGCAGGCGATTGCCGGCGGCCTCGGCGATGCTGCGGTGGAAGGCGCTGTCCCACAGCTCGATGGCGTCGGCGTCCTCGCTGCTGCCCAGGCGCTCGAAGGCGGTGCGCTCGGCCATGCGGCGGATCAGGGCGCGCTGTTCGCCACTGGCGCGCTGGGCGGCCAGGGCGGCGAGATTCGGCTCCAGGTGCAGCCGTGCTTCCATCACCTCGCTGAAGTTGGTGCGCGCGGAGAGCTGGGTGAGGGTGAGGGCCGCACTCGGCGGCGTGGGCCCGACGTAGGTGCCCTTGCCCTGGCGGCGCCAGACCTGGCCCTCGGCTTCGAGCACCGCCAGGGCGCGGCGGATGGAACGGCGGCTGACCCCGAATTCACCGGCCAGCTCGCGCTCGGGTGGCAATGGCTTGTCGGGTAGGCTGCTCTGCTGGGCGACCAGGTTGCGCAAGGCATCCAGGGCCAGGCGGGCGCTGTCATCGGTATGGATTTGCATCGAACCTTTGCCTCTTAGGTCTGGGCTGTCTCCTGCTGCGAAATGCGCTAGCAACGCGATCGCAGGGAAGATCCGGATACCAGAGGCGGGTGCAAGGCCGATGCCATTTGAAATTGGTTCGCTGGTTCTTTCGGCGCGAGGCTCTGGCGCGATGCCTCGATTCCGCTCGCGGACCGGACCCGCGACATTGGTTCACGCTTGGGTGAACCTTTGCCCGGCTAGTCGAAAGGCACTGCGCCAGGATGGAGCCAGGTTGCACCGCGGCAGCGCGTTGGGGATGTCACTCCGCGCCTGCCCCGATACTCCGCCTCCCACGCTGAGCGGCTCGATGCAAGGGATAACCAAATCTTCCTTGTGCCGCCGGACCCATACGTAAATGTCCGGTCCAGCTGTCGAGTGGCTGAATGGACAAGTCCGCGGGAGAGTCGTCGTGGCGGTCAGTGTCCAGCCCTGGCCCAGGGGAACGTCGATAAGGACCTTTAACGGGCTGCATGTCTCGCGACTGCGTATGGCTGCGCCGAATGCCGGGATCATTCGCTCGGCATTCGGCTGCGTACGCTTCTACGTCTGGCCCAAGACCAGCCGCGGTACCTCACCGCTCACCATCCCAGATAACAGCCGACTGGCATCAGGGCGTCAGCCGATGGGCAGTTCACCGGTCACGATGGCGGTGATGATGAATAGGCCGAACATCGGTAGCGACCACTTGAAGAATTCCTTCTGGTACTCGCCGAAGGTCATTTCCGTACGATTCATCAGCAGAAACAGCCAGGCGACGGTCGGACTCGCATAACGCAGGGCCTGCCCCATGAACGAGGCCACGCCGATCTCAGTGGGGGTAATGCCGAATTGATAGGCGATGGGTGCCACCACCGGCAGGATGCCGAAGTAGTAAGCGTCCACTGGTAGCGCATAGCAGGCGATGGCGCCGAGGAAGGCGAAGGCCAGCGCCGTGTGGCTGCCCATGGACTCGGGAATCAGCCCGGCGATGCTGGTGGCCACCGCGGCGGCCATGCCGCTGCCGTTGAAGATGCCGAGGAAGCAGCCCGCCGCCAGAATGATGGACGCGACGGCGATGGCGTCACCGCCATTGGCCGTGATGCGCTCGCGCTGTTCGGTGGCGTTGTAGTTCACGGCCAGGGCGATGGCGGTTCCCAGCATGAAAACGATGGCGCCACTGGCCCAGCCGGCCAGCAGCGTGACCAGCATGATCACGGTCAGCGCCAGGTTGAACAGGAAGAGGCGGGGGCGCTTGAATTCCCGGTCGTTCTCCTGGATGACGGTGACCATGTCCTCGATCTGCTGCGGCGTGACGATGGCGCGTTCGCCGGGGATGTAGCCGAGCCGCGCGCGTTCCTTGCGCCCCATCAGATAGGCCATGCAGAACACATAGACGAAGGACACGCCCAGGATCGGCAGGATAGCCACGAAGAGGGTGTTCACCTCCACGTTCAGTACCGCGGCGGCGCGTGCCAGCGGGCCGCCCCAGGGCAGGCAGTTGCCCAGGCCGCAGGGCAGGATGATGAGCATGGCCAGGTTCGACAGCTTCAGCCCCATCTGCTTGTAAAGCGGCAGGAAGGCGCTGGTGATGATCAGGATGGTGGTAGTGCCATCGCCATCCAGGGTCACCACCGAGGAGGTGAAGGCCGTCACCAGGATGATCTTTAGGGGATCGCCGTTGGCCTTGCGGATGAGATAGGTGCACAGCGGATCGAACAGCCCCACGTTCATCATCAGGCTGAAGTAGAGGATGGCGAAGAGGATCATCACGGTGGGGTTGACCGTGCCCAGCGCCACCTTGCCGCTCTGGCTGGTGGAGTAGAACAGGCCTTCGCGAATCCAGGTGACCAGGGATTCGAAGGGGACGCCGTTGGCGATGCAGGCCAGGGCGCCGGCGGCCAGTGAGACCACGATCAGGCCGGTGAAGGGTGACAGCTTCTGCCGGATGACCAGGAACAGAAAGGCGATGATCAGCGCATAGCCGAGGAAGGTCAGCATTCGGAGCAACTCCCAGTTTTATTGTTATCGGGACGCGAGACGAGTGGAACGGGAGGAGCCCTGGTGGTGGACTCCTCGGGCGACGGTCAGCGCTTTTCCAATAGCTCGGTCACCCAGTCGGGCGCCAGGGGCGGCAGCGGCTCACTCTGGGCGCGACAGCGGGCATAGTCGGCGATGACCGTGCGGCGCTGCGCCTCGTAGGCGTCTTTCTTCTCCGCGGCTTCGAGCACCTCCAGCAGGCGGGCGCGGGGCACCACGGTAATGCCGTCGTAGTCGCCGAAGACCAGATCGCCCGGGGCAACCTCGACCCCCGCACACTGGACCGGCACGTTGATCCGACCCGGTCCATGCTTGGCCGGGCTGCGCTGCATGAAGCCCTTGGCGTAGATCGGGATGTCCAGCTCCTCCAGCGGACGCCGGTCGCGCACGCAGCCGTCGACCACCAGACCCGCCAGACCCACCGCCTGGGCGGCCCCGGCCATCAGGTCGCCGAGGTAGGCACGCTCCCGGTTCGCCTTGCCGGCCACTACCAGCACGTAGCCCGGTTGTCCCTGATAGATGGCGACATGGATGGGAAAATTGTCGCCATCCTCGGTATCCACGGTGCAGGCAGTGCCCAGCAGGAGCTTGTTTGGGTCCAGTGGCAGCAGGTCATGATCCATGCAGCCGCTGCGGGGGATGCCCAGGCTCTGCATACCATCGCACAGCTGCGCCGGGCTGAGGGCGCGAAAGCGCTCGAGCAGCGCGGCGGGAATGAGTTCGGGTAGCGGCAGGTACTGATCGGTGTTCATCGCGACGACTCCTGTTTGGCGCGGGTGAAATGGGCGATGGCGGTGCGGTAGTCCAGCTCGCTGCCCCCGGGGCCGAGTTCGGCGTGCCAGTCCTGCTGCGCCAGTTTCAACAGTTGATCGCGGGTCGCGATGGACATGCTGGCATCAACGCCCACCGCCTGCAGGGTCGCGACGACGTCGTCCAGTTCGGCGGCGCGACGTTTGGCGTGGATGAGCGTGCGGGCGGTGAAGGTGTCGGCCAGTTGCGTCACCGTCTTGCCATCGAGGGACTCGCCGAGAGAGGCGACCAGGGTGTCGAGCACCCCGAAGCGCTCGGCCGCCTGAAAGGATTCGAGGAACAGTTGCGGCAGCCCCTTCATCACCACGCTCTTGAGCATCTTGATGGCCGAGGCGGCGCCGGGCTCGGCGTCCAGCACGGTGAGACGCATGCCGTAAGGGATGAGGGCGGCGGCGAAGGCCGGCGCCGCGCTGCCGGCCAGCAGCATCGGGACGCGGTGATTGTTGCCCGGCACGGTGCCCATCACGGCGCAATCGCAAAAGCCCACACCGGTGGCCCGTGGCAGCCGCTCGATGTGCTGCTTGACCGCGGGCGCCGCCGAGTTCAGGTCCAGGTAGTCCTGGCCTGCGGTCAGCAGTGGCAGGATGCGCTCAGCCAGCGCCAGGGCGCTGCTCGCGCTGGTGAGGCAGAGTACGAAGCGTGCTGCCTGGCAGGCCTGCTCGGGGCTGTCGAACAGTTCCACCCCGGCCTGGGCAGCGCGCTGCCGGATCAGCGGCCCCGCCTTGGCATCGTCGCGATAGGCGTCGTAGGCGCCCAGTTGCAGTCCTTCTGCGGCGCCCAGGCCGAGGGCCAGGTGATAGGCGGCCTCGCCGAAGCCTATGAAGACCATTTTCATTGCCAGCTACCTTCTTGGTGTTGTTTGCCCAGTAGCGGCGCAAGGCCTGTGCCAGATCGCTCAGTCGTGTCAGGCCGAACTGAAAAAAATAATGCAATCAAAGAGATAGGAGGAAAACGCGCCTCTTTGGCCGAATGCTGCGAAGCGAAAGTCATGGCACGAGCTTGCAAAAGCTTTCAAGCTGGTGAAAGGCCTGAAACAAGAAGAACGTCAATGAATGCCGAGCCAAACCCTTCCGTGTCCGTCGATCTGTCCGGTCGGATCGCTGTCATCGCACCCTCGCGTACCCTTACCCTGACCATGGAAGCACTGCTCGCCCGGCGCGGGTTGGCGCTGCCCGTGGTGGAAGCGGTACAGGGCGACGCCCTGCGCACCGCCCAGCACCTGCTGGACCAGGGCGCCGTGGTCCTGATCAGCCGTGGCAAAACGGCCCACCGCCTGCGGGAGCACTTTCGCGTGCCGGTGGTGGAGCTCAGGCACACCTTCTTCGATTGCATCAATGCCTATCGTCAGGCGTTGCGCCTCTCGCCCCGCGTCGCGTTTCTCGCCACCTCGGACGGCTACGCGCGGATTCTCGCCAGATCCCATGCCTTCATGCCCGACGCCCACATCTGTGTGATAGACCCGCTCGCCAGCAGCCGCGAGATCGAAACCCGCCTGGACGAACTGCAGGCCCAGGGCATCGAGGTCACCATTGGCGGGCTGTCCTTCGCCGATGCGGTTACCGCCCGCGGTCTGCATTTCGTGATGTCGGATACCGATGGCGACGCCGCCGCCGAGGCCCTCGACGAAGCCCTGCATCTGCTCCAGATCGAGGATGAACGCCGCGGGCAGCGCCAGGAACTGCAGCGTCGCTACGAGATGATCCAGGCGATTCTCGATTGCGTGTCCGAAGGCATCTTCAGCGTCGACGGCGCGGGCCGGGTAACCCGTCTGAACCAGGTCGCGCAGTCCTACATGGGAGATCTCGCCTGTGACGATCCCATCCTCGACCTGCCCATCGGGCGCTATTTCGAGCCGGCGTTGCAGCAGGGAAAGGCGGTTCGCGGAGCCTTGCTGGACATCGGTCGCCACGCCCTGACGCTAAGCATCGCCCCCGTCGAGCTGGATGGCCAGGTCATCGGCGCGGTCGCCACCCTGCAGAAGCAGACGGACATCAGGACCCTCGAGCGCAAGATGCGGCGAGCGCTCGCCGGCCAGCACCTGGCGCGGCGCACCTTCGCCGACATCGTCGGCAGCAGTCCCGCCCTGCAGCGGGCGAAGCGGCTGGCCCAGGCCTACGCCAGTGCCGACAGCACCCTGATCATCGAAGGCGAGACCGGTACCGGCAAGGAACTCTTCGCCCAGAGCATCCACAATGCCTCGGCGCGCCGCCATGGCCCCTTCGTGGCCATCAATTGCGCTGCCTTCGCCCCCGGGGTGCTGGAAAGTGAGCTGTTCGGCTACGTCCGGGGCGCCTTTACCGGGGCGTCCAGCGAAGGCCGCATCGGCGTCTTCGAGTTGGCCCATACCGGTACGCTGTTCCTCGACGAGATCAGCGAAACCTCCGCGGATATCCAGCTCAAACTGCTGCGCACCCTGCAGGAGCGACAGGTCGTCCGCATTGGCGACCACAAGGTCACACCGGTGGACATCCGCATCATCACGGCCAGCAACAAACCCCTGCTGGAGCAGGTCGCCAAGGGGTTGTTCCGGGAAGATTTCTACTACCGGCTCTGCGTCCTGCGCCTGACGCTGCCACCGTTGCACGAGCGCCGTGACGATCTGCCCGAATTGCTGGACCGGCTCCTGGCCGAGCCCTCCGCGGTGACCCGGGCACTTACCCAGACCTTGCTGACTCGACTCGCCGACTACCCGTGGCCAGGCAACGTGCGCCAGCTCGCCAATCTGGTCGAGCGCTTGGGCGTCATGCTCTCCTGTGACTTGCCTGCCGACGAGTTGCTCGATGAATTGCTCGGCGACCTGCCCCAGCCCAAGGCGTCGCCTGCGGTAGCGCGGGCAACGGCGTTACCCGATGAGCGCGCGATCCTGCATGCGGCCCTGAGCGCCGTGGGCGGCAACCGCAAGCAAGCCGCGGCTCGGCTCGGCATCAGTACGGCGACCCTTTGGCGGCGGATGCGGCGCTATCTGGATGAGGATCCCGCCTGCTTCGATGGCAGTCGCTATGGCGAACGCTGAGGGGATACCGACTCTGTGCGTGCTATGTATCCGAGCCTGCCGAGGATGGTCGCATCACCATCCTCGGCGGCTGACATTGTTCAATTAGCGAACGCGGCTGGCGATGGTTGCCGCCATCAAGAGATGCGGGTACTGCCTATCCTGACGTCCGTCTGGCACGCGTCTACCATATTCTTGCCACTTCGATTCAGCGTTCAGAGGGGCGTTAATCGTGGCAAGCCATACCTTCGAATCGGCAGTTCATTCCTTAGCAGCATTGAGATGGCTTTCCGCCGCGCGGAACGTCAGCAACAGCAGACCGGCGATGCCGAGTGTGAGGGTGGCGCCTATGGCGCTGGCGAGCAAGCCGGCGAGCAGGCCACCCACGGCCTCGAAACCGAAGCGCATGGCGATGTACAGGGCGATCACGCGGCCACGTAGCGCTGCCGGGGCATCGCCCTGCAACAGCATGTTGGTGCTGACGTTGTTGGCGGTGATGCCGAAGCCCAGTAGGGCCAGCAACAGCAGCGCGAAGGGAAGCGGCAGCTTGAACGCCAGCAGGCAAAGCGCCAGGACGCAGCACAGCTCGGCGATGAAGATCACGCGTCTCAGGCGGTGCAAGGCGCCGACCAAGGCGAGCATGATCGTGGCGACGAAGGCTCCGGCGCCGGCGGCACCCCATAGCCAGCCCAGCATCCGGGCATCGCCGAGGTAGAGCGTCTTGGCCAGTACCGGCAGCAAGACGCTGTAGTTGGAGGCGAGCAGATTGACCGCGATCACTCCGAGCATCAGGCGTCGGACCGAGAAGGTAGTCCAGACGTAGTCCAGGCCTTCGCGAAACATCTGACTGGTCGAACCGCTGGCCTTGGCGGTCGCGCTGCCCTGGACCTTCGTCAGGCCCAGCAACAAGGTGGCGAAGGCAATCGCCGTGATCAGGAAGCACAGCGCTTCGCTACTGGCGGCAATCAGGGCGCCGGCCAACGGCGGACCGATGAAGCGCGCGGCGTTGATCAGCATGGCATTGAGCGCGAGGGCATTGGGCAAATCGCTGACGTCGGCCACGAAGCTACCGATGAGGGCCTGTCTGAGCGGTGTTTCCACGGCATTCAGTAAACCGAGGAACAGGGCCATGGCAATCAGAATCGGCGCGTCGATCCAGCCCTGCCAGCTCAAGAGTGCGAGCCACAGCGATTGGATGGCGAGCAGCGACTGCGCCGCGATCAGGCAGCGGCGTTTGTCGTGGCGGTCGATCCAGGCGCCGGCGATCGGGCCTACGAGCAGCTGCGGGGCGAGCGTCAGAAAGGTGATTACGCCCAGCAGGGTGGCGGAAGCGGTGACGTGGTAGGCCATCCACGACAGCGCCACCTGTTGCACCCATTTGCCCAGGGTCGACACGCCCTGGCAGGCAAAGTAGATCTGGAAGTCACGATGGGCGAGCGCCCGTACGGCGGTGGGCCAACGGGAGGGCTGTGCAGGTTTCGCCAAGAAGGCTGTCTCCAGATTGACTCGGCAGGCAGCGGCCGGTCCGGCAGGTCAAGTGCGGCACCGCTACAACCAGCACGGCAATGTTTAGGACTAGGGCGGCGACCCTGGGCGCTCATGCCATACAGGGCGGACAGCGCGCAGAACCCGTCATCAGGCCGTCCGTTTTAAATTGCAGGGTAACAACCAGCTATGAGTTAGTTTTTTAGAATGTCATTTCGTTTTGTTGTTTGCAATGGCCAGCCTGCCAGCTCGAGCAGCCGGGCTGGCAGACGTTGGCGAGACGGAGGTCTCCTCGTCGGGCCCTGGCGGCCGGCACGGCACCGCTGTCGAGCATGAGGCGGAAAACCAAGCCGGCCGGAAGTGGGACCGAGGGCCTTCAGTCCTGGCGTGGAGTCGGTACCGAGGAGGGCGCATCGTCTTCCGGTAACGCGCCGTGACGAAGCAGATGCACGACCTCATCCTGAATCTGGTTGACCGCCCCGAGGCGTTCAATCAGTTCGGCCGCGCGACTGCCGCGCAGGCCGGCGGTGGTGAGCTGGCCGGCATGGACGTAGGTGTATACCCCGGACACGGCGAAGGCCTTGATACAGGCGATGTGCCGCGCCTGTTCGGGCAGGCTGCTGCGGAAGGTCTTGCTGGCGAAGAAACTTCGGCGTTCCAGTGGTGAGGCGAAGACGATCTCCACCATCGACAGCGCCGCGCGGATGGCATCGGCCTTATGCGCCACGTCGGGCGACGGTGGATGTTGACCGTCGTTGACGAAGGGCACGCATGGGTGCACGCGCACCTTCAGGACGGCCGATTGTGCGGTCAGCCAGGGCCCCAGCTGGTTCAGCAGATAATTGTTCAGGTCCTCGAGGCTGACGCGGGGATGCAGGTGCAGCTGGAGGCGATCCAGCTGGTCGGGACCGTTGTGCTGCTCGTCCGCCAGCGTGTTCTTGAAGGCTTGCGAGCCATGGGGCAGATCATAGGCGAGCGTCTCGGCGAACATGTTCTGCTCGTCGCTGAACAGCACGGGGCTGGCGGCCTGGAAGGTACGCTGATGCTCCTCGTCAGCGAAGCCGATCTCCACCATCCCATCCAGTTCGTAGTCGGAAATCTCCCGGATGCCCTCAGCCAGCGGCCACAGATGGGCGTCCTGCTCTCGGTCGAAATGGTATTGCACGTAGTGACCGAGCCCCGGCAGGCGGGCGCACAAGGGGCCGTGCACGTCACGCCAGTAGTGCGCGAACAGGTCATGGGGCACGCGCTCGCGGCGCTTGACCGTGGTGTAGCTGTTGAGGGTGATCATGGAGGCTCATTCCTGGAGGCGAGGCTAGGAAAGTGGACCCCTGATTCCGGCGATAAGCTCCGGACGTTCGCGAGCGGGATTCCTGGCCACGGCGCGTGCCTGCCCGCCCGCGCCAGGACGCGCTTCATCCGTGGGACGCGCCTGATCGTCCAGGCGCGAGCCGCCTTTCAGACCTGCGCCATGCCCCCGTCGACCGGTAACTCGGCGCCGGTGATGAAGCTGCTCTGGTCGCTGGCGAGAAAGAGCGCGGCCGAGGCCACTTCCTCGACGCGTGCCATCCGGCCGAGCGGGATCAGCCTGTTCAGCTGCTCACGTACCTCCGCCGAGGTCGCGGCCATCATGGCGGTGTCCGTGGGGCCCGGCGCGACGACGTTGACGCGGATGTTGCGGGGCGCCAGTTCATTGGCCCAGGTGCGCGCGAAGGAGCGCACCGCGGCCTTGCTCGCCCCATAGACGCCATAGCCCGGGGTGCCGATCGCCGCGGCGATGGAGCCGATCAAGACGATGGCGCCGCCATTGGGCATGCTCGCCGTCGCCGCCTGGGTGGCGAAGAGCAGGGCGCGTACGTTGAGCGCGAAGGTCCGGTCGAAGTGCTCTGCGCTGATGGCCTCTAGCGGCGCGAACTCCGAGAGGCCGGCGTTCACCACCAGCACATCCACCCGCCCGGCCTCGCGCCGCACGCTGTCGAAGAAGGCCGCGAGCGCCGTCACATCGGACGCATCGAGGCTGCGCTCATGCAACGTACCCGCGCCGAGGTCGACATCGCAAGCCGGGGTACGCCGACTGGTGGCGTAGACGGTGGCGCCCTCGGCCACGAAGCGCTCCGCGATGGCCCCACCGATCCCGCCATGTCCACCGATCACGACCGCGACTTTTGCTGAAAGCATGTTCATGGATCCTCACCAGGTTGCTGTGGATGTCCAGGAGCACGGTATCATTCGTATATCTGATCGCAAGAACGCACCTGAGGGTGCCTAGATAGCCTGGTGGATACCCATGTCGAAAGACGAGCTCGAACTGCCGCTCGATGTCGGCGCAACGCGACCGATCCTGGAGCACATAGCCAACAAGTGGACCGTGTTGATCCTCAGTGTCCTGTGCACGCAGCCGGCGCGGTTCAATGACCTCAAGCGCCGTCTCCATGGCATCACCCATAAATCGCTGTCCGAGGCGCTCAAGCGCCTGGAGCGTAACGGGCTCATCAGTCGCAAGGTCCTGCCGACCCAGCCGATCGGTGTCGAGTATCGAATCACGGCCCTTGGCTCCTCGTTGCGCGAACCCTTTGCCGCCCTCTATGCCTGGTCGCTGACCCACCGGGGCGCCCTGGAAGAGGCGCAGCGTGCCTATGATCAGGCGAGGGAGAGCGAAGGACGGGAGGAGGGCGGCGAGCGGTAGCGACGAGGTGCGGCGGCTACCGCCTGGTTCGCGATCCGCCAGCGGTGCCCTGGTTGCGACACCGGCCTGTTCCGCCAGGACTCAGGTGCTGGACCCGGGCGGGTCTAGAAGGCGAAGCACGAGCAGCCGAACGCCCCCCAGAACCCCTGGTGGTCGCTGACCGGCACCGAGCTGCGGCGTGCGCGATCGTGCTCGTGCTGGTGCACGGCGCAGGAGCCCAGGCACTGGTGGAGGCTGGCCGCCATCGGGGCGGTAGGTCGCCAGTGGCCAGGGACGATGGCCACCGGGGACCAGTCCGGCATCACCGGTACGGTGGGCGGAGCCAGGTCCCTGAATTCTCCGGCGGCATGGACGACCTTGCCGCCGACCACGGTCAGCACCGATTCGAGCCATTTGATCTGCTCTTCCTCGACGCTGAAGAAGTCAGCCGAGAGCGCCACCAGGTCGGCGAGTTGGCCGACCTTGAGCTGCCCCTTCTTGCCTTGCTCGCTGGAGAACCAGGCGCTGCCATGGGTGAAGAGCTGCAGGGCGGTGGCCCGTGGCAGGCCTTCTGGATAGAGCGTCATGCCGCCGACGGTCTTGCCGCTCACCAGCCAGTAGAGCGCCGTCCAGGGGTTATAGCTGGCCACCCGGGTGGCATCGGTACCGGCTCCGACCGGCACCCCTTCGGCGAGCATGCGCTTGATGGGCGGCGTGGCCTCGGCCGCCTTGGCGCCGTAGCGGTCGACGAAGTATTCGCCCTGGAAGGCCATGCGGTGCTGAATGGCGATGCCGCCGCCCAGGGCCCGGACGCGCTCGATGTTGCGCGGGCTGATGGTCTCGGCATGATCGAACAGCCACGGCAGACCGTTGAAGGGGATGTCGCGATCGACCTTCTCGAAGACATCGAGCATCCGCGAGATGGACTCGTCATAGGTGGCATGCAGCCGGAAGGGCCAGCGCTGCTCGACCAGGTGGCGCACCACCGGCTCCAGCTCGTCTTCCATGCTCGGCGCCAGATCCGGCCGGGGTTCGAGAAAGTCCTCGAAGTCGGCGGCGGAGAACACCAGCATCTCGCCGGCGCCGTTGTGCCGGAGGAAGTCGGTGCCCTGGTGCAGGGTGACGCTGCTCGTCCAGTGCTTGAAATCGTTCAGCTCCTCCTTGGGCTTCTGGGTAAAGAGGTTGTAGGCGATGCGCACGGTGAGCTGGTCGTTGTCGGCCAGTTGCTGGATCACCTGGTAGTCCTCGGGGTAGTTCTGGAAACCGCCGCCGGCATCGATGGCGCTGGTGACGCCCAGGCGATTGAGTTCGCGCATGAATTGCCGGGTGGAGTTGACCTGGTACTCCAGCGGTAGCGTGGGCCCCTTAGCCAGGGTCGCGTAGAGGATGAGGGCGTTGGGCCGGGCGATCAGCATGCCGGTGGGATCGCCCTTGGCATCGCGCTGGATCTCGCCGCCGGGGGGATTGGGCGTGTGGCGGTCATAGCCCACGGCCCTGAGCGCCGCCCGATTCAACAGCGCCCGATCGTAAAGGTGCAACACGAAGACCGGCGTGTCCGGCGCTGCCCTGTTCAGCTCTTCGACGGTGGGCATGCGCTTTTCGGCGAACTGGAATTCCGTCCAACCGCCCACCACGCGCACCCACTGCGGCGTGGGGGTGCGATCGGCCTGCTCCTTGAGCAGGCGCAACGCATCCGCCAGCGACGGAACACCTTCCCAGCGCAACTCCAGGTTGTAGTTGAGGCCGCCGCGGATCAGGTGCAGGTGCGAGTCATTGAGGCCAGGGATCACACAGCGCTGCTGCAGATCGATCAGCCGCGTCGCCGCGCTGCGAAAGGCCATGGCTTCGGCATCGTTACCCACCGCGATGAAGCGGCCATCCTTGATCGCCACGGCGGTGGCCTGGGGTTGCTGGGGATCGACCGTGTGCAGGCGGCCATTGAACAGAATCAGATCAGCGCTCATGGGTGTTCCTTATGAACGAACGGAAGGGCTATCGAGGGCGAAAAGGGGAAGGGCGACGGACCGGGCCAGCGCGTTATGAGTGGTCAGCGCTCAGCCAGGGCTCCAGCGCCCGGGTGGCCAGCGGCATGAACAGGTACACCACCAGCACCACGATGCTCAGGGTGATCAGCAGGTTGCTCATCAGGTAGCCGGCCAGCCAGGGGGCGACGCCGAATACCGGCTGCCAGAGGGCGGGTACCAGCAGACTCAGGGGCAGGATGACCAGGAAGCTGACGACCACCTGTTTCCAGCGTGGCGGTGGCTGTTCGGCCTGCCGGGGGGCGAACCAGAAGTCCTTGCCGAGCTGGACCTCGGTGTTGTCGCCATCAGTCAGCCATGCCTGTGCCTGGCTGACGAGCCACTGACGGGCCGAGGAATCGAGCCATAGCTGCAGGTGCTGCATCTCGTCGAAGCGTAATACCGAGGTGAACTGCAGGGCATCGCCATGGCGTTCCCGGCCGACGTCCACCCCGAGGTGCCCGGGGAATTGACCGGCCGCCTCGATGGTCTGGTGCAGCCAGCTTTCGTAGCGTTGCTCGTGCTGCGGATGAACCTGGTGGCGAACGACCAGGGTCGCGGGTGCGGAAGCGGCATTCATGAGCAGGACTCCTGTCTGGGCTAAGGAAGCGCCAGCCCCGCCAGAGACGGTGGGGCTGGCAGTGGCTCAGAGGGCCGCGGCGACCGGCGCCAGGGTGGCGCCGTGAGCGACACGCTCGGGGGCCTTGTGCACCATGGTGTAGGCGTAGTCGACACCCATGCCGTAGGCGCCGGAATGCTCTTTCACCAGGTCCATGACGGCGTCGTAGGTGTCGCGGTTCTTCCAGTCGCGTTGCCATTCCAGCAGGACCTGCTGCCAGGTCACCGGAATCACGCCGGCCTGGATCATGCGCTGCATGGCGTAGTCGTGAGCGGCCTGGGTGGTACCGCCCGAGGCGTCGGCGACCATGTAGATCTCGTAGCCGGCGTCGTGCATGGCGGAGAGGGCGAAGGTGGTGTTGCACACTTCCGTCCAGAGACCGGAGACGATGATCTTGTTGCGGCCATTGCGCTTGAGCGCATCGCGCACCTTCTGGTCGTCCCAGGAATTCATCGAGGTGCGCTCCAGCAGCGGCGCCTCGGGGAACACGGCGAGCAGTTCGGGATAGGTGTGGCCGGAGAAGCTTTCGGTTTCGACCGTGGTGATGATGGTCGGCACGTTGAAGATCCTGGCGGCCTTGGCCAGGCCGACGGTGTTGTTCTTCAGCGTCTGGCGATCGATGCTCTGGACGCCAAAGGCCATTTGCGGCTGCTGGTCGATAAAGATCAGCTGGCTGTTCAGGGGGGTCAGGACTTCGGTTTTGGCGTTGTTCATGGCTTCACCTATCGATTGAGAGTGGTTTGGGATGTGCTCCGTGCGGCGATCTCGGCGGCTCGCCTTCAAGGGGGCGGTGGCCTCGTTCGCAGCGGTTGTGACCGGAACTGCTATCCAAGGTAAGGGATCGATCGAGGTTATGCTTGTGCACTTTTGCGCCTTTGAAAGCGCAAATTTGCGCCTTCGGATGCGCCGGCATGCTGCTAGGGTCTGGCCTTCTAATCACCCGGATTCGGTCATCGCGAATCCACTTTCCGCGAGGAACAGGCAATGGCAGCAGCACAATTGAAGGACAGGGACACGGCGTACTGGGGCGTACCCTGGGAGCAGGCTTACGGCTATCCGCAGGCCCGTAGGGTAGGTGACGAAATCTTCGTCTCGGGGCAGTTCAATCACGACGCAGACGGTAATGTGGTAGCGCCCGCACCGCTGGACGGCGAGGGTCGCCCCAGCGACTTTTCCACCATGGGCGAGCAGATGCGCACCGCCTACGACAACATCAGCACACTGCTAGCGCTCTATGGCGCGACGCTGCAAGACGTCGTCGAGGAAACCCTCTATGTGCTGGACATGGATGCCGCCTTCGCCGTCGTCGGCAAGGTGCGCAAGGCGGCCTACGGCTGCGAGGCCCCGCGCTGCGCCAGCAACATCATCGGTGTTTCGCGGCTGGCCCAGCGCCCGCAGCTGATCGAGATCGCCTGCCGGGCCGTGATCGGCAGTCGTGCGTCCTAGGCAGGGTCTGCGCGCTCTTCCCGCGGGCGCTGGCCTTCCACCAGCGCCTTCTGCTCGGCCACCGCCGCCGCGCAAAAGGCCATGAAGGCCTTTACCCGCCAGGACTTGCGGATGTCCTGATGGGTCAGCAGCCAGAGTTCGTCGTTGAGCTCCGCCACCACCGGCCCCACGCGCACCAGACCGGGCGTGCTGTCGCCCAGCATGCAGGGCAGAAAGCCAAAGCCCAGCCCCGCCACGATGGCCGCACTCGCAGCGGCAACCGAATCGGTACGGTAGGAGACATCCTCAGGCGCCACCCGGCATTCCAGGTAGGCAGCGGCCTTGAGGTTGGCCAGGGCGGAGGCATAGGACACCCAGGCCTGACCGGCCGCATAGGGATCCTCCTGCCGCGCCTTGTGGCGACTGCCATAGGCAGCCCAGGCGATGGTGGCCAGCTTGCGCCCGACCAGGCTGTCGGCGGGCTTTCGGGTGGCCCGGATCGCGATATCGGACTCGTCGCGGGCCAGACTCAAGGTCTGATTCCCCACCAGCACCTCGATGGTCATGCCCTCGTTCGCCGCCTTGAAGTCGGCGATGATCGGGGTCAGGAAGTACAGCAGCAGCGAGTCGCTGGTAGTGATCCGCAGTTTGCCGAGTGGGCCCTGGGCAGCCCGGGATACGCGCCGTGCGACGCTGACGATATCCAGCTCGACGCGTTCGCCCAGGGCGCGCAGCTCCTCGCCTTCGACGGTTAGCTGGTAGCCGGAGCGACGATGGTCGAACAGCGCGACGCCCAGGGTTTTTTCCACCTGCGCGACCCGTCGGGAAACGGTGGAGACGTTGATGCCCAGTTTCTTGGCGGTCGCCGCGCGATTGCCGGACTCGCTGAGGGCCTTGATGATGCGCAGGTCGTCCCAGGAGAGCTGGCTGACCGCCGCCCCCACATCCCAGCGGGCTGCAGCCTGATCAGGTTGGCTTGGAGAAGCCGGTTTTGCCGAGGCGTCCACACCTGAGCTTCCGTCTGTTAAGGCCTGGCATCATACGAAAAAGGGCCTTGCCGGGCCAATGCCGAGCGCAGCGGCTAGCCAGGTATGCCGCGTTGAAACAAGGCTTGCGAACGAGGTACTACCCCTGGCCTAGCTATCCCGCAGCGCTCGACGCAACCCGGCCCTGGCCAGCGAGAAGGCCAGGCAGTCCTCGGCCAAGCCGAGTCCGGCATTGAGCCAGGCGTTGCTGGCGTAGCCCTTGCGCAGATCGATCGCTACCCTGGCGGCGACACAGGCGGCGGTCGCCCCGATCAGGGCAGGCAACAGTCGCGGTTGCCGCTGCGCGCCGGCGAGTGCCGCGGCGCTGACGCCACCGGACAGGGCACGGACCAGCATCGAGGGTGCGATGGTGCGGTCCGGGGCGAAGGGCAGCTTGTCGCCCAGCAGCTCTCCCGCCGCCAGGGGTATCACGTACTGCCGTACCCGAGGCGACGCGAGGATACGTGCGGGTTCGGCAGCGCCTGCGATATCCTCACGTGCTGCCAGTGCCTCGCTGACCAGGGTTGGCGCCAGCATGCTGCGCATGCCTGTCACCACACCTATGGCCAAGGCGCCCCACAAGAGATTGCTGGCTGTCGTCATGGTCGATTCTCCCGGCAGTTGTTCCCATTCGGACCGGTTGGGGGCGGGACTGTTCAGCTTACCGGGTCCACAGCTGGCTCCCAGGCGAGTAGCCACGGCGTGCGCTGCGTTACCGGCCGTCGTCGAAGCCTGGCGGTGCGGAAAAGGGCGACGTCAAGCCACCCAGTCGATCGAACCACGTCAAGCGGAGCGAGCCAGGGGCGTTTCTCGTGCATCACCGTCGCACCTTACGGCTTGCCGGGAAACAAGGCGCAAGGTGCGAGGTTGATCCGTTTCGGCCGGCCTTCGCGCGGCTCGTGATGCAGCGATAACGACGCCGAGGCCTCGCGACGCTCAGTCAGCGCGGGCGATACACCGGCGGACTCCTGGGTGGATCAGAAGCGAAAGGCCTGGCGACCGATCAGCAGCCAATGGCCCTTCTGTTTTTGCCAGATCTGAAAGTTCTCGATTTCAGTCGGCACCACCTTGCCACTGTTAACGGCCTGAGCTGAAAAGTGGTTGCGCACCAGAGCGACGTCCCCGGACAGGGTGATCTTCTGGTTGAGCATCTTCAGCTCGTTGAACGCGCTCTTGCCCGTCTCGATATCGGCGATGAATGCCTGCTTGTCCTGGATGTTGCCGCTCGAATGGCCATAGGTCAGGTTGTCTGCGGTCAGCGCCTTAAGCTGCGCGATATCCTTGTGCCACATGGCCTGGGTCAGCTGGTCGACCGCGGTGGCGACATCACTCTCATCATTCGTCGCTGCCGCGACATAGCCACTGAACAGGCAGAGGAAACCTACCGCTAGCTTGAGCTTTTTCATGCTCGCATCCTTTTGTTGTAGTTGTTGGAAACGCCAAATGGCGAACGTCACAGATCACAGAGTCTTGTCTGTCATCGTATGACTATTGGATTGTGCCTGGCTGAAGGGCGCAAGACTAGCCCTGGGTGCCTACCTGGAATGCCCGCCGTGTGAAGCCGCACAGCGGGCTTGCCACTGTTCGTGATGGCGGATCGATCTAGAATCCGCAAACCGCCAGCCAGGTGGGTAGCAGCCTTATTCCCAGGTAGGCGGGACACTGGTGCTGGCGCTTCTGAACACCCTGAGCGGACACCTGGTGCCGCTTGCCACAGCGGCATGGCGTCGAGTGGTCGCTAACGCCGACCGGGATATGGCCACTCAGTGGTGCTCATCTCGGCAAGGGGACTGGTAACGCGTCCTCTAACCTCCAGACGCTACCGCGCCCGGTACCCGTGGCTGATCGCTACCGACTCAACTCATAGGCGCATATGTTCACCGTGGCCGCCAGATTCAGGGACTCGATGGCGCCCGAGCCGCCAATGGTGAAGGGCTGGGCGTTCAGCGCCGCCAGTTGCTCGCGCGGAACGCCGCGGGCTTCGTTGCCGAACAGGTAGCAGTCGAAGGCCTGGAAGGCAGCCGACTGCACCGGCGTACCCTGCATGTCCAGGCAGGCGAGGCGGGGGAAGCGCTCCTGCAGGCCGGCGAGTTCGACGTCGAGCTCCAGCGGGGTGTGGAAGATGGCGCCCATGCTGGCGCGGACCACCTTGGGATTGTAGGGGTCGACGCTGCCCGGGCTGAGCAGGCAGCGGAAGCGCCCGAACCAGGCCAGGGTGCGCAGGATGGTGCCCAGGTTGCCCGGATCCTGGATCTCGTGCAGATAGACGGCGCGCTCGCCCTCCACCGCTGCTGCCACCGGCTCCCGGGGCATGGGCACCACCGCAAGGATGCCCTGCGGGGTCTTGGTGTCGGCGAGCTGCGCCATCTGGCGATCGCTGATCAGGTGCGTGCGGAACGGACTCTGCCAGTGTTCGTAGGCGCCCGTCACATAGAGTTCGGCGCGCTGCAGCGCGGGATGCTGCAGCGCGGCCTTTTGCAGTTCCAGCGCCAGGTGCTCGCCCTCCACCAGGAAGTGGCCGAATTCGGCGCGGTACTTCTTCTGGTGGAGCTTCTTGATGTCGTCGAGCTTCATCAACCCGCAGCCCGAACCAGCGGCGCGTCCTGGGCGTCGCCTTCCGCGAGCATCGCCTTGGCCAGGGCCTCGGCGACCTTGATGCCGTCCACGCCGGCAGAGAGGATGCCGCCAGCGTAGCCGGCGCCTTCTCCGGCCGGATACAGGCCGCGCAGGTTCAGGCTCTGCAGGCTGTCGTTGTCGCGGGTGATGCGCACTGGCGACGAGGTGCGGGTCTCGATGCCGGTCAGGATGGCGTCATGGCGGTCGAAGCCGCGGATCTGCTTGCCGAAGGCGGGCAGGGCTTCGCGAATGGCCTCGATGGCATAGGCGGGCAGCGACGGCGCCAGATCGCCCAGGCGTACGCCGGGCTTGTAGGAGGGCTCGACTTCACCGAATTCGGTGGAGGGCACGCCGCGAATGAAGTCGCCGACCAGTTGGCCGGGCGCGCAATAGTCGCTGCCGCCCAGTTCGTAGGCGCGCGATTCCAGGCGCTCCTGCAACTCGACGCCGGCCAGCGGATCGCCGGGGAAATCCTGCTCGGGATTGATGCCCACCACGATGCCGGAGTTGGCATTGCGCTCGTTGCGCGAGTACTGGCTCATGCCGTTGGTGACCACGCGGCCCGGCTCGGAGGTGGCGGCCACCACGGTGCCGCCCGGGCACATGCAGAAGCTGTAGACGGCGCGGCCGTTCCTGGCGTGATGGACCAGCTTGTAGTCGGCAGCGCCCAGTTCCGGGTGGCCGGCGTACTTGCCCAGGCGGGCCTGGTCGATCATGCCCTGGGGGTGTTCGATGCGGAAGCCGACGGCGAAGGGCTTGGCTTCGATGTACACGCCCTGGCGGTGCAGCATGCGGAAGGTGTCGCGCGAGCTATGGCCCAGGGCGAGCACCACGTGGCGGCTGTGCAGGGTCTCGCCACTAGCGAGCACCACGCCTTCGAGCTGGCCGTCGTTGATCACCAGGTCGGTCACCTTGCTCTCGAAGCGGACTTCGCCGCCGAGGGCGATGATCTCTTCGCGCATGGCGGCGACCACGCCGGTCAGGCGGAAGGTGCCGATGTGCGGCTTGCTGACGTAGAGGATCTCTTCCGGCGCGCCGGCGCGGACGAATTCGTGCATCACCTTGCGGGCGTAGAACTTCGGATCCTTGATCTGGCTGTAGAGCTTGCCGTCGGAAAACAGCCCCGCACCGCCTTCACCGAATTGCACGTTGGATTCGGGGCTCAGCACCTTCTTGCGCCACAGCGCCCAGGTGTCCTTGGTGCGGCTGCGCACGTCCTTGCCGCGTTCGAGCACGATGGGCTTGAAGCCCATCTGGGCCAGCAGCAGGGCGGCGAACAGGCCGCAGGGACCGAAGCCCACCACCAGCGGGCGCTCGGTCAGGTTGGCCGGCGCCTGGCCGACCGGGTAGTAACCGGTGTCCGGCGCCGGACGCACGTGCAGGTCATTGGCGAAGCGCGCCAGCACCGCCGCCTCGTCGCGCACTTCCAGGTCGATGATGTAGATGAACAGGATGACGCTGTTCTTCTTGCGCGCATCGTAGCTGCGCTTGAACACGGTGAAATCGAGGAGGTCGGCGTCGCTCAGCTTCAGGCGTTCCAGGATGGCCTGGCGCAGCTCGGCGGGGGTGTGGTCAAGCGGCAGAGACAGTTCGTTGATGCGAATCATGACAGTAATCCTGGCCGGTGACTCCGGCAAAGGAAGGGACGAGGAGGGGTAGGGCGGCGATTGTACCCGGCGGCTCCAGCGCTGTCAGGCCGGGACGATGGGCGCTCCACTGGGCGGCCTGGCGGTCGCTTGGGCGATCCCCGATTCGTCCCCGGGCGTTATCGGCTTATAATCGCCGCCACTTTGCGGCCGGCCAGACCTGGCGCGCGTCCGCTCCTCACCCGCTTTCCCGTGGTAGCTCCAACATGAAAAGATCCAAAAGCAGCCGTCGCTGGCTGGATGAACACGTCAACGATCCCTATGTCAAACGCGCTCAGAAAGACGGCCTGCGCTCGCGCTCCAGCTACAAGCTGATCGAGCTCAACGAGAAGGACAAGCTGATCCGGCCCGGCATGCTGGTCATGGACCTGGGCTCCGCGCCCGGCGGCTGGTCGCAGGTGGCCGGCGGCATCGTGGGCGAGAAGGGCCGGGTGGTGGCCACTGACATCCTGCCGATGGGGGCCCTCGACAACGTCGACTTCGTCCAGGGCGACTTCACCGACGATGCCGTCTTCCAGAAGATCCTCGGCATGCTCGAAGGCCGCCAGCCCGACCTGATCGTCTCCGACATCGCGCCCAACATCAGCGGCGTCGCGGCCGCCGACCAGGCCGCCGCCATGTACCTGGTGGAGCTGACCCTCGACATGGTGCGCCAGGTGCTCAAGCCTGGCGGCAACTACGTGGTCAAGGTGTTCCAGGGCGAAGGCTCCGATGTCTTCCTGAAAGACGTACGTACCTCCTTCGAGAAGGTGTCGATCCGCAAGCCCGAAGCCTCGCGCCCCCGCTCGCGCGAGGTCTATCTGGTGGGCAAGGGCTTCAAGGGCTAGCTCTAGCCCTTGCCGCCGGCGCGGGCCTGTTCGATGGCCCGCCGTGCTGTTTCGTCATTAATACCTACCGCTACCCGCCGACTGTCTGCACCGGATTCTGGAGCCGCTGCAGCGCATCGGCGCGTCTGTCGAAAAGTCTCGCCCTTCCACGGTAGACGCTGAAACCCCATAGTCAGAGCGGGAGTCGGCTGGCGTCCTTCGCTAGCGCTGTCCCGCAACTGTGAGGCGATGTTTCCGCCAGGAGTTAATTCCTGGGTGGCTGCTAGGGTTTCCCATTCATCTGCGCTCAAGCAGTTGTTGCGGTGATGGTGTGCCGAAAACTGGGGGCGGGAGAGATGGATATCTATGTATTCGAGACGGCCAGACGATTGCTGACGGATATCTACGGATCGCTGTACGAGCTGGAAAGCGGGCATGGCTTCAGGTGCGTGAAGGCCGAACGAGGCCAGATCTTCCTGTATCGCCCAGTCGCCGGACTGGCCGAGGGCAATCTGGGCGAGATCGCCTTCGAGATCGAATCCCATGCCAGGCGCGCGGGCCGAGGGATCGTCGAAACCCGACAGTTCTTCAGACAGTTGAAAGTCGACAGTGGCCACCCCACCGAACGGGACAGTCGCTATGACTGGCCGCGGATCGGCTTCACCGATAAGAAAGAGGTCACGGCTATCATGCTCGACCTCAAAGCCTTTCTCGGCGTAAGCCGCTGAGGCTTGCTGACTAGTGTCCACCCGCCGTCTTGCAGACAGAGGTGCTCACCCGGAGTGAACACCTCGCCGAAGGGGACCGTATTACCGGACCGGTCTCAGGCCGGCTCTTCGAAACGGGCATAGCCGAAGGGGATGCCGCCTTGGCTGGCATGCCGCGAGTTGTCGATCGGCGCAGCGGCTCGCTTGGCCAGCCCCGGTCCCGAGCGTTTGGTAGCGGGACGCGGTAGCTCTTGGCCAGCCAGGGTGCTGTTCAGGGTGAAGAACTCCATCAGTTGCTGGAGCAATTCGGCCTGGCTGCTCATCTCTTCGGCGGTGGCGGCCAGTTCCTCGGAGGCCGAGGCGTTCTGCTGGGTGACCTGGCTGAGCTGCAGCATGGCGCTGTTGATCTGCTCGACGCCGGAGGTCTGTTCTTCCGAGGCAGCAGTGATCTCCTGCACCAGGTCGGAGGTCTTGCTGATGGAGGGCACCATCTCGTCCAGCAGCGAGCCCGCGCGCTCGGCCAGGGCCACGCTGCCCTGGGCGACGTTGCTGATCTCCTGGGCGGCGACCTGGCTGCGCTCCGCCAGCTTGCGCACCTCCGAAGCCACCACGGCGAAGCCCTTGCCATGCTCGCCGGCCCGCGCCGCCTCGATGGCGGCGTTGAGAGCCAGCAGGTTGGTCTGGTAGGCGATGTCGTCGATGATGCTGATCTTGGCCGCAATGGTTTTCATGGCCACCAGGGTGTCTCTGACGGCCTGGCCGCCTTCGTTGGCCTCGCGGTTGGCCTTGCCGGCCATGCCGTCGGTGACCTTGGCGTTCTCGGTGTTCTGGGCAATGGAGGCCGACATCTGCTCGACGCTGGCGCTGGTCTCCTCGACGGAGGCGGCCTGTTCGGTGCTGGCCTGGCTGATGCTCTGGGCAGTGGCGGAGATCTCTTCCGAGGCACTGGCCAGGCCATCGGAGGCGCTGCGGACATCGCTGATGATTTGCGACAGGCGCTGGTTCATGCCCTCCATGGCGCGCAGCAGGGCGGCAGTCTCGTCACGGCCCTCGGCGTCGATGCGCTGGGTGAGGTCGCCAGCGGCCAGACGATCGGCGATCTCGACCGCGGCGCGCAGGGGTCGGGTGATGCTGCGACTCATGAGGAAGCCGAGCAGGATGCCAAAGGCCACACCCCCCGCGATGATGCCGATCAGCATGACCCGGCTGCGGGCATAGATCTGGTCGGTGAGGTCGTTGGCGTCGCTGGCGTTCTGCTCCTTGCGCTTGGACAGCTCGGTCATCAGCACGCCCACCTGGTCGCCATAGCGGCGGACACTGACCAGTTGAGTGTCCAGCTCGGGATCCGCGTCCCGCAGCGTCCGCTTGCCCGCGATCGCCATCGCCTGGTCCAGTTGGGAGGTGTAGCTGCCGAGCAACTCGTCGATCTGGCGGAAATTGGCGGCCGAGGCTTCGCTGCTAAAGAGGGGGCGGGCCTTGGCGAGATTGTCCCGCACGTTGGCCAGGCCCAGCTTGACCTCCGCCTGAGCCCGGTTGCGATCCTCTTCGGAGGTTGCCAGCAGGTAGTTGCTGCGCGCACGACCGATAAAGACCAGATTCAGATTGGCCTCCTTGATATAGGACAGCCCGAGCAGCTCGTTCTGATAAAGCTGAGTCGCCAGATCATTGATCTGACTGCTGTTGCTCAGGCCTGCCAATCCCACCACCAGGCTGATGGATGCCACGGCGATGAAGGACACGATAAGGCGGGTGCCAATCCGGAAATTCTTGAACATCTGAAAGCTCCTCGGGAAAGGCTAGTGTTTGCGACTAGCCAGGATTGACGGCGGAATAGTGACGTCAATAGTTAGGCTTTCGGAGCGGACAGTTGGAAATTTATAGTGGCCTAGCGCCAGTTCATCAAATAAAAACAGTTGTTGTAGTTAGCGTTAATATTCTTTCGATAATGGTTTTCACGATAACGGTGAGTCATCGCGAAGTTCCAGGGCGTTGCGTTGGGACAATGCGAGGTCAATGGCCCGCGCACTCGCAGGGGTAAGCGAAACGGGCAACAGGCGTTGCGCCGAAAGGCGGTTCCGATAGTGAAATCGCGTCTTCAGGGATCGCACCCAGCGGCGCTCTGCGTAGCGAAAAGTGCTGGATGCCGGCGCAGTCTGGACGCAGCGCGGGAGGTGGGCAGGTTCATAGCCACTGCTCGCAAGTTCAGCGATGAAATTACGAATAGGGGCAGCGAGTTGCAGGCTAGGGTGGTGCTTCAAATCAGTTGGCCAAACTACAAAAGTTTTAGTTGGCAGTTCTATATCGATGGATATGTCCGCAGTGTTTCCAATGTTTATCTATATCTGGGCGCTGGCGGGATAATAGGTGTTTGAACGTTCGGTAGTTGGACGGGAGGGACACAGCAAGAGCAGCAAGGTCATGTTCGCTAAAATCCACCGAAGTGCGCTGCATAATCCCACTGACCTCGCCATTCCGACGGGCAATGGCGTCGAACTGCGCACCCTTCCTGCAGGGCCGCTAGAGCACGGCCTCAGCGCAGGGTTTCGTCCATCAGGCTCTTGAACAGGGACGTCCGAGGCCGGCTCGCCGGTGGGATGTCGGCCTGTTCGAACCAGCTCGCATCGGCCTCCGGATGCGGTCCGCTCAAGGCCACCACGCCACGGCCGAAGGGATAGCGGGCCGCGGCGATGTCCCCGTTGGCATAGGTCGCCAGCACGCGAACGCCAGGTGCATGACTGGGCGGTAGGTAGGGGCCGTCCTGGTAGAAGACGTGGTCATCATGGCCTGCCCAGCGAACCGCGACCGCGGCGTCGTCGATGGTGGTCACGGGAAAGCCGGGACGTCCCACCTCCGAGTCCAGATCGTCGGGTATGAGCCTGAGGTTTCCGGCATCGGCAAGGTAGGCGCCCATGCACAGCCCCAGATAGCGTCCACCCTGGGCGACGTAGTTACGCAGCGCGGCGCTGCGCGCATCCCCAAGGCTGGCCAGCGCGGCGGGAATATCCTGGCCACCGCCCGGTTGTACATAGAGGCTGTAGCGGCGCAGGTTGGCAGGCGTGATGTCGATGCGTTCCGCCGGGCCGACGAAGTCAACGTGATAGCGGGGGTCCAGCCGTTCGAGGGCCGTCCGGACCGTTTCGGAGCAGTCGTCGCACCCCGCGGGGCCGCGGTAGACGGCCACCGCCACGGTGGGCGCCTGGGTAGCCAGGGCCAGTGGCAAGAGACCGGCCAGACAGAGCAGGGCGAACACGACGCGTCTTGCTCCAGTTGAAAGCGTCATCCGCGGGACTCTTCGGCAATGGACTCAGGGAGTGGCAAGCGGTGTCAGGCGTCGACCCGCGTTTATTGCAGGGCCGAAACACGCAACTGCGGCTCAGCTTATCAGGCGAAGGGTATGCCAGGGCGGTAGGGGCGTCAGGTGTGGATCACGGAAAGCGCCGCACGCAGCGCCCCGAGCGCCTCGTCGGCAGGCGCCGCATCCGTTACCAGGGTACTGACATCCGCCAGCGGGATGATGCCGTAGGGAGAGGCCGTGCCGAGTTTTTCTCGCGTCGCCAGGATAAAGGTCTCCGCCGCCTGGCGGCTGATGATGCGCTTGATCGCGGCTTCCTCGGCATTGCCGGTGGTGGCGCCCGTCTCGGGATGCAGCCCGGTCACGCCCATGAAGTAGCTGTCGACCCGCACCCGGGCGATGGCCTCCGCACAGGCCGCGCCCAGGGTCACGATGGAGTGCTTGAACAGGCGGCCACCAGTGAGCTCGACCTCGATCAGCGGATGCTCGACCAGCTCCACCGCGATGTTCGGGCTATGGGTCACCACGGTGATCTCAAGCTCCCTGGGCAGGTGGCGGACGAGTTGGACATTGGTCGTGCCGCCATCGATAAAGACGATCTGTCCCGGTTGGATCAGTCGGCTACCCGCCTGGCCGAGCGCCACCTTGCTGGCCGTGGACGCCTCTTCGCGCCTGGCGTAGTCCGCGACGGCAGCCGACGCCGGCAAGGCGCCGCCATGCACGCGTTGCAGCACACCTTCAGCCGCCAGCTCCCGCAGGTCGCGGCGAATGGTGTCTTCCGAGACCCCCAGCTGCTGGCTGAAGGTCTTGGCCACCAGCCGGCCTTCCTGGCGCAGTACCTGCTGGATAAGCGCCTTGCGTTCACGGGTCAGCATCGGATACTCCTGCACGAAAATTCTTGACGTTGCACGAAACTGCACGAAACTGCACGAAACTGCACGAATTCTAGCGCGAAGCCCCAGGACGGTAAACACCGCCCGCCAACCCAGAGGATCGCCCATGAGCATCGCCCCGCGTATTCGTGTTGAAGAGGTCGAGGTTTTGTCTGATGACTGGTTCGTCCTGAAGAAAACCACCTTCGCTTTCCTGCGCAGTGACGGCACCTGGCAGCGGCAATCACGGGAGACCTACGATCGCGGCAATGGCGCGACCATCCTGCTCTACGATCCCCGACGCTGCACCGTGGTGCTGACGCGCCAGCTGCGCTATCCGGCCTTCGTGAACGGGCACGACGACCTGCTGATCGAGGCGCCTGCCGGCCTGCTGGATGCGGCTGAGCCCGAGGTGCGCATCCGCGCCGAGGTCGAGGAGGAGACGGGCTTTCAGGTGCGGGAAGTGCGGCAGGTGTTCGATGCCTTCATGAGTCCCGGTTCGGTGACCGAGCGGCTGCATTTCTTCGTCAGCGAATACGCCCCTGGCGATCGCAAGTCGGCCGGGGGTGGCAATGTCGCGGAAGGCGAGGACATCGCCGTGCTCGAGGTCGACCTGGGCGAGGCGCTGGCGATGATCGATGCCGGGACCATTCGCGACGGCAAGACCATCATGCTGCTGCAGTACGCGGCCCTGAAGCTCAGGCCGCGCCTGGCGGTCAGCTGATCTCCAGGGCTGACGACCAGGGCTTTGGCGGCCTGTCTCGGATCCAGGCGATGCGGCTTCGGGCGCTGGCCGCCTGGCGGCTAGGACGACGCCCCGGGCCTCAGGAAGGGCAGTACATGGGCGACATAGTCGGCCTTGCCCAGCTCCACGCCCTGGGTGCGCAGGATGGCGTAGGCGGTCATCACGTGGAAGTAGAACTGCGGCAGCGCCCAGTCGCGGACGTACTGGTCGGCGGTGAAGTCGAACACCAGTCCCTGGGGCAGTTCGTGAGCGACCGGCGCACCCTCCTTGAGCGGAGAGCCTGCGCCCGTGATCGTCTGCACCCGCTCCAGGGTTTCGCGGATGCGGGCCTGCGCCTGGGCGAGGGTGCCCGGGTTTTCGGCGGCGTGGCGGCCTTCGTTGAGCAGGTCTGTCAGTTCGGGCGGAAAGGCCTGGCCGTGCAGTCGCAACATCCCTTCCTGGGCCTGGACGCAGGCGAAGCGGATCTGGGTGGCGAGCGGGAACATGTCGGGCGCCAGGCGGGCAACCAGCAGCGCCTCGGCGGCACCGTCCGGCCGCTGAGCCTCGGCCTTGCCGAGCCAGGCCGACAGGGCGCCGAGCAGATTCGTATAGGTGGGAACGAGAATATCCGTGAAGGTCATGGGAGGTCCTTGCTGGGTCTGGAAGCGGGGCGGGGCGGCCTAGTAGAGGGTGCTGGCGATCCGCTGTGGCAGGGCCTGGTCATAGGCATCGCCGTCTATCTGGGTAGGACAGAGCTGCTTGAGGATCGACCCGGGAGAAGGCAGCGCACTGCGCGGCAGGTGTCTGGAGGCATCCCATAAGCCGGCCCTGATCACCGCGCGGCTGCACTGGAAGTAGACACTGGTGACGTTGATCTCCAGCACCGTCCGCGGGCGCTGACCCTTGACCTCGAAGCGCGCCAGCAGTGCGGGGTCGACGGCTATACGGGCGGTGCCATTGATCCGCAGCGTCTCGCCAATGCCGGGAATCAGGAACAGCAGCGCGACCTGGGGATCCTGGAGGATGTTGCGCAGCGTATCCAGGCGATTGTTGCCCCGGCGGTCCGGCAGGTAGAGCGTCCTGGCGTCCTCGACATGCACGAAACCCGGCGCATCGCCGCGCGGCGATGCATCCAGTCCCTGGGGTCCCGATGAAGCCAGTACCACGAAGGACGCGGCTTCGATGAAGGGCTGGTAAGCGGGGTGGATATGGTCGACCTCCTTGAGGATCGACGGCGCCGCGACCTGGCCGTAGAGGCCTTCCAGCGTCTCCAGCGAGGTGATGTAGTCCTGCTCGTGGTTGTCCTGCTCCATGCGTGACTCCTGGTTCGTTGTGCTCTGCGCGCCTTCTCTCGCGCGGGTCTTCTGGCGCCGAGCGTTCGCGGTAGCCAAAGGGTTGGCTGAACTGTAGCCGATACGCGGGGCGAGAGCGCGGCTTGAGGAAGGACTTCTGCAGTAGTCGCCTGGCTCGCGACTTTCGCCAGCCAGACGGAGAGTCCGGCCGGCGAGCACAACTTTCCTCAGAGCCAGGAAACGGGAGGTCATCGAGATCATGGGTGGACGGCTGTCGGGGGAGACGAGCTTGGGACTGCCGTTGGTTGCTGCACTGCAGCGAAGCAACACGTGAGCTACTGGTGAGGCAGTTGCTATCGAGACTGCGCTCTGGCGCGCTAATGCTCGCTCAGACCGTCAGTTTCCGGCTGAACTTGGTTTCCATCACGATGTGCGAGGCCGTGTGGGCGACACCCTTGATCATGTTGATGCGGGTCAGCTCCGCATTCAGCTCGCCAAGCGTGTGAGTGGCGAGATGGATGATGAAATCGGACTCACCCGACACGGCGTACACGGCCTGTACCGAGTCCATATTGCGCAGGTGCGTCATGACATCCGTGTAGCTCTTGTTGGTACAGGAGGTCATGGTGAAGCAGTTGATCACCTGCTGCAGGCGATCCTGATCGATGCGAACGCTGTAGCCGGTGATCACACCGGCCCGCTCCAGGCGGGTGATCCGCTCCTGTACGGCGGAGCGCGAGACGCCCAGCTTGCGCGCCAGGGCCGCAGTGGGTTCGCGGGCATTGGCTTGCAACAGAGTCAGCAGCTGCCGATCCTTCTCCGTCAGTTGAAACAGCGCTCCGGTATTGCGTGCATCCATGACCTTTCCTCGGCTCAGCGGTGTCCGTGCGCCCGGGCTTCCTGGAATTTGTCCATCAGCTTGAGATAGGCATAGACGGTCTGCGCGGCCGCTGGCCCGACGGGACCGCCGTTCCATTCGAGGCCATAGGCGGAGAACAGCCGATAACGATCCGTCTCGCCACAGATGGCTTCCGCTATGACGCGACCCCCGATCGGTGCGGTGTTCATACCATGGCCCCCAAATGAAGTACAGGTCCATACGCCTGGCGCCAGGCGACCGATGTGCGGCATTTTGTGGCGCGCATAGCCCATCAGTCCGGACCAGGCTTTGGCGATCTTCAGGCCCTGCAGCTGGGGATAGACTGCGAGAATGTCGCGGGTGAGCAATTGCCCCAGGCGTTGTTCGTCCTGCAGGTTGTGGGTGGTGATGTGGCCACCCCAGAGCAGACGATCGCCTTCGACGATGCGGTAGTAGTCCGAGGCGCGTCGGTTGTCGCCGACCGCATCCGTGGTGGTCATGGCGGTCGCGAGCCGCTCACCCAGAGGCTCGGTCAGCACCACATAGGTGGCAATCGGCAGAAAGGCGCGGCGGAGTCGTCCAAACTCCGTACCGCCATAGCCTCCGCAGCAGTAGACCACGTCGCGGCAGGTCACCGAACCCTGGTCGGTCGTGACCCGGTGCCGGTCCGCCTGGCTCACCACCTCGCGCATTGCCGTGCGCTCGTGGATCACGCCGCCGCCGGCCTCGAATAGTTCCGCCAGCCCCAGGCAGTAGTTCAAGGGGTGGAAGTGAAAGCCATGGGTGTCGCGCAGCGCCTGGAAATAGCGATCTGTCTTCAGACGCTCACGGATCTGCTCGGTGTCCAGATACTCCAGTTCGAAACCGAAGTCCCGCGCCATGCGATCGCGGGTCCGTTGCAGATTGATGCCATCCTCGTAGCGCACCACGCTGAGCTTGCCGGACGTGGGCGCACACCTGGGCAACTGGTGGCGAGCGATGGTGTCACGGACGATGTCGACACCTTCCAGCGATAGCTTGAACAAGGCGGCTGCGGTCTGACGACCGCAGCGCCGTTCGATTGCGGACAGACCTTCCGACCAGCCCTGCAGCACAAATCCGCCGTTGCGGCCGGAGGCTCCCCAAGCCACGCGATTCGCTTCCAGCAAGACCACCGAACGGCCACGTGCTGACAGCTCCTGGGCCGTACTCAAACCGGCCAGGCCGCCACCGATGACGCAGACGTCCGCCACTAAATTGCCTAGCAAAGGCGCGCGTTGCGTGGTCGCACGCATGGTTCCGGTGTAGTAGTTGTTGCTGTAGGCAGCCATCAGTGGGTGTCCTTTTTCGGGCAGCAGTGGTCCTCGTACCCGCCGCATGACGGGCACGGGCATCTGGAACGATGGTTACTGAATCAGGGTGAGGTCAGTGCCGTACCATTTCTGCGAGAGTTGCTTGAGCGTGCCGTCGGCTTTCATATCGGTGACGGCCTTGGTCAACTCCGCGTTGAAGGCTTCGTCGCCCTTGTCGACCGCGATGGCGAGGGGTTCGTAGTAGGCCGGTTTGCCCGACACGGCTGTGATGGGGTAACCGGCCTTGATAGCCCCTAATACGGTCGGTAGCGCAGACAGGGTGGCGTCCAGCCGGGTGCCGTTGCCCATGCGCAGGTCGTCGAGCGGACCCATGCTGTCGCCATAGGTCAGGACTTCGCCAGGCTCCACCTCGTAGGTGAACGCGGGTACATCGGCGGCATCGATCTTCAGACGCCTGTTGATGTAATCCTCTGAAGTGGTACCGGCCTCCACCCCTATTTTCTTGCCATTCAGCTCGGAGAGCGTCGTCTTGGCGGCGTCCTTGTGCACCGTGAACACATAGGGCGTGTAGTAGTAGACGGCAGGGAAATCGAGCACCCGCGCCCTGGCGGTCGTCGGTGTCATAGAGCCGACGGAGAGGTCCCAGCGATTGGCCCAACGACCGGCGGTGATGATGCCGTACTCGGGGGTCACGAAGTTCACCTTGGTCCCGAGTCGTCGCCCGATCTCGGTCGCCACGTCGATGTCGAAGCCGCGCAGCTGATTGTCCTCGCCGAGAAAGGATTGCGGTGGCCAATTGGCTGCGGTGGCCACCTTCATGACCTTGGTCTGGTGAATGCGGTCAAGGGTCGCGCCGGCCCAGGCGGAGGGCAGGGCGGCTCCCAGGGCTGTAGCGGCGGCGAGAGCGGTGAGAAGGCGAGCGGCTGGGGTCATGGTGATGTCTCCGGATACACGTTTGTTGTTGTCGTGAGGGGTGTAGCGGCTGTGGTCAGTGACTGAGGATCTGCGAGAGAAATTCGCGCGCCCGTGGCTGGCGTGGGTTATCGAAGAATTCGTCCGGACGGGCCTCTTCGATGATCTGGCCCTGGTCCATGAAGATGATCCGGTCGGCGACCTTGCGGGCGAAGCCCATCTCGTGGGTCACGCAGAGCATGGTGATGCCGTCCTGAGCCAGTTCGCCCATCACATCCAGGACTTCCTTGACCATCTCCGGGTCGAGCGCTGAGGTCGGTTCGTCGAAGAGCATGATGCGTGGCTTCATGCACAGCGCACGGGCAATGGCAACCCGCTGCTGCTGACCACCGGATAGCTGGCCGGGATACTTGTCCGCCTGGTTGGCGATCCGCACCCGCGCCAGGTACTGCAGAGCAAGTTTTCGAGCTTCGGTCTGATCGAGTTTGCCGGCCAGTCGCGGCCCCAGCATCAGGTTCTCCAGCACCGTCAGGTGCGGGAAGAGATTGAACTGCTGGAACACCATGCCGACTTGTCGGCGGATACTGGCCACGCTGGCCGCTTCGCGGGTCAGCACCTGGCCGGCAATTCGTATCTCGCCTCGCTGAAAGTCTTCCAGCAGGTTCAGGCAGCGGATCAGCGTCGACTTGCCCGAACCGGAGGGGCCGCAGATCACGACGATCTCGCCGCTGGCGATGTGCAGATCAATCCCCTTGAGGACCTGGAAGTCGCCGTACCACTTCTGCAGATCTCGCACCGAGACGGCCGCGTTGAGGTTGGATGAAGCAGAGGTCTGATGCATGGGTTGCTCCCGGGTTAGCGATGGGCGCGGTCGAAGCGCTTTTCCAGGCGGGCCTGCACGGTTTCGAGCAGGATCGACAGCACCCAATAGAGCACCGCGGCCGTGATCAGCATTTCCAGATGGCGGAACTCCGCACGCCCTTGGGTACGCGCCAGGAACATCAGCTCCCAGACCCCGATCACCGATACCAGAGAGCTGTCCTTGAGCATCGAGATGAACTGGTTGCCGGTCGGCGGAATGATGAGCCGCATCGACTGCGGCAGGATCACGCGGGTCATGGCCTGGAAGGGAGTAAGGCCGATTGCCCGGCAGGCCTCCCATTGCCCGCGCGGGATGCTGCTGATTCCGGCGCGAAAGATCTCGGTCATGTAGGCGCCATAGCACAGCGACAGAGCGAGCACCCCCGCCGGCACTGCGCCTACGACATAACCCAGTTGGGGAATGCCGAGGTAGATCAGGTAGATCTGGATCAGCAGGGGTACGCCGCGAAAGAACGAGGTGTAGAAACTCGCGATGGCGACGGCAAAGCCATTGGCTGAAAGGCGCGCGGTGGCGCCGAGCAAGGCCAGCACGAAGGCGATGGCGATTGAAAGCGCCGAGACGTAGACGGTGGTGAACACCCCTTGGGTGATCATGAAGCCGACTTTGCTGAAGATGAAGCTGTAGGACAGATCGAAGGTATCGAAGAACAGCAGGAACAGCAGCAGCAACTCGCACCAGACGGTGACGACCTGAGCCTTCAGCGGAAACCGGCCGAGGATGAACAGGTTCAGCATCAGGGTTAGGGTCAGGGTCCCGGAGACCGCGATGTTGCGCAGCATCGGGGCTTCGAGGTCGAGCACGATCGGCCCCATGAGGCGGGCCAGACCGCCTTCTCCGACGCCATAGACGCAGGCCAGGAAAAAGACTGCGACGGCTACCATGGCCATAAAGGGAAGGCTATCTGTCGCACGAGGTTTGACGATGTGGTCGCGATACATGGCTCGGTCCTCACGCGCTTGGCGCTTTTCTTGTTGTGAGGCCATTGTAGGGAGGCGTTGTGCAGGGCAGTACCCGGCGAAATAGGTCACTTTGCCGGTAAGTAATTGAAAATAGCCAGGTATGACCTGTCGATTTGATAGCTTGGGCTGGCGAATGGATAGAGCGGCGAACGTCACTGAACGATGCTATCCGGATACCCTGAAAGGTCAGGTCCGCTGCGTGAAGGCCGTCTCGGTGCGGTCAGCGCTCAGGCCATGACATGACAGTTACCTCGAGGGTCCGATCTCCGCGGTGATGCATACCCTGGTAGCCCCTTTCGGAGAGCGGTTGCCCGTGGCGTGGCGATCCCATGCGACCTGGACACTTGCTGTCGAGGCGTGGTCTTAGGAAGGTGTGATGAGCCGCCGCGGTGGACCAACCTTCCTGCAGGCTGCCGTTCCTGGATGACCTGATGAACAACGACGAGGAACCTCCTGATGACCCTTCCACTACGCCTGTACGAACTGACCGGTGCCGACGACAGCTGCCGCTTCAGCCCCTATTGCTGGCGCATACGGCTGGCGCTGGCCCACAAGGGGCTGCCGGTCGAGACCGTGGCCTGGCGTTTTCACGAGAAGCAAGCCATCGCCGCTTCCGGGCAGGGCAAGGTGCCGGTGCTGGTGGATGGCGACCAGTGGGTGAGCGACAGCTGGGCCATCGCCGAATACCTCGATCGCCAATACCCCGAGCGTCCGTCGCTGCTGGGCGATGCTTCGCTGAAGGCCACGACGCGCTTCATCAATCAGTGGGTCGCGGACAGTGTCCATCCGGCGCTGGCGCGGTTGATCCTGCCCGACGTCCATGCGGTGCTGGATGAAGCCGACCAGGACTATTTCAAGCGAACCCGCGAGGCGGCATTTGGCGTCTCTCTGGAGGCCCTGGCCGGACAGCGCGAGACCGCGCTGCAGGCCTTTCGCGAAGTCCTGAAGCCCCTGCGCAGCACCCTGGCACTGCAGGATTACCTGGCTGGCGAGACCCCGGCCTATGCCGATCACATCGTCTTCGGCGCCTTTCAGTGGGCGCGGATCGTCAGTGCCCAACCCCTGCTGGCCCAGGACGATCCCATCACTGCCTGGTGTGGGCGGATGCTCGACGCCTACGATGGCGTGGCGCGCCAGGCGCCACAGGCCAGTCGCTGACGTCAGCCCGGGGCGGACGCACTGGGCCCGTCAGGGCTCAGTGACTGTATCCGGTCGGCTTGTTGCGGATGGTCTTGAGCAGGTCTTCCGGGCTGATGCTGGCCAGCGCCTTGGCCGCGGCCTGGCTGCCGGGCAGCGGCAGGTCGAGGATATGGCCCTTCATCTTGCCCACCACGTGCATCTCGCAGGGCTTGCAGTCGAATTTCAGGGTCAGCACCTCGTCGCCATGGACCAGTTGCATGGGCGCGACCTTGGTGCGTACGCCGGTGACGCCCTTGGCCTGCTTGGGGCAGAGGTTGAAGGAGAAGCGCAGGCAGTGCTTGGTGATCATCACCGGCACCTCGCCGGGCTCTTCGTGGGCCTCGTAGGCCGCGTCGATCAGCTGCACGCCATGGCGATGATAGAAGTCGCGGGCCTTCTGGTTGTAGACGTTGTAGAGAAACGACAGGTGCGACTCGGGGTACACCGGCGGCGGACAGCTCTCGGCCTTGCGGCGGCCGCGTGGGTGGGCGGCGACGCGGGCGGCGGTCAGCTGCTCGATGGCCTCGCGGCGCAGCGCCTTGAGCTGCGAATTGGGCACGAAGAAGGCATGGGGTGCATCCAGGGTCACATCCAAAGCGTGGTATTCGGTGGTGCCCAGCTGGGTCAGCAGATCGCGCAGACCCTCCAGCGCCTGCTCCGGCTTGTTGGCCACGCCGAAGGGACCGTCCAGGGCGACAGAGACACTGAGGCCTTCCTCGCTGGTGGCGGTCAGCTGTAGCCGCTGCTCACGCAGCTCGGCCTGCCAGCGCACGCCGATGCGGCGCTCGGCGCTGGTCTTGAGCAGGGCCTGCTGCCAGTTGTGGTCCAGGTTGCGCGACAGCGGATGATTCGGACGCAGGCGGAACAGCCCCTCGGGCATCTCGTTGGGTTCGACGCGATAGCGATAGCGCTTCTGGCCGTCCTCTTCGAATTCACCCTTGAGCTCGGCGACGTTGGCGCGAAAGCCCACCACCTCGCGCTTGACCAGCACGTTGAGGCCGTCGCCGTTGGACAGCGGCTCCTCGGTCATGGCGATGAAGTCGCGCTTGTTGACCTTTTCCACCTGACCCACCGGCAGCCCGGTAAAGGTCGGCGAGTCGAAGGCGCCGATGTCCACCTTGCGGTCGGTGACGAAGTAGTCGGTGCTGCCGCGGTGGAAGGTCTTGTCCGGATCGGGCACGAAGAAGTGCGCCGTGCGGCCGCTGGAGGCGCGCGCCAGGTCGGTGCGGTCCTCAAGGATCTCGTCGAGCAGCTGGCGGTAGTAGGCGGTGATGTTCTTCACGTAGCCCATGTCCTTGTAGCGCCCCTCGATCTTGAAGGAGCGCACGCCGGCCTCGACCAGGGCGCGCAGGTTGGCGCTCTGGTTGTTGTCCTTCATTGACAGCAGGTGCTTCTCGAAGGCCACCACCCGACCCTGGTCATCCTTCAGGGTGTAGGGCAGGCGGCAGGCCTGGGAGCAGTCGCCCCGGTTGGCGCTGCGGCCGGTCTGGGCATGGGAGATGTTGCACTGGCCGGAGAAGGCCACGCACAGGGCGCCATGGATGAAGAATTCGACGGCCGCATCGGTCTCGGCGGCGATGGCGGAGATCTCTTGCAGATTCAGTTCGCGCGCCAGAACCAGCTGGGAGAAGCCGGCCTGGTCGAGAAACTTGGCCCGCGCCAGGGTGCGGATGTCGGTCTGGGTGCTGGCATGCAGCTCGATCGGAGGGATGTCCAGTTCCAGCACGCCGAGATCCTGCACGATCAGCGCATCCACGCCCGCGTCGTACAGCTGGTGGATCAGCGTGCGCGCCGGCTCCAGCTCGTCGTCATGCAGGATGGTGTTGATCGTGGTGAACACCCGCGCATGGTAGCGGCGAGCGAACGTCACCAGCTCGGCGATCTCGCTGACCTCGTTGCAGGCATTGTGCCGCGCACCAAAGCTCGGCCCGCCGATGTAGACGGCGTCGGCCCCATGCAGGATGGCCTCCCGGGCGATACCGACATCGCGGGCAGGGCTGAGCAATTCCAGATGGTGCTTCGGCAGGGACATGGCGGTTCTTCTCGATCAGGCGTGGCACGGCAAGGCGCGCATTGTAGCGGGCGAGGGGGAGGAGGGCACGCCTGGGGTGCTGGGTGGTGGGGCCAGCCTATCAACCGGGGCAGGATTCACAGACCCGCCGGCTGACCGACGGTTATCCGTGTTTCCGCCCCTTATTCCTGACCGAGGAGTGCAGCAATCGCGACCCGCAGGCTGGCTGCCAAGGGCTCAAGCATCGCTATCACGCCGACTGCGAGTGCTGCGCATTCCTAAGGGGAATGAATGCCTGTGCCTCTTTATCGCTTTTTTCCATTAATGGACCGTCGTAAAACCTCCGTCACCTTTAATAAACATAAAAATCGGAGGACTCATGACCGAATCCCTGGCTTCAAAGCCGGAACCGGCAGTGGCGGAACGGGCAGCGCTACAGACGCGGTCTAGGACCCGCTATCGCTGGGTGGTACTGGCGGTCATCGTGGTCGTGTACATGCTCGCTGCAGCCGATCGGGCCAATATCGGCATCGCCTTGCCCTATATCCAGAAGGAGTTCGGCGCGACCAATGCCGAGGTGGGTCTGCTGGTCAGTGCCTTCTTCCTGTTCTACTCGCTCGGTCAGATACCGGCAGGCTTTCTGCTGAGCAAGGTCAGCGTGCGCGTGGTCGCTCCCGCGGCGATTGGCCTGACGTCGCTCGTGACGCTGCTGATCGGCACCTCCCACAGCATCGGTATGCTCAAGATCTATCGCTCGGCTCTGGGCGTCGCAGAAGCTGCCTTGCCCCTGTCGATGTTGAGCACCATCAACCGCTGGTTTCCGCCGCGGGAAAAGGGCACGGCTACCGGGGCGTTCCTGTCCGCCGCCAAGATGGGCGCGGTGATCGCACCGCCGTTGGGGGCAGCGCTGATTCTGCTAGATGGCTGGCGCACCATGTTCATCGCCTTCGCCCTGCCAGGCGTGCTGCTCGCCTTGCTGTGGTGGTGGCTCGTCCCCAATGATCCGAGAGCCTGTAGGCAGGTCAGTGATGCCGAAGCCAAGCACATCGAAGACCAGACGACCGCGCACAGCGAGTCGGTCCGTAAGCACCGGGACTTCGGCAGGCTCGACCGCGCGCTGCGCTATGAGCGCACCCCACTCCTGGATACGTCCCGCTCCGTGTTCAGGTCCTGGAATATCTGGGGCTGTGGTCTGGGCTATCTGCTGATGACCGGAGTGGTGAACGTGCTCCTGGCCTGGCTCCCCAAGTACCTGGGTGAGGTAAAGCACTTCGAACTGATGCAGGTCGGCTTCGTGGCGTCCTTGCCCTTTGTTGGCGGGGTGCTTGGCAATATCGTCGGCGGCTGGCTGTCGGATCGAATCCTGGACCGCCGTCGCAAACCGACCATGATGATCAGCGCGGTAGCGACCTGCGTGATGATGGTCGCTCTGGTTTACGCACCCAATGGGCTGCTCGCGGTCAGTCTGTTGCTGTTCGGTACCGGCTTTCTGCTCAACATCGGCTACTCGTCGTTCTCGGTCTATTCGATGGGACTGACCACCAGATCGACCTATCCGGTGGCGGCATCCGTGGTCAACAGCGCGGGCCAGGCGGGGGGCGCCATGGCGCCGCTGATCACCGGCTTCCTGCTGGATAGCTATAGCTGGACGGCGGTGTTCATCTTCCTCGGCGTCTGCTCCCTGGCCGCGCTGGCCTTCGTGCTGACCATTTCCGAACCGGCTACCGCGCCGGTCGAGGCCTCTGCTACCTAGGGGCGCAACCTTGGTTCACGATCACGGCCGTCTGTTGCGCCGCCGTTCTGGTAGCCGCAGGACGGTCTGGCGATAGCGGGCTAACGCTGCAACTGTTTCGTGAAGTCGCAGAGTTGCGTCGCCAGCTGGGCGATCTCGGCGACGAAGGTCGAGGGCCGATCATTGCGGTACATCGCCATGTAGGGAACCGGTGGCAGCTCGGGATCGGTCTCGACGATGACGAGTTTGCCTTCGTCCACCAGCGGGCGGAAACATTCGCGTGGCAGGTAGGTGACGCCCAGGCCCGCCGAGGCCAGACCAAGCATGGCGGTGAGGCTGTCGGAGGAGAGAATCCTGGGCAGCTCTATCCCGCGGGCATGCAGCCAGCGATTCACGAACAGGCCCGATCCCGACTTTTTGCCCTGCATCAGCATGGGATACTTGGCCAGCTCGGCCAGGCTCACCACGCCGGAATTCCGCACCAGTCCCGGCGCGGCCATCCAGGCATTCTCCACGGTCGCGAGGGGTACGCTGGTGACCTCGGGGGCCGTGAAGGTGTCCGGGATCACGATGAGGTCAACCAGGTCGTCCATCAGCCGCTCGTGCAGGTTGCGACTCATGTCGACCTCGGGCTCCACGGTCAGTCCGGGAAAGTCCTCGACCAGTCGCGTGACCAGGCGCGGTAGCCAGGTCCAGGCGGTGAGTTCGGTAACGCCGAGTCGCAGGCGGCGCGTGGTGACGTGCTTGCCGTCCTTGAGCGAGGTGATGCGCTCGTTCAGATCGAGCATCTCGCGCGCGATGACCAGCAGTTCCTCGCCCTCGGCGGTGAAGCGGGCACCCCGCTGCGAGCGATCGAACAATTGCAGGCCGGTGGAGGACTCCAGTTCCTGCACCCGTTTCGAGATGGCTGACTGGGTGGTGTTGAGATGCTCGGCGGCCCTTTCGAAGGTACCCAAACGTTCGATCCAGTGCAGCGCCAGCAACTGGCGTAGCGTGACCATTGGCATTCCTCCAGGGCATGAGTGGCCATACCTTAATATCGCTTTTTCTATTTGGCCACCGGCCTATCCTCGACGTTATCCAACAAGAGGAGCCCTTATGAACGTCAAAGATTCCAGTCCGACCGCGCTGGTCGAAGCCTTCGCCCGCACCTCTACCTCGATCATCAGCGACTGTCTCGACCGGCTTCCAGGCGCTCCGTTGCGGCCCTTCCACCGGATCGAAGGCACCATGGCGGGCCTAGCGCTCACTGTCAAAGTGCCCGCCGGCGACAATCGGGCGATCCACCAGGCGCTGGAGCTCCTCGTCCCTGGCCAGGTGCTGGTGGTCGATGGCGGCGGCGACCTGAGTCGCGCCCTGATGGGCGACATCATGGCGGCTATCGCAGAAAAACGCGGTGCCGCGGGAGTCGTTGTCGATGGAGCGATTCGCGACCTGGCGACGATCAGCAAGGGCAGCTTCCCCATCTTCGCTCGCGGGGGCTATCACCGTGGCCCCTACAAGAACGGCCCGGGGGAGATCAACGTGCCGGTGAGCATCGGCGACATGATCGTGTCACCAGGAGACCTCGTCGTGGGTGACCATGACGGTATCGTCGCCTTTCCCCTGGCCCAGGCGGCGGAGCTGCTCGACCGTTGCCTGGCGACCGAGCGCAAGGAAGCGGAGATGCTCGCGCAGATTGCCGCTGGAACCTACCGGGGCGCCTACGCGGCCCACTGATTACGGAACACGCAAATGAAGCTAGCAATTATCGGCGCAGGCGAAGTGGGCCTTACCTATGCGCATCCCTGGGTGGCGGCGGGCCACGAGATTCTCCTGTGCGACCTCAAGCCTTCACCCAAAGCCCAGGCCTTCGCGAAAGAGCATGACGTGGCACTCGTCACCTCGATGGAGGATGGGGTAGTCGATTGCGACGTCGTCGTCTCCTGCGTATTCGGCACCGTCTCGCTGCCAGTCGCCGAGCAGGCGCTCGCCCTTATGCGGGCGGGTGCGCTGTTCATCGACATGACCACCGCGGATCCGGAGCAGATCAGACGAGCCGCGGCCATCGCGGCCGAGCGCTCCATTCCCTATGTGGACGTGGCCATCCTGGGGGCCATCGCCTTGACGCACGCGAAAACCAATCTGCTGGGCGCCGGCATCGGCCTGGAGCGCGCGGTCGTCCTCTTTGCCGAAGCCGGCGCACCGCTCAAGCCCGTCGAGGGCGGCGCCGCGGGCGATGCAGCCGCCCTGAAGATCCTGCGCAGCGTGTTCACCAAGGGACTGGAAGCCCTGACCATCGAGTGCTTCATGGCGGCCGAAAAACAGGGCGTCACGGAAAAGCTCCACGATGCCCTGAGCGATATCGACCAGGCCTCGCTCAGAGACTTTCTCGGCGCCCTCATCAGGACGCATGTCGTCCATGCCCCACGCCGTCTCAAGGAAGTGGAAGAGGCCGAACGCCAACTGCGGGCCGCCGAGCTGCCGGTGGCGGTGCTACCCGGGGTGAGGGAGGTATTCGCTCGGACATCCGCGCAGCTGGCACGCGAGCCTGTCGACACGGCATCGCCGACCCTGGACCAGGCTTTCGATTGGTTGTTCAAGGCGAATGGCGTGGTGAGGTAGCGGGGCAGCGTCGAGCGAAACTCATCGCTCGGCGGTCTTGCCGATCTGAGCGAGCCTTCTTCTGGGTCAACGAACGCCCAACTCGTCCAGCAGCCATTTCTTGAACACTTCCGCCGCTTCATTGCGGGTCCGGCTTTTCGGATAGGCGAGATAGTGGCCGACGTACTGGATGTCGTGAGTCAGGCTGCGCAAGGGGGCTATCAGACGACCCTCCTGCAATTCCCGTTCGGCCAGCAGCGTGGATTCCAGGACCACGCCCATGCCATTGACCGCGGCGGCAATCGCCATGGCGCTACGGTCGAAGCGCAGAGAATAGTGGTGAACGGGCAGCAGGTGGTTGGCCTCGAACCAGCCCTTCCATTGCAGCATCTGCACATCGCATTGGATCAGGGTGTGCTGGTGCAGGTCCTGCGGCGCCTTGATGGCTTCGGCCAGTGCGGGGCAGCACAGAGGTGTGAGGTGTTCGACGGCCAGCGGCACATGTTCGCAAAAATCCTGCCGCGGTTCGCCGTAGACGATGTCGAGGTCAAAATCGTCATTCTCGAATCGTGCATAGTCGGTACTCGCCGAAAAGCGCAGATCGATGTGGGGATACTTCTTCACAAAGTCCGGCAGCCTGGGCAATAGCCACTGGGTCGCGAAGCTGGGCGCGGTGTGCAGGCGCAGCGGCGGCGGTTCATCCGCCTGAATGAGCGAAAGTCCGCGGTACATCTCGCCCAGTCCGCGCTGAACGTGTTCGAGCAAGAGGCGGCCCTTGTTGGTGAGGCGGACTTCGCGCGTACTGCGTTCGAACAGCGTGAAGTCGATGCTTTCCTCGAGTTTGCGAATGGAGTGACTGACCGCGCTGGAGGTGATGCCCAGCTCCTGTGAGGCCATGGCAAAGGATTCGGTTCTGCCAGCGGCCTCGAAGACCCTGAGGGTCGTCAACGGCACACGTCTAAGCAGGCTTATGCGTGAACTGAATTCATCCACTGCTGTTAAAAACTCCTTTGCCGGTCTTGTTTTCCCGATGGTAGCTTGATTTTCAGGCCGCTCACCTTGTTTAGGATGAATTCTAAGCACCTGTCGTAAGCGGATCTGCACATCGAGGAATTCATAATGACAATAAGATCTGAGGCCACCGCTCCGGCAGTGGAACCGCTCGAGCGTCTGGCCTATCACGCCTGGCGTATCCGCCGTTTTGCCCTGCGTATGGGTGAAGTTCAGGGCCAGGGTTATGTGGGCCAGGCCCTCGGTTGGGCCGACGTCCTGGCCGTTGCCTATTGCCACGCCATGAATCTCGACCCCAGCGATCCTGAGTGGGAGGGTCGGGATCGGTTTCTGCTCTCCCATGGCCATTATGCGATAGCGCTCTATGCCGCCTTGCTGGAGGCGCAGGTGATTCCCGAGAGTGAGCTGGAGAGCTACGGCGCGGATGACAGTCGGCTGCCGATGTCGGGAATGGCTACCTACACACCAGGCATGGAAATCTCTGGTGGATCGCTTGGCCAAGGGCTGGCGATTGGAGTTGGCATGGCGCTGGGACTGCGGCTGAAGAACAACCCGGCGTGGGTCTTCAACTCCATGTCCGATGGCGAACTCGACGAAGGGGCGACCTGGGAGGCCGCGATGTCGGCTGCTCACCATGGTTTGAGCAACCTCATTGTCCTGGTGGACTTGAACAGACAGCAGGCCGATGGTGATTCCAACGACATCCTGGGATTCGAACCGCTGGTGGACAAATGGCAGGCGTTCGGCTGGCACGTCCAGCGCGTGGACGGCAATGATCTGACCGCCGTGCTCGCGGCGTTCGATAGCGCCATGGCGCTGACCGAGCTCAAGCCCCGGGTCATCCTGTTCGACACTCTGATGGGCAAGGGCGTGGACTTTCTCGAAGCCCGGGAAAAGAACCACTTCATCCGCGTCGAGCCCCATGAGTGGCAGCAGGCGCTCGAGGTGCTCGATCGCCACTACCACCAGGGAGCGCAGTGACATGGGTGTCGATACTCTCAAAAAGCCACGCCTCACCACCTCGGCGATGATCGCCTCTATCGCCAGCGAGGGACAACGTACTGAATCGGCGCCCTTCGGACAGGCGCTCATCGCGGCAGCCGCGCGGGATGAGCGCATCGTCGGCATGACGGCGGATCTTTCCAAGTATACCGACCTACACCTTTTTGCCAGGGAGTTTCCCAAGCGTTACCTGCAGATGGGCATGGCGGAGCAGCTCCTGATGGCCGCTGCCGGGGGGCTGGCGAAGGAAGGCCTGGTGCCGTTCGCCACGACCTATGCGGTGTTCGCCACCCGCCGGGCGTATGACTTCATCCATCAGGTCATCGCCGAGGAACATCTGAACGTCAAGATCTGCGCGGCCCTGCCAGGGCTCACCACAGGGTATGGTCCGAGCCACCAGGCCACCGACGACCTTGCGCTGATGCGCGCGATACCTGGTCTGACCGTGGTCGATCCCTGCGATGCGCTGGATACCACCCAGGCGGTCGCGGCCATCGCCGCTCACCAGGGGCCGGTCTACATGCGCCTGCTGCGGGGCAAGGTGCCGATGGTCCTGGATCAGTACGACTACCAGTTCGAGCTGGGCAAGGCCAAGTTGCTGCGTGACGGACGCGATGTGCTGATCGTGTCCAGCGGCATCATGACCATGCGGGCGCTGGAAGTCGCTGAAGCCATGGCGGATGGCACTGCCGACGTAGCGGTGTTGCATGTACCCACCATCAAGCCGCTGGACGAGGCCACCCTCATCGAGCAATGCCGCCGTAGCGGACGGCTGGTCATAGTGGCGGAGAATCACAGCACCGTAGGTGGCTTGAGTGAGGCGGTCGCGCTGACCTTGTTGCGCGCTCGCGTGCACCCGGAATTTCGGCAGATCGCCTTGCCGGATCAGTTTCTCGACGCCGGCGCCTTGCCCACGTTGCACGATCGCTACGGCATTTCCACGACCGCCATGGTCGCCCGCATTCAAAGCTGGTTGGGTTAGGAGGCAGCATGAACGTAGCTTTCGTAGGACTGGGCGCTATCGGCTTGCCCATGGCGGTACAGATTCAGCGCGCCGGGCACCGGGTGATCGGCATCGAGCTGTCGGAGGCGTCCCGGGAACGGGCCGCAGCGGAAGGGCTGGAAGCGGTCGCCGAGTGGCAGGCGCTGATCGATGCCGACGTCGTGGTGGTGATGGTTGCGACGCCGGCGCAGTTGGCGTCTTTGGTCAGCCAGTGCAGTGGGCTGCGTGCCGGCCAGCACTGGATCGTCATGAGCACCGTGGGACCGGCGTGCGCTCGTGAGCAGGAGAGTCGTCTTCAGGCGCAAGGTGTCCAGGTCGTGGACGCACCGGTCACCGGCGGGGTGGCCCGCGCCCTTACCGGAAGCTTGCTGATCTTCGCCTCGGGTGCATCTGAAGCCGTAGCCCGTTGCGAGCCGGTCTTGCAGGCAATGGGCGAGGTCAAGAATGCTGGCGTCCAGGTCGGCGATGGCCAGGCCATCAAGGTGGTCAACCAGCACCTGTGCTCCGTGCACCTGGTGGCAGCTGCCGAGGCGCTGAGCCTGGCACGCGCCCTTGGGCTGCCGCCGAAGCAGGTGCTGGAGTTGGTCGAAAAGGGCGCGGGCGGCTCCTGGATGCTCAGCGATCGGGGCCCGCGCATGCTGGAGGGCACGGACGCCCGTGTGACCAGCATGGTGGACATCTTCGTGAAAGACAGTGGTCTGGTCGCCGAAGCCGCCCTGGCCTGTCGGGCCGCGGTACCGCTGCTCGACACGGCCCATGCCCGTTTCCAGGCAGCAGCCGCAGCGGGACTTGGTCAGCGAGATGACAGTCGCGTCATCGAGACCTGGTGCTAGCGCCGACAATTCATAGTTTCTCGGCTTCACCACCAGAGGCAGACACCTGCCTCATTACAACAACAATAGGTAGCGGAGTTATCCATGCACCCTTCAGATAGCAAGGCCATGCCGGCCCGGGACAGTGCCGGAAAAGTGTCTTTCGCCTCCATGATCGGCTCGGCGGTGGAGAGCTATGACTTCTTCATCTACGGGACGGCCGCCGCCGGTTGGTTTGGTAGCGTGTTCTTCCATACGACTGAACCCATCGTTGGTATCCTTGCCGCCTTCGCCACCATGGCGGTGGGCTTCTTCATGCGCCCCTTGGGTGGTTATCTGGCCGGCCATTACGGAGACCGCATCGGACGCAAAGCCATTCTGCTCTGGTCGCTCATCGCGATGGGCGGCGCCACGGTTTTGATCGGCGCCTTGCCGACCTACGAGCAGGCGGGCGTGGTCGCGCCACTGTTGCTGATCCTGCTCAGGATGATCCAGGGAATCGGCTTCGGTGCCGAATGGGGTGGCGCCGTCCTGATGGCCTGCGAGCACTCTCCACCGCATCGCCGCGGTTTCTTTGGCGCCGTGCCGCAGATCGGTATCCCACTGGGCCTGTTGATGGCGAACGGTGCTTTCCTGGCCTCCGGGGCGCTATTCGAAGGTGACTGGGTCTGGCGAGCGCCATTCCTGGCATCGGTGGTGATGGTCGGGGTGGGCATGTATATCCGTATGGGTGTCAGCGAATCCCCGGAATTCGAAAAGATGAAGGCGGAGAACAAGCTGGTCAAACAGCCGGCGCTCGAGGTGATTCGCAACGACTGGAGAAAGATTCTGCAAATCATCGGTCTGCGCCTTGCCGAAACCGGCGGCTATTACCTGGCGACCAGCTTCATGCTCTCCTACGTCCTGCTGGCAGGCGTTGCGACCAAGGAAAACGTGCTTTGGGGCACCATGATAGGGTCGGCACTGGGCCTGCTCAGCCATTTGTTGTTCGGTGCCCTGAGCGATCGGATCGGGCGCAAGCCGGTGTTCCTCCTGGGATCCCTGTTCACCATCGCGTTCGGGATACCGCTGTTCCTGCTGATCAACAGTGGGGTCTTCGTCATGGTCATCGTTGCAGTGGCGCTGTCCCTGCTGCTTAGCCATGATCCGATCTTTGCCGTCGAAGCCAGCTGGTTCACCGAGCAGTTCCCGCCCAATGTGCGTTCTTCGGGTATTTCCCTGGGCTACAACGGCGCCTCCATGATCGCCGGACTGCTGCCATTCCTCGCGACCGGGCTGTTCGCGGTGGTGGGCTGGATGGGGCCTGCGCTGCTGTTCAGTTCGCTTGGCGTCATTTCCACGCTCTGTGCGCTGCGGATGCCGGAAACGGCGCCTGCGGTCGCGAATACCAAACGGCAGCCGGTGCTGGCATCGCGGCCCGTCACCCTGGGCTGACGCTCCGCTTGCGCGCGCAACGGCGTTGCGAGTGACGCGGGGCTTCAACACTCAATGCGGCTAGCGCTTCCGCGTTGCACAGCGGCCTGACTCCACCGCAATGGCGGAGTCAGGCCGCGTCTCCTGACGCAGATTCAAGCGCCTCTGGCCATCAGACGGCTTCCGGCACCGCTGGCTGTCCCAGCAACTCCTCCAGAATGCTCAGCCTGAACTGCCGCTGCAGGGTCACCGCATAGAAGCGCTCGGCGATTTCGGGGACTTCGGCGTAGAGCTGCAGGGCGCCACTGCGCAGTTCGTCCTGCACCACCACGGCGGGCAGCAGGGCCATGTCGCCGGAGTCGCGGGCGAGCAGGCGCAGCAGGGCCATGTCGTCGACCTCGGCGCAGATGCGGGGTGTCAGCCCCTGGCCGCTGCAATAGACGTCGAACTGGCTGCGCACGTCGCTGCTGCGACCGGGCACGATCAGGCGGGCCTGTTGCAGGTCGCGCTGAAGATCGAAGGGGCGACTGTCCTGGCGCGGTGGGCCGATCAGGCACACCGGCTGGCGATGCAGCAGGCGGCATTGCCAGGTGCGCTGGCTGTCGGCGCTCACCGCCTGGTTGGTCAGCACCACGTCCAGCTTGTGCAGGGCCAGGCGCTCCAGCAATTCGTCCACGCTGCCGGATTCGAGAGTCAGCACCAGGTCTTCACGACCGAGGAAGGGACGCAGCAGGTTTTCCTGGAAGTTGCGCGAGAGCGTCGCCACGGAGCCGATGCGCAGTGTCTGGTTGGCTTCCTGGGTGTTCTGCAGGGTGTCCTGCAACTCGCTACCCAGTGCGAAGATGGTCTCGGCGTAGTCCAGGACCAGCTGCCCGGCCTCGGTCAGCCGCAGGCTGCGTCCGGAGCGGATGAACAGCGGATGGCCGAGCTGATCCTCCAGCACGCGGATCTGGGTGGAGAGGGCGGATTGGGAGACATGCAGCGCCTCGGCGGCGCGGGTGAGATTGCCTTCCTTGGCCACGGCCCAGAAGTAGTGCAGATGATGAAAATTGAGTCGGCGCATGCTTCGTTCTTCAAAAGTGAACGTTAGGTTCTGATCAATCTATTTTAAATAATTCGTACACATCCGGACACTATCGGTATCTGGTGTCCATGGAGTGTGCACGATGTCTAGCCTGCTGTTTTCCCTGGCTCCCCTGTTGCCCTGGGTCTATGCCCTGGCGCTGTTGCCCGCGGCTTTCCTCACTTCACCGAGCCGCCTCTGGGTACCGGCGCGAATCGCGGGTTACCTGGGCGTCTTCCTGGTGCTGGCGGCCGGGCTACAGACGCTCTACGACGCCCGGCACCCCGACCGCCTGGGCCTGGCGATGGCCGGACTGATCAGCCTGCTGGCACTGGTGATCATCGAGTATTCCTGGCGCTATCTGGAGGGGGAGGTCGGGCAGCGGCGCTATGTGCTCGCGCTGCTGGGCACCCTGGCGGCGGTGGCCACAGTGGTCACCAGCGGCAACCTCGTGCTGGTGGCAGGCGCCTGGATCCTGTCCAGTCTGTGCCTGCATCTGCTGCTGACCTTCTACCGCGAACGGCCCCAGGCCGTGGTCGCCGCCCACAAGAAATTCCTCGCCAGCCGCCTGGCCGATGTCAGTCTGCTGCTGGCGACCCTGCTGCTGGTGCAAGCCGGCGGGAGCAGCCAGATCTCGCTGATCCTCGCCGCCGTGAAGGCCCAGGTGCAGGCGGGAGGGCCGCTCGGCTGGGAATGGCAGGGCGCGGCGCTGCTGCTGGCGCTGACGGTGATCCTCAAATCGGCACAATTGCCGGTGCATGGCTGGCTGATCCAGGTGATGGAGGCCCCCACGCCAGTCTCGGCTCTGCTGCATGCCGGGGTGGTCAACCTGGGCGGCTTCGTGCTGCTGCGCTTCGCCCCGCTGTTTTCCGCCGCGGTACCGGCGCAGAGCCTGCTGGTGCTGGTTGGCGGTCTGACCGCGGTCCTGGCCGCGCTGGTGATGATGACCCGCATCAGCATCAAGGTCCGCCTGGCCTGGTCGACCTGCGCGCAGATGGGCCTGATGCTGCTGGAATGCGGTCTGGGGCTGTACGAACTGGCGCTGGTGCACCTGCTGGCCCACTCGCTCTACAAGGCCCATGCCTTCCTCGCCGCCGGCGAGACGGTGGCCCACGCTCGCCAGCATGCCCTGCAGCCGCCGGCACCCGCGCTCGAGCTGGGCGGCCTGTTGCGCGCGCTGCTGCTCGCCGCGCTGGCACTGCTCTTGTTGCAGGGCCTCTGGGGCTGGCTGCTGCCCAGCCATGAGCTGCCCCTGGTGACCCTGACGTTGCTGGCGATCGGCCTGGCGCCCTGGACTCTGCGCCGCGACCAGCCCGCCTATGGACTGCTCATGTTCGGCCTGCTGCTCGGCGCTTACCTGCTGTGGCATCAGGCGGCCGGCTGGATTCTCGACCAGCACCTCGCCACGGCGCCGCTGCCGCTGGCCGTGGTGGCGATGGTCATGCTGGTCGGCCTTTACCTGGTGCAGGGCATGCTGCTGGCGCGCCCGCGCGGCGCCCTGGCACAACGGCTCTACCCCCTGGCCTTTGCCGGCTTCTACCTGGACGAGCACTTCACCCGCCTGACCTTTCACCTGTGGCCGGCGCGTGCGCCCCAGCCCCTGAACGCAACCCTTGGAGACCGCGCATGACCGCCCTTGAAACGCTTTCCAGCCTTGAGCACCCGGCGCTGCACGCGGCGGCCCGCCAGGCCTGTGCGCGCATCGCGCCCACCTGGCCGCTGGATCGCATGATCGCTGTGAACCCGCTATGGGAGCGGCGCGATCAGGCCTGGAAGGCCGTGGCCGCGCAACTCTGGCAACGGGCCGGCAGCCGCCTGACCCTGGACGCGGCCGACTATCGCCAGGCCTGGCGGGAGGGTCGCATCGCCGAGCGTCATCTGCAGGCGGCGCTGGCCGAGCCGGGGGTGTCCTGCACGCTGACCCGGCTCCTGGAGGCGCTGGACACCCCCGCCGAGGTCGGCCAGGGGTTACCGCTGCTGGAAGACCTGGCCGAGCCAGGGATTCCGCTTCCGGGCTGGCCGGCGCTGATCACCCACCAGATCGGCCAGAGTTGCGCGGCCTGGTTCGATCACGAACAGGCGGATTGGCGGCCGGCAGAGGGTGGCGGGCTCTATCAGACCTGGCGCACCAGCCTGCTGGCGGACCGTGGCCTGAGCGTGCTCCGCGGTTGTCGCGAGCTGCACCAGCGGATCGTGGAATTGCCGGCGCAACCCGAGGCGGCCCTGGAGGCGGCGGTCGAACGCCTGGGGCTAGCGGAGGGAGACTGGGCCGCCTGGTTCGACTGCCTGCTGCTGCGCAACCTGGGCTGGGCTTCCTGGTGCGCCTATCGCCGCTGGCAGGCCCGGTTGCAGGGAGAGGACGACCAGACCTTGCTGGAGTTGCTGGCCATTCGCGCGGCCTGGGAGTGGCTGGTGGATGATCGTCGGCGCGATGCCGATAGCCGCTGGCAGTGCTGGCGAGCCGCCTGGCAGGAGGGTTTGCAGCAGGCGCCCTCGGCCAATTGGCAGGCCCTGCAGCTGTGGCAACGCGCCGACGAGCTGGCCTGGCAGGAGCAGCTGCAGCAGGCGCTGTGCCGGGGCATACCGGCCGCCTTGCCCCCGGCGCCGCTGGCCAAGCTGTTCTTCTGTATCGACGTACGCTCCGAGCCCCTCAGGCGTGCCCTGGAGCAGACCTGCCCGATACTGGAAACCGGCGGTTTCGCCGGCTTCTTCGGTCTGCCAATCGCCTTCACGCCGCTGGGGACCCAGGCCACGCGCCCGCAGTTGCCGGGCCTGCTCGCGCCGCACCTGCAGGTCAGCGAGGGCAGTGGCGATGCCGACCTGGACCGGCAGCTGGTAGAGGTGCGTCAGGCGCGCCTGGCACGGCAGGGCCGCTGGCGGCTGTTCGAGCGGCTGCCGGCGTCGACCTTCACCCTGGTGGAAAGCGTCGGGCTGGGCTATGCCGGTGCGCTGCTGGGACGGACCTATGGCCTGGCCGGTGGCGCGCCTTCGCCCGAACTCAGCGCCTGGCGTCGCCACGAACGGCAACAGCTGCAACCCCAGCTGCCGGCGCTGTCACGGCTGCAGCAGGTCGACCTGGCCGAGCGCATTCTCCAGGCCATGGGGCTCAACGGGTCGGTGCCGCCCCTGCTGGTCCTGCTCGGCCATGGCAGCCAGAGCGCCAACAATCCTCAGGCAGCGGGTCTGGACTGCGGTGCCTGCTGTGGCCAGAGCGGCGAGATCAATGCGCGGCTGCTGGCCGGCCTGCTCAACGATCCCGAGGTACGCGACGGGTTGCGGGTGCGCGGCCTCGTCCTGCCGCCGCATTGCCAGGTGCTGGCCGGGCTGCACAACACCACGACGGATGAGGTGCAGGTCTTCGGGCACGAGGCGCTTCCTGCAGAGCTCCAGCCCAGCTGGCGGCGCCTGCGGCTGGCACTGGACAGCGCCAGCGCCGAGGTCCGGCGGCAGCGGGCGGGCAAACTGGGCCTGGCACCGCTGCCGGCGCAGCCGGAAAGATTGCTCGGCCAGCTGCGCCGGCGCGCTCGGGACTGGGCGCAGACCCGGCCGGAATGGGGCCTCGCCGGCAACACGGCCTTTATCGCCGCGCCGCGGGCGCGTACCCGCGCGGTGGACCTGGAGGGCCGCGCCTTCCTGCACGACTACGACTGGCGGCAGGACGGAGAGGGCAAGGTGTTGGAGCTGATCATGACGGCACCCATGGTGGTGGCGCACTGGATCAACCTGCAGTACTTCACCTCGACCACCGACAACCTGCGCTTCGGCAGCGGCAACAAGCTCCTGCACAACGTGGTGGGCGGCCTTATCGGCGTGTTCGAAGGCAACGGCGGCGATCTGCGCATCGGTCTGGCGCGCCAGTCGCTGCACGATGGCCAGCAGTGGATGCATCGTCCGCTGCGTCTGCACGTGGTGATCGAGGCGCCGCGCGCCATGATCGATCAGGTGGTCGCCAACCACACCGTCGTGCGCGATCTGGTGCGCAACGGCTGGCTGCACCTGCTGCGTCTGTATGGCCTGCCGGCCTGCCTTGAGGTGCGCACGGCCGGAGGGTGGCAGCCGTTGCCCAGGGTCTGACGCTTGTTGGCGCCAGGCTGCCCGATACTCCAGGCGGCCTGGCATGGCAAAGCTGCCTTCTTGATCAAGGGGGTGAGGCCGCTTGTTAAGGGGTCAGCAGTTTCTGCCGCAGCAGTGGAAGGATCACGTCGCGGGTCAGGGGCGCCAGCGGCAGATCGTCGGGTTCGTCCACTGCCATCCACACCGCCTCTTCAATTTCGGCGGCTGGCACCGCCTGGTCTCCCGCGCGCATGGCGACCTGATACAGCGCGCACTCGACCCTGAAACCGGATTCGTTGGCGGCGGGCGCCTGGTGATTGCCGAGAAAGGTCGCAGCCTCTGCCGTGATGACCAGGCCAAGTTCTTCCTGCAGTTCGCGGATCAGGGCTTCCAAAGATTGCTCCCCCGGATCCACCTTGCCGCCCGGCTGCATGAAGGCGGTGGTGCCACGCTTGCGCACCAGCAGCAGCTGCTGGCGATCGTTCAGGAGAATGGCGGCGGCGATGTGGAGGGTAGGGGGCAAGGCAGGCGTCCCGGTCAGCGTGGGCGGATCACCCTGCAGTGAAGCGAGCGAAAAGACAATCGTCGGCGAGCCTGGCTACGCCTGGTCAGTGGCCCTGCGGCGGCCGTCAGAGGTCGGTGTGCAGCGCATAGCCATTGAACCCGGCAGCGAACAGCAGGGCGCCCCAGAGGAAGAGGTCCGTCTGCAGGAACTCGCGCCTTATATAAGCGAGCTTTATGCCGCGCTGCAGGGAGAGGGAGGGATCGATCAGCCATCCCAGAAGGACGGCCGCCAAGCCCAGTAGCATCGCGATAGCGCCGATACTCTTCACCACAAGCTTCACCTCAGTAGCCCTCTACGCGAAACAGCATTCAGTGAATGATCGCCGGGGGTTAAGGGTATCGAGCGATGAAAGGCCGCGTGTAAAACTTCCTGAACGCTTGTAAACAAGTGTTAAAGCGCGGCCCAGGGCCTTTGCGCCAGGCTGCTAGGGCGCAGCCTCGGAGCGGACGCCCTCAGCGCAGCGTTCGAAAGGTCTCGCGCAGGTCCGCCACGAATTGCTGCGGATTCTCCATCGCCGCGAAATGGCCGCCGTGCTCGGCTTCGCCAAAGAACCGCAGATCGGCGAAGCGACGTTCGGCCCAGCGGCGGGACAGCCGCAGCTGCTCGCCGGGGAACATACTGACGCCCGCGGGCAGGGGCAGCGGCGCGCTGGGCATGCCGTTCGCCAACTCGCGCATGGCTTCCCAGTAGAAACGCGCCGAACTGGCGCCGGTATTGGGCAGCCAGTAAAGCATGATGTCATCGAGCAGATGATCCAGCGCCAGGACGCGCTCGGGTTCGCCCGCGCTGTCCGAGACGTCCTGGAACAGGGCGTAGATCCAGGCCGCCAGGCCTACGGGCGAGTCGGCCAGGGCGAAGCCCACCGATTGCGGACGGGTCGTCTGCAGCTTCATGTAGCCCGCGTATTCGCGCTCGTAGCGCGCGGCGTCGGCGAGCATCTGCTGCTCGGCCGGCGTAGCCTCGGCCACCTCCTGCGCAGTGGGTTGGAACATCACCATGTTCAGGTGCACGCCGGCCAGGCCAGTCGGACGCATGTGCGCCAGGGCCGTGGTCACCGCGGCGCCCCAGTCGCCGCCCTGGGCCAGCCAGAGCTCGCCGTAGCCGAGTCGGCGCATGAGTTCGACCCAGGCCAGGACGGTGCGGCCCACTCCCCACCCGGGCTCGCGGGGCTGGTCCGAGAAGCCGAAGCCGGGCAGTGCGGGAATGACCAGGTGAAAGGCGTCGGCGGGCTCGCCGCCATGGGCGACCGGATCGGTGAGTGGACCTATCACCTCGCGAAATTCCAGCACCGAGCCCGGCCAGCCGTGGGTGAGCAGCAGTGGCGTGGCCGCCGGTTCGGCGGAGCGCACATGCAGGAAGTGGATGCCCAGGCCGTCGATCTCGGTGCGGCTGCTGCCCCAACCGTTCAGCAGGGCCTCGGCCGCCCGCCAGTCGTATCCGCTGCTCCAGCGCTCCACCAACGCGTGCAGACGCTCGCGTTGCGGTCCCTGACTGCCATCGCTGACCGTCTCGCGGTCGGGCCAGCGCGTGAGTCTGAGGCGTACGGCCAGGTCATCGAGCTGGGCTTGCGGGACGTCGATGGGGAAGGGCTGGATGAGGTCTGTCATGGCAGTTCTCGCAGTGAAGGGACGAACTCAGATAACTGAACGTTATCGTTCAGTTTACAGGGTCTGTCAATCCGCTTAAGGTTCGCCCATGAACGAGATAACCAAACCCCGCGGTGGGCGACCGCGCCGCGAAGAGGCGGGCGATGTCGATCGTCGCCTGCTGGACGCCGCCTTCGAACTGTTCCTAGCCCAAGGCTTTGCCGGGACCTCCTGCGAGGCGGTGGCGCGACAGGCCGGAGCGGGTAAGGCCAGTCTCTATGCCCGCTTCGCCAACAAGGATCAGCTATTCGAGGCGGTGATCCGCCGTCATTCGGGAACACTGCCGCAGCTCGAGCCCTTGCCCTCCGGCCTGCCGCTCGCGGAACGCCTGCGGCTGGCCGGCCAGGACATGCTGGAACACGCCTCGCGACCGGAGACCCTGGCGATGATGCGACTGGTGATCGCCACCGCCGATCGCTTTCCGGCAGTGGCGGCCGAGGCGACGCGGATCGGCTGGGAGGCAGGGCGCCTGCGGGTGCGGCAGGCCATCGAGGCGGGCCCGGATCGGCCGGCCGACGTCGAGCGGCTGCTGGAGGGATTCATCGATCTGGTCTTCGCGCCGCATCAGTTGCGGGCGCTGCTGGGTGATGATCCAGAGGGACTGCAGGCGCAGGCGGCGGAGCGGATCGAGCGGGCGATCCGCCTGTTGCTGGAATGAGGGTGTCTGGTGACCTCGATCGCCCGATGATCAGGCTGTCGCCCGAGGCGCTGGCGTCAGCTGGGATTTCGGTCTGAGGCCACTGGAGTCGGCTTGCCCACAACTATCCATCGCTAGCCCTTGCGCTTGGCCGAGATCGCCGCCGCGGTGGAAATGAGCAGGTCCGCCATGCGCTTTTCGTCGCGCTCGGCATTCCAGCGCGCGCGGGTCACCGCGACGTTGACCGCCCCTATCCCGCGGCCTGCTGCATCGACGATCGCTGCCGCGGTCGAGGTATCACCGTAGAAGAACTGGTCCTCGACGTGGGCGTAGCGCCGCTGGCGAGCCTGCCGGATGTTTTCCCAGACCTTGTCGCGATCGGTGACCGTCGCCGGGGTATAGGCGATCAGCTCGCTGCGATCGAGGATGTCGTCGACCTCGTCATCCGCATAGGTGGAAAGAATCGCCAGTCCGGGTGCGGTACACCAGGCGGGAAGCCGACTGCCGACGATGACGTTGGCGTTGAACACGTGGCGGCTGACGATACGTACGACATAGACGATGTCGGTACCGTCCATGACGGTCAGGTTGGTGGCTTCTTCCGTCTCGCTGCCGAGTTGCTGCAGGTAGGGTGCGGCTCGATTGACCAGTTCGCTGGACGACAGGTAGTGGAAGGTGAAGTCGAGCAGCCTGGGTGACAGCTCGTATTTCTTGTCGGCGCCCTTCGTGAGGTAGCCAAGGGTACTGAGCGTATGGGTAAAGCGCTGGGCGGCGCTGATGTCCATATCGGCGAGCCCGGCGATTTCCGAGAGCGAAAGATGGCGTTTGCTGCCATCGAACGCGGTCAGGACCTTCATCGCCTTCTCGACGGATTGCACGTAAAGCGAAGAGGCGGTGGGGTCCTTGCGCGGACGTCGCGGATCACTCATGGAGAGACTCCTGCTTGGGGGGCGCGAATTATCGGGTCGCCAGCGCTATTTTTCTATCGCAGTTCGATAAAACCAGTCCTGCGTCCTCTCTCAGCACCTCCAGGCGTCTGCCGTCGAGCGGCTCAGCAGATGCTTTCTGATGCGCTCGCTAGGTGTCAGGTCGAAGGCGTCGACCGCCTGATAGAAGGTCGGTCGCTGATAGGAAGCGAGCTTGTCGGCGGACCAGGCCGCGAGGGCGGCGAAGTCGAGCGCGGTGTCAGGCTTGGCCTGCACGTACAACAGGATTTCCTGTTCGCCGATCGCGGAGGCGACACCGATCGCCGCGCTGGCATGGACGGCCGGATGGCTATTGAAAATCCGCTCCACTTCCCAGGCCGAGACGTTTTCGCCACGAACGCGCATGCTGTCGGTTTTCCGGCCGACGAAGAACAGCTCGCCTGCGGCGTTGCGCCGGGCCAGGTCGCCGGTGAACAGGCGGCCCTCGCGAAGGGTGGCGGCGGTCGCCGCGGGATTGTCGAGATAGCCTGGCAGAAAGGCGCCTTCCACCGCGCTCGACAATACGATTTCTCCCAGTTCACCGTCGGCCACCGTTTGACCGTGCGGATCCAGCAGTTCGACGGTCAGCCAGGGCAGGGGGCGTCCCACCGAGCCCGGCGTTCCCCGTTCGTTCAGCGTGGCAAAGCTCGAACATTCGGTCATGCCATAGCACTCGCGCAGGGCACAGCCAAAGCGCGCTTCGGTGTCTGCCCAGCGATTCAGGCTGACCCCTGCGCCCCACAGGACGCGCAGCGGGTGGCGGGCAGGCCAGGCCGCTGGCGGCTGCTGCATCAGGATGTCGATGATGCCGCCCAGATAGTGCAGCTGGGTGGCCTGGGCGGCAGCGCACTGATCCCAGAAGCGACTGGCGGAGAAACGCGGCACGATGTGCAACTCGCAGGGGGTCAGCAGGGGCGCCATCAGCATCTGGGCGCCGCCGATATGGCACATCGGCTCCCAGATCAGCAGATGATCGTCCGGCTGGACGTCGGCCACCCGGATGACCGACTCGCCGGCGATGCGCATCATGCGATGGGTAAAGATCACGCCCTTGGGATGACCGGTCGTGCCGGACGTGTAGATGATGCACAGCGGGTGGTCGAAGGCCACCTGCTCTGGACGAAGCTCGGCAGCGGGCACGGCTTCAGCCTCGCGAACGAGGTCTGCGAGGGTCACCAGGGGCAGGCGGTGGGCAGCTCCCGCCTGCAGCAGCGGTTGCAGGGCAGGCTCGCTGATCACCAGGTCGGGCTGGGCATGTTCGAAGGGATAGTCGAGTCCCGGGCCCCGCAGCTTGGTGTTGATCGGGATCCAGGTGATGCCGCTCAGCGTCATGGCATAGATCAGGGCGACCTGATCGGCACTGTTGCCGAGGAACGTCGCGATCCGACTGCCCACCCTCAGTCCACGCGCCTCCAGGGTGCTCTGCAAGGCGGCGACTCGGGCGCGAAGCGGCTCGCGGTCCAGCGCTTGCTCACCGAAGACGATGCGGATCCGGCTGGAGGTATCGGTCAGGCGTTCATGGAGGAGCGGGATGACGTCCAGGCGATCCTGCGTGGACCGCGCGGGAAAGAAATCGGTATGGGGATGCATGGATCAGCGTCCTTGGAGTTTGGCGGTAGCGCGCGACGACACCCAACGGGCGAGGAGCGCGAAGACGACGATGAAGGCGACCAGCGTGGTCGAGACCGCCGCCAGGGTAGGAGAGAGCGCCAGCTGGATGCTGTCCCACATCTGCTTGGGCAGGGTCGTGTTGATGCCGCCGCTGACGAAGATGGCGATGGTCAGGTCATCGAAGGAGGTGATGAAGGCCAGCAGGAAGGCGGATACCAGGCTACTCGACATCAGCGGTAGGGTGACTGTCCGCAGGCGCGTCAGCGGGGATGCGCCCAGAATCCGTGCGGCATCGTCCAGCCGCCAGTCGTACTGCTTGAAGGCGGCACCGAGGGTGACCACCACATAGGGCAGGGCCAGCACGGTATGGCCTATGACCAGACCCAGGTCGCGGCCGGCCAGGCCGATGCGCGAAAACAGATAGAGCAGGCCGAGGGCGATCACGATGCGCGGTACGATCAGCGGCGAGATGAACAGCGCGAACAGCAGCTTGTTCCAGCGTGAAGGCAATCGGGTCAGGGCCAGCGTCGCACCGAAGCCGAGGACCACCGCGAGCAGCGCCGTGAGCACCCCGACGCTCAGCGAGCGCCAGAGCGCCGCCTGCCAGACCGGCGAGAAGAAGAACTCGGCGAACCATTTCAGGCTGAACAACTTGGGTGGAAAGGCGATATAGGGTGCGCTGGTGAAGGCCAGGGGAATCACCACCAGGACGGGCAGGATCAGCAGGGCGACCAGCAGCACGCTGTAGCCGGTAAGGATGAGGCTGTCTCCCTGGCCGTACCGCCGCGGCATCAATCCCGACAGGGCATGGCCGAGGCCGATCAGCAGGCGTTGGGACACCCCGGCGCGGCGATTCTTCGGCGCCTCGCCGCTGAGTGAAGACAGGCCGGCCACGCGATCGAACAGCCAGAACACCAGCAGCGAGCAGGCCAGCAGCACGACCGACAGGGCGCCGGCGAAATGCAGGTCGAAGAGGTCGAGTACGGAAGAGATGACCAGCTGCGCCACCATCATTTCGCGGGGCGAACCGAGCAGGGCCGGCACGATGAAGAAGCCGAGACTGGTGATGAAGACCAGCAGGCTCGCCGCGGCGACGCCGGGCCCGGACAGGGGCAGGAAGACACTGAAGAAACTCATCGTCCTGCTGGCGCCCAGGGTCTCCGCGGCGGGCATCAGGCGCTTGTCGATGGTTCTCATGATCGGCAGCAGGGTGATCACCGCGAGCGGCAGCATGGCGTGGACCATGCCGATCAGGGTGCCGGACAGCGCCGGCACCAGTCCCGATGGATCGTCGACGACCTTGGCGGCAATCGTCGTCAGCAAACCCTTGCGACTGAGCAGCAGCATCCAGGCGTAGGTCTTCACCAGATAGCTGGTCCAGAACGGCAGCATGATCCACAGCAGCCAACGTTCCCGCCCATGAGGCGACAGGCGACACAGCAGGTAGGCGATGGGGTAGGCGAGCAGGACCGCGAGCACCGCCGTCAGGGCGGAAATCCAGAAGGTGATCCAGAGCACTCGGGCATAGATGGGCGTCGAGGCGATCCGTTCGAAATTGGCCAGGGTCAGTTCGCCGGCGTTGCCCTGAACGCTGCCCACCAGCATCTCGGCGACCGGGAGCAGAAAGAAGGCGCCCAGAAACAGCAGGGCTGGCAGTGCGGGTAGCAGACCTCGACGCAGGCTCATGGGCGGATCTCCGCCGGCAGCAGCGCGGCCTGGCGCGCGTCCCAGGTGATGCCCACCGCATCACCCGGTCTGACGGTGAGTTGCCGCGGGCACCTGACGTTGAACGCCTTGCCCGAGGGCAATCTGACCTGGGCGCGCAGATCGCTGCCCAGGAAGACGCACTCGTCCACCAGACCCTGCAGCAGTCCATCCCCTGGCGCCGTCAGCCGCGCGGCTTCCGGGCGGACCAGGAGCAGGCCTTCACTGCCCTCGTATCCCTGATGGGCGTCGAGGTCCAGGGTGGCGTTTTCGACCTGCAGCCTGCGTTCGCCGACGAAGCGGCCCTCCAGCAGATTGGAGTGGCCGATGAAGCCTGCGGCAAAGCGGCTGACCGGTCTGTCGTAGAGGTCCTCGGGTGTTCCCAGCTGTTCGATGCGGGCCTGATTCATCAGGCAGATGCGATCGGACAGCGTGAGGGCCTCTTCCTGGTCATGGGTGACATAGATGAAGGTGGCACCCAGCTCGCGATGCAGATGGCGGATCTCCAGCTGCATGTGCTCGCGCAGATTCTTGTCCAGTGCGCCCAGGGGTTCGTCCAGCAGGATCACCGAGGGGCGGTAGACGAAGCAGCGCGCCAGGGCAATGCGTTGCTGCTGGCCGCCGGAGAGTTCCTGTGGGTAACGACGCGCGAAGTCCCGCATCCGCACCATGTCCAGGGCGTCGTCGACCGCCTTCGCGGTATCGACCTTGCTCCGCTTGCGCATGCGCAACCCGTAGGCGACGTTGTCCCACACGCTCAGGTGCGGGAACAGCGCATAGCTCTGGAACACCAGGCCGATCCCCCGCTCGCCTGGCGGCGTGCGGGTGGCGTCCTTGCCATCGATGAGCAAGGTACCCATCGAGGGCTGGACCAGCCCCGAGATCATCTGCAGGAGCGTGGTCTTGCCCGAGCCGGAAGGGCCGAGCAGGGTGAGGAATTCGCCGTCCTGCACGGTCAGGTCGGTGGGCTGCAGCGCAACGGCGTCCCCATAGGTTTTGCCGAGGCCGACGGTTGCTAATTTCATGGCCATCTCCAGCTCCCCTCAGGACAGAATCCAGGCGTTGAAGCGCTCGGTCACCGCGGCGCGGTTTTGCGCCCACCACTGCGGACTGGGCAGCCGCATGTGCTGCAGGTTGCCCGGCTCGGTGGGCAGCAGGCGCGCGCGCTCGGCGGGGATGCTGTCGAAGGCCTTGCGGTTGGTGGGACCGTAGGCCAGGGTCTTGGTCAGTTCGGCCTGGCGCTGCGCATCTGCGCAGAAGCGGACGAATTGCTTGGCGAGGTCCGCGCGCGGCGTGCCCTTGGGAATCGCCCAGCCTTCGATAGAGTAGAGGCCCTGGTTCCAGGCGATCTCGACCGGGGCGCCATTGTCGATGGCCGCCTGGGCGCGACCATTCCAGGTGGAGATCATGTCGACCTCGCCACTCTGGATGGCCTGCATGGCCTGGGCACCGGAGGTCCACCAGATGTCGACGTGGCGCTTGATGCGATCGAGGCTCTTGAACGCACGGTCCACGTCCAGCGGATAGAGGTCGTCGATGGCGACCCCGTCGGCCATGAGTGCCTGTTCGAGGGTATCCAGCGGGTTGCGTCTCAGGCAGCGGCGACCGGGAAACTTCTCGACATCCCAGAAATCGCGCCAGGACTGGGGGCCCTTGCCGGGTGCGAAGGTGTCGGTGCGGTAGGCGAGGACGGTGGAATAGACGTCCACACCCAGCCAGTTGGGGGTGACCGCCTCGGGGAGGAGATCGGGATAGTCCTCCGCCTTGAGCCCGATGGGTTCCAGGAAGCCCTTTTCCTCGAGAAAGGGAATGTCTGCCGAAATCGTCAGGGTGGTGACGTCCCAGACGTAGTTGCGGGTCTGCACCATGGCCGAGAACTGGGCGACCGGCTGGGATTCGCGGGCCACGCTGATGACCTTGATACCGGTCGCCTGCTCGAAGGGCGTGTAGAAGGCCCGGCGATAAGCCTCGGTATAGGGACCGCCAGGGTCCGAGACCACGAGGCGCTGATCCTGAGCGAAAACGATGCGCGGCAGGCCTGCCGCGGCGGCCAGGAGGGCGCCGGCCTTGAGCACCTGTCGGCGACCTGGATTCTGGAATTGACTCATCTGGACTGACTCCTTGGCAACGAAAGCTCGTTTGCAGGTCGTGCCGTGCCGTAAACGCCCGGCAGCGGTGAACCCCTGTCGTCGGCAGAGATAGCGGAAGGCCTCGTGGGCGAGGCGTGGGGGGTGGCGTTCCCGGTCAGGGGCGGCCGCGCTCTTACTTGGCGCGTTGCTGGAAGAAGGCTTCCATCATCCGGGCGGGTTCGCCGGATTCGTAGGCCTCGCGCTGGATGCGGGTGCCCGCCTCGATGCTGTCCTGGAAGCCGGCTTCGGTCATTTCCCGGAAACGCTGCTTGTCCAGGCGCATCGCCACCGGCGGTTTCGCCGCCAGGGCTTCGGCCACTTCCAAGGCCTTGGCGAACACCTCCTCAGCCGGGACGAGGTGATGGATCAGGCCGATGCGGTGGCATTCGTCGGCTTCCATCAGACGGCCGGTCAGGGTCAGTTCGATGGTGCGGGACATGCCAAGCATGCTGTTCATGATCCAAGGGCCGGTCGTGCTGGCGATCCCGGCATTGATCTCGGGTTGACCCATGCGCACGCCTGGATGACCGATCCGGATGTCACCCAGCAGGGCCACCTGAAAGGCAGAGCCCGCCGCAGTGCCGTTCAAGGCCATCACCAGCGGCTTGGACAGGCCACGCAGGGCGGCGTAGTAGCGCTGCCATTCACCCACCCAGGCGACGGCGCGCTCGCCGTCGAAGTCGTGCGCTTCGGAGAGGTCCTGGCCAGCGGAGAAGGCCCGGTCACCGGCACCCGTCATGATGATGGCCCGGATGGCGTCGTCCGCCTCGAAGCGTTCGAGCGCGTCGATGATCTCGTTACGCATGGGGGTGGTCCAGGCGTTGAGTTTGGCGGGGCGGTTGAGCGTGATGACCGCAACCGCGCCTTGGATATCGATCAGGATGTCGCTCATTGTTATCTCCATTCGATAAAAGTTATTTAAAGGAGATTTACCTTTATCTTTTATCGAGGGACTGTCAAGTTGCGATTGTTGGCGCCAACGGGGCGGCGACAGGCAACTGGAGGAGCTGAGAATCGACGCGAGCAGGGCCATTTGCCTGGGCGGCGCGCGGGCGGCAACGGGCCTCGGCGACGCCTGGTCAGGCCGCTGATGGTTTGGGCGGGTAAGGAAAGGTAGCGGCTGGGCAGGCCTAGGCGGTCGTGGCCGTGGACTGATGCCTGGAGTTCAGCCCCGCGCGCCGCTGTGGTCTGCCCGCCAGTTGCCGGGCCAGGGCGATGAAATTCTGCAAGGCGGGCGAGGGATTGAAGGCGCGGCAGGCCAGGGTGATCCGGGCGGCCAGCCGGGGGCGGGCGTGCAGGATGGGCAGTAGAAGATGTATCGAGCGGCTCTGATCTGCGAGTGGAGGCTGCAGTCCAGCGGCAAGGGCGCTACCGGGCGTGGGCTCTTTCCGGGCACTCGGCAAGGCCATGATACGAAGCGCTCTAGGGGTGTGCCAGTTGCAGCAGCGGACGTCTCGGCCGTTCTGCCTCCCCTCACTCCTCGCTCGACGCGAACCCCTCGAGCCAGCGCGCTTCCGAGCAGAGCAGGTGGTGGCGCATGGCGGTCTGGGCGCCGATGAGGTCGCGGGCTTCCAGGGCGCGGAGGATGGCCTGGTGTTCGGCCACGGCGACGCCCCAGGTCTTCTGGCTTTCGGTCTGCTCGGCGACGTGGGTGGAGAGGGGGCTGTGGCGCTCGTCGAACAGTGAGGTGATGATGCGCACCAGCGTGGAGTTGCCGCTCATCCGGGCCAGGCGGCAGTGGAACTTGCGATCGTCCTCCATGGGCGACAGCCCCTGGGCGATCTTGGCGCGCATGTTCTGGATGCACTTCGCCAGGTAGCGGTAGTCGGCCTTGCCGCCCAGGGAACAGGCCAGCACGATGGTCGCGCCCTCGATCATGGCCCGGGCGTGCATCAACTCCGAAGGACTCTCGCCAAGGGTGGAGGTCCGGGCGCCATTGTTCAGCAGGGCCGCGTTCACATAGATGCCGGAGCCCTGGCGGACCTCGATGCTGCCTTCGATTTCCAGGGCGATCAGGGCCTCGCGCAGCGACGGCCGGGAGACGCCCAGCAATTGCGCCAGGTCGCGCTCCGGCGGCAGGCGGGTGCCGGCTTCGATGGCGCCTTCGCGGATATGTTGGCGCAGACGATCCGCGATCTTCTGGTAGAGCTTTCTTTCGGTGGTGGCGGTGGGCAGCGTCATCGATGAAACCTGCATCTTCAAGGGCTTCAGTATCTCATGAGCTGCCCGGATCGGCGCCAGCGACCTAGGGCAGGGCGGCCAGCTCGAACAGCGGGCTCGCCAGTTGCCACTTCTCCGATCCCGCCTCCGGCGAAGACAGCTGATAGCGCGCCATCAGGGTTTCCCATTCCTGGACCTTCGGATTGCGCTGTTCCAGTTCCTGCATGCGGGCGAAGGAGAAGTCCGGCCCCGCTTCGAGCAGCATGGTCAGGCGGCAGCCGAGGCGCCAGATGGTCATGTTGGCGACGCCGGCTTCGCGCAGATGGGCGATGACCTCGGGCCAGACCGCCGCGTGCTGGCGCTCGTATTCGGCGATGAGTTCGGGGTCGTCCCGCAGGTCCAGCAACAGGCAGTAGCGTGTCATGGTCTCGCTCCTCGGCCAGGTCAGGCCCGTCAGATTTCGACGATGGCCTTGACGACGCCGCGGGCCGGGTCCAGCAGCTCGGCGAAGCGGGTGGGCAGCTCGGCCAGTTGCAGGCGATGGGTATTGAGCGCCTGGTCCGGGATCAGGCCTTCGCGCAGGCAGCGCTCGACGTGCTGGAAGTCCTCGGCGGTGGCGTTGCGACTGCCCAGCAGCGTGGTCTCGCGCTTGTGGAATTCGGGATCGGCGAAGCGGATGTGGTCCTTGACCACCGAGATCAGCACATAGCTGCCGGCATGGGCGACGAATTCGAAACCCCGCTCGATGGCACGGGCGTTGCCGGTAGCGTCGAACACCACGTCGAAGAAGTCGCCGTCGGTCAGCCGCGCCAGCTCGTCCTTGTCGCCGTCACCGACGGTGACCGTGGCGGCGACCTGCAGGTGCTGGCGACAGAACGCCAGGCGATCGGCGCGGGTGTCGAGGACGGTGACCTGGGCCCCGGCGATACTGGCGAAGATCGCCGCCGCCATACCGATGGGCCCGGCGCCCACCACCAGCACGCGCTGTGCCTGGCCCAGGCCCGAGCGGCGTACGGCATGGGCACCGATGGCGAGAAATTCCACCATCGCCGCCTGGTCGAGGGTGAGGCCCTCGGCCTTGAAGACGAAGCGGTCGGGCAGGCTGAGGTATTCGGTCAGGGCGCCGTCGCGATGCACGCCCAGCACCGCGATCCTGGTGCAGCAGTTGGTCTTGCCCTGGCGACAGGCGATGCACTGGCCGCAGGACAGGTAGGGCACCACGTAGACGATGTCTCCCGCCTGCAGGCGCCCGCTGTCGTCGGTTTCCTCGACAACGCCGGAGATCTCGTGGCCCATCACTCGCGGATATTCCAGATAGGGCTGGTTGCCTTCGTAGATGTGCAGGTCGGTACCGCAGACGCCGACCCGGCGGATGCGGATCAGGGTTTCGCCTTCACCGCGCGAGGGCCTGGGCGTATCGCGCGAGACCAGCAGGCCGGGTTTTTCACAGATGACGGTCAGCATAGGAAGACTCCGCATCGCATCGGGATGCACGTTGGATTCAGGGCGGGGCGCTCGTTGGGCTTGGCAGCGAACGTCTGGCGCCACGGAGGCGGGTGGAAAGGGCGGTGCGGCTTCATGCCGGGGCTCCCGCCACGGGGGCATCGGCATCCAGCAGGCCGCGCTGCTTGAGGGTGTTCCAGAACTCCACCGGAATCGGCGTCTGCAGCCAGTCGACGTTGCTGGCGACCTGCTCGGCGCTGCGCGCGCCGATGACCGCCGAGGCGACCGCCGGATGCGCCAGGGGAAATTGCAGGGCCGCAGCAGCCAGGGGGATCGCGAATTCCTGGCAGACCGCCTGCAGGGCCCGCACCTTGGCCACCACCGCCGGCGGCGCGGCGCCATAGTCGAAGTGCTGGCCACCGGCGAGGATCCCGGAGTTGAAGACCCCGCCGGCGACGATGGCGTGGCCCTGGGCCTGGCAACGATCGAGCAGGAGTCTCAGGCTCTCCTGCTCCAGCAGGGTGTAGCGACCGGCCAGCAGGGTGCAGTCCAGCGGGCACTCGTCGAGGCTGGCGACCACCACCTCCCATTCGTTGACGCCGAGGCCGATGGCCTGGATCTGGCCACTGCTGCGCAGCTCTTCCAGGGCGCGGAAACCGCCGCCCCGGGTCAGCGCCTGCCAGTGGAGGTCATGCCGCTCGCCGTGGGTGCGGCGGCCGATGTCGTGCACATAGAGGATGTCGATCCGCGCCAGCCCCAGTCGCTGCAGGCTGTCTTCGTGGGACCTCAGGATGGCGTCGTAGCGGTAGTCGTAGACCGGCTTGAAGGGCAGCGGCCGGGCCCAGCCGTCGCCGTTGGCACGCTCGCTGCCGTTGGGCGCGAGCAGCCGGCCCACCTTGCTGCTGAGCACGAAGTCATCCCGTGGCTGTTCGTCGAGAAAGGCGCCGAGGCGATGCTCCGAGCGGCCATAGCCATAGAAGGGCGCCGTGTCGAAATAGCGGATGCCCTGCTGCCAGGCGCCGGCCAGGGTGTCGACGGCCTGCTGCAGCGGCATGTCCCGGTACAGTCCGCCCAACTGGGAGCAACCGAGCCCGAGCACCGGCAGGGCCAGCGGGCCTTTCGCCAGGGGACGCCGTTCGGAGAGATTCATCGCCAGGCCTCCACTCAATAGAGCACGTTGCGTGCGTCAGGGCTGTCCAGGTTGGCCTTGTCGATGAGCAGGACGCCGGTGTCGATGAACTTGGGCACCTTCTGCTTCTCGATGACCTTGATCACCGTGGCGACCGATTCCAGGCCCATGCGATAGGAACTCTGCACCACGATGGCGTCCAGGGTGCCGTCGCGGACGAAGCTCTGCAGGTCTTCGTTGCCGTCGAAGCCGATGGCCTGCAGCTTGCCGGCCTTGCCGGACTGGGCGATGGCCCGTGCCATGCCGACCGCGGTCGGCTCGTTGGCGCCGTAGATGCCCTTGAGGTCGGGATTGGAGGCCAGGACGTCGGTGGTCTGGTTGAGGGCGTTGGCCATCTGCGACTGGGAATAGAAGGGGCCCACCACGGTCAGCTGCGAATGCTGCTCCAGGTACTTGCGGAAGCCGCCGACCCGGCCCACTTCCGAACCGGTGCCCGGTACATAGGACATGATGGCGATCTTGCCGGTCTTGCCGACCTTCTCGATCATGCGCTGGGCGGACAGCTCGCCGGCCTTGTTGTTGTCGGTGGAGAGAAAGGACTGGTAGTAGGGCGCGCCGCTTTCCGCCACCGAGGAGTCGATTAGCACCACCGGGATATGGGCTTCCCATGCCTGCTTGATGGCCGGGACCAGGGCATCCGGATCGGACGGCGCCAGCACGATGCCCGAGACGCCACGATTGACCGCGTTGACCACCATGTTCACCTCGTCCGCGATCGCCGACTCCGACGCCGGTCCCTGGAAGGTGACCTTGTAGCTGGTGTGCTGCTTGGCCGTTTCCTGCACGCCCTTCTGCACGTTCTGCCAGTAGTTGGAGTTGGCACTCTTGACGATGACGGCGATCTCGCCGTTACCGGCCAGCGCCAGGGAAGTCGCGGCGGAGAGGGCGACACCCAGGACCACTTTCTTGAAGTTTTTCATCGGTCGTTCCTTGTTGTTGTTATCGAGGGTTCACTTCTTGCGGTTGCGGAGCTGGTCGATACAGACGGTCAGCAGGATCACCAGGCCGATGATGATCTGCTGGGTGAAGCTGGAGACGCCGAGCATGTTGAGGCCGTTGCGCAAGACGCCGATGGTGAAGGCGCCGATCAGGGTGCCCGACACGCTACCGATGCCACCGGAAAGGGAGGTGCCGCCGATCACCGCGCTGGCGATGGCGTCCAGTTCGTACATCACCCCTTCGTTCGGCTGGGCGGTGACCAGGCGCGACATCAGCACCGCGCCGGTCATGCCGGCCAGCACGCCGGACAGCACATAGGTGAAGAGGGTGACCGCGCGCACCTTGACCCCGGAGAGGCGGGCCGCTTCGGCGTTCGAGCCCACGGCATAGATGTGGCGCCCCAGGCGGGTGCGGCTGAGCACCAGCCACAGGGCGATGGCCAGCACGATCATGATGATCACCGGATAGGGGATGCCCGGAAAGATCACGTTGGGAAAGCCATCGTCGCCGATGCGCTCGATGCGCCCCAGGGTGCCGTTGCCGAGTACGCCAAAGGCGGCGCCCAGGCCGGAGATGGGCTGGGCATCGGTCAGTCGCAGCGCCAGGCCACGGGCCACCAGCATCATGCCCAGGGTGGCGATGAAGGGCGGCAGCTTGACCAGCGTCACGAACAGCCCGTTGATCGCGCCGCAGATCCCGCCGACGATCAGGCCGACCAGGATGCCCACCTCGATGGACGCGCCGGCCTTGACCGCCATGGCGTTGGCCACGCCGGCCAGGGCCAGCACCGAGCCCACCGAGAGGTCGATGCCGCCGGTGATTATCACCGCCGTCGCGCCAAGACCGAGAAAGGCGATGGAGGTGACCTGCAAGGCCACGCTCATGCCGTTGCCCATGGTGAGGAAGGCGCTGCTCATGGAGGAAAACACCGCGATCAGCGCCAGCAGGCTGACCAGGGCGCCAAACTTCTGCAGAAATTCTTTTTGTTTTTCGGTCATTTCTCTGTCTCGCTCGACACGCGTGGGCGAGCTGCCGTCAGTGCGACGTGCAGCCGGAGGCGTAGTGCATGATCTGGTCCTGGGAGGTGGCGCGGGTCTCGACGTCACCGGTCAGGCGACCTTCGTGAAAGACCAGGATCCGATCACTCATGCCGAGCAATTCCGGCAGCTCCGAGCTGATCAGGACGACGCCGATGCCCTGGGCCGCCAGCTGGTCCATCATTTCGTAGATGGCGTACTTGGCGCCGACGTCGATACCCCGGGTGGGCTCGTCGAAGAACATGATCCGGGCGTCGCGGAACAGCCATTTGCCGATGATGATCTTTTGCTGGTTGCCGCCCGAGAGGTAGCGGGTGACCTTGTCGATCGAGGGCGTGCGGATATCCAGCCGCCGCACGTAGTCCTGGGCGACCCGCGCCTCCTCGCCGAAGCGGATGAAGCCCAGCGGCCCGCAGAGGGCGTCCAGATTGGCCAGGGTCAGGTTGTGCGCCAGGGTCATCTTGACCGCCAGGCCGTCCTTCTTGCGGTCTTCGGACAGGTAGGCGATGCCCTGGTCGATGCCGTCGCGCGGACTACGGATGCTGACCGCGCGGCCGTTGATCTCCACCTCGCCCGCATCCAGCCGGTCGGCGCCAAAGATCGCCCGGGCGATCTCGGTGCGCCCGGCGCCCATGAGGCCGGCGAAGCCGAGGATCTCGCCACGGCGTAGCTCGAAGCTGATGTCCTGGAAGACGCCCTTGCGGGTCAGGCCCTGCGCCCGCAGCAGCACCTCGCCGGTGGGGACGGCGGTGCGCGGCGGGAATTTCTCGTCGAGGGAGCGCCCGACCATGCCCGCCACGATGGCGTCGACACTGGTGTCGGCAAAGCGCTGGGTAGAGACGTATCGACCGTCACGCAGGATGGTCACCCGGTCGACGATGTGGCGCATCTCGTCCAGCCGGTGCGAGATGTAGAGCATGCCGACGCCGCGCGCCTTGAGGTCCTGGATGACCTTGAACAGCGCCTGGGTCTCGCTTTCGGTCAGGGAGGAGGTCGGTTCGTCGAGGATGAGCACCCGGGCGTCCAGCGACAGCGCCTTGGCGATCTCCACCATCTGCTGCTGGGCCACCGAAAGCTTGGAGACAGGCGCGCGGGGGCTGATGGCCACGCCCAGGCGGGCCAGGCAGGCTTCGGTGTCCGCCTGCATCTTGCGCCTGTCGATCAGGCCGAAGCGCACCGGCTCGCGGGCTAAAAAGATGTTTTCCGCCACCGTGAGATGGGGCACCAGGTTGAGTTCCTGGTGAATGATGGCGATGCCGACATGCTCGGCTTCCGACACCGACTTGAACTGCCGCTCTTCGCCAAGGTAGCGAATCCGCCCCTCGTCCGGCGGCTGCTGGCCGCTGACGATCTTCATCAGGGTGGATTTGCCGGCGCCGTTCTCGCCGCAGATGGCGTGGACTTCTCCCGGGTAGAGACTGAGGCTGACGTCGTTGAGAGCCACGACGCCGGGAAAGCGCTTGGAGATGTTTTCGAGCGTCAGGCAGGGCGCGGGCGCGGCCGGTACGGGGCCGCCACCTTCGCCGCGGGGCGATGGGGTATCCAGCATGGTGCTCTCTCTTGTTGTTGTTCTAGGGTCGGTGCCCTATGTGAGATCCATGGCAGGGAAAGCTACACCCCAGTTTGGATATCTGGCAAGACCAATTGGATTTTTTCAAATTGGTCTTGCCAGATTGAGGGAGGGTTCGCACGCCGCTCGCGGGGCCAGCGGTGGACGTTCCCAGCTCAGGCAGGTGCTTTCGCAGCGGCGGCGAGGCCCGCGCCCTGGTGTGCGAGGCACGAAAATGAAAACGGCCACAGGCAGGGCTGTGGCCTTCTTGAGCGTGTGCCGCGGTCGGAGGCGCCGGCGGTACGCCCGCGTCCGCCGCGTGCCGCCTCAGGGCTTGAGTTCGAGACGCTCGAAGCGCCGGGCCAGCACGGTGTAGGCGAAGATTCCCAGCACGCCATGGGCGGCGACGAACCAGAGTGCCAGGTCGAAGGAGCCGGTGCGGGCGAGCACCAGCCCGATCACCACCGGGGTGACGATACCCGCCAGATTGCCCAGGCCGTTGAAGACGCCCCCGCTCAGACCCACCATGCGCTTTGGCGCCGTGTCGGAGAGCACCGCCCAGCCCACCGCAGCCAGGCCCTTGCCAAAGAAGGCCAGCGCCATCAGCGCGATGACCGTGGCATTGGCGTCGGCGAAGTTGCACAGCACCAGGGTGGTGGACAGCGCCATGCCGGTCACGAAGGGAATCTTGCGGGCCAGCGACGGGTGGGTGCCGCGGCGTATCAGGTAGTCGGACAGCATCCCGCCCAGCACGCCGCCGCTGAAGCCGCAGATGGCCGGCAGCGCCGCGACCCAGCCGGCCTCCATGATGGTCATGCCTCGACCCTTGATCAGATAGATGGGAAACCAGGTGATGAAGAAATAGGTGAGGGCGGTGATGCAGTACTGACCCAGGTAGATGCCCCACAGCGTCCGCTGGGTGAACAGCTGCATGATCTGCCGTCCCTTGGGTCTTTCCCGTTGGGTGAGGCGCTGCTGCTCCAGATCGACCAGGGCGCCACCGTCGCGCATGGTCGCGAGCTCCGCGGCGGTCAGGCGAGGATCGCTCAGCGGTTCACGGTAGTAGGCGAACCACAGCAGGGTCAGCAGCAGCCCCAGCACGCCCATCCAGAGAAAGACGTGCTCCCAGCCGAGGGCGTGGGTCAGCCAGGCCATCAGCGGCGTGAATACCACCACCGCCATGTATTGGGCCGAATTGAACAGGGCTGAGGCCGTGCCGCGCTCGCGGGTGGGAAACCAGCAGGAAACGATGCGGTTGTTGGCTGGAAAGGCGGGCGACTCCACCAGGCCGAGCATGAACCTCAGGCAGAACAGCGCGACCGCCGCCGAGGCGCCGGCGAAGCCCAGGCCACCTACCGTGCCCTGGAGCAGGGTGAAGACCGACCACAGCAGCAGGCTGCAGCCATAGACCCGCCGCGCGCCGAAGCGATCCAGCAACCAGCCACCGGGGATCTGGCCGAGGGCATAGGCCCAGGCGAAGGCCGAGAAGATCAGGCCCAGGGCCATGGGGTCGATGCCCAGTTCGGCGATTACTCCGGTACCGGCGATGGAAAGGGTCGCCCGGTCGGCGTAGTTGATGACGGTGACCAGGAAGATTAACGCCAGCACCGCGTAGCGATGCCGGCCGAGGGCGGTGGTGGCGGTGGGTGCGGTCTTGGCGAGCGGCGAGGAGAGGGTCTTGCTGTGCATGTCTGGGGCGCCTCCATGTTGTTATTGTGCAGGGCGACAGGCGGCTGCTAGCCGACGGCGGCTTCGGTGGCAAAGCACTCGGCGAGGTGGCGCAGGACGATCTCGCCCATGGCCAGTCGGGTCTGCTCGGTCGCGCTGGCGCGATGGGGTTGCAGCACCACGTTGTCGAGCGCGAGCAGGGTCAGCGGGACGTGGGGTTCGTTGGCGAAGACGTCCAGGCCGGCGCCGGCGATGCGGCGCTCCTGCAGCGCCCGTACCAGCGCCGGTTCATCCACCAGCTTGCCGCGGGCGACATTGATGAAATAGCCCTGGGGTCCCAGCGCTTCCAGCACCTCCGCGGTAATCAGCACCCGCCCCTGATCGGCCGAGGCGGCGAGGATCAGCGCATCGCTGTCCCGCGCCAGGGCGAGCAGATCCGGCTCGTGGCGATAGGCGAGCTGGGGCTGCGCCCTGGGATCGGTATAGGCGATCCGCATGTCGAAGGCCTCGGCGCGCCGGGCGATCGCCCGTCCCACCTGACCCAGACCGATGATGCCCAGGCGGATGCCCGTCACCTTGCGCGCCAGCGCCTGTGCCGTCTGGCCCCACTGGCCGGCCCGGACCAGCCGTTCTCCCAGGCCGAGGTCGCGCAGGGTCATCAGCAGCAGACCCAGCGCCATGTCGGCGACATCGTCGGTGAGGACCCCGGGCGTCGTGGTGACCCGAATGCCCCGCCGCGCGGCTTCGCCCAGGTCCACGGCGTCGGTCCCCACGCCGGCGACGGCCACGATCTCCAGCCTGGGCAGGCGATCCATCAGCGTCCTGGCGCAGCCTTTGGCGCCGCCGGTGACGACCCCGCGAATGCGAGGGCCGACCTGGTCCAGCAGCACCTCGTGATCCGCGGCGAGGTCGAGCCGATGGACCTCGTAGATCGCCCGGAGTCTGGCGTCGATGGGGGCGGGTAGGGCCTGGGTAAGCAGCAATGCAGTCATGGCGGGGCCTGGTCCTTTGCTGGATGTTGCCGCCGAGCATAGGAACCGCATCGATATACGTCTAACATAGATGCTGGATGGATTGATGCGCGGATTGAATCGTGGAATTACATCAGTTGCGCTGCTTCGTCGCCGTGGCCGAGGAGTTGCACTTCGGCCGTGCCGCCAGGCGGCTGTTCATGACCCAGCCGCCGCTGAGCCGACAGATCCAGCTGCTGGAGCGTGATCTCGGGGTCCAGTTGCTGGAACGCTCCAACCGTCAGGTACGCCTTACGGCGGCAGGCGTCGGCTTCCTGCGCGACGCCCGGCACGTCCTGCTGTTCGCCGAGCGGGCGGGAGAGACCGCCCGCAGCCTGGCGCGGGGCAGCAGCGGTCGGCTCAGTCTGGGCTTCACCGCCGTCGCGGGTTATCGCCTGATCCCCGAACTCGTGCGGCACCTCCAGGGCGCCCTGCCGGAAGTGGATCTCGTGCTGCAGGAACAGGTCACCACCGACCAGACCGAGACGCTGGCCGCGCAGATGATCGACGTGGGTTTCCTGCGGCAGCTGGCGCCGCGCGGGCCCCTGCTGGGGGAGCGGGTCTGGCGGGAGCCGCTGCTGCTCGCCTTGCCCCCTGGCCATCCGCTGGCGGAACAGCGGGCGGTGTCGGTGCGGGCCCTGGAACACCAGCCCTTCGTCATGTATGCGCCCGGCGAAGGTCGCTATTTTTACGACAGCATCGCCGGCCTCTTCGCCAGTACCGGCGTCCGCCCGCGCTTCGTTCAGCACCTGGGCCAGACCCATTCCATCCTCGGCCTGGTCCGCGCCGGGGTCGGGGTCGCCCTGCTGCCGGCGTCGGCGGCGCATCTGCACGTCGACCAGGTCTGCTTCCGTCCGCTGGCGGACGCCGAACTCCACGCGGAGGTCTGGATGGCCTGGCGGGAAGACAACAGCAATCCCGCCTTGCCGCTCTTTCTGCACCAGGCGCGCCGCTACTTCACCCGCGATCCGGGATCCGCAGCGGTGTCCTAGCGCACGGGCGCAGCCGCCGCGGCGCGTGCCGGGCGGGCGTCGCGGAAGGTGACCAGAAAGGCCAGCAGCACGCCCAGGGAGAACACCGCCGGGAACAGCCAGATGCCTTGCCAGTCATGGCCGGCGGCGGTGGCATAGTGGTCCGAGACCATCCCGGCGACCCGGAAGCCGATCAGCATGCCCACGCCATAGGTGGCCAGGGTGATCAGGCCCTGGGCCGCGCTCTTGTTTGCCTCGCCGGCCTTGGCGTCGGTATAGATCTGCCCGGAAACGAAGAAGAAGTCATAGCAGACGCCATGCAGGGCGATGCCCAGCAGCAGGTAGGCGAGGGCGTCACCCTGGGCGCCGAGGGCCAAGCAGCCATAGCGCACCGCCCAGGCCAGCATCCCCACCAGCAGGGTGCGCTTGAGGCCGAAGCGGCGGATGAACAGCGGCAGAAGCAGCATGAAGCCGACCTCCGACACCTGGCCGAGGGTCATCATGCCGGTGGGATTGGCCACCCCCAGTTCGGCGAGAAAGAGGTTGGCGTTCTGGTAGTAGAAGGCCAGCGGAATGCAGATCAGCACCGAGGCGGCAAAGAACACCGCGAAGCTGCGGTCCTTGAGCAGGCGCAGGGCGTCCAGGCCGAGCATCGCGCCCAGGCCGCCGCGGGTGGCCGGCAGCGGCGCGGTGCGCGGCAGGCTGAAGCTGTAGAGACCGAGGATGAGGGAGGCCGCGGCGCCGAGCAGGAAGGTGTTGCGCAGGGCGCCGGCGGCGATGCCGCTGCGGCTGTCCCAGGCGAAGACGAAGCTGATGGCAAGGCCGGCGGCGATCCAGCCCAGGGTGCCCCAGACACGGATCCTGGCGAATTGCCGGGCCGGATCGGGCAGGTGGCGGAAGGCCACGGAATTGGCCAGCGCCAGGGTCGGCATGTAGCAGAGCATGTAGGCCAGCACCAGCGGATAGAAGGTGGTGAAGTCGGCCGCCGCATAGAGCTGGTAGAGCAGCACCGCGCCGGCCAGGTGCAGCAGGCCGAGGATGCGCTCGGCATTGAAGTAGCGATCGGCGATCAGGCCGATCACGAAGGGCGCCAGGATCGCGCCCCAGGACTGGGTGGCGAAGGCCTGGCCGATCTGGCCGCCATTGGCGCCCAGGGTGTTGCCGAGAAAGGTCGCCAGGGTGACGAACCAGCTGCCCCAGATAAAGAACTGCAGGAACATCAGGGTGCTCAGGCGTAGCGAGAGTGCGTTCATCGTCGATTCCTTGTTGTGGGTTATGTGACGAAAAAACGAGCGGGGTCCTTACTCCAGGCCGAGCATCCGCCGATTGCGCGCCGGGTCGGCGTCGCTGCCGGCGAAGTCGTCGAAGGCGCGGGTGGCCGGCTGGATCAGGTGGCGCTGGATGAAGGGCGCCCCTTCGGCTGCGCCCTGGGCCGCGTCCTTGAGGCAGCATTCCCATTCCAGCACCGCCCAGCCGTCGAAGCCGTACTGGGTGAGCTTGCTGAAGATGGCGCCGAAATCGACCTGGCCATCGCCCAGGGAGCGGAAGCGCCCCGGCCGCTCTGCCCAGTCCTGGTAGCCGCCATAGACGCCGCTGCGGGCATCGGGACGAAATTCCGCGTCCTTGACGTGGAACATGCCGATGCGCGCGTGATAGCGGTCGATGAAGCCCAGGTAATCCAGCTGCTGCAGGACGAAATGGCTGGGGTCGTAGAGGATGCGCGCGCGGGGATGGTCGTCCACCGCCGCCAGGAAGCGCTCGAAGGTGGCGCCGTCGTGCAGGTCCTCGCCCGGATGCAATTCGAAGCAGAGGTCGATGCCCTCTTCGCCATAGACGTCGAGGATGGGACGCCAGCGCCGGGCCAGTTCGGCGAAGCCCTCGTCCACCAGGCCGGCCGGTCGCTGCGGCCAGGGATAGACGTAGGGCCAGAGCAGGGCGCCGGAAAAGCTCGCCACCGCCTTGAGACCGAGGCGGCGACTGGCCTTGGCGGCCAGCTTGAGCTGCTTGACCGCCCAGGCCTGGCGCTCCTCCGGACGCCCGCGCAGCGCCGGCGGGGCGAAGCCGTCGAAGGCCTCGCTGAAGGCCGGATGCACGGCCACCAGCTGCCCCTGCAGGTGGGTGGAGAGTTCGCTAATGGCCACGCCGGCTTCGGCGCACTGCCCGAGCAGTTCGTCGCAGTAGTCCTGGCTGGCGGCGGCGCGTTCCAGATTCGGGCACTGGGGGCCCAGCGTCGGCAGCTGGATGCCGCGGTAGCCGAGGTCCGCCGCCCAGCGCGCCAGGTTGGGCAGGGTGTCGAAGGGCGGCTTGTCGTCGAGGAACTGGGCGAGAAAGATCGCCGGGCCCTTGAGGCCGGGACGAGCGTTGGCGGCCATGTTCAGGCTCCTAGGGTCGGTAAGGGGGTCCAGGCGCCCTGGCGCCGATGGCTGGCCAGGGCGGTTTCGATAAAGGCCAGGCCGCGCCAGCCCGTATGGATGCCGGGCAGGCCCGGCGCGGGATCGGCGGGATCGCGAATGGCCGCGGCCAGCTCGCGATAGAGATTGGCCAGGGCTTCGAGATAGCCCTCCGGGTGCCCGGCGGGCAGGCGCAGGCGCCGCTGGGTGCCGGCACTCAGCCAGGGCAGGCCGAGACCGGCGCGCAGATCCTGCGGCGGTTGGTCGAGGCTGCGCTGCAGCAGGCTGTTGGGTGCCTGCTGCTGCCATTCCAGACTGGCGCGCTCACCGTAGAGGCGGATGCGCAGGCCATTTTCCTCGCCGCTGCAGACCTGGCTGGCGAGCAGGCTGCCGCTGGCGCCCGCGGCGGTCTCGAACAGCACCATGACATCGTCGTCCAGCCGCCGACCAGGCAGGTGGCTGCGCAGGTGGGCGCTGAGGCGGGTGATGGGCTGGCCGCCGATGAATTCGGCCAGGCTGAAGGCATGGGTACCGATGTCGCCCAGGCAACCGCCCGGGCCGGAGAGGGCCGGATCGTCGCGCCAGACCGCCTGCCGGTTGCCAGTGGCGGCCAGGTCCTGGGCGAGCCAGCCCTGGGGGTATTCCACATGGATCTTGCGCAGTGCCCCCAGCTCACCCCGGGCGACCCGCTCGCGGGCCTCCCACACCAGGGGATAGCCGAGGTAGGTGTGGGCCAGGGCATAGCGCAGGGGCTGGGGCAGGGCGGCCAGCGTTTCCGCCAGGCGCTGCACCTGGGCCAGGGAGATGCCGGCAGGTTTTTCCGAAAAGACGTGGAAGCCGCTAGTCAGGGCCGCCTGGGCGATGGGCACATGGAGGTCGTTGGGCGTGACGATCACCAGCAACTCGACCCGCTGCTCGGGAGGTAGCCGGGCTTCGTCGGCCAGCAGGCTCTCCAAGGAGGCATGGACCCGCTCGGGCGCCAGACCCAGCTCCCGTCCGGTCGCGCCGTTGTTGGCGGGATCGCGGCTGAAGGCGCCGCAGACCAGTTCGAGCGCGCCATCCAGGGCCGCTGCGCGCCGGTGGGCCGCGCCGATGAAGGCGCCCTGGCCGCCACCGATCATGCCGTAACGGACCTTGCCGCCGGTTTCAGCCTGCATCCTCATACCCTCGGTTATTGTTGTGTTGAGTGTAACCGGTTACATCCGCGGGTATTTGGAGCTCGTGGCGCTCTTTAGTCAAGCGTCCGGCGGACGTACGGCTTGCCCGCACGCAGGGCTTTGCGCACAGTGACAGCCTGTCCCACGCTCACCGAGGCCGCATGTCCAACATCCGCAGGGTCGCCGAACTGGCCGGGGTATCGGTCGCGACCGTGTCGCGCACCCTGAAGAATCCCGAGGTGGTGGCGCCGGCGACCCGCGAACGGGTACAGGCCGCCGTGACCGCGGCCAACTACCGGCCCAACGGGATGGCGGTGCAGTTTCGTTCGCGACGCAGCGGCAACCTGGTGGTGCTGGTGCCGCTGATCGCCAACAGCTTCTTCGCCCGCGTCATCGCCGGGATCCAGCAGGCGGCCCAGGCGGCGGGGTATCGGGTGCTGCTGTGCGATACCGCGGGCGACGAGGCGCGCGAGCGCGAGTACGCCGAACTGGTCTATGCGCGGCAGGCGGATGGCGTGATCCAGCTGCGCGCCTTCGATCCCTTCGCCGGTGACGCCGACGCGCCGCCGGTGGTGAATGCCTGCGAGGTGCTCGCCGAGCACCCCTGGCCCAAGGTGCGGCTGGACAATCGCGCCGCCGCCCGCTGCCTGACCGAACACCTGCTGGCGCTCGGCCACAGGCGCATCGCCCTGATCAAGGGCCCGGAAGACAGTCCGCTGACCCTGGAGCGGCTGGCCGGTTACCAGGCGGCGCTCACCCAGGCCGGCATCCCGCTGGACCCGGATCTGCTGCACCCGGGCGATTTCACCCTGGCCGCCGGCGCCGCCGCGGCCCGGGCGCTGCTGAGGCTGCCGGAGCGGCCGACGGCGCTATTCTGCTGCAGCGACGAGATGGCCATCGGTGCCCTCCAGACCCTCCGCGGCGCCGGGCTGCGGGTGCCCGAGGACCTGTCCCTGGCAGGCTTCGACGACATCGCCTTCGCCGCCTACAGCGATCCACCGCTGACCACCATCGCCCAACCCGCGGAAGCCTTCGGCCAGCGCGCGGTCGCCCTGTTGCTGGAGATCCTCAACGGCGCGGCGCCGACGACCCGGGAGGTGGTGCTGCCCTTCGAGCTGGTGGTGCGGGGCAGCACCGGCGCCTGCGTCCTTCGCTAAGGTGGCGCGGCGCGGCTAGTCCGCGCGGGTCGAGCGCACCAGCGCCAGCCGTTCGCGGATATAGCTGTCGTTGTTGATCGCCTGCGCGTCGAAGGGGATCGCCACGGCGCGGCTGTCGGAGCGCGAATACAGGCGCGCGAAGATCGAACCGTCGGGGCAGGTCGGGCTCACCAGCACGGTCCAGCCGTCCAGTTCACGAGTCAGGCGCTGCATCAGAAATTGCGTGGGCAGGGTTGCGGGATTGGCGTTGTTCATCGGTCTTGCCTTGGATGCTTGGTGTTGATTTCGACGGGGACTCGGCGCCTCTCTGCCTGCCGATCACCGCCCACGCTCGATTCGGCGTTGGCTTCCAGTCTTTCCAGCACACGGCACAGCGGCGACGCTCGCCTCCCGCACCGCCGCGCCTCGGTGTCGGGCGAAGGCGTTGAAGGCCGTGGCCCATGCCTGGCGTTCAATCTGTCCAGAATGGTCGCGAGCGGGCGGCGAGCGGCTTGGCCGGAAGCGGCGGGTCGGCACTCGTCCCAGCCCTGCCCGGGTGTCTCTCCGGCTAGGGTGAGTGCGCCGCGCAGCTCCTTGCCCGGCGATACCGCGGCAGCGGTCAGCTAATGCGCATCGGTCGCCAGTCGTACGGCTACTTCCTCGACCAGTTGGATGGTTTCTGCCGTCAAGGCTTCGAACTGGAAAAGAATCTCCTGCAGTTGCGAGCTGCCCATATCGACATTGCGCAGTTGATCGATTCTCAAGGTGAGAAGCCGGTGAATGTTCAACAGACAATCGCGGTCGGGGTTATCGGGTATGGCGAAGCGGCTGCTCATCGTTGTCTCCGTGGAAGTTGACCACCATGACTCTCGATATCGCCTAACCGCCTTGTTTTTTAAGGCAATTCGTCGCCGACGGCTTACCTGGAAACAACGCTTTTCATGCTTGACTCCGCGGGTCCGCAGAGCATTTGAAAGCGCCAGGTCGCGTTGATTACCTCAACTTCAAAAAGCTCGTCAAGAATGCGTGAAAATTTCGTTAAAACTTCTGTTCAAAGAGCGTTCGGGTGGCACCCGGTACTGGGAAAGTTACCGGTAAGTTGCCATCAAAGCCGACGAACGAGCGCTTCGTTTCAGGCCTGACACACATCCGCTATCCGGGCTTTCAACAGATTCGCCAGCTCATCGAAGAGGATCTGTACCGAGCGCAGCGACAGATTGTCCGGGCGGGTCAGCAGCCAGATATCGGTGTCGCAACCGGGCAGCGCCGGACCCAGACGTTCGACGCCGTCAAGGCTGCTGATCATGAAGTCGGGGAGGGCAGCCACGCCGAGGCCGGCGCCGACCAGGCTGCCGACCGAGGACATGCTGCTGCAGCGATAGCGCGGGGTGAGGCTGGGATAGGCCTGGCGCAGCCAGGTGACCGAGACGTGATCGGCCAGGGAATCGTCCGGGGCGATCCAGGGCAGCTCGGTGGCCAACTGGCCGTAACCGGCGCGATAGCGCTCGTGACCGCAGACGAAGTAGGAACTGCGGCCGAGCCGGCGGCCGATCAGGTGTTCGGGCGGGGCATTGGACAGGCGCAGGGCGATGTCCGCATCCCGCCGACTCAGGCTGGCGAAGGTGTTGGAGGTGGCGACTTCCAGGGCGACCGCGGGATAGCGCGGCATGAGGTCGGCCAGGCCCGGCAGCAGCAGGCTGCGCAGCACGGCATCGGTGCAGGTCAGGCGGACCGTGCCGCTGATGACGTTTTCGCCCTGGGTGAGGGCGATGCGCGCCGCGTCCAGCGCCTGTTCGGCACGCTCCGCCTGTTCGGCGAGGGCCTTGGCGCTCTGGGTCGGGGTGTAGCCGCGGCGGGTCTTGTCGAACAGCGCGACCTGCAGATTGGCTTCGAGCTTGCGGATGGCGCGAAAGACCGTGGAGACGTCCACCTGCAGCTGCTCGGCGGCGCGGGCGAGGGTTCGGCCACGCACCAGGGCAAGGATCAGCTTGAGATCGGCATGGCCTATCTGATATTGCATCCGTGCATTCTTCCTTTGCCGATTCGCCGATATGGGTTGCGCTCATGCCAATTTATACTGGCCCAGCCCGTCGAGGGCAATCAGGTGGAATGGCGGACCTTGGCCAAGAGGTCGGCGCCTGCAGCAACCACCGCCCACAGCCACGCTGCCAGACCCGCACGAGCAAGCACAACGAAGCGGGCCAGCGTCAAGGATGCCTCCCATGAATTCGATATCCCCCCGCGTCGTCCAGCTCACCGAAGCCAACGGCTTTCTCAAGGAGCACCCGGAAATCCAGTACGTCGATCTGTTGATCACCGACATGAACGGCGTCATCCGGGGCAAGCGCGTCGAGCGGGCCAGTCTCTCCAAGGTCTATGAGCGCGGCATCAATCTGCCGGCCTCGCTGTTCGCCCTGGACATCAACGGCTCCACGGTGGAAAGCACCGGCCTGGGCCTGCACATCGGCGATGCCGATCGCACCTGCTTTCCCATCCCCGGCACCCTGAGCTACGAGCCCTGGCAGAAGCGCCCGACCGCGCAGCTGCTGATGACCATGCACGAGCAGGACGGCTCGCCGTTCTTCGCCGATCCGCGCGAGGTGCTGCGGCGGGTGGTGAAGAAGTTCGACGACCTGGGCCTGACCATCTGCGCCGCCTTCGAACTGGAGTTCTATCTGATTGACCAGGAGAACGTGAACGGCCGGCCACAGCCGCCGCGCTCGCCGATCTCCGGCAAGCGGCCGGTCTCCACCCAGGTCTATCTGATCGACGACCTCGACGAATACGTGGATTGCCTGCAGGACATGCTGGAAGGCGCCAAGGAGCAGGGGCTGCCGGCCGATGCCATCGTCAAGGAGTCCGCGCCGGCGCAATTCGAGGTCAACCTGCATCACGTCGAGGACGCCATCAAGGCCTGCGACCATGCGGTGCTGCTCAAGCGGCTGATCAAGAACATCGCCTACGACCATGAGATGGATTCCACCTTCATGGCCAAGCCCTATCCCGGCCAGGCGGGCAACGGCCTGCACGTGCACATCTCGCTGCTGGACAAGCAGACCGGGCAGAACATCTTCGCCACCGACGATCCCGAGCACCATGCGCCGCTGCGCCACGCCATCGCCGGCATCCTCGAAACCCTCCCGGCGTCGATGGCCTTCCTCTGCCCGAACGTCAATTCCTATCGCCGCTTCGGCGCCCAGTTCTATGTGCCCAACGCGCCGAGCTGGGGCCTGGACAACCGTACCGTGGCGGTGCGCGTGCCCACCGGCAGCAGCGAGGCGATCCGCATCGAGCACCGGGTCGCCGGGGCCGACGCCAATCCCTATCTGATGATGGCCTCGATCCTCGCCGGCATTCACCACGGCATGACCCAGCGCCTGGAGCCCTGCGCCCCGGTCAGCGGCAACTCCTACGAGCAGCTCGAACAGAGCCTGCCCAACAACCTGCGTGACGCCCTGCGCCGGCTGGACGACAGCGCGGTGATGAACCAGTACATCAGCCCCGCGTACATCGACATCTTCGTCGCCTGCAAGGAAGCCGAGCTGGAGGAGTTCGAGACCACCATCTCCGACCTCGAATACAACTGGTACCTGCACACCGTCTAGGAGGCGTGATCATGACCGTGCTGACGCAACAGGACTGGGAGCGGCGTGCCCAGGCATTGACCATCGAAGCCCGTGCCTTCATCGACGGCCGCTACCAGGCCGCCCAGGGCGGCGCGACCTTCGACGACCTGAGTCCGGTGGATGGTCGCCAGCTGGCGCGGGTGGCCAGTTGCATGGCTGAGGATGCCGAGCTGGCCGTGGAGGCCGCCCGGGCAAGTTTCGCGCGGGGCGACTGGGCGCATCAGGCACCGGCGCAGCGCAAGCGGGCGCTGATCGCCTTCGCCGATCTCTTGCTGGCCCATGCCGAGGAGCTGGCCCTGCTGGAAACCCTGGACATGGGCAAGCCGATCAGCGATTCGCTCGCCATCGACGTGCCGGCGGCGGCCAATGCCATCCGCTGGAGCGCCGAGGCCATCGACAAAGTCTACGACGAGGTGGCGCCCACCCCGCGTGACCAGCTCGGCCTGGTGACCCGCGAGCCGGTGGGGGTGGTCGCGGCCATTGTGCCCTGGAATTTCCCGCTGATGATGGCCTGCTGGAAGCTGGGTCCGGCGCTCGCCACCGGCAACTCGGTGATCCTCAAGCCGTCCGAGAAGTCGCCGCTGACCGCCATCCGCATCGCCGCCCTGGCGCTGGAGGCCGGCATCCCGGCGGGCGTGTTCAACGTGCTGCCCGGTTACGGCCATACCGTGGGCCAGGCGCTGGCGCTGCACCCGGACGTGGATACCCTGGTCTTTACCGGCTCCACCCGTATCGCCAAGCAGCTGCTGGTCTATGCCGGCGAGTCGAACATGAAGCGCGTCTGGCTGGAGGCGGGCGGCAAGAGCCCCAACATCGTCTTCGCCGACGCCCCGGACCTCATGGCCGCCGCCGAGGCAGCTGCGGCCGCCATCGCCTTCAACCAGGGCGAGGTGTGCATCGCCGGCTCGCGGCTGCTGGTCGAGCGCTCGATCAAGACGCGTTTTCTGGCCCTGGTGGCGGAGGCGCTGCAGGCGTGGACGCCCGGCCATGCCTTGAATCCCGACACCCGCGTCGGCGCCCTGGTGGACGAGGGCCATCTGCGCACTGTGCTGGAGTTCATCGAGGCCGGCCGCGCCGAAGGTGCGCGACTGGTGAGCGGCGGCGAGCGGGCCCTGAGCGAAACCGGCGGCAGCTACGTCACGCCGACCCTTTTCGAAGGCGTGGACAACGCCATGCGCATCGCCCGGGAAGAGATCTTCGGGCCGGTGCTGGCGGTGATCGACTTCGACGGCGAAGCGGAGGCCGTGCGCATCGCCAACGACACCCCCTATGGCCTGGCCGCCGCCGTCTGGACGAGCGACCTCTCCCGCGCCCATCGCGTGGCCCGCGGCTTGCGTGCGGGCAGTGTCTGGGTCAACCAGTATGATGGCGGCGACATGACGGCGCCCTTCGGTGGCTTCAAGCAGTCCGGCAACGGACGCGACAAGTCGCTGCACGCCTTCGACAAATACACCGAACTCAAGGCGACCTGGATCAAGCTCTGAACAGGCGCGGCGGCCCGGGCGTTCGCGCCGGAGCCGCAGGCAGAGGAATCTCACCATGCAACAACACGTCGGCAGTTACTACGCGGCTTCGCGCAACATCCACACCGAATACCCGGTGCTCCAGGGCAGTGTCGACAGCGACGTCTGCGTCATCGGCGCCGGGTACACCGGGCTCTCCACCGCGCTGTTCCTGCTGGAGCACGGCTTCAGCGTGACGGTGCTGGAAGCGGCGCGGGTCGGCTTCGGCGCCTCTGGGCGCAATGGCGGCCAGATCGTCAACAGCTACAGCCGCGACATCGATACCATCGAGCGCCAGCTGCCACCCAGGCAGGCGCAACTGCTGGGCGAGATGGCCTTCGAAGGTAATCGCATCATCCGCGAGCGTGTCGCCCGCTACGACATCCAATGCGATCTGAAGGACGGCGGCGTCTTCGCCGCCCTGACCGGCAAGCAGCTCGGTCACCTGGAAGCCCAGCAGAAGCTCTGGGAGCGCTACGGCCATACGCAGCTGCAGCTGCTCGACAAGGCCGGCATCGGCCAGGTGGTCGGCACCGAGCGCTATCTGGGTGGCCTGCTGGACATGAGCGGCGGCCATATCCACCCGCTCAACCTGGCCCTGGGTGAGGCGGCGGCTGTGGCGTCCCTGGGCGGCAAGATCTACGAGCAGAGCGCGGCCGTGCGCATCGACCGCGGCGCCAATCCGGTGGTGCATACCGCTCAGGGCCAGGTGAAGGCGCGCTTCGTGGTGGTCGCCGGCAACGCCTACCTGGGCGGGTTGGTGCCGGAACTGGCCGCCAAGTCCATGCCCTGCGGCACCCAGGTGCTCACTACCGAGCCGCTGTCCGAGGAGCTGGCGCGCAGCCTGCTGCCCCAGGACTATTGCGTCGAGGACTGCAACTACCTGCTCGACTACTTCCGCCTCAGCGCCGATCGCCGGCTGATCTACGGCGGGGGCGTGGTCTATGGCGCGCGGGATCCGGCGGACATCGAGGCCATCATCCGGCCGAAGATGCTGCAGACCTTTCCGCAGCTCAAGGGTGTGAAGATCGACTTCACCTGGACCGGCAACTTCCTGCTGACGCTGTCGCGCCTGCCCCAGGTGGGCCGCCTCGGCGACAACATCTACTACTCCCAGGGCTGCAGCGGTCACGGCGTCACCTACACCCACCTGGCCGGCAAGGTGCTGGCCGAGGCCCTGCGCGGCCAGGCCGAGCGCTTCGATGCCTTCGCCGGCCTGCCGCACTATCCCTTCCCGGGCGGGCAGCTCCTGCGCGTGCCCTTCACCGCACTGGGCGCGACCTACTACCAGTTGCGCGATCGCCTCGGTATCTGACCCTGTCCGCCCGCCGGGTACCGGCGGGCACTCTGGAGATAAGCCATGTCCCCTATGCCCCTGATCGGCGTGACGGCGTGCCGGCAGACGCTCGGCAAATACGATTCCCATACCGTCGGCGACAAGTACGTCGAGGCGGCGGGTCATGCCGGCCTGCCGGTGGTGCTGCCGGCGCGCAGCGTGCCGAGCGATCCGCAGGCGCTGCTGGCGCACCTGGACGGCCTGCTGTTCACCGGCTCGCCCTCCAATGTCGAGCCCCGGCACTACCAGGGACCGGCGAGTCTCGCCGGCACCCACCACGATGCCGCGCGCGACGCCTACACCCTGCCGCTGCTGCGCCTGGCCATCGACCGCGGCATCCCGGTGTTCTGCATCTGCCGCGGCTTCCAGGAGCTGAACGTGGCCCTGGGCGGCAGCCTGCACCAGCGCGTCCAGGAACTGCCCGGGCATGCCGATCACCGCGAGCCCCAGAGCGAGTTGCTCGCCGAGCAGTATGCGCCCACGCACCCGGTCACGGTGCCGCCCGGCGGGCTGTTCGAGCGCCTCGGCCTGCCGGCCAGCTTCCAGGTGAATTCCCTGCACAGCCAGGGCATCGCGCGCCTGGCGCCCGGGTTGCGCATCGAGGCCCAGGCGCCGGATGGCCTGGTGGAAGGGGTATCCCTGGCCGACGCCCCCGGTTTCGTCGTCGGGGTGCAGTGGCATCCCGAGTGGAATTTCCGCGAGAACCCCGAATCCCTGGCGCTGCTGGACGCGTTTCGCGACGCCTGCCAGCGCCGTGCCGCCGCGCGCTAGGCACCTTGCCGCACACGCCGCACTCTGAATAACAATTCCAACAGCAGGGCAGAGACCTATGACTGAACAGCGCAAGGGCACGCCGGCCGGCGGCTCGGACACCGCCGGGCCGGCAGCCCTGGCCGATCCGTCCGCCAAGGGCCTGGCCGCCGGCTCCCTCGGGCTGCTCGCCTGCGTGGTGCTGGGCATCTCCACCATCGCCCCCGTCTACACCCTCACCGGCGCCCTCGGGCCGACCGTGCGCGAGGTGGGCGTCTATCTGCCCGCGGTCTTCATCGTCGGCTTCCTGCCGATGCTCTTGGTGGCCCTGGGGTATCGCGAGCTGAACGCGGTCGATCCGGACAGCGGCACCTCCTTTACCTGGTCGACCCGCGCCTTCGGTCCCATGATCGGCTGGATCGGCGGCTGGGGCCTGGTCACGGCCACCACCATCGTGCTGTCCAACCTCGCCGGGGTGGCGGTGGACTTCTTCTACCTGTTCCTCGCCCAGCTCAGCGGCCGGGCGGAGCTGGCGGCGCTGTCGCAGCACCTGCTGGTGAACGTCGTCACCTGCTGCGTCTTCATCGCCATCGCGGTCTGGATCAGCTGTCGCGGCATCGGCATGACCATGAGCGTCCAGTACGGCCTGGTGGCCCTGCAGCTGCTGGTGCTGATCGGCTTTTCCCTGGCGGCCTTCAACGCCGCGCCGGAGGCGGCGCCGGTGGTCTTCCACCCGGAGTGGTTCAACCCCTTCAACGTCGAATCCTTTTCCGCCTTCGCCGCGGGGCTGTCGCTGTCGATCTTCATCTTCTGGGGCTGGGATGTCTGCCTCACGGTCAGCGAAGAGGCGGTGGGCAGCCAGAAGGTGCCGGGGCGGGCGGCCACGGTCACGGTGCTGCTGATCCTGCTGCTGTACCTCTTCACCGCCGCGGCGACCCTGCAATTCGCCGGCATCAGCGAAGCCGGCCTGGGCCTGGGCAATCCGGAGATCCAGGAAAACGTCTTCGCCCACCTGGCCGGACCGGTGATGGGACCGCTGGCGATCCTGATGTCCATCGCGGTGCTGGCCAGCACCGCGGCCTCGCTGCAGTCCACCTTCATCTCGCCGGCGCGCACCCTGCTGGCGATGGGGTACTACGGCGCGGTGTCGCGACGTTTCGCCCACATCTGCCCGAGATCGAGCACGCCACGCTATGCCACCGTGGCCGCCGGCATCGCCACCGGCGGCTTCTATGTGGTCATGCGCACCCTGAGCGACAACGTCCTGGCGGACACCATCACCGCCCTGGGCATGATGATCTGCTTCTACTACTCGCTGACCGCCTACGCCTGCGTCTGGTACTTCCGCCGAAGCCTGTTCGACAGCCTGCGCCATGCGCTGCTGCGCGGCCTCTGCCCGCTGCTGGGCGCCATCATCCTCTCGGTAATCTTCTGGCAGACCGCCATCGCCAGCCTCTCGCCGGACTTCGGCAGCGGCTCCCACCTCGGCGGCATCGGCCTGGTGTTCATCATCGCCGTGGTGATCCTGGGGCTGGGCCTCGCGCTGATGCTGTTCGCCCGCTGGCGCGCGCCGGCGTTCTTCCAGGGCAAGACCCTGGAGGCGCTGCCGCACCGCGGTTGAAGGGGACGAGCAGGGCGCCCGCCCCGGGGTCAGTGACCCATGACCGCTGAAGCGCTCGCCCGGGTACCGGCGGGAAAGCCGTGGCGCCGGGCACTGGTGGCGATGGCCAGGGCGCTCAGGGACAGCGCTACCACCGCCCAGCTCAGGGCCTGGGGGCCGATGCCTTCCAGCAACAGGCCGCCGAGGATACCGCCCCCGGCGATGGCGCTGTTCCAGGTCACCACGTTCATCGCCAGGGCCGCATCGGCACCACTCCCCGCGGTATCCGCCAGGGCGGTCTGCAGCAGGGTGGCCGCGCCGCCAAAGGTCAGGCCCCAGCCCAAGACGCCCAGGTACTGCAGCAGCGCCGAGTCACGGTTGAGCCCCAGCAGCAGCGCGATCGCGGCGAAGCCGGCAAGACTCACCAGGACCGCCCGCCGCAGGCTGTGATCGACGATCCGCCCGGTGATCCAGATGCCCGCCAGCGAGGCCACCCCGAAGGTCAGCAGCACCCGGTCGACCTGATCGCCCAGGCCGGCCTGGGCGACGAAAGGCGCGATATAGGTGTAGAGCAGGTTGTGCGCCAGCATCCAGGTAAAGACCACGCCGAGGATGGCGCGAATGCCGGGCGTGGCGAACACCTGGCGCAGCGGCAGGCGCTGGCCCTCGGCCTGCCCCGCGTAGTCGGGCACCTTGGCCAGCACCCAGACGATCAGGCCCAGGGTGAGGGCGGACATGCAGGCGAAGGCCAGCCGCCAGCCCAGCAGGCCACCCAGCCAGGTCCCCAGGGGCACGCCCAGGGACAGGGCGACCGGCGTACCGATCATCGCGATGGCCATCGCCCGCCCTTGCAGGCGCGGCACCACCAGGCGCCGGGCATAGCCGGCCAGCAGACTCCAGGCCAGGCCGGCCGCAGCCCCGGCGGCGAAGCGGGCGACCAGGGTCAGCGGATAGCTGGAGGAGAGCGCGGTAAGGGTGTTGAACAGCAGAAAGCCCAGGATGGTCGCCAGCAGCACCCGGCGGCGCCGCCAGCGCGCCGTTGCCAGGGTGAGGGGGATGGCGGCAGTCAGAGAGCCGGCGGCATAGGCTGTCACCGTCTGCCCGGCCAGGGCATTGGAGACCTGGAGCCCTTGGGCGATTTCGGGGAGCAGGCCGGCGGGCAGGGTCTCGGTCATGATGCAGATGAAGCCGGTCATGGCCAGCGCCAGCAGTGCGGCTATCGGCAGGCGTTCAGAATCGGGGGTCGCGGTCACGGCTGGATTCCTTATATATGTATCGATCGGTATATATCTAAGCAGCAGGACCTCTGGCTGGTCAATGAATTCTGTATCGTCTAGTATAAAAATCGAATCTAGCAAGGAGTACGGCTGTGGCTCAGGTGGGGCGTCCCCGGTCCTTCGACCGGACTCAGGCAATCGATGACGCGATGCTGCTGTTCTGGCGCTATGGCTATGAGGCGACGTCACTGACTCGGCTCAAGGCGGCGATCGGCGGCGGCATCACCGCGCCCAGCTTCTATGCGGCCTTCGGTTCGAAGGAGGCGCTGTTCAGGGAGGTGGTCGCCCGCTACATGGAGACCCATGGCCGGGTGAACGATCCGCTGTTCGATGAGGCCCTGGCCCCGCGGGAGGCGATCGCCTCGGCCCTGTCGCGCTCCGCGCGGATGCAGTGCGACGAGCGCCTGCCCAAGGGCTGCCTGGTGGCGCTCGGCACCCTGGGGTCCTATGCGGATGAAGACTCCAGCCTGCCGCTGCCCCTGCGCGAGGCGCGTGCCCGGATCCGCGCCGGTCTGCTGGCCTGCGTCAGGCGCGGGATCGCCCGCGGCGATCTCGCGGTAGGTACCGACGCGTCTGCCCTGGCGACGCTGTTCGAAGGTTTGCTGCTGGGCATTTCACCCATGGCGCGGGATGGCGTGGCGTTGCCCGTGATCGAGGGCGCCATCGCCCTGGCGCTGACGCTCTGGGACGCTCATCGGCCGTGAGCGCACGGGGTGGCGTCAGGGTGCCTGTCGTTCGCCGCTGGGCGTGGCGGGCGAGGGGTCTGCCAGCGCGATGCGGTCGATCACGGCCTGATAGGGGACGAGATCGAGAAAGGCCTCGACCCGGGTCGCCCGTTCCCCGTCCATCTTGAAGATCCAGACGTATTCGTTGCGATAGGGCGCGCCATCGCGCGCCGTGGCCGTGCCGTTCCAGCGCACCACGACCTGGTCCTCCCGTGCCCAGATGCCCTGGACCTGGGGCACGATGGGCGTGGCCAGGCGCTGCGCGAAGGGGCGTACGGCGCGCCTCAGGAAGTCCTCGCGGCCGTGGTAGGTACCCGCCGCCGGCCCGCTGCCCCGGATGGTCCAGACCACGTCGGGCGAGAGCAGGTCGTCGAAGAGACTGCTGCGACCCGCGCTCCAGTTCGCGAAGGCGCTTTCGACCAGGCGCTGGTGGCGTTCAGGGGTGGAGTCGGCGGCTGCGACGCCGCGCCAGGGTCCACTCAGGACGGTGAGCGACAGCAGCACGCTGCCGGTAAGACGCTTGGCTGGATTCATGGCGGTAGGCTCGTGCAGGACGGGATGAGGTGGATGGCGGAGCCGGCCAACGGCGGCTGCCTGGAACCCACCTTAGGCCGCTGGCGGCGTCCGCATAACCGGCACATGGCTGGACACTCCGGTTAGCGCGCCTGGACGCCAGCGGTCACGCGCCGATTCCGGTCGCCGGAGCAAGCCAGGCGGCCAGCGTCCACGCCGTCTCCGCTCAACCCACCAGTGGCGGCGTCCGCGGCGGTACCTGGCGCTTGGAGCCGGTCGCCTCGTAGGCGGCGGCAAGGCGGAGCAGGTGGGTGTCGTCATAGGCGCGACCGGCGAAGGTCAGGCCCACCGGCATGCCGATGTCGGCCATCACGCCCATGGGCACGGTGACGGTCGGCACGCCCAGGTGGCGGATGGCGAGGTTGCCGTTGGCGACCCAGACGCCATTGCTCCAGGCGATGTCGGCCGAGGCGGGATTGATCTCGGCATCCGCCGGGGCCACGTCGGCCACGGTGGGGAAGAGCACGGCGTCCAGGCCCTGGGCCTCCAGCCAGTCTTCCAGGTCCAGCTTGCGCGTCCGCTCCAGGCCGCGCAGGCCGTCGGGGAGGGTAGTGATCTGCTCCAGGGTCTTGAGCCCCCGTTCGGCCATGCGCACGTATTCGGCCATGCCAGCGGCCAGGTCGCCTTCCCGATTGGGCAGGGTGCCGGGTTCGTGGGGAAAGATCAGCTCGCCGTCGACGTCCACCAGGCGATTGAGCCTGGGATCGTTGTTGTCGCGCAGGAAGGTGTCGAAGCCCCAGGCGGACAGGTCCCAGAGTTCGTCATGGAGAAACTCGCTGGAGACGATCCCGCGGTTGAACACCGTGGGCGCGCCGGGGCGGTCGCCTTCGCAATTGGAGACCAGCGGGAAGTCCACCTCGATCACGCTGGCGCCGGCGGCTTCCAGCGCCGCGCGGGCCTGTTCCCAGAGGGCGATCACCGAGTCGCGGGTCTGGATGCGCTGACCGGTGGGACCGCCGATGCCGGGATTCTCGCTGGTGCCGGCGTCCGGATCCTGGTTGATGAACATGCGCGGCACGCCCAGGCGCTTGCCGGCCAGGGCATTGGGACCGGTGGCCAGGGCCGGATAGGACGCCGGGCGTACCGCCGAGGCCAGCGGCAGCGGTACCCAGGGCTGCAGGCGCCAGAGGTCGCCGGAGGTGTCGGGATCGTCGGCCACCACCACGTCGAGCACCTCCAGCAGGTCGGCCATGGTGCGAGCATAGGGCACCACCACGTCCATGGTCGGCGTCAGCGGCCAGTTGCCGCGCACCGAAATGACCCCGCGCGAGGGGGTGTAGGCGCACAGGCCGTTGTTGGACGCCGGCCCGCGACCGCTGGACCAGGTCTCCTCGGCCAGGCCGAAGGCGGCGAAGCTGGCCGCGGTGGCGGTGCCGGCACCGTTGGAGGAGCCGGAGGCGAAGGGCGCGGTCAGGTAGCCGGCGTTGTAGGGGCTTTCGGCGCGGCCATAGAAGCCGCGCTGCATGCCGCCGTTGGCCATGGGCGGCATGTTGGTCTTGCCCAGGCAGATGGCGCCGGCGGCGCGCAGCCGTTCGACGGTAAAGGCGTCGCGCTGGGCGACCAGATCCTTGAAGGCCGGACTGCCGGAGGCGGCGGTGAGCCCCTTGACCAGGTAACTGTCCTTGGCCGTGTAGGGAATGCCGTCCAGCGGTCCCAGGGCCTCGCCACGGGCGCGGCGGCGATCGGACGCGGCGGCTTCGGCCAGGGCCTCGGGATTGCGCACCACCACGGCATTGAGCGCCGTGGCGCTGGTGGGCGGATCGTAGGCGTCGATCCGGGCCAGATAGGCCTCGACCAGTTGCACCGCAGTGGTCTGGCCGGTTTCGAGTGCGCGACGCAACTCGGCGATGGAGCGTTCGGTAACTTCGATCATGGTGGGTCGCCGTTGAGGATTCCGCGATACGGGAGAGGCGGCTGCCAGAGATCCCGAAAGAAAAAAGCACCGGTGCAGTGTACACCCGAAGCCTGCCGGCTTCTGATTGCGTCCGCGCATGGAGGCCTTGCCGGACCGCCCATGCAGGGCGGCCTGGCGACCTCTATGCTTGGCCTGATGTGAAGCTGTTCGCCACGCCTGGCGGCGATCAGTGACCGGAGTCGAGCATGTTGAAACGCCTGAACAACGAGCGCACGGTGCTGCGCTTTTCCATCGCCATCACCGTGCTGCTGGCGGCCGTGGGCATCGCCTTCGGGGTGCTGTCCGGTTCCTACGCCATCGTCTTCGACGGCTTCTATTCGCTGACCGACGCTTTCATGAGCGGCGTGGCGCTGCTGGTGGCCATGCTGATCCACCGGCATGCGCAGGAACCGGAGGGCGACCGGCGGCTGGCCGAGCGCTTCAACATGGGTTTCTGGCACCTCGAACCCATGGTCCTGGCGCTCAACGGCAGCGTGTTGTGCATCGTGGCCTGTTATGCGCTGGTCAACTCGATCATCAGCCTGATGAGTGGCGGCAAGGCACTGGCGTTCGGCATGGCGCTGCTCTATGCGCTGTTCGCGGCCCTGAGCTGCTTCGGTTTCGCCGCCCTGGTGCACCGGTTGAACCGCGACATCCAGTCGGACTTTCTCAGGCTCGACATCAAGAGCTGGATCATGTCGGGCAGCATCTCGGCCGCCCTGGTGGTGGCCTTCCTGGTCGGCGCCCTGGCCCAGGGCACGGCCTATGCCTGGATCACGCCCTACATCGATCCCCTGGTACTGTCGATCATCTGCGTGCTGATCATTCCCATCCCCCTGAAGCTGGTCTGGCAGGCCGTCAGGGAGATCCTCATGGTGACCCCGCCGGAGCTCAAGCAGCAGGTCGATGAGATCGCCCGGGGCATGGTCGCGCGCTTCGGCTTTCTCGACTATCGCGCCTATGTGGCCAAGGTCGGACGGGCGCGGCAGATCGAGTTGTACTTCATCGTGCCCCTGGGGTGGCCGGCCAAGACCCTGGACGAATGGGACGCCATCCGCGACCAGATCGGCGAGGCCATCGGCGGCGAGGGGCCGGACCGCTGGCTGACCATCGCCTTCACCACCGATCCGGCCTGGTCGCGCTAGCGACACATTGCTAGCGCGCCGTACAGAGGCGTTCGACGTCCGCGGCCAGTTGCTGGAGGATGACGCGGTCTTCGGCCTGGCCGAGGGTGGCCTCGGCCCGCGCCAGTGCCAGGCGTGAATGCCGCAGGCACTCGCGCCTGATCCGCGCATCACCCTGGACCGCCAGGCGCGCCAGGGCTTTCTGCAAGCGCATGCCCACTTCCACCAGCGGCGCCGCGTCGCGGCCCACCGGCAGGAAGAAGTCGTCGAACAGATCGTCCAGCGACAGGTCCGGCACCTCGATCCGCGGATAGCGGGGCTCGACCGCCTCGCGGCTTTCGGTGAGGGCAGTCAGCAGCCGTTGCGCGCGACCGAGGATGGCAATGGCGGTACCCGAGTCGCTGCGCGAGGGCACCAGCGCCCCGGTGGCGATCTCGCCGAGCACCGTCAGGCCGAAGCGCGGATCCTGGTCATGTACCCGGCGGGCATCCAGGGTGAAGGCGGCGCGCAGGCGCTCGTCCTTTTCCGGCGGCAGGCCCTCTACCCAGAGCAGCGGTTGCGCCGGATCGAGGAAGGCGCCGGGCAGGGCGGCCAGGCGCAGGCGACCCTGGTCGCCGCAGAGGTCAGCCAGCAGCGGCATGTCCACCCGTTGCAGATAACCGGTGCGGTCGGCCATGACCGGGCGGCCACGGGCGGGCTCATCGACGGGCGCCGCCACGCCGCCCAGGTACGGGTGGCTCAGCCAGCGTTGCAGACTGTGTGTGGCGGCGTCTTCGATGCTGTCGCTGGTGGCATCCAGTTGGCCCAGTCGCGAAAGATGGTCGATCCAGCGTAGCAGGGTGAAGACGATCAGCAGGATCACCACCAGGGTCACGGCGAAGAGCACCACCCGGCCGTTGTCGCCGTAGAGCCCGGTGCTCAGGGCGATGATGCCGACCAGGCTGAACAGGAAGGAGCCGAGAAAGGTGGCCAGGGCGTTCTGGGTGGTGCTGTCTTCCAGGAGCAGCGGATAGGCGCGCGGCGTCACGCTGCTGGCGGCGGCGTTGTAGGCCGTCACCATGGTGCTCAGGGAAAAGGTGGTCACCGCCAGCATGCTGCTGGCGATGATGGTGAGGATCTTGTCGACGGCATCGGCGCCGACCTTGGCCGGCAGCGTCGCCGGGATATGGTCCCGCAGGAGCAGGGCGAGGAGGGCGGTGGCCACGCCGGCGACCGAGAACAGCGTGGCGCGAAACCACAGGCGTCGCTGGAATCCGCGCAGGACCCAGCCCAGGCGGGCCAGCACCGGCCGTCAGCCCATGGCCGGCGGGACGGGGGTGGCGCTCAGCTGGGCGAGACGCTGGTCGGCCTGTTGCCTGAGCTTGTCGCGCATCTGCCGGGCGGCTTCGCGGGCATCGCCGGATTTCAGGCCGTTGCGGTCGGCGTCCACGGTGGTGAGCACCGCGCCCAGGGCGCCATGCACCAGGCGGCCGCCGGCCAGGGTGTCGCTGCGCAGCGGTTCGACGGTGAGCGGCGTGGCGATGACGGCGAGATCCAGGGCTTCCAGGCACAGCTGGGCGGTGGCGATGGGGATCTGCACGGCGTTGGCCGCGGCCAGATTGAGCGCCTGCTGGCGGCGCTCGCCCTCGGCACTGGCGCCGCTGGCCTGGCGATCAGCTTCCAGGTAGTTGGCGAAGGCCTGGACGTCGGCATCGGCGCAGGTGCTCAGGGCTTCCTGCAGACGCTCGCCCACGGCGATCAGGTCGGCATGGCGAGTCACCGGCTGGCGCTGCTGGCTGAGCTTGAGGCCCTTGAGGATCAGCGCGACACCCAGGCAGGCCGCCACGGTGGCCGCCGCGCCGCTGCCCGGGGTGGGCAGGGTGGAGCCGGTGCCGTCGCGAAACTGGGCGAGGGTCTGCTGCCAGAGAGTAGAGGTTTCGTTCATGCCAACCGCCTGCAAGCAAAAGGGAAGGGGATTCGGTCACGACCGACCGCAGTTTGGATCGTGCGAAACGGCTGAGGTTCGCAAGCTAAGTGCAATAAGGGACAGGGTTTATGTCGATTTGCGTCGTACTGCGGAGGGCGTTTTAGTCAAGGTGATCCTGAAACAATAAGTTACAAGGAGCCGGCTGTGGATCCTGCTGCGCTGGCCTGGGTCGTCCACGACACCCGGCTGATCTCCTGCTGTCTGGCCATCGTCCTGCTCATGGGCGCCACCCGCCTGCCCCCCTTCCCGTCCATCCTCATCGGTACCTTCATCGCCGGCCTGGGCGCCGGCTTGCCCGCCGAAGTCGTGGCCAAGGCCTTCAGCAAGGGTGCGGGAGGCATCCTCGGCGAGGCCGGCATCATCATCGCGCTGGGGTCCAAGCTCGGCGCGCTGATGGCCGAATCCGGCGCCGCCGACCGTATCGCCAGTACCCTGCTGGGGCTGGGCAAGGGCCGCAGCCTGCCGTGGGTCAAGGCGCTGGTGGCCATGCTGCGCGAATACTTCGGCCTGGGGCTCAAGCAGACCCTGTGGGCTGCTTGGTGCTGCAGACCCTCATTTCCGTCATCGGCGTTGCAGGTACGCTATTGTTGTCGCTCTGGATCTGACGAACACCTGCCCATGGATAACGACTCCACCTCGAATCGGCCGCGGCGCCGTGATCTGTTCCTGGGCTTCTTCGGCCTGGGCATCACGGCCTTCGGCGGGGTGCTGCCGCTGGCGCGGCGCTACCTGGTGGAGAAACGGCGCTGGCTGTCGGCGGAGGAATTCACCGAATTGCTCGGCCTCTGCCAGTTCCTCCCAGGCGGCAACATCATCAATCTCTCGGTGGCGGTGGGCATGAGATTCGCCGGCTGGAGCGGCGCCCTGGCCGCTGCCGCCGGATTGCTGGTGGGCCCGACCCTGGTGGTGGTCGGCTTGGGGGTGCTCTATGACCGCTACCACGACGATCCACTGGTAGGACGGGCCTTCGCCGGGCTCGCCGCGGCGGCGGCCGGGCTGCTGGTGGCCATGGCGGTCAAGCTGGTCCAGCCCCTGCGCGGTCGCTGGCTGGCCCTGGGCATCGCCTGCCTGGCCTTTCTCGCCCTGGCGCTGCTCAAGCTACCACTGCTCTGGACCATGCTGGTGCTCACCCCCGTCAGCGTGCTGCTCAGCTATCGGCAGGGCCTATGAGCACGACCCTGCTGGCGCTGGCGCTGATCTTCACCCAGCTGTCGCTGCTGGCCTTCGGCGGCGGCAACTCGGTGTTGCCAGAGATGCAGCGCCAGGTGGTGACGGTGCACGGCTGGATGAGCGCCGCCGACTTCGCCGCGCTGTTCGCCCTGGCCCAGGCCGCGCCCGGTCCCAATCTGATGATCGTGCCGCTGATCGGCTGGCACGTGGCCGGCTGGCCTGGGCTGCTGGTGACCTCCCTGGCCAAGTTCGTGCCGTCCTCGCTGCTGACCCTGGGGGTGCTGCACCTCTGGCAGCGCTTCGCCGACCGCCCCTGGCGCCGTCATCTGCAGGCCGGGCTGGTGCCGGTCACCGTCGGCCTGGTGGCGGCCAGCGCCTGGCTGGTGGGCAGCAGCGTGGCCACCGCGCCGCTGTGGGTGCTGATCCTGGCGGCAGGCGCCCTGGGCTCACTGTTCACCCGCTGGCACCCGCTGTGGCTGCTGGCCGGCGGAGCCCTGGTCGGGGTGCTGTTCGGACCCTGACCCACCAGGCACTGTCGGGCGCGGGCGGCGTCGAAGCCAGAACCTCACGCGAGAGTACCCCTGTGATTACTCGTCCCCAGAATCCCTCGCTGCGCGAACTGCTGTTCACGGTGCGCGGCTCCATCGTCCAGGCGATCTGGCCCAAGCTGCTCTATGTGGTGCTGCTGAGCCTGGCGGTGACCCTGAGCCATGGCGTCTTCCTGCGCTTCGACTTCGGCCTGACCACCACGCCGCTGACGCTCTGGGGGCTGACCCTGGCGATCTTTCTCGGCTTTCGTAACACCACCGCCTACCAGCGCTTCTGGGAAGCCCGGGGTCTCTGGGGCGAATTACTGATCGCCGGGCGCAACCTGGCGCGCCAAGTGGAGACCCTGCTACCTGGCCTGAGCCCGACCGAGCGCCGCCAGCTGCTGACCCCGCTATTGGCCTTTGGTTATGCCCTGCGTGACCACCTGCGCCGTGAGGCACCGTCGGCCGATCTGCAACGGGTGCTGGCGGGGGAGGAGAGCCTGCTCGCGGCTCCTCACCGACCCAGTGCGCTGATCCGTCGGCTGGGCACCCGCCTGGTCGCCCGGGCGCGCGAGGAAGGCCTCGGCGATCCGCTGATCGCCAACCTCGACCAGCAACTGGACCGATTGACCGCGGTACTCAGCGGCTGCGAGCGCATCCGTCAGACGCCCATTCCCTATCCCTACATCCTGATGCTGCACCGGGTGGTGCACGTCTATTGCTTTCTGCTGCCGTTCTGCCTGGTGGACAGCCTGGGCTGGTTCACGCCCCTGGCGGTGCTGGTGCTGGCCTACACCTTCTTCGGCCTGGACGCCCTGGGCGACCAGATCGCCGATCCCTTCGGTACCCGGCCCAACCACCTGCCGCTGGATGCCCTCAGCCGCGGCCTGGAGATCGCCGTGCTGGACCTGCTGGGCGAGCCCACCCCCGAGCCGATCCGGGCGGAGGCGGGGTTGTTGCGGTAAGGGCAGGGCGGACAGGCCCCTCTCCCCAGTGGGAGAGGGCTGGGGTGAGGGCACGCCGCACTGCGGACAACCAGGAAAAAAGCTGCACCGTTTTCCACGTGACGGCTGACTATATGCCCGCCGCTGATTCAGTCTTCCGTGTCCTTTGGTACCCGCCGCGGCCGTCTCAGCAATTCCCCCTGGCAATTCGGACACCGCCCCTGCAACGGCCCCGCGGCGCATTCCGCGCAAAAGGTGCACTCATAGGAGCAGATCACCGCCTCCTCGCTGTCCATCGGCAGGGCCTTGGCGCAGTGTTCACACGAGGTACGCATGTCCAGCATGACCGTCTCTCCCTGGTCAGGCGCCAAAGCGCGCCGCGTAGTCCTGGGGGCTGACCGCCAGGTGCTTGTGAAAGGTGCGCCGGAGATTTTCCGGATGGCCGAAGCCGCACAGGCGCGAGACGGTGGCGATGGAGGCCTGGCCGTCCTGCAGGAGCACCCGCGCCGTCTCCAGGCGCACCTGCTCGACGTAGCGACCCGGGCCCATGCCTACCTCGCGACTGAACAGGCGCGACAGGGTGCGCGGCGCCATATGGGCGCGTTCGGCGAGGCGCTCCAGGCCCAGGTCTTCCCCCAGGTGACCGGGAATCCAGTCGAGCAGGGCGGCTAGTCGCGGCGTCCGTCCCGGATCGGGTGCCAGGCAGGCGCTGAATTGCGCCTGGCCTCCGGGGCGGCGCAGGAACATCACCAGCCGGCGCGCCACCGCCAGGGCCAGTGGCCGTCCGAGATCGGCTTCCACCAGCGCCAGGGCCAGGTCGATGCCAGCGGTGACGCCGGCCGAGGTGAACACATGGGGATCGCCATCGCGTCCCTGGGGATCATAGGTATGCAGGCGATCGCCCTGTACCGCGATGGCCGGAAAGGTCGCGAGTTCCTCGACATAGGCCCAATGGGTGGTGGCGCGTCGGCCGTCCAGCAGCCCGGCGCTGGCCAGCAGCAGGGCGCCGGAACACACCGAGCCTAGCCGTCGTACCCGGGGTTCCAAGTCGCGCAGCCAGGCCAGCAGGCCGGTATCCTGGCGCAGCGTCTCGATACCCAGGCCGCCGGGAATCAGCAGAGTGTCCACCTCGTCCACGTCGAGGTCGTACCAGCCCTGTTCGGCCTGGATGCCGATCCCGGCGGAGGTACGTACCAGACCTTCGGCGGCGCCCAGCAGGCGCAACTGATAGTGGGCGGGCAGGCCCTGGCGCTCCCGCTCCAGATTGGCCGAGGCGAACACCTGCAGCGGACCGGTGACGTCCAGACTCATGACATCGGGATAGAGCAGGGCGGCGATCAGCGGCATGGGGGCTCTCCGTAGCGATTCGCCGAGCATGCCTGGGAGGCCAGGCTGGCGACAAGGTCAAACACCCCACGGATCTGGCCATCCCGCGGCAGGTTGGATTTGGCGGGGCCGGCGCCCGGCCTTATCATCGCCGCCCATGAACTACACCGATCCCAAGCAACTGGCACCCCTGCTGGAAGCCATCCTGCTCGCCGCCGGCCGCCCCCTGACCCTGGAGCGCCTGGCCGAACTCTTCGAAGAGTACGAACGCCCCGAGCCCGCCCACCTGCGCGCCGGTCTCGCGGTGCTCGGCGGGTCCTGCCGCAAGCGCGGTTTCGAACTCAAGGAAGTGGCCTCCGGCTATCGTCTGCAGGTGCGCGAAAAGTACGCGTCCTGGGTCGGGCGCCTCTGGGAGGAACGCCCACCGCGCTACTCCCGCGCCATGCTGGAGACCCTGGCGCTGATCGCCTATCGGCAGCCCATCACCCGTGGCGAGATCGAGGAGGTGCGCGGGGTGGCGGTCAACAGCCAGATCGTCAAGACACTGCTGGAGCGCGACTGGATCCGCGTGGTCGGCTATCGCGACGTACCCGGCCGCCCGGCGATGTTCGCCACCACCAGGACCTTTCTCGATTATTTCGACCTGCGCAGCCTCGACCAGCTGCCGCCTTTGGCCGAGGTCCGCCAGCTGGAGCCCGAACCGGCCTCGGTGCTTGAAGACCCCGAGCTGAGCCTGGCGGCGCTGGGCGTCGGTGATGTGGAAGCAGCGGAGGAGGGCACCCTGGTGATCCCCGAGCGCACCAGCTTTCGCACCCTGCTCACCGAGCTGGACGCCATGGAAACCGGCCTCAAGACCGACTTCGACGACCTGCGCCAGGCGGTGGACAAGGAAGACGAGGATTGAGTCGGGCCCGTTGGGCTTCGCGCTGCTTAACCCAACCTACGCGCTGAACCGCCCCTTTCCTGCCGAAAGCAGACCCCTCGTTCGAACAGCCCCCTCTCCCTCGGGGAGAGGTTGGGGTGAGGGCACGCTTCACGATGAATGCCCAGGCGGAAAAGGCTGCGCCGTTTTCCACGCTACGGTGCTCCCCTGACTGCGGAAGATCACCCCTCGCCCTCACCCCAACCCTCTCCCTCGGGGAGAGGGTTGGGGTGAGGGCGCGCTTCACGATGAATGCCCAAGCGGATAAGGCCGCGCCGTTTGCCACGCTGCGGCTGTCCCCCTCTCCACGCGCTCGTAGGTTGGCGCTGAGCGCAGCGAAGCCCAACACGTCTGCCCAACATGAAAAAAGCGCCCGAAGGCGCTTTTTCTGGACGACCTACAGACCTCAGGCCGGCGCGTTGACCAGCGCCTTGCAGGTATCGAGCATCCGGTTGGAGAAGCCCCACTCGTTGTCGTACCAGGCCATGATCTTCACCAGCTTGCCGCTCACCTTGGTGTGGTTGGCGTCGAAGATCGACGACAGGCGGTTGTGGTTGAAGTCGATCGAGACCAGCGGCTTGTCGTTGTAGCCCAGTACCGGCGAGGCTTCGGCCGCGGCCTTCATGAAGGCGTTGATGGTCTTGGCGTCGGTTTCCTTGGCGGTCAGGATGGTCAAATCGACCAGCGACACGTTGATGGTCGGTACGCGCACCGCCATGCCGCTAAACTTGCCTTGCAGCTCCGGCAGAACCAGACCCACGGCCTCGGCGGCACCGGTCTTGGTCGGGATCATCGACTGGGTGGCCGAACGCGCCCGGAAGGGGTCGGAGTGGTAGACGTCCGACAGGTTCTGGTCGTTGGTGTAGGCATGGATGGTGGTCATCAGACCGTTCTCGATACCCAGCTCGCGCTGCAGCACCTGGGCGACCGGCGCCAGGCAGTTGGTGGTGCAGGAGGCGTTGGAGATGATCTGGTGCGACTGGCGCAGGATGTTGTCGTTGACGCCATAAACGATGGTGGCGTCCACGTCCTTGCCCGGGGCCGAGATGATCACCTTGGCGGCGCCGGCTTCCAGATGGGCGGCGGCCTTGTCGCGGTTGGTGAAGAGACCGGTGCATTCGAACACCACGTCGATCTTCATGTCCTTCCACGGCAGCTCGGCCGGGTTGCGGATGGCCGTCACGGCGATACGGTCGCCATTGACCACCAGCTTGTCGCCCTCGACGGACACCTCGGCAGGGAAGCGGTCATGAACGCTGTCATACTGTAGGAGATGCGCATTGATGGCGGCGTCGCCCAGGTCGTTGATCGCGACGACCTCCAGGTCCTGGCGATAGCCCTCGGTATACAGCGCCCGCAGCACGTTGCGGCCGATGCGTCCAAAACCATTGATGGCAATACGAATACTCATTGAGAGAAACCTCGCGATAGCTGGGTTTTGTTGTAAAAAACATTACACATGACGCGTGCTAAGCGGAATAATAGCGCCAATTTGGCTGTGAATGTTTTAAATAACAACAAATTTAGCCCGGTGGAGAATCGAAACCATGCATCCTCGCGTCCTCGAAGTCACACAGCGGTTGGTGGAACGCAGTCGTCCGACCCGTGAGCGTTACCTCGCCATGATCCGGGCCGCCGCCAGCGACGGTCCGCAGCGCGGCAAGCTGCAATGCGCCAATTTCGCCCATGGCGTCGCCGGGTGTGGATCCTCGACGGATAAGCAGCGCCTCCGTTTGATGGACCAGGCCAACGTCGCCATCGTTTCCAGCTACAACGACATGTTGTCGGCTCACCAGCCCTATGAGCACTATCCGGAGCTGATCAAGCAGGCCCTGCGCGAGATCGGCTCCGTCGGTCAGTTCGCCGGCGGCGTACCGGCCATGTGCGATGGCGTGACCCAGGGCGAGGCCGGCATGGAGCTGAGTCTTGCGAGTCGCGAAGTCATCGCCATGTCCACCGCCGTGGCCCTGTCGCACAATATGTTCGACGCCGCGCTGCTGCTGGGCATCTGCGACAAGATCATTCCTGGCCTGATGATCGGCGCGCTGCGCTTCGGCCATCTGCCGATGATCTTCGTCCCGGGCGGCCCCATGCCATCGGGCATCTCCAACAAGGAGAAGGCGCGCGTGCGCCAGGCCTTCGCCGAGGGCAAGGCGACCCGCGAAGAGCTGCTGGAGTCGGAGATGAAGTCCTACCACAGCCCCGGCACCTGTACCTTCTATGGCACCGCCAACACCAACCAGGTGGTGATGGAGGTCATGGGCCTGCACCTGCCGGGTTCCTCCTTCGTCAATCCCTATACCCCGCTGCGTGACGAACTCACCCGCGAGGCGGCGCGCCAGGTGACCCGTATCACCCACCAGGGCGGCAACTTCATGCCGTTGGGCGAGATTGTCGACGAGAAGTCCATCGTCAACTCGGTGGTGGCCCTGAGCGCCACCGGTGGCTCGACCAACCACACCCTGCACATCCCGGCCATCGCCCAGGCCGCCGGCATCCAGCTGACGTGGGACGACATGGCCGAGATCTCGGCGGTGACCCCGACCCTGGCGCAGGTCTATCCCAACGGCAAGGCCGACGTGAACCACTTCCACGCCGCCGGTGGGGTCAACTTCATGGTGCACACCCTGCTCGAAGCCGGGCTGCTGCACGAAGACGTCAACACCATTATGGGCCGCGGCCTGTCGCGCTACCTGCAGGAACCCTTCCTGGTGGACGGCAAGCTGGAATGGCGCACCGGCCGGGCCGAGAGCCTGGACGAAGACATCTTGCGTCCGGCCAGCCGCCCGTTCAACGAGGAGGGTGGCCTGCGTGTCATGCAGGGCAACCTCGGGCGTGGCGTGATGAAGGTGTCGGCCGTGGCGCCCAAGCACCAGGTTGTGGAAGCCCAGGCGCGGGTCTTCCATGACCAGAGCGAAATGGCGGCCGCCTTCAAGGCCGGCGAACTGGAACGCGACTTCGTCGCGGTGGTTCGTTTCCAGGGACCCAAGGCCCTGGGCATGCCCGAGCTGCACAAGCTCACCCCCTACCTCGGCGTGCTGCAGGATCGCGGTTTCAAGGTGGCGCTGGTCACCGACGGCCGCATGTCCGGTGCCTCGGGCAAGGTCCCGGCAGCGATCCACGTCTGTCCGGAAGCCATCGACGGCGGTCCGCTGGCCAAGGTCTGTGACGGCGATCTCATCCGCGTCGATGGGCGTACCGGAGATCTGAAGATTCTGGTCCCGGCGGACGAATGGATGGCCCGCGAGGCGGTCGAAGCGCCCCAGGGCACCGGGGTAGGCTGTGGTCGTGAGTTGTTCGCCTTCATGCGCGGCGCCATGAGCACGGCCGAATCGGGTGCCAGTGCATTCACTTCCAGCCTGGAGGCGCTGAAATGAGTTTGGCTTTGGTTGGCGACATCGGGGGCACCAATGCCCGCTTCGCCCTGTGGCGCGACGGTCGCCTGGAGGCCATCGAGGTCTTCGCCTGTGCGGATTACGCCTGTCCGGAAGACGCCGTGCGCAAGTACCTGGCGCAGACCGGCGTGGCGCTGGATGACATCACCGCCGTGTGCCTCGCCTGTGCGGGCCCGGTGGGCGAGGGTGACTTCCGCTTCACCAACAATCACTGGGTCATCAAGCGCGAGCAGTTCTGCCGCGAGCTGGGCCTGACCCATCTGCTGCTGATCAACGACTTCACCTCCATGGCCTGGGCGATCGCCCGCCTGGATCCGGCGGACTCCGTCCAGGTGCGCGACGGCATCGCCTTGCCGACCCGCCCGCGCCTGGTGATCGGGCCGGGCACCGGCCTGGGTCTCGCCAGCCTGGTACCCAGTGGCAAGGATCGCTGGATCGTGCTGCCGAGCGAGGGCGGTCACGTCGACCTGCCGATCAACACCCAGCGCGAATTCGATATCTGGAAGATCCTCAAGCGCCAGTTCGGCAATCACGTCTCCGCCGAGCGCGTGGTGTCCGGCAGCGGCCTGGTCAACCTCTATCACGCGAGTTGCGAACTGGACGGCCGGACCGCCGCCCTGCATAGCGCGGCGGACATCTGCGAGCTGGCGCTCAAGGGCGATGCCTATGCGGATGCGGTGCTGGAGCAGTTCTTCATCTGGCTGGCGCGGGTTGCCGGCAACGCGGCCCTGACCCTGGGCGCCCTGGGTGGCGTCTACATCGCCGGCGGCATCCTGCCGCGCTTCGTCGAGCGCTTCCAGAATGGCGCCTTCGCCCATGCCTTCGCCGACAAGGGCAAGACCAGCAGCGCCTACCTCAAGGACATCCCGGCCTGGCTGGTGACCGCCGAGTATCCGGGGCTGTTCGGTGCCGGCGTCGCCCTGGATCAGACCATCGCCGAGGCCCGGCAGGCCTGATCCACCCCGGGGTCGGGCGACTACTCAAGGTCGCCCGACCCCGGTATGCTGCCGGCACTACCGGTAGCTGGCCCCTGGCCAGAACAACAAGAGCGAACATCGCCATGTCCACCCTGGGCAAATCCCTCCTGGTCGTCGACGACGACGGGGAAATCCGTGAGCTTCTCGACGCCTATCTCACCCGTGCCGGCTATCTGGTGCGCGCCGTCGGCGATGGCCGCGAGTTGCGCCGGGCGCTGGGCGACTTCGTCCCCGATCTGCTGATCCTCGACGTCATGCTCCCCGGCGAAGACGGCTTCGCCCTCTGCCGCTGGATGCGCGAGCAATCCAGTTGCCGCCAGGTGCCCATCATCATGCTCACCGCCAGTTCCGACGAGGCGGATCGGGTCATCGGCCTGGAACTGGGCGCCGACGACTACCTGGGCAAGCCCTTCAGTCCGCGCGAATTGCTGGCGCGCATCAAGGCGCTGCTGCGCCGGGCCGGCTTCGGCGAGACGCGCCCGGCGGCCACCGGTCTGCTGACCTTCGACGACTGGCGCCTGGATCCGGTCAGCCACCGGCTGTTCCATCGCGATGGCGAGGAGGTCATCCTCTCCGGCGCCGATTTCACCCTGCTCAAGCTGTTTCTCGACCATCCCCAGCAGATCCTCGATCGCGACACCATCGCCAATGCCACCCGCGGTCGCGAGGTGCTGCCGCTGGAGCGCATCGTCGACATGGCGGTGAGTCGCCTGCGCCAGCGCCTGAGGGACACCGGCAAGTCGCCGCGGCTGATCCGCACCGTGCGCGGTTCCGGCTACCTGCTCGCCGCCGAGGTCAGCGGACTGGTCGCCGATGCGGTGTAGCGGTCCACTCGCGCGGCTGGTGCCGCGCTCCCTGCTGGCGCGGATGCTGCTGCTGACCCTGCTGGCGGTGCTCCTGGCCCAGGGCGCCTCGGCGCTGTTCTGGTCGGCCTCTCTTCGCAGCGACCGCAACCAGGGCCTGCAGACCGCCGCCCGCAGCCTGGGCTATTCCATCGCCGCCAGCGTGCGTTATTTCAGCCTGCTGCCGCCGGCCTATCGGCCGCTGGTGCTGGAGCAGTTGCGCAACATGGGCGGCACGCGCTTCTTCGTCTCGCTCAACGAAAAGCCGCTGACCATGCAGGCGCTGCCGGACACCCCCGGCCGCCGGGCGGTGCTCCAGGGCGTCGAGGCGGTGCTGCGCGAACGCCTGGGCGCGGCCATGCCCATGTACGTCGAATTCATCGGTCCGCAGCAGTTGCGGCTGTTCAACGGCGCCGTGGCGCTCGACGAACTGCCGCGCTCCTGGGCGCACTATGCCCTGAGTCTGGAGCCGCTGGAGCCGCCGGTGCTGGTGACCCAGATCCGCATCGGCGAAGGGGAGTGGGTCTATCTCGCCACCCTGATGCCAGCGCCCTACTACAGTCTGGACGAGTCCTGGCTGCCGTTGCAGCAACTGCTGTTCATGGTCTTCAGCAGCGCCTTCCTGCTGCTGTTCATCGGCCTGCTGATCCGCTGGCAGAGTCGCCCGCTCAAGCGGCTGTCGCGTGCCGCGCGGGAGCTGTCGCTGGAGGTCCATACGCCACCGGTGCGCGAGGAGGGCGCCCAGGAGATCCGCGAGGTCACCCGCGCCTTCAATGCCATGCGTGAACGCATCGCCCGCTACCTGGACGAGCGCGCCCAGCTGTTCAGCGCTATCTCCCACGACCTGCGCACGCCCATCACCCGGTTGCGCCTGCGCGCCGAACTGGTGGACGACGAGGTGATGCAGGCCAAGCTGGTGCGCGATCTGGACGAGCTGGACCTGCTGGTCAAGGGTGCGCTGCAGTGCGTCAAGGACACCGACATCCACGAGAACCTGGAGCCGGTCGACCTGCAGGCGCTGCTGGAACAGCTGGTGGAGCCCTTCACCCAGGAGCAGCCTCCACGGGTGCGCCTCACCGGACAAGCCCGGGGCACCCTGCTGGGCAAGCCGCTGGCGCTCAAGCGCTGCATCGGCAACCTGCTGGACAACGCCCTCAAGTATGGCTATCGCGCCCACCTGCAGGTGGAAGACGACGGCCAGGCCTTCGTCCTGCATGTCGACGACGAAGGACCGGGGGTGCCGGAGCAGGAGCTGGAGCAGGTGTTCCAGCCCCATGTCCGCCTGGCTACCGACCGCCATGGCTACGGCCTCGGCCTGGGCATCGCCCGCAACCTGGCCCATGCCCATGGTGGCGAGGTGGAGCTGCGCAACCGCCGCGAGGGCGGTCTGCGGGTCACCCTGACCCTGCCGCGCAGCTAGGTCAGAGCGGCTGATAAAACTACTGCGCGTCCGCCAGGCAGGCGCGTGCAGTGCTCGGAATCCTCATGTACCGCTTGTACACTGCGGTTCCTGCACGCCGCGCGCGCCCGCCTGCCAACCGCTCGCTACGTTTTCTCACCGCTCTGACTCCTGCGCTATGTCACCAGCCCGTGACAAATCTCCTTCCCTTCGTTACCCACGGCTGCAGTCGTCTGACTAGACTCGGCCCAGCTCCAATAAAAAAACAACAAGGAACGACCCCCTCATGAATGCGTTGAATCGTCTCGCTCTCGCCGTTTCCCTTTCCTGCGCCGCGCTCGCCGCCCCCCTGACCGCCCATGCCGGTGAGGTCGAGGTGCTGCACTGGTGGACCTCCGGTGGCGAGGCTCGCGCCGTCGATGTCCTCAAGCAACTGATGCAGAAGCAGGGCGATACCTGGAAGGACTTCGCCGTGGCCGGTGGCGCCGGCGAGGCCGCCATGACCGTGCTCAAGACCCGCGCCGTCTCCGGCAATCCGCCGTCCGCTGCCCAGCTCAAGGGCCCGGACATCCAGGAATGGGCCAGCATGGGCTTCCTGGCCAACATCAGCGACATCGCCAAGCAGGGCAACTGGGACACCATCCTGCCCAAGCGCGTGGCCCAGACCATGCAGCACGATGGCGAATACGTCGCGGTGCCGGCCGGCATCCACCGCATCAACTGGCTGTGGATCAACCCCGCCGTCTTCAAGAAGGCCGGCGCCAAGGTCCCCACCACCCTGGACGAATTCTTCGAGGCCGCCGACAAGCTCAAGGCCGCCGGCGTCGTGCCCCTGGCCCATGGCGGCCAGAACTGGCAGGACGGCACCATCTTCGAATCCCTGGTCATGGCCATCATGGGTCCGCAAGGCTACGACAAGGTCTTCGTGCAGACCGATGCCGACACCATCCGCAGCGACAAGATGGTCGAGGTGTTCAAGACCTTCAAGCGCATCAAGGGCTATGTCGATCCCAACGCCGCCGGTCGCGACTGGAACCTGGCCACCGCCATGGTCATCGAGGGCAAGGCGGGCATGCAGATCATGGGTGACTGGGCCAAGGCCGAATTCACCGCTGCCGGCAAGAAGCCGGGCGTCGACTACGAGTGCGTGGTGATGCCGGGCACCCAGGGCGACTTCATCTACAACATCGACTCCCTGGCCATGTTCAAGATCAAGAACAAGGACAACCAGAAGGCCCAGGACGACCTGGTTCGCACCGTCATCGACAAGCCCTTCCAGGAGGTCTTCAACCTTAACAAGGGCTCCATCCCGGTGCGCAACGACATCGACCTGGCCAAGTTCGACAGCTGCGCCCAGCAGTCTGCCAAGGACTTCCAGGCGGCCAACGCCGAGGGCAAGGCCGAGCCGAGCATGGCGCACAGCATGGCCAACACCAGCTATGTGCAGGGTGCGATCTTCGACGTGGTGACCAACTTCTTCAACGACGCCAACGCCGATCCGAAGAAGGCCACCGAGCAACTGGTCGCCGCCATCCAGGCCGCGAAGTAAGGCCAATCGCGGCCATGACGGTCCGCCGCTGCGGCCGCTCCTACAGCTAAAAATCGACCTGTAGGAGCGGCCCATGGTCGCGATCACTCAGGCACCCAAAGCCCAAATAATACCACCCCTTGGGAGCGCCCCATGGCTCTTACCGAAACCCTTCCCGTCGCGACCGTCAGTCGACGTCCGGACCGGCTGCAGCGTCTGCTGCCCAAGCTGGTGCTGGCGCCCACGGCCATCGCCATGGTCGTCTGCCTTTATGGCTACATGCTGTGGACGGCGGTGATTTCCTTTACCAATTCGCGCTTCCTGCCCAGCTACACTTTCGCCGGCTTCGCCCAGTACGCGCGGCTGCTGGAAAACGATCGCTGGCTGGTGGCCTGCAAGAACCTGGCGATCTTTGGCGGCCTGTTCATCCTGCTGAGCCTGGCCATCGGTGTCTTCTTCGCCATCCTGCTGGACCAGCGCATCCGCCGCGAAGGCTTCATCCGCACCATCTACCTCTACCCCATGGCGCTGTCGATGATCGTTACCGGCACCGCTTGGAAGTGGCTGCTCAACCCCGGCATGGGGCTGGACAAGCTCTTGCGCGACTGGGGCTGGGAGGGCTTTCGCTTCGACTGGCTGGTGGATCCCGACCGGGTCATCTACTGCCTGCTGATCGCCGCCCTCTGGCAGGCCTCGGGCTTCGTCATGGCCATGTTCCTCGCCGGGCTGCGCGGCGTGGATTCCTCCATCCTCAGAGCCGCCCAGGTCGACGGGGCGGGGCTGCCGACCATCTACCTGCGCATCGTCCTGCCCAGCCTGCGGCCGGTGTTCTTCAGCGCGGTGATGATCCTCGCCCACATCGCCATCAAGAGCTTCGACCTGGTGATGGCCATGACCGCGGGCGGCCCCGGCTACGCCTCGGACCTGCCGGCGGTGTTCATGTACCAGCACACCTTCACCCGCGGCCAGATGGGCCTGGGTTCGGCCAGTGCGGTGCTGATGCTCGGCGCGGTGCTGGCGGTGCTGGTGCCCTACCTCTACTCGGAACTGCGGAGCAAGCGAAATGGCTAAGGCTCTGAACGTCAATCGCGTGGCCATCCACGCCACCCTGATCATCGCCTGCGCGGTCTATCTGGTGCCGCTGCTGGTGATGCTGCTGACCAGCTTCAAGACCCCGGACGACGTCCGCACCGGCAACCTGCTGAGCCTGCCCCTGGACTGGACGATCATCGGCTGGCTCAAGGCCTGGGACGTGGTGCACAGCTACTTCTGGAACTCCTTCATGATCACCGTCCCGGCGGTGCTCATCTCCACCTTCATTGGCGCGCTCAACGGCTACGCCCTGTCGAAGTGGCAGTTCCGCGGTTCGAATCTGCTGTTCAGCCTGCTGCTGTTCGGCTGCTTCATTCCCTTCCAGGTGATCCTGCTGCCGATGTCCTTCACCCTCGGCCAGCTGGGCCTGGCCAACACCACCGCCGGCCTGGTGCTGGTGCACGTGATCTATGGCCTGGCCTTCACCACGCTGTTCTTTCGCAACTACTACGTGGGCATTCCCGATGCCCTGATCAAGGCGGCGCGGCTGGACGGGGCGGGCTTCTTCACCATCTTCTTCAAGATCCTGCTGCCGCTGTCCACGCCGATCGTGATGGTCAGCCTGATCTGGCAGTTCACCCAGGTATGGAACGACTTCCTGTTCGGCGTGGTGTTCGCCAGCGGCTCGTCGCAGCCCATCACCGTCGCCCTCAACAACCTGGTCAACACCAGCACCGGCGCCAAGGAATACAACGTCGACATGGCCGCCGCCATGATCGCCGCGCTGCCGACGCTGCTGGTCTACATCTTCGCTGGCAAGTATTTCGTCCGGGGCCTGACCTCGGGCGTGGTCAAAGGATAAGGAAGGCCACCATGGCAGCTCTCGAACTCAAAAGCGTACGCAAGACCTACGGCAACGCCGCCCAGGAAGCCCTCAAGGGCATCGACATCCGCATCGACGCCGGTCAGTTCCTCATCCTGGTGGGACCCTCCGGCTGCGGCAAATCCACCCTCATGAATGCCATCGCCGGCCTCGAAGACATCAGCAGCGGCGCCATCTGCCTGGACGGCGAGGACGTCACCCAGGTCGAGCCCAAGGACAGAGACATCGCCATGGTGTTCCAGTCCTACGCCCTCTACCCGACCATGACCGTGCGCGAGAACATCGCCTTCGGCCTGAAGATCCGCAAGACGCCCAGGGAGCAGATCGACGCCGAGGTGGCGCGTGTCGCCAAGCTGCTGCAGATCGAGCACCTGCTCGAGCGCAAGCCGGCGCAGCTCTCCGGTGGCCAGCAGCAGCGGGTGGCCATGGGCCGCGCCCTGGCGCGCCGCCCCAAGCTCTATCTGTTCGACGAGCCGCTGTCCAACCTCGACGCCAAGCTGCGGGTGGAGATGCGCACCGAGATCAAGCTGATGCACCAGCGCCTGCAGACCACCACCGTCTACGTCACCCATGACCAGATCGAAGCCATGACCCTGGGCGATCGCGTCGCGGTGATGAAGGATGGCGAGGTGCAGCAATTCGGCACCCCCGAGGAAATCTACAATGACCCGGCCAATCTCTTCGTCGCCAGCTTCATCGGCTCGCCGCCGATGAACTTCGTGCCGGTGCGCCTGGAAGCGCGCGAGGGCGGGGTGGTCGCCCGCGTCACCGGCGATACCGGTGACAGCCAGGTGGATTTGCCCGATCTGGATCCGGCGCTCGCGGGACGAGAGGCTATCCTTGGGGTACGCCCCGAGCAGATCCAGTCGGCGCATCCGACGGACAGCGCGGTGCCAGGCATCCTGACGCGGATCCAGGTGGTCGAGCCGACCGGTCCCGACACCCTGTTGTACGCGGAGTGGAACGGCACCAAGGTCTGCTGCCGGGTCGCTCCGGGCGAAGCACCCCGGGCCGGCGACCAGGTGCTGTGGCGGATCGATTCGCGACGGGCGGTGCTGTTCGATCCTGCGAGCGGTCGCCGACTTTCTTGAGCAGCGCTCATGGCTGAAACGTTACAGCAATGGTAAGGTCCGCCCGCCGCCGCGCCTGACCTCGGGTCGCGGCCCTACCAGAGGCCAGGGGACGCACCTCCGGCCGCCGTGACAGACAGGAGAACAACAATGGCACTACCCCGCGTCGTGGTCTTTGGCGAAGCCCTCACCGACATCGTCCAGGGTAATCCTGGCGAATGGCGGGGTTATCCGGGCGGTGCCCCCTGGAACGTGGCGCGCGGCCTGGCCCGGCTGGGCGTGGAAAGCGCCTTCGGTGGCGCCATCAGCCAGGATGGCCTGGGTGACGAGATCGCCTGGCAGTCGGAAACCGCCGGCCTCGATACCCGCTTCCTGCAGCGCGTCGCCGCTGATCCGCTGGTGGCCATCGTGCCGTCGAGTCGTCCGCCGCGCTATTTCTTCGCTGGCGAAGCCGATCTCCAGTTCGACCCGGCGCTGCTGCCCGAAGGCTGGCTGGAGGCCGCCGAGGTCTGCCATTTCAGCTGCATCAGCCTGGCTCGCTATCCGCTGGCCGATACCCTGCTGGACATGGCCCGCCAGGCCAAGGCCGCCGGCAAGCGCCTGAGCTACGATCCCAACTGGCGCAACCTGATGGACGATCGCTATCGCCAGCAGACCTTTCCCGAGCTGGTACGCCTGGCCGACGACATCAAGCTGTCCGACGAAGACATCCGCCAGATCTATCCGGGCCTGGACGAGCGCGCCGCGCTGGACGAATTGCGCGCCCTCAATCCCCATGCCCGCATCCTCTTTACCCGCGGCGAACACGGCCTGGTGCTCTATACGCCGGAAGGCGAGTGGCAACAGGCCGCCATCGCCGTGGACGTGGCCGATACCGTGGGTGCCGGCGACGCCTGCATGGCCGGCTGGCTGGCCTCCGGCCTGCTGGGCCTGACCGATCTGCAGCAGCGCCTGAGATTCGCCGCGGCCAGTGCCTCGGTGTCCTGCCGCCATGCCGGCGCCTATGCGCCGACCCGTGCCGACGTCGAAGCCCTGCTGCAGGTGAGCCCCCACTAGACCGCTTTCCCACAACAACAATAGCCGCCAAGGAAACCCGATGGACTTCCCCGATTTTCGTCGTCGCGACACCCTGCTGGAGCACGTCCGCCACACCCTGGCGTTCTATCATCCCCGCTGTGTCGATCCGCAAGGCGGCTTCTATCACTTCTTCAAGGACGACGGCACGGTCTACGATCGCCAGACCCGCCATCTGGTCTCAAGCACCCGCTTCGTTTTCGATTTCGCCATGGCCTACCGGCACTATGGCGATCCGGCCTTTCTGGAAGCGACCCGCCACGGCCTGAGATACCTGCGCGAGCGGCATCGCCAGGCCAACGGCGGCTACGCCTGGCTGCTCGATGGCGACAGCGTGGTGGATGGCACCAATCACTGCTATGGCCTGGCCTTCGTGGTGCTGGCCTATGCCCACGGCCTGCAGGCGGGCATCGAGGAAGCGCGCGGCTGGCTGAGCGAGGCCTGGGAATCCCTGGAGACCCACTTCTGGCGCGAAGCCGATGGCCTCTATGTCGACGAGATCAGCGCCGACTGGCAGACCGTGGCGCCGTATCGCGGCCAGAACGCCAACATGCACGCCTGCGAAGCCCTGCTGGCCGCCTTCGAAGCCAGCGGCGAGGTGCGCTACCTGGACCGCGCCGAGACCCTGGCGCGCAACATGACCCAGCGCCAGGCCGCGCTGACCCTGGGGCAGGGCGGGGTGGCCGACGAGGTCCCCGGCGGGCTGGTCTGGGAGCACTACCACAGCGACTGGTCCATCGACTGGGACTACAACCGCGACGATCCGGCCAACCTGTTCCGGCCCTGGGGTTTCCAGCCGGGGCACCAGATCGAATGGGCCAAGCTGCTGCTGATCCTCGAACGCCATCGCCCCCAGCCCTGGCTGCTGCCGCGCGCCCAGGCGCTGTTCGATGTCTCCTGGCGCCTGAGCTGGGATAGCGAGGACGGCGGTCTCTACTACGGCTTCGCCCCGGATGGCTCGCCCTGCGATCCGGACAAGTACTTCTGGGTGCAGGCCGAGGCCCTGGCCGCCGCGGCGCTGCTCGCGGAGCGCAGTGGCGAGGCCCGCTACTGGCAACACTATGAGGCGCTCTGGCGCTACAGCTGGACGCATTTCATCGATCACGAGCACGGCGCGTGGTGGCGCCTACTCGACCGTCGGAACCACAAGTACTCCGACGACAAGAGTCCGGCCGGCAAGGTCGACTACCACACCATGGGTGCCTGTTACGAAGTCCTCAACGTCCTGCCGTAAGTATTAGAGACGCGGGTTTCGGGCCCCCGAGGTGTCATCACTTCAATAAAAAGGGATCTCAGTAATGAACAAGCAAAACCACAAGAATCGTCCGGGGCGCGCACTGCCCCTGGTGTCGCTGCTGGCCCTGGCGGTCGCCGCGGGTGCCCAGGCGGCGCCTCAGGCCAATCCGGGTGGCAACTTCAGTGGCGTCAACAACACCGAGGCCGCCTTCGAGCCGCTGGGCAACACCATGACCGGTGACTGGGGCGGCGTGCGCAAGGACCTGCGCGACAAGGGCTGGGACATCAAGCTCGAATACGTCGGCGAGGGTGCGACCAACCTGCGTGGCGGCTACGACGACGACCGCACCGGGCGCTGGAGCTCCCAGTACATGTTTGGCCTCTGGGGCGACATGAACAAGATCGCCGGTTGGGAGAATTCGGTGTTCAAGCTGGCCATCACCTCCCGTGACGGCCGCAACCTGACCGACGACCGCATCACCGATCCGCGTGTCGGCGGCTACTCCTCGGTGCAGGAAGTCTATGGCCGTGGCCAGACCTGGCGTCTGACCCAGCTGTGGCTGTCCAAGGGCTTCTTCGATGGTCGCCTGGACATCAAGGCCGGTCGCTTCGGCGAAGGCGAGGACTTCAACTCCTTCGAGTGCGACTTCCAGAACCTGGCGTTCTGCGGCTCCCAGGTCGGCAACTGGGAAGGCGTCTGGTACAACTGGCCGGTCAGCCAGTGGGCCCTGCGTGTCAAGTACGCCCTGACCCCCGAGCTGTTCGTCCAGGTCGGCGCCTACGAGCAGAATCCGTCGCTGCTGGAAACCGGCAACGGCTTCAAGCTCAACGGCAGCGGCACCAAGGGTGCGGTCCTGCCGGTGGAAATGGTCTGGTCGCCCAAGGTCAACGGCCTGCCGGGCGAATACCGCGTCGGCTATTACTACAGCACCGCCGATGCCAACGATGTCTACGAAGACGTCAACGGCAACTCCGCCGCCCTCACCGGGCTGGATTACAAGGAGCACTCCAGCAAGCACGGCTACTGGATCGTGGCGCGTCAGCAGATCACCGCGCACAACGATGACCCGAGTCGCGGCCTGTCGGTCTTCGCCAACTTCACCGCCCATGCCAAGGACGTCAACAAGGTCAGCAACTACGTCCAGGCCGGCCTGGTGTACAAGGGTCCCTTCGACGGTCGTCCCAAGGATGACATCGGCTTCGGCGTCGCGCGCATCAGCACCAACAGCGACTTCCGCGACAACCAGCGCGCCCTCAACCAGGCCGCCGGTGCCACCGACTACGATGATCCGGCCTACACGCCCCTGCAGCACAACGAGTACGACGCCGAGCTCTACTACGGCGTGCACGTGACCAACTGGCTGACCGTGCGCCCCAACATCCAGTACATCAAGAGCCCGGGTGGCGTGCGTGAAGTCGACAATGCCGTGGTGGGCGGCCTGAAGGTTCAAGCGGTTTTCTAAATCGCCTCCATAGCCCGCCATCCTGCCGGATGGCGCTGGACAGGGCCCTGCAGTGGTTATACTGCAGGGCCTTTTTCATTTCCGAGGTTGCCGTGGGTAAGGTCGAAAGTCCCTGCATCAGCCAGTGCAAGATCAAGGACGAAGTCTGCCAGGGATGTGGCCGCAAACGCTCAGAGATCAAGGGCTGGAAGGAGCTGAAGGACCGCGAGCGCAAGGAAGTCATCGACAAGTCGAAGAAGCGCCTGAAGAAGCTCAAGAAGGGCTGATGCCTTCCTGTCGGCGCCGTAGGTTGGGCTGAGCGCAGCGAAGCCCAACGTTGCCCCGGCCGCGCCCGTATTGTTGGGCTTCGACGATAAAGCCGTCTCAACCCAACCTACGTCCTGCTCGGATCGTTCCTTCTCCCTGCAGGAGAGAGCGCTGGGGCCAGCACCGTAGGTTGGGTTGAGCGCAGCGAAGCCCAACATTGCTCCGGTCGCGCCGCATTGTTGGGCTTCGACGATAAGGCCGTCTCAACCCAACCTACGTCCTGCTCGGATCGCCCCTCTCCTTGCGGGAGAGGGCACCGGAGCCCAACGTTGCCTTGGCCACACCTGCATTGTTGGGCTTCGACGATAAAGCCGTCTCAACCCAACCTACATCCTGCGCGGATCGCCCCCTCTCCCTGTGGGAGAGGGTTGGGGTGAGGGCACCGGGGCCAGCGAACGGCGCTCGCTACGCCTGCTCCACGTCATCCAGCAGTCCCATGAACGCCTGCGCCGCATTCGAATGGGTGCGCTCCGTGTGCAGGATGTATCCCAGTCGGCGCTCCAGCTGAATACCCGGCAGCGGCAGCCGGCGCACCTGGTCGTCCAGCAGAGTGCGCGGCAGCACGCTCCAGGCCAGGCCGATGGACACCAGCATCTTGATGGTCTCCAGATAGTTGGTGCTCATGGCGATATTGGGTATCAGCCCCTGGGCATCGAACAGCCCATGCACGATCAGCCGGGTAAAGGTGTTGCCGCCGGGAAACACCGCCGGATGCCGCGCCACATCGGCCAGGGTGACCTCCGCCTGGTTCGCCAGCGGATGCTCGGGCGCCGCCACGAAATCCAGCGGATCGCTCCACACCGGCACCGCCTTGATCGGCGCCGCGGTCTGGGGCGCCAGGGTGATGATCGCCAGCTCCACCCGCCCATGCAGGATCTCGTCGTAGGCCGCTTCCGAATCGAGAAAGCGGATGTCCAGGGCGACGTCGGGATAGTCCCGGGTGAAGCGCCTGAGGATCGGCGGCAGCCGGTGCAGGCCGATGTGATGACTGGTCGCCAGCGTCAGTCGGCCGCCGATGGCACCATTGAGATTGGTCAGGGCGCGCCGGGTGTCATCGATCACGCCTAGAATCTGATAGGCGCGCGGGAGCAGGGCGCGTCCCGCCTCGGTCAGGCTGACCTCGCGCCCGATGCGATCGAACAGCCGCAGCCCCAGTTGCAGCTCCAGGGCGGCGATGCGCTTGCTCACCGCCGGCTGCGTCAGGTGCAGGCGCTCGCCCGCATCGGAAAAGCCGCCGGTCTCGGCCACCGCGACAAAGGCATTCAGATTGGCGAGGTCCAAGACGTCGAATTCCTGTTGGTTATGCGCTTCATGAAAAAGATGAATTTGTTTCATGCGAGCCTAGCGCGGTATCTTTGACCCCACAAGCACCAAGGGCATGCAAAGGCCCGTGCCGTTCCACGCCTGATGAGGAATCCACCCATGGCTGGCAAGACGCTCTACGACAAACTCTGGGATATGCACCTGGTCAAGCAGCGCGACGACGGTTCCGCGCTGCTCTACATCGACCGCCACATCATCCACGAAGTGACCTCGCCCCAGGCTTTCGAAGGCCTGCGTCTGGCCGGCCGCAAGCCCTGGCGCCTGGACGCGAACCTGGCGACCCCCGATCACAACGTGCCGACCACCCCCGATCGCAAGGAAGGCCTCGACTCCATCAAGGACGAGATCTCGCGCATCCAGGTCCGCACCCTGGATGAGAACTGCGACGACTTCGGCGTTACCCAGTTCAAGATGAACGACGTCCGCCAGGGCATCGTCCACGTGATCGGCCCGGAGCAGGGCGCCGTGCTGCCCGGCATGACCGTGGTCTGCGGTGATTCCCATACCTCCACCAACGGCGCCTTCGGTGCCCTGGCCCATGGCATCGGCACCTCCGAGGTCGAGCACGTGCTCGCCACCCAGTGCCTGGTAGCCAAGAAGATGAAGAACATGCGGGTGCTGGTGGAGGGTGAATTGCCCTTCGGCGTCACCGCCAAGGACATCGTCCTTGCCGTCATCGGCAAGATCGGCACCGCCGGTGGCAACGGCCATGCCATCGAATTCGCCGGCAGCGCCATCCGCGCCCTGTCCATGGAAGGCCGCATGACCATCTGCAACATGTCCATCGAGGCCGGTGCCCGGGTCGGCATGGTGGCGGTGGACCAGACCACCATCGACTACGTCGAGGGCCGTCCCTTCGCGCCCACCGGCGCCGTGTGGGAAGCCGCCGTCGCCCAGTGGCGCGGCCTGGTGTCCGATGCCGACGCCCACTTTGACACCGTGGTCGAACTCGATGCCGCCCAGCTCAAGCCGCAGGTCAGCTGGGGCACCTCGCCCGAGATGGTCCTGGCCGTCGACCAGCAGGTGCCGGATCCGGCTCGCGAAGCCGATCCGGTCAAGCGCGGCTCCATCGAGCGTGCCCTGAAGTACATGGGCCTCAAGGCCAACCAGCCGATCACCGACATCGTGCTGGACCGCGTCTTCATCGGCTCCTGCACCAACTCCCGCATCGAGGACCTGCGCGCCGCCGCCGCCGTGGCCAAGGGCCGCAAGGTCGCCGCCACCCTCAAGCAGGCGCTGGTGGTGCCGGGGTCCGGCCTGGTCAAGGCGCAGGCCGAGCGCGAGGGCCTGGACAAGGTCTTCATCGAAGCCGGTTTCGAATGGCGTGAGCCGGGCTGCTCCATGTGCCTGGCGATGAACGCCGACCGCCTGGAGAGTGGCGAGCATTGCGCCTCCACCTCCAACCGCAACTTCGAAGGCCGCCAGGGTGCCGGTGGCCGTACCCACCTGGTGAGCCCGGCGATGGCCGCCGCTGCCGCCATCGCCGGTCGTTTCGTCGACGTCCGCGACTTCGCCAACGCCTGAGGAGCCTGACCATGCAAGCCTTTACCCAGCACACCGGTTTGGTCGCACCCCTGGATCGCGCCAACGTCGACACCGACCAGATCATTCCCAAGCAATTCCTCAAGTCGATCAAGCGCACCGGCTTCGGCCCCAACCTGTTCGACGAGTGGCGCTACCTGGACGTCGGCCAGCCCGGCCAGGACAACAGCAAGCGTCCGCTGAACCCGGAGTTCGTGCTCAACCAGCCGCGCTACCAGGGCGCCAGCATCCTCCTGGCGCGCGAGAACTTCGGCTGCGGTTCCAGCCGCGAACACGCGCCCTGGGCCCTGGATGGCTACGGCTTCCGTTCGGTGATCGCGCCGAGCTTCGCCGACATCTTCTTCAACAACAGCTTCAAGAACGGCCTCTTGCCGATCATCCTCGATGATTCCGAGGTGGACGAGCTGTTCCGCCAGGTCGAAGCCAACGAGGGCTACCAGCTGGTGGTCGATCTCGAGAGCCAGACCGTGCGCCGTCCCGATGGCGTGGCGCTGTCCTTCGAGATCGATGCCTTCCGCAAGCACTGCCTGCTCAATGGCCTGGACGACATCGGCCTGACCCTGCAGGATGCCGACGCCATCGCGAGTTTCGAAGCCCGCTATCGCCAGAGCAGTCCCTGGATGTTCCCCAGCGCCTGAACCCAGTCGCCGGCCCGCGAGGTCGGCGCTCTTTCCGGAGGCTCCATGAGCGGTGACCACGAGCAACACGTACAGCAGCAATTCGGCGCCACCGCCGAGGCCTATCTGACCAGTGCCGTCCATGCCCAGGGCGCAGAGCTCCTCGAACTGCGCGACGCCGTGGCCCAGCGCGAAGGCGCCAAGGTGCTGGATCTCGGGTGCGGTGGCGGTCACGTCAGCTACAACGTGGCACCGGTGGCCGGGCAGGTGGTCGCCCTGGACCTGGCCGAGGAAATGCTCTCGGTGGTCAAGCGCAGCGCGGCCGAGCAGGGCCTGGACAACATCAGCGTCCAGCCCGGCATGGCCGAGCACCTGCCGTTTGGCGACGCCAGCTTCGACTTCGTCTTCAGCCGCTATTCGGCGCACCACTGGCGCGACATCGGCGCCGCCCTGCGCGAAGTGCGTCGGGTGCTGCGCCATGGCGGCGAGATGGCCATGATCGACGTGATCTCGCCGGCCAACCCGCGCCTCGATACCTACCTGCAGACGGTGGAGATCCTGCGCGACATCAGCCACGTGCGTAACTATTCCTTCGCCGAGTGGCACCGCCTGCTGGACATGGCCCGGCTGGGCGTGACCCGCTGCCGTCGCCAGCGCCTGCGCCTGGACTTCGCCAGCTGGACCACGCGCATGCGCACCCCCGAGCCGCAGTGCCAGGCCATCCGCAGCCTGCAGAGCAAGATTGGCCAGGAAGTGCGCCAGTATTTCGAAATCGACCGCGACGGCTCCTTCACCGTCGACGTCATGGTTCTCTGGGCCCAGCCCATCTGATGTGAGACAGGAAAAGACAATGAGCAAGCAGATCCTCATCCTGCCGGGCGACGGCATCGGTCCGGAAATCATGGCCGAGGCGGTCAAGGTGCTGGAAGCGGTCAACGGCGACCACGACCTCGGCTTCGAACTGGTCCATGACGACCTGGGCGGCGCCGCCATCGACCGTTACGGCGTGCCCCTGGCCGATGAGACCCTGGAGCGTGCCCGCGCCGCCGACGCCGTGCTGCTGGGCGCCGTGGGCGGTCCCAAGTGGGACAAGCTCGAACGCGACATCCGTCCCGAGCGCGGTCTGCTGAAGATCCGTTCCGCCCTGGGCCTGTTCGGCAACCTGCGTCCGGCCATCCTCTATCCGCAACTGGCCGAGGCCTCGACCCTCAAGCCGGAAGTGGTCTCCGGCCTGGACATCCTCATCGTCCGCGAGCTGACCGGCGGCATCTACTTCGGCTCGCCGCGCGAGACCCGGGTGCTGGAGAACGGCGAGCGCCTCGCGTTCGATACCCTGCCATACAGCGAAGGCGAGATCCGTCGCATCGCTCGTGTCGGCTTCGACATGGCCCGTCTGCGTGGCCGCAAGCTGTGCTCGGTGGACAAGGCCAACGTCCTCGAATCCAGCCGCCTGTGGCGCGAAGTGGTGGAGGAGGTGGCCAAGGACTATCCGGACGTCGAACTCAGCCACCTGTACGTCGACAACGCCGCGATGCAGCTGGTCCGCGCGCCCAAGCAGTTCGATGTCATCGTCACCGACAACATGTTCGGCGACATCCTCTCCGACGAGGCTTCGATGCTGACCGGCTCCATCGGCATGCTGCCCTCGGCGTCCCTGGATGCCCACAACAAGGGCATGTACGAACCCTGCCACGGCTCGGCACCCGACATCGCCGGCCAGGGCGTGGCCAACCCCCTCGCGACCATCCTCTCGGTGGCCATGATGCTCAGATACACCTTTGGTGCCGCCGCGGCGGCCGAGGCCATCGAGTCGGCGGTGGGCCAGGTGCTGGACCAGGGTCTGCGGACCGGCGACATCTGGTCGGAAGGCAAGCAGCGGGTCGGTACCCGCGAGATGGGCGAAGCAGTAGTAGCGGCGCTCGTTAGGCGTTAATCTGATCGGCCGCCAGGGCGGGCGGCCGTCCTCAAGACAACAAAGGTGCAGTAGCGATGAAACGTGTAGGTCTGATCGGTTGGCGTGGCATGGTGGGCTCCGTGCTAATGCAGCGCATGCTCGAAGAACGGGATTTCGACTTGATCGAGCCCGTGTTCTTCACCACCTCCAACGTTGGCGGCGAAGGCCCGGTCATCGGCAAGGGCGTGGCGCCGCTCAAGGATGCCTACAGCATCGACGAGCTCAAGACCCTCGACGTCATCCTCACCTGCCAGGGCGGCGACTACACCAGCGAGGTGTTCCCGAAGCTGCGCCAGGCCGGCTGGAAAGGCTACTGGATCGACGCGGCCTCCAGCCTGCGCATGCAGGATGACGCCGTCATCGTGCTGGACCCGGTCAACCGCCGCGTCATCGACCAGGCCCTGGCCGATGGCCGCAAGGACTTCATCGGCGGCAACTGCACCGTCAGCCTGATGCTGATGGCCCTGGGCGGGCTGTTCGAAGCCGGTCTGGTGGACTGGATGAGCGCCATGACCTATCAGGCCGCCTCCGGCGCCGGTGCCCAGAACATGCGCGAGCTGATCCGCCAGATGGGCGCGACCCACGCTGCCGTGGCCGACAGCCTGGCCGATCCGGCCAGCGCCATCCTCGACATCGACCGCCAGGTCGCCGAGATCCTGCGCAGCGACGCCTTCCCCACCGAGCAATTCGGCGTCCCCCTGGCCGGCAGCCTGATCCCCTGGATCGACAAGGAACTGCCCAACGGCCAGAGCCGCGAGGAATGGAAGGCCCAGGCCGAGACCAACAAGATTCTCGGTCGCTTCAAGAACCCTATCCCGGTGGATGGCATCTGCGTGCGCATCGGCGCCATGCGCTGCCACAGCCAGGCGCTGACCATCAAGCTGAACAAGGACGTGCCGCTGTCCGACATCCACGGCCTGATCAGCCAGCACAATCCCTGGGTCAAGCTGGTACCGAACAACCGCGAGGTCAGCATGCGCGACCTGACCCCGGCTGCCGTCACCGGCACCCTGAGCGTACCGGTCGGTCGGCTGCGCAAACTGAACATGGGTTCCCAGTACCTGGGCGCCTTCACCGTGGGCGACCAGCTGCTGTGGGGCGCCGCGGAGCCGCTGCGGCGCATGCTGCGGATCCTGCTGGAGCAGTGAGCCGACGGCTAAACGTTTGCCTATAGAGGAGGGCCGCCAGTAAAGTGCGGCCCTCTTTCGTTGCGGACGTCCCATCATGACTGCCAGAGATATCGCCCTCGTCGGCGCCACCAGTGCCTACGGCGAAGCCATTCGCGAACTCCTCGACGAACGCGACGTGCCTCTCGGACGACTGCACCTGCTCGCCAGCGGTGAGTCGGCGGGGCAGAATCTGCCCTTCCGAGGCAGCAATCTGCGCGTCACCGGCCTCGACGGCTTCGATTTCGCCCAGGTCGGCATCGCCATCCTCGCCGCGCCGGCCGCCGTGGTCGAAACCCTGCGGCCGCAACTGGTCGCTGCCGGTTGTGCCGTGCTCGATCTCAGCGGTGCCTCGGCCGCGCTGTCGGTGCTGCCACGCATCAATGGCGAACGCCTCGACCAGCTCCCCGCCGCCGCCTGGCTCGGCGTTCCCCTGGCCGCCGCCCAGGCAGCCGCCAGCGTGGCAGCCGTGCTCGCTCGCTTGAATGCACTCAACGATGCTTCCCTGACGGCGTGCCTGGCCGCTTCCGGCGCCGGTCGTGGGGGTGTCGAGGAATTGGCGCGGCAGGCCACCGAATTGCTCAATGGTCGACCGGTCGAGGCGCGGCTGTTCGAAGGACAGCTGGCCTTCAATCTGCTCGGTCGCACCGGTGCGGCGGCAGCGGATGGCTATACTGCCCAGGAACATCGCTTGCTGGACGAATGTCAGCAGGTGCTGGGAGCGACCTTGCCGGTGCTGGACGTCACCGCCGTGCAGGCGCCGGTGTTCTTTGGCGACAGCCTGGTGCTCAGCCTGAGGGGCCAGGCGCCCTGGCAGCTGGAGCAGGTATTGGAGGCCCTGGGCGACGAGCCGGGCCTGGCACTCGACGAAGAACTCGATTGCCCGTCTGCCGTGGGCGATGCCCTGGGGCGGGAAGAGGTGCTGGTGGGACGGGCGAGGCTGCACCCGCGGGATGCTCGACGGCTGGAATGCTGGCTGGTGGCGGACAATGTCAGATTGTCGGCACTGACGGCCGTTCAGCTGGCCGAATTGTTGCTTAAACAGTCGGCCTAAAAGATACTTCGTGAAATGCTTCGCTCTTTTGGCTTGAGTAAAAGGGCAGTGGACGTGGCACGCAGCGATGGACACAGGCGCCCGCACGGTGGCGCGATCGACAGCTTCTAAAAAGGGACGGTCATGGTTCGAGTTCAGAAACTGGTGCGGGCAATTGCAGCGGCGAGCGCCTTGATGTCTGGCGCGGCCCAGGCCCTCAGCCTGGGGGAGATCCACCTCAATTCCGCCCTCAATCAGCCCTTCGATGCCACCATCGATCTGTCGGACCTGCGTGACCTCGGCACCGCCGAGTTACGCCCCAATCTGGCGTCCGTCGAGGACTTCGGCAAGGCCGGCGTCGACCGCGCCTTCTTTCTCAACGACCTCAAGTTCACCCCGGAGGTGCGCAACGGGCGCACCGTCATCCGCGTGACCTCGGCGCGCCCGGTGCGCGAGCCCTATCTCAACTTCCTGCTGGAAGTGAACTGGCCGAGCGGCCGGATCCTGCGCGAGTACACCGTGCTGCTGGATCCGCCGCTCTATACCCCGCAGGCCGCGGCGGCGCCGTTCGCACCCCAGGTCCCGGCCACGCCGCGAGCACGCGCCAACACGCCGAGCGCACCGCGTCCGGCCCCGCCGCCGGCCGCGCCAGCGCCGAGCGCGACCCAGACACCTGGCACCTACACCACCGAGCGGCGCGATACCCTGTGGGAAGTGGCGGCGCGCAATCGTCCGGCCTCCAGCGTCACCGTCGACCAGACCATGCTGGCGATCCAGGACCTGAATCCCGACGCCTTCATCGATCGCAACATCAACCTGATGAAGAGTGGCCAGGTGCTGCGCCTGCCCGATCAGGCCCAGGCCGGCACGCGACCCCAGCGCGAGGCGGTGGCCGAGATCGCCCGCCAGACCCGCGCCTGGAAACAGGGTCGCGACGGCGCACCCGCCGGTACCCCGCGCCGGCAGGTGGATGCTTCCGCCCAGCCGAGTGGCAACGAGGCCGCGACGCCTGCCGCACCCAGGGACAACCTCAAGCTGCTTTCCGGGCAACCGGCCGGCCGCGCCGGCGAGTCGTCCGGTGGCAAGGGCAGTGACCAGTCGCTGGCCGATCGCCTGGCGGTGACCCAGGAAAGCCTGGACACCACCCGCCGCGAGAACGACGAACTCAAGAGCCGCCTGGGCGATCTGCAGTCGCAGCTCGACAAGCTGCAGAAGATCATGCAGCTCAAGGACGCCCAGCTGGCGCGTATGCAGGCCAACATGGCCAATCCCCAGGCCGCGGGCCAGCCGGCCCAGCCGGCGGCGACGCCCGAAGCCGCGGCTCCGGTGACGCCCGCGCCGGCCGAGAACACCCCCGCACCCGCGCCCCAGGCGCCGACGGCAGCTGCCCCGGTCGCGCCTGTCGACGCCACCGCGCCCGCCGCCACGCCGCCGGCCAGCGAGGCCGGCACCGGCTCGGCGCCGCCCGCGGCCAGCGAGCCCAAGGTCATCCCGGTCACGCCGAGCACCCCGGCGACCGAGCCGACCGAGGCCACCAACAGTTTCCTCGACGAGATCCTCAGCAATCCGCTCTGGCTCGGCATCATCGGCGGCAGCGCCTTGCTGGCGCTGCTGGTCCTGCTGATGATCAACTCGCGCCGCAACGCGGTGAAGGAGGCCGAGCGCGAGCGTGACGCGGAAGCCGCGCGCAACGACACCGTGTTCGACGCCGATCCCGAACTCGGTGATCACCATGCTCTCGCCGGGCTGGAGCTGAACCAGGGCGGTCAGGACGCGGCGCGAGACGCCGACGCCCAGGACGATGCCCTGGGTCAGGCCGACATCTACATGGCCTATGGCCGCTTCAGCCAGGCGGCCGAGGTGCTCAAGAAGGCCAGCGACCAGGAGCCCCATCGCGCCGATCTGCGCCTCAAGCTCATGGAGGTCTATGCCGAGATGGGCGACAAGGACGGCTTCCAACGCGAAGAGCGCGAGCTCAAGGAAATCGGCGGCGCCCAGCCGGCGGTCGAGCACTTGAAGTCGCGCTATCCGGCCATGGCCACCGTCGCGGTCGCCTCGGCCGCGGTCGGGGCCGCAGCGCTGGCGGCGGCCCACGAACTGAGCGAGGAGCAATCCCGCAACCAGGGCTTCACGGCCACCGAGGACAGCCAGGACTTCGATCTGTCCCTGGACGACTTCGGCAGCGAAGACACCCAGGGCCATCAGCCTGCCGGTCCGGCCGAGGAGCCGCTGTTCGGCGAGGCCTTCGCCGATGCCCAAGCCAAGGCGGCCGACTCGCGCGACGATTTCGACTTCGATCTCAATTTCGATGCCGAACCCGCGGCCACCCCAGCGGCGACTCCGGCTGCCAAGGACGATGACTTCGCCCTGGACTTCAGCGAATTCGAGCGGCAGGGCGACCTGGCGCACGACGAGCCGGTCGCGGGTTCCAGCGCGGGCTCGGCCTTCGACGAGCCACTGGATGCGTCCACGCCGCCAGCGGCCGACGCCGAGCTGCCGGCGAGTTTCGATCTGTCCGACTTCGATGACGAGCAACCCGCGCCCAAGCGCGAAAGCGACGAGGAATTCGCCGCCCGTCTGCAGGAAGCCTCTCGCCAGTTCGACGCGGAGACCACCGGGGGCACGGCCCGCGGCGACGGTCTGGACGACTTCGACTTCCTGTCCGGCGAAGACGAAACCGCCACCAAGCTGGATCTGGCGCGCGCCTACATCGACATGGGCGATCCGGAAGGTGCCCGCGACATCCTCGACGAGGTGATCGCCGAGGGGAATGCCGGGCAGCAGCAGGAAGCCCGGGAAATCATCGCCCAGCTCAGCTGACAGCGGCCGGACTTGGCAGAGGAGGGGAGGCGCTATAAGCTGCCTCCCCTTTTTTTGCCTGGCCGTCGTCTTGGATTTTCTAGACCCCACGATCATCGTCCCGCCGCAGCGCATTGCCCTGGGCGTCGAATACAAGGGCGCCCGCTATCGCGGCTGGCAGCGCCAGCAGCCGGGTGTGCGCTCCGTGCAGGAAACCCTGGAAGACGCCCTGTCCGAGGTTGCCGCGGCGCCCATCGCGCTGCATTGCGCCGGGCGTACCGATTGCGGGGTGCACGCCACCGGCCAGGTGGTGCATTTCGAGTCGCCCGTCGCACGGCCGCTCAAGGCCTGGGTGATGGGCACCAATGCCAATCTGCCGGCAGATATCAGCGTGACCTGGGTCAAGCCGGTCAGCAACGAATTCCATGCCCGCTTCAGCGCCATGGCCCGGCGGTACCGCTATGTGATCTACAACGATCCCATCCGTCCCGCGCACCTGGCCGAGGAGGTCACCTGGAATCACCGTCCGCTGCGCATCGAGCCGATGCGCGAGGCGGCCCAGGTGCTGCTCGGCACCCACGATTTCACCTCCTTCCGGGCCAAGGCCTGCCAGGCGAAGTCGGCGATCAAGACCATCCACCATCTGCGGCTCTGGCAGAGCGGCCGGCTGATCGTCCTCGACATCCGCGCCAATGCCTTCCTGCACCACATGGTGCGCAACATCGCCGGGGTGCTGATGGCGGTGGGCTGCGGCGAGCGGCCGGTGGAGTGGGTGAGCGAGGTCCTGGCCGCGCGTGAGCGACGGCTGGGAGGCGTCACCGCCCATCCCTATGGTCTCTACCTGGTGGACGCCGAGTATCCCGAGAGCACGCCCGTGCCGAAGCGGCCGCTGGGTCCGCTGTTCCTGGGGCATATCCCCGAGCTGGATGACCCCCAAGGCTGACGCTGCGTGGGTGGTCTGCTAACATCCATCGATTTGGAACGAGGTCATTCCGGTTTGGCTAACGTTCGAGTGAAGATCTGCGGGATCACCCGGGTCGAGGATGCACTGGCCGCGGCGGCTGCCGGCGCCGATGCCATCGGCCTGGTGTTCTATGCGCGCAGCCCGCGGGCGGTCAGCGCTGCCCAGGCCCGCCAGATCGTGGCGGCCCTGCCACCCTTCGTGACCAGTGTCGGGTTGTTCGTCGATGCCTCGCCCTGCGAGATCGAGGAGACGCTCGACGCCGTGCCCCTGGATCTTCTGCAATTCCATGGCGACGAGTCGCCGGCGCAGTGCGCCCGCTATCGCCGCCCCTACATCAAGGCCCTGCGCATGCGCGAGGACATCGACCTCGCCGCCATCGCGCGGGACTATGCCGGCGCCCGCGGGCTGCTGCTCGACACCTATGTCGCCGGCGTGCCCGGGGGGACCGGTCAGGCTTTCGACTGGACGCGAGTACCCCAGGACCTGTCGCTGCCGCTGATCGTGGCAGGTGGGCTCGAGGCGGATAACGTGGCCACGGCCATCGCCGCGTCCCGGCCCTATGGGGTGGACGTGAGTGGCGGCGTAGAGCAGGCAAAGGGCATCAAGGATGCCGCCGAGATCGCCCGTTTCGTGGCGGCCGTGCGGGGTGCGCCGGTCGCCTGATGTGACCCTCGTCGGGTGGTTGCCGTCCACACCTGCGACATATTCAAGCAGACCCGCCCCGTGTGGGTCTGTCGTCCGGCTCCCGGGGAGCCGGGATGAGACAAGCGGGTAGCGGCCCGGGAAACAGCGGGCGCTGCCGAACCTATTACAAATGCTCAAGGAAGGCGTGGCCCAGGCCACGCTGGGAGCCCATGCAAGTGGAGAGAGATGCATGAGCAATTGGCTGGTCGACAAACTGATTCCTTCCATCATGCGGTCCGAGGTGAAGCGCAGTTCGGTGCCGGAAGGTCTTTGGCACAAGTGTCCGGCCTGCGAAGCGGTCCTCTACCGTCCGGAGCTGGAAAAGAACCTGGACGTGTGCCTGAAGTGCGGTCACCACATGCGCATCAACGCGCGGCGGCGCCTGGACATCTTCCTCGACGCCGAGGGTCGTGAAGAGCTGGGTACCGAGCTGGAGCCGGTGGATCGCCTGAAATTCCGCGACAGCAAGAAGTACAAGGACCGTTTCACCGCGGCGCAAAAGGAAACCGGCGAAAAAGACGCGCTGATTTCCATGCGCGGCACCCTCAAGGGCATGCCGGTGGCGGTCTGCGCCTTCGAATTCTCCTTCATGGGCGGTTCCATGGGCGCCGTGGTCGGCGAGCGTTTCGTACGGGCGGCCAACGTGGCCCTGGAAGAGCGCTGCCCGCTGGTCTGCTTCTCCGCCTCGGGCGGTGCGCGGATGCAGGAAGCCCTGATTTCCCTGATGCAGATGGCCAAGACCTCTGCGGTGCTGGCGCGTCTGCGCGAAGAGGGCATTCCCTTCATCTCGGTGCTGACCGATCCGGTCTATGGTGGCGTTTCCGCCAGTCTGGCGATGCTGGGCGACGTCATCGTCGCCGAGCCCAAGGCGCTGATCGGCTTCGCCGGTCCGCGCGTGATCGAGCAGACCGTGCGCGAAAAGCTGCCGGAAGGCTTCCAGCGCAGCGAGTTCCTGCTGGATCACGGCGCCGTCGACCTCATCGTCTCGCGCAAGGAATTGCGTGATCGCCTGGCGCGCCTGCTGGCGACCTTCCAGCACCAGCCGGTCCCGGCGGCCTGATGGCTTCGCGCAGCCTCGCGCAATGGCTGGCCTATCTCGAGCAGCTGCATCCGTCGGCGATCGACATGGGTCTGGACCGGGTGCGCGAGGTCGCGCAACGGCTGGGCCTGACCCGGCCGGCGCAGCGGGTGGTGACCGTGACCGGCACCAACGGCAAGGGCTCCACCTGCGCCTTTCTCGCCAGCCTGCTGCGCGCCAGCGGGCAGCGGGTCGGCGTCTATGCCTCGCCGCATCTGGTGCGCTACAACGAGCGCGTCGACGTGGACGGCACCCTCGCCAGCGATAGCGATCTCTGCACCGCCTTCGCGGCGGTGGAAGCCGCCCGCGGCGAGATCAGCCTGACCTATTTCGAAGTGGGTACCCTGGCCGCCTTCTGGCTGTTCGAGCGTGCCCGGCTGGATGTCGCGGTCCTCGAGGTCGGTCTGGGCGGACGCCTGGATGCGGTCAACCTGATCGACGCCGATCTGGCGCTGGTCACCAGCATCGGCCTGGATCACGCCGAATGGCTGGGCGACACCCGCGAAAGCGTCGCCGTGGAAAAGGCCGGGATCTTCCGGGCCGGCAAGCCGGCCCTCTGTGGCGATCTGCAGCCACCCGCGCCGCTGGTCGAAGCCGCGGAGCGCCTGGGCGCGCCCTTGCTGCTGCGCGGCGAAGCCTTCGATCTGCGCATCGAGAGTGCCGGCTGGTTCTGGCGTGGGCGCGATGCTCAGGGCAACGACCTGGCGCTGCCCGGCCTGCCGCTGCTGGACCTGCCCATGGAAAATGCCGCCCTGGCCTTGCAGGCCTACGCCTTGCTCGAACAACCCTGGCTGCCGCAGCAGATCGCGGCGGCGCTCCAGGCGACGCGCATGGCCGGACGGCTGGATCGCCGCCAGGTCGAGCGGGCCGGGCAGACGCGCACCGTCCTGCTCGACGTGGCCCATAATTCCCATGCCGCCGAATACCTGGCCCGTCGCCTGGCGATGAAGCCGGTCGCCGGCGTACGGCGGGCGGTGTTCGGCGTCCTGGCGGATAAGGACCTGGACGGCATCCTGGCGCCCCTGGAAGGCCTGTTCGCCAGCTGGGCGGTGGCGAGTCTGCCGACCCCGCGCAGTCGTGACGGTGCCGAGGTGGCCGCTCTCATGGCCGCGCGCGGTGCCCGGGCCGAGGCCCATGCCTCGCTGCTGGCCGCCTTCGAGGCGCAACTGGCCGCCAGTGCGGCTGACGACGAGGTGGTGGTGTTCGGCTCCTTCTACAGCGTCGCCGAGGTCCTTGCGCAGCTGTCTTCCCTATCCGAATCCGCGGAGGCATAACCCATGCTCAAGCAAAGAGTCATCGGAGCGCTGGTGCTGCTGGCGCTGATCATCATCTTCGTGCCCATGCTCTTCAATCGCCAGGACGACGCCCGCAAGGTGGCCGTCGAGGCGCCGGCCCAGCCGGCCGCACCCACCGTGCCCGCGACCGAGGTGCAGCCGGTGCAGACGCCTGAGGCGCCGCCCGTGGTGGTGGTGCCGGACGAGCCGGCCAAGCCGCTCGGCAAGCCGCAGACCCCCATTGCCGGTACCGCCGGCCAGGCACCGACGCAGAATGCACCGGTGACCACCGCGCCTGCCCAGCCGCAACCGGCTGCGCCGGTCGCCAAGGCGCCCGCTGCCCCTGCGCCCGTTGCCAGCGCGCCAGCGGCACCTGCACCTACCCCAGCACCCGCGGCCAAGCCGGATTCGCGCCTGGGCGCGGCCAATCTGCCCAACAGCTGGTCGGTCCAGCTCGCCAGCCTGTCGTCCCGGCCCAGCGCCGACGCCCTGCAGGCCAAGCTGCGCAGCCAGGGCTACAACGCCTATGTCCGCACCGCCGACGGCATGAACCGCGTCTTCGTCGGGCCGGTGATAGAGCGCAGCGAGGCGGATCGCCTGCGCGACCAGCTCAACAAGCAGAATGGCGTCAAGGGCTTCGTCGTACGCTTTCAGCCGGAGCGCGGTTAACCCGGTCACAAGGCTCTGCTAGAATGCAGGGCCTTTTTGTAAGTGGACCTTGCCGTGGGCTTCACCTGGGTGGACTGGGCGATCGTCGCCGTTGTCATCGTTTCCAGCCTGATCAGTCTCAGGCGCGGCTTCGTCAAGGAAGCGTTGTCACTGGCTACCTGGATCGTTGCCGGTGGCGTGGCCTGGGTCTTCGGCGGGGCGCTGTCCAGCTATCTGGTGGACTATATTCAGGTACCCTCCGGACGGGTCATCGCCGCCTGTGTCATTCTCTTCGTGCTGACACTGCTCGTCGGCGCCCTGGTGAGCTTCTTGCTTGGCGAATTGATCCGCGTCACCGGATTGTCGGGCACCGATCGCTTTCTCGGCATGGCCTTTGGCGCTGCTCGCGGTGCCTTGCTGATCACCGTGGCGGTGGGGCTGCTGAGCCTCGGGCCGGTCCAGCAGGACGGCTGGTGGCAGCAGTCGGTGCTGGTTCCACATTTTCTCCTGGTGGCCGATTGGTCGAAGAATCTGCTGCTGGGCTTTGCCGGCCAATGGCTGGGCGCGACGCCCATGCCCAGTCTGCAACTGTTGCCACAGCTGGGGCCCAAGGCTCCTTGAACGGTTTTCCAGGCCTCGCACTGCCGGGGTCATCCTGCGATGGTTCGCCGTCGCATCACTTGAAACAGTGGGGTCGCGTCGCATGTGTGGCATCGTAGGTATCGTGGGCAAGACGAACGTCAACCAGTCGTTGTACGACGCGCTCACCGTCCTTCAACATCGCGGTCAGGATGCCGCCGGTATCGTCACCAGCCTGGACGGTAAACTCTTCCTGCGCAAAGACAACGGCCTGGTCCGCGACGTCTTCCAGCAGCGCCACATGCAGCATCTGGTCGGCCGCATGGGCATTGGCCATGTGCGCTACCCCACGGCCGGCAGCTCCAGCTCCGCCGAGGCGCAGCCGTTCTATGTCAACTCGCCCTATGGCATCACCCTCGCGCACAACGGCAACCTGACCAACGTCGAGCAGCTGTCCCGCGAGATCTACGAGTCGGACCTGCGGCACGTCAACACCAATTCCGATTCCGAGGTGCTGCTCAACGTCTTCGCCCACGAGCTGGCGGTGCGCAACAAGCTGCAGCCGACCGAGGACGACGTCTTCGCCGCGGTCTCCGAAGTCCATGAGCGCTGCCGTGGCGGCTATGCCGTGGTGGCCATGGTGACGGGTTACGGCATCGTCGGCTTCCGCGATCCCAACGCCATCCGTCCCATCGTCTTCGGCCAGCGTCACACCGAATACGGCGTGGAATACATGATCGCTTCCGAGAGCGTCGCCCTCGACGTGCTCGGCTTCACCCTGATCCGTGACCTGGAGCCCGGCGAAGCGGTATACATCACCGAAGACGGCCGGCTCTACACCCGCCAGTGCGCGCAGAATCCGCAATACGCGCCCTGCATCTTCGAGCACGTCTACCTGGCCCGTCCGGACTCCATCATTGACGGTATCTCGGTCTACAAGGCGCGCCTGCGCATGGGCGAGAAGCTCGCCGAGAAGATCCAGCGCGAGCGTCCCGAGCACGACATCGACGTGGTCATCCCGATTCCGGACACCAGCCGCACCGCGGCCCTGGAGCTGGCCAACCACCTGGGCGTCAAGTTCCGCGAGGGCTTCGTCAAGAATCGCTACATCGGCCGGACCTTCATCATGCCCGGCCAGGCCGCGCGCAAGAAGTCGGTGCGCCAGAAGCTCAACGCCATCGAACTGGAGTTCCGCGGCAAGAACGTGATGCTGGTGGACGATTCCATCGTCCGTGGCACCACCTGCAAGCAGATCATCCAGATGGCCCGCGAAGCCGGCGCCAAGAAGGTCTATTTCTGCTCGGCGGCCCCGGCGGTGCGTTTCCCCAACGTCTACGGCATCGACATGCCCAGCGTGCACGAGCTGATCGCCCACGGTCGCACCACCGAGGAAGTCGGCGAGCTGATCGGCGCCGACTGGCTGATCTACCAGGATCTGCAGGACCTGCAGGAAGCCGTGCGTACCCGCAAGGCGCCCAAGGTCGAGCAGTTCGACTGCGCGGTGTTCGATGGCGAGTACATCACCGGCGACGTCGATGCCGCCTATCTGAATCGGATCGAGCAGGCGCGCAACGACGCGGCCAAGGTCAAGCACAAGGCGGTCAGCGCCATCATCGATCTCTACAACGACTAAGGAGCTGCACATGAGCCAAGACTGGGATGCCGGACGCCTGGACAGTGATCTCGAGGGCGCGGCCTTCGAGACCTTGGCGGTGCGGGCAGGGCAGCAGCGCTCGCCGGAAGGCGAGCATGGCGAAGCCCTGTTCCTGACCAGCAGCTACGTGTTCCGGACCGCCGCGGATGCCGCGGCGCGCTTCGCCGGTGAGGTGCCGGGCAACGTCTATTCGCGCTACACCAACCCCACGGTCCGTACCTTCGAGACCCGCATCGCGGCCCTCGAAGGCGCGGAGCAGGCGGTGGCCACCGCTTCGGGCATGTCGGCCATCCTGGCGATGGTCATGAGCCTGTGCAGCGCCGGCGACCATGTGCTGGTCTCGCGCAGCGTGTTCGGCTCGACCATCAGCCTGTTCGAGAAGTACTTCAAGCGCTTCGGCATCGAGGTGGACTATCCGCCGCTGGCCGATCTGGACGCCTGGCAGGCGGCCTGCAAGCCCAACACCCGGCTGTTCTTCGTCGAGTCGCCGTCCAACCCCCTGGCCGAGCTGGTGGACATCGCCGCCCTGGCCGAGATCGCCCATGCCCAGGGCGCGCTGCTGGCGGTAGACAACTGCTTCTGCACCCCGGCGCTGCAGAAGCCGCTGGCGTTGGGTGCCGACATCGTCATCCATTCGGCGACCAAGTACATCGACGGTCAGGGCCGTGGCATGGGCGGCGTGGTCGCCGGTCGTGCCGAGCAGATGAAAGAGGTGGTGGGTTTCCTGCGCACCGCCGGTCCGACCCTGAGCCCTTTCAACGCCTGGCTGTTCCTCAAGGGCCTGGAGACACTGAAGATCCGCATGCAGGCGCACAGCCAGACCGCGCTGGAGCTGGCGCGCTGGCTGGAAGGCCAGCCCGGCGTCGAGCGGGTCCACTACGCCGGCCTGGAAAGCCATCCGCAGCATGAGCTGGCGTGCCGCCAGCAGAGCGCCTTCGGTGCCGTGGTGAGCTTCGAGGTCGCCGGTGGGCGTGACGCCGCCTGGCGCTTCATCGATGCCACCCGAATGATCTCCATCACCACCAACCTGGGCGACACCAAGACCACTATCGCCCACCCGGCGACGACCTCGCACGGGCGGCTGTCGCCGGCCGAGCGCGCCAATGCCGGGATCCGCGACAGCCTGATCCGCATCGCCGTGGGTCTCGAAGACCTGGGCGATCTGCGCCAGGACCTGGCCCGCGGACTGGCGGCCCTATGAGTCTGACGTTCGCACCGGTGGAACTGCGCGTCGCCCTGGTCACCGGCGCGGCGCGTGGGATCGGCCTGGGCATCGCCGCCTGGCTGGTGGCCGAGGGCTGGCGGGTAGTGGTGGCCGATATCGAGCAGGAGCGCGGCGCCAAGGTGGCCGCCGCACTCGGCGAGCGCGCCTGGTTCGTGGCCCTGGACGTGGCTGACGAGGGTCAGGTGGAGTCCGCCGTCGCCCAGGTGATCGGCCAGTTCGGTCGGCTGGATGCCCTGGTCAACAATGCCGGTCTCGCCACCGCCCAGGGCCAGCCGCTGGAAAGCCTGGCACTGGCCGAGTGGCGCAAGGTGCTGGGGGTGAATCTGGACGGTCCCATGCTGATGGCCAAGCATTGCGCACCCTATCTGCGCGAGCAGCAGGGCGCCATCGTCAACATCGCCTCGACCCGTGCCCAGCAGTCCGAGCCCCACAGCGAGGCCTATGCCGCGAGCAAGGGCGGATTGCTGGCCCTGACCCATGCCCTGGCCGTCAGCCTGGGTCCGGAGGTTCGGGTGAATGCACTCTCTCCGGGCTGGATCGATGCGCGCGATGCCCATGTCCGCGCGGCCGAGCCGCTGTCCGCCGCCGACCACGAGCAGCATCCGGTCGGGCGGGTAGGGACGGTGGAAGACGTCGCCGCCTGCGTGGCCTGGCTGCTGAGCGGCAACGCCGGTTTCATCAGTGGCGAGGCCATCACCCTGGACGGCGGCATGACCCGCAAGATGATCTACCTGGAATAGCGCCCGTAGAAAATAAAATTGGAAAAATCCTTGACGGATCAAGGGGCTACGAGGAGAATGCGCGTCACCCGAAGGGGATGGCTGATTAGCTCAGCTGGGAGAGCACCTGCATCACACGCAGGGGGTCGGCGGTTCGATCCCGTCATCAGCCACCAAACTCTTCGGGAAGTGTTCCGCAAGGTTCACGCAATGCGCGGCGGTAGTTCAGTCGGTTAGAATACCGGCCTGTCACGCCGGGGGTCGCGGGTTCGAGTCCCGTCCGCCGCGCCATATGAGTTGTTCCGGGTCCTCTGAACTGCCCGAACGACGCAAGAGAAGCTGCCCCAGGGCAGCTTTTTTTGTGCCTGGAGAAAAGGCCTGTCGATCGTTCGCGTGCCGGCGCCGCGCTGGCGGCCTGCTCCAGGATCGACCGACGGCCCCGTTCAGATCACGAATTCGGCCACCACCTGGCGGAGACCGGCCGCCAGGCGCGACACCTCGTTGCTGGCGCTGGAGGTCTGGCTGGCGCCCGCGGCGGTCTGGTCGGAGAGGTCCTTGATGCTGATCAGGCCACGGTCGATGTCCTTGGCCACCAGGGCCTGTTCTTCGGCAGCCGTGGCGATCAGCGCCGTGCGCTCGTCGATGCCGCCCATGGCGCCGGCGATGGCTCGCAGGGCACCATTGGCTTCCCGCGCAACGGACAGCGATAGCTCGGCGGTCTGACTGCTCTGCTGCATGGCCTTCACCGCGTCCGTCGAATCGTGCTGGATGGTGCCGATCATGGCTTCGATCTCTCGCGTCGACTGCTGGGTGCGGTGGGCCAGTGCCCGGACTTCATCCGCGACCACGGCGAAGCCGCGGCCCTGATCACCGGCGCGCGCCGCCTCGATGGCGGCATTGAGCGCCAGCAGATTGGTCTGCTCGGCGATGGCGCGGATGACGTCGACGACATTGCTGATTTCCTGGGCGCGACCCGACAGCGTCTGGATCTGGCCGCTGCTCTGATCGACCTGGCTGGCCAGTCGTTCGATGGCGGTCAGGGTCGCGGCGACATGCTCCAGGCCGGCCTGGGTGAGGGCGCTGCCCCGTTGCGAGGCGCCGGCGCTTTCCTCCGCATGGCGCGCCACCTCGTCCACCGCGGCGCTCATTTCCGTTACCGCCGTGGCCACCTGGCCGATCTCGTCGTTTTGCCTGAGCAGGCCGCGATTGCCGTCGTCGATCACCGCGGTCATCTCCTCGGCGGCGGCGGCCAGCTGACTGGAGCTGTCTGCCAGATGGGCCACGGTGGCACGCAGGTTGGCCTGCATGCCGGCCAGGGCGGTCAGCAGGCCGGCGGCCTCGTCGCTGCCCACCACCTGGATGTCTTCGGCGAGATCCTTGTTGGCGATCCGCTGGGCGATGCGCAGGGCTTCGCCGATGGGCACGGTGATGCTGCGCGTCAGCAGGAAGGCGAGGGCGACGGTGGCCACCAGGGTGGCGAGGATCAGGCCGGAGACCCAGGCCAGGCCGTGGTCGTAGATCCGGCCCGCCTCGATGCCCGACGCGACCGCACCGCGGTCATTCAGCGCGGCCAGGCTTTCGATCTGCGCCTGCACCTGGTCGGCCGCCGTGCGCATGCCGCCGTCGGCCAGGGCCACGGCGCCCGGCAGGTCACCGCTGCGGTAGCGGGTCTCGAAGGTGTCGAGCAGGCCCAGGTAACTGGCGGCCCCGTCCTGCACGGCCTGGTAGAGCTGCTGTTCCGCGTCGCTGGACACCAGCGGTGCATAGTCCTTTATCACCGTGGCGAAGCGGCGGCGCAGCTCGACCAGCGTCGTGGCCGTTGCCGGCTGCAGCGCCGGATCCTGGGTGCCGAGGCTCCTCAGGCTTTCCAGACGCAGCTGGAGCAGCGCCGCGGTCATCTGCCCGGCCTGGCGGACGCTGGGCATCCAGTCCGTTTCCACCTCGATTTCCGACTGCCTGAGTTGCCGCATCTGGATCAGGGCGATGGCCCCGAGCGCGATGACGATTGCTACGATAATTGAGAAGGCCAAGGCCGACCGGCGACCCACCTTGAGTGTGCGCATCATCATGACAGTCACCATGAAGGAGGCCCGACGGGACATCGGGCTGGATTTGTGATGTGCATCACACGCTATAGGGGGTGGCTTAGCGGTGGCTTAAGGCTGAGCCACCCATCGGACCATTGGTCTGACTATGGCGGTGCGCCCTGAACAGGGGCGGCCGCAGCGAGACAGCCGTCGCTTCAGGCGCGGCGATCCCGGGCGGCGCTAGCTGGCCGGGGCACCCATCTGCGCCGAGATGCGCGCCGTGGTGGCGAGCATCTGCTCGACGTACTCGGCCTTGAGGTCTTCGCGGAAGCGGAAGCAGGGAAAGGACACGCTCAGGCCGGCGATGACCTGGCCGAATCGGTCGCGGATCGGCGCCGCCAGGCATCTCATGTTGGCCTCGAATTCCTCGTGGTCTTCGGCGAAACCCAGCTCACGAACCCGCGCCAGTTCCGCGAGGTAGGCGGCCAGGCTGTCGAGGGTGTTGGGCGTGCGGCGGACGAAGGTCTCCTGGGCGAGGATCTGCCGGACCTCGGCTTCAGCTCGCCAGGCCATCAGCACCTTGCCGATCCCGGTGCAGTACAGCGGCGCCCGGCGCCCGATGCGCGAATACATGCGCAGGGTGTAGCGCGAGTCGAGCTTGTGCACATAGACGATGGCGCCCTCGTCGAAGATGCCGAGGTGGACGGTCTCGCCGGTGAGGTCGTTGAGCAGGCGCATGCCCGGTTCGGCTTCGCGGACCAGCTCCAGCTGGGGCAGGGCGCGAGCGCCCAGTTCGAACAGCTTGACGCTCAGGCGGTAGCGGTCCTCGGCGTCCTGGACCACGTAGCCCAGCGCCTTGAGCGTCTGCAGGAAGCGGTGGACGGTGCTCTTCGACAGGTCCAGCTGCTGCGCCAGCTCCGAGACACCGCAGTCGTCCTCGCGCTCGCCGAGGGCTTCGAGCACCGCCAGGGTACGCCCGACGGCGCTGACCATGTCATTGCCGAGATTCTGATTCTTTTCCATGGAGCCGCCGGTCGCCTGATTGCCGGAACACTGTTCCATTCTGATTGACGGATGCAGGAAAGGCCAGCAACACTGTCCTTCAGCGAATGGAACAACGTTCCAAAGCATTTCGCGCGTAAGGGTCTCTATTCCACCGCTGACGGTCGTCAGGGGTGCGAACAAAAACAACAACGGAACCTGCGACGATGAAATCCATGACCAAAGTCCCGGGCGCCCTGGCGCCTGCCGCTCGTACCCCCGGCTGGCTGCCCCGTGCCCATCCGGTGTCCTGGCAGATGCTCGGCATCACCACCCTGGCGATGCTGATGATCTCGGTGGATCGCCAGCTGCTGCCGACCGTGTTGCCGGCGATCATGCAGGAATTCGGACTGGACGCCGCCCAGGGTGGCTGGCTCAGTTCGCTGAGTTTCGTCGGCACCCTGATAGGGGCCTTGCTAGTGGGGGTGCTGGCCGACAGCGTCGGCACCGGCCACCGCCGTGCCTGGAGCTGGGTGGGGGCCTGCGCCCTGACCATAGGCTCGGCCTTCGCCACCGTCTATGCCCGCTCGCTGGGCGCCCTGCAGGTGCTGAGATTCACCATGGGCCTGGGCACCGGCGCCATGGAGCCGGTCAACATCGCCGTGGCCAGCGAATTCTGGCAAAAGGAAAATCGCGGCTTCGCCCTCGGTGTGCATCACACCGGCATGCCCCTGGGGCAATTCGTCGGCCCGGTCCTGATGGGGCTGATCCTGGCCAATGGCGACTGGCGCGCCACCTTCCTCTGGATCCCGCTGATCGGCCTGCCGATCATCCTGCTGCAGCTCTACCTGGGTCGCCGCCGCAACGAGGAGCAGGTCTATGCCTGGATCCGCGAGGAGGGGCTGACCGTGCCGGTCGACACCGCCGCGCCCGTCTCGCTCAATCCGCTGAGCAACCTGCGCCAGGCCTTCGCCGAGCGCAACGTGCGCCTCTGCCTGGTGATGAATTTCCTGTTCCTCTGGACCGAGATGGGCGTGGCCACCTTTCTGACCTACCAGCTCACCAGCCAGCTGGGGCTGAGCCTGGCCGAGGCCGCGGTGATCTCCGGCGCCTCGGGGCTGGTGGGCTGGGCGGGGCAGATCTTCTGGGGGACCCTGAGCGATCACCGCGGCCGCAAGTTCGCCCTGGGCATCCTGACCGTCGGTTTCTCGGTCTGCGTGGCGCTGTGCATGTTCATCGACAGTCGCGCCATGGCCTGGACCCTGCTGCTGGCCTGGGGCCTGTTCCGCAACTCGCCCTATGTGGTGCTCTATTCGCTGGCGGTGGATTCCTCGCCCCGCGCGGCCGGCAGCGGCCTGGGTCTGCTGATTGGCGTGGGGCTGGGCCTGGCGGGCTTTCTGGTGGGGCCGGTGGCCGGTTACGTGATCGAGCATTTCGGCTGGCATTGGAGCTACGCCATGCTCGCCCTGAGCTGCCTGCTGGCGCTGATACCGCTACGCTTCGTGGAGGAGACCCAGCATGGCGCGGCCTGAATGCCTGTTCGACCATGGCGACGAACTGGGCGAAGGCCCGGTCTGGGATGCCCGGCAGCAGACCTTGCTGTGGGTGGATATCCTCGCCGGTCGGCTGTTGCGCGCCGCGCCGCAGCCGGCGGCTCCGGTCGAGATACTGGGCTTCGGCCGACCGCTGGGCTGCGCCGTGCCCCATGTCGACGGCTCCACCTGGCTGGCGCTGAGCGACGGCGTCTGGCGCCTGGCCGCCGGTGCCGCCCAGCCGACGCCAGTCGCGCGGCCGCCCCAGGCGGTCCACGGATCGCAGCACCGTTTCAATGACGGCAAGTGCGATGCGCTCGGCCGCTTCTGGTTGGGTACCACGCTGCTCGACGAGGCGCCCGGCGGCGGCCGGCTGTATCGCCTGGACCTGGACGGCCAGCTGCATCAGGTACTCGACGGCATCACCGTGTCCAACGGCCTGGGCTGGAGCCCGGACAACCGGACCTTCTATTACATAGATTCGCCCACCCGCCGGGTGCAGGCCTTCGACTTCGATCTCGCCAGCGGCCAGCTCGGTCGCGGGCGCACCCTCATCGACTTCGGCGAGCAGCCCGGCGTGCCCGATGGGCTGGCCGTGGACAGCGAGGGCGCCCTGTGGATCGCCCACTGGGACGGCTATCGCCTGAGTCGCTGGAGCGCCGACGGCGAACTGCTCGCCTGGGTGGAGCTGCCGGTGGCGCGGGTGACCTCCTGCGCCTTCTATGGCGAGCGCCTGGAGCAGCTGCTGATCACCACTGCCCGGGTGGGCCTCGATGAGTCCGCCCGCCAGGCGCAACCCCTGGCCGGGCGCAGCTTTCGCCTCGATCCCGGTGTGACCGGCCTGGCGGTGTCCGCCTGCCGCGTCCGGGTTCCGCAACGCCTCCAGGAGTCTGCATGACGCTACCCCTCGTTTCGTCCCCTCTGACCCGCATCGGCCTCATTGGCGAATGCATGGTCGAGTTGCGCAGTCAGGGGGATGGCCAACTGGGCCAGGCCTTTGGCGGCGACACCCTCAATGCGGCCGTCTATCTGCGGCGGCTGCTCGGCGAGGACCCGGTGCGGGTGGATTATCTCACCGCGGTGGGCGACGACAGCCTGAGCCAGGCCATGCGCGCCCGCTGGCGGGAGGAGGGGCTGAGTGACGAGCGGGTGCGGGTGCTGCCCGGGCGCCTGCCGGGACTCTATCTGATCCAGACCGATGCCGACGGCGAGCGGCGCTTTCTCTACTGGCGCGGCGAGGCGGCAGCGCGGGAGTGTTTCGATGGCGCCGAGGCCCAGCCGCTGCTGGCGGCCCTGGCCGAGTATCAGGTGCTCTATCTCAGCGGCATCAGCCTGGCGGTGCTGACCGACACCGGCCGCGAGCGGCTGCTGGAGGCGCTGCGCCAGGCCCGCGCCGCCGGCACCCGCATCGTCTTCGACAACAACTACCGGCCGCGGCTGTGGCCGAATCTGCAGGCGGCGCGCACGGCCTATCACCGGTTGCTGCAGCTCGCCGACCTGGCGCTGGTGACCTGGGAAGACGACGCCGCGCTGTTCGGCTTCGCCGACGAGGCGGCGCTGCTCGCCCAGTACGCCGAGTGGGGCGTGGCCGAGGTGGCGCTCAAGCGCGGCGCGTGCAGCTGCCTACTGCAGCATCGCCAGGGCCGCCAGGAGGTGGCCGGCGAAGCCGTGGCCCGGGTGGTGGACACTACCGCCGCCGGGGATTCCTTCAGCGCCGCCTACCTGGCCTGCCGCCTCCAGGGCGGGGCGCCCGAGGTGGCCGCCGCCTGGGGGCATCGCCTCGCCGCCACGGTCATCCAGCATCCCGGCGCGCTCATCCCGCGCGCCGCCATGCCGGCGCTGCCGCCGCTGATTCCCACGCTCACTGCCCAGGCCTGAAGCCATGAAGATCACCGAAGCCCGCGTCATCGTTACCTGTCCCGGCCGCAACCTGGTCACGCTCAAGATCGTCACCGACGAAGGCCTCTATGGCCTCGGCGACGCCACCCTCAACGGCCGCGAGCTGGCGGTGGTGGCCTATCTGGAAGAGCACGTGCTGCCGGCGCTGATCGGTCGCGACGCCCACCGCATCGAAGACATCTGGCAGTACCTCTATCGCGGCGCCTACTGGCGGCGCGGACCGGTCACCATGACCGCCATCGCCGCGGTGGACGTGGCGCTCTGGGATCTCAAGGCCAAGGCCGCCGGTATGCCGCTGTACCAGTTGCTCGGCGGCAAGAGTCGCGAGCGGGTGATGGTCTATGGCCACGCCACCGGCAAGGACATCGATAGCTGCCTGGACGAGGTGGCCCGCCATGTGGAGCAGGGCTATCGCGCGGTGCGGGTGCAGTGCGGGGTGCCGGGCATTCCCACCACCTACGGCGTGGCCAAGCGCGAAGGCGAGCGCTACGAGCCGGCCGACAGCGATCTGCCGGCCGAGCACGTATGGGACACCGCCAAGTACCTCAATCATGTGCCCAAGCTGTTCGCCGCGGTGCGCGAGCGCTTTGGCGACGACCTGCACCTGCTGCACGACGTGCACCACCGGCTGACGCCCATCGAGGCGGGACGGCTGGGCAAGCGGGTCGAGGAATACAACCTGTTCTGGCTGGAGGACTGCACCCCGGCGGAAAACCAGGAGGCCTTTCGCCTGATCCGCCAGCACACCACCACGCCGCTGGCGGTCGGCGAGGTGTTCAACTCCATCCACGACTGCCGCGAGCTGATCCAGGAGCAACTGATCGACTATATCCGCGCCACCCTGGTGCATGCCGGCGGCATCACCCACATGAGGCGCATCGCCGATCTGGCGGCGCTCTACCAGGTGCGCACCGGCTTCCATGGCGCCACCGACCTGTCGCCGGTGTGCATGGGCGCGGCGCTGCACTTCGACACCTGGGTGCCCAACTTCGGCATCCAGGAGCATATGCCCCACGAGGCGCGCATCGAAGAGGTCTTTCCCCATGCCTATCGCTTCGCGGACGGCCATTTCACCCCGGGCGAGGTGCCCGGCCACGGCGTGGACATCGATGAAGACCTCGCCGCCCGTTATCCCTACCAACGCGCCAGCCTGCCGGTGAACCGGCTGGTGGATGGCACCCTGTGGCACTGGTGAGCGAGGAATCCAGGATGAAAGCCTTTCAGGTCAGAGCGCCCCACGAATTCAGCATCGAAGAGGTCGCGGTACCCACGCTGGCACCCGGCGAGCTCCGCGTCGGGGTGGCCTATGCCGGCATCTGCGGCTCGGACATGCACATCATCCATGGGCAGAACGCCTTCGTGCGCTTTCCCCGCGTCACCGGCCATGAATTCGCCGGCGTGGTGCGCGAGGTGGGCGAGGGTGTGAGCGGGCTGGCGGTGGGCGATCCGGTCTGCGTCGATCCGGTGATCGCCTGCGGCCATTGCTATCCCTGCCGCATCGGTCGGCCCAATGTCTGCAGTCGCCTGCAGGTGCTGGGGGTGCACCGCGATGGAGGTTTCAGCGAAGAGGTCTGCGTACCCGCGGCCAATGCCCATCGCCTGCCGCCTGGTCTGCCGCTGGCCCAGGCCGCGCTGGTCGAGCCCTACAGCATCGCCCTCAATGTGCTGGAGCGGATGCAGTTCCTGCCCGGAGATTCTCTGCTGATCTACGGCGCCGGCGTGATCGGCCTGACCCTGGTGCAGATGGCCCGGGCGCTGGGCATCGCCGACATCACGGTGACCGATGTGCTGGACGATCGCCTCGCCACCGCCCGGTCCCTGGGCGCGACCCGCATCCTCAATGGCCGCGACACCAGCGTCGAGGCGGCCATGCGCGAGGCCACCGGCGGCGAGGGCGTGCCGCTGATCGTCGACGCCGCCTGCCATCCGGCCTTGCTGCCGGAGATCGTCCGGCTGGCGTCGCCGGCCGGGCGCATCGGCCTGCTGGGTTTCAGCGCCACGCCCAGCGAGCTGGTGCAACTGGAGATCATCAAGAAGGAACTGACGCTGGTGGGTTCGCGGCTCAACAACGGCCGCTTTCCGCGGGTCATCGAGCTGCTGGCGGCGGGCCGGCTGGATGCTGCGGCGCTGATCAGCCACCAGGTGGCCAGCCAGGAGATGCCGGGCGCCATCGAGCTGATCGAAAGACACCCCGAGCAGACCCGCAAGGTGCTGGTGCAGTGGGGTGGCAACGCCTGACAACGCGCGCTCCGCAAGGGGCGCTTCTCCGATGCCTTACCGAATAAAGACAATGAGCGGGAGGTAACAAATGGCTGGACAAGGTCGTGGACTGGTACTCGTCATGCTGTTCCTGGCGGGGGTCGTCAACTATCTGGATCGCTCGGCGCTGTCGGTGGCGGCGCCGCTGATCCAGAAGGACTTCGCGCTCAGCGCCGGCGAGATGGGGCTGCTGTTCAGTGCCTTCTTCGTCGGCTATGCAGCGTTCAATTTCATCGGTGGCTGGGCCGCCGACCGCTATGGCGCCAAGACCACTCTACTGCTGGCCATGGTGCTCTGGTCGGCGTTCAGCGGCCTGACGGTGCTGGCCTCGGGCTTCGCCGCGCTGATCGTGATCCGGGTGCTGTTCGGCATGGCCGAGGGCCCCCTGAGCGTCTCCACCAGCAAGATGGTTAATAACTGGTACGCGCCCCACAACCGTGGTCGCACCCTGGGTCTGTCGATGTCGGGCACGCCCCTGGGCGGCGCCATCTCCGGCCCCATCGTCGGGGTGATCGCGGTGACCTACGGCTGGAAGGTGTCCTTTGTCGTCATCATGCTGATCGGCTTCGTCTGGGCGGTGGTCTGGTACCTCTGGATCAAGGACAAGCCCAGCGGCCAGCTGGCCGCCGACATCGCCGCCGAGGAGCGCGCCGTGGCCGTGGTGGACACCGAGGTCAGGCCGCTCAAGTACTACCTGCGCCAGCCCACGGTGCTGTTCACCGCCCTGGCATTCTTCGCCTACAACTACACCCTGTTCTTTTTCCTCACCTGGTTTCCCAGCTACCTGATCCAGGCCTATGGCCTCAACGTGAAGGACATGAGCATCGCCACGGTGATCCCCTGGGTGCTGGGCTTCATCGGCCTGGCGGTGGGCGGCTATCTGTCCGACTGGGTGTTCCGCAAGACCGGGCGGCTGATGTTCTCGCGCAAGGTGGTGCTGGTGACCTGCCTGCTGGCTTGCGCCCTGTGCATCGCCGTGGCCGGCCTGGTCAGCACCCTCTATGCCGCGGTGGCCCTGGTGGCGCTCTCGGTGTTCTTCCTCTATCTGACCGGCGCCATCTACTGGGCGATCATCCAGGACACGGTACCGGCGGCGCGGGTGGGCGGGGTGAGCGGCTTCATGCACTTCCTGGCCAACACCTCGGGCATCATCGGCCCGGCGGTGACCGGCTACCTGGTGCAATTCACCGGGGCCTTCACCAGCGCCTTCCTGCTGGCCGGCGCCCTGACCGTGATCGGTTCGCTGTGCGTGGCGCGCTTCGTCAAGCCGCTGGCCGAGCGGCCGGCGGACTCACCCGCCGCGCTGGCCACCGGAGGCGCCCGATGAGCGATTTCGAACGTATTCCTTCGCGCTATCCGGCGCCGGCCATCGGTATCGTTCACCTGGGCCTGGGCGCCTTCCATCGCGCCCACCAGGCGGTCTACCTGGAGCGCAACCTGGCCCGCCACAGCGGCGGCGCCTGGGGCCTGTGCAGCGCCAACCTCAGATCGGGGCGGGCGCTGGTGGAGACCCTGGAGGCCAGTGGTGGCCGTTATCACGTGGCCGAGTACCGCAACCGGCGGGAAGGGGTATTGCGCGAGATCGGCGCCCTGCGCGAGGTGCTCTATGCCGGCGACGGCGGGGCCGGGCGCGAGGCCCTGCTGGCGCGGCTGGCCGATCCCGGGGTGCGCATCGTCACCCTGACGGTGACGGAGAAAGGCTATTGCCTGAGTCCGGCCAGCGGCGCCCTGCGCCGCGATGATCCCGGCATCGTCCACGACTTGGCGGAACCGCGGGCGCCGCGCACCGCGCCGGGATTGCTGGTGGAAGGCCTGCGCCGGCGTCGCGCGGCCGGCATCGCGCCCTTCACCGTGCTCTGCTGCGACAACATGCCGGACAACGGCCAGCGGACCCGCCAGGCGGTGGTGTCCCTGGCCGAGGCCCAGGACGCCGGACTGGCGGCCTGGATCGCCACCGCCGTGGCCTTTCCCTGCAGCATGGTGGATCGCATCGTCCCGGCCATGGACGAAGCGGCCTTCGCGCGACTGCGCGATCTCGGCTGCGATGACCCGGCTGCCGTGGTGGGTGAGGCCTTCAGCCAGTGGGTGGTCGAGGACCGCTTTCCGCAAGGGCGCCCGGACTGGGAGCAGGAAGGGGTGCAGATGGTGGCGGACGTCCGCCCCTTCGAGACCATGAAGCTGCGCCTGCTCAATGGCAGTCATTCGCTGCTGGCCTATGTCGGCAGCCTGGCCGGTCACGGCACCGTGGCCGAGGCCATGGCCGATGAACGCCTGGCGGCCCTGGTGCACCGCTACATGAGTCGCGAGGCGGCGCCGACCCTGGACATGCCGGAAGGCGTGGATCTGCCGGCCTATGCCCGGGCGCTGGTCGCGCGCTTCCGTAACGACGCCCTGCAGCACCGCCTGCGGCAGATCGCCATGGACGGCTCGCAGAAGCTGCCCCAGCGCTGGCTGCTGGGTGCCCGGCAGCTGCTGGAGCAGGGCGGCGATCCGGCCTGCACCGCCCTCGGCGTGGCGGCCTGGATCCACTATGGTGAAGGCGAGGGCGAGGCGCTGGACGATCCCCTGCGCGCCACCCTGGCCGCCTTGCCTGTGGGCGCGGCGCGGGTGGACGCCGTGCTGGCGCTGGCCGAGGTCTTTCCCCCCGACCTGGCCGCGCACCCCGTCTTTCGCGCCGCGGTGCGCCGGGCCCACGCGCGCATCACCACGGCGGGCATCGCCGCGGCCATCGCCGATCTGACCGATAGAGGAGTCTGACATGGAACACACCTGGCGCTGGTTCGGCCCGCGCGATCCCATCTCCCTCGCCGACATCCGCCAGACCGGGGCCACCGGCATCGTCACGGCGCTGCACGAGATCGCCAATGGCGAGGTCTGGCCGGTGGCGGCCATCGCCGAGCGCAAGGCGCTGATCGAGGCGGCGGGGCTCTCCTGGTCGGTGGTGGAAAGCATCCCGGTCCATGAGGACATCAAGCGCGGCCTGCCGGGCCGCGAGCGCTATCTGGAAAATTACCGCCAGAGCCTGCGCAACCTCGCCCAGTGCGGCATCGACGTGGTCTGCTACAACTTCATGCCGGTGCTGGACTGGACCCGCACCCAGCTGGCGCATCGGTTGCCCGACGGCGGCTGGGCGCTGAGATTCGATCAGGACGCCTTCGCCGCCTTCGATCTCTGCATCCTCCAGCGGGAGGGCGCCGCGGCCGAGTACACGGCTGAGGAGATCGAGCGGGCGCGCCGCTATCACGCCGGGCTCGACGACGCCGGGCGCGAAGAACTGGTGCGGACCCTCATCGCCGGCCTGCCGGGCGCCGAGGAAGGCTACTCGGTCGCCGACCTGCGCGCCCTGCTGGCCACCTATGCCGGCATCGACGCCGCGCGGCTGCGCGAGCACCTCGCGGTCTTTCTCCAAGCCGTGGTGCCGGTGGCGGAGGAGGTGGGCATCCGCCTGGGGGTGCATCCGGACGATCCGCCGCGACCGCTGCTGGGGCTGCCGCGGGTGGTCTCCACCGCCGCCGACGCCCAGTGGTTGCTGGACGCGGTGCCGAGCCCGGCCAACGGCCTGACATTCTGCACCGGCTCCTATGGCGTGCGTGCCGACAACGACCTGGTGGCCATGGCCCGCCAGTTCGCGCCGCGCATTCACTTCGTCCACCTGCGGGCGACCCGGCGCGAGGCGGATCCGCGCAGTTTCCACGAGGCCCATCACCTGGACGGCGACGTCGACATGGTCGGGGTGATCCGCGAACTGGTGCGCGAGGAACGTCGCCGCGAACGCGCAGGCGGGGCGCGCCTGCCCATGAGGCCGGACCATGGCCACCAGCTGCTGGATGACCAGGGCCGGCGGACCAATCCGGGCTATTCGCTGATCGGCCGGCTCAAGGGCCTGGCGGAATTGCGGGGTGTGGAACAGGCCGTGCGGCGGCTGGAAGAGGAACGTGGCTGATGCGGATCGGCGGCTATCAGAACTACCCCGTGCGCGATCCCGCCATCGGCGCGGTCGAGGCCAACCCCGAATGCTGACGTGGAGACTTACATGGAATTGATCACCCGCAGCGGCGCCGCGGCCGCTGCCCGCGCCACCCTGCGTCTGCATCCGCAAGACGATGTGCTCATCGCCCGCCAGGCGCTGGTGCCCGGCCTGGAATTGCCGGAGGAGGGCGTGCAGGTCCGCGAGCCGGTGCCGGCCGGTCACAAGGTCGCGGTGCGTGCCATCGCGGCAGGCGCACCGGTGCGGCGCTATGGCCAGATCATTGGCTTCGCCCGCGAGCCCATCGCCGCCGGCAGCCATGTGCACGTGCACAACCTGGCCATGGGCGACTTCACCCGCGAGCACGCCTTCGGCATCGAGGCCCGTGGCGCCCCGGCGCCCATCGAGCGGAGCTTTCTCGGCATCGTCCGTCCGGATGGCCGGGTAGCGACCCGCAACTACATCGGCATCCTCACCTCGGTGAATTGCTCGGCCACGGTGGCCCGGGCGGTGGCCGACCATTTCCGCCGCGACGTCCATCCCGCGGCGCTGGGGCCCTATCCCAACGTCGACGGCGTGGTCGCCCTGACCCATGGCGTCGGGTGCGGCATCGACACCCAGGGCGAGGGCATGGCGGTGCTGCGCCGCACCCTGGGCGGCTATGCGTCCCACGCCAACTTCGCTGCCGTGCTGTTCATCGGCCTGGGCTGCGAAGCCAACCAGATCCCCTCATTGCTGGTCGACCAGGGCCTCAGCGAGCATGCGGGACTGCAGACCCTCAATATCCAGGACAGCGGCGGCACCACCGCCACCGTGGCCCGCGGCATCGCCGCGGTCGAGGCGTTGCTGCCCGCGGCCAATGCGGTGCAGCGCGAGCCGGTCAGTGCGCGGCATCTGATCCTGGGCCTGCAGTGCGGTGGCTCGGACGGCTATTCCGGTATCAGCGCCAATCCCGCCCTGGGCCGGGCGGTGGACCTGCTGGTCGCCGCCGGGGGCACCGCCATTCTCTCGGAAACCCCGGAGATCTATGGCGCCGAACACCTGCTCACCCGGCGCGCCGCCAGTCCGGCGGTGGGCGAGCGCCTGGTGGAACGCATCCGCTGGTGGGAAGACTATTGCGCGCGCTTCGGCGCCAGCCTGGACAACAATCCCTCGGCGGGCAACAAGGCCGGCGGCCTGACCACCATCCTGGAAAAATCCCTTGGCGCGGTGATCAAGGCCGGCTCCACCGATCTCATGGCGGTCTATGGCTACGCCGAGCCGGTGCGCAGCCCGGGCCTGGTGTTCATGGACACCCCCGGCTACGACCCGGTCTCGGCTACCGGCCAGGTGGCGGGCGGCGCCAACCTCATCGCCTTCACCACCGGCCGGGGTTCGGCCTATGGCTGCGCGCCGACGCCCTCGCTGAAGATCGCCACCAATACCCGCCTCTGGGAGAGCCAGCGCGACGACATGGACGTGGATTGCGGTGGCCTGGTGGATGGCAGCACCACCCTGGAGGAACGTGGCGCCTTCATCTTCGAGCGGCTGCTGGCGCTGGCGTCGGGCGAGCGTAGCCGCAGCGAGTTGCACGGCTACGGGCAGAACGAATTCGTCCCCTGGCAACTGGGCGCCACCACCTGAGTCGTCACCCGCGCGCCGGATAGACCGCTTCAGCACTGGCGGGCTGTTCGCCGCCGGTCTGCAGATGGCGCCAGATGATGATGGCCGCGGTATGGGTGAAGGCGGCCGCCAGCTCCAGGTCGACGGCGTCCGGCAGGTGCGGGTGCTCGAAATACATCGCCAGGGAGCCGAGGCTTTCGCCTGCCGCGGTCTTGACCGGAAAGGACCAGCAGCCGCGGAAATCGAATTGGCGGGCCAGCCAGGCCAGGTCGTTCCAGCGCGGCTCCTCCAGCACATCGCGGGTGATGACCGGTTCGCCCTGCGCCACCGCCAGGCCGCAGGCCAGGGAGTCGGAGGAGATGACCATGCCGTTCACCACGCGGGCATAGCCCTCGGCCATCCCCACCACGTGGGTCAGGGTCTTGCCTTCGGCCAGATAGAAGGCGCAGCGGCGCTGGTCGCCCGATTCGCTGATCAGGGCGCGGGTGAGAATACCCAGGGACAGGCACAGCGCCTGGCCCTTCATGGCCGACTGGAAGGCTTCCTTCTGCGCCAGGAGCCAGTGCTGGCTGCGCTTGAGCTGGCGCTCCCGCTCGCGCAACGCCAGTTCCGCCCGGGTGCGCAAGGTGATGTCGGCAAAGGTGATGACGACCCCGCTGACGGGACGGACGTCGCCGGGATCCGCAGAGATCCGCCGGAGAAACCAGCGCTCGTCCTGGGACGGCACCACCGCCGTACGCGGCGCGCTGCCCTGGAGCACCGCGCCGATGTCCTCGAACAGCGCCGGATCCTGGAAGCGCGGCACCAGATCACGGACGTGGCGCCCGGTATCGGCCTGGCGCAGGGGCAACAGCTCGGCCATGGCCGGGGTGAACCAGCGGATCTTCAGCGCCTCATCCAGGCAGAGGGTCATCACCGCTCCCGAGGACAGGACGCGCCGCTGCATCTGCAACTGCTCAATATGCTCCTGCAGCGAGCCGTTCGCCTGGTTCAGATCGGCGTTGCTGAGCAGCAGACTCTCGTTGGTGTCCTTGAGCTCGTCGTTCAGCGCCTTCAGCTCCTCGTTGAGCGCCTGCAGCTCTTCGCGCGAAGCCTCCAGCTCTTCCTGGGAGAGGCGGATGGCCTCGCGCCAGTCCGCTTCTTCCACCCGCACGACAGCGCCCGGGCCCGCCGCCAGTGCGGGTAGGCTCGGCTCGCCGGTCTGGCGGATAAAGGACACCAGCACCTGATCGTGCTGGCCGGCGCCATCCAGGGGCGTGATCCGCAGCGTCACGCTCAGCTGGCCAGCGAAGCGATCGGGCAAGCCGGCGATCAGCGACGGCTTGCCGCCGTGCAGGGCCCGGGTCAGGTGGTGACGCAGGTGGGCCACCCAGGGCCGTGGCACCAGGTCGAGCAGCCGATAGCTCGGTTCCCCCGCCGCCAGGCCGAGAAAGGCCTCGGTATTGCCGTAGACGCGCAGCACCTGGCCTTCGACATCGACCAGCACCGAGGGCAGTTCGAATTGTTCCAGGGCGCTGCGCTGGGCTTCGGCGGACGAGGGGGTCCGCTGGCCGCCGCGTTGCGGCAGGGCGGGCGGCTGATCCGGCAGGGGCCCGGTCTTGCGGTGCAGGTTCCAGCGCAGGGCGACCGGCGCGAAGCCGCGGCGCGTCAGCGGATAGGCCTCGCTCTTGCCGAGCAGCAGATAGCCACCCGGTTTCAGCGCGCCGTGCAGCACCTGCAGCACGAAGTCGATGGTCTCGGGGTCCAGGTAGATCAGCAGATTGCGGCAGCTGATCAGATCCATGGTGGCCAGGGGTGGATCGAGCAGCAGGTCCTGGACGGCGAACACCATGTGCTCGCGCAGCGACCGGCGGACGCGGAAGGCACCATCGACCGCATAGAAGAAGCGCTCCCGCCGAGCCGGCGCCAGGGTCGCCAGCTCGCTGCCGCGATAGAGACCACGGCTGGCCCGGGCGAGCATCTCCGGCACCGGTTCGGTGGCGAACAGCTGCGCCTCCGTCGTGCAGCCGTGGCGCGTGCGCAATTCCTCCAGCAGCATGGCCATCGAATAGGCTTCCTCGCCGGTGGAACAGGCGGGGATCCAGACCCGCAGGGGCTCGGCGTCCGGGCGACTCAGCAGCGGCAGCAGCACCTGTTCGCCGAGGACCTCCCAGACCTCAGGGTCACGAAAGAACTCGGTGACGTGGACCGGGATGCCCTTGACCAGGGCCACCAGCTCGGCGGGATCGTCTTCCAGCAGGTCGGCATAGTCGCTGAACGCCCAGACCCGGCGGATTTCCATGCGTTGCTGGATGCGCCAGAGCAGTGGCGAGGTCTTGTAGCCGCTGAAGTCGAAGGCCGCCTGCCGGCGGATCAGCGCCAGAATGTGCTCGAGGGTGACGGCAAGGGGCGTCTGCTGCAGCGCCGTGGTCGGCCAGGCATGGTCCGGCGCGGCGCAGCCGAGCAGGTAGCGGGCGATGTCGGCGACCGGCAGGGCCAGATGGTGCAGGCCGCGCTGGACGACGGCATTGGGCATGCTCTCGTAGGCGGCCGTCAGCGGATCCTGGACGATGACCGTGCCGCCGGCCTGGCGTACCTGGATGGCGCCGGCGGTGCCGTCCATGCCGCTGCCGGATAGGATTATTGCCACGGTACGGGCGGCTTCCAGCGGCGACAGGCTTTCCAGGAAGGCGTCGATGGCATCCGCCCCCGGTCGGCGCTGGCCACCCGCGGCGGGGCGGGTACGGAAGCGCTGGTCGCCGAGGGTGAGGATGTCGTCGGGCGAGGGCAGGTGCACGGTGGCGGCGCTAGGTTGGGTACCGTCCGTGGCCGCCTCGACCGGCATGGCCGTCCAGAGCTCGAGGAGACCGGACAGCCCACTGGGGCTGCCGGGGGGCAGGTGCTGCAGCACGATGAAGGCGAAGGGCAGCGGCGCGCCCAGGGCCTCGAACAACTGCTGGATGCTGGTGATGCCGCCGGCGGAGGCGCCAATGACGACGAGCGGGGGCAAGGCGGCAGCCCCCGATGGGGGCTGGAGTCCGGTCATGAGCGATTCCTTGTCGGCGCGCGGCGCGGCACCAAGTCCCTGAAGCATAATGCGCCTGACCGTTTCCACCAGCGCAGCGGCCCGGTCGCGGTCTCGGCGCGCCGCTAGCGGCTTTCGTACAGCAGGCCGTAGAGCACCGGGATCAGCCCCAGGGTCACCAGGGTGCCCAGCGCCAGGCCGCCGATCATGCTGATGGCCATGCCTGTCCACAGGGGACCGGCAAAGAGCATCAGCGGGATGAGACCGAGGATGCAGGTGAGCTTGGTCATGATGATCGGCCGCAGGCGCTCGCCGGCGGCGTCGAGCAGCGCCGGGACGAGGGGCTTGCCGGCCTGGCGTTCGGCTTCGATGCGTTCGAGCAGCAAGACCGCGTTGTTGACGATGATGCCGGCCAGGGACAGCAGGCCGAAGGTGGCCATGAAGCCGAAGGGATGGCCGCTCAGCCACAGCGCCAGGGCTACGCCGATGAGGATGAAGGGAATGCTGGCGACGATGATCAGCACCTTGCGCCAGGAATCGAATTGCCAGAGGAACAGCAACAGCATGGCCACGGCGGCCAGCGGCAGATAGCGCAGCAGGGCGTCGTTGGCGGCGGCGGAATCCTCGCTCTCGCCGCCCAGCTCCAGGCGATAGCCGGGCGGCAACTGCAGGGTGGGCAACTGGGGGACGAGGGTGGCGACCAGGGTGGCGGCGGTCATGCCGGGATTGCGCGCGCTGACCGTGAGGGTGCGCTGCAGATTGCGCCTGACCTTGACCCCGGCCTCGCTGGCCAGCTCGATCCGGGCCACCGCCGCCAGCGGCAGCGGCGCGCCGCCGCCCTGGGGATGGACCAGCAGGCTGCCCGGATCCCCGCCGGGGGGCGTGCTGCGCGCGGCGATCTCGACCGGATACTGGCCATCGCGCAGCTGGGCGCCGCTCAGGCCATCGCCGGCCAGTTGCAGCGCCTGGGCTAGGTCGCGCCGGTCGAGTCCGGCGGCGCGGGCCCGGGCCGGGTCGACCTCGACCTGGTAGCGCAGCAGGCGCGGACCCCAGTCGTCCTGGATGTCGCGGGTCCCGGGGACGGCGGCGAGCAGGTCGGCGAGGCCGGCGCCCAGCTGACGCAGGACCGCCTCGTCCGGACCGCTCAGGCGATAGACCGCCAGGCCGCTTTCGGTGGTGCCCAGGGAAAAGCGCTTGGGTTGGGCGCGCACCTCGGGATAGGCGCGCGCCAGCTGCTCGCCGACCCGGGCCATGACCTGGGCGAGATCGGCGTCCGGGCGGGTGGTGACGGTGAAATAGGCGACATTGGGACCGGGCAGCGGCGGATTCAGCCCCAGCACGATGCGTGGTCCGCCCTCGGCGACGTAGCCGATGCTCTCGACGATATCGGCATCCTCGCCCAGCCAGCGGCTGAAGCCTTGCATGAGTTCCAGGGTGCGCTGGGCCGAGGTGCCCGGCTCCAGCTGGAGGGGGATCTGGAACTGGTTGCGATCCGAGGGCGGCAGGAAGTCGTAGGGCAGGCTGAGCACCTTGAGGGTGGCCAGCGCCAGCAGCCCGAGCATGGCCAGCAGATAGGCCAGCCGGTGCCGCAGCAGAGCTTCCAGCAGGCGGCGATAGCCCCGGTGCACGGCGCTGTCGGTGTTGGCCCCGACATGGCTGGGGTCCGGCACCAGGCGCAGGCAGAGCAGCGGCGTCACCGTCAGGCTCAGCGCCCAGGAGCCCAGCAGGGTCAGCGCCAGCACCACGGCCAGGGACCTCAGGTATTCGTTGGTGCTGGTCTGGCCGAGGAAGAACGGCGAGAAGGCCAGGATGATCACCAGCGAAGAGGTCAGCAGCGGGATGGCCAGGGTCCGGCCGGCGGCCTCGCAGGCGGCGCGCCGCGCCTCTCCCGCGCGCAGGCGCCGTTCGATGTCCTCGGCGATGACGATGCCGTTGTCCACCAGCAACCCCAGGGCCAGGATCAGCGCGGCGATGGACACCGTCTGCAACTCGATGCCCAGGGCGCGCATGACCAGCAGGGTCGCCAGTACCGTGAGCGGTACGATGGCGCCAACGATCAGTCCCAGGCGCCAGCCCAGGAATAGCATGACCACGGCCATGACGATCACCATGGTTTCCATCAGCACGTGCTGCATACGCGCCATGGCGTGGTGCACCACCTCGGCCTGGAAGGTCACCCGATGCAGGGCGAAGCCGGTGGGCAGGGTTGTCGCCAGTTCCGCGAGGCGGTCGTGCAGCGCGGCGCCGAAGGCTTCGACATTGCGGCCCGGGGTCATGGCGATGCCCAGCACCAGGGCGCGTTCGCCACGATAGAAGGCGGCGCTGCGCACCGGCTGCTCGGATTCGACCCGCACCTGGGCCAGCTCGGCCAGGGGTACGGCGCGGCCTTCGGCCAGCTGGATCGGCACGGCGCGTAGCGCGGCGGGATCGGCCAGTTCGCCGCTGATGGCCAGGCTGAGGACGCGCTCGCCCTCGCGGAGGCTGCCGCCGCTGACCAGTTCGTTGCGGGTGCGCAGCTGCGCCAGCAATGCCTGGGGCGACAGGCCCAGGCGCGCCAGGGCGGTGGCGTCCAGGGTCAGGACGACGCGCTCGTCCTGCAGGCCATAGAGGGCGATGCGGTCGACCCCGGGCAGGCCATAGAGGGCGCGGCGCAGGCCTTCCACCTCGCGGCGCAGTTCGCTCGGCGAAAAACCGGGCGCGGTCACGGCGATGGACGCCACCGCCACCCGGCCGAAGTCATCGTCCACCAGCGGGCCCTGGGTGCCCTCGGGCAGGCCTGGCGCCACCTCGGCGACCTTGTTGCGGACGCGCTGCCAGAGCGCCGGCAGGTCCCTGATCTCGTCCCGGGCGGTGAGCTGGATGATGGCCTGGCCGGGTCTCAGGGTAGTCACCAGGGTCTTGAGTTCGGGCAATTCGCGCAGACGGTCTTCCAGCGGCTTGGCCAGCAGCGCCTCCACCCGGTCGCTGGGCAGGCCGGGCAGGGCGACGCTGACCAGGGCGTCGCGCACCGTCACGCTGGGTTCCTCCTGGGAGGGAAAGCCGAGAAAGGCATAGAGTCCGCCCAGTAACAGGGCCACGGCGACAAAGAGCACCAGGCGACCCCGGCGCAGGGCGAAAGCGGTCAGGGACATGGCCTACTCCCCCGTGAGCACGGTGCTGGGCCGATAGGGCAGCACATGCTCGCCCGCGCGCAGGAAGGCGGCGCCGGCCACCACGATCTGCTCACCCTCGGCGAGGCCGCTGGCGATCAGCGCCTGGCCCTGCTGCAGGGCCGCCACCGTGACCGGGCGCGGCTTCACCTGCTGGGTCTCCGGCTGGTAGACGAAGACCTGCTCCGCGGTGCCGCGCTGACCGGGCAGCAGTGCGCCCAGGGGCACCGCCAGCTGCGCCTGGGCCGGCAGCGGCAGGCGCACGTCCAGCAGGCTGCCGCTGGGCAGGGCCGGTGCCCCCTGGTCGAGGGCGAAGACCGCTTCCTGCAGCAGTCCCTGCTCGGCGCGCGGTGAAAGACCGACCAGCTGGAGCGCCAGGGGCGCGCCAGCGCGCGTGGCATAGGCCTGCGCCTGGGCGCCGGGCGCCAGCCCCTGGGCCAGGGCCGCCGGCACCTGCACCACCACCTGGCGTTCACCCTCGGCCTGCAGCCCGAGCAGGGTCTCGCCCGCGCCCATCAGGCGCAGGGGTTCCGGCGCGCGCAGGACGATCTGGCCAGCGAAGGGCGCCATCAGCCGGGTCTGGGCCAGGGCGCGGCGCGCCAGGCCCAGCTCCGCTTCGGCACCGCGTTGCTGGGCCTGGGCCGCACCCAGGGCGGCCCAGGCGGCTTCCAGCTCGGCCTTGGCCAGGTTGCCTTCGGCGAACAGCTGCCGGGCACGCCGCTGCGCGGCGCGGCGCTGGTCCAGCTCCACCCGGGCGGCCTGCATCCGGGCGCTGGCCTGTTCGAGGCGCAGGCGCGCGGGCTCGGCATCCTGCTCGGCGAGCAACTGCCCGGCCGTGACGCGCGCGCCCACGTCCACCGCGACGCGCAGCACCCGCCCGCCATTCTCGAAGGCCAGCGCCGTGCTGCGCGGTTGGCGCACCAGGCCGGGCAGCAGCGGCGCCTGGGCCGTCAGCCGGGCGACCGGCGCGAGCTTGACGGTGCGCAGGGGCACCGGACCGGGGCGTTCATCCGGTGAACAGCCGCCCAGCAGCGGGAGCAGCAAGAGGAAGGTGAGGGCGGAGGTCAGGCGCGGGCCGGGCATGGCGGGCTCCAGGATCAGAAGCTGTAGGTCAGGGCGACTTGGGCGGTGGTGGCGGTGGCGCGCTGCCGCAGCGGACTGTCGCGCGCCTGCTCGCCGTAGTAGGTGGTGGTCAGGGTCGCCACCGAACTCCAGTGCGGATCGAAGGCGTGCAACCAGTTCAGCGCGGCGGAATAGGCATAGATGCCCCGCTCGAGACGCGCCGGGGTGAAACCGCTGGCGGCGCTCTGGGCGGCGGTGACGCCGAAATAGGTCTGGTTGAAGCGACGGTCGCCGGCGTGGGCGTCGAGATCCAGTGCCAGGGTGTCCTGGTCGGTGTGCAGGCCGATGGCTTCCACCCCCAGGCGATAGCGATTGCCGCGCTGCGCCCCGGCCAGTCGCCATTCGCCCTCGGCGTTGAGGCTGAGCCAGGGCGCCAGGGCCTGGCTCAGGGTGAGGTCCAGCACCGTGGCGCCGTCGACCTCACCCATACCCCGCAGCCGGTCGGCGCCTGGGCGCGAGGCGTTGTCGCGATCATCGCGGCCGAAGTCGTAGTTCAGGGCGCCGCTGAGGGTCAGCCCCTGGGCCGACTGCCATTGCAGGCCGAGGCCGCGACTGGTGTCGGCAAAGAAGGGTCCGCGCTGGACTACTACAAGCGGCAGCAGCTGCGGCCGATAATCCGCCGAACTCATGTAGCGACTGACCGCGCCGGCCACCAGGCCGAGGCTGACGTCGGTGTGGTCGCCCCAGGGCGAGGCGGCGGCCGCCTGGCCGGCCAGGGGCGTCAGGCAGAGCAGCAGCGGCAGCAGTGTGGTGCGGGTCATGGCGAGTCCTCTCAGGTGGCGGAAGGGTGGTCGAGGCCGTGCAGGGCGCGGTACAGGCGCAGGCGGTTGAGGCGCAGGGCCTGCTCGGTCTGGCGCAGCGCCTCGCTGGCGCGCAGCCCGTCGAGGCTGGCATGCAGGCTGGCGCCGGGATCGCCGGCCCCGGCCTGCCACTGGCGCGCCAGGCGCTGGCGGCGCGCCTGGCTCAACTGCAGCTGGACGTCCAGGGTCTGCCGCTGGGCGAGCAGCAGGCGGCGCTCTTCCAGGCCGTCGGCCAGTTCGCGAAAGGCGTCCTGCAGGGTGCGCTCGTAGGCGGCCAGGGCCAGGTCGCGGGCGGTCCTGGCGGCATCCAGGTTGGCGCTGTTGCGCCCGCCGTCGAACAGCGGCAGGGACAGCGACGGCGTCAGCAGGCGCAGCCCCTGGCCGGCGCTGAACAGGTCCTGCAATTGCGGACTGGCCAGGCCCACCGCGGTGCTCAGGCGAATACTCGGGAAAAAGGCGGCGCGGGCGGCGCCGATGCTGGCGTTGGCCGCCTGCAGGCGCTCCTCGGCCGCGCGCACGTCGAGACGCTCCAGCAGGCGACTTGAGGGCAGCTCCGCCAGCTCGCCGGGCAATTCCGGCGGCGGACCGGCCAGGACTGGCGCAGCGTTGGGCGAGGGCGCCAGCCGGTAGCCGGTGACCCAGGCCAGCGCCCCATAGGCCTGGGCGCGCTGGCTCAGTCGCTGTTGCACCTGCTGGCGCGCCTCGAGAGCGGCCTGGGTCAGGGGCTCCAGCGCGGCCGGGGCCAGGTCGCCGGCGGCGATGCGCGCCTGGGTGCGCTGCACCAGCTGGTCGCTGAGCGCGGCCATGGCCTGGGCGCTGGCGACCTGGGCATCGGCTTCGCGGGCTACCAGGAAGAGGCGCGCCACCTCGGCCACCAGGGCGCCGCGCGCGGCCTGCTGGCCAAGTTCGCTGGCCAGCAACTGGTGGCGGGCCTCTTCGCCCAGGCTGGCCACCCGCCCGAAGAAGTCCAGTTCGAAGGCGTCCACGCCGAGGGTGGCGGTGGCCAGGTCCTGCTGGTAGCGCTCGTCCAGCGCCTGGTCGGCGAAGCGCTGGCGCGGCCGCTGCACCGCCAGGCCCAGGGTGGGCCAGCGTTCGGCCTGGCGCGCCCCCAGTTGCGCCCGCGCCTGCTCGACCCTGAGCTGGGTTATCCGGTAGTCTCGATTGCCCGCCAGCGCCTGGCCCACCAGCGCTGGCAGCAGGGCTTCGGCGCTGACCGCGGACAGCAGTTGGCGCTCGTCAGGGCTGAGGTCTACGGCCGCCGCGGGCGTGGCGTCCTGCCGTTGCCACTGCCCCTGGTGCGCCGGCACCGGCAGTGCCGGCCACGGGTAGTCGGGAATCAGCGAGCAACCGCTGAGGCCCAGCAGACCGATCAGCAGCAACTGGCAGGTGGCGGAAGCGGCGAGTGAAGGCATGGCAGGCAGACCCGGTGCAAGGCATGGGTCGCAGCCTAGGGGCGCCGAATCAAGATTCCTTCGGCGAATTGTCGAGATTCGATCAAGAGAGCGGACGTGGGCGACAAACTCATACTCATCGTCGAAGACGACGCCGACAGCGCCAGCGTGCTGGAGGCCTACCTGCTGCGCGACGGCTTCGCGGTCATCCTCGCCGAAGATGGCCGCCAGGGACTGGAGCTGTTCCAGCGCGAGCGACCCGATCTGGTGCTGCTCGACATGATGCTGCCGCGCCTCGGTGGCACCGAGGTGCTGGCGCAGATCCGCCGCGCCGGGGATACCCCGGTGATCATGGTGACCGCCATCGGCGACGAGCCGGAAAAGCTCGGCGCCCTGCGCTATGGCGCCGACGACTATGTGGTCAAGCCCTACAACCCCAGGGAGGTGGTGGCGCGGGTGCACGCGGTGCTGCGCCGCTGCCACCAGGCGCCGCGCGATGACCGCTGGCTACGCCACGGTGCCCTGACGGTGGATCTGGAGCGTTTCAGCGCCACCGTCGAGGCGCGCGTCCTGGAACTGACGCCCACCGAATTCGGCCTGCTCGCCACCCTGATGCGCACCCCGCACAAGGCCTTTACCCGCGAGGAATTGCTGGAGCGCTGTCTGCCGGAGAGCGAAGCCCTGGCGCGGGTGGTGGACACCCATTTGCACAACCTCAGGCGCAAGCTGGAAGCGGCGGGCCTTCCCGGCGTGCCGGTGACGGTGCGCGCCATCGGCTATCGCTTCTCATGAAGCGCCAAGCCCCGCTGGGGCGCTGGGTCGGCTGGCGCATGAGCCTGCTGGCCCTGGGCGCGGTGCTGCTGATCGCCGCCGGCATGTACCTCTGGTTTCTCTTCGGCGACTGGTGGGTGCTGCGCCAAGTGCCCCAGGCGGCCCGGGCGGAAATCCTCCAGCTGCGCGCCGATCCGCGGGAAAACGAGGCACGGCTCTGGGCGCTGTTCAGCCACTACTATCCGGTGCGCTATTTCCTGCCCGGTATCGCCAGCCGCGACTGGTGGGTGCTGGCCGGGCTGCTGCTGGCGGCCGTGCCGCTGATCCTGCTGGCCGGCTTTCGGCTCTCACGCCCGCTGTCGAGCCAGTTCTCCGCCATCGCCGCGGCGGCGCGGCGGGTGGCCTCCGGTGAGCTGGACACCCGCCTGGAGGTGTCCGACACGGCACCGGCGGAGTTGCGCCGGCTGGCGCTGGACTTTAACAGCCTCACCGCGCGGCTGCAGCAATACGAGCGCGACGTGCGCGATTCCAGCGCCATCCTCGCCCATGAGCTGCGCACTCCGCTCAACGCCGCCTCGGTGCGGGTGCAGGGCATCCTCGACGAGGTCTTTCCCGCCGATGCCCGCCAGTTGCAGATGGTCAAGCGCCAGCTCGACCTGCTCAACACCCTGGTGGGCGATCTGCATACCCTGTCGCTGGCCGAGGCCGGGCAACTGGCGCTGGATCAGCGGCCCTTCGCCCTGGCGGCGCTGGTGGAAGAGCGGCTGGCCTGGTTCGCGCCCCAGCTGCAGGCCGAGGCGCTACGACTCCGTCTGGAACTGGATCCCCGTCAACAGCTGTACGCCGACCGCGATCGCATCGGCCAGTTGCTCAACATCCTGCTGGAAAACTTCCTGCGTTATGGCGCCAGCGGCGGCGAACTGGAGATCGTCCAGCTCGCCCTGGCAGAGGGGCTGGTGCTGGAATTCCGGGATCGCGGCCCGGGTATTGCCGAAGCCGATCGCGAGCGGGTCTTTCACCGCTTCTGGCGCGCCGACAGCTCCCGGGCGCGGCACCTCGGTGGCAGCGGCCTGGGCCTGTCCATCGCCCGCGCCATCTGCGCGGCGCATCAGGGCCGCATCGTCGCCCTGGGGCGCGAGGGTGGGGGTACGGTGATGCGGATCGAGTTGCCGGGACGCCGGTCCTAGCGCGGCAGGCGTCTGGAGCGACTGCCCCTGTCAGGGCGACAGGGGCAGCTGGACTCAGGCGGAGGCGTCGTCCGCCGGGGCGGCGACGGCTTCGGCCGCTGCCGGCGCCTCAGCTTCGACCGGCGCGGCGGTGTCCGCCTTGGCCTTGGCCTGCTCACGGCGGGCCTGGGCGCGCTGGCGGCGTGCCTGCTGCTTGGCATAGACCGCCTGGGAGGCGGTCACGGTGCCAGCCGGCTGGCCATCCAGATCCAGGCGCGGGGCGTTTTCGGTCATGGCCGCCCAGTAGCGGGTGCCGCGACACCAGGTGGCGATCGACTGCTTGAGCTGGTCACCGGTGATGCCCAGGCGCTCCAGGTGCTGCTCGGCGTCTTTCAGGATGCCTTCCTTGAGCGGCACCTTGGGTGCCGGATTGACCGGGAAGGCCAGCGGGAAGTGCTTCTGCAGACGGCGGATGCCTTCGACCACCGGATCCTGCTCGCGGGGCTTCTGCTCGCGGGGCTTGGCTTTCGGTGAAGGTCTCCGCGCCGGCCGCTCGTTGCTCTCGGTCTTTACCTGCGCTTTTTCGGCCCGCAGGCGGTCGCGTAGTTCAGCTAGTTGCTCAAAGCCCATCGTTCAGCTCACCGCTCCAATAGAATTCACGTGCAAGGGTAACCCATGCCGGGCTTGGACCGCGCCGATTGCAGATTGGCACGCCCAAGGCTGGCGGCCCGTCATTCTAAAGGCTGGTTTGCCGCTCGTGCATCCTTGGAAGCGTCATTCCCGGCGGATGGTGTGCCCTGCTGGGCGTTTTCTAGCCGCCTCCGGTCAGGCGCGACACCCACTGCGCCAGTCGCAGCTTGAACGGCGAATAGGGCGGCAGCAGCAGACGAACGGCCAGCAGCGGACCGGCGGCGAGCACGCTGCGCTCGTGGGAAAAGGTGCGAAAACCGGCCTGGCCATGGGCGCTGCCGCTGCCGGAGTGATTGACGCCGCCAAAGGGCAGGTGCAGCTGGGTGTACTGCTGCATGCACAGATTGAGGCCGACGCTGCCGGAGCTGGTGCGGGCGACGACCCGCCGCTGCACCGCGCGATCGCGACTCCAGAGATAGAGCGCCAGGGGCTTGGGACCGGCGTCGATGCGCTGCAGTACCTCTTCCAGGTCGTCATAGGCGATCACCGGCAAGAGCGGACCGAACAGCTCCTGGTTGTCCAGGGGGCTATCGATGGCCGAGCAATCCAGCAGGGTCGGGGCGAGATAGCGCCCGGCCGCATCGTGCGCGCCGCCGTGGATCAGCTGGGCACCGGCGGCCCGGGCCTGTTCGAGCAGCCCGATCAGCTGGCTGGCGTGGCGTTGGTGAATGAGCCGGGCGTAGTCCGGGCTGGCGGCGGCATCGGTGCCGTAGCGCTGCACCAGCAGGGCACGACAGCGCTCCTTGAACGCCGGTAGCAGGCGGCGGGCGACGAAGACATGGTCGGGCGCCACGCAGGACTGGCCGGCATTGAGGAACTTGCCCCAGAGCAGCAACTCGGCGGCGGCGTCCAGGTCGGCGCTGGCGTCGATGATCGCCGGCGACTTGCCACCCAGTTCCAGGGTCACCGAGGCCAGGTGCCGAGCGGCGGCCTGCATCACCAGGCGGCCCACGGCCGTGGAGCCGGTAAAGAAGAAGTGATCGAAAGGAAGGGCCAGCAGCGCCTGAGCGGTGCTGACGTCGCCTTCGCAGAAGGCCACGGTGTCCGCGGTGAAGGCCTCGGCCAGCAGCTCGCGCAGCACCGCATTGACCGCCGGGGTGAATTCCGAGGGCTTGAGCATCACGCTGTTGCCGGCCGCCAGCGCCGACACCAGCGGGCCGAGCAGGGTGGAGACCGGGTAGTTCCAGGGGCCGATGATCAGGCAGCGCCCGCGCGGCTGGCTGTGGATGTGCGCCGGGCAGCCGAGGGAGGTCAGGGTCGGTCGCACCCGCCGCGGCTTCATCCAGCGGCGCAGGTGGCGGCGCGCGTGCTGGATCTCTTCCAGCACCGGCATGATCTCCGACAGTTCCACCTCCACCTCGGGTTTGCCGAAGTCCTGGCGAAAGGCCGCATAGAGCGCCCCACGCCGCGCCACCAGGGCGCCATGCAGGCGCTGCAGCAGGCTCAGGCGCTCGGCGGCGCTGGAACCGCGCAGGGCCAGGGCGCGTGGTCCCTGGGCGGCGAACAGTCGCTGCAGGGTCTCGGGATCGACCAGAGTGGGAGCGGGATCGGGGAGGGGCGCATTCATGGCAGCAGTCCGCAAGGGGGCAGAAAGGAGGCGACGCGGCGACGACGGCAGTATTCAGCCTGGGCGCTGCCAGCGCCAGCGCGGTACCGGCCGGGGGGCAGGGGCACTGAGGGCGAGCAGGGCCGCCAGTCCCAGGGCCAGCAGGGCGAGCAGGGCGCTGGTGAGGGCGGCGGGCCGGACCGCGGCGCCCTGCAGCCAGAGGGACGCCAGCGCCGGGCCGGCGGCGCAGCCGAGCAATTGCAGCGAAGGCACCAGGGTGGCGATGCGGCCACTGGCGTCCAGCCGCAGGGCCAGGCTGATCTGGAAGGGGGTGAGGGTCTGCCAGAGAAACGTGAAGCTCAGGCACAGCAGCGCGAAGGTCAGGTGCGCCCCCGGTGCCAGGCCGTAGATCAGTGCGGCCAGGCTGCCCAGCAGCAGGGTCGCCAGGGTCAGGGTACTGGCGGCCGGCAGCCAGGCCACCAGGGCCGCGCCGGCCAGGCCGCCGAGCAACTGGGCGGCGAAGCTGGCGGCGATCAGGGTCTGGGCCTGACTGGCGTCCAGTCCGAGGGCTTCGCCATAGGGCTCCAGATAGGCCCAGAGCGCACCGATCGCGGCCAGCTGGCAGCCGACGAAGGCCAGCAGCAGGGCCTGGGGCAGCCGCCATCTATGGCGGACGGGCGTACTGGCAGAGATCTCCATCGCCGCCAGCCGGCGTGGCAGGGCGGCGGTCAGCGGCAGCGCCACGGCGGTGACGCCGGCCAGCAGCAGGAAACCGCCGGAACTGCCCAGGCGGGGCAGGATCCACAGCGCCAGAGCAGCGGCCAGCAGGCCCTGGCAAAAGGTCTGCAGCGCCATGAACAGGCCGGATAGCCGCTCGGCGGCAGGCTGGCGCACGATCAGCGCCACCGCCGCCCAGAGCAGCAGGCCTTCGCCGAGGCCGGCGAGGGCGCGCAGGCCGAGCAGCGGCAGATCACCGCTGGCCTGGGCACTGGCCAGGTCGGCGGCGACCGCCAGCAGCGTCGCCGGTAGCAGGACCGCCGGCAGCCCCAGGCGCGGGCCCAGGGCCTCACCGGCGATCACGCCCAGGCCCAGGGCGACGATCTCGCCCATGGCCACCAGGCCCAGGCCGTCGAGGCTGGCCCGGCCGCTGGTGAACAGCTCGCCGAGCAGCAGCGGCTGCAGGCCGAGGATCAGCAGGGCGAGGGAACCCAGCAGCAGTGCGGCGCAGACCTGGCGGGGCGAAGAGGGCGAGGAGACGGTCATGGGCGCTACCTTCGAAGAGTGGCTAGTAACCGCGGCTTTCCGCCGGCAGCCGGCCCTGGCGGAAGGCCTCGGCGGCGGCGCGCTGGTCGCGCTGGAGCCGGCGGGTGGCGATCAGCACCACCCACCAGGGCAGGCGGGTGAGCACCGCGCCGGTGGCCTGCGCCAGGGTGTAGGCCTTGGCGCATTTCTCGAACAGCTCGGCATTGAGGGCGGCGCGACTGGCGGTGGTCCCCAGGCACAGCGGCTGGCCGCCGAGCAGCTGGACGTTGCCCTGGTCGGCCAGGGCTTCCGCCAGGGCATCGCCCCTGGCCACCGCGGGCGCCATCCGCCCCAGGTGGCGGGCCTGCTCGTCGAACAGCTGCGGCAACTGGCCGCCGAAGTCCGCCACATGCTGCCCGTAGCGCCCGGCCCCCTGGATGATGGCGCCGACATCCGGTCGCGACCGGTAGATGAGCGCGTGATCGAGGGCGCCGCCGCTGCTGCGGGTCAGCTCGATCGCGCAGGGGGCGGCATCGCCCAGGGTGCCGTACCAGAGGCTCGCGGCCCCCGGTATGCGCACCGACAGGGCCAGGGCCGAGCGTTCGCCCTGGCGGGCCAGACGGTGCTGCAGATCCAGCCATTGCTGGCGCAATTCGGCTTTCATGGGCGGCCTCATACCAGTTGGAAGACCCGGTCGAAACGCTCCAGGGCGTCGTCGATCACGGCGTCGGTGTCGGCCAGGCTGGTGTAGATGCGGCTGCCGGCCAGGGTGATGAGGCCATGGGCGGTGTAGGCCGCGCCCATCTCTTCCATCATGTGCTTCCGCGCCTTGGCCTCGTTGCGCACCCGCAGCAGCTTGAGCGGGTTGCCGGTGTCGAGCAGCAGCACGCCGGAGGTCTGCAGATGGACGATGGAGCCCAGGTTGTAGGCGACATAGGGCAGGTTGCGGCGCTCGATGATCTCGTCCAGGCCCTGGCGCAGCCGATCGCCGGCACGGCCGGCCTGGCCAGCGGCGTCGAGGCGCTGGATCTCCTTGAGGGCGTAGTAGCCGGCCACGCAGCACAGCGGATTGGCCGACAGGGTGCCGCCGACGAAGGCGCGCTTCGACGAGGTGCCGATGCCGCCCACCAGCAGCTGCATGACCTCGGCCTTGCCGCCCAGGGCCCCGGCCATGGGATAGCCGCCGGTGAGGCATTTGCCGAGCACGGTGAGGTCCGGCAGCACCTTGAAGTAGCCCTGGGCCCCGCCCATGCCGGCGCGAAACCCGGTCACCACCTCGTCGAAGATCAGCAGGGCGCCGAATTCGTCGCAGAGCTTGCGCACCTCGCGATTGAACTGCGGATGCACCGGGCGGGTGCCGCTTTCCGGGCCGAAGGGCTCCACCAGTACCGCCGCGGTGCCGCCGCGCAGGCGATTGAGTTGCAGCCGCCGGCGCAGGGCCTCGAGGTCGTTGGGCGGGCTTTCCTGGGTGTGGGCGGTGGCGCCCCGGGGAATGCCGAGGGCCTCCATGCGCCCGGTGCCGGGCAGACGCATGCCGTACACCAGCTGATCGCTCCAACCGTGGTAGGCGCCGCCGATCTTGATGATCCAGCGGCGACCGGTATAGGCCCGCGCCAGGCGTACCGCGGCCATGGCCGCCTCGGTGCCCGAGCCCAGCAGCCGCACCTGGTCGATGCCGGGCACGCTCTGGCAGACCAGTTCGGCGAGCTTGACCTCGTATTCGTGCAGCAGGCCGGTGACCGGGCCGCACTCGGCGAGGATGCGCTGCACCTGGTCGCGCACGCCGGGATGATTGGAGCCGAGCAGGGTGGGACCGCCGGCCTGGAGAAAGTCGATGTAGCGGTTGCCGTCGACGTCGGTGAGGTGGGCGCCCTCCGCCCGGGCGATGGCCAGGGGGAAGGGGTGGTTGAACGCCAGGTTGTGCTGGATGCCCCCGGGAATGAAGCGCTTGGCTTCTTCCGCCAGTCGCCGCGAGCCCTGGCAGCGCTCGTCGAAATAGCCCATGACCTTGGCCAGCGCCTCGCGGCGCAGCGGGCGCATGGGCTGTTTGACCAGGGCGTCGAAACGGCGATAGAGCGTCTCGGTATCCGGCCAGGCGGAAATCGCCGGCGGCGTGGGTACCAGGGGCGGCGGGGTGGTCAGGGGCTGATTCATGGCGGACCTCAGGACGGGAGGGAGGCGGTGAGGGTGGTCAGCAGGCGCTGGCGCGCCAGGCTGTCGGCGGCGGAGACGCCGGGGCGGCTGGCGATACGGCCGACCAGGTAGTGCTCGCAGAAGGCTTCCAGCTGCTCCAGCACCGCCAGTGTCTGGCGCGCGCTGGCGCCGTAGCAGAGCACTCCGTGGTTGCGCAGTAGATAGGCCGGACTCTCGGCGCTCAGGGCGCGATCCAGGCGCTTGGCCAGCCAGCCGGTGCCGGAGGGGGCATAGCCCACCAGCGGCAGGCGGCGGCCCAGCTCGGGCCAGCGCTCGGGGTCGTCGACGGTCAGGGCCTCGCCCAGCAGGGTGCAGGCGCTGGCCAGCGGCTGGTGGGTGTGCAGGCTGCAGCCCGCGGCCGGAAAGCGCCGCAGCACCCGGGCATGCAGCCCGGTTTCCACCGAGGGCGCGCGATCGCCTTCGAGCTGGTGCAGATCGGCCAGGCGCAGGATGCAGACGTCCTCCGCGCCCATCTGGTAGTAGTCGAGGGCGGAGGGGGTCACCGCGATGCGCTCGGCGTCCAGGCGCAGGGCCAGGTTGCCGCCGGTGGCGGCGAAGAAGCCGCGGCGCACCAGGTGCAGGCAGAGATCGACCACCTGTTCGCGCGCTTCGAGGGTATCGCTCATGGTCGGGCTCCCTGGTTGGGGTTGAGGCGGCGGTAGAGCGGCGCCAGGCGCCGGCGGACTTCGAGAAAGGTGGCGTAGCTGTCGTCGTAGCGCGCCCGCGCCTGGGGGCAGGGCTGGTAGAGACGCGGCGGTCGCTGCAGCCCCGGCACGTCGCTGAAGGCCAGGGCGCCGATGCCGGCGGCGGCGATATAGGCCGAGCCCCGGGCATTGGCCTGGATGGGCGCATCGGGCTGGGCGATCACGTGGCCGGTGACGTCGGCCATGATCTGGCACCAGAGATTGGACTGGGCGCCGCCGCCCACCGCGGTGATCCGCTCCGGCCGGCGGCCGAGAAAACGGCCGAAGGGTTCCAGCATCCAGCGGGTGTTGAGCGCCACCCCTTCGAGAAAGGCGCGGATGATGTCTTCCCGCGTGTGCTCCAGCGACAGGTTGATCAGGGCCGCGCGCAGGCTGGGATCGTCCACCGGGCTGCGCTCGCCATACAGCCAGGGGGTGTAGAGCAGCCCGCGGGCGCCGGCCGGCACCCGGGCGGCGATTCGGTCGAGCAGGGCATAGAGATCCGGGTGCTGTTCGTCGCTGAGGAGTTCGTCCGGGTGGTAGAGCACCTTGTCGCGCAGGAAGGACAGGTTGGCGCCCGCCGCGGTCTGCAGCGCCATGGCCAGGTAGCGGCCCTTGACCGCGCTGGGCACGGCGGCCATGTGGCGCAAGACATCGGACTTCTTGAAGGGCACATGAGCGCCCAGCCAGGAAGAGGTGCCCAGGTAGAGGTGCGGCGCGAAGTCTTCCACCGCCGAGCCCACCGCCACCGCCGAGGTGTCCACCGAGCCGGCCACCACCGGGGTGCTGCGCGGCAGCCCGAGCCTGTCGGCCACCGCGCCGGTCAGGGTGCCGATCACCTCCGCCGAATCCACCAGGTCGGGCAGCTTGTCGCGATCGAAGCCCAGGGTGCGGATCAGCCCGGCGTCGTACTTCACCTGGCGCGAATCGCGGTTGTCGGTGATCCAGGCGGTGCAGATGGAATCGGCGGTGGCGCAGCAGCGACCGGTCAGGCGCAGATTCATGAAGTCGAGGACATTGAGAAACTTCACCGTGCGCGCATAGCGCTCCGGCTGGTGGTCCTGCAGATAGGCGATGTGCCCGGCGGAATCCTTGCCCGACAGCGAGGGCGCGCCGCCGGTGAGGCGGATCCAGCGCCACAGCTTGAACGGCGAATACCCGGCCACCTTCAGTCGACCACCGCCGACCCGCCGCGCCACCGATTCGGCGCCGCGCATGTCCAGCCAGAGCAGCGCCCGGCCCAGGGCCTGGCCGTTGGCGTCCACGCACACCGTGCCCTCGGTCTGGGTCGAGCAGCACACCGCCACCACCCGCCGCCGCCGCGCCGGATCCGCCGCCAGCAATTCGCCGGCGCCGCGCAGGAAGGCCTGCCACCAGTCTTCCGGCTCCTGTTCGGCACTGTGCCCTTCGACGTGCAGGGTGACGCCATGGAAGGTCCAGGCGACCACCTCGCCGCCGAGGGTGACCAGCGCGCTCTTGCAGCCGGAGGTGCCGAGGTCCACCACCAGCACCAGGCCGTCGAGGGCGGTGGCCTGGGCCGGCGCGGGCGGCGTGGCGAAGACGTGAGGTTTCATGGGCGCCGGCTCAGAAGGGACGGGCCACGGACAGCACCCAGCGGGCCTCGTCCGTCGCGCGCTGATGGTCGCCGTCTTCGGCGATGTAGAGTTCGCGCGCCCGGGTATGGGGACTCAGGTAGTCCAGGCCGAAGTCGAAGCCCCAGTGGCGATGCACCAGGCCGACGCCGTAGTCGCTGAAGTTGGCCTCGGAGAAATTGCGTATCTGCTGGTAGCCGGCGTGCAGCTTGAGGCTGGTGCGCGGGGTCAGCTCGTAGCGATAGTCCAGGTCGTAGAGCAGGCTGCCGCGGGAGTTGTGCTCGCCCTTGGCATAGCACTCCAGGCCCTTGGTGGGATCGGGGTTGAATTGCAGCTGGGCGCCGCAGACACCGGCGGTGTTGGCACCGCGATAATTTTCCGAGAGCACGTTGAGGATGCGCCCCTGCAGTGCCCCGTAGCCGATCTCCAGCACGGCGAACTGGCTGTTGTAGTCTGTGCTGCGAAAGCCATCGGGGGCGCCGGTCTCCGGATCGATGCGGCTGGGCGCCTTGAAGTGGGCGCCGGGAAAGAATTCCCCGGCCAGCCCGACGCCGAAGTGCCAGGCCTCCGGATCGCCGAAGCGGTAGCCGCCGGCCAGCAGCACGTTGGCGCCATCGCCGTCGAGGAACTGCTTCTTGCTCACGGTGCCGAGTTCCGCCAGGCCGATCAGGCCGCTTTCGTGGGCGAATTCCACGGTGACCTTGGCCCCCGGCCGATTGAGCGAATCCGAGATGCTGCGGTTGCGCACATCCGAAAGCAGGCGCGGGGTGATGGTCAGGGCATAGCTGGCCAGGTCGTCATCGGCCTGGACCGCGCTGCCGAGAACGCTCAGGCACAGCAGGGCCGCCGCCTGGGTGCGGTGAAGAATCCGGTTCATGGGGTCGCTCCTTGCGATGGCTTAGCTGCAGTGCGGGGTGGCGGGGAGGGTGCTCAGCGGGGTGAGCTGTTCGGTCTTGCCGAGCACCTCGGTGCCGACATAGGCGCGGATGTTGAGGTCGTCGCCCTTGCGGCGGACGTAGCCCTTGTACTTCTTGCCATCGCGCGGATCGAACACCCAGCCGTCGCGCCAGGTGCCGCCGTCGTCGCGACTCATCTGGAAGATGCGCGTGCCGCAGGTGTCATGGGCATTGCCGGCGTCCTTGTCCCAGACGATGGTGCCGCACAGGGCACTGGCGTTGTCGGCGCAGGGCGTGACCCTGACGGCGGCGCCCTGGTCGGCGGTCAGCCAGAGACCCTGGACCGGTGCGGCGTCGGCCGCCAGAACCGGGGCCAGGGGTAGCGCCCAGAGGGCGACGGCGAGCGCGAGGGGTGTTTTCATGGAAGAGACTCCTGCTGATTGTTGTGGTTGTGGCTGGAGGCAGTAAGGGCAACGCGGTTGCTGATATGATAGTTATCGCTACACGATAGTTATAACTATCATTTTACTGCCCATCAAGGTGTTTTTTCGTCTAGCCGAGAGCTTTTTCATGGTCGCCAAAGAGTCCGCTCCATCCTCCCGCGCCACGCCCAAGGCCCGCCCCAGCCAGCAGCGGGCAGCGGAAACCTACGAACGCATCCTGGCCGCGGCGGCGGAGGTGCTCTGTCAGGTCGGCATCGAGCGGCTGTCGACCAATCTGGTCTGCGACTGCGCGGGGCTGACCCCGCCGGCGCTCTACCGCTACTTTCCCAACAAGTACGCCCTGCTGGAGGAACTGGGCCGGCGCCTGCTGGAGAAGCAGAATGCGCAGATAGACGGGCGGATCAATGCCGAGCTGCTGGCCGGTCCTTTGGAGCGGGTGGAAGACGTCTTGACCGGGCTTTTGCTGGATACCTACCGGGTCACCGCCGAGACCGCCGGTGGCATGTGGATCCTCAAGGCGCTGCGCGCGGTGCCCTCGCTGGAGCACGTGCGCCTGGATTCGCACCGCCGGGTGGCGGCGCAGCAGGCCGCGTTGCTGGTACTGCTGCTGCCCAGCGTGCCGCCGGCCGCCGTCGCCCAGGTCGCACGGATCGTGGTCGAGCTGATCCACTCCACCGTGGAGTTGCTGTTCGATGAGGAACTGCCGGCGGAAAGCACCTGCCGCACCGTCGCGGCCATGCTCAGCGGTCATCTGGGGCGTCTGCGCGACGCCTGAGCCGTTCGCCCGCCCGAGCGAGCATCCGCTGGGAACTCAGGTCAGAATCGGCAGGCGTTCCACCACTGCCGAGGCCCGTCAGGCCTGACCTGGATATCGCCACCTTCATCACCGCCTGGCCCGGCCTGGGCCTGGAGCCCGCCGCGCCCTGGACGCATACCGGCGCCTGCGAGGAGCAGGTCAGGGTGCTGCTGGCGCGCCTCGGTCCCGGCTATCGGCGCCAGGGCGACAGCGCCATCCACGAGACGGCGGTGGTGGAGGCGGGCGCGGTGCTCAAGGGCCCGGTCATCATCGGCCCCGGCACCCTGGTGGCGGCGGGCGCCTATCTGCGCGGCGGTGTCCACCTGGGCGCCCACTGCGTGGTGGGTCCGGCCTGCGAGTTGAAGAGCAGTCTGCTGCTGGACGGCAGCAAGCTCGCCCACTTCAATTTCGTCGGGGATTCGCTGATCGGCAGCGGGGTGAATCTGGAGGCGGGCGCCATCGTCGCCAACTACCGCAACGAAAGTGACGGCGCGGTCATCCGCATCCGCCACGGCGAGCAGGTGATCGATACCGGGGTGGTCAAGTTCGGCGCCCTGATCGGCGACGGTTGCCGGCTGGGCGCCAATGCGGTCATCGCGCCGGGCGCGCTGCTGCCGCCGGGCACCCGGGTCGCGCGGCTGGAGCTGGTTGACCAGGGCGTGCCTTAAGGCGCTTCGGGCGCCGCCCTGCCTTGGCCGGCGAGATAGCCGTCGGTGGACGCCAGGCTCGCATAGGCGAAGGCCAGCGCGGCCATCAGGGCGGCGTGCACCTGGGCCGCCGGCACCCGGACCCCGGCGAATTCCAGCTCCAGGGTGGCGCAGGCGTCATGGATCACCGTCACGGCATAGCCCAGATCGGCCGCGGCGCGGACGCCGGCGTCGATGCACATGTGGCTCATGGCGCCCACCACCACCAGCGATTCGATACCGCGCTCGTCCAGCAGCTGCTCGAGCGAGGTCTCGCGAAAGGCATTGGGATAGTGCTTCACCACCACCGGCTCGCCGGCCCGGGGCGCGACGGCGGCCTGGAACTCCACGCCATCGCTGCCGGGCACGAAGATCGGCGCCTCGGCGCTCAGCGACAGATGCTGCACATGGATCACCGGAACGCCCTGGTCTCGGGCGTGGGCGATGATCCGCGCGGCATTGGCGACCGCCGCCTCGATGCCACTGAGGGGCAATTTGCCGCGGGGGAGGTATTCGTTCTGCAGATCGATGACGACGACGGCGTGCTTGCTCATGTCCAGCCTCTCGGAAGATGCTTCTGGTTTGGGTCCGGCCATGATTGGCCAGCCGCGCCTGCGGGCGAAGAGGCGTGACCGACAACTTCAGGGGCGCCAGCGACACATGCACGATCAACCACCGATCGAACTCGGCCTGCTGCTCTATCCCGGCGTGCAACGGGCGACGGTACCCGGCCTCACCGACCTGTTCGAGATCGCCGGACGCCTCACCGGGACCGCGGAGGATGCCGAGTGCCCCCGGCTGCGCGTCAGCCACTGGCGGCTGGAGGAGGGCGAGACGCTACCCAGGCGGGTCTACGATTCCCTGCCGGGGGGCAGATGGCGCGCTGCAGGTGCTGATCCTGCCACCCAGTCTGGCGGAGCCGATTTCACCCGCTGCCGCCGCGCCCTATCGTGACTGGCTCCGCCAACGCCATGGCGAGGGCGTGCGCCTGGCCTCGATCTGCGCCGGCGCCTTCCTGCTGGCGGAAACCGGTCTGCTCGATGGCCGCACCGCCACCACCCACTGGCTGCATGTCGAGCGCTTCGCCGCCCGTTTTCCGGCCGTGAGCCTGGACGCCGACCAGTTGCTCATCGATGGCGAGGACCTGGTCACCGCCGGCGGTCTCATGGCCTGGACCGATCTCGGCCTGCGCCTGGTCGATCGCTACCTGGGCGCCAGGCGCATGCTCGACACCGCGCGGACCCTGGTCATAGACCCGCCTGGCCGACAGCAGCGCTACTACAGCGCCTTTTCGCCGCGCCTGAACCACGGCGACAGCGCCATCCTCGCCGTGCAGGAATGGCTGCAGGCGACGGGCGCCCAGGATCTCGCCCTGGACACCCTGGCCCACCGCGCCGGACTCGAGCCGCGCACCTTTCTGCGCCGCTTTCGCCAGGCCACCGGCATGACCACCACCGCCTATGGCCAGCAACTGCGCGTCGGTCGCGCCCGCGAGTTGCTGCAGGCCAGCCGGCTACCCCTGGAACGGGTCGCCTGGGAGGTCGGCTACAGCGATCCGGGCGCCTTCCGCAAGGTCTTCACCCGCGTGGTGGGGCTGAGTCCGGGGGATTACCGCAGAAGATTCGGCGGCGCGCTGAGCGGGCGGTGAGGCCAGCGCGGCTCGCGCCGAGGGTTCGTCACGCCCCGGAGCGGTCAGGGCCTAGCCGGCGTCCGCGCATGGTCGGTCGGCTGACTCGGGGGTCGACCGCGCCCCAGGAGGCGTCTCGTCTTGGCGGTGGAACCCAGCCCTGGCCAGTGGCCTCCACAGAAGGAGAAAAAGACCGAGTTGCCTGGGGTCTACCCGGCAACCACCCGTTTCGCGCTGACCGACTATGCAGGTACCCATGCCTCAGGATCCAGACTTCCAACTGCTCTTCGAACGCCTTCCTCATCTGGTTCTGGTGCTTGCTCCAGGCCCCGACTTCATCATGGTGGCGGCCAACGAAGGGCGCCTGCGTGGCACCAATACCCGGCGCGAGGACTGCATCGGGCGCTCGATATTCGAAGTGTTCGGGCGCAACCCCGACGGCAAGTCGGAGTTCGGCGCCGGGGTACTGCGGGCCTCTTTCGAGCGGGTGATCCAGAGCCGCGAGCCGGATCGCATGGCGGTCACCCAGTACGACATCCCGCGGCCGGACAGCGAGGGCGGCGGCTTCGAGGTGCGTTACTGGAGCCCGCTCAACGTCCCGGTGCTGGACGACCGCGGTGAGGTCATCTACATCATCCACCAGACCGAAGACGTCACCGAGCAGATACTCGCCCAGCAACACTCCCGCTCGAGCCTCAAGCTCGCCGACGAACGCTTTCGCGCCGCGCTGCTGGCCTCCGAGGCCGGCATCTTCGACTGGTACCTCGACGAATGCCGCTTCTATTGCGATAGCGCGCTGCAGCAGCTTTTCGGCCTGCCCGATGTCCTCACGGCCGACCCCGTCGAGCGCTTCCTGGACTTCGTCCAGGTGGATGACCGGGAGCGGGTCCGTCGTTGCCTGGTCGACTGCCTGGACGGCAAGGATTTCGTCGTCGAATTCCGGCTCCAGCGCGGACCGGGCGAGCAGTGGCTGCTGAGCAAGGGCAAGGTCTTTCGCGACGCCGCCGGCCAGCCCTCCTATGTGACCGGCACCTGCGCCGACGTCACGGCCCGCAAGCAGGCCGAAAAGGCCTTGTCGGAACTCAACGAGACGCTCGAGGCGCGGGTCGCCGCCGAGGTGGCCGAGCGTTCCCGGGTGGAAGACACCCTGCACCAGGCGCAGAAGATGGAAGCGGTCGGCCAGCTCACCGGCGGCATCGCCCACGACTTCAACAACCTGCTGACCGGCATCATCGGCAGCCTGGAGCTGATGCAGCGGCGCCGGCGCGGCGGGGATTCCAGCGAGGACGAGCGCTACATCAACGCGGCGGTCACCTCGGCGCAGCGGGCGGCGGCGCTCACCCAGCGGCTGCTGGCGTTTTCCCGCCGCCAGACCCTGGATCTCAAACCCCTCGAGGTCAATCCGCTGGTGGCGTCGCTGGAAGACCTACTGCATCGCACCCTGCGCGAAAACATCAGCATCCGGACGCAGCTGGCGGCGGGCCTGGCGCTGGTGCGGATGGATGCCAACCAGCTGGAAAGCGCCATCATCAACCTGGCTATCAACGCCCGCGATGCCATGCCGAAGGGCGGCACCATCACCATCACCACCGCCGCCGTGCACCTCACGGCGGAGCAGGGCGCGGCCCTGGAGCTCAGGGAAGGCGACTATGTGCTGCTCAGCGTGACCGATACCGGGCTGGGGATGACCCCCGACGTGCTGGCCAAGGTCTTCGAGCCCTTCTACACCACCAAGCCGATCGGCCAGGGCACGGGGCTGGGACTGTCCATGGTGTATGGCTACATGCGCCAGGCCAACGGCGCGGTGCGGATTCGCTCGCAGCCGGGCAAGGGCACCCGCGTCGAGCTCTACATGCCGTGCCTGGGTGGCGAGGTGGGCCTCCTCGCGGTCGAAGAGCAGAAAATCGCACCGCTGGGCGGTGGCGAAGTGGTGCTGGTCGTCGAGGATGAAGTCGTGGTCCGCTCGCTGATCCTGGAGGTACTGAGCGAACTGGGCTACCAGACCCTCGAGGCAGCGGATGCCCAGGAGGCCATTCCCTTCCTGGAAAATCCCCAGCGCATCGATCTGATGATTTCCGACGTGGGCCTGCCCGGCATGAACGGCCGCCAGCTGGCGGACCTGGCCCAGGCCAATCGCCCGGAGCTCAAGGTGCTGCTGGCGACCGGCTACGCGGAAGGCTCCAACGTGGAGGGTTATCTCGCCCCCAACATGGAGATCATCACCAAGCCCTTCGCCATCGACGCCCTGGCCAACAAGATCAGCGAGATGTTGAATCCGGAGGGTTGAGCGGCGTCCTGCGGGCAGTCTCACGGCTTGCCCGGGTTGTTGCCCAGGGCTGTCCGCTGGGCAACAGTTGTCTGCCGAGGTGTCTGGTCAGCGACTTCCAGATCGCAGGATATTTATATAAGTCGCTGATATAGATCGTATTTTTGGCGATGGCACAGCTCGTGCTCTGGCTCAGGGGTTACCGCCAAGGGAGTCCCTGCATGGTCGTCGCCACCTCGCTCAATACCGTTCCCCGTGCTGTCCCCGAACGTCCCGCCACGCGCTTGCGCGACGCCGCCGAGGCCCTCGATGCCGCGGCGGCGCTGGCGGAGGATTTCGCCCGCGATGCGCTCAGTCGTGATCAGGAGCGACGCCTGCCCTGGGCCGAGATCGAGCGCTTTTCGGCCAGTGGCCTCTGGGCCATCACCGTGCCGCGGTCGTTCGGCGGCGCCGGGGTGGGATTCGGCACCGTCGCCGAAGTCATCGCCCGTATCTCCGCGGCCGATCCCTCCCTGGGGCAGCTGCCACAGAATCACCTGGGCGTGGTCAACAACCTGCTGCTGACCGGCAGTCCGGATCAGCAGCGCCACTACCTCGGTCTGGTGCTCCAGGGCTATCGCTTCGGCAATGCCTTCTCCGAGGCGCGCAGCAAGACCGTCACCCAGTTCGAGACGCGCATCCGCTTCACCGGGGACACCGCCTGGATCGATGGCGAGAAGGCCTATTGCACCGGCGCGCTGTTCGCCCATGTGGTCCCCACGGTCGCGCTGGACGAGGAGGGCTTGGCCCATCTCGCCCTGGTCCCGCGCGATGCCGGTGGCCTGACGGTGATCGACGACTGGGACGGCTTCGGCCAGCGCACCACCGCCAGCGGCCGGGTGCAGCTCAAGGGCGTCAGTGTCCGGCGCAGCGCGGTGCTGCCGGCCTGGAAGGCCTTCGAACGGCCGACGGCGGACGGCCCGGTATCCCAGATCATCCAGGCGGCGGTGGATGTCGGCATCGCTCGCGGCGCCTTTGCCGCCAGCCTGGCCGCTGCCCGGCTGGCGCGGCCCTGGACCGACAGCGGGCTCGAGCACGGCTGGCAGGATCCGTTGAGCCAGGCGCTGATCGGCGACCTGAGCTGGCGGCTGGCCGCCGCCGAGGCCTTGCTGGAAGACGCCGGCGCTGCCGTCGACCGGGCACTGGCGGCGCCCTCCGCGGCCAGCGTCGCCGAAGCCTCGGTGGTGGTGGGGCAGGCCAAGGTCGCCTCCACCGAGATCGCCCTGGCCGCCGCCAATCGTCTCTGCGAACTGGGCGGTACCCGCAGCGTCTCGGCGCGCTTCGGCCATGACCGCCACTGGCGCAATGCGCGCACCCATACCCTGCACGATCCGGTGCGCTGGAAGTACCACCTGATCGGCAACCACCTGCTCAACGGCGTCGAGCCGCCCCGTCACGCCTGGAACTGAAGCCATGACCGATCTCGCCCCTGCCATCCACGCCGAACTCGCCTTCGCCGAACAGGTGCTCGCGCACCTGCGCGAGGCACTGCCCCAGGACGTCCGCGCCCGCGATCCGCTGGTGATCGCCGCGGTGGGTGACCTCCAGGTGCGGCTGGCCGCCGCGCGCGCCCTGCAGCGTCCGCACCGCAGCGAGGACGCACCGGTACGCCAGCTCCAGCTGCGCCTGGCCACCGACCACGCCCGCCAGCTCGCCGCCGAACTCCAGCGCGAATGGCTGACGGACGCCCCGGCGCCTCGTCAGCCCGGACCGAGCGTTCGCGACCTCCGGCGCCTGCTGGGCGAGCACCACCTGACGATCACCGACTAGAAAAGGACTGCCATGTCACTGCGTACACTGCTCCGTTCCCTCCTGCTGGTGCCGCTGCTGGCCACGGCCACGCTGGCGGCTGCCGACGAGATCCCGTCGCTGGCCGGCAAGCGCATCGCCATCAGCATGACCGGCACCAGTCACTACTTCGATCTCAAGGCCTTCCAGGCCCAGGTGGAAGAGGTCAAGCGGCTGGGCGGCACGCCCATCACCCTGGACGCCGGTCGCAACGACAAGAATCTGGTCACCCAGCTGCAGACCCTGGTGACCCAGAAGCCGGACGCGGTGATCCAGACCCTGGGCACCCTGAGCGTGATAGACCCCTGGCTGCGCCGCATCCAGGCGGCCGGCATCCCGCTGTTCACCATCGATGCGCCGTCCCAGTACAGCCTCAACAACACCACCTCGGACAACGCCGCCGCCGGGCGGGAGCTGGCCGAGCAACTGGCGAAGGACACCGGCGGCAAGGGCGACATCCTGGTGTTCAACGGCTTCCAGGGCGTGCCGGTCTGCGCCATCCGCTACGCCGAGCTGCGCTCGGTGCTCGATGCCCATCCGGGACTGAAGATCATCCAGCCCGAGTTGCGCGACGTGATTCCCAACACCGTGCAGGACGCCCGTGGCCAGATCGCGGCGCTGCTCAACAAGTACCCCAAGGGCCAGATCGCCGCCATCTGGTCGGCCTGGGACATTCCCCAGCTCGGCGCCAGCCAGGCGCTGATCGAAGCCGGTCGGACCGAGATCAAGACCTATGGCGTCGACGGTACTCCCGAGGTGCTGGAGTTGCTCAAGCGCGGCGACAGTCCGGTCGGCGCGGTGGTCGCCCAGCAACCGGCGCTGATGGGCCGGACCGCGGTGCAGAACGTCGCCCGGTATCTGGCCGGTGCGCGCGATCTGCCCAAGGAGACCCATGTGGCGACCCTGCTCACGACCCCTGGCAATCTGAATCAGGTCGCGGCGCTGCGAGGTGACCCATGAGCAGGGCGATCCTCGAACTGCAGGGCATCTCCCGGCGTTATGGCGCCACCCAGGCGCTGGACGGCGTGGACCTGACCCTCAGGGCCGGCGAGATCCACGGGCTGATCGGCGAGAACGGTGCCGGCAAGTCCACCCTGATCAAGGTGCTCGGTGGCCTGGTGACACCGGATGCCGGCGCGCTGCGCCTGGACGGCCAGTCGCTGCTCGGCGCGGGGCCGCGCGAGCTGGCGCGGCGCGGGGTATCCATCATCCACCAGGAACGGCTGCTGCCGCCCAATTTCACCCTGGCCGAGGCGCTGTTCTTCGGTCAGGAGCGGCGCCTTGGCCCGCTGCTGGATCGCCGTGGGCAGGAACGGGCGGCGGAGCGGTTGCTGGCCGAGCGCTTCGGCCTGGACTGCCGCGCGCGAACCCGGGTGGCGGAGCTGAGCAGCGCCGAACAGCAGCTGCTGCAGATCAGCCGGGCGCTGCTCGCCACGCCCAAGGTGCTGGTGCTCGACGAACCCACGGTGGCCCTGGCCCATGGCGAGGTGGAGCGCCTGCTGAGCCTGCTGCGCCAGTTGCGCGACCAGGGGCTGGCCCTGCTCTATGTGTCCCACTACCTGCAGGAGGTCGAGCGCCTCTGCGATCGCGCCACGGTGCTGCGCGGCGGCCGGGTGGTGGCGGAGGTGACGCCCAGCGTGACGCCGGCAGCGGCCATGGCGCGGTTGATGATCAACCGGGAGCTGGGCGAGGCCTATCCCAAGGCCCAGGCGGCGCCGGGCGCGGTGCTGCTGGAGACCCGCAGGCTGGGCCGTCCGGGCGCCTTCGCCGAGGTCGACCTGCAGGTGCGCCGCGGCGAGGTCGTCGGGGTCGCCGGCCTGGTGGGCTCGGGCGCCAAGGAGTTGCTCAGGACGCTGTTCGGCCTGGTGCCGGTAGTCGAGGGCGACGTGCTGCTGGACGGTCGCCCGCACCGTTTCGCCAGTCCCCGCGCGGCGGTGCGGGCGGGTCTGGCGCTGTTGCCGGAGAATCGCCGCCAACAGGGCGTGGCCCTGGATCTCACCGTGACCGAGAACCTCACCCTGGCGGCCCTGGAGCGCTTCAGCCGCTACGGGCTGCGCTTGCCAGGGGCCGAGCGTCGCGCCGCCCATGGGCTCCGCCAGGCGCTGGACATCCGCACCCCGGACCTGGATACCCCGGTGCGGCACCTGAGTGGCGGCAACCAGCAGAAGGTCGCCCTGGGCAAATGGCTGGCCCGGGACGCGCGACTCTATCTGCTCGACGAACCCAGCGTGGGCATCGATCTCGCCGCCCGCGCCGAACTCTATCGCCAGGTCGCGCGGCTGGTGGAGCAGGGCGCCGGCGTGCTGATCCTGTCGGTGGATCTGCCCGAACTGCTCAACCTTTGCGACCGCATCCACGTGATGCATCGCGGCCGCCTGCTGCCGGCACGCCCGGCGGCCGAATCGACGGTGGAGGAGCTCCTGGCGGCCGCCACCGGAGCCAGCGAATGGCCCGCCAGACAGCAGCGGAGGGCGGATCTTGGCCTCGCGTCCTGAGCGGTTGTCGATCCCGGTCCCGACCTGGCGCCCGGACCTCTGGCGCCATGGCGCGCTGCTGGCCTTCGCGGTGATCGCGGCCCTGTTCGCCTGGCGCGCACCGGGCTTTCTCGGGTCAGGCAATCTGGCCAACATCCTGGCCCAGGCCGCCATTCCCGGCATTCTCGCCCTGGGCCTGACCCTGGTGATCGTCGGCGGCGGGGGCAACGTGCTCGCCGGTGGCCTGGACCTCTCGCTGGCGGCCAATCTCGGACTCTGCGCGGCGCTGCACGCGACCCTGGTCAACGCCGGCTACGGCGCGCCACTGGCCATCGGCCTGACCCTGGTCTGCGGGCTGCTGGTCGGAGCGCTCAACGGCCTGACGGTGACCCTGCTGGGCCTGCCGCCGCTGCTGGCCACCCTGGCCAGTCTCAACGTGGTGGCCGGTCTGGAACTGGTGCTGAGCGAAAATACCGTGCTGCCGGCCAGTGCGCCCTGGCTGGATCTGCTGGGCCTCGGCAGCGGGCTGGGCGTTCCGGCCGCGGGTTGGGTGCTGCTGCTGACCGCCCTGGCGCTGGCGGTGCTCCTGCAACGCACCCCCTACGGGCTGCGCCTGGCGGCGGTGGGCGACCATCCCGAGGCGGCCCGCGCCGCGGGTCTGCCGGTGCGCAGGCTGGTGTTTTCCAGCTATCTGCTGGCCGGCGGTTGTGCGGCGCTGGCGGCGCTGCTGTCGGTCGCCTGGTTCAGCGGCAGTACCCCGGGTTCGGGCGAGCTGCTGCTGCCGGTGGTGGCCATCGCCTTTCTCGGCACGGTGTTCTCCTGGCGCGCGCAACCCAGCGTCGGCGGCACCCTGCTGGCGGCGCTGCTGGTGGGCATGCTCGGCAATGGCTTCCAGTTGCTCGGAGTGAGCAGCTTCCTGGTCAATGGCGTCCAGGGTGTGCTGATCCTGCTGGTGGTGGCCGCGGCCAGCCTGCGCCAGGAGAGCCGCCGATGAACGCGACCCTTGCCCTCGGTCGGTCCGGTCTGCGCCTGGCATTGCCGCTGCTGTTCCTGGCGCTGGTGGTGGTCTTCGCCCTGGCCGCGCCCGGCTTTCTCAGCCAGGGCAACCTGCTCAGCCTGTTGCTGAACAATGGCCTGGTCCCGGCGCTGGTGGCCCTGGGGTTGACCTACGCCATCGCCGCGGGCGGCATCGATCTTTCGGTGGGCATCGTCCTGGATCTGGCGGCCTTCGGTTGCATCGCCTTGCTCAACGCCGGTTGGCCGCTCGCCGTGGCGCTCGCCGGTGGGGTGGGGCTGGGCTTGCTGGTCGGCCTCGCCAACGCCCTGCTGGTGGCCGGCGTGGGCCTGTCGCCGTTCCTGGCCAGCCTGGGCGTGCTGTTCATCGGTACCAGCCTGCAACAGCTGCTGTCCGAGGGCGGCCTGCCGCTCTACCTCAAACCCGAATTCCGACCCCCCGCGAGCAGCTGGCTGGGCGCACCGGCGGCGGTCTGGGCGGTGGCGCTGCTGGCACTGCTCTACGGGGTGGTACTGGCGCGCGGACGCCTGGGTCGCGCCCTGCTGGCCCTGGGCAGCCAGCCGCTGGTGGCGCGCCATTCGGGGTTGGCGCTGCGCCGCCTGGCGCTCTGGACCTGCCTGGCCACGGCCCTGGTGGCGGCGGTCGCCGGCATCCTGCTGGCGCTGCGCATCGATGCCTATGTGCCGCTCTCGGGCAATGCCTACCTCATCAACGGCATCGGCGCCGTCTTCATCGGCGCCAGCCTCAATCGCCACGGCCGGCCCAACGTCCCCGGCAGCCTGCTGGGCGTGCTGCTGCTGGCGGTGGCCGCCAACGGCCTGCTGCTGGTGGGCTGGAATTTCTACTGGCAGCAGGTGGCCACCGGGCTGCTGATCCTGCTGGTGCTGACCCTCAACCAATTGGCACGGCGCCGCGACGCGTCGCGCTAGGAGTTCCCATGTCCCGCGAAATCCGCCTCAATGCCTTCGACATGAATTGCGTGGCCCACCAGTCGCCCGGACTCTGGCGCCATCCGCGCGACCGCTCCTGGGAGTACAAGGACCTCGAATACTGGACGGAGCTGGCGCAACTGCTCGAACGCGGGCTGTTCGACGGCCTGTTCATCGCCGATGTGCTCGGCCTCTACGACGTCTATGGCGGCGGCCCGGCGGCGACCCTGCGCGAGGCCACCCAGGTGCCGGTCAACGATCCCCTGGCGTTGATCACCCCCATGGCGGCGGTGACCCGTCACCTGGGTTTCGGCCTCACCGCCTCCCTGAGCTTCGAACATCCCTATCCCTTCGCCCGCCGGCTCTCCACCCTGGATCACCTGACCCGGGGGCGCATCGGCTGGAACATCGTCACCTCCTACCTGGAAAGCGGCGCGCGCAACCTCGGCCAATCCGCCCAGGCCGACCACGATGCGCGCTACGACTACGCCGAGGAATACCTGCAGGTGGTCTACAAGCTGCTGGAAGGCAGCTGGGAAGAGGGCGCGGTGCTGCGCGACCGCGCCTCCGGCCGCTTCACCGATCCGGCCAAGGTGCATCCCATCGGCCACCATGGCCGGCACTTCCAGGTGCCTGGTTATCACCTCTGCGAGCCTTCGCCGCAGCGCACGCCCGTGCTCTACCAGGCCGGCGCCAGCAGCCGTGGCCGGCAGTTCGCCGCCGAGCACGCCGAATGCGTCTTCGTCGCCGCGCCGTCCAAGACGGTGCTGAAGAAAACCGTGGCCGACATCCGCCGCCGGGCCGCCGAGGCCGGTCGCGATCCGCGCCGGGTGCTGATCTTCAATCTGCAGACAGTCATCGTCGGCGAGACCGATGCCCAGGCGCGGGCCAAGTGGCAGGACTACAGGAGCTATGTGAGCTACGAAGGCGCCCTGACGCTGATCTCCGGCTGGACCGGTATCGACTTCGCCGCCTACCGTCCGGACCAGGTCCTCAAGCACCTGCACACCAATGCCATCCAGTCCGCCGTGGAGGCCTTCTCCACCGCCGATCCCGGCAAGCAATGGACGGTGCAGGAACTGGCCGACTGGGTCGGCATCGGCGGCTTCGGACCGCTGCTGGTAGGCAGCCCGGCGACGGTAGCGGACGAGTTGCAGAGCTGGGTCGAGGAGACCGACGTCGATGGCTTCAACCTGGCCTATGCGGTGACCCACGAGACCTTTGCCGACGTGGTGGACTTGCTGGTTCCGGAGCTGCAGCGACGCGGGGTCTACAAGCGCGCCTATCAGCCGGGCACGTTGCGCGAAAAGCTCGGCAGCGCCGGCCCGCGGCTGCCAGAGAGCCATCCGGCCGCCGGCTATCGCGACCTGGCGCGGCAGCGGGAGGGGAGTGCGATACGGGTGCCGGCCTAGTCCGCCCCGCTATTCCGCCTTTTCATAGACGGCAAAGCCCCAGTAGCCACCGCCGGTCTTGCTGACTGCTACCCAGCCTTGGCGTAGCAACTGCCTGGCGATCAGTCGATTCATGACGCCGTGGCCCAGCAGCAATACGCTGTCCGGGCCACCGGCCAGGGCGGCGAGCTTGTCTGCTGCCTGTCTCGACCGCCGTTTCGCCTGGGCATAGGACTCGGAGTCTTTCGTCACTCCGCAAAGCCAGAGCAGACGAAAGACGAAGGCCCAGGTGAAGGGTGACAGGCGTAGCAGCGGAACGCGCACCACGGGCAGGGCCGCCTCGCGAAAGGTCGCGTCCTCGATGGCTGGCGCCTTGCCCAGTGCGGCGAGAGAAGTCAGGGCGCGTGGTGCGGTGCTGGTGGCTGCCAGGCCGATGTCCCTGGCCGCGGCTATCGCTTCCGGAGTGGCGGCATCCGTGCCTATATCGGACCGATCATAGTCCGCGATCCAGTCGACCATGTCGCGCGCGGCGACGGCACGGTAGTTCTCCAGCGCCGGCTTGCCGTGGCGCATCAGTATGATTTTCATGGGACCTGGGTAGTTGCCGGAAGAAAAACGCTTGGAAATGATCGCCTCCTGCAACTAGATCATGGCAAGGGCTATCCCGTGATTATAACGGCGACTTCCCAGCGTATCGTGCGCTGGGCATTCCAGCGTTGGCGCGGCTGCGCCGGCTTTGCTCCGGACGCCTTGCTGGTCAGGGTGGCCAAGGGCAGGAGGCCGCAGGGGCGGAGCCACTGCGCCGCCGGCCGGATGACGAGGCGGACATGGGTCAGCGCCTACACCAGCGGCTCGGCGATCCGCTCCAGCAACTCGGGTCCATCGTTCTTCACGCTGCCCACCGCCTTGCCCACTGGGTACCAGTCGAAGGCGTCCACCGGCGTGCCCTCGACCGCGCCGATCTCGGCGGCGCGTTCCAGGGGCAGCTCGGGGTCCAGCCATTCGCGCGCCACGGCGGGTGGCAGGACCAGCGGGCGGCGGTCGTGGATGTCGACCATGCCGGCGTCGGAGGCAGCCGTGATGATGACGAAGCCGTCATCGTCCTGGGGTGCCTGGTCGGCCGGGCGGAAGTGGCCGATGGCGGCGAAGAACAGCGGTTCGCCGGATTTAAGCCGGATGAAGTAGGGCTGCTTGAGCTTGGGATCGGCGGGATCCTTCTTCCATTCGTACCAGCCATCGGCGATGACCAGGGCGCGGCCCCTTTGCCAGAGGCCGCGAAACATCCGGCTAGTGGCCGCCGTCTCCACGCGCGCGTTGATCACCGGCGGCCGCTTGGCCTGGCGTGCCCAGGCGGGCTGGTAGCCCCAGCGCACCGGGTCCAGGTGCAGGCCATCGGCCTGCTGGTGAAGCAGCTGAACCCGGGTGCCGGGCGCCACGTTGTAGCGACCCAGGGCGCGGGGTTCCAGGCCGGTGCGAACGTCCGAGACGCCGGCGCTGAGGGCGTCCAGGTAGTCGAGGGCATAGCGATACTGGGCAAAGCGGCCACACATGGCGGACTCCTGGCAAGGCGTGCGGGCAGCCGAGGTATCCGGCTGCGCCCGGGTGGTTGAGGCGCGCCGCAGGAGGGCGCTGCCTTAAGGATGGGACACTGCCGCTCGGGCAAAGTACCGGGTCCGGGCGTGCAGACGGCCAGAGCGCAGGCGCTCAGCCGATCAGCGCCCGGGCGAAGTCGCGATAGCCGTGCAGCGGGCGCCCCAGCATCCGGACCAGCCGCTCGCGGTCGCCGGGTTGTGGGAGCATGCCGTCGCTGACGTAGCGCTCGGCCATGAGCCTCATCTCGTAGGCCATCCAGGCCGGCAGCGCGGTCGCCATGTTCTGTTCGAAGCCCTGGGGGTCGTCGCCGGCGTAGTGGATGGGGCGGCCCAGCAGTTCGCTCCAGATCGCCGCGGCGCCTGCGCCGGTGAGGGTGTCCGGGCCGACCAGGTTGAGCGTCTCACTGGGTAGCCTGCCCGGCGCCTGGTCGCGACGGATGAGTTCGAGGGCGGCGACCTCGGCGATGTCCCGGGTATCGACCATGGCCACGCCCTTGCCGCCGAGGGGCATGGGGTAGATCCCGTGCTGCAGGATGACGTCCTTGAGCCTGGCTTCGTTGTCGATGAAATAGGTGGGCCGCAGGACGGTGGCGCCGAAGCCCATGGTCGCGAGCATGCGTTCAGCGCCGAATTTCACCGCGAAGTGCGGCACGTTGACTGCGCTGTCGGCGCCAAAGACCGAGAGGTAGACGACCCGCTCGACGCCGCTTTCCCGGGCGATGTTGAGGGTGATGAGCGCCTGGGTGAATTCGTCCCCGGTCACGGCATTGAGCAGGAAGAGGGTGGAAACGCCGGCGAAGGCGCGACGCAGGGCGGCGAGATCGAGCAGGTCGCCCTGCATGACCTCGACCGCGGCAGGAAAATCGGCGCTGGCCGGGTTGCGGGTCAGCACCCGCACCTTGGCCTCGCACTGCACGAGGTGCTGGACGAGGTGGCGGCCTACGCGGCCGGTGGCGCCAGTGACGAGGATGGTCATGTCGGTAACTCCAGGTGGGTGAGGGGTAGCGCCACCTTAAGTCGTCCCACCTCGAGCCAATAGCCGCTAGGATAGGGACATGCCGTTCCACAATCGAGACAGTCTCATGGACTTCGGTCTGCTCGTCGACTTCCAGCTCATCGCCACCCACGGCGGCATCGGCAAGGCCAGTCGCGCCAGTGGCCGACCCAAGGCCAGCCTGTCGCGGCGATTGGCCGACCTGGAAGAGGCGCTAGGGGTTCGCCTGATCGAGCGCGGTGGACGCAGCCTCGTCCTGACGCCGGCCGGCGCCGACCTGGCGGCCCGGACCCTGGGGCCGCTGCGCGAAGTGCAGGAGGCGCTGGCGGCGGTGCAGGAGGGGGTGGCGGTGCCGCGCGGGCGGTTGCGCATCGCCGCGCCGCTGCTGTTTTCCCAGGTAGCGCTGGGACGCCTGAGTGCGGATTTTCGCCGGCAGTACCCGGAGATCCTGATCGAGGCGGTGGCCGAGGATCGCCTGGCCGATCTGGTGGACGAGCACTTCGACCTGGCCATCCGCATCAATCCGGCGGCCGACAGCCGCCTGGTGGGTCGCTGCTTCGCCCGGGATCGAAGGGTGCTGGTGGCAGCCCCCGGCCTTGAGCGCCCCCTCGCGTCTGCCGCCGAACCCGTACCGCTGCCGGCGGTGGTCATGCCCGGCCAGCGCGACGGCGAGGTCTGGATGCTGGCGGAGGACGGCGCGCGCTTCCTGCCCCAGCCGGTGGTGCAGCTGACCTCGCTGCTGAGCATCCGCGAGGCGGTCCTCGCCGGGGCGGGTGCGGCGCTGTTGCCGCTGTCGCTGGTGCAACGGCAGCTGGAGCAGGGTGCGCTCAGCCGCTGGGGCACCCTGGCCGGCGAGACCGAACTCTGGGTGCTGCACACCTCGCGGCGCTTGCAGAGCCCCAAGGTCAGGGCCTTCGTCGATTTCCTCTGCGCGCGCTATCCGGACGGGATCTTTCGGCTGGACTAGCGGGGGCCGCTGGCCACGAGACGACAGCCTGCGTATCACCCACGGCCCTTTGTCCGGATAATGGCGGCCACTCTGTCTCCAAACCGGAATGCTGTGCATGGAAATCAAGGTCAATTTTCTCGACAACCTGAGGCTCGAGGCCAAGTTCGACGACTTCTCGGTGATCGCCGATCAGCCCATCCGCTACAAGGGTGACGGCTCGGCCCCGGGGCCCTTCGACTATTTCCTGGCGTCCTCGGCGCTCTGCGCGGCCTATTTCGTCAAGCTCTATTGCCAGACCCGCGACATCCCCACCGACAACATCCGCCTGGCGCAAAGCAACATCGTCGACCCGGAGAATCGCTACAAGCAGACCTTCAAGATCCAGGTCGAGCTGCCCGGCGACCTCTCCGACAAGGACCGCCAGGGCATCCTCAGATCCATCGATCGCTGCACGGTGAAGAAGGCGGTGCAGGCCGGTCCCGACTTCATCATCGAGGCGGTGGCGAGCCTCGACGCCGATGCCCAGGCCCTGCTGCTGCCCAGCGATAGCACCCGCCAGACCTACATTCCCGGCAAGGACCGGCCGCTGGAAGAGACGATCGCCAAGCTCTCCGGCATCCTCGCCGAGCTGGGCATGAAGGTGGAGATCGCCTCCTGGCGCAACATCGTGCCCAACGTCTGGTCGCTGCACCTGCGCGACGTGCAGTCGGCGCTGTGCTTCACCAATGGCAAGGGCGCGACCAAGGAAGCGGCGCTGGCCTCGGCGCTGGGCGAATTCATCGAACGCCTCAACTGCAACTTCTTCTACAACGACCAGTACTGGGGCGAGGCCATCGGCCAGGCCGCCTTCGTCCATCATCCCGCCGAACGCTGGTTCCAGCCGGGGCCCAAGGATGCGCTGCCCCGCGAGATCCTCGACCGCTACTGCCGCAAGATCTATGACCCGGAAGGCGAACTGCGCGCCTCGCACCTGCACGACACCAACTCAGGCAACGTGGCGCGCGGCATCTGCGCGCTGCCCTTCGTGCGCCAGTCCGACGGTGAGGTGGTGTACTTCCCCTCGAACCTGATCGAGAACCTCTACCTCAGCAACGGCATGAGCGCCGGCAACACCCTGGCCGAAGCCCAGGTGCAGTGCCTGTCGGAGATCTTCGAGCGGGCGGTGAAGCGCGAGATCCTCGAAGGCGAGCTGGCGCTGCCCGACGTCCCCGACGCGGTGCTGGCCCGCTATCCCGCCATCGTCGAGGGCATCCGCGGCCTGGAAGCCCAGGGCTTCCCGGTGCTGGTCAAGGACGCCTCCCTGGGTGGTGAATTCCCGGTGATGTGCGTGACCCTGATGAATCCGCGCACCGGTGGGGTGTTCGCCTCCTTCGGCGCCCATCCGCGCCTGGAGATCGCCCTGGAGCGCAGCCTCACCGAATTGCTGCAGGGCCGCAGCTTCGAGGGCCTCAACGACCTGCCGCAGCCGACCTTCGAGAGCCAGGCGCTGATGGAGCCGAACAACTTCGTCGAGCACTTCATCGATTCCAGCGGCCTGGTCTCCTGGCGCTTCTTCAGCGCCAGGGCCGACCATGAGTTCGTCGACTGGGACTTTTCCAGCGAGGGCGAAGACGCCACCGCCCAGGAGGCCGCCACCCTGTTCGGCATCCTCGCCGAGCGGGATCTGGAGGCCTACATGGCGGTGTACGAGGAACTGGGCGCGCCGGCCTGTCGCATCCTGGTGCCCGGCTATTCGGAGATCTATCCGGTCGAGGACCTGATCTGGGACAACACCAACAAGGCGCTGCCAGTGCGCGAGGACATCCTCAATTTGCACCGCCTGGACGATGCGGCGCTGGAATCCCTGCTCGAACGCCTCGACGACACCCAGGTGGACGACTACACGCGTATCGCCACCCTGATCGGCATCGAATTCGACGAGAACACCGTCTGGGGCCAGCTGACCGTGCTGGAACTCAAGCTGCTCATCCACCTGGCGCTGCAGCACTTCGAAGAGGCCAAGGAAGAGGTGGAGACCTTCCTGCAGTTCAACGACAACACCCTGGAGCGCGGCCTGTTCTACCAGGCGCTCAATGCGGTGCTGGAAGTCGAGATGGACGACGAACTGGAACTCGCCGACTTCGAGGTCAACTTCCGCCGCATGTTCGGCAACGAACGGCTGGACGCCGCCCTGGGTTCGGTCTCGGGAGAGCTGCGCTTCCCTGGCCTGACGCCCACCAGCCTCAAGCTGGAAGGCATCGACAAGCACCTGCGGCTGATCGACAGCTATCGCAAGCTGCACGCGGCGCGGGCCCGGGCGGCCGGCATCGCGCTCTGACGGATAGCCCGCCCGGACCCGGGCGGGGCCTTCCCGGCGGTCAGCAGACCGCGATATGGGAATCCGCGCGCGGCTCGGTGCCGCCGCAGAGCACGCCGGTCTCCGGATCGCGGACGATGATCTGGCCGCGACCGAAGTCGGTGGAATCGTGGGCGATCTCGATCTGGTGGCCGCGCCGCGCCAGGCCACTGGCCAGGGCGCGAGAGGCCGCCTGCTCGATGCCAACCTTCATGTCACCCAGCCACTGCCAGCGCGGCGCATCCAGGGCCGCCTGGGGATTCAGGCCGAAGTCCACCAGGTTCATCACCATCTGCACATGCCCCTGGGGTTGCATGTAGCCGCCCATGACGCCGAAGGGACCGATGGGCACGTCGCCCCGGGTCAAAAAGCCCGGGATGATGGTGTGGAAGGTCTGCTTGCCCGGCGCCAGGGCGTTGGAATGCGCGGCATCCAGGCTGAATTCCGAGCCGCGATTCTGCAGGCCGATGCCGCTGTCGGGCAGCACCACGCCGGAGCCGAAGCCGTGGTAGGCGCTCTGGATGAAGGACACCATGTTGCCCTCGCCATCGGCGGTGGCGATGTAGACGGTGCCGCTGGCCTGGGGATCGCCGTGCAGCGGCGGTTGGGCCTGGTCGGTGATCTCGGCGCGGCGGCGCTCGGCATAGGCGTCGTCCAGCAGGACGCTGGCGGCGACTCTCATGTGCTCGGGATCGGTGATGTAGTGCAGGCCGTCGGCATAGGCCTTCTTCATGGCCTCCAGCTGGCGGTGCCAGGTGAGCTGGCTGTCGCGCTGATCGAAGTCGTAACCCTTGAGGATGTTCAGGGTCATGAGCGCGATCAGACCCTGGCCGCTCGGCGGGATCTCCCACACCTGGTAACCCCGGTAGTCGACCTTGATCGGCTCGACCCAGCGCGGCTGGTAGCCGGCCAGGTCCGCCGCGCTCAACTGGCCGCCGCTGGCCGCGGCATGCGCGGCCAGGCGCTGGGCCAGGGCGCCGCGATAGAAGCTCTCGCAGCGGGTCTGCGCCAGTTCTTCCAGGGTGCGCGCCTGGGCCGGATTGCGAAACAGCTGGCCGGCGACGGGGGCCTTGCCGTCGATGAGGAAGGTGTCGAACCAGGCTTCCAGTTCGGGCGACTTATCCCGGCTGGCTTGGTACTCGGCCTGGGCGATGCGCCACTGGTGGGCGACCACCGGCGAGACCGGGAAGCCATCGCGCGCCAGGGCGATGGCGGGTCCGAACAGGGTGGCGAAAGGCAGCTTGCCGAAGCGCCGCGACAACTCGGCCCAGGCCGCCGGACAGCCCGGCACCGTGACCGGCAACCAGCCGTGCACCGGCATCCGCTCGTGGCCGGCGGCCTTGACCGTGGCGATGTCCAGGCTGGCCGGGGCATGACCGCTGGCGTCCAGGCCATGCAGCTTGTCCTTGACCCAGACCAGGGCGAAGGCGTCGCCGCCGATGGCATTGCCGGTGGGTTCCACCACGGTCAGGGCCGCCGCGGTGGCGATGGCCGCGTCGATGGCGTTGCCGCCCTGGCGCAGCATGGCGATGCCGGCCTCGGCGGCCAGCGGCTGGGAGGTGGCGACCATGCCATTGCGCGCGAAGACGCTCTGGCGTTGGGAGGCGTAGGGGTAGTCGTGGACAGAGAAATTCAGCATGGCAGGCTCTTCGAGGTCATTGTCCGGTCTTGATACGGGTCCACTCGCGGGTCATCAGTCGCTGGATCTGCGGCGGCAGATCGGCTGAGACGTAGAGGCGCTCGGCAATGGCCGCACTTGGGTAGATGCCCGGGTTGTCGCGTACCTTGGCAGCGAGCAGGGCGGTGGCGTCGCGGTTGGGATTGGCGTAGCCGACGTAGTCGCTGACCGGGGCGATCACCTCGGGGCGCAGCAGGTAGTCGATCAGCGCCAGGGCACCCTGGGGATTCTTGGCGTCCTTGGGAATGGCCAGCATGTCGAACCAGAGGTTGGCGCCTTCCCTGGGGATCACGTAACGCACGTCGCTGGCCTTGCCCGCTTCCCTGGCGCGGCTCTGGGCCTGCATGACATCGCCCGAATAGCCCATGGCCACGCAGACGTCGCCGTTGGCCAGGTCGGTGATGTATTTGCTGGAGCTGAAATAGGTCACCGACGGCTTGAGTTGCTGCAGCAGTGCGGAGGCCTTGTGGTAGTCCTCGGGATTCCGGCTGTTGGGGTCCAGGCCCAGGTAGTGCAGGGTCTGGGCGAAGACCTTTTGCGGCGCATCGAGCAGCGCCACGCCGCAGTCCTTGAGCCTGGCCAAATTCTCTGGCTTGAACAGCAGGTCCCAGGAATCCACTGGGGCGGCATCGCCCAGGGCGGCGCGGACCTTGGCCGCGTTGTAGCCGATGCCCACGGTGCCCCAGAGATAGGGCACGGCGTAGCGATTGCCGGGATCGGCCGCTTCCAGGCGCTGCAGCAGGCGCGGGTCCAGGTGCTGCCAGTTGGGCAGTCGGCTGCGATCCAGCGGCTGGTAGGCACCGGCATGGATCTGCTTGGTGAGAAACTGGTTGGAAGGCACCACCAGGTCATAGCCGGAATGGCCGGACAGGAGCTTGGCTTCGAGCATCTCGTTGGTGTCGAAAACGTCGTAGCGCACCTGGACGCCACTGGCCTGGGTGAATTGCTTGAGGGTGTCCGGACCGATGTAGTCCGACCAGTTGAAGAAATGCACCTCGGATTCGGCCGCCTGGGTCAGGGGCGTCAGGCAGAGGGCGAGGGCGGCCAGCAGGGGACGAACGGCCATGAAGGTCTCCGGTCTAGAGCACGCGGCTGAGGAATTCACGGGTGCGCGGATGGGTGGGGTTGCCGAACACCTGGGCGGGCGGGCCTTCCTCGATGAGTTCGCCCTGGTGCAGCACCACCACGCGATCGGCCACCTCGCGGGCGAAGCCCATCTCGTGGGTCACCACCACCATGGTCATGCCGTCCTCGGCCAGTTCCTTCATCACCTGCAGCACCTCGCCGACGGTTTCCGGGTCGAGGGCGCTGGTGGGTTCGTCGAACAGCATGGCCTGGGGCTTCATGGCCAGGGCGCGGGCGATGGCCACGCGCTGCTGCTGGCCGCCGGAGAGTTGCGCCGGATAGTGATCGGCCTTGTCGGACAGCCGCACCCGCGCGAGCAGAGCGCGGGCCTGCTCCACGGCGGCGGCGCGCGCCACGCCGAGCACCTGGATGGGCGCCTCGATGATGTTTTCCAGCACCGTCATGTGCGGGAACAGATTGAATCTCTGGAACACCATGCCGATGTCGCGCCGGCGACGGGCGATGTTGCGTTCGGAGTCCCTGACCCTCGATCCATCGGCACGCTCGCGGAAGCCCATCAGCTCGCCGTTGACGCGGATGGTGCCGCCCTGGATGTCCTCCAGGTGGTTGAGGCAGCGGATGAAGGTGGTCTTGCCGGAGCCGGAGGCGCCAATCAGCACCACCACCTCGCCGCGGCGTACCTCCAGGGACACGCCCTTGAGGATCTCCAGCTCGCCGAAGGCCTTGTGCACCTCCAGCGCCTGGATCACGGATTCTTGCGTGGTCGTCATGGCTAGCGTCCCCGTAGCTTGAAGCCCTGCAGGCTGAACAGCCGGCCGGTGGCGGTGGGCCTGGGACCGTCGGCCTTGCCGAAGCGCCGCTCCAGCCAGGCCTGGAAGAAGCCCCAGAGGGTGGTCAGGACCAGGAAGTAGATGGCCACCACCAGGTACAGCTCGAAGACGCGGAAGGTCGCCGAGGTGATCATCTGGGTGCTGAGCAGCAGCTCCTGCACCCCGATGACGCTGACCAGGGTGGTGTTCTTGAGCATCACGTTGAACTCGTTGCCGAGCGGCGGAATGATCACTCGCAGCGCCTGAGGCAGCACGATGCGCCGCATCAGCTTGGCCGGCGTCATGCCCAGGGAGCGCGCCGCCTCGTACTGGCCGCGATCCACCGCACCGATGCCGGCGCGGATGATCTCGGCCATGTAGGCGCCTTCGTTGAGACCCAGGGCGATGATGGCCGCCTGGATGTTGCCCGGGATCACCAGGAAACCCAGGTCCAGGTCCTCGAAGCGGAAGATGCCGCCGGCCGCCAGGGCCGTGTAGAGGAAGACGATCTGCACCAGCAGCGGCGTGCCGCGCATCAGCCAGACGTAGAAGCGCACCGGGTATTGCAGCGCCCGGTAGCGCGACAGCCGTGCCAGTGCCGCCAGGAGGCCGAGCGCGCAACCCAGCAGCATGGCGCCGACGGCGATGACGCAGGTCAGCCCGAGGCCGTAGAGGTAGACGTCGCTCGGGTGCAGCAGGTACTGCCAGAACACATCCCAGCTGAAGTTCATCGTGACCGTCCCTTAATCGAGCTTGTCGCCTTCCAGGTGCCACTTGGCCATGAGGGTGGCGTAGCTGCCATCGGCCTTCATGTCGGCGAGGATCTGGGTGAGGGCAGCGCTGAGCTGGCTGTCGTCCTTGCGCACGCCGATCCCGGTGAGGATGCGGGCGAAGGCCGGCACGCCGGTCTCGAACTGGCCGGGCGCCACGCCCTGGTAGTAGGCGGCGGTTTCCACCGTGGTGCCATAGGCGTCGGTCTGGCCCAGGCGCAGGGCCTGGAAGGCGTCGGTGTCGCTGTTGTAGGCCACCAGCTTCATGGGCGCCTTGCCGGCCTTCTTCAGCTCTTCGTTGTGGGCGTCGAGCAGGGTGCGGATGGTGGAGCCGTTGAGCACCGCGACCTTCTTGCCGGCGAGGTCGTCCAGGGTATGGATGCCCGCCTTGTTGCCGGCCGGCACCACCACCGCCTGGCTGGAGTACATGTAGTTGACGATGTCGATCACCTGGCGGCGCTCGGGCTTGTCGAACAGCTGGTCGATCAGCAGGTCGCACTGGCCGGCCAGCAGGGCCGGGATCAGGCCCGAAAAGGGCACCACGCGCCAGTCGACCTTCTTGTCGCCGAGGCGCTTGGCGATCTCGGCGCCGAGGTCGACGGTAAGGCCCTTGGGCTTCTGGGCTTCGTCGAAGAAGCCGATCGGCGGGGTATCGAGGGCGCCGCAATAGGTGATCTTGGACGCCTTGGCCAGGCGCTCGCGGATCTGCGGGGCGGCCTGGGTGAAGCCGGCGACGAGGGTCAGGGCGAGCAGACTGCAGGAAAGCCGGTGGCGGGTCATGGTCTTCTCCGGAAGGACGGGGGTGGGCAGGGCGGATGGCTCAGCGCGGGGGCGCACGTCGGGTCTGGTCGCCCGATCGTTCGATAAAGGTCAGCAGGTCGGGCACCGTGCCCTCGATGTGCTCGCGCAACACCCGCTCGGCCTCGGCGGCATCGCCGGCGCGCAGGGCGGCGAGGATGGGCGCGTGCTCGTCGCGGGCCGACTGGGGGCGATCGACGTGCAGCCAGAGCTGCATGTGCGGCTCGATCAGGGCATAGAGGCCATTGATCTGGCGCAGCAGCCGCGGCCGGCCGGCCAGGCTGCACAGGTATTCGTGGAAGGCGCGGTGCTGGGCGACCCAGGCGCCGGGTTCCTGCTCGTCGTCCAGGTCTTCCAGCAGGCGTTCCAGCCGCGTCATCTCGCGGGGGCCGACATGGGGCGTGGCCAGGCGGATGGCCAGGCCTTCGAGGGCGCTACGCATCTCGAACACCTCGCGCATGTCCTCCAGGTCCAGGCCGCTGACCACCGCGCCGCGGTGCGGCCGGAGGATCACCAGGCCTTCGGCGGCGAGGCGCTGGAAGGCGCTGCGCACCGGCATGCGACTCATGCCCAGGGTGGTGGCGATGTCCTCGGCGATCAGCCGTTCGCCATTGCGATAGTGTCCGGCGCAGATGGCCTGCAGCAGATGGCGATAGGCCTCTTCTTCGGCGCTCAGGGCGGTGGAGCGGGACAGGGCAGAGAGCGGCATGGCTGGCTTCCTGGATTTTTGTATCCAATCTGCCAAGGCAAGGGCCATGCCAGGGCGCCCAGTGCCCGCCAGCGCTGGGCCGCGGCTCAGGGCGGCCCGGCGCCGGCGTTACCTTTTGCACCAGCCTGGGTCGCCGTTGCCGCGGCTTTGCTACCCCAGGACCCGAAACGGGGCGGCGTCAGTCCAGCAACTGGCCGTCGGCGGCGAAGAACGGGTAGGGCCCGGGATAGTTGCCCAGCGGCAGATGGTGGGTCACCAGCGCCGCGTCCGCCCAGCGATGCAGCAGCAGGCCCGGCGGCTCCAGGCGGAAGCGCGACGGCGCCGCCTCGCGCAGGTCCAGGTCGACCTGGTGCGACACGCCGGGGCAGACGCAGGCCAGGGTGCCGCCGAAGCGGCGCTGGATCAGCCGGTGCAGATGACCGCAGAGCAGCCGTTCCACCTGGGGATGGCGGCGGATCACCGCTTCCAGCTCGGCGCCGCCGGCCAGACCGATGCGATCCATATGGCCGATGCCAACCGGGAACGGCGGATGGTGCAGGAGCACCAGGGTCGGCTGGTCGGGTGCCTGGCCGAGCTGGTCGTCGAGCCAGGCCAGTTGCCTGGCGTCGAGACGCCCCCCGTGCTCGCCCGGGATATGGGTATCCAGGCCGATCAGCCGCAGCGGGCCGCAGTCCTGCTGCCAGTCCAGGGTGCCCTGGGCCGGCAGATAGGGGTGATCGGCGAAGGCGGCGCGCAGGGCGGCGCGGTCGTCGTGATTGCCGGGGATGACGAAGAAGGGCATGACCAGTGCGGCCAGCACCTCGCGCAGGGTGGCGTATTCCTCGGGAGTCCCGAAGTCCACCAGGTCGCCGGTGATGACCAGGGCATCCGGGCGTGGTTGCAGGGCGTTGAGGCAGTCCACCGCCAGGCGCAGGGCGGCGAGGGTATCGACCACCCCGTAGGACAGCCGGCCACCGGCCTTGATGTGCAGGTCGCTGAGCTGGGCCAGCAGGAAGGGCGCATGCATCGGGGTCTCCTAGGAAGCGAGGGTGAAGAGGGCGTCGGGGTGCACGTTCAGGTGCAGCAGGTCGCCCGGTTGCGCCTGCAGGGGCTGGGCGGTGTCGACCAGCAGCGGCTGGCCGGTGCCCACCTCCACCAGCAGCCGCGAATGGGCGCCCTGGAAGAATTGCCCGACCAGGATGCCGGTGAGGTGCGCGGGTGTCGCGCTCGGCTCCAGGTGTTCCGGGCGACAGAACAGGGTGCTGGCGGCGCCGGTCCAGGGCAGGCGTCCGCCGGCGACCGCCACCTCGGCGCCGCTCTGGCCGCGCACCTCGAAGCGGTTGAGCTGGCCGACGAAACCGGCAACGAAGCGACTGGCCGGGCGCTGGTAGATCTGCGTCGGGGTACCGATCTGGGCGATGCGGCCTTCGCCCATCACCACGATACGATCGCCCAGGGCCAGGGCTTCCTGCTGGTCGTGGGTGACGTAGACGGAGGTGGTGCCCAGTTCGCGCAGCAGGGCGCCGATATCGGCCCGCAGCTGCTCGCGCAACTGGGCGTCCAGGGCCGCCAGGGGTTCGTCGAACAACAGCACCCGGGGGCATGGCGCCAGCGCCCGGGCCAGGGCCACGCGCTGGCGCTGGCCGCCGGACAGCTGCTGGATGCGCCGCTCGGCCAGGGCCTCGAGTTGCATCATGGCCAGCAGCTCGGCGACCCGGGCCTCGCGCTCGGCGCGCGGCAGGCCGCGGATCTTCAGGCCGTAGGCGATGTTGCCGGCCACGTCCAGGTTGGGAAACAGGGCGTAGTTCTGGAACACCATGCCGACGTCGCGCCGCTCGATGGGGAGGCCGGTGACGTCACGGTCGTCGAACAGCACCTGGCCGCCGGCATCGGGCTGCTCCAGGCCGGCGATCAGGCGCAGGGTGGTGGTCTTGCCACAGCCGGACGGGCCGAGGAACACCAGGGTCTCGCCCGGCTGGATGTCGAGGTCCAGGGGCTGCAGCACCTGGCGGCCTCCGGCAAAGGTCTTGGCGCAGTGGCGCAGGCGGACGGCGGTACCTTGGGTCATCGCAGGGCTCCACGGGAGAGACGGGCGCTGAGGGCCTGGAGGGCGACCAGCAGCGGCACGATCAGCAAGAGGAAGATCAGGGTGTAGGCGGAACCCACCTCCAGCCGCGCCGAGGCGTAGCTGTCGGCCAGGCCCACCGGCAGGGTCTTGGTCAGCGGCGTGTGCAGCATCCAGGTGAGGTTGAATTCACCCAGCGACAGGGTGATCACCATGAGGCTGCCGGCGAGGATGCCGGCGCGGGCATTGGGCACTACCACGCCGAAGAAGCGCCGCCAGGGACCGGCGCCGAGGCTGGCGGCGGCCTCTTCCAGCAGCGGCAGCTGGCTGCGCCGGAGCACGGCCATCACCGGGCGGATTAGGAAGGGCAGGGTGAACAGCAGGTGACCCACCAGGATGATCGCCGGGCTGCGGCGAAAGCCGCCCAGGTGACCGTAGGTCAGCAGCAGCGCCAGCGCCGAGGCGAAGCCGGGCATGGCCACCGGCAACACCAGCAATTCCTCGAAGGCGCGGGCGAAGCGGTTGTCCAGGCGCACCAGGGCATAGGCCGCCGGGACGCCGAGCACCACCGCGAGGGCGGCCGTGCCCAGCGCCAGTTGCAGCGACAGCCAGACGGTGGGCGCATAGGCCTGCCAGACCTGCATCACCCAGTCGAGGGTGAGGCCGCTGGCGAGGCCCTGGAAGTAGTTGCGGGTGAGGCCGGCCAGCACCGAGAGCAGCACCGGCACCAGCAGGAAGGCCGCCACCAGCAGGGTGAACAGCAGTTGCAGCCAGAAGCGCAGGGGTCGATTCATCGCAGGTCTCCCTGGACGCCGCCGAGGCGCCGGGCCAGCAGCAGGACCAGCCAGGTGACGAGGCCGAGCACCACCGAGAGCGCCGCGGCCACGCCGAAGTTGGCGAAGTTGGTGAAGGTGTCGTAGATGGCGATGGGCGTCACCGCCAGCCGCGTGCCGAGGGTGAAGGCGGTGCCGAAGGCGCCCATGGCTGTGGCAAAGCACAGCGCGCCGCTGGAGAGCAGCGCCGGGGTCAGGCCGGGGATCAGCACGTCGCGCACCACGGCGAAGAGGCCGGCGCCCAGGGAGCGGGCGGCTTCTTCCAGGCTGGTGTCGAGGGTCTCGCAGGCCGCCATCACCGTGAGGATCACCCGCGGAATGGAGAAATAGAGATAGCCGAGAAACAGCCCGAACAGCGAATAGGCGAACACCCAGGGCTCACCGAAGAGGCTGCGGCCGAGACCGGCGAACAGGCCCTGGCGGCCACCCAGCAGGATGATCAGGAAGCCCACCACCACGCCCGGAAAGGCCAGCGGAAAGGTTAGCAGGGCCACCAGCAGGCTGCGCCCGGCGAAGGCGTGGCGCGCTAGGAAGCAGCCGGCGATGCCGGCCACCAGCAGGGTGGCGAGGGTGGTGACGGCGGCCAGGGCCACCGTCTGGGCGAGTCCGGACAGATAGCCGGCGCTGGTCAGCACCTGCCAGTAGCCGGAGCTGCCGGCGGCGTCCGGGCGAGCGCCGAGCACCAGCAGCTGCACCAGCGGCAGCAGCCAGAAGGCCAGCAGGAAGGCGCTCGCCGGTGCCAGGGCGACGAGCACCGGCCGGGGCAGCCGACGCGGCACCCGGCGGCGCCCGAGGGAAACGGCGAGGCCCTGCATCTCAGCGCACCTCGGCCTGGTAACGCTTGGCGAAGGCTTCCTGGACCGCCGCCATGTGGCCGTAGTCGACGGTGCCGGCGCGGGCATAGTCGGCGTCGGGCAGGAAGCGCGCCTTCACCTCGGCCGGCAGCGGCACGTCCCGCACCGGGCGCAGATAGGCCTGGGCCCAGAGCGCCTGGCCCTTGTCCGACAGCACGTAGTCCAGCACCTTCTCGCCATTGGCGCGATGCGGCGCGCCCTTCACCAGGCTCATGGTGTAGGGCACGCTCAGGCTGCCTTCCTGGGGGATGACGAAGGCCACCGGGGCGTTGTCCTTGTAACGGGCGCGGTAGGCGTTGAAGTCGTAGTCGACCAGGATCGGGATCTCGCCGGAGAGCAGGCGCGCATAGGCGGTCTGCTTGGGCACGATGGGATCGTTGGCGGCCAGCTTCTTGAAGAAGGCCATGGCCGGGCCGAAGTCGTCGAGGTTGCCGCCCAGGGCCTGGTTGAGCGCCACCGCGGTGACGTAGCCGACGAAGGCGCTGGAGGGGTCCAGGTAGCCCACCAAGCCGCGGTACTCGGGCTTGAGCAGGTCGGCCCAGCGCTGTGGCACCGGCTTGCCGCCCAGGGCCTGGGTGTTGACCATGAAGCCGAGGGTGCCGGAATGGATGGCGGTCCATTCACCCTTGGGGTCCTTGAGGCCGGCCGGGACCTGGTCCCAGTGCTTGGGCTGGTAGGGCTGCAGCACCCTGGCCTTGTCGGCCTGGATGCCGAAGGTCACCCCGTAGTAGACGACGTCGGCCACCGGGGCTTCGCGTTCGGCCACCAGCTGGGCCAGCGACTGGCCGGAATTCTTGTTGTCCTGCGGGACTTCGATACCGGTATCGGCGGCGATGGCCTTGAGCTGGGCGCCCCAGTCGGCCCACTCCAGCGGGCAGTTGTAGCAGATGGCGGTTTCGGCGGCCTGGGCGCTGGCCAGACCGCAGGCCAGGACCACGCCGGCCAGGAGGCGACGCACGGGGAAGCGGGATTTCATCGGTAGGGCTCCTTCAAGGGGCCGGCACTGGTGCCGGGACGGACGAGGCAGGGCAGGCACTGCTGGTGGATGGCACTGCCGGCGATCAGCGCCAGCAATTCGGTGACGAGCACGGCGCCCAGGCTCTGCAAGGGCTGCATGACGCTGCACAGGCTGGGTTCGAGACGGGCGCCCATGGCGATGCCGTCGAAGCCCACCACCGAGAGGTCGGCGGGCACGGGCACCCCGTGGCGCTGCAGTTCGGCGATGACGCTGATGGCCAGCAGATCGTTGGTGCAGAGCAGGGCGGTCGGGGCGTGGCGCTCCAGCAGCGGCGCCAGCTCCGCCCAGTCGGCGTCGGTATGGCTGGCCAGTTCCAGGCGCGGCAGCGTCGGCAGGCCGGCGGCGGCCATGGCCTGGCAATAGCCGGCGAACCGGCGCTCGCTGCGATCCGATTGCTGGGCCGGGCCCGAGACCAGGGCGATGCGGCGGTGTCCCAGGCCGAGCAGGTGCTCGGTGGCCATGGCCATGCCCTGGCGGTTGTCCACCGCCACCGCCGCATAGGGGCGCTGGGGTTCGTGATAGGCCAGGATGAAGGGCGTCTGCTCCTGGCTCAGCTCCGCCAGCACCTCGCTGCGGTCGGCATCGGCCACCGTCAGTACCAGGCCGGCGACGCGCTGGCGCAGCAGTTCTTCCACCACCGCCGCCTCGCGCTCGGGTTGGTAGTCGGTGGTGGCGATCACCAGCGAATACCCCTGGCTGCGGGCGGTGCGCTCCATGGCGTGCAACTGCTCGGCGAACACCGGGTTGAGCAGGCTGGGCACCACCACGCCGATCAGCCGGGTGCTCTGCTGGCGCAGCTGGCGACCCAGCAGGTTGGGGCGGAAATTGAGACTGCGGGCGGCGTCCAGCACCCGTTGCCGGGTGCTCTCGCGTACCTGCTCGGGGGTGGCGAAGGCGCGTGCCGCGGTGGCCCGGGAGACCCCCGCCTGTTGCGCCACCTGTTTCAGATCGGTCATGCCGGCCTCGTTTGAGATCGATCTCATTGGGGGCAGACAATGCCGGCGGCAGATGTCGGGACGATGACAGCGAGATGAAACTTCTGTTCTGGCGCCGGGCGCCGGCGCTGAGGGCGGGAGGCACGGGCGGGCCTGGGCGGGATATACCTTGGTATAGCCAAACGTCCTTCGTTTCGATGGCTGGGACGGGGTGGCGAGCCTAGATTAGCCCGGTGTCCAGACCCTGCGCGGCAGGGTCGGCCGCTCTCCCAAGGCCCCCTTCAAAGAGGTACGCCATGAAGACCCTTCCTGGCCTCTACACCCCCGCCGTGGCGCCGCGCTCGCTGCGGCAGCGTCCCACCTCCCTGTGGGCCGATGCCCTTTGCCTCGCCCTCGGGCTGATCGCCCTGGCGCTGATCTGGCATGGCGTCGCCGAGATGCGCGCGCCCCTGGCCGTGCTCGACGCCGATCCCATGACCCTGGACCTGGCACGGCTGCCCGAGTACGCCCTGCGCACCACCCTGCGCATGTTCATCGCCCTGGGCGCCTCGCTGCTGTTCACCTTCGTCTTCGCCACCCTGGCGGCCAAGAGTCGCAAGGCGGAGCTGCTGATCCTGCCGGCCATCGACATCCTGCAGTCGGTGCCCATCCTCGGCTTCCTGACCTTTACCGTCAGCTTCTTCCTGGGCCTGTTCCCGGGGCGCCAGCTGGGCGCCGAGTGCGCGGCCATCTTCGCCATCTTCACCAGCCAGGCCTGGAACATGGCGTTCGGCTTCTACCAGTCGCTGCGCACCGTGCCCGAGGACCTGCAGCAGGTGAGTCGTCAATTCGGGCTGTCGCCCTGGCGCCGGTTCTTTCGCCTCGAGCTGCCGTTCGCCATCCCCGGCCTGGTGTGGAACACCATGATGTCCATGTCCGGCGGCTGGTTCTTCGTGGTGGCCTCGGAAGCCATCACCGTGGGCGACAACACCATCAACCTGCCGGGCATCGGCTCCTGGCTGGCGCTGGCCATCGCCCGCCAGGACATCGCCGCCATCGGCTGGGCAGTGCTGGCCATGGGGCTGGTGATCCTGGTCTACGACCAGCTGTTCTTCCGCCCGGTGGTGGCCTGGGCCGATCGCTTTCGCGTCGAGCAGACCGCCAGCCAGCAGGTGCCGCGCTCCTGGGTCTACGACCTGGTCCGGCGCGCGCGTCTGGGCCGCATGCTGGGTGGCTTCGGCAGTTTCTGCACCCAGCTCGCCACCCCGCGGATCCGCCGCGCCTGGCCGCACTGGCACCTGGCGCCGCAAAGCCGCGCCTGGCTGCAACGCGGGCTGGACGTGCTCTGGTACGGCGCGCTGCTGCTGGTACTGCCCTATGGCATCTTTGCCCTGTACCGCTTCATCGCCGCCGACGTCTATTGGGTGGAAGCGGTCTCGGTGCTCGGCCTGGGGCTGCTGACCATGGCCCGGGTGCTGCTGCTGATCGCCGTCGCCAGCCTGATCTGGGTGCCCATCGGTGTCTGGATCGGCCTGCGCCCGGGCTGGTCGCAGCGCTTGCAGGCGGTGGCCCAGTTCCTCGCCGCCTTTCCGGCCAACGTGCTGTTCCCGGTGGCGGTGGTGGGCATCGTCAGCTTCCACCTCAATCCGGACATCTGGCTGTCGCCGCTGATGGTGCTGGGCACCCAGTGGTACATCCTGTTCAACGTCATCGCCGGCGCCAGCGTGCTGCCCAACGACCTGCGCGAAGCGGCCCGGCTGTTCGGCCTCAAGCGCTGGCAGTGGTGGCGGCAGCTGGCCCTGCCGGCGATCTTTCCCTACTACGTCACCGGCGCCCTGACCGCCGCGGGCGGCTCCTGGAACGCCAGCATCGTCGCCGAGGTGGTGAGCTGGGGCAACGAACGCCTGCAGGCCCATGGCCTGGGCGCCTACATCGCGCAGATGACCACCGCCGGGGACTTCCCCCGGGTCGCCCTGGGCATCGTGGTGATGTCGATCTTCGTACTCGGTTTCAACCGGCTGCTCTGGCGGCCCCTGTATGCCTACGCCGAACGCCGTCTGCGGCTCGACTGAGAGGAGAAACGCCATGAATCTGACCGCGCTGAATTCCCGTCCCCTGATCGACGTGCAGAATGTCCGCCAGCTGTACGGCAACGCCGGCGGCCCGGCCCGGGTCGTGCTGGACGAAGTGTCGCTGACGCTGCACGAAAACGAGATCGTCGGCCTGCTGGGTCGCTCCGGTTCGGGCAAGTCGACCCTGCTCAGGTCCATCGCCGGCCTGCTCACCCCCAGCGGCGGCAGCGTCGATTTCCCGCCCAAGGACGACGGCCAGCGCGCCCGGGTCAGCATGGTGTTCCAGAGCTTCGCGCTGTTTCCCTGGCTGACCGTGCTGCAGAACGTGGAGATCGGCCTGGAAGCCCTGCACGTGCCGCTGGACGAGCGCCGTCGTCGCGCCCTGGCCGCCATCGACCTGATCGGCCTGGACGGCTTCGAGAGCGCCTATCCCAAGGAGCTTTCCGGCGGCATGCGCCAGCGCGTCGGCCTGGCCCGTGCCCTGGTGGTGCATCCGGACGTGCTGCTGATGGACGAACCCTTCTCGGCGCTGGACGTGCTCACCGCCGAGACCCTGCGCACCGACCTGCTCGATCTCTGGGTCGAAGGGCGCATGCCGATCCGCTCGATCCTCATGGTCACCCACAACATCGCCGAGGCGGTGCTGCTCTGCGATCGGGTGCTGATCTTCTCCAGCAATCCCGGGCGCGTCGCCAGCGAGATCCGCATCGACCTGCCACAGCCGCGCAATCGCCACGATCCGGCCTTTCGCGAACTGGTGGAGGAGATCTATGTGCGCATGACCGGCGAGACCACGCCGGCGCCACACGACGCAGGGGTGCCCGGCAATGGCCTGGGCATGCGGCTGCCGACGGTATCGACCAACGCCCTGGCCGGTCTGCTGGAGGCGGTCCAGGCCGCGCCCTACGACGGGCGTGCCGACCTGCCGGAACTGGCCGGGGGGCTGGGCTATGCACTGGACGAGCTCTTTCCCCTGGCCGAGGTGCTGCAACTGCTGCGCCTGGCGGTCCTCGAAGGCGGCGATCTGCGCCTGCTGCCGGCCGGGCGGGCCTATGTCGAGGCGGGGGTGGACGTGCGCAAGCAGCTGTTCGCCCGCCAGTTGCTCAACTTCGTACCCCTGGTGGCCCACATCCGCCGGGTGCTGGACGATCGCCAGGGCCACACGGCGCCGGCGCGGCGCTTTCGCGACGAACTGGAGGACTTCATGGACGAAGCCGACGCCGCCCGCACCCTTGGCAGCGCCATCCAGTGGGGGCGCTATGGTGAGCTCTTCGCCTATGATCAGGCGGCCGATATGTTCAGCCTGGAAAATCCGGGCTAGGCACGCCTTCGAACGAGAGACTGGCCATGGATCGACGACCCTTCGCCACCACCACCCACTGGCTGCGGCTAGGGGGCCTCTGCGCCCTGGCACTGGGCATTGCCCTGCTGGACACCTTTACCGACCGGGAGATCGCCATCGGCGTCTTCCAGGTGGTGGTGGTGCTCCTGGCGGCCGGCTTCCTGTCGGCGCGCGGGGTCACGATCACCGCGCTGGGCTGCACGCTGCTGGTGCTCTGCAGCTATGCCGCCACTCGCAGCGGGGACCAGGAGGCCGGCCTGGTCAACTGCATCATCAGCCTGCTGGCCATCGTCGCGGTCGCCGCTCTGTCGCTGCGGCTGGAGGCCGCCAAGCGCGCCGCCGATGCGGCCCGGACGCGCCTGGTCCAGGCCGGACGCCTGAGTCAGCTGGGTGAACTGGCCGCGTCCATCGCCCACGAGGTGAACCAGCCGCTCACCGCCATCGCCGCCAGTGGCAACGCCTGCCAGCGCTGGCTGAGCAATCAGCCGCCGCAGGTGGAGCGCGCCGTGCAGGCGGCGCAACGGGTCATCGACGACGCCCACCGCGCCAGCGCGGTGATCGCCCGGGTACGCAGCCTGGTGCGCCAGGCGCAGGTGGCCAAGGATTGGCTCAACGTCGCCGATACCGTGGAGAAGGTGCTGGATTTCGTCCGCGCCGAATTGAACCAGCGCCAGGTCGCCGTGGAGGTTCGCCTGCAGGAGGGCCTGCCGCCGCTGCTGGCCGACGAAAGCCAGTTGCAGCAGGTCATTCTCAACCTGCTGCTCAACGCCCTGGACGCTCTCGAAGGGGTGCCGCCCGAGCAGCGGCGGGTGGTCATCCAGGTGGGACAGGACACCGCTGGTGCCATCCGCCTCGGCGTGGAAGACAGCGGTCGCGGCTTGACGCCCATGGCGCGCGAGCAGATGTTCGAGGCCTTCTACACCACCAAGGAGCAGGGCATGGGCCTGGGACTGGCGCTGAGTCGCTCCATCGTCGAAGCCCATGGCGGACGGATCTGGGCCACCTCGCTGCCAGAAGGCGGCACCGGGGTCTACTGCAGCCTGCCCAAGGATCCGCAACCATGACCGAGCAAACCCAGCCCGCGCTGGTCCACCTGGTGGACGACGACGCCTCGGTGCGCGCCGCCGTGGAAGACCTGCTGGCGTCCGTGGGGCTCGATACCCGCAGCTATGCCTCGGCCGCCGACTTTCTCGACCGGGCCCGGTTGGACGAGCCGGGCTGCCTGGTGCTGGACGTGCGCATGCCCGGCATGAACGGCCTGGATCTGCAGCAGGAATTGCAGCGCCGCGGCCTGGCGCTGCCGATCATCTTCATCACCGGCCATGGCGACATCCCCATGTCGGTCAGGGCGATGAAGCAGGGCGCCCTGGAATTCCTCACCAAGCCATTCCGGGACCAGGACCTGCTCGATGCCATCGACCAGGCGCTGCGCAAGGCGCAGGAGGCCCATGCCCAGCGCCGCCAGTTACAGGACCTGCAGACCCGCCTCGATACCCTCAACGAGGGAGAGCGTGCGGTGCTGGCACGGGTGGTGACCGGCCTGCTCAACAAGCAGATCGCCGCCCAGCTGGGGGTCAGCGAGATCACCGTCAAGGTGCGCCGCGCGGCCCTCATGCGCAAGCTGCAGGCCGGTTCCCTGGCGGAACTGGTCAAGATGGTCGAGCGGCTGGAGGCGGCGCGCGGCTAGGCTTGTCCTGCAGGCGTACAGCCACTGGACAAACTCCGCCGCCTTCTTGTCGCGGCAATCGCTTGCGCGCTAAAGAAAGGTAATAGTCAGTCGATACGGGCTTTAGAGGATCGCCTTCCGCTGATCCAAGGAGCCTATCTTGAACCTTCGTCAGCTACGCATCGCCCCGCGCGCCATCCTCTGCTTTGGTGCGGTCACCCTGTTCGTGATGCTGCTCGGGGCCTTCGCCCTGGTCCAGCTCAATGCCCTGCGCGCCACTGAACAGGCGATGGAGGCCGAGTGGCTGGCGAGCGTCCAGACCACCGATGACATCCAGATCGCGCTGCTGCATACCCGCCTGGAAAGCATCCGCCTGCTAGCCAGTGAGGACAGCGCCGCCATGGCCATCGCCACCCGGCAGATCCAGCAGAATCGCGATCTGATGAACGCCCGCACGGCCTATTACCGTGACCACCTGATCTCCACCCCCGAGGAACGCAACAACTTCGACCAGGCCGCGCTGCAGATGAAGGGCTATCTGGACGGGCTGGATCGGGTGGTGACCCTGGCCGCCAGCGACCGCGCCGAGGCCCTCAAGCTGGCCAACGGCGAGCAGCGCCAGCGCGCCGAAGGCTATCAGGAGCAACTGACCCGGCTGCGCGAATTCAACAGCCAGGGCGCCCGTCAGGCTGGGGAAGCGGCGACCGGCATCTATGACCATAGCGTCAGTATCGTGGTCGGCATCATGCTGCTGGCGGTGCTGGTAACCCTGCTGCTGGCCTGGCGCCTGACCCGCAGCCTTGCCCAGCCGATCGGCGCTTCCCTGGCGGTGGCCAACGCCATCGCCCAGGGCGAGCTGACCGGCAGGATAGATCCGACCGGCAAGGACGAAGCCGCCGGCCTGATGCGCGCCCTAGCGCAGATGCAGGACAACCTCAAGGATACCCTGCACGGCATCTCCCGCTCGTCCAGCCGCCTGAACGACACCGCGCGTACCATGCATGCCGTCACCGACCAGGCCAGTCGTGCCCTGGCGAGCCAGAACGCCGAGATCGACCAGGCCGCTACCGCGGTCACCGAAATGAGCGCCGCCGTGGAGGAGGTGGCCCGCAACGCGTCCTCCACCTCTCAGGCCGCACGGGAATCCAATGCCGCGGCGGAAAATGGCAATGCCAAGGTCGGCCAGGCGCTTGACGCCATGCAGCGTCTCACCCAGCAGGTGCAGTCCACCTCGGTCCAGGTCGAAGGCCTGGCCGGGCAGGCCCAGGACATCAGCCAGGTGCTCAGCGTAATCGGCTCCATTGCCGAGCAGACCAATCTGCTGGCGCTCAACGCCGCCATCGAGGCCGCCCGCGCCGGCGAGCAGGGCCGTGGCTTCGCCGTGGTCGCCGACGAGGTACGCGCCCTGGCGCATCGCACCCAGACCTCGACCCGCGAGATCGAACAGATGATCCAGGCGATCCAGAAGGGCTCGGCCGAAGCCCTGGATTCCATGCAGCTCAGCACCACCCAGGCCCAGGCCACCCATGCCGTGGCCCAGGAAGCCGGCGCGGCGCTGAGCGACATCCTCCAGGCGGTGCGCCTGATCGACGAACGCAACCTGCAGATCGCCACCGCTTCCGAAGAACAGGCCCACGTCTCTCGCGAGGTGGACCGCAATCTCATCAGCATTCGCGATCTGTCGGTGCAGACCAGCGATGGCAATCGCGAAACCGTGGGCGCCAGCGAGCAGCTGTCGGAACTGGCCGGCGAACTGCAGACGCTGGTGCGACGCTTCAAGCTGGCGTGAGGGGGAGGGCGCGCAACCTGGCATTGCGCGCCCCGACGTTACAAACCGTTACCTCTGACCACTGTTTTTCGCCAGCTCATCGGCGCGACAGGACGAATGCTTCCCTGAGTGGTGGCATTTTGGTATCAATGGTTATTGTAATACCTATCAGGCCCCGCTCACCGACGTGCTTGCCGAGAAGCCATGGCGCTGCCCCAATACAGCCTCAGAGTCCCCGTCTCCCAGTTGCAGCTGGGCATGTACGTCTGCGAACTGGATCGGCCCTGGGAAGGCACGCCCTTCCTGTTCCAGGGTTTCCCCATCCAGAACGCGCACGACCTGCGCACCCTGCAGGAGACCTGCGAATTCGTCTGGGTGGATCGCCGCCAGAGCCATACGGTGACACCGCTGTCCGCCAGCCTGTCGGCAGGCGCTCAGGCCAAGACCTATGCCGTCGACTACCGGGATGAGGTCAAGACCACCGAACCGGTGTGGCGCGAAGCCCGCGCCGTGTCGATGCGGATGCTCGACGCCGTCAAGTTCGGCAAGGAACTCGACGTCGGCGAAGTGCGCCGCGCGGTCGGCGAGTGCGTCGAGAGCGTGCTCAAGCACCCCGCGGCCAGCTTCTGGCTGGCGCGCATCAAGCAGCGTGATCACTACACCGCGGAACACTGCCTGCGCGTCTCGCTCTATGCCATCGCCCTGGGCAAGGCGCTGGGCCTGCTGCCTCTCGAACTGGAGGAACTCGGGGTGTGCGGCATGCTGCACGACGTCGGCAAGATCAAGGTGCCCGACGAGATCCTCAACAAGCCGGGCCGCCTGACCGACGAAGAATTTCGCCTCATGCAGGCCCATACCACCTATGGCTATCAGTTGCTGATGGCCAACAGCGAGGTGCCGCCGGCCGCCGTCGACGTCGCCCATACCCACCACGAGCGCATGGATGGCAGGGGTTATCCCCGCCAGCTGCCGGCGCACCGCATCCCCTTCAAGGCCAGGATCATCGCCGTGGTGGATGCCTATGACGCCATCACCAGCGATCGCCCCTACAGCGAGGGCCGCTCCAGCCTGGAAGCCCTGCGCGTGCTGTTCGAAGCCCGGGGTACGCAATTCGACGAAGCCGTGGTCCTGGCCTTCATCCAGCTGATCGGCGTCTATCCGCCGGGCGAGATCGTCGAGCTGAGCACCGGCGAGGTGGGCATCATCATCGGCTTCGACGCCGGCAGCAAACTCAAGCCGCGGGTGCTGATCGTGCTGGACGCCAGCAAGCAGCCGCGCCCGGAGCGGGTGCTCGACCTGGCACGTAATCCGCTCGATGAGCAGGGCCGCCTGGTCAGCGTCCGCGAGGTGAAGCCCTCGGGTGCCTATGGCATCGACATCGACGCCTACCGCGCCAAGGGACTGGTGGTGCCGGGCTGAACGGGTGAGGGGTCGCCGTTACGGGTCCGGCCATCAGAGGGTCTTTAGACCCGTCGGCGTCTCCAGGTAGGCCAGCAAGCCAGGCATTTCGCCAGGCATCACCGCGACGGGTCCGGAAAAGCCGATCGCCTCCAGCTGCTGCCCGAGCAGACCGGCATCGGGATGCCTGAGCTCCAGGCGCTGCAGGCGGCAGCCCTGATCGATCAGCCCTTGCGCGGGGTGCCGGGCATCGCCCCAGTCGATCAGGCTGGGCAGGACACCGCCCAGCGGCAGCTGCCCATCGGCGTGGATTGAGATCTGCCAGGCCAGCGTGCCGCGACTCATCGACTCGATGCGGCCGAAGGTCCGCGTGAGGCGCACATCCGCTTGCGCCAAGCCCTGGGTCCCGGCCACCCAGTGGACCAGGCGGGGCGCAGCATCAGGTGCCAGCTCATCCAGCCCGAACCAGCGCGGTCTGGTCGGCGACGGCGCGTCCGGGTCCGGGGCTATGACTTCCAGATAGCCGTCACCCAGCCGTAGCAGGAGGTTGTGGGTACCCATGCGCGCGTGCTTGCCGCCGGCCTGCAGCGCCACACCGAGGCGCTGCTCGACATACCTGGCACCCGCGTCGAGGGTTGGGGCCACGATGACCAGGTGATCCAGGTTGGAAAGTCTCATGGGGCGACTCCTGAGCGGATAATTTGGAGCATGAGAGGAGCGGCATGATCCGCCCTGGGTCACTGGCCCAGCTACCGTGAAGCGCGGTCGGTTGTCCTGGCGGTCCCACTCAGGCCCGCGGGTCTTCGCCAGTGGGCTCGTTCGGCATCGGTCTGGGCGATTGCCACGCCGGCTTCTCCGGGCCTCGCTCATCGAAGGCGCGGCGCGCGGCCAGGAAATCCTCGACGTTTTCGATGACCCAGGTCCAGATAGGCGTCATCCGGAGCAGCAGGCTCATGCCCAGCGGCGTCAGTTCGTATTCGACCCTGGGCGGGACTTCGTCGAAGTCGTGCCGCAGCAGCAGGCCGTCACGTTCGAGGGCGCGCAGGGTCTTGGTCAGCATCCGCTGGGTGATGCCCGACAGTTGTCGCGCCAGTTCGGCGTGCCGCATGACGCCATAAACCCCCAAGGCATGCAGAACCCCCAGGGACCAGCGACTGCCCGCATGGGTCAGCACCTCGCGGCGTACGCCGTCTTCGTCCCGCCTGAGTGTCTGGCAGATGGCTTCGGACTGTTGGAGGAGTTCCAGATCGGTCATCTCGTCCCCTGGTATCACGCGTGTGCCTTCTTTTGAGCGCCGCTGGCGTCTGCCAGCATTTGCTCATCTTATACCTGACGTCAGGAGTCATGATGACTACCCAATTCCCTACCGCTACCCAATCCATTCTCGTGCTTGGCGCGGGCGAGCTCGGCTTGCCGGTACTGCGCAATCTCGCCCGGCTTGCCAGGCAGAAGCCTGGTTCGAAGGTGAGCGTACTGTTGCGCCAAGCCACTCTCGACAGCCAGGAAGCTGGCAAGAAAAGGGAGATGGGAGAGTTGCGCGCGATCGGCGTCACCTTGGTAGCAGGCGACCTGGTCAAGGATTCCATCGACCAACTGGCGGCGGTCTTCGCGCGATTCGATACCGTAATTGGCTGCGCCGGCATGGTCGCAGGTCGGGAAACCCCCATGAAGCTGGCGCGTGCGGCACTCGCCTCGGGGGTGAAGCGCTACTTTCCCTGGCAATTCGGGGTGGACTACGACGTCATCGGTCGTGGCAGTCCCCAGGACCTGTTCGATGCCCAACTCGAGGTGCGGGAATTGCTGCGCGTCCAGAGCCAGACCGAGTGGGTGATCATCTCCACCGGGATGTTCACCAGCTTCCTGTTCGAACCCGCGTTCGAGGTCGTCGATCTCATGACGGATACCGTCAGGGCGCTGGGCAGTCTGGATACCCAGGTGACCCTGACGACGCCCGAGGATATTGGCAGGCTGACGGCCGAGATCGTGTTTTTCGAGCCACGCTTTCGTAACGAGATCGTCTATCTCGCCGGTGACACCTTGGCCTATGGCGAGCTGGCCGCGCTACTGGAGCGGGTGCTGCAGCGGCCCTTCGGCACCCAGGTGTGGACGGTTCCCCAGTTGCTGGATGAGCTGGAGAAAGAGCCTGACGACCAGCTCAAGCACATCTGGAAGTACCGCGCCGTGTTCGCCCAGGGCCGCGGCGTCGCCTGGCCGATGGAGACCACCTTCAATGCCCGGCACGGTTTCGCGGTGACCAGCGCGGAGCAGTGGGCGCGGGAGCACCTGGTCGAGGCCGGGCGGGCCGAATGAAGCGTGCAGGACTGGGGTCATCCCTTTCCTGCATCGCCAAGATTCCCTAAAGACGTAGGGCGGCTTCGCGTATTTCCGATAAAACCTTACCCGTGGCTTCTGCTCGTGCCGACCCTTCCGCATGCCGCCTTGGCCGAACGCGGTACCGAAATCTGCCCGCGACTTCGGCGACTGGCCGCCGAGGGTTGGGAGTTTCTGGACGCCTGAGTCGCACAGAGCACCCTGAACGACGCTACATATCCGAGAGCGCCCGGATCTTTGACCTTTCGTTCACAGGCACCTAGGGTCAGGCAGGGCGCATTCGTCTGACGATTGTGCTCGATCGGAATACCAATTCAGGCAATGGGAGTGTCAGATGTCTTTTGCTCGTTCGGCCTTGGCCAACCGCTTTTCCGCTCTAGTGCTCACCGCCGCGACCGCCACCCTGGCGCTGCCCCTGGCCGCCGCGCCGGGTGTCGAGGGTTCCCTGTCTGCCGTCCAGGGCGATGCCCGGATTGGCAAGGCGCTGGAAGCGCTGCGCGCCGACGACGGCCGCACCTTCACGGAACAGAAGCATATCGCCCAGATTCCCGCGCCGCCGTTCAAGGAAAAGGTGCGCGCCGAGTATTACCTCAAGCGCTTCCAGGAGCTGGGTCTCAAGGACGCCAGCATCGCCCCGAAAGGCTATGTGATCGCCACCCGCAAGGGCACTGGCCAGGGTCCGCAGCTGGTGGTGTCGGCGCACCTGGACACGGTGTTTCCCGAGGGCACCGACCTGACCCTCAAGGAACAGGATGGCAAGACCTTCGGCCCTGGCATCGGCGATGACGCCCGGGGCCTGGCGGCGCTGCTGTCGGTGATCGATGCCCTGAACAAGAGCGGCATCGAGACGGTGGGCGACCTGGTCTTCGTCGGCACCGTGGGCGAGGAAGAGCTGGGCAACCTGCGCGGGGTGAAGGCGCTGTTCAAGGATCGCCAGGGCATCGACGGCTTCATCTCGGTGGATGGCATCGACGTGCGCCGCATCGTCAATCGCGGTACCGGCAGCCACAGGTACGAGATGACCTTCAAGGGACCGGGTGGCCACAGCTTCGCCGAATTCGGCCGACCCAGCGCCATCCACGCCATGGGCCGCGCCATCGCCAAGATCGCCGAGGTGCGTCCGCCCAAGGAACCCAAGACCACCTTTACCGTTGGTACGGTACAGGGTGGCACCTCGGTCAACGCCATCGCCGGCGAGGCGCGGCTGACCCTGGACATGAGATCCAACGAAGAGGCCGCGCTGCTGGCCGAAGAGAAGGAGATCCTGGCCCTGGTGCAGGACGCGGTGAAGGAAGAGAACCAGCGCTGGGAAACCGACCAGATCTCGGTGGACATCAAGCTGATCGGCGATCGTCCGGCCGGGGGCACGGCGGAGGATTCGCCCATGGTGCAGACGGCGCAGCGCTCCATTGCGGCGGTCACCAAGGGCGCCAAGGTCACCCTCAGCGGTGGCAGCACCGATTCCAATACCGCCATGTCCCTGGGCATTCCGGCCATGACCATCAGCGGTGGCGGGGAGGGCGGCAGTGCCCACTCGCTGGCGGAATGGTACAAGCCGGTGGACGCCTACCAGGGCCCGCAGAACGTGCTGCTGACCAGCCTGACCCTGGTCGGCGTCAAGGGCGTCAGCGAGCCGGTGCTGCAGGCCAAGGGCAAGTAGCCCGCGGCCGGTCCTGGTAGCTGTCCGCAAGGGACAGGTGCCAGGGCCGGCGGCGCTATTCGCTCGTCGGTTTCAGTCGCAGGCAGGCCAGGGAGCTGACCAGGATCGCCAGGCCGGACAACGGATACAGCAGGGTCGAAGGCACCAGCGGAATGAGCACGCCGGCCAGCAGCGGGCCGACGCTGGCACCCACGTCGCGCCACATGGCGTTGGAGGCCAGTGCCGGCAACCGTGCCTGACCGGGATGGCGGGTGGCGACCAGGGTCACCACCAGGGGGATCTGCAGGGCGCGCAGGATCAACACCCCGCCAGCGCCGAGGATCAGCCAGTGAAAGCCGAAGGCGATCAGGAACAGCGCGGTCAGCGTCGAGCAGACCACCAGCATGGGCGCCGCGCCATAGCGATCCGCCGCCCGGCCGCCGAGCGGGCTGAGCAGCATGTCGGACAGATAGCGCAGCGCCATCAGTAATCCGGCCACCAGCACCGCATTGCCGCCCAGTACCGCCTGGGAAAAGGCCGACAGGCCAAAGATGAACAGGCCGTCCAGGGTCACCCCTTCGATGAAGGACCAGGTGACGATGCGATCCGGCCAGCGCAGGCGGCGTCCGGGCGCCGGCAACTCGTGCCCGGCGCGGGGCAGCCCCAGGGCCAGCAGCAGGCCGATCAGGCAGAGTCCGCTGCTGAGCAGCAGCACCGCGCGCGGGCCGTACTCCAGGGTCAGCCAGGCGCCCACGGAGAGGGCCAGCATGGGGCCGATGGCGATCAGCGCCCGCGAGGTGCCGGTGCGCCGGGCGGCGCCGGCCGGGTCGGCGGTGGCCAGCACCTGGGTGGACAGGTTGAAGGTGGCGAAGCTCAGACCCCAGGCCAGGCGCAGTCCCAGTAGTGCCCAGAAGCCGGAGAGATGGGCGTTGCCCAGAGCGCAAAGGGCGGCCACCGCGGCGGCCACGACCAGACTGCGGCGATCGCCGCAGCGGGCATAGAGCTGCACCACATAGCGATAGCCGACGATGCGGATCAGCCGGTTGGCGGCCAGCAGGATGCCGGCCTCGATCAAGGTGATGCCGAAGACCGGGGCGTACATGGGCAGGACGAGATAGAGCAGCACGTCGCTGGGCAGGCAGCAGGCGAGGACGATGGCCGCACGCCGCGAGGCCTGGTCGACGGACCGGGGAGAGGTCATGCGCGAAAGATTCCTGTGGGCGAGGTAACGTCCAGCCCTTCGGTCGGCAGCTGGACAGCGGATTGCAGGGACGGCATTGCCGATCAGGCGCCAGGCAGAGGCCGCGGCTGCAACGAGACTGTCATTATCTCTTCTTTTGCAAGAGGTGTCCGCCAGGCGAAACGGCTGAACTAACTCCAGCCGCGCGCAATCCTTTTCAGTGCGTCTTGCGCCGTGCAGTGGCTGCCCGGCCCTGCCACGTCCCGTCTTGAAAAGGAGTCGTCAGTGACCGTAGCTGCCCACCATTACCACCCTGTCCGGCCCGGCCCGCTGCACGCGTTGCTGCTGGCCGGTTCCGTCCCGCTGTTCATCGGCGGCCTGCTCAGCGACATCGCCTACTACCAGACGATGCAGATCCAGTGGGCCAACTTCGCCGCCTGGCTGATCGCCGGCGCGCTGTTGCTGTCCGGACTGGCGCTGCTGTTCGCCCTGGGCAATCTGTTCGGCGCGCGCTTCCGCGGTCGCCGGCCGGCGGCCTATTTCCTCCTGCTGCTGCTGGCCTGGGTGCTGGGGCTGGTCAATGCCTTCGAGCACGCCAAGGACGCCTGGGCGGTGATGCCCGCCGGACTGATCCTCTCGGTGGTGGTCTCGGTGCTGAGCCTGGTGGCTGCCTGGATCGCGCTCTCCAACCTGCGTTCGGAGGTGGTTCGATGAGTACTCTAAGAGCCTTGAGCGTCCTCGGTCTGGCCGTGCTGCTGGCCGCCTGCGGCAACGAGGGCGGCGCCGACACCCAGGCCCGCGGCCCCGATCCCAAGCTGCCCGAACCCCAGCGCGGCCTCCTGCCGAGCATGAAGATCGCCCAGCCGGCACCCTGGGGTGATCGCGTACCCACGGTGCCCCAGGGCTACACCATCACCGCCATCGCCACCGATCTGCGCATTCCGCGGCAGATGCTGGTGCTGCCCAACGGCGACATCCTGGTGGCCGAGGGCCGCGGCGGCAACGCGCCCAAGCTGAAGCCCAAGGACGTCATCGCCGGCTACATCAAGGCCCAGGGCAACACCCAGGTAAAGGGCGGCAATCGCCTGACCCTGCTGCGCGACGCCGACGGCGACGGCAAATACGAACTCAAGACGGTGTTCGCCGAGAATCTCAACGCGCCCTATGGCCTGGCCTTCGCCAACGGCCGCATCTATGTGGCGAACCAGGACGCCTTGGTCAGCTTTCCCTACCAGGACGGCCAGACCCAGGCCAGCGGCGCGCCGGACAAGCTGGTCGAGCTGCCGGCGGCGATCAACCACCACTGGACCAAGTCCCTGGCCGCCAGTGCCGATGGTCGCTACCTCTATGTCGGCATTGGCTCCAACAGCAACGTCGGCGAGCGCGGCATGGACGTCGAGGTGGATCGCGCGGTGATCTGGCAGATTGATGCCCAGACCGGTGCGCACAAGAACTATGCCACCGGGGTGCGCAATCCCACCGCCCTGGCCATACAGCCCGACAGCGGCCAGCTCTGGGCGGTGGCCAACGAGCGCGACGAGATCGGCCCGGACCTGGTGCCGGACTACCTGACCTCCATCCGCGAAGGCGGCTTCTATGGCTGGCCCTACAGCTACTGGGGGCAGAACGTCGATACCCGCGCCCAGCCGCAGGATCCGGCCAAGGTGGCCGCGGCCATCAAGCCCGACTACAGCCTGGGTTCCCACGTCGCCGCCCTGGGCGTAACCTTTTCCACCGCGGCGGTGGGCGGTCAGTTCACCGATGGGGTCTTCGTCGGCGAACACGGTAGCTGGAACCGTGACAAGCCGGTGGGTTATCGCGTGGTCTTCGTGCCCTTCCAGCAGGGCCGTCCGGCTGGCGAGCCCATCGACTTCGCCACCGGATTCTTTGGCGACGATGGCAAGACCCGCGGCCGCCCGGTCGGGGTGGCGGTGGATCAGCGCGGTGGCGTCATCATCGCCGACGACCTGGCCAACACCGTTTGGCGGGTGACGCGTACGCAGTAAGGTGCGAGCAGGATCGGCTTGCCGCGCAGTCGGGCGGCAAGCCGATCAATGCATGCGGTGATGCAGATCGCCGAGCACCACCAGGCTGCCCACCACCATCAGCACCAGGATCAGGCTGGTGAACAAGAGCAGATAGAGGTCGTGGCGGTGCGAGCGACCCAGGCTGATATGCAGGAAGCAGCGCAGGTGCACCAGGATCTGCAGCAGGCCCAGGCCGAAGATGACGCCCAGGGTGGTCCCGCGCGGCCAGGTCGGGAACAGCACCAGGCCGATGGGGATCAGACTCAGCGTCACCGCCAGCACCAGGCCGATCACATAGCTCGTCAGCTCCCGACGATAGTCATCTCTCTTCATGGCAGCAGCCCCTGCAGGTAGACCACCGAGAGGATGGCCACCCAGACGATATCGAGAAAATGCCAGAACAGGCCCAGGCGCATCAGTCGGGTCTTCACCGGCGTATCCAGGCCGAACACCCTGAGCTGCACCAGCATCACCACCAGCCACAGGCAGCCGCTGGCGACGTGCACCCCGTGCATGCCCACCAGGGCGAAGAAGGCCGAGAGAAAGGCGCTGCGCTGGGGCAGGGCGCCCTGATCCGCCATGCCAAGGAAGTCGTGCACTTCCAGGCCGAGAAAGACCAGGCCCAGCGCCAGGGTCACCAGCAGCCAGGTCACCAGGGGCCGCAGGCGACCCTTGTGGTATTTCATGGCCAGCGACGCCAGGCCGTAGGTGAAGCTACTGGCCAGCAGCACCAGGGTCTGCAGGGTGACACTGCCGATCTCGAAGACGTCCCGGGCGACCGGTCCCCCGGCGGTGGCGTGCTGCAGCGTCGCGTAGATGGCGAACAGCAGCGCGAACACCAGGGCGTCGCTCATCAGGAAGATCCAGAACCCGAACAGCGAATATTCCGCCTCGGCGTGGGTCGCGTGATCGGTGGCGCCGACGTTGAGGCCGGCGTGGTTCATGTCGCGCGGACTCATGGCCCCATCTCCGCCAGGCCGCGATTGCCCGGCCCGGTTTCCTCGTCCCGCTTGACTGGCCGAGTGGCGGCGACCTGATCCAGCCAGGCCTCGTGTTCGCGGCGGATGTCCGCGGCGGAAATCAGCCGCTCGGTGTCGCGCTGGAAGCTGCGGGCGATCACCGCGCCCCAGGCCACTCCCAGGCCGAGCACGGTCAGCCAACCGATGTGCCAGACCAGCCCGAAGGCGCAGGCGAAGCCCGCCGCCCCGACAAGGGCCGGCACGGCGCTGTTCTTGGGCAGGACGAGGTCGGCATAGGTGCGCGGCCGGTCGTAGGCCAGGCCGTGTTCCTTGAGCCAGGTGAAGGGGTCCCGGTCGTTGATCGGCAGCGGCACGGCGAAGTTGTATTCCGGCGGTGGCGCAGCCACGGCCCATTCCAGGGTACGGCCATTCCAGGGATCGCCCGCCGGCACCCGCGCAGTGTCGCGGCGGCGGATGCTCACCACCAGCTGGATCACCAGGCTGGCCAGGGCGGCGAGCAGGATCACCGCGCCCAGCTCGGCGACCCACAGCAGCGGGGCGAAGTCGGGATTGTGGATCGCCTGGCTGCGCCGCGGCAGGCCGGACACGCCCAGCACGTACAGCGGCATGAAGGCGAGCAGGAAGCCCAGGCCGAAATTCAGCGCGGCGATACGGCCCCAGCGCTCGTCGAGGCGAAAGCCGAAGGCCTTGGGAAACCAGAAGTGATAGCCGGCCAGCATGCCGAACAGCATCCCGGGGATCAGCATGTTGTGGAAGTGGGCGACCAGGTAGACGGTGTTGTGCACCTGGTAGTCCACCGGCGGCGTGGCCAGGGTGATGCCGGTGAGGCCGCCGATGACGAATAGCATGATGAACATCACCGCGTAGATCAGCGGCGTGGTCAGGCGGATGCGGCCGCGGAACATGGTCGCCATCCAGTCGTAGATCTTCACCCCGGTGGGAATGCCGATGAGCATGGTGGCGATGCCGAAGGCGGCGTTGATCTTGGGCGACTGACCCATCGTGAAGAAGTGGTGCAGCCAGACGGTAAAGGACAGCACGGCGATCACCAGGGTGGCCCAGACCAGCGAGTGATAGCCATAGAGCCGCTTGGTGGAGAAGGTGGCGAAGACCTCGGAGAACACCCCGAAGGCCGGCAGGATCAGGATGTACACCTCCGGGTGGCCGAACAGCCAGAACAGGTTGATGTAGTTCATCAGGTTGCCGCCCTGGGTGTTGGTGAAGAAATGGAAGTCCAGGTAGCGGTCCAGGGCCAGCAGCAGGGTGGCCACGGTCAGCGGCGGCATGGCGAAGATCATCAGGATGCTGGTGCACAGCGCCGTCCAGCTGAACAGCGTCATGTGGAACAGGCGCATGCCCGGCGTCCGCTCCTTGTAGAGGGTGACGGCGAAGTTGAGGCCGGTCAGGGTGCTGCCCAGGGAGCTCAGGGTCAGCGCCCAGATCCAGTAGTCGGGGCCGACTCCGGGCTGGTATTCGGCGCCGGTATAGGGCGGATAGCCGCTCCAGCCGCCGGTGGAGAAGCGCCCCAGCACCAGCGAGACCATCACCAGGGCGGCGCCGGCCACGGTCAGCCAGAGGCTGATGGCGTTGAGCAGCGGAAAGCGCACGTCGCGGGCGCCGATCTGCAGCGGCATGACGAAGTTGATCAGCCCGGTGAGAAAGGGCATGGCGACGAAGAACACCATGATGGTGCCGTGGGTGCTGAACAACTGGCCGAAATGCTCCGGCGGCAGGTAGCCCGGCGCATCGATGGCCAGGGCCTGCTGGGTGCGCATCATCACCCCTTCCACCACGCCGCGGCTGAACATCACCAGGGCCAGTACCACGTACATGATGCCGATGCGCTTGTGGTCCAGGCTGGTGAACCACTCCTGCCAGAGATAGCGCCACTTGCCGAGCCAGGTGATGGCCCCGGCGGCGGCCAGGGCGCCAAGGATCACCACGCTGGCGCCGCAGGTGGCGATCAGGCTGTAGAAGGGCAGGGCGTCATAGCCCAGGCGACCGAACAGCAGGTGCCAGAGGGCCGAGGAATCAGTCATGGGTGGCTCCCTGGAAGGTGGCGCAGGCGGGTATCGGGTCCTGGCGATAGCGCGCCAGCACCCAGGCGAAGAGGGCGGGTTGGGTCAGGCGCAATTCGGCGGCCTGCTCCAGGGTGCCGGGGCGGGCCAGCACCTGGTAATGGGCGCAATCCAGCGCCTCGCGGGTCTGGCTGACGCTCCGGGTCCAGCTGGCGAAGTCCTGGGCATCCAGCACCCGGATCGGGAAATGCTGGTCCTGGAAGCCTTCGCCGCTGTACTGGGCATTGCGGCCCTCGAACTGGCCGGGCGCGGGAATCTGCAGATAGCGCTGGGTCTGCATGCCGGCCATGGCGTAGATCTGGCCGCCCAGACGCGGCAGCAGCAGGGATTGCATCACCGTATCGCTGGTGAGTTTCAACTGCACCGGCCGCCCCGCGGGCAAGACCAGTTCATTGACCGTGGCGATGCCCTGTTCGGGATAGAGGAACAGCCACTTCCAGTCCAGGCCGATTACCTGGACCTCCAGCGGCGCCTGGCTGGGCGTCGGCGAGCGATAGGGATCGAGGCTGTGGGTGCGGGTCCAGACCAGCACCGCCAGCACCGCGACGATCAGCGCCGGCACGCCCCAGGCGAAGATGTCCAGCAGCCAGGAGAATTCCCAGCGCGGTCGGTAGGCGGCACGCGTGTTGCCGTGGCGATAGCGCCAGACGATCAGCGGGGTGAGCAGGATCACCGGCAGGACCACCACCAGCGCCAGGCCGACGATCCACAGCAGCAGGTCGCGTTCGCCGCTGGCGGCGAGACCGGCCGGGGCAAGAAAGCCGTGCTGCAGCGGCGAACAGCCAGCGAGCGAAGCGGCCAGCAGCACGCCAGCCAGGGACCCGATCGCCGAGTGGCGCCTCGAGGTGCTCCCCGGACAGGGAGAAGAACGACGCGACTTTCGCGCAAGGGACATGAGCGGACCCGACCGTAACCAGTTGTTGCAGCCAACAGACCGCCCGAGCAGGCGTGACGTTCACTGGATACTGGCGCTTGGCCGCCCTGACTCAGGCTGCGCCGGCGTACAGGCCTCGGGCTAGGGCTGTTCGGTCTTCCACTGGCCGAGCAGGATGGCGACGAATTTTTCCGCGGCGGGCGACAGCGAGGCGCCCCGGCGCGAGACCAGCCCGAGGGTCCGGGTCACTTCCGGATCGCTGAGCGGCACGCTGACCAGGGTCGGGTGGTCGGCGTCCGGCATGGCCAGGCTGGGCATGGCCGAGACGCCGAGGCCGGCTTCCACCATGCCCAGGGAGGTGGACAGGTGCTGCACCTCATAGAACCACTTGGGGCGGATGCCCCGCGCGGAAAGGGCATGGTCGAGCAGGACCCGGTTGCCGCTGAGGCGCCCCACGCCGATCAGCCGGTGCTCGACCAGCTCGGCCCAGCTGATCGACGGGCGTCCGGCCAGTTCGTGGTCACGCCGGCAGGCCAGCACGAATTGCTCCTGCACCAGCGGCACGAACTCGATGTCCGGGTGCTGGCCGCTGAGCATGTTGATGCCGAAGTCGGCTTCGCCACGCAGCACGGCCTCCAGGCCGTCGTTGGCGCTGAGGTCCAACAGGCGGATGCGGATCTTGGGGTATTGCTCGTTGTACTGGCGGATCACCGAGGGCAGGAAGTAGAAGGCCGCGGTGGGGATGCAGGCCAGGGTGACCTGGCCGGTCTGGCGCTCGGCCAGTTCGCGGATGCTAAGGATGGAGTCCTCGAAGTCGTCCAGCAGCCGGCGCGCCTTGGGCAGGAAATCGCGGCCGACGCTGGTGAGGCCGACGCGACGAGTGGTGCGTTCGAGCAGGGGCGTGCCCAGGCCGTCTTCCAGCTTCTTGATGCGCCGACTCAAGGCCGGCTGTGACAGGTGCAGGGCGTCGGCTGCCTCATGGAAGCTGCCCAGTTCGGCGATTTTCACGAAAGATCGAATGTCTTGCAGCTCGTAGTCCATGAATGCCCTGTCCCGGAAAACCGGCTTTATTGATTAATAAAGTGGAATAATAGCGCTGATATTTGCATTGGATAGATTTATCTGCCGCTGCCAATCTTGCTCCCAGAACATCAATAACCGCTATTGATCAACAAGAGTCAGCAGTCATGCAACGTATTCCCTGCGTTCTCATGCGAGGTGGCACCTCTAAGGGCCCCTTCTTCCTCGCCAGCGACCTGCCCAGCGATCCCGTCCAGCGCGACGAGATGCTGATCGACCTCATGGGCGCCGGCCACGAGCTGGAAATCGATGGTATCGGCGGCGGCAGCCCTCAGACCAGCAAGGTCGCCATCATCAGCCCGTCCGGTCATCCCGATGCCGACGTGGACTATCTCTTCGTCCAGGTGATGGTCGCCGAGCGCCGCGTCGATACCGCACCCAACTGCGGCAACATGCTCTGCGCCGTGGGTCCCTTCGCCGTGGAGCAGGGGATGGTCGCCGCCAGAGACGGCAAGACCCTGGTGCGCATCCGCAACCTCAACACCAACAGCTTCGTCGATTCCCTGGTGCATACGCCCGGCGGCCTGGTGCGCTATGAAGGCGACACCGCCATCGACGGCGTGCCCGGCACCGCCGCGCCGGTGCAGCTGACCTTTCTCGACGCCGTGGGCAGCAAGACCGGCAAGCTGTTTCCCACCGGCCAGGCCACCGATGTCTTCGATGGCGTGCCGGTGACCTGCATCGACATGGCCATGCCGATGATGATCGTCGACGCCCGCTACCTGGGCGTGACCGGCAGCGAGCGGCCGGCCGAACTGGACGCCAACGCGGCGCTGCTGGCGCGGCTGGAAGACCTGCGTCTGCAGGCGGGTCGGGCCATGGGCCTGGGCGATGTCAGCGGCAAGGTGATCCCCAAGCCGGTGCTGATCTCCGCGCCCCAGCACGGCGGCACCCTGCAGGTGCGCTACTTCATGCCGCACAGCTGCCACCGGGCGCTGGCCATCACCGGCTCGATCGGCCTGGCCACCGCCTGCGTCACCCCGGAGACCGTGGTGATGGCGCTACTGGGCGAGGCGGCGCGTGACCTGACCACCGTCCGCCTGGAGCATCCGAGCGGCGGGATCGACGTGGTGCTGTCGCGCGGCGGCGCGGACGGCACTACCATCCAGGCCTCGGTCGTCCGGACCGCGCGCCGTCTGTTCGCCGGCCATGTCTACGCACCCACCGCGCGGAGGCTCGCCGGCTGACGTAGCACCCCACCCCCCACCAGCGCATCCGCACAACTTCAATAAACGGTGATGCCCCATGAAACTTGCCAAATCGCTGTACTTCCAGATCCTCTGCGCCGTGGTCCTCGGGGTGCTGGTCGGTCACTTCTGGGCGCAACAGGCCGTCGCGCTCAAGCCCCTGGGTGACGCCTTCATCAAGCTGATCAAGATGATGATCGCCCCGGTGGTGTTCTGCACCATCGTCACCGGCATCGCCGGCATGACCGACAAGAGCACCCTGGGTCGGCTGATGGGCAAGACGCTGCTGCTGTTCCTGGTGCTCACCGTCATCAGCCTGTTCATCGGCCTCGGCGCGGTCTACCTGTTCCAGCCCGGCGTGGGCATGAACATCGATCCCGCGACCCTGAGCACCGCCAGCATCGCCCAGTACACGGCGTCGGCGGCCAAGCTCAGCGTGGTGGACTTCTTCATGCACATCATCCCGGACACCTTCATGGGGGCGTTCAACAAGGGTGAGGTGCTGCCGGTGCTGTTCATCGCCGTGCTCTGCGGCTTCGCGCTGTCCGCCATGGGCGAGCGCGGGCGGCCGGTGCTGGAGGTGCTGGAGTCGGCCTCACAGATGGTCTTCCGCATCTTCGGCTACCTGATGCGCTTCGCGCCGGTGGGTGCCTTTGGCGCCCTGGCCTTTACCGTCGGCCAGTACGGCATCACCTCGCTGGGCTCCCTGGCGAAGCTGATCGCCACCCTCTACATCGCCTGCGCCTTCTTCGTCTTCGTGGTCCTGGGCGCCCTGTGCCGCTCGCGCGGCTTCAGCCTGTGGCAGCTGCTGCGCTACTTCCGCGAGGAATTCCTGGTGGTGCTCGGTACCTCGTCCACCGAGCCGGTGCTGCCGCGCATGCTGCAAAAGCTCGAAGGCCTGGGCTGCAAGAAGGGCGTGGTCGGTCTGGTGCTGCCTACCGGCTACTCCTTCAACCTGGACGGCACCGCCATCTACCTGTCGCTGGCCGCAGTGTTCATCGCCCAGGCCTGCAACATCGAGCTCAGCCTCGGCCAGACCCTGACCATGCTGGCGATCATGCTGCTGTCCTCCAAGGGCGCGGCAGGGGTCACCGGCAGCGGCTTCGTCGCCCTGGCCTCGACCCTCACCGTGATCCACGACATCCCGCTGGCCGGTCTGGCGCTGCTCATCGGCATCGACCGCTTCATGTCCGAGGCCCGCGCCCTGACCAGCCTGGCCAGCAACGCCGTGGCCACCGTGGTGATCGCGCTGGGCGAGGGCGCATGCGATCGCGAGAAGCTGATGCGCGCCCTGGCCAGTGGCAAGGCTGAACCCGTGGCGCTGCCCGAGGCCGCCGAGTGGACGGCACCGGACGTTCGTCCCCACGCCTGATCGCTCCAACCACGGCATCGCTGCACTCCCACCTCCGCGCCGTCAGCTGGCCGGAGGCGGGGATCGGCTGGCCCGCGTCCGGCCAGACCCACGACAAGAACAAGGGATATGCCTATGCTCGCGCTTCTCGGTCTGATCATGGTGGTGACCTTCACCTACCTGATCATGAGCAAACGTCTGTCGCCCATCGTGGCGCTCACCGTGGTGCCCATCGTATTCGCCCTCATCGGTGGCTTCGCCCCCACCACCGGCAAGATGATGCTCGATGGCCTGAAGATGGTGGCGCCCTCGGCGGCGCTGCTGCTGTTCGCCATCCTCTTCTTCGGCCTGATGATCGACGCCGGGCTGTTCGATCCGCTGATCCGCAAGATCCTCAAGCGCGTCAACGGCGACCCGGTCAAGATCGCCATCGGCACCGCGCTGCTCTCGCTGCTGGTGGCCCTGGACGGCGACGGCACCACCACCTACATGATTACCTGCGCGGCCATGCTGCCGCTGTACAAGCGCATCGGCATGAATCCCATGGTGCTGGCGACCGTCTCCATGCTCTCGCTGAGTATCATGAGCGGCATGAGTCCCTGGGGCGGACCGGCCACCCGCGCCATCGCCGCGCTGGGGCTGGACGCCACCGCCTACTTCATTCCCATGCTGCCCACGGTGATCGGCGGGGCGGCCTGGGTGGTCTTCACCGCCTTCCTGCTCGGTCGCCGCGAACGCGCGCGCATCGGCAACGTCGCCCTGGAGAGCGGCGGGGCGGCCGGCGGCAAGTGCTATATCGAGGAGATCCTTGGCGATTCGCCGACCAAGCGGCCGCGGCTGGCCTACGTCAACCTGGTGCTGGTGATCGCGGTGATGACCGCCCTGGTCATGGGTGTGATGCACGCCGCCATCCTGTTCATGATCGGCTTCGTGTTAGCGCTGATGATCAACTATCCGCAGCTGGAGTTGCAGAAGGAGCGCATCCTGGCGCATTCCGGCAACGCCATGACCGTGGTGCTGCTGGTGTTCGCCGCGGGCATCTTCGCCGGCATCTTTTCCGGCACCAAGATGGTCGACGCCCTGGCCCAGACGCTGGTCGACTGGATTCCGCCGGCCTGGGGCCACTGGTTCCCGCTGGTGGTGGCCATCACCAGCATGCCGCTGACCTTCGTGCTGTCCAACGATGCCTACTACTTCGGCGTGGTGCCCATCCTGGCCAACGCCGCCGCGGCCTACGGCATCGATCCGGTGGAGATCGCCCGCGCCTCGGTGCTGGGCCAGCCGGTGCACCTGATGAGTCCGCTGGTGGCCTCGACGCTGCTGCTGGTGGGCATGGTCGACCGCGACATCGGTGACTTCCAGAAGGCCACCGTCAAGTGGGCGGTGCTGACCTCGCTGGTCATCACCGTGCTCGCCCTGGCCACCGGCGCCATTTCCTTCTTTGTCTGACGCCGGCGGCCTGGCCCTTATTGCTGGGCGGGGATGGGCTTGAGACCGCTGTCCTCGATCGCCTTGGCGGCGTCCTTCGAGGCCAGATACTGCAGCAGGGCGCGCGCCGCATCCGGGTGCGTGCTCTTGCTGACCACGGCGCCGGAATAGAGGGTCATCTTCTGCGCCTGGTCGGGGATCAGGCCGACGATGTCGATGCCCTGCACCGGCTTCAACTCGCTCAGCTGCTGGAAGCCCAGCTGCGCGTCACCCCGGGCGACGACTTCGCCCACCGGCTCGGCGGGGATCATGCGCGCCTTGGCCTTGAAGGCATCGCTCAGCTGCATGCTCGGAAAGAGGATGTGCGCCAGGTAGACGCCGCTGGCGCTGTCGGAATAGGCCACCGACTGGGCGCTTTCCAGGCTCTGCTTGAAGGCCTCCATGGTGGAGATGTCCGGCTTGGGCGCGCCCTTGCGCACCGCCAGGGCGATGAAGGACTGGCCCAGGTCGACGCGGCTGTCCTTGAGCGCCTGGCCGTTGGCGACCAGCTTGTCCAGCGCCGAACCCACCATCAGCACCACGTCGGCCGGCTCGTTGCGGGCCAGGCGCTGGGGGATGGCCTGGGGCGTGTCGCCCATGGACGGCGCGGCGGCGATGTCCAGTTTCACGCCGGTGGCCTTTTCGTAGGCCGGGGCGACTTCGCGGATGGCGCCCATGATGCCGCCCGAACTCAGCACCGTGAGGGTGGTGACGGGTTGCGCGGCCAGCAGCGGCGTGGAGGCCAGCAGCAGGGCGCCGAGGGCGAGGGTGGGCAGACGTCGAAACATGGTGAAGACTCCAGGGTGAAAAGACCGACGATAGACCGCGGGCGAGGCGGAAGCGCGTTAGTCCGAATGAAGAAAAATTTAATTTACCGACCTGGGCGTTTTCCCTAGGGTGTCCGGTCCGCCAGACCGGGCGCCAGATCCAGAGGCCATCATGACCCAGGCTTTGGTCATCGAAGACGACGAGGTGACCGCCCACGCCATCGCCAGCGAATTGCAGGCGCAAGACTATCAGGTACGCTGGGAGCGCACCGGCCGCGACGGCCTGGCCGCGGCCATCGCCGGTGGCCACGACATCATTACCCTCGACCGCATGCTGCCGGACTTCGACGGCCTGACCATCGTCAGCACCCTGCGCGGCCTCGGCATCGCCACCCCGGTGCTGATGCTCAGCGCGCTGTCCGATGTCGACGAGCGCGTCCGTGGCCTGAGATGCGGCGGTGACGACTACCTGACCAAGCCCTTTTCCCTGGTGGAGATGATGGCGCGGCTGGAGGCGCTGCTCAGGCGGCCGGCGGCCCAGTCCGCCAGTCACCAATTGCGGGTGGGCGAGCTGACCCTGGACCTGATCGAGAACACCCTGACCCGCGCCGGCGAGGCCATCGCCCTGCTGCCCACCGAGTTCAAGATCCTCACCTACCTGATGCGCAACGCCGGGCAACTGGTCACTCGCACCATGCTCTTCGAGCAGGTCTGGGGCTATCACTTCGATCCGGGCACCAACATCATCGACGTGCACATGGGGCGGCTCAGACGCAAGATCGAACGGGCGGGACGGCCGCTGGTGCATACCGTTCGCGGAGCCGGCTATGTCCTCGTCGTCCCGGACTAGGCGCTGGCGCTCGGGCAGCAGCCGCCTGCTGGCGCTCTATGCGCTGCTCTTCGTGGCCTGGGGCGCGGTCTTCACCGGGGTGCTCTACTGGCAGATCTCCGGCTACCTGGGCGCCGTGGCGGAGCGCACCCTGCTGCAGCGGGCGCACTACTACGGCAAGGTGGCCGACGCCGACCTGCTGGGCGAGTTGCAGGCCAGCGAGGTCTATTCCATGCCCGGCATCGACGCCTACGGCCTGTTCGAGGCCGATGGTCGCCCTATCGCCGGCAACCTGGTCAAGCTGCTGCGCAACCTGCCGGACGACGGCCAGGTGCACTACCTGCAGCGTGGCCTCAGGACCACCGACGCCCTGGACGAGACGCGCAGCAGCCATGCCTTTCTGCAGCGCCGCGCCGACGGCCGCATCCTGGTGCTGGCCCGCGATGGCGGCTCCATCTCGGCGGTGGGCGGCATCATCGGCCAGGCGCTGTTCTGGGGCCTGTCGCTGACGCTGATCCCCGGGCTGGTCGGCTGGCACCTGCTGCGGCGACGACCGCTGCGGCGCGTCGAGCGACTGCAACGCAGCCTGGAACGGATCGTCGCCGGTCACCTGGAAGAACGCCTGCCGCTGTCGCCGCGGCACGACGAGCTGGACATGCTGGCCGATGCGGTCAATACCACCCTGGCGCAGCTGGAGCGCTCGATGCACGAGGTGAAGGGCGTCTGCGACGGCATCGCCCATGACCTGCGCACCCCGCTGACCCGGCTGCGCGCGCGCCTGCACCAGCTGCAGCAGTTGCCGCTGGCCGAACCCCAGGCCGACAGCCTCGGCGAGGCGCTGGCCGAGACCGAAGCCATCATGTCGCGCTTCCAGGGGCTTCTGCGCATCTCCGAGCTGGAGGACACTCGGCGGCGTATGGCCTTCGCGCCCCTGGACCTGGCGGCGCTGCTGCGCCAGGCCCATGACTTCTACGAACCCCTGGCCCAGGAAAAGGCTCAGACCCTGAGCCTGGAACTGGGCGAGGATCTACCGGAGGTGCAGGGTGACGCCGAGTTGCTGTTCGAGGCGCTGGTCAATCTGCTCGACAACGCCCTCAAGTTCGCCTCCGAGGGCGGCCGGGTGCGCCTGGTGGCGCGCGCGGTCGGCCTGACGGTGCGCATCGAGGTGGTCGACGACGGCCCCGGCATTCCCGAGGCCGAGCGCGAGAGTGTGTTGCGCCGGCTCTATCGCGGCGATGCCAGTCGCCAGCAACCGGGCTATGGCCTGGGCCTGTCGCTGGTGGCGGCCATCGTCCGCCTGCATGGCTTCAGCCTGAGCATCGAGGCGGCCGAGCTGGCGGGCGCCCGGGTGGTCATCACCAGCGCCGGCTGAAGGGCGCCTTCCTAAATTTTTTTTCACTTTGCTTCATTTGAGCCCGGGGCAGGGCGCTCCCAGGATGGCGGGCCCTTGCCGCCACACCGGATCTGCCGCTCGTGAAACACCCCTTGCTACTGGGCTTCGCCGCCCTGGGTCTCGCCTGGCTCGGCCAGGTCGAGGCCGCGCCCGCCGCTGCACCCGCCGCCACCGTGCTGATTCCTTCGCCGCCCCAGCTCTCGGCCAAGGCCTGGGTGCTGATGGATGCCACCACCGGCCAGGTGATCGCCGAAGAGAATGCCCACGAGCACCTGCCGCCGGCCAGCCTGACCAAGCTGATGACCGTCTATGTGGCGACCCGCGACATCCAGGCCGGCCAGCTCAAGGCCGATGACCCGGTCACCGTCAGCGAACACGCCTGGCGCACCGAAGGCTCGCGGATGTTTCTCGATCCGCGCAGCCAGGTGTCGGTGCACGATCTCCTGCAGGGCATCGTCATCGACTCGGGCAACGATGCCAGCGTGGCCCTGGCCGAGCACATCGCCGGCAGCAACGAGAGCTTCGCCAGTCTGATGAACGCCACGGCGCAGCGCCTCGGCCTGCACGACAGTCACTTCATGAATCCCACCGGGCTGCCCGACCCCGAGCACTTTTCCTCGCCCTACGACATGGCGCTGCTAGCCCGCGCCATCATCCAGGACGAGTCGGCCTACTATGAGCTCTATGCCAAAAAGCATTTCACCTGGAACGGCATCCGCCAGCCCAATCGTAACCTGCTGCTGTGGCGTGATCACACCGTGGACGGCCTCAAGACCGGGCATACCGAGGCGGCCGGCTACTGCATGGTCACCTCGGCGCTGCGCGACGGACGCCGGCTGATCACCGCGGTGTTCGGCTCCAATTCCATCAACAACCGCGCGGCGGACACCCAGAAGCTGCTGACCTACGGCTATCGCTTCTTCGACAACCTGAGCCTCGACAAGGCCGGCGTCGCCCTGGGCACCCCGGCGATCTGGGAGGGCAAGCAGGCGACCTTGCCGGTGGGCGTGACCGAGGACGTGGTGCTGACCCGCCCCAAGGGCCAGCAACCGCCCGAGCGCCGCCTGGTACTGAACGAGCCGCTGGTGGCGCCCATCGCGCAGGGCGCGGTGGTCGGCCGCCTGGAGCTGGTGGAGGGCGACCGCCTCCTGCAGACCCGCCCGCTGGTGGCCCTGGAGGCCGTGGAGCAGGGCGGCTGGTGGTCGCGCTGGCCCGAGCACCTCTACCGGCTGGTGCTGCACTGGTTCGGCCGGGTCTGATCCGCGTGGGCGGACTCAGGCCGCCTGCTGCAGGTGCTCGCGCAGAAAGGCGTTCATCCGCTCCAGGGTCCAGCGCACGCCTGGCAGCGCCCCGAGCATCTCGATGAAGCCATGGATCATGCCCGGCAGCTCGTGATACTCCACGGCGTTGCCGGCGCCGATCAGCGCCTGGGCATAGAGGCGGGCGTCATCGCGCAGGGCGTCGCATTCGGCGCCAAAGATCAGCGCCGGCGGCAGGTCGGCGTGGGAGGCGGCATGGAGCGGCGAGACGCGCGGATCGCGGGTGTCCACGTCCTGGAGATACATCCCGGAGAAGTAATCCATCATCGGCCGGGTCAGCGGCGGGACCTCGGCGTTCTCGATGCGCGAGGGGTGATTCCAGGCCTCGGGCGTGTTGTCGACGCCGGGGTAGATCAGCACCTGGGCCTTGAGCCTGAGCGGTCCTTCGCGCAGGTGCAGCGCGGCCATGGCCGCCAGGCCGCCGCCGGCGCTGTCGCCGGCCACGGCGACGCGATCGAGATCGAGGTGGAGAGCACTGCCGGCCTCGGCCAGCCAGTGCAGGGCGGCCAGCACATCGTCGGGGCTCGCCGGTGCCGGATGTTCGGGGGCGAGGGCATAGTGCACCGCCAGCACCGCATAGCCGGTACCCAGGGCGATCTGCCGGCAGAGCGAGTCATGGCTGTCCAGGTCGCCGATCACCCAGCCACCGCCGTGCAGATAGACCACCAGCGGGCGGGGTTGATCGTCTTCCGCATAGGGGCGATAGAGGCGCAGCGGGATGGGGCCGAGCGGACCGGGAGCGCTGAGCTCGTCCACCCGCGCTACCGCTGCCGGCGGCAGGCCGAGGGCGCGATTCAGCTGCACATAGGCGGCGCGCGCCTGCGCCGGGGTGAGGCTGTCCAGCGGCGGCTGCGGGTGGGCGGCCAGCTGCGCCAGCAGGCCGGCAACCTCGGGAGTGAGGCGCGCGAAGACGTCGGGCATGGGGCTTCTCCTGTGGTCCCGGGCGCCAGGATGGAGGCCGGGTCGCCGCCAGCCTCGCCGGAGCGTTCGGGCGGGTCTATCGATCAGATGAACGATGGCAGCGGGCGTTGGACCGCGGCGCGCGCGCGGCCGTTGCGCGGGCCCGCCCGTAGCAGAGGCCGGCCTATCCTGCATCTGAACGATAGGCGCGCCGCTGCGGTACGGTAGACTCGGACCCAAGCCAGGCCCCGCCAGGGGGCCGGCATCCTACCCAGACAATCAAAACAATGGGGGTAGCATGGATCAGTCAGCCGTCGTTTCCTGCAGTGTGCCCAGCGACGTGGTGGCGCGCTTCAGCCAGGTCGTCCTGGCGCTGCAAGCCCGCCTGCGGGGCGGGGCCATCACCGAATTCCATGCCCAGGCCCTGGAGCAGTTGCAGCGCCTGGTCGCCTTCGACAAGGCCTGGTGGGGCAACTCCGCCTGGCGCGACGGCGTCCCCGTGGCGCACAGCACCTTCCTGCTGGGGCTGCCCGGCAGCTATACCCGCGAATGGGATGCCCTCAAGGCCGACGACCGCGGCCTCGGCGACCTGCATCAGGAGCAGGGCCGCTGCCAGCTGTTCGATTGCCGGAACGAAGCGGCCGCGCCGACCCTGGCCGCCCTGGGGCGGCGGTATGGCCTGGACCACGGCCTGCGCATCGTACTCACCGATGACCAGACCCGCCTGGGCGTGCATCTCACGCTGTTCCGCGACGACCCTGCCACGCCCTTCACCATCCTGGAATGCCAGCTGGTGGAATGGCTGATGCCACACCTGCTGCATGCCGAGCGCGAGAGTTGCCTGCGCACCCTGGCGACCCTTAGGGACAGCCAGGGCAGCTTCGACGAACTGGCCCTGGCGGTGTGCGATCGCTATGGCGTGCTGCTGTCCATGGAGCCTGGCTTCGCCGCCCTGCTGGCCGGGGAGTGGGAGGGCTGGCAGGGCAATCGCCTGCCGACCGCCTGTGATCCCCAGGGCCCCTACCAGGGACGCATCCTGCAACTCGACGCCCAGCCGCTGGGCGACCTGCTGCTGCTCAAGGCGCGCCGGCGCAGTTCGGCGGAACGCCTCAGTGCCCGCGAATTGGAAGTGGCCCAGTGCTTCGCCCTTGGCCAGACCTACAAGGAAGTCGCCCGCAGCCTGGGCATGGCGCCGGCCACGGTACGCCATCACCTGAGGCGCATCTACGAGAAGCTTGGCGTCAACCGCAAGGCGCAGATCGCGCAACAGGTCGCCGCCGCGCCGGACTGATCTCCCCCCTCTGATCCCCACGCCAAGACCGGGCGCCCCGCGCGCCCGGTGAGGCCTCGCTCGCCCGCTCGAAAGCCCTGAGGAATCCCGCCATGCCGTCTATGCCCGGAATGCTGACCCGCGCCGCCGTCCTGTCGCTCGCGGCGCTAGCCGCCACCACCCACGCCACCGAGAAGGGCATGCCGACCACCGCTGCCGGGATGCAGGACTTCGGTGCCGGCTTCATGCCGCCGTCGACGCCCGTCGGCACTTTTGGCCTGCGCTTCAGCGATTACCAGGCGCGGGTGATCAAGGACAGCCATGGCCGGGACGACGGCAACGACTTCAACATCAACGTCCTGGCCATCGGCCTGGCCTATCTGCGCATGACCGACAGGCAGCTGTTCGGCGCGCGCTACGGCTTCGGCGCGGTCTCGGTGTTCTTTCGCATGGATGCCGACCTCGGCATCAACGCCGGTGGGCAGCGGGTGTTCAGCGACAGCGCCGAGCTGTTCCGCCCGGCCGACCTGCAGCTGATCCCGCTGATCCTCGCCTGGGAGCCGGCGCCCGGCGTGGGCATCAACACCCAGCTGTCGATCCAGGCGCCCACTGGCGACTATGACAAGAATCGCCTGGTCAGTCCGGGGACCAACCACTGGACGGTCTCGCCGATCTTCAATGCCAGCTACATCAGCCCGAGCGGGCTGGAGCTCTCGTCCAGCTTCCAGGTCGACATCAATGCGCGCAACTCGGCCACCGACTACCGCAGCGGGGTGGAGTATCGCCACGAGTTCGCCGTCGGCCAGCACGTCGGTCCCTGGACGGCGGGGGTGGGCGGCTACTACTACCGCCAGCTCAGCGACGACGACGCCCCCGGCGTGACCCGCGGCAATCGCGCCCGGACCCTGGCGCTGGGTCCGGCGCTTAGCTTCTTCGACCCCGCCTCGGGATTGCCGGCCATCTGGCTGCACGCCTACAAGGAGTTCGAGACGCGCAACCGGGCGGAGGGCTATACGGTAGCGCTGAAGATCGGCGCCAGCTTCTAGCGGGGCGGGCTAGCCGCCCATCAGCTCCTGCACCCGCGCCGCCAGATTGTCCACGGCGAAGGGCTTGGTGAGGATCTCCATGCCGGGGTCCAGGTGGCCGTTGCCGATGGCGGCGTTCTCGGCATAGCCGGTGATGAACAGGGTCTTCAGCCCCGGGCGGGACTGGCGACCCGCCTCGGCCATCTGCCGGCCGTTCATGCCACCGGGCAGGCCGACGTCGGTGATCAGCAGGTCCAGGTGCACAGCGGACTGCAGGATCTTCAGGCCGGTCAGGCTGTCGGCGGCTTCGATCACCGCGTAGCCGAGGTCTTCGAGGATATCCACCACCAGCATCCGCACAGTCGGTTCGTCGTCGACGATGAGCACCGTCTCGCCCTGGGCGCTGCTGGCCATGTCCAGGCGCGTGGCCAGGTCTTCGTCGGCGGCGGCCTCGCCCAGATAACGCGGCAGATAGATGCACAGGGTGGTGCCCTGGCCGACTTCGGAGTAGAGCCGCACCTGACCGCCCGACTGACGCGCGAAGCCATAGATCATCGACAGGCCCAGGCCGGTGCCCTGGCCGATCGGCTTGGTGGTGAAGAAGGGCTCGAACACCCGGGCCGCCACCTCCGGCGGAATGCCCACCCCGGTATCCGTCACGCACAGCGACAGGTACTGGCCTTCCGGCAAATCCTGGGCACGGGCGGTCTCGCGATCCATCCAGCGATTGGCGGTCTCGATGGTGATGCGACCGCCCTCGGGCATGGCGTCGCGGGCGTTGATGCAGAGATTGAGCAGGGAGTTTTCCAGCTGGCTGGGGTCGACCAGCGCCGACCAGAGACCCGTGGCGCCGACGGTCTCGACCTGGATGCCCGGGCCGACGGTGCGCTGGATGAGTTCGGTGAGGCCATCGATCAGCTGGTTGACGTCCACCGGTCGTGGCGCCAGGGTCTGGCGCCGGGAAAAGGCCAGCAGCCGGTGGGTGAGGGCGGCGGCGCGCTTGGCCGCGCCCTGAGCGGCGACCAGATAGCGATCGAGTTCGCGCAGGCGGCCCTGGGCGATGCGCGTCTCCATCAGTTCCAGCGCCCCGGAGATACCGGCCAGCAGGTTGTTGAAGTCATGGGCGAGGCCGCCGGTGAGCTGGCCGACGGCTTCCATCTTCTGCGACTGGCGCAGCTTTTCCTCGGCCTGCATCAATTCCGCCGAGCGCTCGGCGACGCGGATCTCCAGGGTGTCGTTGAGGGTGCGCAGGGCGGCCAGGGCCTTGTCGCGCTCGGCTTCGATGGCGCGGCGCTCCTCGACATCGATGAGCACCCCGGGAAAGCGCAGCGGGGTGCCGTCGGTGTCCAGCTCCACCCGGCCGTTGGCTTCGATCCAGTAGTAGCGGCCATCGGCGCGCCGCACCCGGTATTGATGCGCGAAGGAGCCGGCCTGGGTGATCGCCACCTCGATGGCCCGGGCGAGGCCCTCCTGGTCATCGGGGTGAACGTTGGTGACCACCTGCGCCAGGCTCAGGCCCTTGCGGCCCAGCTGCGGATCGAGGTCGAAGACCGTGGCGAAGGCTTCGTCCACGGTGAATCTGTCGGTTGGCAGGTCCCAGTGCCAGGTGCCGATGATGGCGCCGGCGGAGAGCGCCAGCTGCACCCGCTCGATGTTTTCCCGGGCCAGGGCCTCGCTGATGCGCAGTCGTTCCTCGGCATTGCGCCGCTCGGTCACGTCGCTGAAGAGGATGGCGATCTGGCGCTCGTCCGGGTCGCCGACCCGCACGGCACGCACGTCGAACCAGCGTTCGAAGGTGTTGGCGTAGTTCTCGAAGGTGGCCGGTTCGCCGGTCTTGGCCACATGGCCATAGGTGTCGAACCAGAACTGCTCCAGGTTGGGCGCGAATTCGGTCACCCACTTGCCGCGCAGATTGACCCCGGCCTGGCGCTCGAACGCTGGGTTGGCTTCCAGGAAGCGGTAGTCGATGGGCTTGTCGTCGGCATCGAACTTGACCTGGACGATGGCGAAGGCCGAGCCGATGGTCTCGATGATGGCGCGAAAGCGCTCCTCGCTCTTGCGCAGGGCGGTTTCGGCCGTCTGCAGCTGACTCATGTCCAGCATGGCGCCGATCATCCGCGTGGGGCGGCCGTAGACATCACGGATCACCCGACCGCGGTCGAACACCAGCGCATAGGAGCCGTCCACACGCAGAAAGCGGTATTCGTCGGTCCAGACCAGGCCGTCGCCATCGATCACCCCATGGATGGAGGCGTCGATTCGCGTGCGGTCGTCCGGATGGATCTGGGCGAGCCACCAGCTGCCGGTAGAGTCCATCGCTTCAGGGGCGTGGCCATAGGCTGCGGTCAAGGCTTCGTTCCAGCGCACCTGGCCGGTGCTGAAGTCCCAATCCCAGATGGCGTCATTGGTGGCTTCGGCCACCAGCCGGTAGCGTTCCTGGGTTTCCTTGAGCGCCAGGCCCGCCAGGTGTTCGACGGTACGATCGCGCAGGATCTTGACGAACCCCAGGGGCTCGCCATCGTCGTCGGTCAGGGCCATCATCTCGCCCGAGGCCCAGAAGCGCTGGCCGTCCTTGCGCAGGTGCCAGCGCTCGTCCAAGGCGCTGCCATCCCGCAAAGCCCTGGCCATCTCGTACGCGGCACGACGGTTGGCCCGGTCTTCAGGAGTAAAGAAGCGCGAGGCATCCTCGCCGATCATCTCCTGGGCGGTCCAGCCCATGACCTGCTCGGCGCCCGGATTCCAGTCCGTGATGAGCCCCTCACGGTCGCAGACCACGATGGCGAACTGGGTGGTGCTTTCCAGCACGGCGCGGCTGCGTGCCTTGCTGGGGCGGCGGGCGGCGTCTTTGTCCGGCAGGGCCTCCTGCAAGGCGGCGCGCAGGCGCAGCACCTCGGCTTCGAGTTCGGCGCGCGTCAGCGTGGCCAGGGGTCCCTCACTCATCTTGCTGGGCATCCTCGGGGGAAGGGATCTTCAGGGTCGTTCGACCGCAAAAAGTCGGAGAGTGTGGCAAGGGCCCGCGAGGGCGAAAAGGCCCTGCCGCTGATCGGCAAACCCAGCGGATCGGTGGCTTGCCAGTGGCCGGGCAAAACCGCTGCATGTGAGCGAAACGGTGCGCTCGTGCGGGCTCCCGGGCTAGACGAGGGCAAGCGCAGCGGCGGCTGGCCGGTAGCCGGGGCCCAGGATCGCGCTATGCCCGCGCGCCTGACCGTCCGACCCGGGGGACGAACGGTCAGCAACCGGAACCCGGTCGCTGCCCGGGCTCTCTACGGTTGCACGCGGCGGACCCGGCAAGGGCCCGCGCCCGTCCCCAGACCGCTCAAGGAGCACCCCGCGCATGGCCACGGAATCCTCTCCCGCAACCGCTACGCTCAAACGCGCCATCACCCTGCCCATGCTGCTGTTCTTCATTCTCGGCGACGTGCTCGGCGCCGGCGTCTACGCCCTGGCCGGGACCATCGCCGGGCGGGTCGGTGGGGCCATCTGGGCGCCCTTGCTGATCGCCTTGCTGTTCGCCCTGCTGACCGCCGCCTCCTATGCCGAACTGGTCACCAAGTACCCCAGAGCGGGTGGCGCGGCAGTGTTTGCCGAGCGGGCCTTCGGCCGACCCTGGCTGTCCTTTCTGGTGGGCTTCTCGATGCTGGCCGCCGGGGTCACCAGTGCCGCGGGCCTGGCGGTGGCCTTTGCCGGTGGCTATCTGCAGGCCCTGGTGCCCTGGCCGGCCAGTTGGGTCTGCCTGGCTTTCCTGGTGCTCATCGGCCTGCTCAACGCCCGGGGCATCAAGGAATCGCTGTCGGTCAATCTGGTGATGACCCTGGTCGAGTTGTCGGGCCTGGTGATCGTCATCGCCGCAGCCGCCTGGTTCGTCGCCCAGGGGCAGGGCGAGCCGGCGCGACTGCTGGAGGTGGATGCGCCCTCGGCGACCGTGGCCATTCTCAGCGCCTCGCTGCTGGCCTTCTATTCCTTCGTCGGCTTCGAGACCTCGGCCAATCTGGCCGAAGAGGTGCGTGACGTCAGCCGCGTCTATCCGCGGGCGCTCTTCGGCGCCCTGGTCATCGCCGGTATCGTCTACATGCTGGTGGGCGCTGGCGCCGCCCTGGTGCTGCCGGTCGACCAGCTCAAGGCCTCGAGTGCGCCGCTGATGGACGTGCTCGGCGCCTCGGGGCTGGGCGTACCGACCCGGCTGTTCGCCGTCATTGCGCTGATCGCGGTGGCCAACGGCGCGCTACTGACCATGATCATGGCCAGCCGCCTGGCCTATGGCATGGCCCGCCAGGGCCTGCTGCCACCGGTGCTCGGCCGGGTGCTGCCGCGCCGTCAGACCCCCGGGATCGCCATCCTCGCCACTACCGCGGTGGCCATCGCCCTGACCTATACCAGCACCCTGGATGTGCTGGCCGAAACCGTGGTGCTGCTGCTCCTGGTGGTGTTCATCAGCACCAATTTGGCGGTGCTGGTGCTCAAGCGCGACCGGGTCGAGCACGCGCACTTCCGGGTGCACTGGCTCTTTCCGGTGCTGGCGCTGGGTTCCTGTGCCCTGCTGCTGACCCAGCAGGGCGCCGCGACCTGGTGGCGCGCCGGCCTGATGCTACTGGTCGGGGTGGCGCTCTATGGGCTGACGCGACTGGCCGGTGCGCGCCGGGTCACCGCCTAGGCGCCCACCAGGGCATAGAGGGTCTGCATGTCGGCCGGCTTGGTCAGATGATGATCGAAGCCGGCCGCCAGGGCCTCAGCCTTGTCCTGGGCCTGGCCCCAGCCGGTCATGGCGATCAGCCTGACCGCCTGGCCGGCCGGGGTCGCGCGGATCGCCCGGGCCAGCTGGTGACCGGTCAGGCCCGGCATGCCGATGTCGGAGATGACGATGTCGGGGTCATAGCTCTGGAACAGCGTCAGGGCCGCCTGGCCGTCGTAGACGACGCGCACCTCGTGGCCGTCCAGCTCCAGCAATTCGGCGATGGTGTCGGCGATGTCGGGGTTGTCGTCCGCCACCAGGATCCGCCGCGTGGCGGGCAGCGCCGTCGCCGCTGCGGCGGGTTCCGCCACGGCCGCCGGGGGCGCCACGGTCAGCGGCAGGCTCACGGTGAAGCGGCTGCCCTGACCCAGGCCGGCGCTGGTCGCGGTGATGTCGCCACCCTGCAGCCGCGCCAGTTCGCGGGACAGCGCCAGGCCGATACCCAGGCCCGGTGAGCGTTCCGCCAGGCGGGGATCGATCTGACCGAACATCTGGAACAGGTCGGTCAGGCGTTCGGGGGCGATGCCGATGCCGTTGTCGGCGATCTCCACCCGCACCTCGTCGGCGCCCGCCTGCACGGCGAGGGTGATCCGACCGCCTGCCGGGGTGTAGCGGGCGGCGTTGCCCAGCAGGTTGATGAAGATCTGCTCCAGGCGCAGCGTATCGGCGTACAGCCAGAGCGGCGCCTCGGGCAGTTGCAGCGCGAAGCTCTGGCCCTTGTCCTGCATTGGCGCCTGGGCCGCGTCGGCGGCCGCCTGGAGCACCGTCTGCAGGGTTACGAATGCGGTGTGCAGGGTGATGCGGCCAAAGGTGATGCGCGAGATGTCCAGCAGGTCGTTGAGCAGGGCGCCCATGCGCTCCACCTGCCGCTCGATGGTCTGGCAACTGCGCTGCTGCTGTTCGAGCGAGGCCTGGGGCGCGGCGATCAGCGCCGCCGCGTTGCGGATGGGCGCCAGGGGATTGCGCAGTTCATGGGCCAGTACGGCAAGGAATTCGTCCTTTTGCCGGTCGTTGTCGCGCAGTTGCTGCTCCTGGCGCTTGCGCTCGCTGATGTCGAGAAACCAGACCGCCATGTTGCCGTCGAAGGGCGTGGCGCTGATCTGCAGCCAGCAACTGGCGCCGCTGGCATCAGGGCCCTGCGCTTCGACGGACCAGGCCGCCTCGCCGGCCTGGTGCTCCGTGCAGAGCTGCAGGATTCGCGCACTGGCCCAGGGCAGGCGGGCGCTCGCGGCGCTGCTGTCGAGGCCCAGGGTGGTGGCGCCTATGGGGTTGAGATAGTCCCAGCTGAAAGTGCCCGTGGCAGCGGGCACGGCGATACCGAAGGACACCTGGGAGCTTTCCAAGGCCACCCGCAGCCGGCGTTGCGAACGCAGGGCGGCTTCCTGGATGCGCGCGCGGTCGATCACCAGCACCGCCTTGGAGGCGCACAGGTCGGCCAGGCGCTGCTGGCGCGGCGTGGGCTCGCGGGCCTCCGGTAGGTGGACGGTGATGGCGCCCAGGGTGCCGTGCAGGGTACTGCGCAGGGGCACGGCATGCAGGGCGGCGAAGCCCAGGTGCTGGCCCAGTGCACCCAGGGCGGCGAATTCGGGTGCGCTCGCCAGCGCCGGCACTACCACCCGGGTGTCGCTGCGCACGGCGGCGGCACAGGCGCTCTCCGCCAGTGGCAGAGCGGCCAGCTGAGCCTGATCCTCGGCCGAGAAACCGGCCGCGAAATACAGCTGCGGTGGCTTGCCGTCTTCCAGCAGCGAGACGCAGCCCTGGGACGTCTGGTGGAAGCGACAGAGAACCTCGAGGATCTCCTGCAACTGCTGCGGCAGCGAGGGCAACTGCAGCAGGCGGTGATTGAGTCGCTGCAGGACCTCCAAGTCGGCGACCTGCAGGTGCAGCTGGTCCTGGCTCAGTTGCAGGCTGCGCAGGTAGTCGTCGCGTTCCTCTTCGATCAGCCTGCGGGCGTCGGCAGCGGCCAGCAGGGCTTCGCCGACCTGGCGGATCTCCAGCACGTCGCTGTCCGGCAGCACCGGCGGCAGGCGCTGCCCCAGGGCCTGGGCGGCCTCCTGCAGCGCCTGCACCGGCCGGCTGATCCGCCGCGACAGCAGCAGCGCCATCGCCCAGGCGAAGGCCACCGACAGCGCCAGGCCGCCGCCATAGAGGGCGAAGGAGCGGGTAGCCGCCGTCGATACCTCCGCGTTGGGGATGGCCGTGGTCACCGTCCAGCCGGAGTCGGGCAGCCGCACGAAGGCCGTGTAGACGTCATGGCCTTCGCGGGTCCGGGCGAGGCCGACGCCCTCGTCACCGGGCTGCGCCAGCAGCCTGGCCAGGCCCGGCGTGGCGCCCTGGCCAAGGGTCTCGTCGTGCAGGGTGGTGCGGGCAATACGCAGACCCTGGCGATCGAACACTGAACCGACCCAGTTCTTGGGCAGGGTGCGGGTCATGCGGGCGACGCGGATGCTCTCCGGGGTCATCACGGCGGTCAGCACGAAGTCCAGCTGGCCGTGGCGCTGCACGGGCACCCGCACCGGAAAGGCCAGTTGGCCGGAGGGCCCCTTGCCCAGCTGGCCAATCACCGGGCGGCGCAGGGCGACCACCTCGGCGAAGCTGTCCGGCTCGGCCAGCGGACCCGCGGGCTGCCGGTGGTGCGTAGATATGCGCCGGACGACCTGGCCATCCGGCGTGGCCAGCAGCACCGTGCGCCAGCCCGGCACCAGCGGCAGGACCCGCTCGACCAGGGTGGCGAAGCCCTCCAGGTCGCCCGCCGCCAGCAGCGGCGACTCGGCCAGGGCCTGGAGGATGGTCACCGAACGGCGCAATTCGCTTTCGATGGTGGTGGCCGCCTGGCGACTGGACTCCAGCGCACGCTGTTCGGCTTCGTGCTGCTGGTGATGAACGAGCAGCCAAAGCCCCAGCCCGGCCACCAGCGCCAGGGGCACGATCCCGGCGAAGGCGATGGCCAGCAGGCGGTTGCGCAGGGGGACCAGATGCGCAGGGCGAAGCTTCGTCGGCGACATAGGCATTTCAATGGCGGAAAAGGCTCATTCTAGCCTGAGTTCGAGTGGCCTTTTGCCAGGGCTGCGATTCCGTCGTCGGCTCGGTGCATATCGCTGGAGGCCGCGCCGGCTCTAGCCTGCAGCTTATCGAGGGGGTGCCGTTGATCGGCGATGGGTGGCTATTCAGCCAGGGGGGGTGGCGCCGAACAGAAGGAGGTGAATCTGCCTTTTCTGCCCGGAGTTACTCCATGCGTACCCTGAAATTGTCGGCCCGTTCGGCCGTGTGCTTTGCCGCCGTCACCCTGTTGCTGCTGGTGCTCGCCGTCACCTCCGCCCTGGGCCTGAATTCCCTGTACAAGGCTGAACAGGATGTCGAGACCAACTGGATGGCCAGCATCGCCCAGACCGCGAAGATGGACTCCCTGGTTCTGCGCCTGCGCCTGGAGACCCTGCGCATGGTGGCCTCGGAAGACGAGCAGATGAAGCAGATTGCCGCCGCGACCATCACTCAGACGCGTGGCCAGCTGCAACAGGAGGTTGCGGCGTACCAGGCCTTGGTCGCTTCGCCTGAGGAGCAGCGGTTGGCCGATGCCGTGTCCGCTGGCGTCAAGGCCTACGATGCGCGCCTGGACGAGATTCTCACCATCGCCCGGACCCGTCCGGCCAGCGAAGGCATTACCTTTACCAATGCCAACATCCGTCCGCTGACCAACGACCTGCAGGAGAAGATCGTCGCCCTGGCTGACTTCAACCAGCGCGGCGCCAAGGAGGCCGGCCAGCTGGCTACCCAGACCTACAGCCACAACCTCTGGGTCCTCGGGGTGATCTCCGCCGTGGCCGTGGTCCTCACCGTGGTGCTGGCGGTGCTCTACACCCGCAGCATCCTGCAGCCGCTGCGCCAGGTGCTGACCATCAACCAGCGTATCGCCGACGGCGATCTGCGGGTGTCGGCCGTGGCCGAGGGTCGCGACGAAATGGCGGACCTGATGCGCGCCACGGTGCAGATGCAGCAGACCCTGCGCGACACCGTCAGCCACATCGGCGAAGCCTCGACCCAGCTGGCGTCCGCCGCCGAAGAAATGAACGCCGTGACCGAAGAGGGCAGCCGTGGGCTGCAACGGCAGAACAGCGAAGTGGAGCAGGCGGCTACCGCGGTCAACGAGATGACCGCCGCGGTCGAGGAGGTGGCCCGCAACGCCGCCTCGGCCTCCACCTCGGCGCAGCAGTCCGAGCGCTCCACCGGTCTGGGCGCGGCCCGTGTCACCGAGACGGTCAATGCCATCCAGTCGCTGACCGGCACCGTGTCCCACACCAGCGAGCAGATCGTCGCCCTGGCCGGGCAGGCGCAAGGCATCGCCACCGTGGTCGACGTGATCCGCGGCATCGCCGAGCAGACCAACCTGCTGGCGCTGAACGCCGCCATCGAAGCCGCCCGGGCCGGCGAACAGGGCCGTGGCTTCGCCGTGGTCGCCGACGAGGTACGGGCCCTGGCCCACAGGACCCAGGAGTCCACCCGTGAGATCGAACAGATGATCGGCGGCATCCAGAGCGGTTCGGAGGGTGCCGTCCAGGCCATGCAACGCAGCCGCGACGAGGCCACCGCCACCCTGAAGATCGCCAACGAAGCCGGCGCTGCCTTGGCGGAGATCGCCCGCTCCATCACCGAGATCAACGAGCGCAATTTCCTCATCGCCACGGCCTCGGAAGAGCAGGCCCAGGTCGCCCGGTCGGTGGACCAGAATCTGGTCAGCATCCGCGACCTGTCGATCCAGACCTCGGCCGGTGCCCACCAGACCGCCGCGGCCGCCCATGAGGTCTCGCGCCTGGCGGTGGACATGAATCGCCTGGTCGGTCGCTTCTCGGTCTGATCGGCAGTCGGACGCGCGAAAGGCCCTGCCGAGAGCCCCTCGGCAGGGCCTTTTCGTTTCCCGCCTACCGGCAGGCAGGCAGGCATGGCAGGACCAACGGCCGGGAACCGGTTCGGGGTCCCCAAGGGTCTGCAGCGAAAGATCCCAGGAGAGACGGCCATGTACCTCGTCCAGTTGCTGCTACCCCTGAATGACAACGACGGTCAGCGCCTACCCGGGACGCTGTTCCAGGAGGTCCGTGAGGAACTGGTGGCGCGTTTCGGCGGGCTGACCGCCTTCAGCCGGGCGCCGGTCGATGGCCTGTGCCAGGAGGAGGGGCAGCGCGTCGAGGACGACGAATTGCTGGTCTACGAGGTCATGGCCGAAGGCCTGGATCGGGCCTGGTGGGCCGATTATCGGCGGCGTCTGGAATCGGCCTTTCGCCAGCGCGAGATATTGATTCGCGCCCAGCCGACCGAGCGGCTCTAGGCCTCGGCCAGGACCACCCGCGCCCGTCCGGCGCGCTTGGCCTGATACAGGGCGCCATCGGCGCGGCGGATCAGTTCATGGACATTGAGACTGCCGTCGGTGCAATGGGCGATGCCGATGGAGGAGGTGGTCTCGAGGGTGATGCCCTGCAGCTGCCAGGGTTGCTGCAGCGCGCGGCAGAGGCGCTCGGCCAGGGCCAGGGCCGCCGCGGCGGAGGTCTCGCGCAGGAAGACGATGAATTCGTCGCCGCCGATCCGGCCGAGCAGATCGCCAGGGCGCAGGCAGGCGCTGACCCGGGCGACGAAAGCCACCAGCAGCAGATCGCCGAATTCATGGCCGAATTCGTCGTTGATGGCCTTGAAGCGGTCGAGGTCCAGATAGAACAGGGCGCAGGGTTGGCCGCTGGTATTGCCGGCCCGGAAGTGGGCGATCTGGTCGAGGATGCTGCGGCGGTTGGCGATGCCGGTCAGGGCGTCCAGGTAGGCCAGCGACCGGAAGCGCCTTTCGCTTTCCTGCAGCGCGGTCTCGGCCAGTTTGCGCTCGGTGACGTTGCGACTGACGATGGTCAGCAGCCGCCGTCCACCCTGGGCGTCGAAGTGCGGGGTCTTGACCACCTCCCAGGTGTTGATGCGGCCGTCCGGACCCAGGAAGGACTTTTCGATCTGGGTAGGTGCGCCGTTCTGCCAGGCCTGCTCGTCGGTCTCGATGTTGTAGCGAAAGGCCTCGGCATGGGTCGGAAATAGCTCGATCAACTCGACATCGGTGATGCCCGCGTAGTCGAAGCCGACCATGGCATAGGCTTCGAGCACGATGCGATTGACGAACAGCCAGCGTCCGCGCCCATCCTTGGCGACGATGAACTCCTGGATCGAATCGAGGAGGGTGCGCAGATCGACGTCGGAATCGGCGGGGGACATGGGCAGAGGCCTGGCGGTCGTATGGATTTTCAGGGTATCGGCCCGCCAGCCGGGGAAATGAGGTCCCTCGTCAGGTCACCCGTCGCCTGCCGCGCAGCGCGGCAGCAGACGAAGCGGTGTGGACCGGCCGCCGACGAATGGCAGCGGGCCGCCAGCCTGCGCCTTTGACGGCCACAAGCGAGACGGCGCGCTCCCGTGCGGATCTTGCCCGGAACCAAGGCCTCGCCCACGGGCCGAACGAGGTATTCATCAGCTGCCAGATGTGCCCTCCATGCAGACCACGACAAGAGCCGTTACCGGCCAGCGCACCGCCTCCAACCCGCTCACCCTACAACCCGCCAGATCGCTCTATCAGGAATTGCTGGTGGAGCACCCGGGCGCCATGGCGCAGGAGCAGGCCCGACTCTTTCTCGATGACCAGCTGCAGGCGGTCGGCGGCATGACCGCCGACCTGCCGGAAGACCCCGAGGGTCTGGAAGCCTGGGTGCTGGACAACAATGCCCGGGTCGGCGCCCAGTACCGCGACTACCTGGCCGCGCGCAAGGCCGGGGCGCCGCGCCGCTACTTCGGCAGCAAGGCCCATGCGCTGCATTTCCTGCGCGGCGTGGCGCCGACCAAGCTGGTGGATGGCGCCTGGCTCTATGGCACCCTGGCCCACTGGGACGACCTGCGCTATCGCGCCGCCATCCAGATCTACCTCGAAGAACTGGGCGACGGCCAACCGGACAAGAATCACGTAGTGCTCTATCGCAAGCTGCTGGCCAGCCACGGCTGCGAGGACTTCGCCGACCTGAGCGACGACCACTATGTCCAGGGCGCCATTCAGCTGGCCCTGGCCCATAACGCCGATCACTACCTGCCCGAGGTGCTGGGTTTCAACCTGGGCTACGAGCAGTTGCCGCTGCACCTGTTGATCACCTCCTACGAACTCAACGAACTGGGCATCGATCCCTACTACTTCACCCTGCACGTGACCGTCGACAATGCCGGCACCGGCCATGCGCGCAAGGCGCTCCAGGCGGTGCACGACGCCATGCCCGCCGACGGCCGCGCGGCCTTCTACCAACGCGTGGTTCAGGGCTATCTGCTCAACGAACTGGGCGCCAGCACCACCTCGGTGATCGCCGGCTTCGATCTGGAGCAGGCGGTCATCGAGGTGCTGGCGGAAAAGAGCAGCGTCGGCCGCTACGTTCATTCCGACTATTGCCGCATCGGTGGCCGCAGTGTCAGCGACTGGCTAGTCGATCCGTCGCAGATTCCCGATTTCCTCCAGGTGATGCAGGAACAGGGTTGGATCACGCGTCACGAGGACCCGGTCAACAGCCGCTTCTGGCGGCTGATCCAGGGCGAACGTGCGGAGATGTTCGGCGTCTTCACCGCCTACGAGCAGCAACTGATCCACGACTGGATCGCCGGCGACTTCGTGCACAACGGCGCGCGCAAGCAGGCCACCGGCGAGCGGGTGGCCGTGCTGCCGCGCCGCGAAGTCAGCTTTCGCGCCCGCCAGCGCCAGCAGGAACGCCTGTGCCCGGCGCTGGAAGCGGAGCAGGGCGGGGCAGCGAATGCCAGCAGGGCCCAGGCCAGCGATTTCGACCGCGAAGAGGTCGCGCTGGAACAGCGGCTGGCCAGCCAGCCCAGTCGCGCCGCCGCCATGGCGCTGCTGGTCGAGCAGCTGTCGCCGGCGCGCCATCACAGCCGCGCCGGCCTGCTGGCGACGCGGCTGTTCGTCTCGCTGTTGGGCTGACGCCCAGGCAGGGACCCGCAAGGGTCCTTTGTTCATTTCGATTGCCACTCAAGGACCTGCCCGTGACGGCCATGGAACATCCCGAACGCACCGCCACCACCCCTGACCCGGCCGCGGCGCTCAAGCTGCTGGTCGAGACGCTGCGTGCAGCCGACTATCACTTCATCACTCCGACCCCGGCGTCCCATGCCCGGGTCAACGCCCGACCCGGCAATGCCTGGGCGCGGGATCTGCAAGGCGTCTTCGGCTGGAGCCGGCCATTTTCCCACGAGGTGCTACCGGAGTCCCTTATCGACGCCCTGGCCGCGGCCGAGTTGCTGAGCCCCGTGCCGGGCGGCTGGCGCAGCCGGGTACGGGTATCCAGCCTGGGCGACCAGCTGTTCGTGCATTCCGCCTATCCCACTGAAGAGGCCGATGCGGTGTTCTTCGGCCCCGACACCTATCGCTATGCCAATGCCCTGGAAGCCCAGCTGCGCCATGACACCGGTGCCATCCGCCGCGCGGTGGACATCGGCAGCGGCGCCGGTCCTGGCGCCATCCTGGTCGCCCTGGCGCGGCCCGACGCCGAGGTGCTGGCGGTGGACATCAACGAGCGCGCCCTGGCGCTGACCCGAGTCAATGCCGCGTTGGCCGGGGCCGACAATCTGCGGGCGTGCTACAGCAACCTGCTCAAGGACGTGGACGGCGACTTCGATTTCATCCTGTCCAATCCGCCCTATTTGGTCGACCTGGGCGAGCGTGCCTATCGCCATGGCGGCGGCCCGCTGGGCGCCGGCCTGTCGCTGGCCATCCTCGACACGGCCCTGGAGCGCCTGGCCCCGGGCGGCACCCTGCTGCTCTACACCGGGGTCGCCATGGTGGAGGGCCGCGATCCCTTCCTGGAAGAGGTCCGCACCCGCCTGGCCGGTCACGAGGTCGCCTGGCGCTATCGCGAACTGGACCCGGATGTTTTCGGCGAGGAGCTGGAGAGCGGCGTCTATGCCCATACCGATCGCATCGCCGCCGTGGTCCTTACGGTGACCCGGCCGCACTGACGGCGTACTGCAGCGGCTACACTGGCGGGCACGTCTTTACTGCCCACCCGTGTCCCGGAGTCCGCCATGCAACTGCTGCTGAACCAGACCTCGCCCTATGCCCGCGCCGCGCGCGTCACCGCCCTCGAAGCCGGCTTCGGCGAGCGACTGACGCTGGTGTGGAGCGATCCCTGGAACGACGATCCGACCTTGCTGGCAGCCAACCCAGGCAACAAGGTCCCGGTCCTGATCACCGACGAGGGTATCGCCCTCGGCGAGACCCTGCTGATCTGCGGCCACCTGCACCAGCTGGGCGGCGGCAATCCGCTCGCGGCCGAGCGCCTGCAATTGGCTGGCCTGGGCCAGGGCCTGATCGACGCCGCCTTTGGCACGGTGATCGCCCGCAAGCATGGCGGTGCGGCCCAGGACGAGTCGGCGCTGGGCGCCCGCCGACTGGCCGCCATCGACCGACTGCTGACGCGCCTGGACGAGACTTCCACACTGGATGCGGAGGATCTGGATTTCAGCCACTACCTGGTGGCCGTCGGCCTGGACTACCTGAGCTTTCGCCTGCCGGAAATCGACTGGACCGGGCACCCGCGGCTGGTGGCCTTCCACCAGCGGCTCACCGCACGCCCCAGCTTTAGCGCGACGACCTTCCAGTAGGGCGAGAAACCCCACGCGGCCGGCCGCGTGGGCAAGCCCTACAACTCGATCAGGATCTTCAACTGGGTCCCGGCCTTGTCCAGCAAGGCTTCGAAGCCCTGTTCCACGACGTCGTCCAGGGCGATATGGCGGGTCACCACCTTTTCCGCCGGCAGCTGGCCACTGGCGATCAGGGCCGCCACCTGGGGCCACATCAGCGTCGAGTAGCACCAGGAGCCGCGCAGGTCGACGTCCTTGTAGGTCAGGGTGAAGCCGTCCAGTGCCGGCGGCTTGCCCTGCATCCCCACCTGGACCACCACGCCCTGGCGGCGGACCGCCTCCAGGCACAGCCCCAGCGGCGCCTCGGCGCCGACGCATTCGAAAGCCACGTCCACCCCGACACCGCCGGCGGTGTGGGCGCGCACCTCGCGCAGCACATCGGTATTGCCGGGATTGAGGGTGATGAGGCCGTCCACCAGGCGCCGGGCCATCTCCAGGCGGTTGTCGTTGAGATCCACCAGAAAGATCCGGGTAGCACCGGCGGCGCGCGCGGCCATGACCTGCAACTGGCCGATGGGCCCGGCGCCGGCCACCAGCACGCTGTCGCCGGGCTTCACCCCGCCCCTGTGGGTGGCGTAGACGGTCACCGCCGTGGGTTCGATCAAGGCCGCGTGCGCGGTGCTGAGGTCGTCCGGCATGGGGATGGCGTTGTAGTCCTCCACCAGGGAGTACTCGGCCATGCCGCCCCAGGGATGGGACAGGCCGATGATCGCCAGCTGTTCGCTGAGCTGGTACTGGCCGCGGCGGCCGTAGTAGTCGTCCCGCGGCGAGACCATGGGCTGGATAGAGACCCGGTCACCGGGTTTCACCGCGGTCACCTGGCTGCCCACGGCCTCCACCACGCCGGAATACTCGTGGCCGAGGATTTGCGGCACCTGGCCGCCGGTGTAGCTGTGCGGCGCGGTGGGAATGAAGATGGGGCCGCCCAAGTATTCGTGCAGGTCGGTGCCGCAGATGCCACAGAACTGGTTCCTGACCAGCACCTGGGTGGGGCCCGGCGCGCCGGGTGACGGGACGTCTTCCACCCGGATGTCGCGGGCGGCATGGAAACGGGCTGCTTTCATGATGGGACTCCTCTAGCGTTCGCAGCGGGGCAGAAAGGCCTGGATCAGGGCATTGACCCGGTCGGCGGCTTCCATCTGCACCATGTGGCCCTGGCCCTCCAGGATCTCGACCTGGACGGCCGCGGGCAGGCCTTCGGCATGCTGGACCGGAATGATGGCGTCGGCCTTGCCCCAGATCAGCAGCGCGGGCATCTCGCCGCCCAGTACCTGGCGCAGCACCTGGGTCTGCTGGCCGTTGGGGAAGAGCTTGCCCGCCAGCTGGTGCAGTGCCTGGTCCACGCCTTCCAGCCGCTTGTACTTGAGCAGGTCCTCCAGCAACGGCCGGGTGACCAGTCCTGGATCGCTGAACAGCAGGCTGATCGGGCCCTTGAGTTGGTTGCGGCTGGTGGCGGTGACGAAGCCTTGCAGATAGTCACCGTTGATCTCCGTACCCAGGCCGGCACTGCCGATCAGCACCAGGCCGGCGACCCGCTGGGGCGCCACCTGCGCCAGGTGCAGGGCCACGGCGCCGCCCATGGAATGGCCGACCAGCACGGCGCGGGGGATGTCCAGGTAGTCGAGCAGCGCCTGCACAGCAGCGCCCAGCTCGGCGAGGTCGCCCGTGGCCAGCGTCTTGCCGGACTGGCCATGGCCGGGCAGGTCCAGAGCGATCACCCGGCGCTCGGCGGCCAGCGCCTCGTGGTTGAACAGCCAGTTGTCCAGGTCGCCGGAGAAGCCGTGGATCAGCACCACGGGCAGGCCACCTTCACCGCGTTCCAGATAACGCAGCGGCCGGCCGTCGAGTTCGATGCGCTGGGCCTGGGGACCGGCCTCGGCGGCGTCTTCGCCACCGGGCACGAAGTCCGCCTGGAAGCGGGCGATCACGGCGTCGATCTCTTCGTCGCTGGCTTCGCCTTCCACCACGATGGCCAGCAGGGCGCCCACCGCCAGGGTCTCGTCCTCGCGGGCCAGGCAGCGGCGCAGGGTGCCGGAGAAGGGCGCCTCGACGCTGCTGCTGATCTTGTCGGTCTCGACGTCGAGCACCTCGTCGCCCTTGGTGATGGCGTCACCTTCGGCCTTGAGCCAGGCGTTGACCCGGCCTTCGCTCATGGACAGCCCCCACTTGGGCATGGTCAGGGTATGGATCTGGCTCATGCGGCCTGCCTCCCTTGGGTGATCTTCAGCACGGCGCGCTCGATCTTGGCCGCGTCGGGGATATAGAGGTCTTCCAGGGCATCGGAGAAGGGCACCGGGGTGTGCGGCGCGGTCACCAGCTGCACCGGGGCGCGCAGGTCGTCGAAGGCCTGTTCGGCGAGCAGGGCGGCGATGTCGGTGGCCACCGAGCAACGCGGATTGGCTTCGTCGATGACCACCGCGCGACCGGTCTTTTCCACGCTTTCCAGGATGCTGTCCCTATCCAGCGGACTGGTGGTGCGCAGGTCCAGCACCTCGCAGGACACCCCCTGGCGCGCCAGATTGGCGGCGGCGTCCATGGCCAGGTGCACCATGCGGCCATAGGTGATGAGGCTGACGTCGTCGCCCTCACGCAGAAAGCTGGCCTCGCCGAAGGGGATGGCATAGGACTCTTCCGGCACCTCGCCCTGCATGCCGTAGAGCAGCTTGTGCTCGCAGAAGATCACCGGGTCGTTGTCGCGGATGGCCTGGATCAGCAGGCCCTTGGCGTCATAGGGGGTGGCCGGGCAGACCACCTTGAGCCCGGGGATGTGCGTCCACCAGGAGGTGAGCATCTGCGAATGCTGGGCCGCGGCCCTGAGGCCCGCGCCGACCATGGTGCGCAGGACCAGGGGGGTGACCGCCTTGCCGCCGAACATGTAGCGGAATTTGGCGGCCTGGTTGAGGATCTGGTCCAGGCAGCAGCCGGCGAAGTCGACGAACATCAGTTCGCACACCGGGCGGGTGCCGCGGGCGGCAGCGCCCACCGCCGCGCCGACGTAGCCGATCTCCGACAGCGGCGTGTCCAGCACCCGCCCGGGAAATTTGTGGTAGAGACCCTTGGTGACCCCGAGCACGCCGCCCCAGGCGTCCTGTTCGCCGGGCGCCCCGGCGCCGCCGGCGTTGTCCTCGCCCATGAGGAAGACGGTGGGATCGCGGCGCATCTCCTGTTCCAGGGCTTCGTTGATGGCTTGCTGGTAGCTGATCTTTCTGGCCATGGTGGCGCTCCTTGTTGTTTTCCGATCAGGCGTAGGTGACGTAGACGTCGGTGAGCAGGTCTTCCGGGCCGGGCTTGGGATCGGCCTTGGCCTTGCGCACGGCATCCTCGATGAGCTGTTCCACCTCCTGGTCGATGCTGTCGAGCAGGGCGGGCTGCAACTGGCCGGAACGCGTCACCCGCTCGCGGAACTGCATCAGGCAGTCGCGCTGCTCGCGGGCCTGCTTGACCTCGTTGGGATCGCGATAGGTCTGGGCGTCGCCCTCGAAGTGGCCGAAGTAGCGGGTGAACTTCACCTCGATCAGCGAGGGGCCTTCGCCGGCCCGGGCGCGGGCCACGGCGGCCGCGGCGGCTTCGTGGACGGCGAAGAAGTCGAAGCCGTCCACCGTCACCCCGGGCATGCCGAAGCCGGCCGCGCGGTCGGCGATGTGGTCGCAGGCCACCGACCAGTTGGAGGCGGTGGCCTCGGCATAGCCGTTGTTCTCGGCGACGAAGATGCAGGGGAGATTCCACACCGAGGCCAGGTTCATGGCCTCGAACACCGCGCCCTCGTTGGAGCCGCCGTCACCGAAGAAGGCCACGGCCACGGCGTCGCTGCCCTTGAGCTTGGCCGCCAGGGCGGCACCGGCGGCCAGCGGCGCTCCGGCGCCGACGATGCCGTTGGCGCCGAGCATGCCCTTTTCCAGATCGGCGATGTGCATGGAGCCGCCCTTGCCCTGGCAGACCCCGGTCTTCTTGCCGTAGATCTCGGCCATCATGCCGTAGACGTCCACGCCCTTGGCGATGCAGTGGCCGTGGCCGCGGTGGGTGGAGGCGATGCTGTCCTCGTGGCCCAGGTGGGCCATGACGCCGGCGGCCGAGGCTTCCTCGCCGGCATAGAGGTGGACGAAGCCGGGAATCTCGCCGGTGGCGAATTCCACGTGCAGCCGCTCCTCGAAGGCGCGGATGGTGCGCATCACCCGGTAGGCATGGCTCAGGTTTTCGACGCTTGGGGTCTCGCTCATCTTATTGTTCTCCAGGATTGCCGAGGGCCGACGCGGGCCGGCGGCGGACCAGCAGGCGCTGCTGCGCCGCCAGCTCCAGCACCCGCTCCACGTCGATGCTCAGGGGGCCGTCGAGGTCCAGCGTCACCTGCGGACGCGCCTCGGGGCCGAATTCGATTTCCCGCTCGCCGTCCAGCGCCAGGGTGCCGGCGGCTAGCGACAGGGTGCGCGGCTCGCCCGGCAGCAGCAGGCCGCTGGCGGCGATACCGGCCTGGGCCAGCACGCCGGGGGCGAGGGGGACGGTCAGTTGCGCCGGCGCCTCGGGCTCCAGCCGCACCCAGCCGCCATGGGGGGCGCTGCGCGCGACTGGATGCCAGAGGCCGCAGAGGGCCGACAGGCCGATGGCCCAGGGCTCGGCGAAGGTGGTGAAGACCTCGGCCAGATCCTCCACCCGGGTCACCGCCCGGGCGCCGAGATAGGCCTGGCGACAGACCGCCACGTCCACCAGCGCCCAGTCGCGCAGGCCGCGCTCCGGCACCTCCACCCGCAGCCGCTTGTTGCGCCGCAGCGCCAGGGCCGGATCGATGCGGCCGCTCGCCACCAGGCCACCGGCCAGGCCGGCGCTGGTGGCCTCGCGCAATTCGGGAAAAGCGTTGTTGGTGCCGGTGGACAGGGTCAGCAGCGGCAGGTCGCCCACCTCGGCGGCCACCGCTTTGTGGGTGCCGTCGCCGCCGAGCACGGCGATCACCGCCGCGCCCTGGGCCAGCAACAGCCGCGCGGCGCGCCGGGTGTCGTCCACGGTCTGGGTCAGCGGCAGATTGAGAAAGACCAGCTCCGGCCAGCGCTGCTCGCGGGCCTGGCGACTGCCACTGGCCTTGAGCACCGCGGCGGCGATACCGGTCATGTCCGGCGGCAAGAGCACCCGCTCCACCCCGGTGGCGCCAAAGGCAGCCAGCAGGCGCATCACCACCCCGGCCTTGTCGGTGCTGGAGGTCAGGGCGGCGTTGCCGGTCAGGCGGCGCAGGTCGCGCCCCGACGCCGGGTTGGGCAGAATGCCGACGGTTATGGGCATGGCTGGCCTCCGCGGCCTGGGCCATCGATCAGGGCAGCCGTGCGGCAATGCCGGGGTGCGCTCATGGGTCTGGCCCTCTTGTCGTTGTCTTGGGAGCGTCGCAGAGCCTTGAGCAAGGGCGGTGCCAGGTCGCTGCGAATCCGCTGCAGGCCAGGCGGGGTGCGGTTTTGCGGGGCATCTGCAGGTGTGGCTGGAAGGCCGCGCCGCGCCGGGGCGTCTCACGGTTGCGACGGCAAGGCGAGACGCTGAGACGATTCGTCTCACGGCGCGGCGGACTTGAAGGCCGGGGCCAGCGGGCGCTAAATGAAGGACAGAACAATGACCGGCCTTCCATGCCATGACCGGAATTCAGGGAGAGACGTCCATGCTGTCTACCCAGGCCCGCTATCACGCCCGCGCCATCGACCAGGCCCTGCGTGCGCCCCTGCGCACGGCCAGTCCGCCCGGGCGCATCCTCGATTCCTGGCGTCGTTCCTTCGAGCAATATCAGCTCGACCCGGGCAGCCTGCGGGGCCCGCGCATCCTCTCGCGCTACGAATTGCGCCAGCACCAGCAGGCGGCGGAAGACTTCCTGCGCGTCGCCGATGGCGAACTGGGCGCCCTGCACGCACGGGTCGAGGCGGCCGACTACTGCGTGCTGCTGGCCGACGCCCAGGGCCATACCCTGGACTACCGGGTCAGCGACCGCCTGGACGACGAATGCCGCCGCGCCGGGCTCTACCTGGGCACCTGCTGGTCCGAGCAGGAGGAGGGTACTTGCGGGGTCGCCGCGGTGCTCACCGACCGGGCGCCGGTCACGGTGCACAAGGCCGATCACTTCCGCGTGGCCTTTACCGGCCTGACCTGCACCGCCGCGCCGGTGTTCGCGCCGAGCGGCGAGTTGCTCGGGGTGCTGGACGTCTCGGCGCCACGTTCGCCGGACGACCGCCGCAGCCAGCTGCTGATCCAGCACTTCACCCGCGACAGCGCCCAGCGCATCGAGAATGCCTACTTCATGCACAGCGCCCGGGGCGACTGGGTGCTCTGCGGCCATGCCCAGGCCAGCTATCTCGATACCCAGCCGGAATTCCTGCTGGCCTGGGATTCGAATGGGCGCCTGACCGGCCTCAATCGCCCGGCCCGTCAACTCTGCCTCGCTCAGCTGGGCTATCTGCCGCAGCGCCTCGACGAGGTGTTCGGTCGCGATGCTCCGGCGCGGTTGCAGGAGGACGATGGCGAACCCCTGCGGCTGGGCGCGGCGCATTTCCACGCCCGCGTCCGGGCGCCGCGGCAGCGTACGGGTGTGGTGATCCCGCTAGTCCGCGAGCCGCGTGCGACGGACCCCGAGGAGGAGCCCCGGGTCAGCCAGGCACTCGCGACCGCCCTGCGGCTCTACCGGCATGGCCTGCCGATCCTGGTGACCGGCGAGACCGGCACCGGCAAGGAGGTGTTTGCCCGCGGCCTGCACCAGAGTGGCGATCGCAGCGGGCGGCCCTTCGTCGCCCTCAATTGCGCGGCGCTGCCGGAGAGCCTGATCGAGAGCGAATTGTTCGGCCATGCCGCGGGGGCCTTTACCGGCGCCCAGCGCCAGGGTCGCGATGGCCTGATCGTGGCGGCCGATGGCGGCACCCTGTTTCTCGACGAGATCGGCGACATGCCCCTGGCGCTGCAGACCCGGCTACTGCGGGTGCTGGCCGAAGGCGAGGTGCTGCCGGTGGGCAGCGCTCAGGCGCGGCGAGTCGATGTGCGACTGGTCTGCGCCACCCACCGCGACCTCCAGGCGCAGGTCGCCGCCGGGCTGTTTCGCGAAGACCTGCTCTATCGCCTCAATGGCGCCGTCTTCCAGCTGCCGCCGCTGCGCGCGCGTGGCGACCGCCTGGCGCTGGCGCGGCGGCTGCTCGAAGAGGAATGCGGCGAGCGTCCGGCGCCGGAGCTGGCGCCCCAGGTGCAGGAGGCCATCCTGGCTCATGCCTGGCCGGGCAACGTGCGCGAATTGCGCAACGTGCTGCGCTACGCCTGCGCCCTGTGCGACGGCGTCCTGATCTCCCTCGATCACCTGCCGGCCAGTCTGCGGCCCGGCGGCGCGCCGGCCATCGAGCCGCCGCCCGGGGTCGACAGCCCCGAGCGGCGGGCGATCCTGGCGGCCCTGGTGCGGCATCGCTGGAAGGCCATCCCTGCGGCGCGTGCCCTGGGGATGTCCCGGGCCACCCTCTACCGGCGTCTCAAGCTGCACGGCATCGCCATGCCGCATCGCCAGTCCGAGGACTAGGCGTTCCGCCGAACGGTCATGGCTGGCAGCGGCCGCCCTGGCATGGTAGTTACCGCAGACAACCGAAGCGGCCGGCGCCGGCATCGCTGGCCCCGGTCGTCTCGCTGCGGGACGTCAGCGCGGTCGCCGAGGAGTCACACCTCAGACACAGACCCTGAGGAAGCCCCCCGATGCGTACCCTGCCGCTGTTGCTTGCCCTGCCTGCCGCCCTGGCCCTGCTGAATCGCAGCTCGTCCCGGCGTTCGCCACGGATCGATCGCCAGCAGCTGAATGGCCGGACTATCGTTGTCACTGGCGCCTCCAGTGGCGTCGGCCGCGGCGTGGCCCTGGCGCTGGCCCGGCACGGCGCCAACCTGGTGCTGGCAGCGCGGCGCAGCGACGCGCTGGAAGCCCTGGCGGTCGAGGTCCAGGCCCTGGGCGTGGCCGCCCTGGCAGTGCCCACCGACGTGGCCGAGGTGGCGCAGATGACCGCCCTGGCCGAGCAGGCCGAGCAGCGCTTCGGCCGGATCGATGGCTGGATCAACAACGCCGGCGTGGTGGCGGTCGGGCGCTTTGAGGAGGTACCCCTGGAAGACCACCTGCGCCTGCTGGATACCAATGTCAAAGGCGTGGTGATCGGCAGCCACCTGGCCCTGCAGCGCTTCCGGCGCCAGGGCTACGGCCGGTTGGTCAACGTGGCCTCGGTGGACGGCGAGATCCCCCATGCCTACCAGGCCTCCTACTCGGCGTCCAAGGCCGCGGTGCTCAGTCTCGGTCGGGTGCTGCAGCAGGAATTGCGCCGTGGACGCCAGCGGAACATCCAGCTGTCGACGGTACTGCCCTGGGCGCTGGATACGCCGATCTGGGGCCATGCGGCCACCTATACCGGCCACCGCGCCGACCTGCCCACCAAGGATTCACCGGACAAGGCGGTGCAGGCCATCGTCGGCGCGCTGCTGCAGCCGCAAAAGGAGATCACCGTGGGCTACAAGGCGAAGCTGGCCTATTGGGGCCATCGCCTGGCGCCGGAGCTCAACGAGCGCTTCACCGCGGCCGCGGTCCAGCGCGCCGAGATCGACTGGAATCCGGCCAAGGCCGCCACCTCGGGCAATCTGCAGCAGCCCGATCAGGCGGGACGGACGATCAGGGGTTCGAATTTCTGACGGGGCCAAAGGGGCGTCCGGGGGCGGTCTGTGCGCCCGGCCGCCCGTTTGGGATCAGTGGTGAGTGGAACCCGCCGCCGCTACGCCGTTATCCGGCCCGACCACCGTCAGGTGGGCGAGCAGGCCATGGCTGCGCAAGGCGGCTTCGAGCGGTGGCACCAGGGCCGCGCGGGTGCATAGCAGCACCGTGGGGGCGACGGCTTCCAGGGCGCTCTGCCACTCCGGCCAGTCCAGCGGCGTCGCGGTATCGAGCTCCAGGCGGGGCAGCAGCGGCAGGCCCACCGCCAGCATCACCTCGCCATGACCCTGCAACTCGGCGTCCGATCGCAGCGCGTCAGGTTCCATATGCGCAACCAGCAGGATGCGCTTATGACCAAGCGCGATCAGCTGGCGGGTGGCCTGGGCGATGCGCCGGCCCTGGGCCGTCGCCGACCGCACGCGGAGCGCGACCGGGAGGGTGGCAGGGCGGGGTGCCGGAGGCACAACAGGGGAGGCGGCAACAGGCATATCCATCGGGCGGCCTCCGCCATGGCGGGGCGATCGGGTCCCCCAGCTTGGCCGTCGCGGATGGCAGCTTCGTGACAGTGCCTCCAATCGCCCACCCGGCCGTTTGCCGCGCCCGCGCTGCGCGCTTGCGTTCCTCAGCGTGACGGCTAGCCTTGAGGGTACACGTCTGGTTTTAGCGAGGCCCGGCATGGACAAGTTGCACGAACGTTTGGCCCAGCTCGATCCCCCGCTGCGTCACCAGCTGGAGCAAAGGGATGACGGCCTGCTGATCACCCTCATCGATGTCGATCACAATGCCCGGGTGACGCGACTGATCCGCGCCGAAGACCTGAGAGTCGAGCGGATCAACCTGGTGCTGCTGCACGCCATCAACGAATTGCGCCGCAAGGGCGCCCAGGTCCCGCTCGACAAGGACAGTGTCTTCATCAACGACCTGTCCGACCAGTGCGTCAGCTTCCACGGCTGACGCCTAGTCCTCCAGCTCCAGATCCAGCAGCGCCGCGCCCAGGCCCTTGCCGTGGGCGTCCAGCGCCAGCGAGCGGGTGACGCCGCCGCGCAGGGCGCCGGGCAGCACGAAATTCAGCGCGCCCAGGGCCGGCAATTCGTAGCGGCGCACGGGCGCGGCATCGGCCGGGCGGCTGTCGGCGAACCAGGCGGCGACCCGTTCCGCGGTAAGCGCCTGGCGCAGGAGTTCGAAGTCTTCGCGGCGATAGGCGATCACCGCCATGTTGGAAATGTCCCCCTTGTCGCCGGTACGGACGTGGGCGATCTCGCGCAGTTTCATGGCAGCGTCTCCAGCTCCAGGGTAGGGGTGACGGCCGCACGCGGCCACAGCAGCGAGGCCACGGCGATGACCTCGCGGACCGCCTTGGTGGCGCCGCCACCGCCGGCCGGGCCATTGGTGTAGAGGGTTTCCACCTCGTTGCCGATCTGCACCGCCGCCGCCCGGCTGGCGCAGCGGCCGACCACCCGCAGGCGCACCTCCCAGGGTTCGCCGCTGGCGCGCGCGGCCAGGGTCGCGCCGTGCAGGGCGTCGCAGCCGATCAGTTCGCAGCGCAGCTCTTCCACCGGTATGCCGCAGAGTTGCAGGCGTTCGCGCACTACCTCTGCTGCCAGCCTGGCCCGGCCCACGGCGCCCGGGCCGGCGTAGGAGATCTGGCCTTCGCCATGCCAGCCGTCGCGATAACCCACCGAGACCTTGAGCTGTTCGGGGCGCGGCTGGCCCCGGGCCCCACTGACCGCGACCCGGTCGGGCGCGGACTGATCGAGGGCGACGCCGGAAAAGTCGGCGGTGACATCCGGCGTCAGGTAGGCCGCCGGGTCGTGGACCTCATAGAGCAGTTGCTCGGTGCAGGTCGCCGGGGTCACGCAGCCGCCGGAGCCGGCGACCTTGGTGAGGGTCGCCTGGCCCTCGGCGTCCACCTCGGCCAGGGGAAAGCCCAGGCGGGCGAGGTCGGGGACGTCCTTGTAGCCGGGATCGGCGAAGTAGCCGCCGGTGACCTGGCCCGCGCATTCCAGCAGGTGGCCGACCAGGGTGCCGCGTCCGCGACGCGCCCAGTCATCCGCTGCCCAGCCGAATTCATGCACCAGCGGCGCGAGAAACAGCGAGGGATCGGCCACCCGGCCGGTGATGATGACATCGGCGTCCGCCTCAAGGGCCTGGACGATGCCTTCCACGCCCAGGTAGGCATTGGCCGAGATCACCCGGTCGCCCAGTTCGGCCAGGGTCTGGCCACTGTCCAGCACGGCGTCGGCCGGCAACTGGGCCAGCACGTCGTCGCCGGCCACGGCGGCGATCTTCAGCCCGCTCATACCCAAATCCCGCGCCAGGGCCGCGACCTTGCGCGCCGCGGCGAGGGGATGGGCGGCGCCCATGTTGGTGACTACCCGCAGGCGCGGTCGCCCGGCCTGGCGCAACAGCGGCAGGATGCGGCGCATCCGTGCCTCCAGCAGCGGATCGAAACCCGTCTCGGGATCGGCCAGCCGCGCCTGTTGCGCCAGGGCGATGGTGCGTTCGGCCAGGCATTCGAAGACCAGGTAGTCGAGCCGGCCGTGCTCGGCCAGCTCCACGGCGGGTTCGATGCGATCGCCGGAATAGCCGGCGCCGCAGCCGATGCGAAGAAGACGGCTCATCTAGAAGACTCCCAGGAGCAGGGCGGTCAGGGTCATGAGCACCGAGGCCGCGAACAGGAAGGGGATGGTGAAGCGCTGGTGATCGGCCAGGTCCAGCTTGCACAGGCCCACCAGCAGGAAGGTCGCCGGGGTCAAGGGGCTGACCGGGAAGCCGGTGGTGTGCACCCCGAGCAGCGAGGCCTGGGCCACCTGCACCGGATCAACCCCCAGGTTGCGGCCAACCTCGGCGATCACCGGCATGACGCCGAAGTAAAAGGAATCTGGATCGAACAGCAGGCTCAGCGGCATGGACAGGAAGCCCACCACCGCCGGGATCAGCTGGCCATGCCCGGCCGGGATGCCGGCCACCGCCACCTGGGCCATGGCCTTGAGCATGCCGCTGCCCTGCATGATGCCGGTGAAGACGCCGGCGGCGAACAGGATGCTGGCCATGGTCAGGGCGGTCTTGGCGTGGGCGTCGATGCGCGCCTTCTGGGCGTCCACCGACGGGTAGTTCAGGCACAGTGCGGCCACGGTGCCGAGCATGAACATCACCACCGGATCGACCCAGCCGGCGATCATCACGCCCATCACCACCAGGGTCAGCAGCAGATTGATCCAGAAGCGCCCTGGGCGACGCAGGGCACGCTCGGCCTCGCTGAGCACCCGCTCCGGCGCGGCACCGGCGCCACCGCCGGCCAGCCAGGGCGCCTGGCCGGCCAGGGTCAGGCGCTTCTCCTCGCGCCGCCCGAGCCACCAGGCGCTGGCGAAGACGAAGGCCAGGCCCACCAGCTGCACCGGGATCAGCGGCTGGAACAGATCGGCCACCGGCACGTGCAGGGCGGCGGACGAGCGCAGCACCGGTCCGGTCCAGGGCAGGAAGTTGACCCCGGCGGCCATGGCGGCTACGCAGGCGAGGATGCGCCGGTCCAGTCCGAGGCGGGTATAGAGCGGCAGCATGGCTGGGATGGTCACCAGGAAGGTCACCGCACCGGAGCCGTCCAGGTGCACCAGCAAGGCGAGCAGGGCGCTGCCGCAGACGATCCGCGTCGGCCGGGTGCCGACGGTGCGCAGGATGCGGTCGATGATGGGGTCGAGCATCCCGGCGTCGGTCATGATGCCGAAGAACAGGATGGCGAAGACGAACATGCCGATCACCGGGGCGACGCCCTTGATGCCGGCGATGATGAAGGCACTGGTGCCCAGGCCGAAGCCACCGATCAGCGCGGCGGCGATGGGGATGACGATCAGGGCGACCAGGGGCGAGACGCGTTTGCTCATGACCGCGACGAGCAACGCGAGAATGGTGACGACACCGAGCAGGGCGAGCATGGCGGACTCCTTGGACCGTGGCGCGGCAGGCGGGCGCACGGGAGGTTTTGTTGTTGTGGGTCCAGTATTCGAAGACGTCCGATGTCCTGTAAATTGGAATCTTCCGAAGCAGCGTTCAGAAAAACAAAATGAAGAATCTGCTCCAGCACGTGCAGGCCTTTCTCGCCGTGGCCCGTCAGGGCTCCTTCGCCCGCGCCGCGGAGGACTTGCACCTGTCACCTCCCGCGCTCACCGTGCAGATCCAGCAACTCGAAGCCTGGCTGGAGGTGCAGCTGCTGGAGCGCACCCCGCGGCGGGTCCAGCTGACCACCGCCGGGGAAGAACTGCGCGGACCCCTGGAGCGCATCCTGGTGGACCTGGGCGATGTCCAGACCCACGCGCGGGACCTGGCCGGCCTGCGTCGCGGGCGCATCACCCTGGCGGCCTTGCCATCCTTCTTCATGGGGCCCTTTCCCGAATTGCTGAAGACCTTCCAGGCGCGTCATCCGGCCATCGAGGTGCGCCTGCAGGATATGGTGGCCGGCCGGGTCGAAGCGCTGGTCCGGGAAGGGCAGGTGGACCTGGGCATCGGTGTCCGCCCGCGCGCCGTGGGCCTGGACTTCCAGCCGCTCTACGTCGATCACCTGCAGCTGTTCGTGCCCCGCGACCATCCCTGGGCAGGCCGCAGCGAGATCACCCTGGGCGAACTCGACGCCGTGCCCCTGCTGCTCACGGGGCGTGACAGCAGCGTGCGCGAGTGCCTGGACTTCGCCTTCGCCGCCGCCGGCCTGCGCCTGGTGGCGGCGCTGGAAGCCAACTACATGAGCACCCTGCTGGCCCTGGTGGCGGCCGGGCAGGGCCTCGCGTTGTTGCCGGAATCGGCCGGTGGCGAGGCCCCGGTGGTGGCCCTGCCGGTTCGTGGCGAGAGCCTGGCCCGGCCGCTGGGCATCCTCACGCCCAGCGGCCGCAGCCTCACGCCGGCGGCCCAGGCTTTCGTCGCCTTGCTCCGGGAGCGGCTGCCGGCAGGCTAGTACTCGAAGGGCTGCCCCAGCTCCTGTTGCAGCCAGTCGAGAAAGCGCCGCACCCGGGCGTAGCGTGAGTGCGCCCGGGGAAACACCAGGTGGTGAGCGGCCACCGGCAGGTCGTCATCCTGGGGCAGCACCTGCACCAGATCGCCGCGGTCCAGATAGTCCGCTGCCAGCACCGTGCTCTCCAGGGCGAAGCCCAGGCCATGGCGGGCGGCTTCCAGGGTCATGTAGGAGCGATCGAAGCTCAGGGTGTAGGGCCGCTCCGGTAGCGCCAGGCCCTGCTGGGCGAACCAGTTGGGCCACTTCATCAGGGTAGCCTCGGACAGGATCAGCTCGCTGTGCAGCAGATCCGCCGGCGAGTGGACCGGACGTTTTTCCAGCAACTGCGGCGCGGCCAGGACCGCCAGGCGTTCGCGCTGCAGGGTGCGGATCTCCAGATTCGGCCAGCTGGGCAGGCCGTGGCGAATGTCGATGTCGACCTTGTCGCGGCTGAAGTGCAGGGACTCGTAGGAGCAGGAGAGGTTGATCTGCAGGTCGGGATGACTCTGGCGGAACAGCTCCAGCCGTGGCATCAGCCAGAGCAGGCCGAAGCTCGGCGCCGAGTGCAGGCGCAGGCATTCCAGGCCGGCATCGCTGGCCGCGCGATCCGTGGCCATGGCCAGCCGGTGCAGCACCTCGCTGACCTCTTCCAGGTATTGCTCCCCGGCCGGGGTCAGGGTCATGCCGCGCGCCCCGCGAACGAAGAGGGCGCGCCCCACCAGGGCCTCCAGCTTGGCCAGCTGGTGGCTGACCGCCGAGGGCGTCAGCGCCAGTTGCTCGGCGGCGCGGGCGACGTTGGCGAAGCGGGCAGTCTGCTCGAAGGCTTGAAGGGCTTTCAGGGGTGGCAGGGAAAGCGTCTTGCCGGAATCCATGGGGCGCGGCTCCTGTGGCCAGTTCGAGACTGATTGTCGAGAGACCTGGCCCGGCTGCCAAGCTGCAGGCATGAATTTTATTCAGCACGGTCTGACGCAGGCTGCGTTGCTGGGGCCTTGGGGCAGGGGCACTCTGGCCCTCAGCGACAGCCCTCCACAACAACAAGAAGGATAGCGTCATGCCCCTGCATTCCCTGCTGCTGCAAGACAAGATCGCCCTCGTCACCGGCGCCGCCTCCGCGCGCGGCATCGGTCGAGCCACGGCCCAGGCCTTCGCCGCCCAGGGCGCGCGGGTCATCATCCTCGACCTCGATGCCAGCGCGGCGCGGGATGCCGCCGCCAGCCTCGGCGAAGGTCACCTGGGCCTGGCGGCCAACGTGGCCGACGAAGCCCAGGTCAGGGCCGCGGTCGACCAGGCGCTCGCCCACTACGGCCGCCTCGATGTGCTGGTCAACAATGCGGGCATCACCCAGCCGGTGAAGACCCTGGAGATCGGTCGCGCCGACTACGACCGCATCCTCGACGTCAACCTGCGCGGCACCCTGCTGATGTCCCAGGCGGTGATCCCGGCCATGCGCGAGCAGGGCGGTGGCAGCATCGTCTGCCTGTCCTCGGTGTCCGCCCAGCGTGGCGGCGGCATCTTCGGCGGTCCGCACTACAGCGCCGCCAAGGCCGGGGTGCTGGGGCTGACCAGGGCCATGGCGCGGGAATTCGGGCCGGATGGCATCCGCGTGAATGCCCTGACCCCCGGCCTGATCCAGACCGATATCACCGGTGGGCTGATGCACGACGAGCGCCGCCAGTCGATCATCGACGGCATCCCGCTGGGTCGCCTCGGCGAGCCCAGGGACGTGGCCAATGCCGCGCTGTTCCTGGCCAGCGATCTCTCCGGCTACCTGACCGGCGTCACCCTGGACGTCAACGGCGGCATGCTGATCCACTGATCGCCCCCTCGTTTTCAACGCTCTGCATCGACAAGGGCGCCCGCGGCTGCGGCGTCCATAACAACAAGAGATCAGACCATGACTACGCTCACCCTGGCAGCGGCCACCTCGGCGCGCGCCAATGCCTATCGCAAGACCGCCTGGCGGCTGATGCCCTTCCTGATGCTGTGCTACTTCTGCGCCTATCTGGACCGGGTCAACGTCGGCTTCGCCAAGCTGCAGATGATGAACGACCTGGCCCTGAGCGAAGCCGTCTACGGCCTCGGCGCCGGCATGTTCTTCATCGGCTATTTCCTCTGCGAGGTGCCCAGCAACATCATCCTGCACAAGGTCGGCGCCCGCCGCTGGATCGCCCGCATCATGATCACCTGGGGCATCCTTTCGGGGCTGTTCGCTTTCGTCGAGACGGCCTGGCAGTTCTATCTGCTGCGCTTCCTGCTCGGCGTGGCCGAGGCGGGCCTGGCGCCCGGCCTGCTGCTCTATCTCACCTACTGGTTTCCCACCTACCGCCGCGCTCGCATGACGGTGCTCTGGTTCGTCGCCATTCCGCTGTCGGGGATGATCGGCGGGCCGCTGTCGGGCTGGATCATGAATCAGTTCGCCGGCGTCCACGGCTGGGCCGGCTGGCAGTGGATGTTCGTCATCGAAGCCATCCCCACGGTGCTGGTGGGGCTGATGGTGCTCGGCTATCTCAAGGACGGCGTGCACCAGGCGACCTGGCTGGACGACGAGGAAAAGGCGCTGATCCAGAAGGAACTGGCCGAGGACAACCAGCACAAGACCGAGCACGCCAGCGTGCGCGACTTCATCCGTGATCGCCGGCTGTGGCTGCTGGCCGCCATCTACTTCTGCGTGGTCATGGGCCAGTACGCCATCACCTTCTGGTTGCCGACCCTGGTGCGCAATTCGGGGGTCGCCGATCCGCTGCACATCGGCCTGCTCACCAGCCTGCCCTATATGTGCGCCATCGTCGCCATGCTGCTGGCCGGACGCAGCGGCGACCGGCACCGCGAGCGCCGCTGGCACCTGGTGATCCCCATGCTGCTGGGCGCCTGCGGCCTCAGCCTCGCCGCGGTGTTCGGCCACAACGTCACCCTGTCGATCCTCAGCCTGTGCCTGGCCGCGGCCGGCATCCTTTCCGCGTCCTCGCTGTTCTGGATGCTGCCCACCACGCTGCTGGGCGGGGTCACCGCCGCCGCCGGCATCGCCGCGGTGAACAGCTTCGCCAACCTGGCCGGCTTCTGCTCGCCCTACCTGATCGGCTGGATCACCACCAGCACCGGCTCCAGCGCCATCGGCATGTTCCTCATCACCGGGGTGCTGGTGATAGGCGCCACGCTGGTCCTGCGCATTCCCGCCGCCCTGGTCAATCGCTAATCGAGGTACAGATCATGACCGCTTCTTCGCCACAACCCGTACCGCTCTCGCTGGCCGAGCGCGCCCACAACATCCGCCGCCATGCCCTGCGCATGGGCCAGATCCAGGGCCAGGGTTATGTCGGCCAGGCGCTGGGCGTCGCCGACGTCCTGGCCGTCGCCTACTTCCACGCCCTGAGCTACCAGCCGCAGGAGCCCGAATGGGAAGGGCGCGACCGCTTCTACCTGTCCATCGGCCACTACGCCATCGCCCTCTATGCGGCGCTGATCGAGGCCGGGATCGTGCCGCAGGACGAGCTGGAGACCTATGGCTGCGACGACAGCCGCCTGCCCATGTCGGGCATGGCCGCCTACACCCCCGGCATGGAGATCACCGGTGGTTCCCTCGGCCAGGGCCTGGGCATCGCCGTGGGCGCCTGCCTCGGCCTCAAGCGCAAGAACTCCGGCGCCTTCGTCTACAACCTGCTGTCCGATGGCGAACTCAACGAGGGTTCGACCTGGGAAGCGGCCATGTCGGCTTCCCACTGGCAACTGGACAATCTCATCGCCCTGGTGGACGTGAACAACCAGCAGGCCGACGGCCATTGCCGCGAGATCCTGGCCTTCGAGCCCCTGGCCGAGCGTTGGCAGGCCTTCGGCTGGTTCGTCCAGCGCGTCGACGGCAACGACCGCGCGGCGCTGGTCGCCGCCTTCGACCGCGCCCGCCGGCACCCGGACCCGCAGCCCCGGATCATTCTCTGCGATACCCGCATGGGCAAAGGCGTGCCCTTCCTGGAAACCCGCGACAAGACTCACTTCATCCGCGTCGAGGCGCACGAATGGGCCCTGGCCCTCGACGCCCTGGATGCCGGGAGGGACTTCTGATGACTACCAGCACCGCCACCAAGCCACGCCTGACCACCTCGGCGATGATCGCCAGCATCGCCGCCGAGGGCCAGCCCACGCGACCGGCTCCCTTCGGTCATGCCCTGGCGGCCCTGGCCGAACAGCGCCAGGACATAGTCGGCCTCACCGCGGACCTCGCCAAGTACACCGACCTGCACATCTTCGCCAAGGCCCATCCCGAGCGCTTCTACCAGATGGGCATGGCCGAGCAGCTGCTGATGAGCGCCGCCGCCGGCCTGGCCCGCGAAGGCTGCGTGCCGTTCGCGACCACCTATGCGGTATTCGCCTCGCGACGCGCCTACGACTTCATCTGCATGGCCATCGCCGAGGAAAACCTCAACGTCAAGATCGTCTGCGGCCTGCCCGGGCTGACCACCGGCTACGGCCCCAGCCACCAGGCCACCGACGACCTGGCGATCTTTCGCGCCATGCCCAACCTCATGGTGATCGACCCCTGCGACGCCCTGGAGATCGAGCAGGCGGTGCCGGCCATCGCCGCCCACCAGGGCCCGGTCTACATGCGCCTGCTGCGCGGCAACGTCCCCCTGGTGCTGGATCGCTACGACTACCGGTTCCAGCTCGGCAAGGCCCAGGTGGTGCGCCCTGGACGCGACGTGCTGGTGGTGTCCACCGGCCTGATGACCATGCGCGCCCTGGAGGCCGCCGAGGCCCTGGCCGCGGATGGCGTGGACGTCTCGGTGCTGCACGTGCCGACCATCAAGCCGCTGGACGAAGCGACCCTCCTGGCGGAAGCCCGCAAGCCGGGGCGGCTGGTGGTGGCGGCGGAGAATCATTCGCTGATCGGTGGCCTGGGGGAGGCCGTCGCGACCACCCTGCTGCGCAACGGCGTGACGCCCACCTTCCGCCAGATCGCGCTGCCCGACGCCTTCCTCGACGCCGGGGCGCTGCCGACCCTGCACGACCGTTACGGCATCTCCACCACGGCGGTCTGCCAGCAGATCAAGGGTTGGTTGTAGGGAATAGGGCTGCGGATTGCGCTCGGCGCCGCCGCAGCCCCAAGCCCCGCTACCTCAACGGGGCACTTCGTCTTCACCCAGTTCCCGCGCCAGGCGCACGACGGTGACACCGCTACCCAGGTGGCGGATCGAGGGCTGGATCAGCACGCAATTGGGGTAGGGGGTACGGATCTCGCGCTCGCCGTCGGTGGCGATCAGGGTACCTGCCTCGCGGATGGTTTCCAGACCCTTGAAGTCTTGGGTAAAACGGAAGTCCAAGGTGTCGGCGACGATGGCATCGGTCACCCGCAGAAAACGCTGGCGCTTTGGCTTGGCTACCTGCAGCAGGTCGGCGACCGCGGCTTCGTCCACTACCTCGGCCAACAGCAGGAAGCGGGCGACACAGTCGAGGGCGATCTGCCGGCTCACGCCTAGCACGTGTTGGCCGGTTTCGATCAGCAGGGCGTTCTTCTGGCTGTCGGGCTGGCCGAAGCCACCAAAGTCACGCAGTCGACGGCCGTTCTGGTGGCCCTCGTCGGCAATCACGAATTCCGGGGTGCCCAGCTGGGCAGCCAGGCGCAGGCCCTTTTCCAGTGGCCCGGTCATCATCAGTGGTGCGGAATGCTCGTGCATGGAGTGGATATCCAGCAGCCAATCCACCTCGTCGATCAACGGACGCAGCTGCTGGGCACGGGCCAGATCGGCCGTCGTTGCAGGCCCCTGGAGCCGCTGAGGCAGCCAGACGCGATTCATGTCCTCTTCCAGGTAGCGGGTGGCGTCGATATCGTCCGGGTCGAAGGCGTGGTAGGCGGCCACGTTGCCAAAGGCCAGGGTCAGCTTGCCCCGGCTTGGCCGGATACCACGACGCAGCAGCTCATCCACGGCAATGGCGCCGCTGACCTCGTTGCCATGGGTCAGGGCCATGATGGCGACGTGGGGACCTTCGATGCCGCTGTCGAAGCTGTGCACATAGTCGATACCGGTATTGCTGGTCTTCCAGCGCTCGATGTCGGGGAATTCGACCTCGATGGGATAGCGGGGCAGACCGGCACGGATCTGGGCGAGGGTGGTCATGGCAGGCTCCTAAGGGTAGGCAGACCGGGGCCGCGCCCCGGTGGGGGATCAAACCGGGGTATGGCGACGGGTGCGGGTCAGCGCCAGGATGGAGATCAGACTCAGGGCAGCGGTGCCCATCACGTAATAGCTGGGCGCCAGGTTGTCGCCGCTGCTGTTGATCATCCAGGTCACCACCAGCGGGGCGAAACCGCCGAATGCCGTGACCGAAAAGTTGTAGCTGAGTGACAGTCCCGAGCCGCGGGTACGGGTGGGGAAGGCATCGGAGAGCATGGCCGGGATGGGACCCAAGGACGCGGCGATCAGGACGCCCACCAGTGCCTGCACCAATAGCAGAGTAGTGATGGAAGGCAGGGCATTGAGCAGCAGAAACAACGGATAGGAAGAAAGCCCTACCAGCGTCATGGCGATACCCAGTACCCGCAGCCGGCCGAAGCGGTCGGAGAGGATGCCGAACACCGGCGACATCAGCATGATGGCAAGACCGGTGATGAAGGCGCCGAGGAAGGAGGAGGTGGCGGCGATGTGCAGCTGCTTCATGGCATAGGTGGGCATGTACAGCTTGTGCACGTAATTGAAGGCGGTGGCGCCGGACACCACGCCGATGCACAGCAGCAGCACGGCCCAGTCAGCCTTGAGCAGATCCCGCACCGGGGTCGGCTCCGGACCCTCGCGGCGGGCCAGCGCCTTGAATTCCGGGGTCTCGTCCATCTGCCGGCGGATATAAAGACCGATGGGACCGATCAGCAAACCAATGCCGAATGCGAGTCGCCAGCCCCAGTCATCCAGCTGCGCCGGACTGAGCACATAGCTCAGGACCGCCGCTACGCCGGCGGCGAAGACCGTGGCCAGGCCCTGGGTGGAGAGTTGCCAGCTGGCGAAGAAGCCGCGGCGACCTTCGGTAGCGTTCTCGGCCATGAAGGCTGTGCAGGCACCGAATTCGCCGCCGCTGGAGAAGCCCTGCAGCATCCGCGCGACGATCACGATCAGCGGGGCCAGCAGGCCGATCTGGCCATAGGTGGGCACGCAGGTCATCAGCAGGGTGCCAATCATCATCAGAGCGATGGACAGTGTCAGCGAGGCCTTGCGGCCACGACGGTCGGTGTAGGAGCCCAGCACCACGGCCCCTAGCGGCCGCATGATGAAGGAGATGGCGAAAGTGGCCACGCTCAGGAGCAGCGAAGTGGTTTCGTTCTCGGCTGGAAAGAACTGTCGGCTGATGATCACGGCGAAATAGCCGTAGATCAGCAGATCATAGAATTCCAGGGCATTGCCGATGCCGGCCGCGCAGATTTCCTTCCAGGAGCCACGCCGGGCCGCTGTGGGGGCCTCGGCATTGGCAAGGGTCGATATGGAGTGCGACATGACCGGGTTCCCCTTGGCGGAGCGCCGCCAGGGGTGGCAGCGCCTTCACGATTGAGGCTTCACCTTGAGTCAAGCCCAGGCACCGGCTCAATTGCCGTTTCGGCACAGGCCTGGGCCGACCAGGCACAGGTGCTCAAGGTCGTGCTTGTCCCTATGGGTTCAGGCGCTGATTATTTTGTCGTGCACCGCTATGGGGCGCTCGTCGCAAGGGTTCGCCAGATATGTTCAAGGCGTTCATCGTGCGGCCCGCGCAAGCGATGCAGGCAGATATCGAAGGTGGCGATCAGCCCCGTCGATCCCGCCAGCACCAGACTGCCCTGGGCCAGGGACTCGCGCACCACCATGCGGGGCAGCCAGGCCAGGCCGTGGCCACGGCGCGCCATCTGGTGGATGGCCGGATAGGAATCGGCCTGGTAGATCATGCGCATGGCCAGCTTACTCGGCAGCCGGGAGAGGTGCCGAGCCAGTACGCCGCGCAGTGCGAGCGACGGCGCGAAGGCCAGCCAAGGCACCGCAGCGGCGCCGTCTTCCAGTCGATAGCGCGGTTGTCCGTCCCCATCTGGTACGCAGACCGGCAGCAGCTCGTCCTGACCGATGACCAGGGTTTCGAAACGTGCAGGATCCAGCAACCGCTCGGTGAGCGGACTGCTGAAGATCAGCATCAGGTCGGCATCGCCAGCGGCCAGCCGACCGATGGCTTCCTGGGCGCCACTGGTGATGAGCGATACGGGAAACTCGCCGAACCGTGCGCTCAAGCTGTCGTACCACTCCGGAAAGAAGTCGCTGGCCAGGGTCCGGCCAGTGGCGATACGGATCGGCTGTTCGCGCTGCAGGGAGGCACCCTGAAACAGCGAGCGGCATTCGCTCAATCGGTCGACAACCTCCCGTGCCGTTTCCAGCAACAGCAGACCTTCAGGGGTCAGGCTGATGGGCTGCTGGCGACGGATGAGGGGCGCCCCACACCAGTCTTCCAGGGCGCGGATGCGCCGACCGAAGGCTGGATGAGTGACAAAGCGATTTTCCGCCGCGCGCGACAGGCTGCGGGTGCGCGCGAGTTCGATGAAGTCTTCCAGCCATTCCAGTTGCATAGATCTCAGGCCCGGGACGATGCCAGGGCAGGGTACGGGGTGAGGGCGTTCACGGCCAGTCCGGGCCGCAGCCCTCGACGCCGCCCGCCCATCCGGGCAAGGTGGGCAGCTGTCTTCCACCGCCCGCTGGCCGCCATGTCCGATACCGATGAACTCACCCTGCGCAAGCTGGAGATCTTTCTGGCCTTCATGCGCAGCCGCAACCTGGCGCGGGCCGCCGCCGAGCTGGGCACCAGCCATGTCAGCGTGCACCGTGCCATCCATTCGCTGGAGAACGCCCTGCGCTGTCCGCTGTTCAAGCACGAGGGGCGCACCCTGACGCCGCTGGACGGCGCCTTCGTGCTGGAGGCACGGGCCGAGCGCCTGATGCAGGACCTGGCCGAGACGGTACGCCTCACCCGGCAGGCGGCGGGCTTCTCGGCCGATCGCTTTCGCCTGGGCGCGCTCTATTCGCTGACGGTCAAGACCGTGCCCCAGCTGATCATGGGCCTAAAGCTCAGGCGCAGCGAACTCAACATCGACCTGGTGCTGGGTTCCAACGCCGATCTCGCCGAGCAGCTGCACGACTTCAAGCTGGACGCCATGCTGGTGGCCCTGGACGACGCCGTGGTGGATGCCGATTGCGAGAGCGTCGAGCTGTTCAGTGACGACATCTTTCTTGCCGCGCCCAGCGACTCGCCCTTCGCCGACCAGGCCGAGGTGGACCTGCGCGACCTCGCCGGGGTGCCCTTCGTGACCCTGACCCAGGGCTTCGCCACCTTTCGCGACGGCCGCCAGGTGTTCGCCCAGGCCGGCTTCGAGCCGGAGGTGATCATGCAGGTCAACGACATCTTCTCGCTGATGAGCATGGTCAGCTCTGGGGTGGGCTACGCGCTGTTGCCGGGGCGGGTCGAGGCGGTCTACCAGAACCGCCTCAAGCTGCTGCCCCTGGCCGCGCGTTATCGGCTGCAGCAGCGCATCGGCGCGGTGTTCCTGCGCAGCCGCGAGCGCGATCCCAACCTGCTGGCCTTCGTCGCCGAGTGCCGGATGTACGCGCGAGCTTAGAGCGGCTAATAAAACGTAGCGAGCGGCTGTCAGGCGGGTGCGCGCGGCGCGCAGGAACCGCAGTGTATGGGTGATACATGAGGATTCCGAGCACTGCACGCGCCCGTCTGGTGGACGCGCAGTAGGCTTATTAGTTGCTCTTAACCCACCAGCGCCCGCACGCAGAAGAACAGCAGCGACGGCCCCAGCAGGCAGCCCAGGCCAGTGTGGAAGGTGGCGGTGAGGGCGCCATAGGGCACCAGTCGGCGGTCGGTGGCGGCAAGTCCCGCGGTGACGCCGCTGACGGTGCCGGCCAGGCCGCCGAAGACCATCGCCGAGCGCGGATTGTCCAGCGCCAGCAGGCGCGCCGACGCGGGCGTCGCCACCATGACGATGATCGCCTTGATCAGGCCGGTGGCGATGGACAGCGCCATGACGTCGGAGCTGGCGCCCAGGGCGGCGCCGGTCACCGGGCCGACGATGTAGGTCACCGCGCCCGCGCCAATGGTGGTCATGCTCACCGCGTCGCGGTAGCCGAAGGCCCAGGCCACGGCGGCGCCGACGATGAAGGGCAGCACGGTGCCGAGCAGCAGGGCCACGGCGCCGATCATTCCAGCCTTGCGCGCCTCGGTGGCCTGGACCTCGAAGGCGGTGGCGACGATGGCGAAGTCGCGCAGCATGGCGCCGCCCATCAGGCCGATACCGGAAAACAGCGCCAGGTCGGCCAGGCCTTTCTGGCCGCCGGTGACGGTCCCTCCGACCCAGGCCAGCACCAGGCCGATGACGATGGCGATGGCCGAGCCGTGCACTCGGCCGAAGGTCAGCCGGCGCGAAAGGACCACCGAGATCCACATGATCAGGCCGATCAGCGCGAAGGCGGCGACCAGGCCGTTATGTTGCAGGGCTTTGGTGACGATGTCGTTCATCCTAGCGACCTCCGGCCGGTGCGACATGGGCGACCGCTGGCGCGGGGGCCACGGCGGCGTCCGGCAGTGGCGGTAGCGGTTCGCCGCGATGGCTGCGGCTGATCAGGGCGATGGTCACCCCGCAGATCCCCACGGCGCCCACGGCCGCCAGCACCGCCACCGGTCCGCCATGCAGGGCGGTGACCACGTTCTGCTGGGCGGCCATGGCCACCACCACCGGGATGTACAGCGCGCCCCAGAAGCCGACCCCGAATTCGCACTCCTTGCTCATGCCGCCGTGCCGCTCCATGTAGAGCCGGGCGCAGATCAGCAGGAGCATGGCGATGCCCACCCCGCCGACGTTTGACTTGACCCCGAGCAGGACGCCCAGGAAGTCGCCGATGATGACGCCTGCAAGCATGCAGACGGCCAGGAGCGCTACACCGTAGATGATCATTGTTGTTGTCCTCGGTTGTGCTTGGGGTGGGGTGAAGCCTGGCACCGCTCTCTTTGTTACCCCTCTCCGTCCGGGGGAGGGCCGGGATGAGGGCGGCGCCGTGTTTGAAGGTCTCTTCGGGTCCTGTGTGGGTTGGGTGGAAGCCTGCCACCGCGCTCGCTGTTACCCCCTCTCCGTCCGGGAGAGGGCTGGGGTGAGGGCCGCCGCCGTATGGGAAAAGCTCAATCCAGTCGCGCCGCCTCCTCGCGCCGCAGCGCCTCCAGGGTGTCGGGGTGGGTATCCTGCCAGGCCAGAACGCCGCTAGTGGGCAGCACGCGCCTGGCCAGCTGGGTGAGCACGCTACCCGGCGCCAGCTCGATGGCCAGGCGCACGCCGCGCTCGCGAGCGGCTTCCAGGGTGGCGTGCCATTCGATGGGCCGCGCCATGTTGAAGGCGAGGTCGTCGCGCAGCTGCTCGGCGCGCACCAGCCGCCGGGCCGAGGTGCCGCTCAGATAGGCCAGGCGCGGCGCCCGCAGCTCGATGCCGGCGAACGCCTGGTCCAGGGTCCTGGCAGCCTCCGCCAGCAGCGGGCAATGGGACGGCACGCTCATGGCCAGGCGCTTGGCCGCCGCCGCGCCTTCGGCGCGCGCCGCCTCGGCCAAGGTGGCCAGGCCCGCGTCGCTCCCCGCCACCACGTATTGCTGCTCGGCATTGGCGTTGGCCAGGTATAGCGGCGCGTCAGGGCGCTGGTGGTCAGTAACCAGCTTCTCGACCGCGCCACGCCCCAGGCCAAGGATCGCCAGCATGCCGTAGCCGGACGGGTAGGCCGCCTGCATCAACTCGCCGCGGCGGGCCACCAGGCGTAGGGCATCGGCGAATTCCAGGGCCTCGGCCACTACCGCGGCGGCATAGGCGCCGATGGACAGCCCGGCCACCAGTTGCGGCGCCGGTCCGCGATTCAAGAGCAGGCGCGCCGTGGCGACGCCGGCGATCAGCAGGCAGAGCTGCACGGCGCGGGTGTGTTCCAGCGCCTGGGCGGAGTCCAGGCTGAGGGGATCAATGTCCAGCACCGCGGCGGCTTCCGCCAGCGTCCGCCGGACCTCGGCGGCGTCGGGCAGGGCGTGCAGCAGGCCGGGCCGCTGGGCGCCCTGGCCGGGAAACTGGAAGAGGGTGCTCATGCGGCGCGCACCTCCCGCCAGGGATCGCCTACCAGCTGGGGACCGGCAGCGGTCTTGAGCAGCACGCGTGGGGCGTTTCCGGCCCAATCGGCCAGGGCCACACCGCCGAGCGGGGTCTCCAGCAGGATATCCAGGCGGCACAGCGCCCGCGCCTGCAGGGACGCCAGCAAGGCCCGGGCCTGGTCGCGCGACAGCGGGGTTGCGCAGCGGATCAGCAGATCCAGATCGCTCCCGGCATGCAGCGCCGGCCAGCCGCTGGTCAGCTCGTAGCCTGCGGCACCGGTGGGGCCCCAGGGCAGGCCCAGCTCATCCAATAGCGATTCGACAGCGGCCAGGGTCGAGAAGACCGGCAGGTCACGGCAATCCTTCGAGATTCTCAGGGTCTCGGGAGAGTGCTGGCGCCTCACGGCAGCAGGTTCCAGCCAGGCTGCCAGACGCTCGGCGCGAGTGGTGCCGCGCAGGCCGATCGGGATGCGGCCATTATCGTGCGCCGCGCGGCGGACCACCACGGGCAGGCCGGCCTGGGCGACCTGGTGGGCCCAGGCGGGGGCTTGCCCGGGCAGGGCGTCCGGGGTGAGGCCCCAGAGGAGGTCGTGGGGGCGGTGTTGGGCTTCGCTGCGCTCAACCCAACCTACCGGAGCCTCGTAGGTTGAGTTGAGCGCAGCGAAGCCCAACGATCCCATCGCCCGCCCGCTCATCACGCGTTCCATCCCGCTCTCAGGCGTTCGCGCACCTCGCGAGAGGCGGCGCGATTGGCGCCGTCCAGCCGGAGCCGGAGATCGGTGGCACCGCTGGCCAGGACATCCGCCTGGGCGTCGGCCAGGGCCTGGCGCACCTGCTGCACATCTTCGGCTGAGGGCTGGTCGGGCTGGGCCACTTCCAATTGGCGCCAGAGCAAGCCGAGGGAGGCGTAGCTGTCCAGGTCGTAGGCCATGGGCGGGATGTCCGCCGCCAGGCGTTCCAGCTCTTCTACGCTGCGCAGGGTGACCCGCGCGGCCGAGGCCTTGCCCATGGCATGCACCTGCACCTGGGGATCGCGCAGGGCCAGCAGGCGATTGGCCTGGTAGCCATGGGCGAGAAAGCCGCCAGACATGGCCTTGCCCACCAGCAGCCCCAGCACCGGATGCCCGGCCAGGCGCGCCTCGGCATAGGCCCCGGCGGCCCCGGCCAGGGCCTGGTGGATGCCAAAGGCCTCCTCGCGGCGCCCATAGGCCTGGCTGGGCACGTCCACCAGGGCGATCAGGGTACGTTTCAGGGCAGCGTCACGATCTTCGGCGATGGCCTGCTGGATGGCCCGGGCCAGGCCCCAGCCCTCCAGCAGACCCACCTCGCCCTGGCGGGCGCGGGGAAAGGGATTCTCGGCATCGGCAACCACCGCCAGCCAGCGCGCGGGGCGTCCGGCCAGTTCGAGGTCGGCGACGCGCAGGGAGGCGGGCAGGCTGGCCAGCGCCTCGCCCTGGCCGGCCAGCGCCTGGAACCAGGTCAGGCCGCGTTGCGAAGGCTGGGTGCTCATGGCTGGTCTCCGGCATAGAGGTGGCGGACCGCGGCGGCGTCCGCCTGGGGACGGGTGTCGAGATCGGCGAGGCGCGTCAGGTAGTGGTCGGCCTGCCCGCTGCGCAAGGTGCCGGCAACGCCCTGGCTGAAGCCCTGGCGGATGGCGGCGGTCACGGCGGCGCTGTCGTCGGCGACGAAGACATCGGCCAGGCCCGTGGCGACACGCTGCTCGCCGCCGGTCAGGCTCCAGATGAAGGGGCGGTCGCGGGAGTCGTATTCCTCGATGCCGGCTTCCTGTTCGATCACCTGGGGGCCGTTGAGGCCCAGCCGGGCCTCGCGGGTGACGATCAGCTGACTGCACAGCCCCGCGGCGATGGACATGCCGCCAAAGCAGCCGACGCTGCCGGCGATGACGCCGATGACCGGCTGGTGCGCGCGCAAGGCGACGATGGCCGCCTGGATCTCGGCGATGGCGGCGAGCCCCAGGTTGGCTTCCTGCAGGCGCACGCCGCCGGTTTCCAGCAGCAGCACGGCGCGGGTCGGGGTGCCGGCGAGGTTGTCTTCCAGGGCTAGTTCCAGCGCCCCGGCGATCTTGGCGCCGCCCACTTCACCCATGCTGCCGCCCTGGAAGGCGCCCTCGATGGCACAGACCACCGCCGGCCGGCCGTCGATCAGCCCCTTGGCCACCACCACGCCGTCATCGGCCTGGCAGACGATGCCCTGCCTGGGCAGCCAGGGCGACATCAGCCGCTCGAAGGGCCCGACCAGCTCGCGAAAGCTGCCGGCATCGAGCACCGTGCGCGCCCGTTCGCGGGCGCCGAGTTCGACGAAGCTGCGGCTGTGCAGCAATGTCTGCACATCGGGAAGGGTGGCTTCAGCCATGGGTGCTGTCCTCCAGGTCGAGGGTTTCCAGACCCTGCTCCAGGCGCAGGCGCACCACGCCCGGGGTGGCGCCGAAGTCATGGATGTCCAGGGTCAGGGCCGGCAGGTCCTCGCGCGCGGCGAACAGCCGGTCGAAGAGGGCGCGCCAGCGCGGTTCACTGCCATTGACCGAGGTGGTCACCTTGAGGGTGAAGTCGGCGCTGGCGGGTTCGAGCAGGACCTCCAGGTCCCCCGAGCCGACGCAGCCCACCAGGGCACGGCCCTGGCGGCGCTGGCTGGCCGGATAGCGGCAGGTGAAGTGTTCCATCAGAGGTCTCCAGGGAGCCGTGGCTCCAGGCGATCGACGAGAAGGGTGGCGGCCAAGAGATCGGCAGCGCCACCCGGAGAGGCGTTGGCGGCCAGCAACTGACGATCCAGCAGCAACAGCTGGCGGCGCCCGGCGAGACTGGCGCTGCCACCGGCGTCCAGCACCGCCTGGGCGCCCTGTTGCATGGTCGCCAGGGCGGCGGGACCGCCGCGGTGCAGCACGCAGGTGTCGTCCAGTCGGGTCATGATCGCCAGCAGGGCATCCAGACGAGCGTTCTGCTCGCCGGCATCCGCCTGGCGGCTGGCGCGCAGCTGCGGCAGGCCGCGCTGGTGAATGGCCGGAAAGCCCGCAGCCGCCTCGGCCCGTGCACCGCCGACGCCATAGCGTTGGGCGACGCCCTGGCCATGGCTGGGGGCGGTGCGGGGTGCGTCCGAATCGGGCAGGCTGGCCAGGTGCCCGGCGGCCAGGCACAGCGCGCGCGCCGAGTCCGGTCGCGCCTGCACCGCCGCCGTCAGCAGCAGTCCCAGCGCCCAGATGGCGCCGCGGTGGGTATTGATTCCGCCGGTGACCTGCAGCATGGCGGCTTCGCCCTCCCGCCCCAGGCGACCGATCAGGCGGCGCAGTTCGGCGGCGGGCAGTTCCAGTTCGGCGGCTTCGGCCATGGCCTGGAAGCAGGGCCGCAGGGCCTGGGCCGAGGTCAGCATCAGGCCGAGGCTGAGGTCCTGGTGGGCACCCTGGCCGCGGCGATCCACCAGGGCCGGCTTGGGCGAGAGTTCGGCTTCGTCGACCAGGGCGGTCACGGCCAGGTCGGCCAGGCGTTCGGCGGGAGAGGGGGCAAGACGGGCGAGGGCGCGCATCACCAGCTCCTGAACTTGGCCGGGGGTTGATAGAGGCCGCCGGACCATTCCACCAGTTCGCCGATGCTCTTAGCGGCGAGCAATTCGCGACTGGCGTCGGTGCGGCGGATGCCGAGGTCCTCGGGCAGCGCGACCAGGCCTTCCTGGCGCAGCCGCCGGGCCTCGGCCGGATCGCTGCGCAGGCCGATGGCGGTGACCCCGGCCACGGCGGCGATCATCGCCCGGCGCTCGTCCAGGGAGCGGGCGCGGTACAGGTAGGCGATGCCTTCCTCGGTGAGCAGGTGGGTGACGTCGTCGCCATAGACCATGATGGGCGCCAGCGGCATGCCGCTCTTGCGCGCCACCTCCACGGCGTCCAGGGTATCGACGAAGGTGGGTTTGCCGCCTTCCTGGAAGGTCTCGACCATCTGCACCACCAGCTTCTTGCCCCGCTCCAGCAGCGCCGGGGCGCTGTCGCCCGTCTGCTGGCGCATGTCCAGCCAGGCCGGGGTGGGATGGCGGCGGCCGCGCGGGTCATGGCCCATGTTGGGGGCACCACCGAAGCCGGCCAGGCGCCCCCGGGTCACGGTGGAGGAATGGCCGTCGCCGTCGACCTGCAGGGTGGCGCCGATAAAGAGGTCGACGGCGTATTGGCCGGCCAGCTGGCAGAGCAGGCGGTTGGATCGCAGCGAACCGTCGCGACCGGTAAAGAAGACGTCCGGACGCTGGGCGATATAGCCCTCCATGCCCAGTTCGGTGCCGAAGCAGTGCACGCTCTCCACCCAGCCGCTCTCGATGGCCGGGATCAGCGTGGGGTGGGGATTGAGCGTCCAGTGCCGGCAGATCTTGCCCTTGAGGCCCAGGCGCTCGCCATAGGTGGGCAGGATCAGCTCGATGGCCGCGGTGTTGAAGCCGATGCCGTGGTTGAGCGACTGCACCTGGTGGCGTTCATAGATACCGCGGATGGCCATCATCGCCATCAGCACGTGCACCGGCTTGATGTGGCGCGGATCGCGGGTGAACAGGGGTTCGATATAGAAGGGCCGGTCGGCCACCACCACGAAATCCACCCAGTCCGCCGGGATGTCGACCCGCGGCAACTCGGATACGTCGTCCACCAGCTGGTTGACCTGGACGATGACGATGCCGTCGCTGAAGGCGGCCGGCTCGATCAGCGCCGGGCTGTCCTCGGTGCTGGGGCCGGTATAGATGTTGCCGGCACGGTCGGCCATGAAGCCGGCGCTGAGCACCATCTTGGGGATCAGGTCCACCAGCAGCCGGGCATAGAGTTCGATGTAGGTGTGGATGGCGCCGACTTCGAGCAGGCCGTCCTCCAGCAGCTGGCTGATCCTCAGGCTCTGGGTGCCGGCAAAGGAGAAGTCCAGCTTGCGGGCGATGCCGCGTTCGAAGAGGTCCAGGTGCTCGGCGCGACCGACGCTGGGCATGATCATGTGCAGGTCGTGCAGCCGGGCTGGATCGACCTGGGCGAGGCTGCGGGAGAGGAAGTCGGCCTGCTTCTGGTTGTTGCCTTCCAGCACCACGCGGTCGCCGGGGGCGAGCAGCTGTTCCAGGGCCGCGACGATGGACGCGGTGGGCAGCACCTTGCCATCGGCCAGCGCGGCCACCCGGTCCAGGCGCTGCTGCTTGTCGCTGCGGCGCCTGGCGATCCGAGCCGGTGGGTGGGATGTCGTTGTCATTGGGGTCTCCACGAATCACCTGTCGTGGAGTCACCCTAGACCTCGCTCCCCTGGCGTTCAATCAACCTGAGGGCGGAATCGTTACGCTGAAGTTAACGATTCCGTTGAGCTCAGGTGCCTGTGACCGGCTCAGGTCTTGTCGACCGGGGTGAAGATCGAGGTGGTCTTGGAGAACCAGCTGGTGGGGGTCACGTCGACGTTGGCGTTGTCGTATCTCAGGCTGTTCTGCACCTGCTTGAGCGTGAGGTTCGCCTGCCAGTATTGCTCGTGGCCCAGCTCCTGGTTGGCCCGGTGCACCAGGTCCAGGGTTTCCTGGGCCGGCAGCACGGCGGTGGAGTAGTCGACGTCGACGCCGGCCACCTTGAGGATCTCGCCAGCGCCCTTGGTATCGCCCTGCTGGATCTTCTCGTTGGCCTGGACCACGGCCTGGTTCTTGGCCGGGGTGGCGACATAGTCGTCACGCAGCGCCATGCCGCTCCCGATCGGCAGCCAGGCCGTGGCCTTGGCGTCCTGCGCGGAGACCTGCATGAGTTTGCCGTCCTGACCCCGCAGGTCCCTGGCCGACTTAAGGTAGGCGGTCTTGTCGGTCTGGGCGGTCTGCAGCGCGCTTTCTGCAGCGGCCAGTTGCTGCTTGGCCTGATCGACATGGGCTTCGAAGAGGTCCTGGCGGGCGGCGACCACGTCCATGAAGGCCTGCTGGCCCTGCTGGGAGATCGCCGGCAGGGTGGCGACCTGCTGGGTGGCGATGTCGGGTCGGGTGTTGGCCAGGGCGGCGGTGGAAAACACCGAGGCGATGGTCAGGACGAGGAGGCTCTTGGTGATACGACGATTGAGGTTCATGTGCTTCTCCCGGATACGAAAGTAACTGGAACCGCGGGGTATCGGGCAGGGTTGCGCGATACCTTGGGGTCCAGTGTCCATCCGGTGAGCTTAAGGAACGCTTAGCAGGCTATCGGTAGGTGTAATTCCTTGTGTCGGACGCTGAAACGGAAACAGCGCCCGCCCCGGGGAGGCCGGAGCGGGCGCTGTTGGCGGGCCGAGGGGCTCAGCGCACCAGGCAGGGCTTCTTGTTATCGAAGGTCCAGTTGGGCGAGAGGAATTGCATGGCCATGGCGTCGTCGCGCGCGCCGAGGCCCTTGGTCTTGTACAGCTCGTGGGCGCGGGCGAGGGCGTCCAGATCCAGCTCCACGCCCAGGCCACCCTGCTGCGGCACCGCCACCAGGCCACCCTTGATCTCCAGCGGTTGCCGGGTCAGGCGCTGGCCGTCCTGCCAGATCCAGTGGGTGTCGATGGCGGTGATCTTGCCCGGCGCCGCGGCGGCGACGTGGGTGAACATGGCCAGGGAGATGTCGAAGTGGTTGTTGGAGTGCGAACCCCAGGTCAGGCCCCAGTCGTTGCACATCTGCGCCACCCGCACCGAGCCCTGCATCGTCCAGAAGTGTGGATCGGCCAGGGGGATGTCCACCGATTGCAGCTGGATGGCATGACCCATCTGGCGCCAGTCGGTGGCGATCATGTTGGTGGCGGTGGGCAGGCCGGTGGCGCGGCGGAATTCGGCCATCACCTCGCGTCCGGAATAGCCGTTCTCGGCGCCACAGGGGTCCTCGGCATAGGCCAGCACGTGGTGCTGGTCGCGGCACAGGCGGATGGCTTCCTTGAGCGACCAGGCGCCGTTGGGATCGAGGGTCACGCGCGCCTCGGGGAAGCGCTCGGCCAGGGCGGTGACCGCCTCGATCTCGGCATCGCCGCTGAGCACGCCGCCCTTGAGCTTGAAGTCCTTGAAGCCGTAGCGGTCGTAGGCCGCCTCGGCCAGGCGCACCACGGTCTCGGGGGTCAGGGCTTCTTCGTTGCGCACGCGGAACCAGGCGTCGTCGCTCTCGGCTTCGCTGCGGTAGTCCAGGGTGGTCCTGGTGCGGTCGCCGACATAGAACAGGTAGCCGAGCATCTCCACGGCGTCGCGCTGCTGGCCTTCGCCGAGCAGGGCCGCGACCGGCACTTCCAGGTGCTGGCCAAGCAGGTCGAGCAGAGCGGCTTCCAGGGCGGTGACGGCGTGGATGGTGATGCGCAGGTCGAAGGTCTGCAGGCCACGGCCGCTGGAATCACGGCCGGCGAAGGCCTGGCGGACCTGGCCGAGGATGCGCTGGTACTGCCCCAGCGGCTGGCCGACGAGGAACTGGCGGGCGTCTTCCAGCGTCTGGCGGATGCTCTCGCCGCCGGGCACCTCGCCAACGCCGGTGCGCCCGGCACTGTCCTTGAGGATCAGCACGTTGCGGGTGAAGTAGGGACCGTGGGCACCGCTCAGGTTGAGCAGCATGCTGTCCTGGCCGGCGACGGGCACGACCTCCAGCGAGGTGACCACCGGGGTGCCGGTGTGCAGGGCGGGGGTGGCGTTGAATTGCGTCATGGTCGGGCTCCTTGGCGATCAGCGAGAGGTTTCAGCGGCGAGCGGGGCTTCGGCGGGCGGCGTGGGCACGCCGCGCAACTCGACGCGCTTGATCTCGCCGACGACGAACAGGTAACTGATGGCGGCCACCAGGGCGTTGGCACCGACGAACACCAGGGCCATCTTGAAGGAACCGGTGGCGGCGATGATGTAGCCGATGATGATCGGGGTGGTGATGGAGGACAGGTTGCCGATGGTGTTGAACAGGCCACCGGAGAGGCCGGCGATCTGCTTGGGCGAGGTGTCGGAGACCACCGCCCAGCCCAGGGCGCCGATGCCCTTGCCGAAGAAGGCCATGGCCATGAAGCCCACCACCATCCAGTCGGCGTCGACGTAGTTGCAGAGGATCATGCTCATCGACAGCAGCATGCCGGCGACGATGGGGGTCTTGCGCGCCACGCTCAGGCTGCTGCCGCGGCGCAGCAGGTAGTCGGAGATCACCCCGCCCAGCACGCCGCCGATGAAGCCGCAGATGGCCGGCAGGGAGGCGATGATGCCGGCCTTGAGGATGGTCATGCCGCGTTCCTGTACCAGGTAGACGGGGAACCAGGTGAGGAAGAAGTAGGTGAGGGCGTTGATGCAGAACTGGCCCAGGTAGATGCCGGCCATCATGCGATTGGTCAGCAGCTGGCCGATGTAGCTCCACTTCGGGCCTTCGCTCTTCTTGCCGGGGGTGTCCAGATCGACCAGGCCACCGTTGCTGGCGATGTAGTCGATCTCGGCGGCATTGGCGCGCGGATGTTCGCGGGGGCTGTAGATCACCGCCATCCAGACCGCCGAGAAGGCGATGCCCAGGGCGCCCATCACCACGAAGACGTGCTGCCAGCCGAAGTGATAGACGATCCAGCCCATCAGCGGCGCGAACAGCACGGTGGCGAAGTATTGCGCCGAGTTGAAGATCGCCGAGGCGGTGCCGCGCTCCTTGGTGGGGAACCAGGCGGCGACGATGCGGGCGTTGCCGGGGAAGGAGGGCGCTTCGGCCAGGCCGACCATGAATCTCAGGGCGAACAGCAGGAATACCGCGGTGCCGATGCCGAATTCACCGATGTAGCCTTGCAGCATGGTGAACACCGACCAGGTGAAGATGCTCGCCGCATAGACCTTCTTCGAACCGAAGCGATCGAGCAGCCAGCCGCCGGGGATCTGGCCGAGCACATAGGCCCAGCCGAAGGCGGAGAAGATGAAGCCGAGGGAGACGGCACTGATGCCGAGGTCTTTTTGCAGGGCGGAGCCGGCGATGGAAATGGTGGCGCGGTCGGCGTAGTTGATCGTGGTCACGACGAACAGCATGAACAGGATCAGGTAGCGGACACGCGTCTGCTTGGTTTCGTGCATGGAGAGCTCCCACTGGTTTGTTTTTGTGTGCGGGCTGACATCGTGTAGCGGGCTTATGTTGTAAGTCGTCTGACAACGATAGCGTTATCATTAAACAGATAACGCTATCATTCAACCGTTAAATCTGTGGCTGCGTGCAAAAAATCCGTTAGGAGCTCTGGCGCTCGATCAGGGTGAAACCGGTGTCGAGACTTACCGCGGTCCGATCGCCCGCGAGGCGGTCGAGCAGTGCCTGGGCGACCCTCTGGCCCATGGCATCGGCATTGACGCTGACCGTGGACAGCGCCGGGGTGGCGAAGCGGCCGTTGGTGGTGTCGCCGAAGCCGACCACCGCCAGTTGCGCGGGGATGCGCAGGCCACGGCTGCTGGCCTCGGCGACTACGCCCAGGGCCAGGGTGTCGGAGCTGCACAGCACCAGCTCCGGCGGCTCGGGGCGTTCCAGCAGGCGCGCCAGGCCGATCCGGCCGACTTCCCAGGTGGCCGGCAGCGGCAGCACCTCCATGGGCAATTCGGGGATGCCCAGCTCGGCCAGGCGGGCCTGCAGGGCCAGGTTGCGGCGCATGGCGCGGGGATCGTCCACCGAGATCACCCCGAAACGGCGATAGCCGCGGGCGACGAAGTGCTCCGCCAGGGCCGCGCCGACCTGCTCGTGGGAAAAGCCCACCTGCATGTCCAGGGCCTCGGCGCTCAGGTCCCAGGCTTCCACCACCGGGATGTTCAGCGCCGCCAGCCGCGCGCGACTGGCCGGGGTGTGCAGGGTGCCGGTGAGGACGATGCCATCGGGGCGGCGACCGAGGATGGCTTCCAGCAGTTCTTCTTCCTTTTCCGGCGAATAGCCGGTGGGACCGATCAGCGCCTGGTAGCCCGCCTCGGTGAGGCGATCCATGATCGCCTGCACCACGGTGGCATAGATGGAGTTGGCGATGGTGGGCAGCAGGATGGCCACCAGCCGACTCTTGCTGGAGGCCAGGCTGCCCGCCAGCAGGTTGGGCACGTAGCCCAGCTCCTTGACCACGGCCAGGACATGCTCGCGGGTGGCGTCGCTCACCAGGCTCGGGCGGTGCAGCGCCCGGGACACGGTGATGGGCGACACGCCGGCGGCGAGGGCGACCTCGCGCACGGTGAGGGGCAGCTCGGTGGTGCCATCGAGCTGGGCGAGTTCGCGTCGGGACTTCCTGGCCAAAGCGGGTCCTTGGGTGAGAGAGGCCGCCATTATGAGAGCAAGCCCTGGCGGTTGCCATGGGCGCCGGCCAGAGCCCCCCCGCTAGTCGACCGCTCGCGCCGCCCGGGCGCGGCCGACCCGCGACTGGTTGGGTCGACCCAGCAGGGCGGAGACGTCCTGGCCGACCTCGACCAGTCCGGCGAGGTCGAGCCCGGTCGCTATGCCCATGCCGTCCAGCAGATAGACCAGGTCCTCGCTGGCGACATTGCCGCTGGCGCCCCGGGCATAGGGACAGCCGCCCAGGCCGCCGACGGAGCTGTCGAACACCGCGACGCCTTCGAGCAGGCTGGCGTAGACGTTGGCCAGGGCCTGGCCATGAGTGTCGTGGAAGTGCCCGGCCAGCTGGCTGAGGGGCACCTCCCGGCCCAGTCGCTGCCAGAGCGCCCGGGTCCGGCCCGGGGTGCCGACGCCGATGGTGTCGCCCAGGGAGACCTCGGCGCAGCCCAGTTCCAGCAGTTCGCGGGTCACGCTGGCCACCTGGTCGGGGGCGATCTCGCCGTCGTAGGGGCAGCCCAGCACGCAGGACACATAGCCACGCACCCGGATGCCCGCCGCCCGCGCGCCCTCGACCACGGGTACGAAGCGCGCCAGGCTCTCGGCGATGGAGCAGTTGATGTTGCGCTGGGAGAAACCCTCCGAGGCGGCGGCGAAGACGGCGATCTCATCCACCCCCGCCGCCAGGGCGGCCTCGAAGCCTTTCAGGTTGGGCACCAGCACCGAGCGGACCACGCCCTCAGGCCGGCCGAGTCCTGCCAGCACTTCGGCGGTCCCGGCCATCTGCGGCACCCAGAGTGGCGAGACGAAGCTGCCCACCTCCAGATGCCGCACGCCACTGGCGACCAGCGCCGTGCACAGCTGGATGCGCTCGGCGATGCCCAGCGCCTGGGGCTCGTTCTGCAGGCCATCGCGGGGTCCGACCTCGACCAGCCGCACCCGGGTCGGCAAGGCCTCGCTCATGACGGCGACGCCTCTAGCTCCACCAGCGGCGCGCCCTCGGCCACCAGCTCGCCGGGGCTGCAGAACAGCGCCGCCACCACGCCGGCGCGGGGCGCGCGGATGCTGTGCTCCATCTTCATCGCCTCCAGGACCACCAACGGGGCCCCGGCTGCCACGGTATCGCCGACGGCCACCGAAACCGCCACCACGCTGGCGTTCATCGGCGCGGTGAGACCACCCGCATCGGCCTGGCGCGCGACCTCGGCCAGCGGATCGGCCCAGGTGACGGCTTCGAGGCGGTCCTGCCATTCGATAAACAGCGTCTGCCCACGGCGATGGAAGCGGGCGCTCTGGCGCACGCCGTCCGCCTGCCAGTAGAGCCAATCACCGCTCAACTCGACGGCCACCGCATCGACCAGGGTCAGGTTGCGCACCTCGCCGCGACAGGCCAGCCGCAGCGCGATGCGCGGCGGTCCGCCCAGGCGCCAGCCCTGACGGGATGCCCAGGGTGACGTGGCATCGGCAGCGGGCGGCAGCGTCGCTAGCCAGGCCTGGCCCGCCAGGGTCCAGAAGGCCTCCGGCAGTTCTGCGGGTGCGGGCAGCAGGGCCGCCTGATGCCGCTCGATGAAACCGGTGTCCAGCGCCGCCGCGGCAAAGGCCGGATGGGCGAGCAGGCGCTGCAGGAAGGCGAGGTTGGTGGCGAAGCCGCCCACCGCGGTGTCTTCGAGCATGGCCAGCAAACGCTTGCGCGCCTGTTCGCGGCTGTCGCCCCAGGCGATCAGCTTGGCCAGCATGGGGTCGTAGAAGGGCGACACCTCGTCCCCTTCCTCCACGCCGCTGTCCACTCGCCGTCCCGGACCGGCCGCGGGCTCGCGATAGAGCTGCAGGGTGCCCGAGGCCGGCAGGAAGCCCTGGTCGGTGTCCTCGGCATAGAGGCGCACCTCGATGGCATGGCCGTGCAGCGGCACCTGCGCCTGGGTGAGGGGCAGGGGTTCGCCCGCGGCCACGCGCAGTTGCCAGGCCACCAGGTCCAGGCCGGTGATGGCCTCGGTGACCGGGTGCTCCACTTGTAGCCGGGTGTTCATCTCCATGAAGAAGAAGTCGCCGCGGGCGTCGAGCAGGAATTCCACGGTGCCGGCGCCGACGTAGCCGATGGCCTGGGCCGCCTGCACCGCCGCCTCGCCCATGGCCCGGCGTAATTCGGGCGTGAGACCCGGTGCGGGGGCCTCCTCGATCACCTTCTGGTGGCGGCGCTGGATGGAGCAATCACGTTCGTTGAGATAGAGGCAGTGGCCGTGCCCATCGGCGAACACCTGGATTTCCACGTGGCGCGGTTGCAGCACGTATTTCTCCACCAGCATCCGCGCATCGCCAAAGGCCGAGAGCGCCTCGCGCTGGGCCGAGGCGAGGCCCTCGGCCAGGTCGGCTTCGCGTTCGACGATCTTCATGCCCTTGCCGCCGCCGCCAGCGGTGGCCTTGAGCAGCACCGGATAGCCGATGCGCGCCGCGGCGTCGCGAAAGGTGGCCAGGGACTGGTCCTCGCCGTGATAACCCGGCACCAGGGGCACCCCGGCGTCGGTCATTAGCGCCTTGGCCGCGGACTTGCTGCCCATGGCGCGGATCGCCGCGGCGGGCGGCCCGACGAAGACCAGCCCCGCCGCGGCCACCGCCTCGGCGAAGGCGGCGTTCTCGGACAGGAAGCCGTAGCCCGGATGGATCGCCTGGGCGCCGGTGGCCAGGGCGGCGGCGATGATGCGCTCGCCCAGCAGATAGCTGTCGGCCGGTTTGGTCCCGCCCAGGTCCACCGCCCAGTCGGCCTGGCGCACGTGGCGGGCGTCGGCATCGATGGCGCTGTGCACGGCGACGGTACTCAGGCCGAGGGCCTTGGCAGTACGCATCACCCGGCAGGCGATCTCGCCGCGGTTGGCGACGAGCAGACGGTCGAAGGTCATGGCGAGGTCTCCTGCCAGGCGGGGCGACGTTTCTCCAAAAAGGCCTGCAGGCCTTCCTGGGCTTCGGGAGTGACGCGCACCTCGGCGATCAGGCCTTCGGTGAAGGTGCGCACCTCGGCGCCGGGTGCACCGGCGCCAGCGCCGTCCAGCAGCCGCTTGCAGGCGCGCAACGCCTGGGGGCCGTTGTCCAGCAGCCGGGCGATCCAGGCCTCGACCAGGGCCTCCAGTTCGGCGGCCGGGGCGGTCTCGGCCACCAGGCCCAGCTCGGCGGCGCGTTCGCCGGAAAAGCGCTCGGCGCCGAGCATGTAGCGCCGCGCCGCGCGCTCACCCAGGGCGCGGATCACGAAGGGCGCGATGACCGCCGGCACCAGGCCGATGCGCACCTCCGACAGGCAGAAGATGGCGTCGCTCGCGGCCAGGGCCAGGTCGCAGCAGCTGACCAAGCCCACCGCGCCGCCAAAGGCCGCGCCCTGGACCACCGCCAGGGTCGGCATCGGCAGGCCCTGCAGGCGATACATCACCTCGGCCAGGCGCTCGGTGTCGGCGCGATTGGCGGCGGCGTCCAGGCGGGCCGCGGCCTGCATCCAGGCGAGGTCGGCGCCGGCGCAGAAGTGCCGCCCGCGACCGCGCAGGAGCAGAAAGCGCAGTTCCTGGTCGCTGGCGATCTCGGCGAGCACGCCGCCCAGCTCCGCGATCAGCTGCGCATCCAGGGCATTGTGGCGATCCGCGCGATCGATCCAGAGGGTGGCGAAGCCGCGCGGATCGCGGATCAGTTCCAGGGTGTGGAAGTCAGTCATGGCCTACATCCGGAAGACGCCGAAGGTCGTCGGCTCGAGAGGGGCGTTGAGACTGGCCGACAGGGCCAGGGCGAGGACCTCGCGGGTCTGGGCCGGGTCGATCACCCCGTCGTCCCACAGCCGCGCGCTGGAATAAAGGGCATGGGCCTGGCGTTCGTACTGCTCGACGATGGGGGCCTTGATGCGCGCCGCCTCTGCGTCGTCGAAGGCCTCGCCAGCGCGTTCGGCCTGCTCGCGCTTGACCTGCACCAGCACCCCGGCCGCCTGCTCGGCGCCCATCACGCCGATGCGCGCATTGGGCCACATCCACAGGAAGCGCGGATCGTAGGCGCGACCGCACATGCCGTAGTTGCCGGCGCCAAAGCTGCCGCCGATGATCACGGTGAACTTGGGCACCCGGGCGCAGGCCACCGCGGTGACCAGCTTGGCGCCGTGCTTGGCGATGCCGCCTTCCTCGTATTTCTTGCCGACCATGAAGCCGGTGATGTTCTGTAGGAACAGCAGGGGAATGCGGCGTTGGCAGGCCAGTTCGATGAAGTGCGCGCCTTTCTGCGCCGACTCGGCGAAGAGGATGCCGTTGTTGCCGAGAATGGCCAGCGGATGGCCGTGCAGATGGCCGAAGCCGCAGACCAGGGTGGTGCCGAATTGCGCCTTGAATTCATCGAAGACGCTGCCGTCCACCAGTCGCGCGATCACCTCGCGCACCTCCAGCGGCTGCTTGGGATCGGCCGGCACCAGGCCGTGCAACTCCTCGGCCGGGTACAGGGGCGCGCTGGGCGTCTTCAGCTGCAAGTCGCCCAGCTTGCGCCAGTTGAGGTTGGCGATGCAGCGCCGGGCCAGCGCCAGGGCATGGGCATCGTTCTCGGCGTAGTGGTCGGCCACGCCGGAGGTCCGGCAATGGACATCGGCGCCGCCCAGTTCCTCGGCGCTGACCACCTCGCCGGTGGCGGCCTTCACCAGCGGCGGGCCGGCGAGAAAGATGGTGGCCTGCTGGCGCACCATGATGGTCTCGTCGCTCATGGCCGGCACATAGGCGCCGCCGGCGGTGCAGGAGCCCATCACCACGGCGATCTGCGGGATGCCCTGGGCGCTCATGGTCGCCTGGTTGAAGAAGATCCGCCCGAAGTGCTCGCGGTCGGGGAAGACGTCTTCCTGGCGGGGCAGGTTGGCGCCGCCGGAATCCACCAGGTAGAGGCAGGGCAGCCGATTCTGCAGGGCGATGGCCTGGGCGCGCAGGTGCTTCTTCACCGTGAGCGGATAGTAGGAGCCGCCCTTCACCGTGGCGTCGTTGGCGATGATCATGCACTCGACGCCCTCGATGCGGCCGATGCCGGCCACCACCCCGGCCGCGGGTACCTCTTCCTCGTAGACGTCGAGGGCGGCCAGGGCGCCGATCTCCAGGAAGGGCGAGCCCGGGTCCAGCAACAGATCGATGCGGGCGCGGGGCAGCAGCTTGCCGCGGGCGGTATGGCGCGCCTGGGCCTTGGCCCCGCCGCCTTCGCGGATGCGCGCCAGCAGCCCGTCGAGCCGGGCCAGTTGTTCGGCCATGGCGGCGGCGTTGCGCTGGTAGTCCGGGGTGCGCCGGTTCAGCGTGGAGGTCAGCACGGTCATGAAGGCGTCCTCACCGGGTTTCGTTGAACAGCTCGCGGCCGATCAGCATGCGGCGGATCTCGCTGGTGCCGGCGCCGATCTCGTAGAGCTTGGCGTCGCGCAGCAGGCGGCCGGTGGGGTATTCGTTGATGTAGCCGTTGCCACCGAGGATCTGGATGGCTTCCAGGGCCATCTGGGTGGCCTTCTCGGCGGTGTAGAGGATCACCCCGGCGGCGTCCTTGCGGGTGGTCTCGCCGCGATCGCAGGCCTGGGCCACCGCATAGAGATAGGCGCGGCTGGCATTGAGGCCGGTGTAGAGATCGGCCACCTTGCCCTGGATCAGCTGGAATTCGCCGATGCTCTGGCCGAATTGCTTGCGGTCATGGACATAGGGCAGCACCACGTCCAGGCAGGCCTGCATGATGCCCACCGGGCCGCCGGCGAGGACCACCCGCTCGTAGTCCAGGCCGCTCATCAGCACTTTGACCCCGCCATTGACCTGGCCCAGCACGTTTTCTTCCGGCACCTCCACATCGTCGAAGAACAGCTCGCAGGTGTTGGAGCCGCGCATCCCCAGCTTGTCGAACTTGCTGCCGCGGCTGAAACCCTTCCAGTCGCGCTCGACGATGAAGGCGGTGATGCCGTGGGCCGCCTTTTCCGGTTCGGTCTTGGCATAGATGACGTAGGTGTGGGCATCGGGCCCGTTGGTGATCCAGGTCTTGCTGCCGTTGAGCACATAGCGATCGCCGCGGCGTTCGGCGCGCAACTTCATGGAGACCACGTCCGAGCCGGCATTGGGTTCGCTCATGGCCAGGGCGCCGACGTGCTCGCCGCTGACCAGTCCGGGCAGGTAGCGGGCCTTCTGCGCGGCGTTGCCGTTGCGGTGGATCTGGTTGACGCAGAGGTTTGAGTGGGCGCCATAGGACAGGGCCACCGAGGCCGAGCCGCGGCTAAGCTCTTCCATGGCCACCGCATGGGCCAGGTAGCCGAGTCCTGCGCCGCCGTATTCCTCGCCCACGGTGATGCCGAGCAGGCCCAGGTCACCGAAGGTGCGCCAGAGGTCCATGGGGAAGCTGTTGCTGGCATCGATCTCGCCCGCGCGGGGCGCCACCTCGCGGGCGACCAGGGTACGCACCTGGTCGCGCAGCAGGTCGAGGGTCTCGCCCAGGGCGAAGTTGAGACTCGGATAGCTCATGGGGTCACCTGTTGTCGGGATTGTCGGGTGCGAGCGGTGAGCCGATCGGGCGCGCACGGGGCGGCCGCCTGGTACGGCGCGGAGCGGAAAGGGACAGGGCGGGGCTGTGTCATCGGCCAGGCGCGGGCGTGGCGCGAAAGCGGCAGCCGGAAAGACGTCGGGCCGGGCGGCCGACGGCAGGGCAAGGGGGCGCACGGGGCGCGGGTGCGGAACGCGGGCGCCAGGGCGCACATGGTCCGTCCTCCTGTTCATTATTCTTGTCATGGCGACCGCGAGAGGAAGGCGGCGTGCCTATTCCCCTGAGTCTAGGAGGAGAAATGCGCTATCGTGAAACGATAAAAATAGAATCCAGGTATTGGAAAAGCAGATGGCAGTGCTCAAGGACATCTCGATGCGGCAGCTGCGCTACTTCGTCGCCGCCGCCGAGAACAGCCAGTTTTCCCTGGCCGCCAGCGCGGTCAACGTCAGCCAGTCGGCGGTCACCACGGCGGTCAGCCAGCTGGAGGCGCTGCTCGCCGTGCGGCTGTTCGAGCGCCTGCCCCACGGCGTCAAGCTCACCGCCGAGGGGCACCAGTTCTATCACCATGCCCGGCATGTCCTCGACACCCTGCAGGACGCCGTCAGCCAGCCGCTGTTCCAGCGTCATGCGCTGACCGGCCAGGCGCGCGTCGGCGCCTCCTATGCGGTGCTCGGCTACTACCTGCCGACCCTGCTCGCGCGCTTCAAGCGCAGCTATCCGCAGATCGACATCGACCTGCGCGACATGGACCGACCCAGCATCGAAGCCGGCATCACCGACGGTACCCTGGAGCTGGGCCTCACGGTCATCTCCAACGTCGACGCCACCCAGCCCTTCGAGCGCCACCTGCTGATGCGCTCGCCGCGCCAGCTCTGGCTGCCCAGCGCCCATCCGCTGCTGGCGCCGGAGCGCGTCACCCTGGCCGACATCGCTCCCTATCCCTACATCCTCGCCACGGTGGACGAAGGCGAGACCTCGACCCTGCGCTACTGGCGCGCGGCGGGCCTGGAACCCAACGTGGTGTTCAAGACCTCGTCCATGGAATCGCTGCGCGGCCTGGTGGCCCACGGCTTCGGCGTGACCATCCTCTCCGACATGCTCTATCGCGGCTGGTCGCTGGAAGGCCGCAAGCTGGAAGCCCGCCCGGTGGCCGATGCCATCCCGCCCATGGAGCTGGGCCTGATCTGGAGTCCCGAAGACCGCCTGAGCCCCGGGGCCCAGGCGTTTCGGCAATTCCTGGTGTCGGCGGCGGGCTAGCGGGGCGCGGCGCGCGCGCCCGCTGGCCGCTCAGCCCTTGGACTTCGCCGGATCCGCACTGCGCGGATAGGTGCGCTCTTCCTCGATGCGGCCATCACCGGTGTGGATCTTGACGCTGCCGGTCTTGCCGTCCATGAACTGCGCCGCCTGGTGGACGATGGCGTCCTTGGTCGAGGCCTTGAGCAGGGCGCGATCGCCATGCTCTTCCTTGAATTCCCAGCCGGTGTCGGTAGGTAGGATGTGGTAGTTCTGCATCTGGTCTCCCTGGGGCCCTGGGCCCGCGCCTGGTCTTGGGTTGCAGCTGTTTCGACCCGCTTTGGCTCAAGAACATTCGAGCGAAGCGGCCCCGGCCAGGCCAGGAACCAGGTCGCGCCACTCAGCCCTGCAGATAGACCACCTGGGTGTGAGTGTACTCATAGAGGCCGTGCTTGCCGTCGGCGCCGCCGATGCCGGACTTGCGCACCCCGGCGTGGTAGCCCTGCATGGCCTCGAAGTTTTCCCGGTTGATGTAGGTCTCGCCAAAATCGATTTCGCGCATGGCGTGCATGGCCTTGCCCAGGCTGCGGGTGTAGACGGAAGAGGTGAGTCCGTATTCGCAGTCGTTGGCCAGGGCGATGGCTTCGTCGAGATCGTCCACCACCTGGATCGGCAACACGGGGCCGAATATCTCCTCGCGCATGATCGGCATGTCCGCGCGACAGTCCGCCAGCACCGTGGGCTGGAAGTGGAAGCCGCGACCCAGGTCGGCGCGACGGCCACCGGTGACCAGGCGGGCGCCCTGGCCGAGGGCGACATCGACCTTGGCCGCCACCTTGTCGAGGCCGGCAGCGTTGATCAGCGGTCCCATCTCCACGTTGGTGTCGGCCTGGGGATCGCCATAGCGGGTAGCGGCCATGGCCCGGCCGATGCGCTCGATGAAGTCCTCGGCCACCGCGCGTTCCACATAGACCCGTTCGGCGCAGTTGCACACCTGCCCGGTGTTGATGATGCGCGAGTCACGGATCGCCCGGACCGCCAGGTCCAGGTCGGCATCGGCCAGGACGATGGCCGGCGCCTTGCCCCCCAGCTCCAGATTGAGCTTGGTCAGATTCGGCGCGGCAGCGGCCATGATCCGCGAGCCGGTGCCGACGCTGCCGGTAAAGCTGACCATGTCGATGCCGGCGTGGGCACTGAGCTGGCCCCCCACGGCGCCGGCGCCGCTGACCAGGTTGAACACCCCGGGCGGCAGATCCGTCTCGGCCACCAGGCGGGCGAATTCATGGGCATTGATCGGGGTTTCTTCGCTGGGCTTGATGACCATGGTGTTGCCGGTGAGCAGCGCCGGCGCCAGCTTGCGGGCGATCAGGAAGAAGGGGAAGTTCCAGGGCAGGATGCCGGCCACCACGCCCAGCGGCTTGCGCAGGAGAAAAATCTGCTCGTCGGGTCGGTCGCTGGTGATGATCTCGCCTTCGATGCGCCGTGCCCACTCGGCCATGTAGTCGAGGTAGTCGGCGGTGAAATTGACCTCCACCTCGGCCAGGCCGTGGATCTTGCCCTGTTCGGCGACAATCGTTTGGGCCAGGCGCGGTGCCTGCTCGCGCAGCTTGGCGGCGATGCGCCTGAGGTGGCCGGCGCGCTCGATGGCCGGTTTGCGGGCCCAGGCCTTTTGCGCGCGGCGGGCGGCGGCGATGGCCTGGTCGACGTCGTCGCGACCGGACGCCGGTACCCGGGCCAGGGCCTCGCCGGTGGCCGGATTGTGGACGAGAAAGTCCTCGGCGGCCGGCAGGAAACGGCCATCGATGTAGTTCTGGTAAAGAGGCAGATCGGCCATGGCGGACTCCGAGTCAGTAGGTGCGAGAGGGCGCCTGGGGCGCTTCGAGGGGGCGATAGCGGGCCAGGTTGGCCAGCGCCGCCTGGCGGAACAGGCTGATGTCGATGCCGACGGCGACGAACTGGCAACCCCAGTCGCGATAGCGTCGGGCATCGTCTTCCTGGGGCGCCAGGATCCCGGCCACCTTGCCGGCCGCGCGGGTGGCGTCGATGGCGGCGCGGATGCGCGCCTGCACCTCGGGGTGGCCCGGATTGCCGGCATGGCCCAGGCCGCTGGAGAGATCGGCCGGACCGACGAAGACGGCGTCCACGCCGTCCACCGCGGCGATCTCGGCGACGTTGTCGCTGCCCAGCCGCGATTCCACCTGGACGATCAGGCACAGCTCGGTATGGGCGGTGTGCAGGTAGTCGGGTACCGCGTCCCAGCGGGTGGCGCGGGCCAGGCCGCCGCCAACGCCGCGAATGCCGTGGGGGGGATAGCGCATGGCCTGCACCAGGGCGCGGGCCTGGTCGGCGGTCTCCACCATGGGCACCATCAGCGTCTGCACGCCGATGTCCAGCAACTGCTTGATCAGCACCGCGTCACCGGTGACGCAGCGCACCACCGGCGCCGTGGGGTAGGGCGCCACCGCCTGCAACTGGGCGAGGATGCTCGGCACCGTGTTGGGCGCGTGCTCGCCGTCGATCAGCAGCCAGTCGTAGCCGGTGCCGGCGGCGATCTCGGCGGCATAGCCGGTGGCGAATCCGGCCCAGAGGCCATAGAGGGTATCGCTGCCCGTGAGGCGGGCCTTGAAGGGATTGAGTGGCAGGTCCATGACGGTGGTCTCCAAAGGGAATCAGGAAGGGGTGTCGGGCAGGCGCACCAGCAGGCCATAGCTCAGGGCGCCGGCCACCGCGACCGCGGCGGCGATGCCGAGGGCGAGGCCGAAGGAGCCGGTCTGCTGGACGATCATGCCGGTGATGACCGGGGCGAAGGCGCCACCGAAGTAGCCACCGAAGTTCTGGATGCTGGCCAGCGAGGCCACCTGGTGCGAGGGCACGGCGACGCTCACCAGCGACCAGGTGCCGGCCACCGCCACATTGAGGCTGAACAGCGCCAGGCTGAAGCAGAGGATGACGCTGCCGATGCCGGTCACCCCGGCGCTGCACAGGGCGAACAGCCCGGCCGCGGCCAGACCGCCGCAGATCGGCAGCTTGCGACTGAAGGCAAGGCTGCGCCCGCTGCGGGTCAGGCGATCCACCAGCAGGCCACCGCCGATCACGCCACAGGCGCCGGCCAGGAACGGCAGGCTGGCGACCCAGCCGGCCTGGGACAGGGACAGGTGATGGACCCGTTCCAGGTAGGCCGGTAGCCAGGTCAGGAACAGCGACAGCATGTAGATGATGCCCACGTAGCCGATCACCACGCCCCAGGTCAGGCGGCGGCGGAACAACCCCAGCCAGTCGGCGAAGGTCAGCCGCTGGCCGGCGTCCTGGGGGGGTAGCCCGGCATCCAGGTGCGCCCGCTCCGCGGCGTCCAGCACCACCTGCACCCGATCGCGATAGCTCAGGTACCAGAGCGCCGCTACCAGAACGCCGAGCACGCCCATGGCGATGAACATCTGCCGCCAGCCCAGCCACAGCAGCAGGGCAGTGAGGATCGGCTGGGAGATCGCCGGCCCCAGCGAGGAGGAGAGGTTGAAGATGCCGGAGGGCAGGCCGCGCTCGCGCACGTTGAACCATTCGCTGACCACCTTGGCTCCGGCGGGGAATTGCGGCGCCTCACCGATGCCCAGGCCGACGCGGGCCAGGATCATCAGGTGCAGGCTGCCGAGCAGCCCGAGCACGCCCTGGGCGAGCGACCACAGGCAGATGCCCAGACCCAGGGTCAGGCGCGCGCCGAAGCGATCCAGCAGGCCGCCAATGGGCAGCTGGGCGAAGGCATAGGCCCAGGCGAAGGCCGACAGCAGCAGGCCCATCTCGGTCGGCGTGAAGCCCAATTCGCCGCTGATGGTCTGGTTGGCGATGGCCAGGGTACTGCGGTCCAGGTAGTTAACGAAGCCCGCCAGCACCAGCAGCGCCAGGGCGATCACCTGGACCCGCTTGAGGCGAGCGCTCTTGGGTGGCAGCGGCGTCGCCGCGGGGCGTGCATCCGCCACGGGTGCCGCCAGGGTGTCTTGGGTCGCTTTCATCCAGCCCTCCGGGGCAACGCCTCAGTGGCGATAGGGACGTTCCAGGGCGCACTCCGGATTGAGGCGCACGCCGAAGCCGGGCCGATCCAGCGCCGAGGCGCGCATGCGGCCGCGCACCGGAACGGGTTCGTCGAGCAACTGCGGATGGAACATGGGGACCACCTCGTCGGCCTTGGGCGCCATCATCAGGAACTCGGCGAAGGGACTGTTGGTGCGGGTGATGACGAAGTGGTAGCTGTAGACCGAGGAGCCGTGGGGTACCACCAGGGCGTTGTGGGCATCGGCCAGGGCCGAGATGCGGATCAGCTCGGTGAGGCCGCCGCACCAGCCGACGTCCGGCTGGAGGATGTCGCAGCAACCCATCTCCAGCAGCAGGCGGAAGCCCCAGCGGGTGGCCTCGTGCTCGCCGGTGGTCACCAGCATGCCCTTCGGCACATTGCGCCTGAGTTCGGCATAGCCCCAGTAGTCGTCCGGCGGCAGCGCCTCCTCGATCCACTTGAGGCCGAATTGCTGGGCGCCCTGGGCCAGGCGGGTGGCGTAGTTGAGGTCCAGGCTCATCCAGCAGTCGAGCATCAGCCAGAAGTCGTCGCCGACCCGCTCGCGCATGGTCGCCAGGGCCTCCAGGTTCTTGCGCAGGCCTTCCTCGCCTTCGGCCGGGCCATGCTGCAGCGGCAGCTTGCCGCCGATGAAGCCCATCTCTTTGGCCAGGTCCGGCCGGGCGCCGGTGGCATAGAACTGCAATTCGTCACGCACGGCGCCGCCGAGCAGCTGGTGCACCGGCTCCTGGCGCAGCTTGCCGAGCAGGTCCCAGAGCGCGAGATCCACCCCGGAAATGGTGTTGAGCACGATGCCCTTGCGCCCGTAATAGAGGGTGGAGAGGTACATCTGGTCCCAGATCTTTTCCAGGTCGGTGACCTTGGCCCCCTCCAGGAAGCGCGCCAGGTGCCGCTCGACGATGAAGGCACCCAGCTCGCCGCCGGTGGTGACGGCGAAACCCACGGTGCCGTCGCTGGCCTCGACTTCCACCACCAGGGTGCCCAGCACATTGATGCCAAAGCTGCGGCGACTCTGGCGGTATTCTGGGTACTTGGCCATGGGCGTGGCGATGTGGTCGTCGATCCAGTGGCCGTCGCCCTGGTCGTGGTAGTCGGCGCCGCCGCCGCGAAGGGTGTAGGCGCGCACCTGCTTGATGGTGGGTAGGGTCATGGCGAAGCTCCCTTAATGACTGGGCGTGAGCTGGGGTTGGGGATCGGCCTGGTCGCGGCGGCGCAGGCCGAGGATCAGGGCGGCGGCCACCAGGGTGGTGCCGGCGAGCAGATAGAGGCCGGCGCCGGGGTGGGCGAAGGTCACCTCGGCCCAGCGCTTGGCGAGGGGCGCGATGAAGCCGCCGATGGCGCCGCAGGTATTGATCAGGGCGATGCCGCCCGCGGCGGCGCTGCCGCGCAACTGGTCGGACGGAAAGGTCCAGAACAGCGGCTGCACGGCGATGAAGCCGGCGGCGGCAAAGCACAGGGCGATCAGCGCATAGAGCGGCGAGAAGGTCACCGATGCAGCGATGCCGAGGCCGGAGATGGCCAGGGTGGCGGCGGCGGTGCGACGGCGTTCGCCGGTGCGATCCGACCAGCTGGGGATCAGCCAGGCGGCGAGCAGGGCGCAGACCCAGGGGATCGCCGAGACCAGGCCGACCAGCAGCCCGACCTTCTGTCCGAGCAGCCCGGCCACCTGGGTCGGCAGATAGAAGACCACGCCATAGACGCTGGCCTGGATCAGCAGGTAGATGCTGCACAGCAGCAGGATGCGCGGCTGCCCGAGCAGGCGCAGCAGCCCGCCATGGTGCGGCTTGGCGGCGTCCTCGGCGTCCAGCGCCTGTTGCAGCGCCTGCTTTTCCGCGTCGCTCAGCCAGCGGGCATCGCGCGGCCGGTTGTCCAGGTAGAACCAGGCCCAGACACCGACCAGGCTGGCCAGCACCCCTTCGACCAGGAACATCCACTGCCAGCCCTGCAGACCGCCGAAGCCGTCGAATTCCAGCAGCAGGCCCGACAGTGGACTGCCGAAGATGAAGGCCAGGGGCGCGCCGAAGTAGAAAAAGCCCAGTGCCCGGGCGCGGTAGCGCGAGGGGAACCAGTAGGTGAGGTAGAGGATGACGCCGGGGAAGAAGCCGGCTTCGGCCACCCCGAGCAGGAAGCGCAGCACATAGAAGGCCGTCGCCGTGTGGGCGAACATCATGGCGGCGGAGATCAGGCCCCAGCTCACCATGATCCGACACATCCACAGCCGGGCGCCGACGCGGTGCATGATCAGATTGCTGGGGATCTCGAGAAAGGCGTAGCCGACGAAGAAGACGCCGGCACCAAAGGCGAAGGCCGCGTCGGAGATGCCGGTATCGGCCTGGAAGGCGACCTTGGCGAAACCCACGTTGGCCCGGTCGAGAAAGGCCATGACGTACATCAGCAGCAGGAAGGGCAGCAGGCGCCGGGTGACCTTGGCGACCAGCCCCGGTGACAGGGTGGTGTGCATGGCGATCTCTCTTGTTGTTGTGATTCGGCCACGGCTCAAGGTAGTCGCAGTTGCAATGCCTGGATAATCGCTTTTTGTTTAGGACCGATACCCTTAAGGTATCGGTACGCGTCAGCAGCCTGGCCAGAGCCGTCGAGCCCGGCTGGACGCCTCCGCCCGCGTCTCCAGGATTCCGCCGATGAACGCTTCGCCCCATGCCCGCGCGCTGTTCGGTCGGCTGCGCTACAAGCACCTGCTGATGCTGGTGACCCTGGCCGGTACCCGCAATCTGCACCGCGCCGCGGAAGCCCTGCACATGTCGCAGCCGGCCACCACGCGGATGCTGCAGGACGTGGAGGAGGCCTTTGGCTGCGTGCTGTTCGAGCGTCAGGCGCGGGGTCTGACGCCCACGGCGCTGGGCGTGGAGATCATCGAATTCGCCCGCCGTGCGCTCAATGGCCTGGATCGCTGCGCCGAAGACCTCGATGCGCGTCGCGCCGGCGGTTACGGGCATCTGGCGGTGGGCGCCATCATGGGCGCCTTGCCCGATCTGGTGGTGCGGGCCATCGCCGAGAGCAAGGCGTGCCAACCCGGCCTGCAGTTGCGCATCCTCGGCGACACCAGCGACCAGCTCACCGAACTGCTCGAACAGGAGCGGATCGATGTGGCCATCGCCCGTTTCACCCAGCCGGCCGACCTCGGTCGCTTCACCTTCGAGCCGCTGGGCAACGAGCACCTGGCGGTGGTGGTGCGCACCGGACATCCCCTGACCGGGCGCGCCGTGCCGGATCTGGCCGAACTGGTCGAGGACTGGCCCTGGATCCTGCAACCGGAAGCCAGTCCGGCGCGGGTCGCGCTGGAGGCGGCCTTTGTCCGGCACTCGCTACCGCCGCCCGCGGACATCATCGAATGCGGCTCGGTATTCGCCATGCTGCAACTGGTGCAGATCACCGACGCCATCCTGGTGCTGACCGAGGCCGTGGTCCGGGATCACCTGCGTACCGGGCTGCTGGTGCGGCTCGATCTGGAGATCACCGAACCCCTGACGCCCTTCGGGATCCTGCTGCGCACCGGCCAGGTACCCAGCGCGGCGCTGGAGGGCTTTCTCGGCCTGCTCAGACGGCAGGCCGCGGGCACCACGGTCTGAGCACCGCCCTCGCTGGCGCCGCCGCCCCTGCATGGCGAGAAATATTTTTTCTGCCCCTGTTGTTTCTTCCCTGATAAATCAGTATCTTAGCGGCCGCTGGTGCAGAGAACCCCGCTGAACGGGTTCTCGTTAAGTACCAGCAGGATGCCGCAAGGCTTCCATGCGCAGCGGTAGTTCAGTCGGTTAGAATACCGGCCTGTCACGCCGGGGGTCGCGGGTTCGAGTCCCGTCCGCTGCGCCACATACCACTCGCGAGCTCTGCCTCGCGGGTAACGAAAGAAGCGGCCCTTGCGGCCGCTTTTTTTCGTCCTGCACTTTTGTCGCCAAGTCTTGCCGCCGGGAAACCCCAACGCTTCGGTAGCCTCCAATGGCTATCATCGATGCGCGGGAGTGGCCATGAAGATCGCCTGTCTGGGTTGGGGTTCGTTGATCTGGAAGGCGGCGGAATTGCCGGTCGCCTCGGACTGGTTCGCCGACGGACCCTGGTTGCCCATCGAATTCGCCCGGGAGGGCGACAGCGGCGAGTTGGCCACGGTCATCTGCGAGGGCGTGGCCGAGGTCCAGGTGCTCTGGGCCTATCTCGCGGTCGACACCCTGGAAGAGGCGCGCGAGGCCTTGCGTGAGCGCGAGGGGGTACCGCGGGAGCAGCCCGCGTGCATCGGCAGCTGGCCGAGCGGGCCGCAGTCGCCGTTCCAGCAGCGCATCGCCGCCTGGGCCGCGGAGCAGGGTATCGACGCCGTGGTCTGGACCGCCTTGCCGCCGCGCAGCGGTGGCCTCAATCAGCGCATGCCTACGGCGGAACAGGCGCTCGACTACCTGCGCAAACTCGACCACGAGCGGCAGGCGCATGCGCGAGACTATATTCGCCGGACGCCGGTGGCCATAGACACCGAATACCGGCGGATAATAGCGCGGACGTTCAACTGGCAGCCCGTGCCCGAGGCGCAGCTGGATCTGGATGCTTCAGCCTGAGGGGCATGCCAGAGCGTCTGGCAAAGTCCAAGCCTGCAAGTTTTGCCAACTTCTGCATGATTATGCAGTTGCGTTGAGCGTTCTTACTTGGCTCGCTTTTCTTCGGTGGGTTCGGTTACTACCGGGTTACTTGCGAAGAGGCTTATCAAGACCTTGTTGGCGCCAATTCTCCGGCTTGGCTTAAGGTTTTCTTAATATTCAAACTTGCCGTCGCGCAAAGTGCCTTCTATTTTTTCAAAAGGATTACGTGTCACTGGCATCCGGGGCATCAATCCTTTATCTTCGCGGGCATCTTTCGCTCGCGGGCGAAGTTTCCAGCAGCCTTTTCAGATTGTCGCCAGGAGTGTCCATGTCCCGTCTCGCCGAATTCCGTGCTGCCGAAGAGCAACTTCGCGCTCAATTGCAACTGCTCGAAGATCTCAAGCAAGACAGTTCCCTGCAGAAAGAAATCGAATTCGAAAGTAAGCTCCAGGCCCTGATGGATGAATACCACATGAACCTGGGCGATATCATCGGCATCCTGGATCCCAACGCTGCCCCCAAGCACAAGGCGCAGACGCCGCATCCGGAAAAGCCGGCTGGCAAGCGTCGTCCGCGCAGCACCAAGCGCTATCAGCATCCCAAGACCGGCGAAATCATCGAAACCAAGGGCGGCAACCACAAGTTGCTGAAAGCCTGGAAAGCCGAACACGGCGCCGATACCGTGGAAGGCTGGCTGCAGTAACGCCTTGCCCGGATTGCGGTCGGTAGCTGCGCAAGGCAGACCTACCGACCGAAATCCTTTTCCCGCGACCGCACTCTCGGCACATCCCGTAATCTCGCCACGTTCAAGCCCATATTAGGAACGATGGTTTTCCGGCCGCCTTTCAAACTGCGGCGACCATCGCATTCATCGTATCTTTCAACCGCCCGCGCGCTCACGAGGAAGGTCAAAACCGGCCTGACTTATGCCGACGGCCAAGGGCGGGATGATAACGGGAAGGCGGCCTGTTTCCGCACTCGATAAGCGGCATTCAACCCGGGGTGGCTAACCTTCGATGCGCAGGCGATAACCCACGCCGGGTTCCGTGACGATATAGCGCGGCGCCAGCGGATCGTCTGCCAACTTCTGCCGCAGATGGCCAATCACGATGCGCAGATAATGACTGTCCTGCGCATGGGTCGGGCCCCAGATATCGATCAGCAATTGCCGCTGGGTCACCACCCGTCCCGGATGGTGGGCGAGGGCGGCCAGCACGGCGTATTCCTTGCGCGTCAGGGCCACTTCGCTGCCGCCCAGCGTGACCCGCCGATAGGCGAAATCCACTCGCAGATCGCCAACCTCCAGCGCCGCCACCTGCTGGGTCGCCGTGGCCGGGGTCTGTCGCAGCAGGGCGCGACTGCGGGCGAGGAATTCCTGGATACCGAAGGGCTTGGTCACGTAGTCGTTGGCGCCGGCATCCAGGGCGCGGACCTTCTCGCGTTCGTCCGCCCGCACCGACAGCACCAGCACCGGCACCGCGGACCACTCGCGCAATTCGACCAGCACCTCCTGGCCGTCACGATCGGGCAGGCCCAGGTCGAGGATGACCAGGTCCGGCTGGCCGAGCGCCGCCTGGGCCAGGCCTTCGGTGCCGGTGGCGGCTTCGCTGACCTGGTAGCCCTGGGCCGCCAGGCTGATGCGCAGGAATTTGCGGATCTGGGGTTCATCGTCGATGACGAGGACGTGAGCGGGCATCTGGGCGGGTTCCACACGAGAGGGCGTCATCATAGCCGCTGCGGCTGTCGGGTGGCCTGGCCTTATGCGGCCGGAGGGGCGGGCAATGGCAGGTGCATGCGCATCGTGGTGCCACGACCGTCGAGGCCGTCTTCCACGCTGACCCGTCCGCCATGGGCGCCGACCATGCCCTGGCAGATCGCCAGACCCAGACCGGTCCCCTGGCCGCCCCGATCGCCACGCGCCGCGGTATAGAACATGTCGAAGATCCGCGTGCGGTCCTCGGGCGGAATGCCCGGGCCCTCGTCGGCCACGGCCAGCTGCAGTTCATTGCCCTGGCGCAGCAGGCTGATCTCCAACCGCCCGCCGGGTGCGGAGAAGCGGATGGCATTCTCCAGCACATTGACCAGCGCCTGTTCGATCAGCGCCGGATGAACCCAGAGCAGCGGCAGGCCCGGTTCGATCCGATTGGCTACCTGCAAGCCGCTCAGCAGCGGCTGCAGGCGCTGCAGGGCGCTGGCCAGGATGTCACCGGGGTCGACCCAGTCCCGCGCCAGCTGCAGGCTGCCGTGGCCGAGGCGGGTCATGTCCAGCAGATTCTGGATATAGCGATCGAGGCGTTCGGCCTCCTGGCGGGTGGCGTCCAGCAACTCCTGGCGATCGCTGGCGGGAATGGCCTCGCCCAGGGTGGCCAGGGCATCGATGGAGCCGCGCATCACCGTCAGCGGCGTGCGCAGGTCGTGGGACACCGAGGCGAGCAGGGCGCTGCGCAGCTGTTCGGTCTCGCCGTGCAGGCGCGCGGCTTCGAGATCCTCGCTGAGACGCACCCGCGCCAGGGCCTGGGCCAGCGGCTGCGCCAGGCTGGCCAGCTGGCGCCGCTCGGCGTGGTCCAGGGGCTGGGCATCGTCGCGCCGTACGCCCAGCACGGCCAGGCTGCCACCCTCGCCGAGCAGCGGCCACCACCACCAGTTACCGGAGGGCAGGGTGTCGGTGCCGCGACCGGCCGGCTTTTCCTGCTTCCAGGCCCATTCGGCGGCGATGCGTTCACTGTCGGCCAGGCTCTGCTCGCCCGGTTGGCTCACCAGCTGCCCCGTCTTTTCCGGCAGCAGCAGGCAGACGTGGCGCGTGGCGTCGCCCAGCTGCTTGAGCGTGACGCTGACCACCGCCTGGCGATCGCTGGCGGCGCTCAGCTGGCGGGTGAAGTCCAGCAGCGCCAAGGTCTCGCGCTGGGTCCGGCGCAGCGCCTGCAGCTGACGCCGCTGGCGGGCGGCCAGGTCACCGGTGAGCAGGGCCATCAACAGGAAGAAGGCCAGGGTGAGGACGTCCTGCTCGCGGTTGATGGTCAGCGAGAAGGCCGGCGGGATGAACAGGAAATCGTAGGCGAGAAAGCCCAGCAGGGCGCAGAACAGCGCCGGCCCGCGACTGCTGCGGACCGCCACCAGCAGCACGGCGGCCAGAAAGATCAGCGAGATATTGGGCAGTTCCAGCAGTCCGGACAGCCCCTCGGCGATGGCCGCGGCCACGCCGGTCGCGAGAACGGCGGCGCCATAGGGACCGGGCCTGATCGCCCGGCGCGGCCGAGCGGCGGGCGGGGCGTCGCGATCCAGGTCGAGGATGGCGATCTCCAGCCCCTGGGCCAGGCGCAGCAGGCGACTGGCCAGGCGCCGCCGCAGGCTGAAGCCGCGCGGACGGCCACGGCCGATCAGCAGCACGCTGGCGCGCTGGTCGCGGGCATGGCGGACCAGGGCGCGGGCCGGATCGCTGTCTCTCAGGGTCAGCACCTCGCCGCCCAGCCGTTCGGCCAGCCGCTGGCTGGCCTGCAGGTTGGCGCGGGCGGCGTCGTCCAGCGGCTGGCCGGTGTCGACGTGGACCAGGGTCCAGGGCAGGTGGCGCTGGTCGGCGAGGCGGCTGGCATGGCGCACCAGGCGCTCCGCCGAAGGCGCGGTGCCGGCGCCGACGATCAGGCGGCCCAGCAGCGGCGGAGCGGCCTGGCCCTGCTGGCGGTATCTCAGGGCGAGCGCCGAATCCACCTGGGCGGCGGCGGTGCGCATGGCCAGCTCGCGCAGGGCGGTGAGATTGGTCTGGCTGAAAAAGGCATCGATGGCCGCGCGCGCCTGCTCGGGCACATAGACCTTGCCCTCGCGCAGCCGCTCCAGCAACTCCCGGGGCGGCAGGTCGATGAGCACCAGGTCATCGGCATCGAGCAGCACCTGGTCCGGCACCGTCTCGCGCACCTGGACGCCGGTGATGTCGCGCACCTCGTCGTTGAGGCTTTCCAAGTGCTGGACATTGACCGTGGTGTAGACGTTGATGCCGGCGGCGAGCAGGTCTGCGACGTCCTGCCAGCGCTTGGCATGGCGACTGCCGGGGGCGTTGCTGTGGGCGAGTTCGTCGACCAGCACCAGTTCCGGCGGATCGGCCAGCAGGCCTTCCAGATCCAGTTCGGTGAGCTTGAGGCCGCGGTGCTCGACCCGCCGTAGTGGTTGCTGCGGCAGGCCGGCGAGGAGGGCGGCGGTCTCCCGTCGCCCATGGGTTTCGACGATCCCGGCGCGCACCCGGCGGCCCTGGCGCAGGGCGGTCTGGGCCGCCTGCAGCATGGCGTAGGTCTTGCCTACGCCAGGCGCCGCTCCCAGGAAGACCTTGAGGCGGCCACGGCCTTCGCGGTGTTCGGCGAGCAGCGCCTCGGCGCGCCCGGTGCTGTCGGTCATGGAGCCAGTTCCGCCAGGGCCAGATTGAGAAGCAGGACATTAACCGTTGCCGGACCGAAGCGCGAGCTGCGCGTCTGCTCGTTCACCAGGGCTTCCAGGCGCTCCGGTGCCAGGCCGCGCGCGGCCGCGACACGGGCGATCTGATAGCGGGCGCCGGCTGGGCTGAGGTCGGGGTCGAGGCCGCTGGCGGAGGTGGTCACCAGCTCCTGGGGCACCGGGCCCTGGCCGTCCACCTGGATGTCGGGCAGCGTCTTCTCGATCCGCTCGCGCAGCCCCGGCGCCGACTGGGCCAGGTTGCTGGCGCTGCTGGAGACGGTGGCGTAGTCGCCGGCCGAGGGGCGCGGCTGGAACCACTCGGGGCCGGTGAATTTCTGCGCGATCAGGCGCGAGCCGACCACGCTGCCGTCGGCGCGCTGGATCAGGCTGCCGCCGGCCTGGTCGGCGAACAGCACCTGGCCGAGCACCGTCACCAGCAGGGGGTAGGCGCCCCCGGTCAGGGCGCTGAGCAGCAGGAGCATCAGCAGGGCGGAACGCAATTGCATGAGCATGGCGGTCTCCTCAGACCAGACCCAGGGCGCCGAGCGCCAGGTCGATAGCTTTGATGCCGACGAAGGGCACGGCGATGCCGCCCAGCCCATAGATCAGCAGGTTGCGGCGCAACAGGGCGGCGGCGCTGGCGGCCTTGACCCGGACCCCGCGCAGCGCCAGGGGAATCAGCGCGACGATGATCAGGGCGTTGAACACGATGGCCGAGAGGATGGCGCTCTGCGGACTGGCCAGGTGCATCACGTTGAGCACGTTCAGCTGCGGATAGATGCCGGCGAACAGCGCCGGCAGGATGGCGAAGTACTTGGCCACGTCGTTGGCCACCGAGAAGGTGGTCAGGGCGCCGCGGGTCACCAGCAGTTCCTTGCCCACCTGCACCACGTCGAGCAGCTTGGTGGGGTCGGAATCCAGGTCCACCAGGTTGGCGGCCTCGCGGGCGGCCTGGGTGCCGTCGTTCATCGCCATGCCGACATCGGCCTGGGCCAGCGCCGGGGCGTCGTTGGCGCCGTCCCCGCACATGGCCACCAGCTTGCCCTCGGCCTGTTCGCTGCGGATGCGTTCCAGCTTCTTCTCGGGCGTGGCTTCGGCGATGACATCGTCCACCCCGGCTTCGGCGGCGATGGCCGTGGCGGTCAGGGGGTTGTCGCCGGTCACCATCACGGTGCGGATGCCCAGGGTACGCAGCTCGGCGAAGCGCTCGCGGATGCCCGGCTTGACCACGTCCTTGAGGTGGATGGCGCCGAGCAGGCGGCCCTCGCCGCAGACCAGCAGCGGGGTGCCGCCGCTCTTGGCGATGGTCTCGATCTCCCGGGCCAGCACCTCCGGCAGGTCGGCGCGGGTCTGGCCGAGAAACATCAGCACGGCGTCCACCGCACCCTTGCGATACTCGCGGCCCTGCCAGTCGATGCCCGACAGGCGCGTCTCGGCGCTGAAGGGAATGGCCGCGACCTGGGCGCGCGGCGGCTCTTCCAGCGGGTGCAGGTTGCGCAGGTATTCCACCACCGAGCGGCCTTCCGGGGTCTCGTCGGCCAGGGAGGCATAGAGGGCGCCCTCGGCCAGGGCCTTGGGGGTGATGCCCTGGGCCGCGTACAGGGCGCTGCAGCGGCGATTGCCGAAGGTGATGGTGCCGGTCTTGTCCAGCAGCAGGGTGTGAACGTCACCGGCGGCTTCCACGGCGCGCCCCGAGGTGGCGATCACGTTCAGCCGCACCAGGCGATCCATGCCGGCGATGCCGATGGCCGAGAGCAGGCCGCCGATGGTGGTGGGGATCAGGGTCACCAGCAGCGCCACCAGGAACAGCAGCGGCAGCTCGCCACCGGCCAGGGCGGCAAAGGGCTGCAGGGTCACCACCACCAGCAGGAAGATCAGCGTCAGGCCGATCAGCAGGATGTCCAGGGCGACCTCGTTGGGGGTCTTCTGGCGCTTGGCGCCCTCGACTAGCGCGATCATCCGGTCCAGGGTCGATTCGCCGGGGTTGGCGGTGATGCGCACCCGGATCCAGTCCGACACCACCCGGGTATTGCCGGTCACCGCCGAGCGATCGCCGCCGGACTCACGGATCACCGGCGCCGATTCCCCGGTGATGGCCGCCTCGTTGACCGCGGCCACGCCTTCGATGATCTCGCCGTCACCGGGGATCAGCTCGCCGGCTTCCACCCGCACGATCTGGCCCTTGCGCAGGGAGCTGGCCGGCACCATCAGGTGCTCGCCGTTTTCCTCCAGGCGGGCGGCCAGGTTCTGGCCGATGCCCTTGAGGCTGTCGGCGCGCGCCTTGCCGCGCCCCTCGGCGAGAGCTTCGGCGAAGTTGGCGAACAGCAGGGTGAACCACAGCCAGAGAGTGATCTGCACTGCCACCCCGGTGCTCACGCCATTGTCCGGCGCCAGGCACAGCAGGGTGGAGAACAGCGCGGTGATCTCCACCACGAACATCACCGGCGAGCGGATCTGCTGGCGCGGGTCGAGCTTGACGAAGGCCTGCCGCAGCGCCTGGCGCCAGAGGGTGCCAGGGGTAGGAGTGGGCAGGGTGTGGGTCTGGGCATCCATTTCAGCGGACTCCGAACAGTTGCAGATGGTCGGCGATCGGCCCCAGGGCGAGCGTCGGCAGGAAGGTCAGGCCGCCCACCAGCAGCAGGGTGATCACCAGCAGGGTGACGAACAGCGGGCCGTGGGTGGGGAAGCTGTTGGGGCCGAGCGGCACGGGTCGCTTGGCGGCCAGGCTGCCGGCGATGGCCAGGACCGGCAGGATATAGCCGAAGCGACCGATCAGCAGGGCCAGGCTCAGCATCAGGTTGTGGAAGGGCGTGTTGGCGCTGAAGCCGCCAAAGGCCGAGCCGTTGTTGGCCGTGGCCGAGGTATAGGCATAGAGCAGCTGGCTGAAGCCATGGGGACCCGTGGCGGCGATCCCGGCGACGCCGGCCGGGACGCTGGCGGCGATGGCGCCCAGCACCAGCACGCCCAGCGGCATGACCAGCAGGGTCGCCACCAGCAGCCGCACCTCGGGGGCTTCCAGCTTCTTGCCCAGGTATTCCGGGGTACGACCCACCATCAGGCCGGCGATGAAGACAGCGATCAGCACATTGAGCAGCATGCCGTAGAGACCGGCGCCGACGCCGCCGAAGATCACCTCGCCGAGCATCATGTTGAACAGGGCGATCAGCCCGGTCAGGGGGGCCAGGCTGTCATGCATGGCGTTCACCGAGCCGTTGGAGGCGGCCGTGGTCACCGTTGCCCAGAGCGCCGAGGCGGTACCGCCGAAGCGGGTCTCCAGGCCTTCCAGGGACGCCCCCTGGGTGATCGCCAGGCCGACCAGCGCGGGGTTGGCGTGATTCTGGGCGCCAATGGCGACAGCGCCTCCGACCACCAGCAGGCCGAACATGGCGGCGAAGATCGCCCAGCTCTGCCGCCGATCCTTGACGTAGTGGCCAAAGCTGAACACCAGGGCCGCCGGAATCATGAGGATGGCCGACAGCTCCAGCAGATCGCTCAGCGCCGTGGGGTTCTCGAAGGGGTGCGCCGAGTTGACGCCAAAGAAGCCGCCGCCGTTGGTGCCCAGCTGCTTGATGGCGATCTGGCTGGCGGCCGGGCCCAGCGGCAGGGCCTGGCTGGCGCCTTGCAGGGTGGTGGCGTCGACATAGGCGGCGAAGGTCTGGGGCACGCCCTGCCAGATCAGCAGCAGCGCCAGGGGTACGCACAACGGCAGCAGCACATAGAAGGTGGCGCGGAACAGATCGACCCAGAAGTTGCCGATCTCCTGGGCGCTGCGGCGGGTGATGCCGCGGGCCAGGGCGGCGAGTACGGCTACGCCCACTGCGGCGCTGACGAAGTTCTGCACGCCCAGGCCGACCATCTGGCTGAAATAGCTCAGCGAGGCTTCGCCGCTATAGGCCTGCCAATTGGTGTTGGTGACGAAACTGATGGCGGTGTTCAGCGCCAGGGTCCATTCCAGGCCGGGCAGATGCTGCGGATTCAACGGCAGACTGCCCTGCAGCACGAGGATGGCGAACAGCAGCCCGATGCCCAGCCCATTGAACAGCACCAGGGCGATGGCATAGGTGCGCCAGTCCTGGCCGCGGCCATCGGTGCCCACCACCTTGAGGGTCAGGCGCTCCAAGGGCCCGCCGACAAAGGTCAGCCAGGTCCGCTCACCTTCCAGCGCGCGGTAGAAGTAGCGCCCCAGGAAGGGCGCGGGAAGAAAGGTCAGGGCCAGGAAGGCCAGAATCAGGAACGCGGCTTGGCTGTCCATGCCGCCTCCCTAGGACCGGCCGGCGCGTAGCAGCGCCGCCAGCAGATAGACGAACAGACCCAGTGCCAGGAGCAGGGCCAGAAGATTCCAGGGGGTCATCACGAGTTCTCCAGAGACGGCCGTTGCCGCGTGGAGAAATTGTCGGGAGGAGGGGCGTAAAGAAGCGAGGCGGGGAGCGGTGGCGGGGCGTAAAGAAAGCGTTAAATCGGCCCCGCCCGCCAGTGCTGGCGGGGCCTTGCGACTATTGCTTGGGCGCGGCCTGCTGTTCTTCCTTGGCCTTCTTGTTGGCCTCGTGGTGACCGATGGCGCAGCCTGCGGCGGCACCGGCAACGCCGTGACCGCCGGCAACATGGCCCGCGGCGCCGCCGACCACGGCGCCCTTGACGCAACCGGCGGCGAAGGTGGCTTGACTGGCGCCCAGCAGCAGAGCAGACAGGGCAAGGGTAGGCAGGAGCTTCATGGTGGCGACCTCTCGTGGGTGCGAAGTAATGTCCTGTAACAATTGACCTGGCGAGGCGCCGGGGGTTCGCCGCCTGTGCAAATCTTGTCGTGGACAAGCCGCACGCCAGAGCCTGCCAGGCGACAGGCTAAGTGTGGGGCGCCTGGTGCAGCACGGCCCAGAAGGCCGGTTTCGGCCGCTGCTGGTGATCGAACAACAGCGGCTGGTCGTCACCCGGTACGCCCGGCGGATTGTTCAGATAGCTGTGGTCGTCGGCCACACCCCACCAGGTCACGGCGCTCACCTCGGGATGCCTCAGGACCATGGCCATGAGGTCGCGATAGCGTTCGGCCTGCAGGTCCAGGCGCTGCGGCAGACCGAGTGCGGGATGGTAGTCGTGGTGCTGGTAGAGACTCATGTCCAACTCGGTGATCTGGTTTTCCAGTCCGAGACGGGCGAAGGTGGTGAGCGACTGATCGATGGCCGCCACGGATGGCCAGTAGATACTGATATGGGTCTGGTGGCCGACGCCCTGCACCGGCACGCCCTCGGCCAGCAGGCCCTTGACCACCCGCGCCAGGCAGTCGCGCTTGGCCGGTTCCTGGGTGTTGAAATCATTGATGAACAGGCGCGCCTGGGGATCGGCGGCATGGGCGGCGCGAAAGGCCACGGCGAGGTAGTCCGGACCGACCACCTGCAGCCAGCGATCGTCACGCAGGCAACTGGACTGACTGGGGTCTATGGCCTCGTTGACCACGTCCCAGGCATAGACCCGCCCGCGGTAGTGGCCGACCACCGTGGCGATATGCGCTCGCAGGCGCTGCAGCACCTGCTCGCGGGTGGCCGGCTGGCCATCGGCACCCTGCCAGAACCAGTCCGGGGTATGGCTGCCCCAGAGCAGCGTATGGCCGCGCACCGCCAGGCCGTGCTGTTCGGCGAAGGCGACGAGGGCATCGGCTGGCGCGAAGACATAGCGGTCTTCCTGGGGATGAATGCGCAGGGGCTTCATGGCGTTTTCCGCCACCAGACTGCTGAATTGCCGGGCCAGCAGCGCCCCGTCGGCAGCCGCGAGTTGCTCGGGCTCGACGGCCGCGCCGATTTTCAGGCGGGCGCCATAGGCCGCCGCCAGGGAGCGCGTGGCGGTCGGCTCCGCGGCCAGGGCACCGGCATTCCAAAGACCCAGAGCCACCAGCAGGGCGAGCAGAGCGCGCGGCATCGGGATGACCTCCCAGCAATCGGTAGTGGGTGGCGGGCGGCCGATCAGCCATGGGTGTGCGGCGACTCTTCCTTGGCCTTCGCCGCCAGGTGGTGGCCGATGACGCAACCGGCCACCGCACCGGCGATGGCATGGTGACCGGCGACATGCCCGGCCATTCCGCCGACCACGGCGCCCTTGATGCAACCCGCCGCCAGGCTCGCCTGGCTGAGGCCGAGCAGGGAGACCGACAGGATGACGACCGCAAGACGTTTCATGGCAGGTACCCGAGGCGTGATGGAGCGCCGAAGGTAACGGCACCTGGGTTAACAGGTGCTTAAGGCGCGTGCCCGTGCCGCCAGCCGCGTAGCGTGGAAAACGGCGCAGCCTTTTCCACCGACAGCCACCAGCACATCGCTTTGGTCTCCCGCGTGGACAAGCTTCGCCTTGTCCACGCTACGGAAACCCCCATAAAAAAACCGCCCCGAAGGGCGGTTTTTTCATTACCCGAACGCTAGTGTCAGACTTCGACGGCGGCGATGCGGGCCTTCTCGGCGCTTTCACGGAATTCGGCGATCTGGTCGAAGCTCAGGTAGCGGTAGACGTCCGCGGCCATGCTGTCGATGCTCTTCGCGTATTCCATGTACTCCTCGACGCTGGGCAGCTTGCCCAGGATCGAGGCCACCGCCGCCAGCTCCGCCGACGCCAGGTAGACGTTGGCACCGTCGCCCAGGCGGTTGGGGAAGTTACGGGTGGAGGTGGACACCACGGTGGCGTTGGCGGCCACGCGTGCCTGGTTACCCATGCACAGCGAGCAACCCGGCATTTCCATGCGCGCGCCGGCCTTGCCGTAGATGCCGTAGTAGCCTTCCTCGGTCAGCTGGTGCTGGTCCATCTTGGTCGGCGGCGACAGCCACAGACGGGTCGGGATCGAACCCTTGACCTTGTCCAGCAGCTTGCCGGCGGCGCGGAAGTGACCGATGTTGGTCATGCAGGAACCGATGAACACCTCGTCGATCTTGTCGCCGGCCACCTGGGACAGCAGGCGGGCGTCGTCCGGATCGTTCGGGGCGCACAGCACCGGCTCGTTGACCTCGGACAGGTCGATCTCGATGACTTCGCTGTATTCGGCGTCGGCATCGGCGGCGAGCAGTTCCGGGTTGGCGATCCAGGCTTCCATGGCGCGCGCACGGCGTTCCAGGGTGCGCGGGTCACCGTAGCCTTCCTCGATCATCCAGCGCAGCAGGGTGATGTTGGACTGCAGGTACTCGGTGATCGACTCGGGCGACAGCTTGATGGTGCAACCGGCGGCGGAACGCTCGGCGGAGGCATCGGACAGCTCGAACGCCTGCTCCACGGTCAGGTCTTCCAGGCCTTCGATCTCGAGGATGCGGCCGGAGAAGATGTTCTTCTTGCCCTTCTTCTCGACGGTCAGCAGACCCTTCTGGATGGCGTAGTAGGGGATGGCATGCACCAGGTCACGCAGGGTGATCCCGGGCTGCATCTTGCCCTTGAAGCGCACCAGCACCGACTCCGGCATGTCCAGCGGCATGACGCCGGTGGCCGCGGCGAAGGCCACCAGGCCAGAACCGGCCGGGAAGGAGATGCCGATCGGGAAGCGGGTGTGGGAATCGCCACCGGTGCCGACGGTGTCGGGCAGCAGCATGCGGTTCAGCCAGCTGTGGATGATGCCGTCGCCCGGACGCAGGGAGACGCCGCCACGGGTGCGGATGAAATCCGGCAGGGTGTGGTGGGTCTTGACGTCGATGGGCTTGGGATAGGCCGCGGTGTGGCAGAAGGACTGCATCACCAGGTCAGCCGAGAAGCCCAGGCAGGCCAGGTCCTTCAGCTCGTCGCGGGTCATCGGGCCAGTGGTGTCCTGGGAACCGACGGTGGTCATCTTCGGCTCGCAGTAGGTGCCGGGGCGCACGCCCTCGACGCCGCAGGCCTTGCCGACCATCTTCTGCGCCAGGGTGTAGCCCTTGCTGCTCTCGGCCGGCTGGTCCGGCTTGTTGAACAGGTCGGTCGGACCCATGCCCAGTTCGGCACGCGCCTTCTCGGTCAGGCCACGGCCGACGATCAGCGGGATACGGCCGCCGGCGCGGACTTCGTCCAGCAGCACGGGGGTCTTGAGTTCGAAGGTGGCGAGCACCTCGTCACTGCCATGGCGGGTGACCTTGCCGGCCTTGGGATAGACGTCGATGACGTCGCCCATTTCCAGCTCCGACACGTCGAATTCGATCGGCAGGGCGCCGGCGTCTTCCATGGTGTTGTAGAAGATCGGGGCGATCTTGGAGCCGAAGCAGAAACCGCCGGCGCGCTTGTTCGGCACGTAGGGGATGTCGTCGCCGAAGAACCACAGCACCGAGTTGGTGGCGGACTTGCGGGAAGAACCGGTACCGACCACGTCACCGACGTAGGCGACCGGGAAGCCCTTGGCGCGCACTTCCTCGATCTGCTTCAGCGGACCGATGCTGCCTTGCTGCTCGGGCACGATGCCGTCGCGAGCCATCTTCAGCATGGCCAGGGCGTGCAGCGGGATGTCCGGGCGCGACCAGGCGTCAGGCGCGGGGGAAAGGTCGTCGGTGTTGGTTTCGCCAGGCACCTTGAACACGGTCAGGGTGTACTTCTCGGCGATTTCCGGACGCTTCCGGTACCACTCGCCTTCGGCCCAGGACTGCATGACGGCCTTGGCGTGGGCGTTGCCGCTCTTGGCCTTCTCGGCCACGTCGTGGAAGGCGTCGAACATCAGCAGGGTGTGCTTGAGTTGTTCGGCGGCCACGGCGCCCAGTTCGGCGTCGTCCAGCAGCTCGACCAGGGTGGCGATGTTGTAGCCGCCCTGCATGGTGCCCAGCAGCTCGGTGGCGCGCTGGCGGGAGATCAGCGGGGACTGGGTTTCGCCCTTGGCGACCGCGGAGAGGAAGCCGGCCTTCACGTAGGCGGCTTCGTCGACGCCCGGCGGCACGCGGTTGGTAATGAGGTCGACGAGAAAAGCTTCTTCGCCGGCCGGGGGATTCTTCAGCAGTTCGACCAGACCGGCCGTTTGCTCGGCGTTCAGCGGCTGGGGCACGATGCCCTGGGCGGCACGCTCTTCTACGTGGTTACGATAGGCTTCAAGCACAGGTTGACCCTCATCAGTGGTCCAATATTGCGTCCGGGGGCTGGCGCCCCGGAATGTATCCGGCAGGGTATGACGGGGGAGGCTGCGGGCAGGACCGCCGTCGCGCCGGACGCATTCCGCCGGAAGCTGTTTTCAAAGTTTTACGCCGGTTGCTTGAGAGCTGATCGGCAGCAGGGCGGTTGATGAGGCCGCCGCTGCCCTGATCGCCGAATTGCCAGCTACCGGATACTTTGCTCGTGACGCTTTGAAAACAGCTTCGTATCGGACATTGCGCCTATAAGGCTGCCTAATTCTACGCCAAGCTTCGGGCGAAGTTAAGCGCTGCGTTGTCGCATCTCTGCTGCAGATCGCTCGACCCTGGCGGCGGGCTAGCGGCCCAGGTGGGCGAAGCGTCCGGTGAAGGGCTTGGCGATGGGGTAGGCCAGATCGCCATGCTTGCTGGTGCCCAGGCCCAGGTCCACCAGTGACTCGGCCAGCTTGACCGCGGCGCTGACGCCTTCGATCACCGGGATGCCGATGGCCTCGCTCAGGGCCTCGCGCAGATCGGCCATGCCGCCACAACCGAGGACGATGGCGCCGGCGCCTTCTTCGTCACGGGCGCGGTGACCCTCGGCGGCGATCAGCTCGATCAGGCTGTCGTCGGCGGCTTCCAGGGCCAGCACCGGCAGGTCGATGCAGCGCACCGAGGTGCACAGCTCGGCGAAGCCGTACCGCTGGAGCAGGTGCTCGGCGATGATGCGGGTGCGGGTGAGGGTGGTCACCACGGCGAAACGGGTGGCCAGCAGGCTGGCCAGATGGAAGCCGGCCTCGGCGATGCCCAGCACCGGCCCCCTGGCCATTTCCCGCGCCGCGAGCAGGCCCGGATCACCGAAGCAGGCGATGACATGGGCCGCGCAACCGGCCTCGACGCCCTTGCGCATTTCCTCGATCACGCCGACCGCGGCCACGGCCTCGTCGTAGTGACTCTCGATGGACACGGGGCCGGACTCGGGATTGCTGGCGAGGATGATGGTGCCCGGACGGGCGATGGCCTGGGCCGCGCGACCGATCTTGGCGGTCATGCCGGCACTGGTATTGGGATTGATGACCTGGATCTGCATGGGGGGCCTCAACTGCGTTTGAAGATGCTGCGGAAATCGGGCTCGGCGGCCGCGGGCCGGTCGATGCGGAGGGATTCGCGGATCAGGCGCAGGTGGCGCGCCATCCAGTCGCTGGCGGCTGCCCCCTCGCCCCGGGCGAGCAGGTCCAGCAGGTCTTCGTGCTGGCCGCAATCGCAGCCCAGGCTGTGCCGCGAGCCATAGATGGCGATCAGCAGCGAAGAGCGGCTGGCCAACTGGGCGACCTGTTCGGTCAGCACCTGGTTGTCGGCCAGGGCGGCGAGTTCGACGTGAAAGCGCGCGGACAGTTGGATCGCCAGGCTGTGGCGCCCGCCGTGCTGGGCCTCGTGTTCTTCCAGGCAGAGCTGGCGCAGGGAGGCCAACTGGGCGCTGTCGACGCGGGCCGCCACCAGGGGCATCAGCGCCGGTTCGATCAGCTGCCGCGCGGCGAGGATGTCCTGGGCTTCCTTGGCGCTGGGCTGGGCGACCTGGGCGCCGCGATTGGCGCGCAGGGTCACCAGCCGTTCCAGGGCCAGTCGCTGCAGCACCTTGCGGATGCCCGTGCGACTGATGCCGAAGGTCTCCGCCAGGGTGTCCTCCGGCAGCCGGGTGCCCGGCGCCAGGCGATGCTCGACGATGGCCTCGAGGATGTCCTGGTAGATCCGCTCGTCCCGGGGGGAGGCGGCAACGGCGAGTGACGCGGGTACTGCACTCATGGGCTGACTCCGGCGATTTGCCTGAATTGTATACAAAGTCTCGGGCGCTGACGATGCAGGAATGGGCCGGGCTGCGTGCGCCAAGGTAGCGCCTCGCTGCCACCTAACGCCCCAGCGAGGTGCGTCTCCGGTAACGCTCCCGCGCCTGCGTTAGAGCCTTCTTTTCGAGAAATTCCCTATGGCGCCAGCGAGTTAAGGCCTTCCTGGGGTACCTGGCACGGACTCTGCCTGGTGGGATTGTATACAAAACAAGGTGAGCGCCGTATGCAGGTGCCCGCCACCACGGAGGAGGCGATCCATGAACCAGCAGATTCCCCCGGGCTACAGCCCACGTCTGTACAACGAAGACCTCGGCCCGGTCGAGCAGAAATGGAATTGGTACAACATCTTCGCCTTCTGGATGAGCGACGTGCACAGCGTCGGCGGCTATGTCTTCGCTGCCAGCCTGTTCGCCCTGGGCCTGGCCAGCTGGCAGGTGCTGATCGCCCTGCTGGTAGGGATCTGCATCGTTCAGGTGATCGCCAATCTGGTCGCCCGGCCCAGCCAACAGGCGGGCGTACCCTATCCGGTGATCTGTCGCCTGGCCTTTGGCGTCTTCGGCGCGAACATCCCGGCGTTGATCCGCGGCCTGATCGCGGTGGCCTGGTACGGCATCCAGACCTATCTGGCCTCCAGCGCCCTGGTCATCGTGGTGCTGCGCTTCTTTCCCGCGCTGGCGGTCTATGGCGACAGCAGCTTCCTGGGCCTGTCCTACCTGGGCTGGGGCGGCTTCCTTACCCTCTGGTTCCTGCAGGCCTGCGTCTTCTGGGCGGGCATGGAATCCATCCGCCGCTTCATCGACTGGGCCGGTCCGGCCGTCTATGCGGTGATGTTCGTGCTCGCCGCCTGGATCGTCTGGCGCGCGGGCTGGAGCAACATCAGCTTCACCCTGGCGGAAAAGCAGCTGACCGGCTGGGCCGCCTTCGGCCAGGTGATCGTCGCCATCGCCCTGGTGGTGTCCTATTTCTCCGGGCCCACGCTCAACTTCGGTGACTTCAGCCGCTACTGCCGCTCCATGCAGGATGTGCGTCGCGGGAATTTCTGGGGCCTGCCGATCAACTTCCTGGCGTTTTCCCTGGTCACCGTGGTGATCGTGTCCGGCACCCTCCCGGTCTTCGGCGAGATGATCCACGATCCCATCGCCACCGTGGCCCGCATCGACAACACCACCGCGGTGCTGCTCGGCGCCTTCACCTTCGTGACCGCCACCATCGGCATCAACATCGTCGCCAACTTCGTCTCGCCGGCCTTCGACTTCGCCAACGTGGCGCCCAGCAAGATCAGCTGGCGCGCGGGCGGCATGATCGCCGCGGTGGCCTCGATCTTTCTCACCCCCTGGAATCTGTTCAACAACCCCGAGGTGATCCACTACACCCTGGACGTTCTGGCTGCCTGCATCGGCCCGCTGTTCGGCATCCTGCTGGTGGACTACTACCTGCTGCGCAAGGGCCGGATCGAGGTCGACGCCCTGTTCGACGACACCCCGAAGGGCGCCTACTGGTACAGCGGCGGCGTCAACTGGGTGGCGGTGCAGGCGCTGGTCGCGGCCGCGCTGATCGGGTTGTGCTTCACCTTCGTGCCCTGGTTCAAGCCGATCGCCAACTTCGCCTGGTTCACCGGCTGCTTCCTCGGTGGGCTGTTCTTCTATGGGTTGAGCCGCCGCAGCGCCCATCCGGTAGCGAGCCGGGGGGTCGCCGCGGTGTGATCCGCGTCCTGTGATCAGGATGGGATTCTGCACGACCGGCGCGGGCCACCCGCGCCGGTCGTTGACGTTTCCGGCTAGACTAGGCGTTTTGCTCCAAGGCTTGCCGCCCATGCCCGCTCCTGTCATCAAGACGCCCTGTGTCGGCCTGTGCTCGACGATGTTCGGCGACCACGTCTGTCGTGGCTGCAAGAGATTCCACCACGAGGTGGTGAACTGGAATCTCTACGGCGAAGAGGAGCGGCGCGCCGTCTGGGCGCGTCTGGAGCTGCTGCTGGTGCAGGTGGTGTCGGCCAAGGTCGATGTCTTCGATGCGGCGCTGTTGCGCCAGCAGTTGCAGCAACGCAGCATCCGCTTCCGGCCCGATCAGTCGGAGTATTGCTGGGCCTATCAATTGCTGGCCCGGGGTGCGCGGCACATCCAGCAACTGGATGCCTATGGCCTGCGCCTGCTGCCGGAGTTTCGCGATCGACCCCTGGCCGAGTTGCGCGACGCCATCGACCGGGAATTCTTCCTGCTTTCCGAAGCCCACTACGACCGCTACATCGCCCCGCGCTTCCTGCTCGAAGGCATCGACAGCCGCGTCTAGACGCCAGTAGACGCCAGCAGGCAGGCGGCGCTGCCCAGGCGCCTGCCTTTCTCTATAATGCGCGGCTTTTGCACGGGAGCACGCTGATGTCCTTGCCCGAGATGAACGAATTCCTCGGTTGCCGCACGCCGGATGCCTGGGTCGAGGCCGCGTTGCAGGACCTGCCGACGCTATTGCAGGACCACGCCAACAACGAGAAGAAGGCGGCCGGCGCCGCCTTCCACTATCTGTTCACCTATTCCAATCGCGCCGAGCTGTCCTGGAAGATGTCGCGCATCGCCCGCGAAGAGCTGCGCCATTTCGAGCAGGTGCTGCAGATCATGAAGCGCCGCGGCATCGAGCACCGCAACGTCAGTTCGGCCCGCTATGCCGGCGCCCTGCGCAAGCTCTGTCGTAACCATGAGCCGCTGAAGCTGACCGACAGCCTGGTGATCGGTGCCTTCATCGAATGCCGCTCCTGCGAGCGCTTCGGTGCGGTAGCACCTCATCTGGACGCGGAGCTGGGCAAGTTCTACAGCGGTCTGCTGGCCTCCGAAGCCCGGCATTTCCAGGACTATCTCAAGCTCGCCTATCTCTATGGCGAGCGCGACGACGTCGACGCCAAGATCGCGGAGGTCCGCGCCCTGGAAGTGGAGTTGATCACCTCTAGTGACCGCGAGCTGAGATTCCACAGCGGCATTCCGACCGCCGCCTGAGAGCCTGACGGCAGGCGCCGGGCCGCCTCACTTGCAGGCCTTGGTCTCGCCGACGTAGGGATTGCCGCGACCCATGATGCAGGCCAGGCGCTGGTTGCGCTGACGCTCCCAGGCCTCCGGTGGATACTGCTTGGTCCAGGCGGTGTAGAGCTGGCGATCCTGCTTGGACAGGCGCAGGTCGTAGCGGTCGCTCATGTAGAAGTAGGTGCGGGCGACCATGCCGCGGATTTCCGGCCGTGGCATGGCGGTCTTGGCCTTGAAGTCCACCACCATCTGGCAGGCGCCATACTGGCTGGGCTTCTGCGGCAGCCAGCCGAAGGCGAAGTTGCTGCGGTCGCCATTGACCTCGCCGACCACCGGCACCAGGTTGAAGAGGTCGGCCTCGGCCTTCTGGTACACCGGGTCGTTGGCCGTGCAGTTCTTGCGACCGCCTTTCTGCCAGCACTGGCGCTGGTGGCCGATCACCCAGGCCGGCACGATGTGCTCCCATTCGATGCGGCTGGCGCGCTGGGCGCTCTTGCGCGGGACGTAGCCACAGCTCTTGAGGTCCACGGTCTTGCCGCTGTAGTGGCAGCCGCAATAGAAGTCCACGCCCTGCTTGGCGTAGACCTTGGCCGCCACCAGCTTGGCTTCGCCGAAGGTGCGGGGCGGTTGGGGCGTCGCCAGGGCGCTCAGGGAAGCCAGGCTCAGGCAGAACAGCAGGGCGGGGCGCAACGACATGGAGAATCCGTCCGAAAAAGCGCGGATACTACCGGCCCGCTCCTGGCCGCGGTGTGACTGGGTTCACTGGAAGCCGTCCCGCGTCCACCCGCCAATCAGGCGGAACACGATTCGATATCAATGACTTAGAGGTATGGCATGGCAGCCTGGGACATCTTCTGCACGGTGGTGGACAACTATGGCGACGCGGGTATCACCTGGCGTCTGGCCCATCAGCTGGTCGCCGAGCATGGGCAGCAGGTCCGCCTCTGGATCGATGACCTCTATCCCCTGGCGCGGATCCAGCCGGGAGTCGACGGTGCGGCCGAGCAGCAATGGCACCGCGGCGTCGAGGTCCGTCGCTGGCACGCCGACTGGACGGCGGCCGAGCCGGGTGACGTGGTGGTGGAAGCCTTCGCCTGCCAGTTGCCGGAAGGCTTCATCAGCGCCATGGCGCGTCGCGCCGAGCGCCCGCTCTGGCTCAACCTGGAGTACCTGAGCGCGGAGGAGTGGATCGAAGGCTGTCACGCCCTGCCGTCGTTGCAGCCGACCGGGCTGAACAAGTACTTCTTCTTTCCCGGCTTCACCGCCAAGGTGGGCGGGCTGCTGCGCGAGCACGATCTGCTCGCGCAGCGTAACGGCTTCCTCCAGGCCGCCGCGACCCAGGACGACTTTCTCGCTGGATTGGGCGTGCGGCGCCAGCCCGGGGAGCGGCTGTTCTCGCTGTTCGCCTACGAGAACCCGGCGCTGATCGACTGGCTCGATGCCCTCAGCGCCGGCTCCCAGCCCACCTGCCTGCTGGTGCCGGAGGGGCGGGTGCTGGCCAACGTCGCTGCCTGGCTCGGCGTGGACTGGCTCAAGGCGAGCGACGGCCATCGGCGCGGCGCCCTGCGGGTGCAGGTACTGCCCTTCGTCTCCCAGCAGGAGTACGACCGGCTACTCTGGTGCTGCGACTTCAATGCCATCCGTGGCGAGGACTCCTTCGTCCGCGCGCAATGGGCGGCGCATCCCTTCGTCTGGCACATCTATCCGCAGGAAGAAGACGCCCATTTCGTCAAGCTCGAGGCCTTCCTGGCGCGCTACGTCGCATCCGGCACGCCGGCGCTGGGTGCCGCGGTCAGCGCCCTGTGGCTGGCCTGGAACGGGCGCGGCGACCTGGCGGCCGCCTGGTCGGCGCTGGAGGCGCAGGTCGAAAACTGGCGTCTGCTGGCGCGTGATTGGAGCGATCGGATGGCTTCTCACAGCGATCTTGCCGCCAGCCTGGTGCATTTCCATACAGATTGGCTATCATATGGCGCCTCGAAATCCCGTTCTTCCATCCATACGGATAACCGCATGAAAACCGCACAAGAGTTCCGTGCCGGCCAAGTGGCCATGATCGACAACGCTCCCTGGGTCATCCAGAAAGCTGAATACAACAAGTCCGGCCGTAACGCTGCAGTGGTCAAGATGAAGCTGAAGAGCCTGCTCTCCGGCAGCGCGACCGAGACCGTCTTCCGCGCCGACGACAAGCTCGAGCCGGTGATTCTGGATCGCAAGGAAGTGACCTATTCCTACTTTGCCGATCCCCTGTACGTTTTCGTCGACAACGACTACAACCAGTACGAAGTCGAGAAAGACGACCTGGGCGATGCCATCGCCTTCATCGAAGACGGCATGACCGACGTCTGCGAAGCGGTGTTCTACAACGACCGTGTCATCTCCATCGAACTGCCCACCACCATCGTGCGCCAGATCTCCTACACCGAGCCGGCCGTTCGTGGCGACACCTCGGGCAAGGTCATGAAGACCGCTCGCCTGAACAACGGCTACGAGCTGAAGGTCTCCGAGTTCTGCGACATCGGTGACCACATCGAGATCGACACCCGTACCAACGAGTACAAGTCGCGCGCCAAGGTCTAAACCAGGCGTCTCGATAGAAAGCCCGGCTTGCCGGGCTTTTTGCTGTTTGGGCCTTTGCCGCGGGCCGGCCTGGCCGGTCTCTCCAAATCCGTTTGCCGCTGGATAGAACTGCCGTGGAATCGCTGTTTACGTTGTTGATCGATGTCGTCCTCGGGGCGGTGCTGGGCGTGGTGGGTGGGCTGTTCGGCATCGGCGGCGGCCTGATCGCCATTCCGGTGCTGGCCCTGCTGTTCGGCCTCGACCAGCAACTCGCGCAGGGCACCGCCCTGGTGATGGTGGTGCCCAACGTGCTGCTGTCGGTCTACAAGTACAACCAGCGCAATCGCATCGACTGGCAGCGCGCCGGTCTGCTGGCCGCCGCCGGCATGCTCTCGGCCCTGGCGGGTACGGCGCTGGCGGTATCCCTCGACGCCCGCTCCATGCGCCACGGCTTCGTCGGCTTCCTGCTCGTGCTGGTGCTCTACAACCTCTGGCAGCTCTATCGCCGTGGCCAGCCGCCGCTGACGACGCCGAGTCGTCTGGGCCTCGGGGTGCTGGGGCTGGTGGCGGGGCTGGTCGGCGGGCTGTTCGGCGTCGGTGGCGCAGTGATCGCCACCCCCATTCTCGCCGGGGTGATGGGCATGACCCAGGTGGCGGCCCAGGGCATGTCCCTGGCCATGGCGCTGCCCACCACCGGGGTCACCCTGGCCAGCTATGCCTGGCACGGCGAGGTGGACTGGCACGTCGGTCTGCCGCTGGCGCTGGGGGGCCTGTTCAGCGTCAGCTGGGGCGTGCGACTTGCGCACCAGTTGCCCGAGCGGCTGCTGCGCCTGCTGTTCTGCGGTTTTCTGCTGCTTTGCGCGGTGCTGCTGGCGCTGCGCTGACTACTGCCGAAAGCCTTCGGCGATATGCTCGGCGAGGGTGTCGATGATCGGCGAGGCGCTGCGCGTATTGCGCAGCAGTTCGATGGAACAAGAAGGCAGGTCGGGCATGCCGTCGGCTTCCCCCAGCCGCCGCAGTTCGCTCGGTAGCAGGCTTTCCAACTGCGCGGTGACGGCCAGGCCGGCCTTGACGATGCCGAGCAGCGCGGCAAGGCTCGGGCTGCTGTAGGCCAGGCGATAGCCGCGTCCGCGATTGTCCAGCGCCCGGCGCGCCCATTCGCTGAGAAAGCATGAGGTGTTGAACATCGCCAGCGGCAGCGGATCGCGCTGGTGGACATCGAAACCCGGCGCCTCGGCCCAGATGAAGCGCTCGCGACGCAGGGGCAGGCCGATCTCGTTGCCTGGTTCGCGGGTGACGATGGTCAGATCGAGGTCCTGGCGTTGCAGCAGACCGGCGGTGGGCTCGCAGTGGACATCCACCTGCACCAGCGGATAGGCCTTGGCGAAGCCGGCCAGGATGCCGGGAATGAACCTCATCACGTAATCGTCGGGCGTGCCGATACGCACCGTACCCACCATGTGCGGTTCGCGCAGGGTGGTCATCACCTCACCATGCAGCTTGAGGATCCGCCGGGCGAAGCCCAGCAGGATCTGACCTTCCGCCGTCAGGCGCACCTGGCGGCCCTCCCGTTCGAACAGCCGCCGCTGCAGCACGTCCTCTTCGAGCTTGCGCATCTGCATGCTCACCGCCGACTGGGTGCGATTGACCACCTCGGCCGCGCGGGTGAAGCCACCCTGATCGGCGATGGCGACGAAGGTGCGCAGCAGATCGGTCTCTATACTCGGATACGTCATGGCATCAACCAGGCGAATGGATCGCATCAAAAAGATTCGTTGGATTGATGTTATTCCAGCTTCCAGACTTGAGCCATACCCCCTGGAGAAGGAGATTCACCATGGCTCAGCTCATCGCTCACCGAGATTCGTCCGGGCGTTCCCCTGGTGTTGCGGGCGCCACCTTGCGTCTGCGGCAGGTCTGGGCCTGGTTGCAGCGGGCGGTAGAGCTTTCTCGCCAACGCCGAGCCCTCTATCGACTGGATGAGGGCGCGCTGCACGACCTCGGTCTGAGTCGCGCCGATGCCTGGCAGGAAGCCGATAAGCCGTTCTGGCAGCAACCCGCAGAGGAGGGCCGCCGCCGATCCTGCTAGGGTGGAGGATCACCTCTCTCTATCAGGAGCTCGGATGGATAGCCTTTCCCTGCGCGAAGCCCGGCGCCTGGCCTTGCGTGCCCAGGGTTTCGGTGGTCAACCCAAGGGCGGCGCGGGTCCGGCCGCCCTGTACCGCCAGGCCGTACGCCTGAATGTGCTGCAGATAGATTCGGTCAATGCCCTGGTGCGCTCGCACTATCTGCCGCTGTTCAGTCGTCTCGGCCGCTATGCCTTCGCCGACTTCGATGCCCTGGCCTGGGGTCAGGGGCGTAAGCGGCAACTCTATGAATGCTGGGCTCACGAGGCTTCGCTGGTGCCGGCCGAGGTCTGGGCCGAGCTGCGCTGGCGGCGCGATCAGGCGCGCCAGGGCATCGGCATCTATCGCCAGCTGGCGCGGTTCGCCGTCGAGCAGCCGCAGGTCGTCGCCCAGACCCTGGAGGCGGTGGTGCAGCGCGGTGCCCTTGGCGCTGGCAGCCTGGCCAAGCGGGTCGAGCAGGCTGGCCCCTGGTGGGATTGGAGTCCGGGCAAACTGGCGCTGGAGTGGCTGTTTGCCGCCGGCGAGGTGACGGTGGCCGGACGGCGCGGCTTCGAACGCCTCTATGACCTGCCCGAGCGGGTACTGCCGGCGGCGGTGCTTGCGGCGCCGGTCCCCACGCCCGAAGCCGCGCGGCGGGCACTGCTGCTGCGCAGCGCCCGTGCCCTGGGCGTGGCGAGCGAAGTCCAGTTGCGCGATTATTTCCGCCTCAGTCCCGCCGAGGCCCGCCAGGGCATCGCCGAATTGCGCGAGGAGGGTAGTCTGCAGTCGCTTCAGGTGCAGGGCTGGTCGAAGCCGGCCTATGTGGCCGAGGCGCCCAATCCCGGGCGTCCGGTGCAGGCGGCGGCGCTGCTGTCGCCCTTCGATTCCCTGGTCTGGGAGCGCGAGCGTACCGAGCAGCTGTTCGGTTTCCGCTATCGACTGGAGATCTACACGCCGGCATCCAAGCGGGTGTACGGCTACTACGTATTGCCCTTTCTCTATCGGGAGCGGCTGGCGGCACGGGTGGATCTACGCGCCGAACGCGCGCAGTCGCGCCTGGCGGTGCATGCGGTGCATCTGGAGGCGGCGGGGCTGGATGACGAGGGGCTGGATGCCCTGGCGGGGCAGTTGCGTGCCCTGGCCGCGTGGCTCGGTCTCGCCGACCTGCAGTTGCACGGGCCGGCGGACGTCTTGCGCGAGGCCATGGCGCGGCACGGGTTCGCCGCCGCGCCCTCGGTCTAGCGGCGGATGCCCTTGAGCGTCTCGGCGATCATGAAGGCCAGTTCCAGGGACTGGTCGGCGTTCAGGCGCGGGTCGCAGTGGGTGTGGTAGCGATCGGAGAGGGCGTCTTCGGTGACCGGGCGGGCGCCGCCGATGCACTCGGTGACGTTCTGCCCGGTCATCTCGATGTGGATGCCGCCCGCGTAGGTGCCCTCGGCCTGGTGCACGCCGAAGAACTCCTTGACCTCGCCCAGCACGCTGGCGAAATCCCGGGTCTTGTAGCCGGTGGAGGCCTTGATGGTGTTGCCGTGCATGGGGTCGGAACTCCACAGCACCTGGCGGCCTTCGCGCTCCACGGTCTGGATCAGGCGCGGCAGGTGATCGCCGACCTTGCCCACGCCCATGCGCACGATGAGATTGAGGCGGCCCGGATCGTTCTCCGGGTTGAGGGTGTCGATCAGGCGGATCAGGTCTTCGCTGGTGGTGGAAGGACCGACCTTGACGCCGATGGGGTTGTTCACGCCGCGCAGGAATTCGACGTGGGCACCATCGGGCTGGCGGGTGCGGTCGCCGATCCAGAGCATGTGCGCGGAGCAGTCGTACCAGTCGCCGGTCAGGCTGTCGCGGCGGACGAAGGCTTCTTCGTAGTTGAGCAGCAGCGCCTCGTGGGCGGTGAAGAAGTTGGTTTCCTTGACCTGGGGCGCGGTGTCCAGGCCGCAGGCACGCATGAAGGCCAGGGTCTCGTCGATGCGGTCCGCCAGCTGGTGGTAGCGGTCGGCCAGGGCCGAGTTGGCGATGAAGTCCAGGTTCCAGCGATGGACCTGGTGCAGGTCGGCGAAACCGCCCTGGGCAAAGGCGCGCAGCAGGTTGAGGGTCGCGGTGGACTGGTTGTAGGCCTGGATCAGGCGCTGCGGATCCGGGATGCGGCTGCCTTCGGTGAAGTCGATGCCGTTGACGATGTCGCCGCGGTAGGCCGGCAGGGAGACGCCGTCCTGGACTTCATCGCCGGACGAGCGCGGCTTGGCGAACTGGCCGGCCATGCGGCCAACCTTGACCACCGGGCAGCCCGCGGCGAATGTCATGACCACCGCCATCTGCAGGAGCACCTTGAAGGTGTCGCGAATCTTGCCGGCGGAGAATTCGAAAAAGCTTTCCGCGCAATCACCGCCCTGCAACAGGAAGGCCCGACCCTGGGTCACCTCGGCGAACTGCCGGCGCAATTCGCGGGCTTCGCCGGCAAACACCAGCGGCGGATAGCCGGCCAGGGTGCGCTCGACATCGGCGAGACGGGCTTGATCGGGGTATTCGGGCTGCTGCTGGATGGGCAGGCTTCTCCAGCTGGTGGGGCTCCAGGGCGCGGACATGATTCTCTCTGAGTGGTGCGACGAAGCCTTCCATACTAACCGATGACGGGCGCAACGCTCGATAGACAGTGCCCATCGCGGCTACCATGGGCGGCTATAGAGGAGGGTGGTGATGGTCGAGACGGAAGTTTTGTTGGAAGAGGTCGTCGATGACCATGGCCGGATCCGGGTGGTCGAAGTGGGGCCCTATCGCTTCCTGGAGTTCGGCGAGGAGGTGGAGCAGAGCTGCGTCTTCACCGAGGATCCCGCCTGGCTGGAATACGACTACAACCGCGCCATGCTGCTGGGCGCGCTCTGCCATCCGCAGCCGCGGCGGGCACTCTTCCTCGGACTGGGCGCCGGCACCCTGACCCAGGCCTGCCTCAAGTGGCTGCCCCTGGAGGCGGTGGAAGCACTGGAGCTGCGTCCCGCGGTGCCGCGCCTGGCCCGCCAGCATCTGGGCCTGGAAGAGGATCCGCGGCTGGCGATCCGCATTGGCGATGCCCTGGACCTGCTCGACAGCGCTGCGCCTGCCGATCTGATCTTCGTCGACCTCTATACCGATGTCGGCCCCTCCAGCGCCCACCTGGCCTGGCGCTTTCTGGAAAACTGCCAGGCCAAGCTCAATCCGGGCGGCTGGCTGATGATCAACCAGTGGAGCGCCACCGACGGCAAGCCGTTGGGCGCCGCGCTGCTGCGCGGGCTGTTCCGCCATCATTACTGGGAGTGCCCGGTGGTGGAGGGCAACGTGATCCTGCTGGTGCCGGCGAGTCTGGAACAGGAGCTGGACGAGGAGGGCACGCGGCAGCGCGTTCGCGAATTGAGCCCGCGGATCGGCTTTGATCTGGAGGCCTATCTGGACAACCTGCGTGCGGCAACCTGACCACAAAAGTAGACCAAGGTTCTCTGGAGAAATGTCCAGGGTTCGGGTATTATTCGCCCCGGTCTTTTTGACCTTCCGTTCAGGAACTGCATTCTCCCGGTCCGCCGCCATGGCCACGCCGGTCGTGCGTTCGCCCAACGGCGAACAATCCTAGACGCTTCACCCCCTTTCATCCGCTATTTCGCAAAAAGCTCACACCTTGGCTGCCTGGGCGACTTCGGTCATTCGGATAAGCGCAGCTCTTGGCTTTGGGGTCTTTGCGAAGCACACGAGGCAAGACAATGACCCAGGACATCAGCAATTTCGCTGCGCTCAATCTCAATCCCGCCATCCTCGCCGCCATCAAGGCCGTCGGCTACGAAGAGCCGTCGCCCATCCAGTCGCAGTCCATTCCGGTGATCCTCGCCGGCCACGACATGATCGGCCAGGCGCAGACCGGTACGGGCAAGACCGCAGCCTTTGCTCTGCCGCTGCTCTCGCAGCTCGACCCGTCCCGTCGTGAACCCCAGATTCTGGTGCTGGTTCCTACCCGTGAACTGGCCCTGCAGGTCGCTACCGCCTGCGAAACCTACTCCACCGAGATGCCCGGCGTAAAAGTCGTGGCTCTCTACGGCGGCGCGCCCATGGGTCCGCAGCTGAAGTCCCTGCGCATGGGTGCCCAGGTACTGGTCGCCACCCCCGGCCGCCTGTGCGACCACCTGCGCCGTGACGACAACCTGCTGGCCACCGTCCAGCGCCTGGTGCTCGACGAAGCCGACGAGATGCTCAAGCTGGGCTTCATGGACGACCTCGAATTCATCTTCGAAGCCATGCCGGAAACCCGTCAGACCGTGCTGTTCTCGGCGACCCTGCCGCCGTCGATCCGCGCCATCGCCGAACGTCACCTGAAAGAGCCGCAACACGTCCGCATCGCGGCCAAGACCCAGACCGTCGCCCGCATCGAGCAGGCGCATCTGATGGTCCATGCCGACCAGAAGCCGGCCTCGGTGCTGCGCCTGCTGGAAGTGGAGAACTTCGACGCCCTGATCGCCTTCGTGCGGACCAAGCAGGCGACCCTGGACCTGGCCGAGCTGCTCGAGCGCCAGGGCTATCGCGTCAGCGCCCTGAACGGCGACATGCCCCAGGCCCAGCGCGAGAAGACCATCGAGTCCCTCAAGGACGGTTCGCTGGACATCGTGGTCGCCACCGACGTGGCCGCTCGTGGCCTGGACGTGGCGCGCATCACCCACGTGCTCAACGTGGACATGCCCTACGATCCCGAGTCCTACGTGCACCGTATCGGGCGTACCGGGCGTGCCGGTCGTGAAGGCCGCGCGCTGCTGCTGGTCACCCCGCGCGAGCGGCGCATGCTGCAGGTGATCGAGCGTGTCACCGGTCAGCGTGTCGGCGAGATCCGCCTGCCCGACGCCGAAGCCGTGCTGGAAGCCCGTATCTCCCGCCTGGCCGATGGCGTAGGTTCGCTGCTGGCCGATGCCGATGCCACTCATGGCGCCCTGCGTCAGGAACTGTGCGAGCGCCTGCAGTGCGATCCCGCCACCCTGGCGGCAGCCCTGCTGGCCAAGCTGACCAGCGGCCGTGCCCTGGACATCGAGTCGGTCCGTCGCGAGCAGCCGCTGACCCCCGGCGCCGGTCGTGGCGAGCGTCCCCGTGGCGAGCGTCCCGAGCGCGGCGATCGCCCCGAGCGTGGCGAGCGTCCGGATCGTGGCGAGCGTCGCCCGATGCAGCCGCTGCCGGAAGGCCGCGTGCGTTGCCGCACCGCCCTGGGCGCGCGTGACGGCGTTGCCGCCAAGAACCTGCTGGGTGCCATCATCAATGAAGGCGGCATGGATCGCGAGGCCATCGGCCGCATCCAGATCCGTGACTCCTTCAGCCTGGTGGAGCTACCCGAGGACGGCCTGGAGCGTCTGCTGACCAAGCTCAAGGACACTCGTGTAGCCGGCAAGGCCCTGCGTCTGCGTCGCTATCGCGAGGATTGATCCCCGCGGTCCCATGAAAAAGCCCCGGATATCCGGGGCTTTTTTCTGCCTGCAGCAAAGGCGGGCGACTAGAGGATCACCTTGTCCTTCAACTTTTCCGCCGCCAGCTGCAGCGCCTGGATGACTCTATCCTTGTCGTAGTTCTGGATGTTGTTGGTATCCATATACATGGAGAAGCCCGGCAGTTCGTGCTCGACGTAGCTGGGCGAGGCGCCCAGGTCGCGGCGGAAGTCCACCACCTGGTAGATCTGCACCGGCTTGCTGAAGCCCTTGACGGTGATCCAGCTCTTGTCGCGGCACATGATGGTTTCCTTGACCAGCGAGTAGGTCTCGTGGCTGATCAGGATCTCGCCAGCGTCGGCGGCGTTTTCCAGGCGGCTAGCCAGGTTCACTTCGCGACCGATGATGGTGTAGTCCATGCGCGTGCTGGAACCGAAGTTGCCGACCGTGCAGTAACCGGTGTTCAGACCCATGCGGATCTCCAGGGGCTTGTTGATGCCCTGGCTGCGCCACTGCTGGCGCAGGACCTTCATGTGCTTGCGCATGGCGATGGCCATGGAGACCGCGGCCACGGCATCCTTCTTGGCGCCCTGGCTGTTGGCGTCGCCGAAGAACACCATCACGCAGTCACCGACGAACTTGTCGATGGTGCCACCGTACTTCACGGCGATCTTCGACATCTCGTTGAGGTAGTTGTTGAGCATGTCGGTGAGGGCTTCGGCCTCGAGTTCCTCGGACAGCTCGGTGAAGCCCTTGATGTCGGAGAAGAACACCGTGAGCTTCTTGCGCTGGGTGCCCAGGGCGATGTGCTGCTTGCCGGTGAAGATGGATTCCCAGACCTGGGGCGAAAGGTACTTGGCTAGGTTGTGCGCCAGGATCGCCGACTTTTCCTGCTCGCGCTTGAGGTCGTCGTTGATCTGGACGAGGCGCTTGCGCTGGCGGTGCAGGAAATAGCCGGTGCCCCAGAGGTGCAGCATGGTGCCCACCACGCTGGTGACCGCCACCAGCAGCGGGCTGGTGAGGTCGACGCCCTGGAAGAAGGTGGCACTGCCCAGCGCCGCGGCGCTGGTGGCGAACAGCAGGCAGAGACCGAGCAGGCGCGGACCGCCGCGCAGCATGCTGGTGTAGCCGAGCATGAACAGCAGCATCAGGGTGGGCATCAGCGGGAAGCGCAACACCACCGCCGCCATGCCGACGTGGATGGCGTCCACGGCGGCGAGCAAGATATCGGTCTGGGCGCCGCGGTCGCGCCGGAGCTTGAGACTCAGCGTCTGGGCCACGTGCGGATAGAGCAGGGCATAGGGGATCAGCCAGAGACCCACGGCATCGGCCTGGACGTAGTAACCCGCGGTGACGCTGGCGGCGGCGATCAGATAGGCGAATACCCGGGCGTAGTAGACGCCCAGGCTGTCACCGGACGCAGCGAGGAACCGGTTAAGCGCAAACTTCATCTGTCGGGTCCGTTTCGAAAAAGGCGAGAGGTCGGGATAACTCCGTTCGCGACGATGAAAGCGGCCGGGTTTTCTTGCATTGGCGATCTTAGCCGACCGCCCCGGCGGCGGCCAAGATTGTCGGCCATTCCGCTGCTGTGACAGCCAAATTCGGCAGTCATCCCTGGGTTACACTGCGGCATTCTTACAGGAGAGACGCTATGGATGCCCTCGAAGCCCTTTGCAATCGCGCCTCGGTCGGTCGCCTGACCGAGCCGGGTCCGACCCCCGAGCAACTCGAGACGCTGCTGCGCGCTGCGGACCGGGCGCCGGACCACAAGCTGCTGCGCCCCTGGCGGTTGCTGCTGGTGGCCGGCGAGGGCCGCACCGCGCTCGGCGAACTCTATGCCGACGCCCTGCGTCGTCGCGAGCCCGACGCCGATGCGGCGGCCCTGGACAAGGCCCGGCGCATGCCGCTGCGGGCGCCCCTGGTGATCGCCGTCGTCGCCACCCCCCAGGAACACCCCAAGGTGCCCGTCCAGGAGCAGATCATCACCGCTGGCTGCGTCGCCCACGGCCTGGTCAACGCCGCCTTCGCCCTGGGCCTGGGGGCGGTCTGGCGTTCCGGTGACTTCAGCTACGACCCCTGGGTCCTGCAGGGACTTGGGCTGGCCGAAAATGAACAGTTGGTGGGCTACATCTACCTGGGTACGCCGGAGGTGGCACCGCGCGTGCCGGCGCCGCGTGATCTGAGTGCGCAGGTCAGCCATTGGCCAGGACCGGTCTGAGCGGCAGGGTGACGGTGGCGAGAAAGCCGCCGTCCGGGTGATTGCTCAGCTGCAGCTCGCCTCCATGGCGCTCCACAGCGCGGCGGGCGATGGCCAGGCCGAGGCCGTAGCCAGTGGCGTGCTGTTGATCCGAGCGGAAAAAGGGCTCACCCAGGCGCGGCAGATCGGCTGCCTTGACCCCGGGGCCGTGGTCGCGCACCTGGATGCGGACCTCGCCCTTCGCCGCCGTCGCCGAAATGACGATGGGCTGCGCGGGTGGATTGAAACGCAGCGCATTGCGCAACAGATTGTCCAGCGCGCGTTCCAGCACGTCCGGCCAGCCATCCAGCCGCAGCGCGGCGGGCACGTCCAGTTCCACGCGCTGCTGAGGCGCGCTGAGCTGGGCATCCTCCACCAGGCCTTCCAGCAGCGGATGCAATTCCAGTTGCTCGGGTGGGCCCGGATCCGCTTCCTGGCGAGCCAGGGCGAGGATCTCGCCGATCAGGGTTTCCAGGCGATCGCATTCCAGGGTCAGCCGCGGCCACATGTTGCCCAGGTCACGGGGATCGGAGCGTTCGGCCAGCGCCAGGGCGATACGCAGCCGCGCCAGCGGTGAACGCAGTTCGTGGGAGACGTCGCGCAGCAGTTGCCGCTGGCTGTCGATCAGGCGCTGCAGATGGGCGCCCATGCGATTGAAGTCCTCGGCCAGCACGCCCAGTTCGTCCTTGCGCCGGGCCAGGCGGGCCAGGGTGTCCTGCTGGTAGGCGGTCTGGCCGAGGTCGTGGACGGCGCGGCGCAGATGATTGAGCGGCCGGGTCAGACTCAGGGTCAGCAGCAGGCTGAACAGGGTCAGCACCACGGTGGCGATGGCCAGCATGCCGACCGGCCAGAACAGGCTTTGCCGGCGCCAGGCACCCAGCTCCGGCGTGGGCAGGTGGTAGATGAACAGGTAATTCTGGCCGCTCGGGCTGGTGTATTCGTCGGTCAGGCGTCGCCAGGGCAGCGGCCGGTTGGGGTCGCGGGCGCCGGGGCCGGGGCGCTGCTGACGCTGCGGCTGGTCGAGATCCTGGTCGAAGATGCGCGGTGGCAGGGTGCCGCGCACCAGGGGCGAGCCGTTCTCGCCCAGCACCAGCACATCGATGCCGTAGCGGCCCTTGCGCTGTTCGAGCAAGCCCTGGGCGGCGGCGGGACCGTCGTTTTCATAGCGTTGCACCCATTGTTCGGGGAGGTCGCGCAAGCCGGGATGCTGCGCGAGAATCCAGGAATCCTGGTCGGCCAGGTGGCCGAGCAGCATGGTCAGGCCGACCGCGGAAAGGATGGCCAGCCAGAAGGTGGCGAAGATGCGCCAGAAGAGGGAACGGAAAACCATGCGGTCGCCTTGGTCAGACGCTGCGCCGAGGACCGTCGGCGCAGCGATCGAGGATTACGAGGACTTGTGGTCCTGCTTCCACTGCTGGAATTCCGCCCACTCCTTGGCGCGATCCTCGCGCTTCTTTTCCATTTCGTCGAAGCGCTTCTGCTGATCGGGCTTGAGCAGGGCGCGAATGGACTGACGGGTCTTGTCGCGATTGCCATCCAGCTGGTCGTGCAGGGCCTTGCGCTGATCCTCGGGCAGCTTGTCGAGATAGCCCTTGACGATCTCGCGCTGCTGCTGGCGTTCCTCGCTCATCAGCTTGCCGACCTGCTCGCGTTGCTCGGGCGTCAGCTTGAGGCCGCGCAGAGGGCCATCGCCACGCGGGCCACCGTCCATCATTTTGCCGTGGGGCGGCGGGGTGATGTCGGCGCTGTCCTGGGTCGCGGCCAGGGTCAGGGTCGGCAGCAGGGCGGCGAACAGCACGGCGGGCATGAGTTTGCGCATCGGGAAATCTCCTTGGGATGACCGGTGCAATACCGGATGAGCCCAGTCTAGGAGCGGGGGAGTCAATGGCGGTCAGCGGAGGTAAAGAGGGGGTAAAGGCTGCGCGGTGGGCTAGACGCTGTAGTAGTAGCCGCGGCCACGCAGGGCGAGGATGCGCGGGCGACCGTCGGCATGGCTGCCGAGCTTGCGTCGCAGATTGCTGACGTGCATGTCCAGACTGCGATCGTAGAGCGTCAGCTTGCGTCCGAGGGCGGCCTGGGCCAGTGCCTGCTTTTCCAGGGGTTCGCCCGGCTGGCGCAGCAGGGCTTCGAGGATGCGGCTCTCGGTGAGGGTCAGGGTGATCTCGGTTTCGCCGATGTTGGCGACGCCCCGCGCCAGACTCAGCGACAGATCGCCCAGCTGCAGGCGGGCCGCGGGTTGGGCCGGATGGCTGCGCCTGAGGATGGCTCTCAGCCGTGCGGTGAGTTCGCGCGGATCGCAGGGTTTGGCCAGATAGTCGTCGGCGCCCAGCTCCAGGCCGAGGATCCGGTCCAGCGGCTCGCCACGCCCCGACAGCATCAGCACGGGCAGTTGCGGATGGTCGCTGCGCAACTGCTTGAGCAATTCCAGGCCACTGCCATCGGGCAGCATCACGTCCAGCACCACCACGTCCGGCGTCGCCTCGCGCAACTGGGTGCGGGCATCGCTGCCGGCGTGGCAGGCGGTGACCTCGAAGCCTTCCTGTTTCAGCCAGGCGCCGAGCAGCTCGCACAGCTCCTGGTCGTCGTCGATCAGCAGTATCTGGCTCATCGGATCAGTCTCGCGGTTCATCCATGGGTTGCAGATGGCGCGCCAGATAGAGGCCCTGGCCAAGCATGAACACCAGGGTCATCGCCAGGCTGCCGAAGACCTTGAAGTCGACCCAGAAGCTTTCGTAGGTGAAGGCCACATAGAGATTCGCGCAGCCGCAGACGATGAAGAAGATGATCCAGGCGATGTTCAGCCGTGTCCAGATCGGTGCCGGCAGGCGCACCGCGTGGCCCAGCATGCGCTGAATCAGCGGCTTGTCGCCGATGAACTGGCTGCCCAGGAAGGCCACGGCGAAGAGCCAGTTCACCACCGGCGCCTTCCACTTCAGGAAGGTCTCGCTATGGAATGCCAGGGTCATGCCGCCAAACACCAGGCAGGCGATCAGCGTCAGCCACTGGCTCTTTTCCAGCCGGCGCTGGGTCGCGAAGATCGCGCCATAGACCACCAGGGACGCGATGATCAGGACCGCGGTGGCACTGAAGATGCCGCCCAGGGTGAAGGCATGCCCGGCGAATTCCAGCGGACGCGGATCGAGCTTGTAGACCAGGAAGAACAGGAGCAGGGGGATGAAATCGATGAATTGTTTCATTAACGCAGCCGATAGCAGTGCATCGCGGCATAATACCTGATGAAGCCGGAGGAGAAAGCCATGCGTATCGACCTGCACTGTCATACCACCGCGTCGGACGGCGCCTTCGCGCCCGCCGAGGTGGTCAGGCGCGCCCACGAGCGCGGGGTGCAGCTGCTGGCCATCACCGATCACGACACCCTGGACGGCTATGCCGAAGCCCTGGAAGCCGCGGACGGCCTGGGTCTGCGCCTGCTCCCTGGGATCGAGATGTCCTGTACCTGGGGCGGCGCCACGCTGCATGTGCTGGGCTACAATTTCGCCCCTGACGCTCCTGAGTTGAATGCCGCCTTGGAAGCCCTGCACGAAGGTCGCTGGGAGCGCGCCCGGGAAATCGACCGGCGGCTGGCGGCCAAGGGCATGCCCGGCACCCTGGACGGGGCGCGCGCGGTGCAACTGGCCCTGGGCGACAGTCGCAATGCGCCGGCCCGGCCGCATTTCGCCGAATATCTGGTGCAGGCCGGCCATGTCGCGGACCGCGGCGATGCCTTTCGCAAGTGGCTCGGTGGCGGCAAGCTCGGCGACGTCAAGCAGCATTGGCCGACCCTGGCCGAGACCCTGGCGACGCTCAAGGGCGCCAAGGCCTGGATCAGCCTGGCGCATCCGCTGGCCTATGGCTTCACCCGCACCAAGCTACGCAAGCTGATCGGCGAATTCGTCAGCGGCGGCGGCCATGCCATCGAGGTGGTCAACGGCGTGCAGCCGGCGGAGCAGGTCGGGACCCTGGCAATTCTGGCGCGGGAATTCGGTCTGATGGTCAGTGCGGGCAGCGATTTCCATGCGCCGGCCGATTGGTCGGAGCTGGGTATGTACCGTCCGTTGCCCGAAGATCTGCCGCCCCTCTGGGCGCGCTTCAGTCAACCGCTATACCCTCAGATGCGGGAACCCCAATGAGCCAGTTCATCGAAATTCATCCGCAGAATCCCCAGCCGCGGCTGATTCGTCAGGCCGTGGAAATCATCCAGTCCGGCGGTGTCATCGCCTATCCCACCGATTCGTCCTATGCGCTGGGTTGTCGTATCGGCGAGAAGAGCGCGGTGGAGCGGATCCGCCGCATCCGCCAGCTCGACGACAAGCACAACTTCACCCTGGTGTGCTGCGATCTTTCCGAGCTGGGCATCTATGCCAAGGTGGATACCAGCGCCTTCCGCCTGCTCAAGGCCTATACCCCCGGGCCCTACACCTTCATCCTCAATGCCACCCGCGAAGTGCCGCGCATGCTGCTGCATCCCAAGCGGCGCACCATCGGCGTGCGGGTGCCCCAGCATCCCATCACCCTGGCGTTGCTGGAGGCACTGGGCGAGCCCTTGATGAGCGTGAGTCTGATCCTGCCGGGGGATGACGAAGCCCTGGGCGACGCCTGGGAGATCCGCGAGCGTCTCGAGCATTTCGTCGACCTGGTGATCGAAGGCGGTCCGGGTGGCTTGCAGCCGTCCACCGTGATCAGCCTGGCCGACGACGAACCGGAAGTGATCCGCGTCGGTGCCGGGGATCCGACGCCCTTCATGATCGAAGCATGAGCGAAGCCCTGGACCCCCAGCTGCTCGAACCCGAGCAGCTGCGCCTGGCGCTGGTCTATGGCGAGGCCTTCACCGAACTGCCCCAGGACCTCTATATCCCGCCCGATGCCCTGGAGGTCTTTCTCGAAGCCTTCGAAGGACCGCTCGACCTGCTGCTCTATCTGATCCGCAAGCAGAACATCAACATCCTCGACATCCCGGTCGCCGAGATCACCCGGCAGTACATGAGCTACGTCGAGCTGATGAAGGCGGTGCAGCTGGAACTGGCCGCCGAATACCTGCTGATGGCGGCCATGCTGGCGGAGATCAAGTCGCGGATGCTGCTGCCGCGGGCCGAAGGCCTGGAAGCCGAGGAAGAGGATCCCCGCGCCGAACTGATCCGGCGCCTGCAGGAATACGAGCGCTTCAAGAAGGCCGCCGAGGATCTCGATGACCTGCCGCGCGAGGGCCGCAACTTCGTGGTGCCTACCTTGCCGGCGCCGGATGCGCGGGCGCGCAAGCTGTTGCCCGAGGTGGACCTCGGCGAGTTGCTGCTGGCGATGGGCGAGGTCCTGCGCCGCGCCGACCTGTTCGAGAGCCACCAGGTGACCCGCGAGGTGCTGTCCACCCGTGAGCGCATGAGCCAGGTGCTGGAGCGCCTCAAGGAGGGCGCCTTCGTGCCCTTCGTGGCGCTGTTCACCCTGGACGAAGGGCGGCTTGGCGTGGTGGTGACGTTCATGGCCATCCTCGAGCTGGTCAAGGAATCCCTAGTGGAGCTGGTGCAGAACGAGCCCTTCAGCCCCATCCACGTCCGCGCCCGGGTCAGGGACACCGACGCGGAAGAACTCGCTCAGGCGTAGGCCAGGGCTGCCGTCGCGGCCGCACTCTTGCGCTTGCTCACCAGCAACCGGGCACCTTCACCGGCCGCGGCCAGGGCCGCGGCTTCGGCCACGCTGGGGCTGCCAGTGTGCTGCAACACCAGGTCGCTGGCTGCGGTTATGCCGCGCTCTTGCGCCAGACGCTCGGCGGTGAAGCCGTGCAGAGGCAGCTGCCAACGCTGGGCGAGGGCGCGCAACCCGCTTTCCTCGAGTCGACTGGCAACGGTCGCCAGCGCGGTCAGCGCGGTGCGATCGCGCCGGGCTTCCCGCAAGACCCCGAGCGCCAGTTCGGCGAGTTCGTCCAGCGAACAGCCCTGGCGGCAGCCGAGGCCCAGGACCAGGGCCATTAGCCTTGAACGTCCATGCGGCGCAAGGAATCGCGGCAGCCCAGTCCGGGCCCTGAGCCGCTCAGCGGCCGAAGGGCGAGCCGGCCAAGGGCCGGGTGCCAGGCCGAAATAATGGTCCGGTACAGGATGGTGAGGGCGCGCGTGGTAGCGATCATGGCAGGTCTTGGGGCTGAGGAAGGCAGGCGGTGGCTCGCCCTTGGCGGACGCAGCGAGCAGACCACGCGCCTCGCCCGCCGGTCAAGCCTGGCTGATTGACACCCCGGCGGGGCGCTCGTAGCCTGTCGCGTTCCGAGGTGCTCTTGTCGGCAAGAGCTTGAAAGGGAACGCGGTGTGATACCGCGGCTGCCCCCGCAACTGTAAGCGGCATTTTTAGCCTCTCCACTAGAGCCTGTTCATAATTTGCTGCGCGTCGGCCAAACTGCGTTGAAGATGCTTTCGGAATGCTCATTTACCATTTGTAAACTCCGCTTCCTCAAGCATCTTCGCCTTGTTTGACTCTAGCTCGCGAAATTATGAACATGCCCTAAGGCCACTGCTCACGCGGGAAGGCCGGAGCCAGGCGCCGCGAGCCAGGAGACCTGCCTCGTCACGCTTCGAACACGCAACCGGGCGGGGTGATCCGGGCTGCCACCAGGGCCTCGCCGTCACGCGGGCGTCCGGCATGCCTGCCCGTCTTCTTTCGCTTTTTCTCTAAGGGCAGCCCATGAAAACCCTGGCCAAGACTCCCGTCACCATCGTTACCGGCTTCCTCGGTTCCGGCAAGACCACCCTGCTGCGGCACATGCTCGACCACGCCGAGGGCCGGCGCATCGCGGTGATCGTCAACGAATTCGGCGAGCTGGGCATCGACGGTGAGATCCTCCGCCAGTGCAGCATCGGCTGTAGTGAGGAAGAGGCCCAGGGCCGTGTCTTCGAATTGGCCAATGGCTGCCTGTGCTGCACCGTGCAGGAAGAATTCTTCCCGGTGATGAAGGAATTGGTGGCGCGCCGCGGCGACATCGACCACATCCTCATCGAGACCAGTGGCCTGGCCCTGCCCAAGCCGCTGGTACAGGCCTTCCAGTGGCCGGAGATCCGCAACGCCTGCACCGTGGATGCGGTGATCACCGTGGTCGACAGCCCGGCGGTGGCGGCCGGCACCTTCGCCGCCCATCCCGAGCAGGTGGATGCCCAGCGTCGCCAGGACCCCAACCTCGACCATGAATCGCCGCTGCACGAGTTGTTCGAAGACCAGCTCGCCAGTGCCGATCTGGTGATCCTCAACAAGGCCGACGGCCTGGACACCGAGGCGCTGGCCCGGGTGCGTGCCGAGGTGAGCGAAGAGCTGCCGCCGGCGGTCAAGGTGGTGGAAGCCAGTCGTGGCGTGCTGCCGCTGTCGGTGCTGCTGGGCCTGCAGGCCGAGTCCGAGGCGCACATCGACAGCCGTCCGACCCACCACGATCTGGAGGGTCATGAAGACCATGACCACGACGAATTCGACTCCTTTGGCGTCGAGTTGCCCGAGGTGGCGGAAGCGACCCTGCTGGCGGCCCTGGCCGAGGTGGTCAAGCATCATGGCGTACTGCGGGTGAAGGGCTTCGCCGCCATCGCCGGCAAGCCGCTGCGGCTGCTGGTGCAGGGCGTGGGCACCCGCTTCGACAAGCATTTCGACCGTACCTGGAAGACCGGCGAGACCCGCAGCACCCAGCTGGTGCTGATCGGTCAGGAGCTGGACCAGGCGGCCATCACCGCCCAGCTGCGCGCCGCGGTGGCCTGACCCAGATGCATCTGCTGCGTACCCAGCCGGGCGGTTTCGTCCCGGACGACGGCATCGCCCACCTGGCGCAGACACCGGGCGAGATCGTCGTGCTCTGCAGTGGCGACTCGCACCTGGCGCTGCTGGCCGAGGCGACCCGTAGCCTGGACGCCGGCTATCCGAGCCTGCGCCTGGCCAATCCCATGCAGTTGCAGAACCACGCCTCGGTGGATCTCTATGTCGAGGAGGTGCTCAGCCAGGCGCGGGTGGTGTTCATCTCCCTGCATGGCGGCCAGGGGTACTGGCGCTATGGCATGGAACGGCTGGCCGAGTTGACCGCGCGGGGGCTGACCCTGATCGCGGTGCCCGGCTGTGATCGGCCCGACCCGGAGCTGATGGCCCTGGGTACGGTGGCGCCCGAGCTGGCCGAACGGCTGTGGCGCTACCTGCGCCAGGGCGGCCTGGGCAATGCCCGGGATTTCCTGCATTGCCTGGCCACCGAATGCCTGGATGCCCGCTACACCTACGAGGCGCCACGGGAATTGCCAAGGGTGGCCGTCCATCATCCGGATGCCCTGGGCCTGGATGGTTGGCGCCAGCGCTGGCGACCGGATTGGCCCACCGCGGCGCTGCTGTTCTACCGCACCCACCTGCAATCGGCCAACACCGCCTTCGTCGATGTCTTCTGCCAGCAACTGGAAGCCCAGGGCCTGAATCCGCTGCCCATCGCCGTGGCCAGTCTCAAGGAGCCGGCCTGCCTGGAGGAGGTGGAACGGCTGCTGGACGAGACCGCCACGGCGCTGATCCTCAATACCACCGGTTTCGCCCAGTCCAGTCCGGAGCGGCCGAATCTGACGCCGTTCCGCCGCCCGGTGCCGGTGCTCCAGGCGATCTGCGCCCAGGACAATCGCGAGCGTTGGTTCGAAAACCCCCAGGGCCTGGGTGCCCGCGACCTAGCCATGCACATCGCCCTGCCGGAGCTGGACGGGCGCATCATCACCCGGCCGATCAGTTTCAAGGGCCTGGCCTGGCGCTGCGAGCGCAGCCAGAGCGACGTGGTCAACTACCAGGCCGATGGCGAGCGCATGGCCTTCGTCGCGCGGCTGGCGCGCAGCTGGATCGAGTTGGCGCGGCGTCCCGCAGCGGACAAGCGCATCGCCCTGATCCTGGCCAACTATCCGACCCGCGACGGCCGCATCGGCAACGGCGTCGGCCTGGATACCCCGGCGGCGGCGCTCAAGGTGCTGCAGGCGCTGCAGACGGCCGGCTACCCGGTGGCCAATCTGCCGGAGAGCGGTACCGCCCTGATCGAGCGCCTGCTCGGTGGGGTGACCAACGACAGCGCCCTGCGCGATCTGCGTCCGGCCCTGCAGAGTCTGGCGCTGGACGACTATCAGACGCTGTTCGCCCGGTTGCCAGTCAGCCTGCAGCAGGCGGTGACCGAGCGCTGGGGCGGGCCCGAGACCGATCCCATGCACCGTCGCGGTCGGCTCATGGTGGCCGGGGTGCGCTTCGGCCTGACCTTCGTCGGTATCCAGCCGGCGCGTGGCTACGACGTCGATCCGGCGGCGGTCTACCACGATCCTGCGCTGGTGCCGCCCCATGGCTACCTGGCCTTCTATTTCTGGCTACGCGAGGCCTATGGCGCTCAGGCGGTGGTGCATCTGGGCAAGCACGGCAATCTGGAGTGGTTGCCGGGCAAGGGCGTCGGGTTGTCGGCGGAGTGTTGGCCGGACGTCATCCTCGGACCGCTGCCCAACGTCTATCCCTTCATCGTCAACGATCCGGGCGAGGGCGCCCAGGCCAAGCGGCGCACCCAGGCGGTGATCATCGACCACCTGATGCCGCCGCTGACCCGCGCCGAGAGCTACGGACCGCTGCGCGACCTGGAACGCCTTGCCGACGAATACTATGACGCCAGCCTGCTGGATCTGCGGCGCGCCAGCGAATTGCGCGGCGAGATCCTGCAACTGGTACGAGAAACCGCCCTGGATCGCGAGCTGGGGCTGGTGATCACCGACGATCCGGACAGCTGGCTGCCGCAGCTGGACGCCTATCTCTGCGACCTCAAGGAGTCCCAGATCCGCGACGGCCTGCACGTGTTCGGTGAATCCCCAACCGGCCAGCTGCGTCGCGATACCCTGGTGGCTCTCCTGCGTATCCCCCGTGGCGATGCCCAGGGCGGCAATGCCAGCCTATTGCGGACGCTGGCCAAGGACCTGCAGCTGGGATTCGATCCCCTGGCCGCCGACCTCGGCGAGTCCTGGCAGGGTCCGCGTCCGGCCTGCCTGGAACAGTTGTCGAGCGAGCCCTGGCGCACCCTGGGCGATACTCGGGAGCGCCTGGAGTTGCTGGCCCTGGCTCTGGTCGCTGCGACCGTCGATGCCGAGCCCCTGCCGTTGGCGCTGGACGAACTGCCGGCCACCCGCCCGGTGCTGGAGCACCTGGTCGGCCAGGTCGCCCCGGCCCTGGATGGCTGCGGTCCCGCCGAAATCGGCGGCCTGCTGAGGGCACTGGAGGGGCGCTTCGTGCCCGCCGGACCCAGCGGCGCGCCCAGTCGTGGGCGGCTGGATGTCCTGCCCACCGGGCGCAACTTCTTTTCCGTGGATGTGCGCAACCTGCCGAGCATGACCGCCTGGCGGCTCGGCTGGCAGTCGGCCAATCTGCTGCTGGAGCGTCATCTGCAGGAGGAGGGCGATCACCTGCGCCAGCTGGGTCTCTCGGTCTGGGGCACGGCGACCATGAGGACCGGCGGCGACGACATCGCCCAGGCCATGGCGCTGCTGGGCGTGCGCCCGGTATGGCAGACCGGCAGTGCCCGGGTAGAGGACTTCGAGATCCTGCCGCTGTCGCTGCTGGATCGCCCGCGAGTGGATGTCACGCTGCGCATCTCCGGCTTTTTCCGCGATGCCTTCGGCGGTCTGGTACGGCTGTTCGATGCCGCCGTCCAGGCGGTCGCCGCGCTGGACGAGCCGGACGACCTCAATCCGCTGGCGGCCCAGGTACGCCGCGAACGTGCCGCGCTGGAGGCCGCCGGTACCGCTGCTGACCTCGCGCGGCGTCAGGCTGGCTGGCGCATCTTCGGCGCCCAGCCCGGGGCCTACGGTGCCGGTGTCCAGGGCGCGGTGGAAGAGCGCCAGTGGCAGGAGCGCAGCGAACTGGCCACGGCCTATCTCAACTGGGGCGGCTATGCCTATGGCGCCGAGGATGACGGCACCGCCGCCCGTGACGACTTCTCGCGCCGCCTGGGCCGGCTGCAGGCCGTACTGCAGAACCAGGACAACCGCGAGCATGACCTGCTCGATTCCAACGACTATTACCAGTTCCAGGGCGGCATGCTGGCCGCCGCCGAGACCCTGAGCGGTCAGCGGCGTGCCAGCTACTTCGGTGATCACGCCCAGGCCGACCTGCCGAAGATCCGTACCCTCAAGGAAGAGCTGGGCCGCGTCGTGCGCTCCCGGGCGGCCAATCCCAAGTGGATCGCCGGCATGAAGCGCCATGGCTACAAGGGCGCCTTCGAAATGGCCGCCACCGTGGATTATCTGTTCGGTTTCGGCGCCACCACCGAGTTGGTCGAGGATCACCAGTACCGGCAACTGGCCGATGCCTATCTGCTCGATGCCGATACCCGTGACTTCGTCGAACGCCACAACCCCGAGGCCCTGCGGGACATGACCGAGCGCCTGCTGGAAGCCCAGCAGCGCGGCCTCTGGCAGAAGCCCGGCGACTACCGTGAAGCCCTCGAACAGTTGCTGATGGATATGGATGAAGCCTGAGATGACCGCTCCCGTCTTTCCCCTGGCCGCCGTGGTCGGCGCAGACAGCCTCAAGTTGGCGCTGTGCCTGAATGCTATCGATCCCCGGATCGGTGGCGTGCTGATCGAAGGTCCCCGGGGCATGGCCAAGTCGACCCTGGCCCGGGGCCTGGCCGATCTGCTCGGGGGCGGTCCCTTCGTCACCCTGCCACTGGGCGCCAGCGAAGAGCGCATTGTCGGCACCCTGGATCTGGAGGCGGCCCTCGGTGAGGGTCGGGCGCGCTTCGCACCGGGCGTAGTGGCGGCGGCCGATGGCGGCGTGCTCTATGTCGACGAGGTCAATCTGCTGCCGGACCATCTGGTCGACCTGCTGCTCGACGTAGCGGCCAGTGGTGTCAACCGCGTCGAGCGTGACGGCATCTCCCACGAGCACGCCGCGCGCTTTCTGCTGGTGGGCACCATGAATCCGGAGGAGGGCGAGTTGCGTCCGCAGTTGCTGGATCGCTTTGGTTTCGCCCTGGCGCTGGACAGCCGGCCGGCACCCCGGGAACGGGCGGAGATCCTGCGCCGGCGTCTGGCCTTCGACAGCGATCCGCTAGCCTTCATCGCCCAGTGGGAGCCAGCCCAGGCGGAGCTGCGTGAGCGCTGCGCCGCGGGCCGGGCGCGACTGGCGGAGATCCCGCTGGACGATACCGCCCTGGAAGCCATCACCGCGGGCTGTCACCAGGCCGGGGTCGACGGCCTGCGTGCCGATCTGGTCTGGTTGCGCGCGGCCCGCGCCCATGCCGCCTGGCGTGGTGCCACGGCGATCGAAAACACCGATATCGCCGCCGTGGCCGAATTCGCCCTGCGCCATCGGCGCCGCGAGTTGGTGGATACCCCCGCAGTAATACCACCCCTGAAGGATTATTCGGCTATTGATACTCCGGAGCAGGAGCCAGGCGATCAACAACGGCAAGGTGATGCCGAGCCCGCGGAGGGTGAGGGCGATAGCTGGGGCGCCCTGGCGCCGGAGCCCACCGCGACGGGACCCAGGCGCCGCCTTGGCGGGGCAAAAAAGCCCTAGGCATCCGATCACCTCATGCCCTGGATCGCGATGCCCGAAGCGGGACGGGCAAGGCCCCGGGCGGGCGTCAGGGCGGCCGTTCGCCCGGCACGACAGGCCCCATCGCTTGGGTGCCGACGCTGCTCCGAGGGCGTCCACGTCGCGCTGATGAGCTCTTGCGGCAACCGCGCCGGCAGCGCCCGGCCCAGCTCTGGCTGGTGATCGTCGATCACTCCGCGTCCACCCGCCGCCACGGCGCCCTGGCCCAGGCCAAGGGCCTGCTGGCCGACTGGTTCGAACAGGCCTATCGCCAACGGGTCAGAGTCGCGGTCCTGCAGACGGCAGGGGAGCGACCCGAATGGTCTTTCCAGGGCGAGCGCAGCGGTCGGGCATTGCAGGCCTGGCTGGAGCAGCTGGGAGCGGGAGGCGGAACGCCCTTGCTGGCGGGCCTGGCGGAAGCTCAGGCCTGGCTGAGAAGTCGTCGCCGGCAGCACCCTGGCGAGGAATGCCAGCTGTTGCTGGTCACAGACGGGCGCCTGCGCGACCTGGAAGAGCTGGCAGTACCGGACTGTCCTGTCCAGGTGCTGGATATCGAACTGGGACCGCTGCGCCTGGGCCGAGCCGGGGAACTCGCCCGGCGCCTGGGCGCGGAATACCGGCACCTCGAAGAGGTACCGGTGGTCTAGCCAACCAGCCTCCAGCTCGTCGGTTGGGTTAAGACGGCTCCATCGTCGAAGCCCAACATCGAGGAGCTCGAGCGTCACGCTGTTGGGCTTCGCTGCGCTCAACCCAGCCTACCGGTCTGCGTAGGTTGGGTTGAGACGGCTTCATCGTCGAAGCCCAACACTGAGGAGCTAGAGCCTCATGCTGTTAGGCTTCGCTCCGCTCAACCCAACCTACCGGTCTGGCGTAGGTTGGGTTGAGACAGCTCCATCGTCGAAGCCCAACATCGAGGAGCTCGAGCGTCACGCTGTTGGGTTTCGCTTCACTCAGTGCCAACCTACCGGTCTGGCGTAGGTTGGGTTGAGACGGCTTTATCGTCGAAGCCCAACATCGAGGAACCCGAGCCTCACGCTGTTGGGCTTCGCTGCGCTCAACCCAACCTACCAGAAGACCTCGTCCTCAATGCCCGCCCTTCATCGCCTTGACCAGGGTGTCCACGTTGTAGCGGAACATGGCGGCATAGGTCGCCGCCGGGCCGTCTGCCGGCGACAGGGCCTCGACGTACAGCTCGCCGCCCGGCTGGGCGCCGCTGGCCTTGGCGATCTGCTGCACCAGGCGCGGATCGTTGGAGTTCTCGAAGAAGTAGGTGGCGACATGCTCCTGCTTGATCTGGCGGATCAGCTTGGCGACGTCCTGGGCGGAAGCCTCGGCCTCGGTCGACAGACCCAGCGGCGAGATGAAGGTCACGCCATAGGCGTCGGCGAAGTAGCCAAAGGCATCATGGGAGGTCAGCACCTTGCGCTTCGCCTGGGGTACCTGACCGATCTGCTCGCGGGCATAGCGATCCAGGGCTTCCAGTTCGGCGATGTAGCGATCGCCGTTGGCCTCGAAGGTGGCGGCCTGCGCCGGATCGACCGCGGACAGCGCCTTCACCACGTTGCGGGTGTAGACGACCACGTTGAGCGGGTTGTTCCAGACATGGGGATCGATACCGCCATGGTCGTGATCATGGTCCGCGTGGCCGTGTTCATCCTCGTCTTCCACCATCTCGCGGGTCTTGATCCCTTCGCTGAGCACCACCGGCGGACGCGCCTGGCCGGAGGCCTTGATCAGACGATCCATCCAGCCTTCCAGGTGCAGACCGCTCATGAACACCACATCGGCCTGCTTCAGCGCCTGGGCATCCGTGGGCGTCGGTTCGTAGGCATGGGGATCGCCATTGGGACCGACCAGGGAGGAAACCTGCACCTGGTCGCCACCGACCTGTTTGACCACGTCGGCGATCACGGTAAAGGTGGCGACGGCCTTGACCGGTGCGGCCTGGGCCTGGCCGGCAGCGGCAAGCAGCAGGGCGGCGCCCAGGGAGAACAGGGATTTCATGGTGACTCCTTTCAGTGGGTGAGGTGAGGGCGGGGACGCAGCCGCCGGTAGAGACCCAGGCGCCCGAACAGCAGGGAGAAGAGGTAGCAGCCACCCGCGGTGAGGACGATGGCCGGACCCGAGGCGCAGCCGAGGTGGTAGGACAGCACCAGGCCGAGCAGGCCGCTGAGGCTGGCGATCAGGCTGGCCACCGCCATCAGTCCGGGCAGGCTGTTGGCCCAGAAGCGCGCCGCGGTGGCCGGCAGCATCATCAGGCCCACCGCCATCAGGGTACCCAGCGCCTGGAAGCCGGCGACCAGGTTGAGCACCACCAGCAGCAGGAACAGCAGGTGATAGAGCGAACCGCGCCCACCCACGGCGCGCAGGAAGCCCGGATCGAAGCACTCCAGCGCCAGCGGCCGGTAGATTACGGCCAGCACCACCAGCGACAGGGTGGCGATGCCGGCGACCAGGTAGAGCGCCGTGGCGTCGATGGCCAGGATGGTGCCGAACAGTACATGCAGCAGATCCACGCTGGAGCCGTGCAGCGACACGATCAGCACCCCGGCGGCCAGGGAGATCAGGTAGAAGCTGGCGAAGCTGGCATCTTCACGCTGGCTGGTGAAGCGGCTGACCAGGCCGGCGAGTCCGGCCACCAGCAGGCCGGCGAGCATCCCGCCGATGCCCATGGCCGGCAGCGAAAGACCGGCGACCATAAAGCCCAGGGCGGCGCCTGGCAGTACGGCATGACTCATGGCATCGCCTACCAGACTCATGCGCCGGAGCATCAGCAGCACACCGACCGGACCGGCGCCCAGCGCCAGGGCCAGGCAGGCCACCAGCGCGCGGCGCATGAAGCCGAATTCGACGAAGGGTTCGAAGAGGAGTTGATAGAGGGTCATGCGCGCTCACAGACCGCCGCATTGGCGTCCCAGTGTTCGGCGAGATTGCGCGCGCGGGCCAGATGGTCGCTGACCAGCACCTGATCGGTGGCGCCCCAGGCGATGGCTTCCCGGGCCAGCAGCAGGGTCTCGGGAAAGTGCTGGCGAACCTGCTCCAGGTCGTGCAGCACCGCGATCACCGTGCGGCCCTGGCCATGCCAGCGGCGGACGATGGTCAAGAGGTCCGCGGTGGTGCGGGCATCGATGGCGGTGAAGGGCTCGTCCAGCAGGAGCACCGGCGCATCCTGCAGCAGCAGCCGGGCGAACAGTACTCGCTGGAATTGTCCGGAGGACAGCGCGCCGACCAGGCGATCTTCGAGGCCTTCGAGGCCTACCGCCTGCAACGCCCGTGAGGCTTCCTCACGCTGGGCCGCGGTGACCCCGCGCCAGATGCCCAGGCCGCGCCAGGCGCCCAGTATCACGGTCTCCAGCACGCTTAGGGGAAAGCTGCGGTCGATCTCCGCGGCCTGCGGCAGATAGCCCAGCCGGCGCTGGGGTACGGCACGGTCCACCCGGCCACTGACCGGTCTCAGGGTGCCCGCGATGGCCTTGAGCAGTGTGGACTTGCCTGCCCCGTTGGGGCCGACGATGGCGGTGAGACTGCCGGTGCGGAAGCAGCCACTGAGATGGTGGATGGCCGGATGCCGCTGGTAGGCCAGGGTCAGGTCCTGAAGTTCGATGGCGGCGCTCATGGCAGGGCGACCGCCCAGAGCACGGCCAGCCAAAGTCCGACCAGCGGGATGGCGGCGAGCAACAGCCGAACGGGCACGGAAAGGAGCAGGAGGGACGCGCGAGGGGATGCCATGACTGAGCCTTGAATAACGTGCAAAAGTTATAACATAACATTTGCGTCGCCGTCATCAGGGCGTCAGCGATGAGTCACGTTGGACGAGCAGGGCTGGGTTCTATCGCCGGACGCTACACCACCCCCCGCGAGGGGCGGTGTGGCGCACGACCTCGTCAGGCTGCCTGGGTCTCCGCCATCCGCTGTTCCAGCCGTTGCAGGAAGTTGAGCAGCAGCACCTCTTCCTCCTTCAGCCCCTTGCGCTTGCGCGGTTTGGGCAGGGTGCAGAGGTCGCCGGCCAGGAAGGCATCCAGCACGCCTGGATGGATGTAGCACTTGCGGCAGACCGCCGGGGTATTGCCCAGGGTACGGGACACCGCCTTGACCATGTCCACCAGTTCCTTCTTGGCATCGGTCTGGGTTTCGCAGCGCAATTCGCGCAGGGCTTCCAGGGCCAGCGCGCTGCCCGCCCAGGTACGATAGTCCTTGGCGGTGAAGTCGGCGCCCGTGAGTTCGTGCAGATAGGCATTCACGTCGGACGAGGTCACGGTATGGCGGTCGCCCTCTCCGTCCACGTACTGGAAGAGGTGCTGGCCGGGCAGCTCCAGGCATTTCTTCACGGTGCGCGCCAGGCGTGGATCGCTGACCTTGATGTCGTGCTCGACCCCGCTCTTGCCGCGGAAATGGAAGGCGATGGTATTGCCATGCACCTCGGCGTGCCGATTGCGCAGGGTGGTGAGGCCATAGGACTTGTTGCTCTTGGCGTACTGGGCGTTGCCGACCCGGATCAGGGTCGCGTCGAGCAGGCTGATGACCGTGGCCATGACCTTTTCCCGACAAAGGCCGCGCCGGGCGAGATCCTCTTCCACCCGCTGCCGCAACTTGGGCAGGGCCTGGCCGAACGCCAGCATCCGCTCGTACTTGTCGGTATCGCGGATCTCGCGCCAGCGCGGGTGGTAGCGATACTGCTTGCGGCCGCGGGCGTCGCGTCCGGTGGCCTGCAGATGGCCATTGGCGTCCGGGCAGATCCAGACATCGGCATAGGCCGGCGGAATGGCCAGCTTGTTGATGCGCTCGACTTCCGCCTGGTCACGGATGCGTTCGCCATCGGGGGTGAAGTAGGCCCAGGTGCCGCGCAGCTTGCGTCGGCTCAGGCCCGCCTGGCTGTCATCGACGTAATTGAGGTCGGGTGGCAGGGGCGTACAAAGGGCGGTACCGGTGTCGTCACGCTCATCGGCGGGGATGGGCAGGTCGGTCTGGGCGAGGCGTTGCATTACTTTCGAGACTTTCGAGCGAGAGGTCATGACTGCACCGACAATTTCCTGGTCGAAACGGTGGACTCCAGGAGAAGGGACCCGGTTCTCATGACAGCGCTCAAGCCGACCGACGCACAGTTGCGCGAAGCCCTGCTGGCCAAGGCACAGGCGCGCCGTCCAGGGACGACCTTTTGTCCGTCGGAGGTGGCGCGTGACCTGGCTGCGGACTGGCGGCCATTGATGGAACCCCTGCGTGCTACGGCGCGTGAGCTGGCTCGCGAGGGTCGCCTGCAGGTGACGCAAAAGGGCGAAGCCCTGGATGCCGAAGCGCCCTGGCGTGGTCCGATCCGATTAAGCCTGGCTTAATCGGCGTTTAAGTTTCGATTAATGGCGGATCGCTACTCTGGACCCAGATCAAACAGCAACCAGAGAGAATCACCATGAAAAAGCTGACCGCCCTCGCAACTGCCGCCTTCCTGCTCACCGGTGTGAGCGTCGCCCAGGCCCGCGATCTCGGCCCCGATGAAGCCCTCAAGCTGCGTGACAGCGGCAAGATCAAGAGCTTCGAGGTGCTCAACCAGGCCGCCATCGCCAAGCATCCGGGCTCGACGACCCACGAGACCGAGCTGGAAGAAGAGTACGGCCGCTACATTTACCAACTGGAACTGCGTGACCCGAAAGGTGTGAAATGGGATCTGGAACTCGACGCCACCACTGGCGAAGTCCTGAAAGACCAGCGCGACAACTGACCCTTGGCCTTGCCGGGCTGGTACTGCTCGGCAGCCTGTCACCCCTGGTCCAGGCCCGTGACCTGGATCAGGACGAGGCGCTCAAGTTGCGCACGGAAGGCGTGATCCGGCCGCTGGAAAGCCTGCTGCAGCGGGTCAACGAACGCTATCCCCAGGCACGGCTGCTGGAAGCCGAACTGGAAGAGGAGGACGGGCAGTATCGCTACGAGATCGAGATCCTCGTCGGCGATGTCGTCCGCGAACTGGAAATCGGCGCGATGGATGGCGCCATCATGAAGGACGAGGTGGACGACTAGATGCGCCTGCTGTTGGTGGAAGACGATGTGGCCCTGGCCGACGAGATCACGGCGTTCCTTGCACGGCAGGGCTACGCCATCGACTGGCTGGCCGATGGCCGGGACGCCGCCTGGCAGGGCGCCCAGGAGCCCTATGACCTCATCGTTCTCGACCTGTGTCTGCCCGGCCGGCCCGGACTGGAGGTGCTCGGCGAGTGGCGCGCCAAGGCGCTGGCCACTCCGGTATTGATCCTGACCGCGCGCGACAGCTGGGTGGAGCGCATCGACGGCCTCAAGGCCGGTGCCGATGACTACCTCACCAAACCCTTTCACCCCGAAGAATTGGGTCTGCGCATCGCCGCCTTGCTGCGGCGGGTGCGCGGCGTAGCCAACCAGCCGATGCTGCAGGCAGCCGGACTCGCGCTCGACGAGGCGCGCCAATGCGTGGTGCGTGGCAGTGAAACCATCGCCCTGAGCGCGGCGGAATTTCGCCTGCTGCGCTGCTTCCTGCTGCATCCCGGGCAGATCCTGTCGAAGACGCGACTCAACGACCATCTCTACGACGGCGAGAGCGAGCGCGACTCCAATGTCATCGAGGTCCACGTCAATCATCTGCGCCGCAAGCTGGGCCGCGCGGTCATCGAGACACGGCGCGGTCAGGGCTATCGCCTGGGCGGTGTCGATTGAAATCCATCCAGGCCCGGCTCAGGGTCGGGCTGGTGGCCATCCTGCTGGTGGCCGGTCTGGTGCTGGTGCTGGGCGGTGCCTGGCTGGTGGACCATGCCCTGCGCCGCTATCTGGAAACCGGACTGCGCGGCGAGACGGAAAACCTGCTCGCCACCCTGGTGCGCGGTCCCCATGGCCTGCAACTGGACGAAAGCCGGCTGGGCAGTCTCTATACCCGGCCACTGTCCGGCCGCTATTTCCTCATCGAGATCCCGGCGCTGGGCATCCGCTGGCGCTCGCGCTCACTGTGGGATGCGCAACTGGAAGCGCCGCCCGGCCACGGCCTGAGCGAGACCCTGGCGGACGGCCCCAGTGGGCAGCGCTTGCTCGCCTACCGCGCCGATTACCAGCGCTATGGCCAGACGGTGCAAGTAACGGTCGCCGACGACTACAACCCCCTGTTGACCAACCTGACGCGCATCCTCGCGTTCGGTGGCCTGCTGGGGCTGGCGACCTTGCTGCTGGTCCTGCTGCTGCAACGGCTGATCGTGCGCCGGGCCCTGCGTCCGCTGGAGCGGGTGCGCGAGCAGATCGCCCAGCTGCACCAGGGGCGCCGCTCGACACTGGACGCCAGCGTGCCCTCCGAACTCGCGCCGCTGGTGGCGGAAATGAATGCCCTGCTGCGCCATACCGAAGACGGTCTCAAGCGCGCGCGGCATGGCATCGGCAACCTGGGGCATGCACTCAAGACCCCGCTGGCGGTGCTGACCAGCCTGGCCGAGCGGCCCGAACTGCAGGCGATGCCCGCGCAGCGCGAGGTCTTGCGCGAGCAACTGGGTCGTATCCGTCAGCGCCTGGAGCGGGAGTTGCGCCGTGCCCGGCTGGCCGGCGAGGCGCTGCCGGGCGCGTACCTAAATGGCGCCGAATTGCGTGAACTCTGCGTACTGCTCAATCGGTTGCATGGCGAGCACCTGGCGTTCGAGTGCCGGCTACCCGCGGAGCTGCGGCTGCCCTGGGACCGGGAAGACCTGCTGGAGTTGTTCGGGACCCTGCTGGACAACGCCGGCAAATGGGCGGATCGGCAGGTCCGGCTGGCGGTGGCGCAGGGTGCAGAGGGCTATCTGATCCACGTCGAGGACGACGGACCCGGTGTGCCTGAGGCCCAGCGCGAGACCATCCTCGATCGGGGTTGCCGGCTGGATGAAGCGGTCAGCGGTCACGGGCTGGGGCTGGGGATCGCCAAGGACATCGTCGACAGCTGTGGCGGAACCCTCGTCCTTGAGACCTCCGAGCTGGGTGGGCTGGCGGTGGTCATCCGGCTGCCGGTGCCGGCACGCACCCCGTCACTCAAGTGACTCCCTGGTCAAGTTATCCGGCAGGACGCCGATAACCGCACAAGCTCTTGCGACCAAGGAGAACCTCGTGAGCCTCAAATTCAAAGTCACCTTACTGGCCGTCCTGCCGGTCTGCCTCTTCACGCTGGTGCTGGGTGGACTGTCCTACTGGGTCCTGCACGAGCAGGCCGCCAGGGACGTCGCCGACGCCCGCGAGCGACTGATGGTCCAGAGTCGCAGCGCCCTGCAGAACACCGTGGAAGCCGCCATGACCGTGGTCAAGCCGCTGTACGACAGGGCCGCCGCGGGCGATACCGAGGCGCGCAAGGAGGCCATCGGCCTGCTGTCGGCCATCAGCTACGGCAAGGACGGCTATATCTTCGGCTACGATTCCAACGTGGTCCGCCTGTTCAAGGGCAACGATCCGGCCGGTATCGGCAAGAGCTTCAAGGACAACCGCGATCCCAGTGGGATCTATCTCAATCAGGAACTGGTCCGGGTGGGCAAGGATGGCTCGCATTTCAGCCGCTACAGTTCCTCGCTGCCCGGCAACAAGGACGTGCTGGTGCCCAAGCTCGCCTACACCGACTACCTGTCCAAATGGGATCTGGTGATCGGCTCGGCGGTGAATCTGGATGGCGTGGAGGCCGAGGTCGCCGCGGTGGCGCAACAGGTCGCCAAGCGTACCCAGGACCAGCTCTGGCTGATCTTCGGCGTGGCCGGCGTGCTGCTGGTGGTGATCGGCATCGCCGCGCAGCTGTTTGCCGCCCGCACCCTCAGGCCCCTGGCGCAGATCCGGGAGAATCTCGACGACATCGCGGCCGGGGAGGGCGATCTGACCCGCCGCCTGCCGGTCAACGGGCGCGACGAGATCGGCGAACTCGCTGCCGCCTTCAATCGCTTCGTCGATCGCATCCAGGGCACCATCGCCCAGGTCGTCGACATCACCCACCAGTTCACCGGTCTGCTCGACGCTGTCGCCCAGCAGGCCCAGCGCACCGATCGCGACATGCAGCGCCAGCGCAGCGAAACCGACCAGGTGGCCACCGCCATCAACCAGATGTCGGCGGCGGCCCAGGAAGTGGCGAGCAGTGCCCTGCAGGCTTCCGAAGCCACCCGTCAGACCGAGGAAAAGGGCCGGCTGGCCCGCGAGACGGTCGCCACCAGCGTGGCGCGCATTCATGAACTGGTCGAGGAGGTGCGCCAGAGCAGCGTGTCCCTGGATGGCCTCAAGCAGGACGTGGGCGCCATCGTCGGCGTGCTCGACGTGATTCGCGCCATTGCCGAGCAGACCAATCTGCTGGCGCTCAACGCCGCCATCGAAGCGGCCCGGGCGGGCGAGGCCGGTCGCGGATTCGCCGTGGTCGCCGACGAGGTACGGGCCCTGGCCAGCCGGACCCAGCAGAGCACCCAGGAAATCCAGGGCATGATCGATCGTCTGCAACAGGCCACCGGCCGCGCGGTCGGGGCCATGGAACGCTCGGGCGGCATGGGCGAGGCCACCACGGCCCAGGCCGAGCAGGCCGGCACCGCCCTGGCCGCCATCAGCGAACTGATCGCCACCATCAACGCCATGAACAGCCAGATCGCCAGTGCCGCCGAGGAGCAGACGACGGTGGCCGAGGAGGTCAACCGCAGCGTCCACACCATCGCCAATGCCGTCGACAGCATGGCCCAGGGCGCCCAGCAGGGCGCGCGCAACACCGCCGGCATGGTCGGCCTGGGCGAGCGGCTGGACGGCCTGGTCCGTCAGTTTCGCGTATGATCCCGGGCGCGCCGGCCACCTCGGCGCGCCTCTTCGGGTCGAGTTGGGGGTGCTTATGGGAACCCCACGGCTTCCGAGGCTCTAAGCAAGGCCTGTCATCCTTGTTTGGAATCGCGAAAGCCAATGAAAAGTGCTCGGCTGGAAAACAAGACATTCCTGATCCTGCTGGTGGTGGTCTCGCTGGCCTTCGTCTGGATCCTCACGCCCTTCCTGGGGGCGGTGTTCTGGGGTGCCATCCTCGCCATCCTGTTCGCCCCGCTGCAACGCTGGTTCGTCCGGCGCTTCAACAACAGACGCAACCTCGGTGCGCTCTGCACCCTGTTCGTGATCCTGCTCATCGTCATCCTGCCGGTGGTGTTCATCGCCATCTCCCTGGTGCAGGAAGGCTCGCTGCTGTATCAGCAGGTCAACAGCGGTCAGCTCAACTTCGGCCAGTACTATCAGCAGGTCTGGGGCGCCTTGCCGGATTCGGTGCGCAGCGTCCTGCAGCGCTTTGGCGCCGGTGACCTGGACGGCATCCGCCAAAAGCTCTCCGCCGGTGCCATGCAGGGCAGCCAGTGGGTCGCGACCCAGGCCTTCAGCTTCGGCCAGGGGACCTTCCAGTTCCTGATCGGCTTCGGCGTGATGCTCTATCTGCTGTTCTTCCTGCTGCGCGACGGTTCGCAGCTGGTGGCACTGATCCGCAAGGCCATTCCGCTGAGCGACATGCACAAGCGCAGCCTGATGGCCAAGTTCACCGCCGTGGTGCGCGCCACGGTCAAGGGCAACATCATCGTCGCCGTGGTGCAGGGCGCCCTGGGCGGCTTCATCCTCGGCGTGCTGGGTGTCCAGGGCGCGGTGCTGTGGGGCACCCTGATGGCCTTCCTGTCGCTGCTGCCCGCCGTGGGTTCGGCGCTGATCTGGGTGCCGGTGGCCATCTACTTCCTGGCCACCGGCGCGGTGATCAAGGGGGTGATCCTGATCGTCTTCGCCGTGGTGGTGATCGGTCTGGTGGACAACCTGCTGCGCCCCATCCTGGTCGGCAAGGACACCAAGATGCCGGACTACGTGGTGCTGATCTCCACCATCGGCGGCATGTCGCTGTTCGGCCTCAACGGCTTCGTCATCGGCCCGCTGATCGCCGCGCTGTTCATGTCGACCTGGGACCTGTTCAGCCACCGCGACGACATCTAAAAACCTGCTTACGATCTGCTGCGCGTCGGCCAAACCGCGTTAAAAGCGCCCTGGAAGGCCAGCCCCGCCGGAATGCTCATTTACTCTATGTAAACTCCGCTTCCTCAGGTGTTTTCGCGGGGCCGCCTAGGCCTTGTTTGGCTCTAGCTCGCGAGATCCTAAGCAGGTTTTGCACAGTGAGGGCGCTTAGCCCTGGTCGGGCTCCGAGGGATAGCGGGTGGCGACCAGACTTTCCTTGACCTTGCGCAGGTGCGGCTGGAAATCCACGCCGCGCTTGAGCGTGACCCCGGTGGCGAGGATGTCCAGCACGGTGAGCTGGATGATCCGCGAGGTCATGGGCATGTAGATGTCAGTGTCTTCCGGCAAGGGGATGTCCAGGCTGTGGGTGCAGACCTTGGCCAGCGGGGTATTGCTGGCGGTGAGGCCGAGCACCGAGGCGCCGTTGTCCCGCGCCAGCTTGGCCACGTCCACCAGTTCACGGGTGCGGCCGGTGTAGGAGATGATCACGAACAGGTCGCCGGTCCTGGCGATGGAAGCGAGCATCCGCTGCATCAGCACGTCCGAATGCGCCGACACCGCCATGTTGAAGCGAAAGAACTTGTGCTGGGCGTCCAGGGCCACGGGTGCCGAGGCGCCCAAGCCGAAGAAGTGGATCTGCCGCGCCTGGATCATCAGGTCCACCGCGCGATCCACGGTGCGGGCGTCCAGTCGCTGGCGGGCGCTGTCCAGCGAGGCGATGGTGCTGCTGAAGATCTTTTCCGCGTAGGCTTCGGATTCGTCGTTGGCTTCCACCGCCTGGCTGACGTAGACCGCGCCGCTGGCGATGCTCTGCGCCAGCTGGATCTTCATCTCCGGGTAGCCGCTCACGCCGAGCGAACGGCAGAAGCGATTGACGGTGGGCTCGCTGACCTGGGCCGCCTGGGCCAGGGCCGCGATGGTGTAGCGGGTGGCCTGCCGGGGATTCTGCAGGATGACCTCGGCGACCTTGCGTTCCGCGCGGTTGAGTTCGCCGATGCGGTTCTGGATGGTTTGCAGCAGGGTGCTGGCACGATCCATGAGAACTCCTAGTGGTTGTTGTGCCTCTATCCTAAGGCTATAAAAGGTGTGGGCCGGGCTTACCCCTGCGCCGTATTTTTTAATATAAAGACTACGCGAATCGCCCCAGCTCCCCTATGATGGTGCTGGAATATCTCAAACTTTAAGTAAAAGAACGAATATTTATGGCTGGCGTCCGAGTTCTACCCTGTACCCTGGCAATCTTCGGCGCGTTGGGCGACCTGGCTCTGCGCAAACTTTTCCCTGCCCTGTACCAGCTGGATCGTGAAGGTCTGCTGCACGAGGATACCCGCATCATGGCGCTGGCGCGTGACCAGGGCGATGGGGTCAAGCAGCTGGAGCACATCGAGGAGCGCCTGCGCCACTATGTGCCCAAGGCCGACTGGGACGAAGCGGTATGGACCCGGATGCGCGGCCGCCTGGGCTATCGCGCCATCGATTTTCGCAATCGCGAAGACTATACGGGACTTGCCGAGGCTGTGGGCGAGACCTCGCCGCTGATCGCCTATTTCGCCACCCCGGCGCTGGTCTACAGTGCCATCTGCGAGAACCTCGCCGCCGTCGGCCTGTGCGAGCGCACCCGGGTGGTGATGGAAAAGCCCATCGGCTACGACCTGGAATCCTCCAAGGTGGTCAACGACGCCGTGGCGCGCTTCTTCCCCGAAGACCGCGTCTACCGCATCGACCATTACCTGGGCAAGGAGACGGTGCAGAACCTTATCGCCCTGCGCTTCGCCAACAGCCTGTTCGAGACCCAGTGGAACCAGAACTATATCTCCCACGTGGAAATCACCGTGGCCGAGAAGGTGGGTATCGAGGGGCGCTGGGGCTATTTCGACCAGGCCGGCCAGCTGCGCGACATGGTGCAGAACCACCTGCTGCAGCTGCTCTGCCTGACCGCCATGGACCCGCCGGCGGATCTTTCGGCCGACAGCATTCGTGACGAGAAGGTCAAGGTGCTCAAGGCGCTCGAGCCCATCACCGCCGACCAGCTGGCCAGCCGCGTGGTCCTCGGGCAGTACACCTCGGGCTACAGCGACGGCAAGCCTGTGCCGGGTTATCTGGAAGAGCCCAATTCCAACACCGAAAGCCGCACCGAGACCTTTGTCGCCATCCGCGCCGACATCCGCAACTGGCGCTGGTCGGGCGTGCCTTTCTATCTGCGTACCGGCAAGCGCATGCCGCAGAAGCTGTCGCAGATCGTCATCCACTTCAAGGAACCACCGCACTACATCTTCGCTCCCGAGCAGCGCAGCCTGATCAGCAACCGCCTGATCATCCGCATCCAGCCGGACGAAGGGATTTCGCTGCAGGTGATGAGCAAGGACCAGGGTCTGCGCAAGGGCATGCAGCTGCGCAGCGGTCCGTTGCAGCTCAATTTCTCCGAGACCTTCAAGCATCTGCGCACCCCGGATGCCTACGAGCGACTGCTGCTGGAAGTCATGCAGGGCAACCAGTCGCTGTTCGTCCGCAAGGACGAGATCGAAGCGGCCTGGAAATGGTGCGATCAGCTGATGGATGGCTGGTCGAAGATGGGCGACTCGCCCAAGTCCTATGCCGCCGGCAGCTGGGGTCCGCTGACCTCCATCGCACTGATCGCACGAGACGGGAGATCCTGGTATGGCGACATCTGATCTGGGGCAGGGCGTGACCCTGCGCGAATTGCCCGACCGCGAGGCCCATGCCGCGGCGTTGGCCGAGACGGTCACCGCGGCGCTGCGCGAGGCCCTGGCGGCCCGTGGTGAGGCACTGCTGATCGTGTCCGGTGGCCGCAGTCCGGTGCCCTTCTTGGAGCGCCTGGCGCAGGCCGAGCTGGACTGGTCCAGGGTGCTGGTCACCCTGGCGGACGAGCGCTGGGTCCCCGGTGACCACCCGGACAGCAATGCCGGCCTGTTGCGCCAGCACCTGTTCCAGGGCCCCGCCGCCGCCGCAGGTTTCGTCGATCTCTACAGTCCGGCCAGCGCCACGGAAGAGGGCATGGCCCAGACCGAGGCCCGGCTGCGCGACACCCTGGCGACCCCCGATGTGCTGGTGCTGGGCATGGGCGACGATGCCCATACCGCCTCGCTGTTCCCCGGCAGTCCCGGCCTGGAAGAGGCCCTGGATCCGGCCAGCGAGCGCCTGAGCTTTCCCGGCGTGGCACCGTCCGCGCCGCAGACCCGCATCACCCTGAGCCGCGCCTACCTGAGTCGCGCGCGGCAGCAGATCCTCGCCATCCAGGGCGCGGGCAAGCGACAGGTGCTGGAAACTGCTCTGGCCGAGGGCGACGAGCTGGCCACTCCGATCAAGGCGTTCCTGCGCGAACCCCTGGTCGTCTATTGGTGCCCCTGACGAGGAGTTGAGTTTTGGACATGCAGAACAAGATCGCGACCCTAGATGCCCTGTGCGCCCGCGCGCGAATCCTGCCGGTGATCGTGATCAACGATCCCGCTGACGTGCTGCCGTTCGCCGACGCCATGGCCGCGGGGGGACTCACCGCCCTGGAAATCACCCTGAGATCGGCCCATGGGCTGGACGCGGTGCGCCTGCTGCGCCAGGAACGTCCCGAGCTGGATGTCGGCGTGGGCACCGTGCTGGATGTGCGGATGTTCGACGCCGCGGTCGAGGCCGGCGCCCAGTTCATCGTCACTCCGGGCACCACCGAGGAAATCCTCCAGGCCGGGGTATCGGCGCCCATCCCGCTGCTGCCGGGCATCGCCACGCCCTCGGAGATCATGCAGGCCTACCGCCTGGGTTATCGCCGCTTCAAGCTGTTCCCTGCCAACGTCTATGGCGGCGTGGATGCGCTCAAGGCTTTTGCCGGCCCCTTCGCCGAACTCAAGTTCTGCCCCACCGGCGGCGTCAACCCGGGCAACGTGAAGAACTACTTCCAGCAGCCCAACCTGCTGTGCGTCGGCGGCAGCTGGATGCTGCCCAGCGACGTGGTGAAGGCCAAGGACTGGACGCGCGTCGAGCAGCTCTGCCGCGAAGCCCTGGCGACGCTGGACTGAGCCTGCGGCCATCCGTCACCCGCCGGACGAGCTAGGCTGGCGCGAGCAGGGGCGCTATCATGCGCCCCTGTCTTTTTCCTGGCGCCCGTTCCGCGGCGCCTTTGTCGTCCACTACACCGGGAGGTGCCTGATGACCCTCGACAAGAATCCCCCAAACGAATCCCTCGACGAAACCGTCCCCGCGCCGGCTGGCGAAAAGCTGCAGAAGGTGCTGTCGCGCCTGGGCGTCGGCTCGCGTCGCGACGTCGAAGCCTGGATCGGCGAAGGCCGCATCAAGGTCAACGGCGTGGTCGCCCCCCTGGGGCTGCGCGTCATGCCCAAGGACGCCATCGCGGTGGACGGACGGCTGCTCAAGCGTGACCAGGCCGAGGAAGTGGTACGTCGCGTGCTGATCTACAACAAGCCCGAAGGCGAGATCTGCACCCGTGACGATCCCGAAGGCCGGCCCACCGTCTTCGATCGCCTGCCCAAGCCCAAGCAGGGCCGCTGGATCAATGTCGGTCGCCTGGACATCAACACCACCGGCCTGCTGATGTTCACCACCGATGGCGAACTGGCCAACCGGCTGATGCACCCGTCCTACCAGATGGACCGCGAGTACGCGGTACGGGTACGCGGCGAGGTCACCGAAGAGATGCTGCTGCGCCTGAAGAACGGGGTGATCCTCGAAGACGGCCCGGCACGCTTCACCGACGTCCAGCAGGCGCCGGAAGGCGACGGCTTCAACCACTGGTTCCATTGCGTGGTGATGGAAGGCCGCAACCGCGAGGTTCGTCGGCTGTGGGAATCCCAGGGCCTGGTGGTGAGCCGCTTGAAGCGCGTACGTTTCGGTCCGGTGTTCATGACCAGCGATCTGCCGGTTGGGCGCTGGCGCGAGATGACCCAGGGGGAGATCGACATCCTTGCGGGCGAAGTCGGCCTGCCGCCGGTGGCGCTGCCGTCCATGGGCGGCAAGACCAAGGAAAAGCTCGAGCGCCAGCAGCGCAAGACCGCGCGGCCGATCGATGCCGGTCGGGGTTCGCGGAACAAGCTCAACAAGACGGGCAAGGCCGGCAAGACCCAGGGGTCGGCCGTGGCCGAGCGTCCCAGCGAAATGGGCCGCAAGCCGGTCAGCAAGGGTCGTACCTCGCCAGGCATTGCGCCGCGTCGTGGTCCGAGTGGCGGCGGTACCGGCAAGGGCGGTCGCCGCTAAGCCGCGAGGTCGCCTGGCTCCAGGCGACCCTCAGGCCAGGCTGCAGAATCGATTGCGGCCGTCGGCCTTGGCCTGATAGAGGGCCCGATCCGCGCGCAGCAGCAGGCAACGCGGGGATTCCACGTCGCGCAGGGTTGCCAGACCCAGGCTCAGGGTGACCGGCAGCGGAATGGCACCGGCGTTCTCCGACTGGGCCTCCACCGCCGCTCTTAGGCGTTCCGCCACGATATGGGCTGCCTCATGGCCGGTGGCCGACAGCAGCACACAGAATTCCTCGCCGCCAAAGCGAAAGACCATGTCCATGCTTCTCAGGCTGTTGCCGAGGGTGCGGGCGGTCTGGCGCAGCACGTCGTCGCCGACACTGTGGCCGAAGCGGTCGTTGATGCGCTTGAAATGGTCCAGATCCACCATCAGCAGCGACAGCGGCTGCTGGGTCCGGCGGGCCAGTTCCAGTTCGCGCACCAGGGCACGATCCAGGGCGCTGCGATTGCCGACACCGGTCAGGGCATCGCGCAGGGCATTGTTCTGGGCCTCGCGATAGAGCAGGGCATTGCGCAGGGGAAACAGCAGGCTACCGAGCAGGTATTCCAGCGCACCGAGTTCGCTGTCCTGAAAGCGCTCCTGACGGTAGAAGGTCAGGTCACCCAGGCGAAGGTCCCCCTGGCTCAGGTGATAGTGCACCTGATGACCCTGGTCTTCGCCCAGGCCGATGGCGACGTCTTCCGCGGCATTGCGATAGGCGAGGCCAGGCAGGTCCACCAGCGTATCCACCTCCTGCCGGAAGAGTTGCAGGACCCGTTCGAGATCCAGCGAGGTCTGCAGGACGCCGAGCAAGCGCTGGCGCAGGGCGCCCAGTACCGCGGGATCGCTTTCGCGGGCGGGGACGGCCAGAGTGGCGTTACGCTGCTGGCGAGCGCGATCGAGGTTGATGGTGTTGGACGAGGGCGGGACCATGCCTGTTCTCCTTGGCGGATAGTCCCTCTACAGCGAGAAGCGTGCCAGTCTTGTAGAGTCAATCAAATCAATGACTTAGCAGAATGGTGGCGATTGGCCGTCTGTAACTTGACGCCTGAAGCCCAGGCGGGCCGCTATTGCGGCCCGCGGGTGACGACTTTCCGACGCGTGGTCTAGACCTTGAGCACCAGCTTACCGAAGTTCTCGCCGGAGAACAGTTTCATCAGGGTCTCGGGAAAGGTGTCCAGGCCTTCCACCACGTGTTCGCGGGATTTGAGCTGGCCATCGGCCAGCCAGATCAACAGCTGCTTCTGGGCCTCGGCGTAGCGAGCGGCGTGGTCGAGCACGATGAAGCCTTCCATGCGCGCGCGATTGCTGAGCAGCGCCAGGTAATTCTGTGGACCCTGCACCTTGTCGCTGTTGTACTGGCTGATGGCGCCGCAGAGCACTATCCGCGCACGGAAATTGATCTGCGCCAGGACCGCGTCCAGGGTCGGGCCGCCGACGTTGTCGAAATAGACATCGATACCGTTGGGGCACTCCCGCTGCAGGGCGGCCGCGAGGTCCGGCTCGGCCTTGTAGTCGATGGCAGCGTCGAATCCCAGCTCCTCGATCAGATAGCGGCATTTTTCCGCACCACCGGCGATGCCCACCACATGACAGGCCTTGAGCTTGCCGATCTGCCCCACCATGCTGCCGACCGCGCCGGCAGCGCCGGAGACCACGATGGTCTGGCCGGCCTTGGGCTCGCCGACTTCCAGCAGGCCGAAGTAGGCGGTCAGGCCGGTCATGCCGAGCACGGAAAGATACTGGGGCAGGCTGGCCTTGCTGGGGTCCACCTTGTAGAAGCCCTGGGGCTCGCCCAGAAAGTAATCCTGGATGCCGAGCATGCCGTTGATCGTGTCGCCTACCTTGAAGTCCGGGTGATTGGAGGCCACCACCTCGCCGACGCCAAGGGCGCGAATGACTTCGCCGATGCCGATGGGCTTGATATAGGACTTGCCCTCGTTCATCCAGCCGCGCATGGCCGGGTCGAGGGAGAGGAAGAGATTCTTGATCAGCACCTGACCGGCGCCGGGTTCGCCGACCGGCTGCTCGACGCGCTCGAAGGTGTCGGCGGTGGGTTCGCCGGACGGGCGCTTGGCGAGCAGGAATTGGCGATTGGTACGGGACATGGTGTTCTCCTGACGTGAAGGATCCAGTTCCGACCCGTCAGGAGGGGTGCAGGTTCTAACGGCGGCGTGCAGTGAGTAGCAAACTGGCCAAAAGGCCGGCGACCAGGCCCCAGAAGGCCGCGCCGATCCCGGCCAGGGTCAGGCCCGAGGCGGTGACCAGGAAGGTGATGAGCGCCGGCTCGCGCTGTCCGGGATCGGCCAGGGCGCCGTGCAGGCCGTTCATGATGGAGCCGAGCAGCGCCAGGGCGGCCACCGAGATCACCAGCTCGCCTGGTAGGGCGGTGAACAAGGCGGCCAGGGTGGCACCGAACAACCCGGCGATGCCGTAGAAGAGGCCGCACCAGATCGCCGCCGTATAGCGCTTGCTGGCGTCTTCATGGGCCTGGGGACCGGTGCAGATCGCCGCGCTGATGGCCGCCAGGTTGATGCCATGGGAGCCGAAGGGTGCCAGCAGCAGCGAGGCGAGGCCGGTGGTGGCGATCAGCGGCGAGGCCGGAACCGCGTAGCCATCGGTACGCAGCACGGCGATGCCCGGCATGTTCTGCGAGGCCATGGCCACCACGAACAGCGGGATGGCGATGCCGATGGTGGCGGCCAGGGAAAAGGTCGGGGCAGTCCACACCGGCACTGCCAATTCCAGCCGCAGGGCGTGGAAGTCCAGCAGGCCCAGCCCGGCGGCCAGCAGCAGGCCCACCACCAGGGCGACCAGCACGCAGTAGCGCGGCCACAGCCGCTTGGCCACCAGATAGGCCAGGGCCATGCCCAGGACCAGGGCGGTCTGGTGCTGGGCCGCGGCGCAGATCTCGATACCGATGCGGAAGAGGATGCCGGCCAGCAGAGCGGCGGCGAGTGCCGGCGGCACCCGGCGCAGCAGGCGGTCGACGCTGCCGGTGAGGCCGCAGAGGGCGAGCAGCACGGCGCAGATGACGAAGGCGCCGATGGCGTCGCTGTAGGGCACCGACGGCAGGCTGGTGACCAGCAACGCGGCGCCCGGGGTCGACCAGGCGATGACGATGGGGGTGCGGTATTTCAGCGATAGGCCGATGGTGGTCAGCGCCATGCCGATGGACAATGCCCAGATCCAGGAGGAGATCTGTCCGGTGCTCAGGCCGGCATTCTGGCCGGCCTGGAACATCAGCACCAGGGAGCTGGTGTAGCCCACCAGCATGGCGACGAAGCCGGCGACCACGGCGGCGGGCGAGGTGTCGGCCAGCGGGGTAAGGCGTTGCGGAGCCGCGTGCATCGAAAAACCTCAGCGATGGCCGAACAGGATGGGGTAGAGGGACAGCACCAGCAGCAACGCCATGCTCCAGTTGAACAGCCGCAACCGTGCCGGGCTGCTGAGCAGACGGCGCAGGCCCATGCCGAACAGGGTCCAGAGGCTGACGCTGGGCAGGTTGATCAGGGCGAAGAGCAAGGCGACCAGCAGCAGGTTGGCGGTGAAGTTCTCGGCCGGAATATAGGCGGTGACCGCGCCGATGGCCATCACCCAGGCCTTGGGGTTCACCCATTGGAAGGCCGCTGCCTGGAAGAAGCCGAAGGGTTTGCCGCTGCCCGACTCCCGCGGCGTCGGGGCGGAGGCGGTGGCCAGCTTCCAGGCCAGATACAGCAGATAGCCACCGCCAATGACCCGCAAGGCGATCTGCAGCGGTGGATAGAGCACGAACAGCTGACCCAGGCCGAGACCGGTGCAGATGACCAGCAGCATGTGGCCCAGGCTGATGCCGAACATGTGTGGCAGGGTCCGCCGAAAGCCGAAATTGACCCCTGATGCCAGCAGCATCATGTTGTTGGGGCCGGGCGTGGCGGAGGAGACGAAGGCGAAGAGCATGAAGGCGGAGAGCAGTTCGACGGTCATGAGGGGCATCCCTGGGCTTTGCGCCAGCTTAGCCAGGCCGCTCGGGCCGGTATCCGTACACCGAGGCCGCGAACCAACGGTACAGTTTTCAGGAGTCGACCGAGGGTTGCGAACTGTCCTGGCTGCCTTCGGCCTCATGGCGACCGGCCAGCGCCTGGTTGAAGGCCAGCCAGCCTTCGGCGGCGTCCGCTCCGGCCGCGGCCAGGGCAGCCTGCACCAGGCGCATCTGCTCGCGTCTCAAGGTCTGCTCCAGCGCGGCGCCGCCACGGGTCAGCGACAGCCGTCGCTTGCGCTTGTCCGTCGCGTCAGTCGCCATGGCCACCAGTTGCATCTCCAGCAACTGCCGCAGCGGAATGTTCAGCGCCTGCTTGCTGACGTTGAGCACTTCCAGGAGGGCCTTGTTGCTCAATCCCGGTTCGCGGGCGATGAAGAACAGGATGCGCTGGTGGACCCGGCTCAGGCCGCGGCGCGCGAGCATGTCGTCGGCCTTGGCGGTGAACGCCTGGTAGCCGAAGAAGAAGGTCTCCATGACCAGGCGCTGCTGGGTGGTCTGGTTTAGGTCAAGCATATTGACTTGTCTTTCCGGAGTGCATTAGGGTCGGTCAAGTAGTTTGACTCATTAGCCGGCCACGGGCCACAGGAGGGCAGATGGCATTTTCCGAACGGGTGACCCGACTCAAGAGCAGCCTGATCCGCGACATCCTGGCGGCGGCGCAGCGCCCGGAGGTGATGTCCTTCGCCGGAGGCCTGCCCGCCGAGCGCTGTCTGCCGGCGGTGGACTGGAGCCGGATGCCGGCCGGTCTGGGTCAGTACGGCATGAGCGAGGGCGAGCCGGCCCTGCGCGAAGCCATCGCCGCCCAGGCCCGCGGCTATGGTCTGGAATGCACGGCGGACCAGGTGCTGGTGACCACGGGTTCGCAGCAGGCCCTGGATCTGATCGCCAAGCTCTATCTCGACGTCGGCACTCCGGTGCTGGTGGAAGGCCCCACCTACCTGGCGGCGTTGCAGAGCTTCCAGTTCTTTGGCGCGGATTGTCTGGAGGTCAGTCTGGCCCCGGAGGGGCTGGATCTGGAGGCCTTGCGTCTGCAACTGGAGCGGCAACGCCCGGCCTTCGCCTATCTGATCCCGACCTTCCAGAATCCCTCCGGGGTGCGCTATTCCGCAGCCAACCGGGCGGCGGTGGCAGCCCTGCTGGACGAGTACGGCGTGACCCTGGTCGAGGACGAGCCCTATCGCGAACTCAGCTATGACGGGGCGCCGGCGCGGTCGCTATGCGCCCAGCTCCGGCGCAGCGCCTGGATCCACACCGGCAGCCTGTCAAAGACCCTGCTGCCCGGCTTGCGCGTGGGCTACCTGATCGCCTCGCCCGAGTTGCTCAAGCCCTTGCGGGCGCTCAAGCAGGCTGCCGATCTGCACACCTGCCGCATGAGCCAGTGGCAGGTCCTGCAATGGCTGGGCAGCGACCGCTATGCCAGGCACCTGGAGGAGGTACGGGCCTTCTATCGTGAGCGCCGCGATGGCTTCGCGCTGGCGCTGACGCGGCATTTCGGCGATATCGCCGACTGGCAGATCCCGCAGGGCGGTCTGTTCTTCTGGTTGCGGCTGAAAACGCCCCTGGATACCCGTACGCTGCTGGACGCCGCCCTGGCGCAGGATGTCGCCTTCATGCCGGGCGAGCCGTTCTTCGCCGAGCCGGAGCGTCACCGCGGTCTGCTGCGGCTCAATTTCAGTCATGTGCTGCCCGAGCGGCTGGACACGGGCCTTGCGCGCCTGGCCAGCGTGATCCGCGAAGCCACCCCCCATTACAAGGAGCTGTGAGATGTATCAGGTCTATGGCGATCGTCGTTCCGGCAACTGCTACAAGGTGGTGCTGATGCTGCACCTGCTCGGCGTGGAGTATCGCTGGCACGAGGTCGATATCCTCGCCGGCGAGACCCGGAGCGAAGCCTTCCTGGCGAAGAATCCCAACGGCAAGATTCCGGTGCTGGAGCTGGAGGACGGCACCTGCCTGTGGGAGTCCAATGCCATCCTCAACTTCCTCGCCGACGGCACGCGCTTCCTGCCCAGCGAGCCGCGCCTGCGGACCCAGGTGCTGCAGTGGCAATTCTTCGAGCAGTACAGTCACGAGCCCTATGTGGCGGTGGCGCGTTTCATCCAGCTCTACCAGGGGCTGCCGGCGGAGCGCCGGGAGGAGTACGAGGTCTGTCTGGTGCGCGGCTACAAGGCATTACGGGTGATGGAGCAGCAGCTGCAGCGCACGCCCTTCCTGGTCGGCGAGGACTACTCGATCGCCGATATCGCGCTCTATGCCTACACCCACGTCGCCCACGAAGGCGGCTTCCAACTGGACGACTATCCGGCGATCCAGGCCTGGCTGGCCCGCGTGGCAGCGCAGCCGGGGCATGTCGCCATCGGCTGAAACGCGAGCGGGGAGCCAAGGCTCCCCGCGGGACGCCGGGGCGTGATCAGCGGGCGCTGACCACGAATTGCCAGTACTGGTTGAGGCGGCGCTCGCCACCGTTGGCGGTCAGCAGCACCGAGGACGGCGGCTTGGACTGCAGCTCCGGCAGGGATTTCATCAGTGTCAGCCAGTTGCTGTAGTAGGTCTGCAGGCAGCGGCGGGCGGTGCCATTGTTCTGCAAGGAGGTAAGGGCCTTCTGGTAGGCGGGTTCGATCTGCGACAGCGCCTGGACAACGCAGGCGTCGGTATCGGAGAAGCGGGCGGTGTCGCCGATGCGGGTGCCGGCGATCACCGCCTTGTTCGCGCAGCTCTTGAAGGCAATCATGCTGGCCTGCTCGAATTGCAGGGCATTCTGATCCATGGCGAAGGCGGGTGCGCTGCAGACTGCGCTGGCAACGAGGGCTAAGGCGTAAAGGTGGCGTTTCATGGTGGCGTCCCTGACTACGTCGGTACAACGTGGTGGCATCAATGCACAGCGGCAGACTGCGCCGCCGAACGAATGTTCAGCGCGAAAGGCGGCAAAGCGCCATCAGGTGAATTCCACCAGACCGACGGTAGTGAGACCTATGAACAGGGCGGTCAGAGCGACCATGGCGAACGCCAGGAGATAATCTTCCATCAGGGCTTTCCCTACTACGATGACGGCAGTAGGACCGATGGCAATTGGCCAGGTTCGTGCGGGGGCGAGCGCGGGATGAAGTGGCCGACGAAAGGTCGTCAGGCCGGGGAAAGGGCGACGACGCCCGGTGGGCGTCGTCGCCTCGACATCACTCGTCCAGACGGTTCTTGTCGAGCTGCTTGGCCAGGCCGGCGCCCAGGTCGGCGCCCGTTACCGGCGCCGCATTCGGATCCGACATCGTGCGGGTGGCGAGCTGTTCGATCGCCTTGGCCTGCATCGGTGGCAGCTTGACGCTGGCCAGACCGTCGCCCCCGTCCACGGCGGGGGTGGGCTGCTCCACGAACTCCCAGTCCTGACCCTGGTTCCAGGGTCCGCGCAGGTCGCCTTCGCCTTGCGACATGTTGTAGTACACGCTAGCGAACTCGGGTCGTGGCGGCATCTTGCCCTGGGGGAAGTTGGGCTGGATGGAATGCAGCGCGTTCTCGAAGGACTTCTGGTGCGCGATCTCGCGGGTCATCAGGAAGCTCAGGGTATCCTTGATGCCGGCATCGTCGGTGACGTTGATCAGGCGCTCATAGACGATCTTGGCCCGGGCTTCGGCGGCGATGTTCGACCTGAGGTCGATGGTCGGTTCACCGACGCTGTCGATGTAGGCCGCGGTCCAGGGTACCCCGCCCGAGTTGACCAGCTGCGGGCCACCGCCATAGAGGATCTGCGTGAGGTGGGAGTCGTTGCCGGCCCCGGTAAGGGAGCGGTACATGTCCGCTTCTTCCTGGGTCTTTTCCGCCAGGTCGCCTTTGGCGCCCTTGTTCAGCATGGCGATCATCGAGCCGATGATTTCCAGGTGGCTGAGTTCTTCGGTGGCGATGTCGAAGAGCATGTCCTTGCGGCCCGGGTCGAGCTCGGCTATCGCCTGGGTGAAGTAGCGCATGGCGGCGGCGAGTTCGCCTTGGGGACCGCCGAATTGCTCCAGCATCAGGTTGGCGAGACCGGGATTGGGTTCGGACACGCGCACGGTATATTGCAGTCGCTTGTTATGGACGAACATGTAACCTCCAGGGGCTAGTCACGGTAAAGCTCGGGCGGTTCAGCGCTTCGCGGTCAGATCGGGATCGGCGGAGCGTTCCAGGAAGGCACGGGTGGTGGCGGGCAGGTCTTCCAGCAACCAGGCCGCCATGGCCTTCTCCTGTTCGAGGATGCGTTCGCAGGCTTGCTGCGTTTCGGTGTCGCCAATCTCGGCAGCGGCCGCGATCAGCGTGGTGTAGGTGGCGATTTCGATGTTTTCGAAGACGTAGCCGGCGATGGCGCCCTTGATGACCTCATCGCTCATGGGCGCGCCGCCAAGGGCCTGGCCCAGCGCCATCAACTTGCCGCCCATGTCCTTGAGGGTCGAGGCGCTGCTGCCGTGACGACTCAGGCAGCCTTCGATGATCTGGCGCTGCTCCTGGGTTTCCCTGATGTGCTGCTCGATGCGCTGGCGCAGTTGCGGGTAGTGCTCCAGCCGGGCGGCCTGGGCGGAGAGCATCTTCTCGGCCTGTTCCTCCATGGCATGGGCATCGCGCAGCCAGTCGATGAGGTTGTCTTGCTTGGAAGCGGTCATGGAAAACTCCTGCTCGTGGAGAGGGCGACAACGGGCTGGAGGGCCCCACCAGATTGCGTTCTGTCTGCTTATTAGTGGTCCTGGCCTAGCGAGAGATTCGGGTCGCGGCGGCCTTTCGGATCGATGGGAAAGCGCCTGGCGTTTTGTTCTACAAGCCCAGCGGCGGGGAGTGGTCTACCAGGGTGGGTTCTTGGACAGGACCTTCTCCGCTGTATAACTCTTGTCCCAGTCGGTCTGAGCTATTAGTCATATCTTTGCCGTTCGCGCCCCCAGGGAAACCGTTCATTCCGTACTTGCCGATGCCGGTGTCATCTGTGTCAGGATTTGGGGAATGCACGGGAAGGAGTCAGCATGAAAGGGCCTGAGGAACAGTCGCCAGGCGCACGCCCGGCCAGGCCGCCGGAGGCACGCTGGCCGGATCCGAATGCGCCGGGATTGGACGCGGAGCAGATCATCGCGCAGCTGCGTGCGGCCGCTGCCGCTGCCGACTGGGCCTGGTACCAACGGCGCGGCAACTGGTCATGCATGGCCACCGGCAATGGTGCCAGTGCCTGGCCGGAAGTGCTCGACGACGAGGAATTGGCGCAGCTGTCCGCCGAGGCCGGGCTCAGCTGCCATCCCACCGGCAGTGGCCCGACACCGCTGGGCTGGTTGCTCGCCCGTCCGGATGGGCACACCGATTTCGCCGCGCTGGCGCTGAGATTCGGCTTCGTCCTGCAGCGCCTGCAGTTGCAGCGGGCCCAGGCTATCCAGCAGGTGCTCTACGACATCACCTACCTGGCCAGTTCGACGCTGGATCGTCAGCTGTTCATGCAGCGCACCCACGAGCTGCTGGTCTCGCTGATCGATGCCGAGAATTTCTTCCTGGCGCTGCAGGACGCCGACTCGGACCAGATCCACTATCCCTATTATTTCGACCAGCGCGACGAAAGTCCGCCCGAGCCAGGCTCCTTCGAACTGCTGGATCGCGAGCGGCCCTGCCTGACCGCCTATGTGCTCATGCACGGGACACCGCTGCTGCTGCCCAAGGAAGCCATCGAAGCGGCGCAGGTGGCAGGGCCCTACTATTGCCAGGGCTCGGTCCCCGAGTTCTGGATGGGCATCCCGCTCAAGGATGGTGCCGATCGCACCTTCGGCGTGCTCAGCCTGCAGGTCTACGACCGCGAGCGCCGCTATGGCCCCGAAGACCAGGCGCTGTTCCAGGTGATCGCCCGCGACGTGGCCATGGCCCTGGATCGCATCCTGCGGCGCGAATCCCTGGAAGCCACCGTGGGCCAGCGCACCCTGGAGCTGTCGGAGGTCAATGCCCGGCTGCGCGAGCAGATCGCCGAGCGCGAACGCGCCGAGCAGCTGCAGGCGGCGCTGTTCCGCATCGCCGAGCTGTCCAGCGCCAGCACCGACATGCCGGAACTGCTGGGCGGTCTGCACCGCGTCGTCGGCGAGTTGCTCTATGCCCACAACTTCTACATCGCCCTCTACGACGACGCCTCGGGGGAGGTGAGCTTTCCCTATTTCGCCGATGAGCGCCGTACCACGGCACCCGTCGCCCGACGCGGCACCCGCGGCTATACCGAGTACACCATCCGCCAACGGCGACCCTGCATTATCGATCGACAGAAGGCCCGGCTGCTGATCGAGCAGGGCGAGATCACCCCGGTCGCGGGTACCCCGGAAGCCTGCTCCTGGCTGGGCATCCCGCTCTATGACGGTAAGCACGTCCGGGGGGTGCTGGCGGTGCAGAGCTATCGCGAAGACGTCTACTACAGCCGGCGCGACCAGGAGCTGCTGACCTTCGTCTCGCGCCACATCGACACCGCCTTGTCCCGGCGCAGCGCTGCGGAAGCCATCCAGCAGTCGCGCCAGGCCCTTGAGGTCAGGGTGCAGGAGCGCACCCGGGCGCTGGACGCGGCCAATGCCCGACTGCTGTACGAGAACAATCACGATGCCCTGACCCGGCTGCCCAATCGCAGCTTCTTCCAGCAGCGCCTGGGCGAACTCTGGACGGCGCTGGAGCGCGACGGGACCGGCCTGGCGGTGATGTTTCTCGACCTGGACAGGTTCAAGCGCATCAACGACCAGTTCGGCCATCCCTTCGGTGACCTGCTGCTGGTGGCGGCCGGTGAGCGATTGTCGAGCTGCCTGCGCGAGACCGACCTGCTGGCACGGCTGGGGGGCGACGAATTCGCCATCCTGGTGCCCGGTGGCGGCCTGGATTCGCCGGTGGCCATCGCCCAGCGCATCATCGAAGCCTTCGACCGCCCGCTGGTGATCGACGACCACAGCCTGTTCGCCTCCTGCAGCATCGGCATCGTGGTGGCCGATCCCAGTCTGCATCAGCAGCCGGATGACCTGCTGCGCGACGCCGACACGGCCATGTACCGGGTCAAGCAGGGCGGCCGCGACAACTTCGCCGTCTTCAACCAGGAGCTGCGCCAGGTGGTCTCCGACCAGGTGGTGCGCGAAGGCGCGCTGCGCAAGGCGCTGAAGAATGGCAACGAACTGGAGCCCTTCTTCCAGCCGATCATCGACGTCACCAGCGGCCGCGTGGCGGCGCTGGAGGCGCTGATCCGCTGGCGTCAGCCGGACGGCAGCGTACTGGCACCAGGGGCCTTTCTACCCGAACTGGAAGGCCTACGGCTGATCGGACGCCTGGATACCTACATGCTGACGCGCATCGCCGCCACCCTGGCCGAGCCGGCCCAGGCGCACTGGCCGGTGGTGCACGTCAATTGCTCCAGCTACAGCATCGTGCGGCCGGAATTCGCCGACGAGGTGCTGAGCATCCTGGCCGCGTATGGCGTGGCGCCGTCGCGGATCTGCCTGGAGTTGACCGAGGGGGCACTGGTCGCCGAGCCGGAGCGCGCCAAGGCGGCCATGGAGGCCCTGGATCGCCATGGGGTCTCGGTGGTGCTGGACGATTTCGGCGCGGGCTTCTCGTCGCTGGGTTACGTCCACGAATACCGCTTTCGCGGCCTCAAGATCGACAAGTCCTTTGTCCTGCGCCTGGCCGACAGCGCGCGCAGTGTCGCCATCGTTCGCGCCATCGTGCGCATGGCCGAGTCGCTGGGGCTGGATGTGGTCGCCGAGGGCGTCGAGGACGCCCAGGCGCTGCAACTGCTCAGGGACATGGGGGCCCGCCATGCCCAGGGTTATTTCTTCGCCCGCCCGCTGGATCTGCTGACGACCCGGCGGCTGCTGGCCAGGGCCGTCGACTAGAAGGCGACGCCGGCCACCAGGATCAGGTTGGTGTAGGGCTGGCACTCGCCGGTGCGGATCTGCACCCGCGCCTGGCGACAGAGGGTCTTCATCTCGTCATGGGAAACCAGGCGGCGGCTGCCCAGGGCGCCGTCCGCGGTCAGGCGTTCCAGTTCGCCCAGTGCCGGTGGCTGGGCGGTGAGGGTTTCCTCGGCGAGCAGATGGCTTTCCACCTGCATCTCGCTGAGCAGCGCCTGGAGCACACTGAGGAAATCCGGCACGCCTGGGGTGACGGCCAGATCGACCAGCGGGGTACCCGGCGGTACCGGCATGCCGGCGTCACCGATTACCACCAGGTCGCCGTGACCGAGACTGGCGACGGCCTGGGACAGGGCGATGTTGAGCAGAGAGGTCTTTTTCACCGGGCGAGCTCCTGGCGGGTAGGGATGGAGGGCTGGGCGCCCGGACGGGTGACGGCGATGGCGGCGGCCTGCTGGCCGAGGGCGATGGCGGCCTCCACGCTGAGACCTTCCGCCAGGCCGGCGGCGAAGCCACCGAGGAAGGTGTCGCCGGCGGCGGTGGTATCCACCGCCTTGACCGGTGTGGCCGGGTGGTGGCGGCAGCTGTCGGCCGTGACCTGCAGCAGGCCCTGGCCACCCAGGGTCAGCAGCACCTGGCGGGCGCCGGCGGCGACCAGCTGCCGCGCGGCGGCTTCGGCCTGGTCCAGGGTGTCTACCGGCAGGCCGGTCAGCAGGCTGGCTTCGCTTTCGTTGGGCACCAGGTAGTCGATATGGGCGTACCACTCGGCCGGCAGCGGACCGGTGGCCGGCGCCGGATTGAGGATCACCGTCTTGCCCAGTGCATGGGCGCGGGCGAGGGCGTCGCCCACGGTGGCCAGCGGCACTTCCAGCTGGGCGATCACCAGCTTGGCCTGGTCGAGCACGCGCTCCTGCGCTTGCAGGTGCGCGGCGGACAGTTCGCCGTTGCCGCCGGCGACGATGACGATGGCATTCTGGCCCTGGTCGTCCACCAGGATGGACGCGATGCCGGTGGGGACCTCGGCCGCCACCGAGACACCCTGGCAGTCGATGCCTTCCTGCACCAGGCTGCGGGTCAGGAAGTCGCCGTAGGGATCGGCGCCGACGCAGCCGATCATGGCGACCCGGGCGCCCAGGCGCGCCGCGGCGACGGCCTGATTCGCGCCCTTGCCGCCGGGTGCGGTGGTGAAAGCGTGGCCGGCGAGGGTCTCGCCGCCCTTGGGCAGGCGCGGGGCGCGCACCACCAGGTCCATGTTCAGGCTGCCGATGACGACGACGTCAGGGTGCATGGGAGGTCTCCAGAGCAGGGGGCGCCGCGGTGGATTCGCGCAGCACCAGCCGGGGTACGGCGATGTCGTGGGTGGAAGGGCTGCCGACCGTCTCGCGGCGCGCCAGCAGGAGCTGGGCGGCGCGCTCGCCGAGATCGCGGATCGACTGGCCGATGGTGGTCAGGGCCGGGTAGAGATAGCGGCTGAGTTCGATGTCGTCGAAGCCCACTACCGAGAGCTGGCCGGGGACGCTCAGGCCTAGTTCGGCAGCGGCGCGCAGCACGCCCAGCGCGATGGTGTCGTTGCCGGCGAAGATCGCGCTCGGGCGCTCCGCCCGGGCCAGCAATTCGCGGGCCGCGGCATGACCGGCCGCCGCGGTGAAGGGGCAGCGCTCGATGGCGCCAGGGGCGCTACCGGCTTGCGCCAGAGCCTCCTGGTAGCCGGTGATCCTTTCACTGGCGACGGGGGAATCGGCCGGGCCACCGATGCAGGCGATGCGGCGATGACCGAGTTCCAGCAGGTGGCGGGTGGCGAGCAGGCCGCCCTGGTGGTGATCGATGCGGATATGCGCGGCCTGGACGCCGTCCAGCGGGCGGTCTGCCAGCACCAGCGGGATGCGCAGGCCGGCGAGGGCACGGGCGAAGCGCGGATCGCCGTCCACGGTGGCGACCACCAGGCCGTCGATCCGGCGCTCCTTGAGTACCCGCAGATAGCGCAACTGCTTGTCGGCGTCGTCATCGGAATTGCAGAGGATGACGCTGTAGCCCTGGCGCTCGCAGTGATCCTCGATCCCCCGCGCCAGTTCGGCGAAGTAGGGGTTGACCGCATTGGGCACCAGCACGCCAAAGGTGCCGGTGGCGCGACTGCGCAGGGAGCGGGCCACGCCGCTGGGCACGTAGCCCAGTTCGGCGATGGCCGCCTCGACCTTGTTCCGCACGCCCGGACTGACCGGGCGACTGTTGTTCACCACATGGGAGACCGTGGTGTAGGAGATGCCGGCGCGGGCGGCGACATCCTTGATGGTCGCCATCAGCCCTTGCTCTTGGCGCGCTGGCTGCGATAGGTGTCGAGGATCACCGCAACCACGATGACCGCGCCGGTGATGATGCGCTTGGTCGGCTCACTGGCGCCGATCTGGGCCAGGCCCGCGGCCAGCACCGAGATGATCAGCACGCCGAAGAAGGTGCTGATCACCGAGCCGCGGCCGCCCATGAGGCTGGTCCCGCCGATCACCACGGCGGCGATCACCTGCAGCTCCAGGCCGACGCCGGCATTGGGATCGGCGGCTTCCAGGCGGGAGATCTGGAACAGTGCGGCCAGGCCCGCCAGCAGGCCCATGAGGGCGAAGACGATGACCTTGTAGGGCTTGGGATTGATCCCGGCCAGGCGCACCGCTTCCTCGTTGGTGCCGATGGCGATCAGGTAGCGCCCGAGCACCGAACGGGTCAGCAGCAGCTGCGCGATCACGATCACCAGCAGGGCGATGACGAAGGAGGGCGAGATGCCGAAGGCGAAGGGCGTCGACAGCCAGGCATAGGCATCGCCGATGTAGGCGGTACGCGAATCGGTCAGTTGGTAGGCGGCGCCACGGGCCATCTCCAGCACGCCCAGGGAGACGATGAAGGAGGGGATGCGCCAGGCCACGGTCACGCTGCCGGTGAGGGTGCCGGTCAGGGCAGCGGCGAGCATACCCAGGGCGGCGGCCGGCAGGATGCCCCAGCCCCATTCCAGGGTGGCGACGCTGACCACGGCGGCGGCCAGGGCGACCACCGAACCCACCGAGAGATCGATGCCGCCGATGATCAGGATGAAGGTCATCCCGGTCGCCAGCACCATCAGATCGGGGATCTGGTTGGCCAGGGTGGTGAAGGTGGCATAGGAGAGAAAGTGGCTGCTCATCAGGGAGAACAGCACGATCATGGCCAGCAGGGCGGCGGCCAGGCCGACGTAGGTGCCCAGGCCCAGGCCGAAGGCGCGCCGGGAAGAGGTGACGGGAAGACTGCTCATCGAATGGCTTCCTGAGAAAGGGTTTGCGGTGGGACGGGTTCTTCCAGCAGGGCCTCGCGGGAGCGATAGCCGGCGAAGGCGGCGGCCAGCAGCCGCTCCTGATCCCAGTCATGGCGTTCGAAGGTGGCTTCCAGGCGGCCGGCGGAGATCACGCCGATGCGATCGCAGATCAGCATCAGCTCGCGCAGGTCACTGGAGACCACGACCAGGGCCTTGCCCTGGCGGGTGAGTTCGGCCAGCAGGCCATAGATCTCGAACTTGGCGCCGACGTCGATGCCGCGCGTGGGTTCGTCGAACAGCAGCACCTGGCAGTCGCGCTCGAGCCAGCGGCCGATGACCACCTTCTGCTGATTGCCCCCGGAGAGTTCGCCCACGGGCTGGGTGCCATCGTTGCAGCGGATGCGCATGCCCTTGATATGGCGCTCGGCCAGGGCCGCTTCGCGCGAAGTGCTGACCAGGCCCTGCTGGGCGACCTTGGCCATGTTGCCCAGGGCGATGTTGGCACTGATCGGCTGGCTGAGCAGCAGGCCTTCGCCCTTGCGGTCCTCGGTGATCAGGGCGATGCCCTGGCGCACCACCTTGGCCGGTGAACCCAGGTCGACCGGCTTGCCAGCCAGCTGCACCGCGCCGGAATCGGCGCGATCGGCGCCGAAGATCAGCCGCAGCAGTTCGGTCCGTCCGGCGCCGATCAGCCCGGAGATGCCATAGATCTCGCCGGCGCGGACGCTGAAGGAGACGTCCTGGACCTTGTCGGCGCGCGTGAGCCCCTTGACCTCCAGCAGGGGCGGGCCGAACCGCCGTTCGCCCATGTCGAGGTGCTCGCCGAGATCGCGGCCGACCATGAGGCTGACGATCTGGTCGGTGCCGTACTCCGCCATGGGCGCGTCGGCCACCAGGCGACCATCGCGCAGCACCACCAGCTGCTGGGCGATGCGCTTGAGTTCCTCCAGGCGATGGGAGATGTAGACCAGGGCCACGCCCCGGGCACGCAGGCGCTCGATCTGTTCGAACAGCAATTCCACCTCGCGCGAGGTGAGCATGGCGGTCGGCTCGTCGAGAATCAGCACCCGGCAATCGCCGATCAGGTTGCGGGCGATTTCCACCATCTGCTGGTGACCCACGCCCAGTTCGGCGATGGGGGTATCCGGATCGATGGCCTCCAGGCCGACCTGGGCCATGGCCAGCCGCGCCTGTTCGCGCAACTGGCGCCGGTCGATCCAGCCCAGTCGCCGGGGCAGGCGATCCAGAAAGAGATTTTCCGCCACGGTGAGGGTAGGCAGCAGATTGAGTTCCTGCATGACCATCCGTACGCCCTGGGCTTCCGCCTCACGGCGGCTGCCCGGGGCATAGGGTCGGCCGAGGAAGCTCAGCTCGCCGGTGGTGGGTTGCACCAGGCCACAGAGGATCTTGGACAGGGTGCTCTTGCCGGCGCCGTTTTCCCCGGTGAGCGCCAGCACCTGGCCGGCGCGCAATTCCAGGTCCACGCCGCCGAGTACCGGCTGGGCATAGGTCTTGCCGATGCCACGGGCGCTGAGGATGACCTCGGACGACATGGGGCTCTCCTTGACTCAGGGCTGGGTGACGAGTTCGACCGGCGTCTCGATCACGCCGTCCTTGGCACCGGTGGGCTCGCCCTTGACCAGCTTGAGCGCGGCGTCGATACCGAACACGGCCTGCTTGGCGGCGAACTGGTCGGCGGTGGCGAGGACGCGACCGTCTTTCAGCATCGGGTGGATGGCCTTGATGTTGTCGTAGCCGACGATCTGCACCTGACCTTTCTTGCCGGCGGCGCGCACGGCGGAGACGGCGCCCAGCGCCATGCTGTCGTTGCCGGCCAGCAGGGCCTTCAGGTCGGGATACTCGTTGAGCATGGCCGCGGCGACGGCATTGCCCTTGTCGATTTCCCAGTTGCCGGACTGCACGCCGACGATCTTCATGCCGGCCGCTTCCATGGCGTCCTTGAAGCCCGCGGTGCGCTGCTGGGCGTTGGTGGTGGTGGAGACGCCCTCGATGATGCCGACCTGGTCACCCTGCTTGAGCTGCTTGGCCAGGTACTCGCCCACCAGGCGTGCGCCCTTGCGGTTGTCGGGGCCGACGAAGGGGATGTCCAGGGACTTGGACTTGAGCACCTCGGGATCCAGGCGATTGTCGATGTTGACCACCTTGATGCCGGCGTCGCTGGCCTTCTTCAGGACCGGAACCAGCGCCTTGGAGTCGGCCGGGGCGATGACCAGGGCGTCGACCTTGGACACGATCATCTGCTCGACGATACGGATCTGGCTGGAGGTGTCGGTCTCGTCCTTGATCCCGTTGGAGATCAGGTCGAAGTCGGCGGAATGCTCTTTCTGGTAGGTCTTGGCGCCGTCTTCCATGGTCAGGAAGAATTCGTTGGCCAGGGACTTCATGACCAGCGCGACCTTGGGCTTTTCGGCGGCCGTGGCATGACTGGCGGTGAGCGGCAGGATCAGCGAAGCGGAGGCGAGAGCGATAGCCGCCAGCAGGCGGGCAGGGCGAAAGGCCAGCATAGGGGAATCTCCGAATTCTTATGGTTCTTGTGGTCGCGCAAACGTTTGCGCGTGGCCGAGAATGTCCGCTTCGTTGGTAGCTGTCAACGCGAGTCACTACATGAATCGATTCAGCTCGCAGGGATGGCGGGTTGGCCCTGGCCGGGCAGGCATCGGTATACTGTGCAATCGTGTTCAACCAGGCGCCCGGCGCCCGAGAGTCTCTGCCATGTCCTTTTCCGAATCCGCCCTGAAATCCCTCATCCGCGCCGTGCCCGATTTTCCCAAGCCGGGGGTGATCTTTCGGGACATCACGCCACTGTTCCAGTCGCCCGAGGGGCTGCGCGCCGTCATGGCGGAGTTGCTGGAGCGCTATCGTTCGGCGTCCTTTACCCATGTCGGGGCGCTGGATGCCCGCGGATTCCTCATCGGTCCGATCTTGGCCTACGAACTGGGCAAGCCGCTGGTGCTGTTTCGCAAGCAGGGCAAGCTGCCGGCCGAGTTGCTGACCGAGGTCTACAGCACCGAATACGGCGATTCGGTGATCGAGGTGCATAAGGACAGCGTCGGTGCCGGGGATTCGGTGCTGCTGGTCGACGACCTCATCGCCACCGGTGGCACTCTGGTCGCCGCCGGCAACCTGATCCGCCGCCTGGGCGCCGAGGTCCACGAGGCCGCCGCCATCGTCGACCTGCCCGAACTGGGCGGCTCCAAGCGCCTGGAAGCCGCCGGCATCCCCACCTTCGCCCTGACCAGCTTTGCGCTGTCCGAGTATTGAGTGGTGGGGAAGGGCGGTAGCGCGGAAAACCGCGCAGCCTTTTCCATCTCCCGCGGTGCCCATTCGCGGACAAGGCTACGCCGTTGTCCACCCTACGACGGGGGTGGCTTGGCAGGGCCGGCCGCATCGGCAGATCGCCATGGCCGTAACCGGGCACTCGGCTCGTAGGTTGGGCTGAGCACAGCGAAGCCCAACAGCTCCCGCCCCGGCGCCGGGCCCGTTGGGCTTCGACGATCGAGCCGTCTCAACCCAACCTACGATCCTGCCCTGGGCACCGTAGGTTGGGCTGAGCACAGCGAAGCCCAACAGCTTCTGCTCAGTACCGCGCCCGTTGGGCTTCGACGATGGAGCCGTCTCAACCCAACCTACGATCCTGAAACGGGCACCGTAGGTTGGGTTGAGCGCAGCGAAGCCCAACAGCTCCTGCTCAGTACCGAGCCCGTTGGGCTTCGATAATGGAGCCGTCTCGACCCAACCTGCGATTTAGCGCAATCCTGGCAGCCGCTCGTCAAAGCTCGGCCGTCGGCTCTTTCGGCTCCAGCGGATACAGATCCACCTCGTCCGCCAGCTTGGGCAACTCGTCGAGAAAGGCGAGGGTGTGTGGCTGGTTGAAGTGGTCGTCCTGGGCGGCGACCGAGATCCAGCGGGCCTGGACCACCCAGACGTCGCCGTCCTCGCTGCCCTGGAAGACCCGATAGTCCAGGCACCCCTCGTCCCGCACGGCCATGGCGGCCAGATCCAGCAGGTGGGCGCCCAGCGCCTGGGAGCGTTCGGGTTGGGCCTTGAACAGGGTGAGGCTGTGGACGTCCGCCATGGCGTACAGGTCTCCTGGAGGTTCGAGGCTTCGACCCTCCGGGATGGCGAACGTCTCGACCGGTTCAGCGATTGATCAGGCTGAGGAATTCGGCGCGGGTGGCATCGCTGGCGCGGAACTGGCCGAGCATCACCGAGGTGACCATGGAGGAATTCTGCTTCTCCACGCCACGCATCATCATGCACATGTGCTGCGCCTCGATGACCACCGCGACACCGGCCGCGCCCGTGACTTTCTCGATGGCTTCGGCGATCTGCCGGGTCATGTTTTCCTGGATCTGCAGTCGGCGGGCGAACATGTCGACGATGCGTGCCACCTTGGACAGCCCCAGCACCTTGCCCTTGGGCATGTAGGCGACGTGGGCCTTGCCGATGAAGGGCAGCATGTGGTGCTCGCACAGGGAGTACAGCTCGATGTTCTTGACCAGCACCATTTCGCTGTTGTCGGAAGTGAAGAGCGCCTCGCCCACCACCTCTTCCAGCGTCTGGGTGTAGCCACGGCAGAGGTACTGCATGGCCTTGGCCGCGCGCTTGGGCGTATCCACCAGCCCCTCCCGGCTGATGTCTTCGCCGAGTCCGGTCAGGATCGAGGAGTAGTGCTGTTCGAGAGACATTTGGGTTCCTGTTTGTCGATAAGGAGGTTGGCGCTCTGGTGAGACGTCACCCGAGTCGCGGAGTCACTCGTCGCGACCTTCGAGCATGGTGCGCTTGAGCAAGACATAAAGCGAGCCGGTGCCACCGTGGCGGGGCAGGCAGGAGGTGAAGCCCAGCACCTGAGCGTGCTGGCGCAACCAGGTGTTGACGTGACTCTTGATCAGCGGCCGACGCCCATCCAGGCGCGCGGCCTTGCCATGGGTGATGCGCACGCAGCGGATTTCCAGGCGGGTGGCCTCGGCGAGAAAGTCCCAGAGGGTCTCGCGCGCTCTTTCCACGGTCATGCCGTGCAGGTCCAGGCTGCCCTCGAAGGGGATCTGGCCGCTCCTGAGGCGCTTCAGCTGGGTGTCCTGGACGCCATCGCGTCCCCAGTAGAGTTCGTCTTCGGCGCCTACATCGATGACGAAGGCATCGCTCAGGCCATCCACCCGGGTCGTGGTCGAGGTCCTGGTCGCATCGGCCCGGCGCTGGGCGATCTGGCCCAGGTCGGCGCGCGACTTGCCGGTGTCGGCGCGATCCTGCCTGAGTGGACGGATCCCGCGGGTGAAGTCAGCGAAAGAGGCATCGTCGTCGTGCATGGCGTTCTCCGGTGTAGGACGTCATTCTACCGACGGGTCAGGACTCGTGCAGCAATCGACTCACCGCGGCCAGCGCGGCCCTTTGCCGCTCGGGCCAGTCGCCGGCGATTTCCAGCACCGGCTGGCCGTGGGTCTGCAGCCAGTCCCGGCAGCTGGCGAAGAATGCCAGGCGCTCGGCGAGCTCCGGCTGGCAGCGCTGACCGTCGTCCTGCCAGGCGACGTCGCGCGGGTCGAGCAGCAGGTGCAGGTCGTAGCGGCGGGCCAGCAGCGCCGGCTCCAGCCAGGCGGGCGCGGCCTCGAACAGCAGCCGACTCCACAGCAGGTTGCTCAGCAGATGGGTGTCCAGCAGCAGCAATGCCGGCGCCCTGGCCCGCGCCTGGTCTTCCCGGCGCAATTGCTCGCGGGCGATGAGCTCCACATCCGCCAGGCGGGTGTCGGTGCCGTGCGCCTCGCAATATTCGCGAACGTACTCGTCGACCCGGACACCGCCGAATCTCTCGCTCAGGACCGTCGCCAGCCAGGATTTGCCACTGGATTCGGGGCCGGTCAGCACCACCACCTTCATCGCGAGGTCGCCAGGGCGCGGCGCCAGTCCAGCCAGCCATAGGCGGCGAGGCCGACGAAGACCGCGTAGAGGATCGCGGTGGGGTAGAGGCCCTTGTAATAGAAGAGGCCTACATAGATGACGTCCAGCACGAACCACAGCACCCAGCATTGCAGGCGCTTCTGCGCCATCCAGAACTGCGCGACCAGACTGAAACCGGTGAGCGCCGCATCCAGCCAGGGCAGGGCGGCATCGGTGTGGGTGCCCATGAGATAGCCGAGCGCCAGGCTACCCAGGGCGCCAACGGCCAGACCGGCCAGCAAGGGTCTCGCCGCGAGCGAGCTGACCACGCGGCCTTGGTGCTGCTGGCCGCCTCTAAGCCATTGCCACCAGCCATAGAGTTGCAGCACCGCATAGATGCACTGCAACAGCATGTCGGAATAGAGCTTCACGTCCAGGAAGATCCAGGCGTAGAGCACCACCATCACCAGGCCGATGGGCCAGGCCCAGATGTTCTGGCGCACCGTCAGCCAGACGGCGATCACCCCGAGAACGGCGGCCAGCAGCTCCACTGGCGACATGCCCAGCAGGGTGGTGAGGGACTCCAGAAACGACATGCTTCACATCCGGAAAGATTGAATGGGTCATTGTACGGCACCTAATGGCCGTCTATCGGTCTCTTCAACCGGTCTCGCTCTGGTAAGGTGCCGGGCGCTGACTTCAGCACGTGCTGTCTTGGGTACCGCGAAGGGCCATGCCCTGCGGAGCGTCACGGTTCGAACCCCGTTGCCGCCGGAGCCTGCAGCTCCGGCTACCTGCAAATGTTTCACTTGGATGGAGTAATACCATGGACCTATGGAGTGCCTTGCAGGCGCTGATTCTGGGGATCGTCGAGGGCATCACCGAGTTTCTGCCCATTTCCAGTACCGGCCACCAGATCGTCGTTGCCGATCTGATCGGCTTCGGTGGGGAAAGGGCCATCGCCTTCAATATCATCATCCAGCTGGCGGCCATCCTGGCCGTGGTCTGGGAATACCGCGCCAAGGTCTTCGCGATCGTCACCGATCTGCCGCGCAAGTCCTATGCGCAGCGGTTCACCGGCAACCTGATCGTCGCCTTCCTGCCCGCCGCCGTGCTGGGCGTGATCCTCGGCGACCTGATCCACGAATACCTGTTCAACCCCATCACCGTGGCTTTCGCCCTGGTGATCGGTGGCGTGATCATGATCTGGGCGGAAAAGCGTACCCATCGCATCCGCGTGGAAGAGGTGGACGACATGCGCTGGCATGACGCCCTCAAGGTCGGCTGTGCCCAGTGCCTGGCGATGATTCCGGGCACCTCGCGCTCCGGTTCCACCATCATCGGCGGCCTGCTGTTCGGCTTGTCGCGCAAGGCGGCCACCGAGTTTTCCTTCTTCCTCGCCATGCCGACCATGGTCGGCGCGACGGTCTACTCGGTGTACAAGTACCGTCATCTGTTCACCGCCAGCGATGTCCTGGTATTCGGGGTCGGCTTCGTCACCTCCTTCATCTTCGCCATGCTGGCGGTCAAGGCCTTGCTGAAGTTCATCGGCAACCACAGCTATGAGGTCTTCGGCTGGTACCGCATCGTCTTCGGACTGCTGATCCTGGCCACCTGGCAATTCGGCTGGATCGACTGGCACGCGGCCAAGGCGGCCGGGTGAAACCCGAGAAGGAACAGCAGAGCCGGCGCAAGCCGGCTCGTGCGTCTACGCAGAACGCTTCCCCCAAGGCCGCCAAGCGGGCAGGGCCGCTGACGCCCTACCAGCAGCGCGCGGCCATCGCCCGCCAGGACATGCTGGCGCTGCTGCAGATCGCGGTCTTCATCCTGCCCCTGGTAGGCATGCTGTCCCTGGCCTTCGGCCGCGGGGTGCTCTGGCCAGTGGCGCTCTACCTGCTGGCCAGCGTGGCCACCTATCTGCTCTACAAGCACGACAAGCAGCGCGCCCGCGACAAGGGCTGGCGCGTACCGGAGCGGATGCTGCACCTGGGCGAATTGCTCGGCGGCTGGCCGGGCGCCCTGATCGCCCAGCAGCGCTTTCGCCACAAGACGGTCAAGCTGAGCTTTCGGCTGGTGTTCTTCGCCATCGTCGCCGTCCACCAGTTGCTCTGGCTGGATGTGCTCTGCGGCGGCTTTCTGCACCGTCACCTGCCGCTCTGAGGTCGGGCCGGCGGCGCCGGTGCGACTGATGGGCTAGGCTTGGCGAGCGAAAGCCCCCGGTTGCCCAGGAGCCCCCCGTTGCGAACCCCTCTGTCGATCCTCACGCCCCTTTTCCTGTCCCTGACCCTGGCCGCCTGTAGCCAGAATCGCGAAACCGCCTTGCCCACGGCCCCCGAGGCCGGTTCCGGTTACCGCCCCGGGCTGACGGCCAGCGCAGCCACCCGGCAGATGGCGGCGGCGGCCAACCCCCTGGCCGCCGAGGCAGGGCGGGAGATCCTGCGCCAGGGTGGCTCGGCCATCGACGCCGCCATCGCCATGCAGGCGGTCCTGACCCTGGTCGAGCCGCAATCCTCGGGGATCGGCGGAGGCGCCTTCCTGCTCTACTGGGACGGTCGCCAGGTCCAAGCCTACGACGGTCGCGAGACCGCGCCGGCGGGCGCCACGGAAAGGCTCTTCCTGCACCCGGACGGCAGCCCCATGGCCTTCGAGGAGGCACGGATCGGCGGTCGTTCGGTCGGGGTGCCCGGGGTGCTGCGCGCGCTTGAGCTGGCGCATCGCGACCACGGCAAGCTGGCCTGGCAGGTGCTGTTCGAGCCGGCCATCCGCCTGGCCCGCGAGGGTTTCCCGTTGTCGCCGCGGCTGCATAACCAGCTGCTCCACGACCCCTTCCTCAAGCAGTCACCGGGTATGGCCGCGCTCTACCTGGATGCCCAGGGGCAGGTGAAGCCGGTGGGCACCCGGCTGCGCAATCCCGAGTTGGCCGATACCCTGGCGCTGATCGCCCGGGAAGGCGCCGGGGCGCTCTATCGCGGCAACCTGGCCCAGGCTATTGCCACGGCCGTGCAGCAAAGCCCCAATCCCGGCAGCCTGAGTCTCCAGGATCTGGCCGGCTATCGCGCCAGGACGCGCACGCCACTGTGCACCGACTACCGGCGCTGGCGCGTGTGCGGCATGCCGCCGCCTGCCGGTGGCATCACCGTGGCCCAGACCCTGGGCATCCTCCAGGCCCTGGAAGCCCGTGATCCGGCCTGGGCCCTGGCGCCGCTGCGACCGGTGCCGACCGCGCTGCCGGCGGGCCAGGAGCCGCGTCCCGAAGCCGTGCACCTGATCGCCGAAGCCGAGCGCCTGGCCTATGCCGATCGCGCCCAGTACGTGGCCGATCCAGAGCGGGTGCCGGTCAACGTCAAGGGTCTGCTCGATCCCGGGTATTTGGCCAGTCGGGCGCAGCAGGTCGGGGTGCGCAGCCTGGGCAAGGCGGCGCCGGGCACTCCGCCAGGACCGACGCTGGCCTGGGCGCCGGATCGTTCGCCGCTGCGCATCTCTACTTCGCAGGTGGTGGCCGCGGATGCCTGGGGCGGCGCCCTGTCCATGACCACCACGGTGGAAAGCTACTTCGGCTCCCACCTGATGGTGAAGGGCTTCATGCTCAACAATCAGCTGACGGACTTTTCCTTCGTGCCACGCGAGAAGGGCCTGCCGGTGGCCAATCGGGTGGAGCCGGGCAAGCGCCCGCGCTCGACCATGTCGCCGACCCTGGTGTTCGATCGCCAGAGTGGCGAGCTGCTGGCCACCCTGGGCTCGCCGGGCGGTTCGCAGATCGCCGGCTATGTGGTCAAGACCCTGGTCGGCTTGCTGGACTGGCAACTGGATCCCCAGGCGGCAGCGGGCCTGCCGAATTTCGGCAGCCGCAATGGCCCCACCGAGCTGGAGCGTGGCGAGACCACCGCGGCCCTGCGCCAGGCGCTGGAGCAGCGTGGGCATCAGGTGCGCGAAGACGAGATGACCAGCGGCATCCAGGTCATTCGCCGGGTGGGCTCAGGCTGGCAGGGAGGTGCCGATCCGCGGCGCGAGGGCGCGGCACTGGGGGATTAGGCGGGCGTCGGAGGGCGATAGCCCCTCACCCCAACCCTCTCCCTGGGGGAGAGGGGGCGGTTTTGCTGGGGTGGGGACGTCAGGAGCAGGGATGGCCCGCCAGTGGGCCATCCAGGTGGGGTCAGGCCGGCTGGTCGAGCTGCAGCACGCGGGTGGTGCGCTCGCGCACTTCGCGCAGCAGTTCGGGTTCTTCCGCCAGCTTGTGGCCGAAGGCCGGGAACATGGTGCGCAGCTTGGCCTGCCAGTCTTCGCTCTGGAAGCGGCCGGGGAAGCAGCGCTCCACCAGGGTCAGCATGATGGACACCGAGGTGGAGGCACCCGGGGAGGCGCCCAGCAGGGCGGCGATGGTGCCGTCACCGGAGGCGACGATCTCGGTGCCGAACTGCAGGACACCGCCTTTCTGCGGATCCTTCTTGATGATCTGCACCCGCTGGCCCGCCACTTCCAGGCGCCAGTCCTGCTTGCGCACGGCCGGGTAGAAGGCGCGCAATTCCTCGACGCGCTGGTCGAAGGACTGCAGCACCTGGCCGACCAGGTAGCGGGTCAGCGGCATGTTGTCCCGCGCCACGGCGAGCATGGGGCCGATGTTGCCCGACTTGATCGACTTGGGCAGGTCGAGGAAGGAACCCCGCTTGAGGAACTTGGTGGTGAAGCCGGCGAAGGGCCCGAACAGCAGCGACTTCTTGCCATCCACCACCCGGGTGTCCAGGTGCGGGACCGACATCGGTGGCGAGTTGACCCCGGCCAGGCCGTAGACCTTGGCCTGGTGGCGCTCGACGATGTGCGGATCGTCGCAGCGCAGCCACTGGCCGCTCACCGGGAAGCCGCCATAGCCGGCGCCCTCGGGAATGCCCGACTTCTGCAGCAGCGGCAGGGCCGCGCCACCGGCGCCGAGAAACACGAACTTGGCGATCAGCGTCCGGGTGGCGCCCGAGCGACTGTCTTCGATGGTCAGGCGCCAGCGCTGGTCGGCTTCGCGAGTCAGATCCACCACCTTCTGGTTGTAACGGACCTGGGTGCCGGGGCGGGTCTGCAGGTGACCCAGCAGGCTCATGGTCAGGGCGCCGAAGTTGACGTCGGTACCCCCGGCCACGTGGGTCGCGGCCACGGCTTCGGTGGCCGGCCGGCCTTCCATCACCAGCGGCATCCACTCGCGCAGCTTGGCGTGGTCCTCGGAATACTCCATGCCGTCGAAGCAGGCGTGATCCTTGAGGGCGTCATAGCGCTTGCGCAGGAAGGCCATGTCCTTGGCGCCATGCACGAAGGACATGTGCGGCACCGGGCTGATGAAGGCGCGCGGCGAGCCGAAGTGGCCTTCTTCCACCAGATAGGACCAGAACTGCTTGGAGGCCTCGAACATGCCGTTGATGCTGAGGGCCTTGGTGATGTCGATGCTGCCGTCCGCCTTTTCCGGCGTGTAGTTCAACTCGCAGAGGGCCGCATGGCCGGTTCCGGCGTTGTTCCAGGGGTTGGAACTCTCCGCCGCGCCTACGTCGAGCAGTTCGAGTACCTCGACGGTACTCGTGGGCTCCAGTTCCTTGAGCATGACCGCCAGGGTCGCGCTCATGATTCCCGCGCCGACGAAAACGAAATCCGACTCTTCGTTACCACTGTGCATTCATCGTACTCCTGAGACAGTGTCTCGCTTTACACCTGAGGGAGAGCGGGCGTCGGAGCCCGACCTCGAGTTGGGCAACCCCTGGCTGGCCGCAAGCGGCCGGGCAGGGGTGGGCAACCGGTAGGGCATGGCAGTCAGTTGCGACAGCGGCCGTCCGGCAATGTTCTGATTTATTGAATGGGGGCCAAGCGTCCCGGCGGGCCGGCGAAGGCCGGTGCCAGGCGGGGAGATCAGGATGCGACAGGGAACCCGTCGAGCGTGCCGGAAGGGGGCGCTACGTGTTACGAGACGTGGCAGGAGACCCCTGGTCTCCCGGCGCAAACGATAGGTGATGATCGCGGCGATCCTGGTCGAGTACCCGTTTCGGTGCGAAATGATACCTAGGGTAACTGTTTAGGGCACCCTCTATTTTGTTCGTGTAGTGGGTCGCGCGACCCACTACACGAACCCCGGGTCAGCCGTTGATGCCCTGGCTGCGCAGGTAGTCGTCATAGCTGCCGCTGAAATCCACCACGCCGGTCTCGCTCATGTCGAGGATGCGGGTGGCCAGGGAGGAGACGAATTCGCGGTCGTGGCTGACGAAGATCAGGGTGCCCGGATAGTTTTCCAGCGCCAGGTTCAGCGCCTCGATGGATTCCATGTCCAGGTGGTTGGTCGGCTCGTCCATCACCAGTACGTTGGGTTTCTTCAGGATCAGCTTGCCGAACAGCATGCGGCCCTGCTCGCCACCGGAGATGACCTTGACCGACTTCTGGATATCGTCGCTGGAGAACAGCATGCGACCCAGGGTGCCCCGGACCAGCTGTTCGCCGCCCTGGGTCCACTGACCCATCCAGTCGAACAGAGTGACGTCGTCGGCGAAGTCCTCGGCGTGATCCTGGGCGAAGTAGCCCACGTCGGCGCTGTCGGTCCATTTCACCTCGCCGCTCTGCGGGGTCATCTCGCCTACCAGGGTGCGCAGCAGGGTGGTCTTGCCGATGCCGTTGGGGCCGATGATGGCGACCCGCTCGCCGGCCTCGACCTGCAGGCCCAGGCGCTTGAACAGCGGCGTGCCGTCGAAGCCCTGGGTGACGTGCTCCAGGGTCACCGCCTGACGGTGCAGCTTCTTGTGCTGCTCGAAGCGGATGAAGGGGCTGACGCGACTGGAAGGCTTGACCTCGTCCAGCTGGATCTTGTCGATCTGGCGCGCCCGGCTGGTGGCCTGCTTGGCCTTGGAGGCGTTGGCCGAGAAGCGGCTGACGAACTGCTGCAGTTCGGCGATCTGGGCCTTCTTCTTGGCGTTGTCCGACAGCAGCCGCTCGCGCGCCTGGGTGGCGGCGGTCATGTACTCGTCGTAGTTGCCCGGGAACAGGCGCAGCTCGCCATAGTCCAGGTCGGCCATGTGGGTGCAGACGCTGTTCAGGAAGTGACGATCGTGGGAAATGATGATCATGGTACTGTTGCGCGCGACCAGGATGCCTTCCAGCCAGCGGATGGTGTTGATGTCCAGGTGGTTGGTCGGCTCGTCGAGCAGCAGCAGTTCCGGATCGGAGAACAGTGCCTGGGCCAGCAGCACGCGCAGCTTCCAGCCGGGGGCGACGGCGCTCATGGGGCCGAAGTGCTGGTCCTGGGGGATGCCCAGGCCGAGCAGCAGCTCGCCGGCACGCGCTTCGGCGGTGTAGCCGTCGAATTCGGCGAACTGCACCTCCAGTTCGGCCACGGCCATGCCGTCGTCTTCGCTCATTTCCGGCAGCGAATAGATGCGGTCACGCTCGGCCTTGACCTTGGCCAGTTCGGCGTGACCCATGATCACGGTGTCGATGACCGTGCAATCCTCGTAGGCGAACTGGTCCTGGCGCAGCTTGCCCAGGCGCACATTGGGTTCGAGCATCACCTGGCCGCCGGTGGGCTCCAGATCGCCGCCGAGAATCTTCATGAAGGTGGACTTGCCGCAGCCGTTGGCGCCGATCAGGCCATAGCGATGGCCGTTGCCGAATTTGACGGACACGTTCTCAAACAGCGGCTTGGCGCCAAACTGCATGGTGATGTTAGCGGTGGAGATCAAGGGAGTTACCTGTAAGGGGTTTCAGACCGGAGTTCGGCCGCTGTCCGGGCCGGCGGGCGGCCAGGACAGAGCGTTTCGATCGGACGGGCAGAGGTCCAGCGGGCAGGCTCGATGGGCAGCGACGGTGCGCGGCGGCCTGGCTGGGCTGCGGTAAAGGCGGGCGGTGCCCGACATGCCGCCTATTGTGTCATAGCTGCGAGGTCGTTTGTACGGGGCAGGCGGCGGCCGGGTGTCGCTGGACTAGCGGGCGGCCGGGCCGGAAGAGCCGGGACGCGGCACCACGTTCCAGACCGCTTCGGTCAGTTGATCCAGCGTCCAGGGCTTGTGCAGGAAGGGTATCCCGGACGGAATGTCATTGCGCAGGCCGGCGTAGCCGGACATCAGCACGAAGGGCACCCCCGGCCAGCGTTCGCTGACGATCCTGGCCAGTTGGACGCCGTCGATCACGCCCGGCATCCGTACGTTGGACACCACCACATTGACCTGCTGCCAATGCAATTCGAGAAACTGCAGGGCGGCGTCGGCGGTGCCGAAGGTCTCCACATGGAAGCCCTCCTGCTTGAGGACCTCGCGGACCAGGGCCTGGAGCAGCAATTCGTCCTCGGCGACGACGGCGAGCAGATTCGAGGTGCTGGCGGAGCGGGTCGGCGTATCCATAGGCAGGCAGTCCAGGGTGGGAGGATCCCTGAAGTCTAGTCAGCCGCCGGCCAGATTGCTGGCCAATGGCCCGGATAAGCGCTGATCTTTGCCGGGATGGACCTTCACGTCCAGGCAGCGGATTCGCGCGAAGGCTCTGGCAAGGGGTAGACGCCGCTTGGCGGTCGGGCGACGTGCGGTAAGCGTCCGGATGAAACATCTGGCGCCGCCGACCTACTAATCTCTGAGACCGACCGGCACAGGAGCCACGGCATGATCCTTTCTCTTTCTCCCGCGCCCGACACCACCTCGCCGCTGGCCCTCTGGCTGGGTGGCGATCAGGCACCGCTCAACGACTCCGACATGGCCGACGAGGAAATCGATACCGAGATCCCCGACGAGGTGGTCGAGAATCTGACCGAACCCGCCAAGCCGCCGGCGCCGATTCCGGATCCCGGTCCGCTGTAGGCGCTGTGGAAGGCCGGCATTCACCTGCCGCTGGGCGATTCGGCAGCCGCCTGCCGCTGGCGCTGCCAGCCGGTCAGGCTGCCGTCTGGTCGGGACGCTCGCGCAGCGCGCGGCGATAGAGCAGGGCGCTGAGGCCCAGGCCGGCCAGGGCCATGAGGCCGGCGAACAGGAAGATGGCGCTGAAACCGAAGCCGTTGGCGATGGCCCCGGCCAGCGGACCGGTGATGCCCAGCGCTAGGTCCAGGCATAGCGAGTAGGCGCCCAGCGCGGCACTGCGATTGGTGGGCGGTACCTTGACGATGGCCTCCACCCCCAGGGCGGGATAGACCAGCGACAGCCCGAAGCCGGCCATGGCCGCGCCGATCAGTGCCATCTGCGGCGTGACCGCCAGCCAGAGCAGCAGCAGACCCAGGGTCTCGACGGTGAAACAGGCCAGGGCGACCCGAAAGCCGCCCAGTTTGTTAATGGTGCCGGCGAACAGCAGCCGCGCACAGATGAAGGCGGCACCGAAGGCGGTGAGGCAGAAGGCGGCGTTGGGCCAGCCATTGCTCGCATAGTAGAGCGTGACGAAGGTGGCGATGGCGCCGAAGCCGACGGAGCTTAGCAGCAGGCAGAGGCCAAAGGGGCTGATGCGCCAGAACACCTTGTGAAAGGGCAGGCGCTCACCGGGAATCACCGGTGCCGGTTCCTTGTTCCAGGCCAGCGCCAGGCCCAGCGCACCCAGCAGCGCGATGGCCACGCCCAGGCTCCACAGGCCCAGGCCTGCGACCATGGCCACACCCAGCGGTGCGCCGATTGCGAGAGCGCCGTAGGCAGCGATGCCGTTCCAGGAGATCACCTTGCTCACGTGCTGCATGCCGACGCTGCCCATGCCCCAGCTCAGGCAGCCGGTGCCTATCATGGCCTGGGACATGCCGAGGATGACCCGGCCGACGATCAGCAGGCCCAGGCTGAGGCCGGGCACGCTCTGCAGCGAGGTCGCCAGCAGGGTCAGTACACCGCAGGCGACGCAGCCGAACAGGCCGTAGATCACCCCGCGCTTGGCGCCGATGCTGTCGGCCAGCTTGCCGGCCAGGGGCCGGGTGAACAGGGTGGCGAGGTACTGGATGCTGATCGCCAGCCCCGCGATTACCGAGCCGTAGCCGAGATCGTCGTGAACGTAGCCCGGCAGGATCGCCAGCGGCAGGCCGATCGCCAGGAACAGCAGGAAGCTGAAGACGACGATCGAAACGATACGCAGCGTGACGGCGAGCGAGGTAGCGGGAGGGGCGGTCGTGGTCATGACTGTTCTCGAGAGGACTCGTCGAAACGGCAGAGGAGGCGAACGCTGAGGGCCAGGCCGGCGAGCGCGGCCAGGGCGGCGCAGAGAAAGCTGGCTGCATAGCCGAAATGGGTGGCCACGGCGCCGATCAGGGGGCCGGTGACCGCCAGCGAAAGGTCGATGAATACCGAGTAGCCGGCCAGGGCGGCGCCCCGGTTGGAGGATGGAACCCGCTGCACGGCTTCCACGGCCAGGGCCGGGAACACCAGCGAGAAACCGATCCCGGTGAGGGCGGCGCCGGCCAGGGCGGTGGTCACGCTGGGCGCCAGCCAGAGGATGGCCAGGCCCACGGCCTCCACCGCCAGGCTGACGATGGCGACGCGAAAGCCGCCATGGCGATTGATGGCGTTGGCACAGACCAAGCGCACCCCGATGAAGAAGGAACCGAACACGGTCAGGCACAGGGCCGCGCCGCTCCAGCCCTGACTGGCGTAATAGAGGGTGATGAAGGTCGCCAGGGTACCGAAGCCGATGCCGCCCAGCGCCAGGCCGAGGCCGAAGGGCAGGACCCGGCCCAGCACGGTGGTGAAGGGCAGGCGTTCGCCGCGGACCGGGACGATGGGCGGACGGGGCTTGGCGATGCGATAACCCACGGCAGCCAGACCGATGATGCTGACTCCCATGATCCACAGCCCCAGGGTATCTACCAGCACGACGCCCAGCGGCGCGCCTATGGCCAGGGCGCCGTAGCTGGCGACGCCGTTCCAGGAGATCACCTTGGCGGTGTTGGTCGGACCGACCCGGCCGATCGCCCAGGAGATGGCGCCGGTGCCCGAAAGGCTTTCGGCGCAACCCAGCACCAGCCGACCGAGCAGCAGGGCGGTGAGGCTGACCCAGGGCCAGGCCTGCAGGAGCACCGAGGCCAGCATCAGGACACCGCTGAGGCCGCAGCCGAGCATGCCGTAGAGCACCGACTGCTTGGCGCCCACGGTATCGATGATGCGTCCGGCATGGGAGCGCGAGAACAGCGTCGCCAGGTACTGACTGCTGATCACCAGGCCGGCGATGATGGAGTTGAAACCCAGCTGGTCATGCACGTAGCCCGGCAGCACGGCCAGGGGGATGCCGATGGTAAGGTAGGCGATAAAGGTGAAGAGCACCGTGCCCAGGGTAATGCGGGTGGCCAGAGCGGGTGAGGGTGCGGGCGGTAGGCTGGCGGTCGACATCGGACTCGAGAGGTTGTCTGACAATGTGGGATAGATTGCTTTCGTCCGGTAAAGGTCACATGCGATGACGTTTTTTGTCCATGCGCGCGAGGAAGCGAAGCGGGTGCCAGCTTGTGGTCGGGGCGGTTTCCTGCTGTTCGCCGCCCTGGTGGCCATGCCCGGCTGGGCGGCGGAGCGGCTCGAATTGCGGATCGCCGAGCAGCGCCTGGCCGTCGAGGTGGCGGCGACGCCTGCACAGCGGGCTCAGGGACTCATGGGCCGACCGCCACTGGGCGCCCGCGAAGGCATGCTGTTCGTTTTCGCCGGAGATGACGAACGCTGCCTGTGGATGCGCGACACCCCCAGCGCCCTGGCCGCCGCCTTCATCGATGCGAGCGGCAGGCTCCTCAATGCCGTCGAGATGCAGCCACTGACCGATACCCGCCATTGCTCGAGGGCCCCAGCGCGCTACGCGCTGGAAACCCAGGCCGGCTGGTTTTCGACGCATGGGATCAAAACGGGCGAACGTGTGCAGGGGCTGGAGAGGGTTGCGCCTGCCTCTCGCTAGCAGAAGGCTCAGTTATCAATTTTATTATTATATTTTCCTTTAAAATCATATGTATGCGTTATTTTATTGAACTGGATTAGAAATTACTTTTAAGAAGTTACTTTAGGTTTTTTTGCGCGTCGTCGGCAGCTGACCCTTGCGCCTGCAACGCACTGGCGTGCTTGTGTGCCTCGCACCTCTTCCCGCCACCGGCCTGGCGTCGCCGTTCGCTAGTGAATCCAGGCCTCGACACGGCGGTTCTTCACCCGGCCGTTGGGCGACAGTCCGGCGACCGGTAGCTGGTCGCCGAGGGAAAGCAGTTCGCTGGCGAAGGCTTGCTGGTGACGCAACGCCGTGGCCACCGCGGTGGCACGCAGGCGCGCCAGCAGGGCTGCGCGTGCCGGATCCTCAGTGGCATCGTTGAAGCCCACCAGGATCAGCTGCCGGTTGGCGTTCTCCGGCTGGCGCATGAAGGCGGCCAGCCGCTCGACATCACGCAGCGCCTTGTTGTCCAGGCGCGCGCTGCCGGCGGTGAAGCGGAAGTTGACCGTGAGGCGCTGCGACCTACGCGCCAGCTCGCTGTAGGCGGATGGCATGCCACGGGTGTCGCCTATGGTCAGAGGCTCGATGCGCTGGGCGACGAAGCCGCTTTGCTGCACCACCGCCTGACCCGCCGGAGTCTGGCTGAACTCCAGCAGGCTGCGCGCCCAGTCCGAGCGTTGGGCAGGCGGGCCATAGAGGAAGAGGCGGCGGGCGAGCGGATAGTCCTCGGTGGCGATGCTGGCCTCGCTGGGGGCGATGGCGCGGCCTTCGCCATCGCGCAGGGCCAGCTTTGGCGACGTGGCCGCCGCTGCCAGGCTGGTGAAGCCGATGCCGGCGGGATCCTCGGCTACCCGCTGCGCCAGTTCCTCGTTGGACTCGAAGCGCCTGGCGGCGGCGCCCAGGCGTTTGCCGGCAGGATTCAGGACCAGCTCGCGAAAGGTATCGTAGGTGCCCGAGCGATCATCCCGCGCATAGAGCCGGATCGGGCCGGGCGTGCCGCCCAGTTGCTGCCAGTCGCTGAGGTCACCGGAGAAGATCTGCGCCAGCTGCTGCAGATCGAGCTCCCGTAGCGGATTGCCGGGATGCACGATGATCGCCAGGCCGTCCAGGCCGATGACGTACTCCGCCTCCTTGCTGCGTAGGTCACCCAGGCCGGCCAGGGTGCTCACCTCGCTGTCGGTGATGGGGCGCGACGCCGCGGCGATATCGGTGGTACCCGCGGCCAGGGCGGTAAAGCCGGTACTGGAACCATGGGCCGCGATCTGCACGGCCACGCTAGTGCCGTTCGGGGCGCGCGCCACCAGGTGCCACTCGTCCATCACCGCGGTGGGTACCACCTGGGGCTCGCGGTAGCCGCGCTCGCCGAGCAGGGCCGCCACCAGGCGCGGACCGAGGCGGGCATTGATGGTGTTGGAGCCCTGCAGGCGCAGGAGGGTGGTCGTTGATTCGCTGGCCAGCAGGGGTGAAGGCAGCAGCGGAAGCAAGGTCGCGAGCACCGCTCGCCGCAGCAGGGCGCGGCGGAATACCGGGGCGGAGCAATTCATGGGTCGGCCTCGAGCCTAAGGCGAGGCCGACACCTTAGGGATGCCGCATGACGTCGGTGTGACAGGACCTCACGTCAATTCCAGCCAGATCGGCGCGTGGTCGGAGGGTTTCTCCATGCCGCGGATCTCGTAGTCCACCCCGGCGGAGACGATGCGCTCCTGCAGGCTTCGCGAAGCCAGGATGGTGTCGATGCGCAGGCCGCGCTTGGGTTCGTCTTCGAAACCGCGACTGCGATAGGGGAACCAGCTGAAGCGGTCGTCGACTTCCGGGTGCAGCTGGCGATAGCTGTCGACCAGGCCCCAGCCCAGCAGCCGCTGCATCCACTCGCGTTCTTCCGGCTGGAAGCTGCAGGCGCCGGTACGCAGCCAGCGCTTGGCATTGGCGGCGCCGATGCCGATGTCGCGATCCTGGGCCGAAATATTGAAGTCGCCCATGAGCAGCAAGGGCGTGTCCGGCGAGAAACGTTCTTCAAGTAGATTCTGAAGATCCGCGTAGAACTTCCTCTTGCCAGGGAATTTAGTTGGATGGGCGATGTTCTCGCCCTGAGGGAAATAGCCGTTCATCACTACCAGCGGCTGACCCTGGCGGTCCGCGAAGACACCATAGATGAATCTCTTCTGGGATTCCTCACCGTCGCCCGGAAAGCCCTTGTGCAGCTCCAGCGGCGCCAGGCGGGACAGCAGGGCCACGCCGTAGTGACCCTTCTGACCGTGATAGTGCACGTGATAGCCCAGGGCCTCGACCTCTGCCAGGGGAAACTGGTCATCCGAGACCTTGGTTTCCTGGAGGCCGATCACATCCGGATCATAGCGTTCGATGATGGCAGAAAGTTGATGAGGTCTTGCACGCAAGCCGTTGATATTGAAGCAGACTACCTTCATGACGCCCTCCCAAAACGTGGATGGCCCTAGCCTAGCAGAAAGCCTGTTGCCGAAGCGGCGACCTGGCGAACCCTGGTCACTCCCGTTTGTCTCACAGCGCAACGCCCGTTAGCATCCCTGTATGAATAAGCCGAACGCTCTACGCCGCGCCCTGATTGGAATTTGTTGTCTGCACGGCGCGGCCTGGGCGGCACCGGCCGAAGTCAGCGTTCGCGTCCAGCCCGCCAATAACGCCTTGCGAGACAACATCCAGGCCTATATCGGCTCGGTCGAGGGGCGGGATGTCGCCGGGTTGCAGCGCCTGCGTCCGGCCACGGAACGGCAGGCCGAACAGGCGGCCCAGGCGCTCGGCTACTACCACGCGCAGATCGAGAGCCGCGTCGAGCTGGGCGAAACGCCACGGCTGGTCGTCGAGGTACGGCCGGGCGAGCCGGTCAGGCTGCGCAACGTGGATATCCGTATCGAAGGCCCGGCGCGCGAGTTGCGCGCCTTTCGCCAGCCGATTCCGGCCGGACTCAAGGCTGGCCAGCCGCTGAACCAGGGCCTCTACGAAGACGCCAAGAGCCTGATCCAGAATCAGGCGCAGCGTTATGGCTTCTTTCGCGGCACCTTCACCCAGCATCAGTTGCGCATTGATCCAGCCACCGGCTTTGCCGATATCGCCCTGGTGTTCGACAGCGGGCCACGCTTCGTTCTTGGCAAGGTTTCGTTCGAAGGGGATGCGCCCTTCGATCCCGATCTGCTTCAGCGCATGGTGCCCTTCGCCCAGGGCACGCCCTACGATTCCGAGCTGATCGCCGATTTCCAGAGCAACCTGCTGGCCAGCGGCTTCTTCGACGGCGCGCGACTCGACACCTATCCCAAGCAGGAAGGCGCGGCCGAGGTGCCGGTAACGGTCACCTTGCGGACCCGCAAGCCGCGCACCTTCGGCTTTGGCCCCGGCTATTCCACCGATGTCGGCCCACGGCTGAGATTCACCTGGGAAAACCACTGGCTCAATCCCCAGGGCCACAGCCTGGGCGCGGAAGCGGAGTTGTCGGCGCCCCGCCAGAGCATCGCCACCTGGTACGACATTCCCGGACAGGACCCGATCAACGACAAGTTCCGCTTCGCCGGCGGCTACCAGTACGAGCAGATCGCCAACGACGACTCCCTCAGCCAGTTGCTGACCGTGGGCCCCGAGTGGCATCGCAAGTTTCCCAACGGCTGGGAGCGGGTGCTCTCGCTCAAGTGGCGCAACGAAAGCTATCGCCTGGGCAATGACGAGGGCACGTCCAACCTGGTCATGCCGGGGGTCGATTTCTCCCTGCTGCGCAGCGACAACCGCATCGACCCCAATCGCGGCTACCGTCTGCAATTCGGCGTCTCGGCGGCGAAGGAAGGACTGCTCTCGGACGCCAACATGATCCATGCCACGGCGCTGGCCCGCGGGCTGATCACCGTGGGCGATGGGCACCGCTTCCTCGGACGCCTGCAACTGGGCGGCAACTTCACCAATGGCTACAACAAGGTGCCGCCGTCACTGCGCTTCTTCGCCGGCGGCGACCAGAGCGTTCGCGGCTACGACTACCAGACCCTGTCGCCGGAAAACGATGAAGGCGACTACGTGGGGGGCCGCTACCTGGTCGCCGGCGGCGTCGAGTACCAGTATCCCCTGCGGGACAAATGGCGCCTGGCCACCTTCATCGATCAGGGCAGCGCCTTCAACGACCTTAACAACTACGAACTCAAGACCAGCGTCGGCGTCGGCGTGCGCTGGGTCTCGCCGGTCGGGCCGATCCGCGTCGACCTGGCCCATGGTCTCGACGAACCCGGCGGCATCCGCCTGCACTTTTCCATAGGACCTGAGCTGTGAAGTCGGTAGGCGGTGTCATCCTTGGCGTACTGGCCGCCCTGCTGGGCGCCCTGATCCTGTTGCTGGCCCTGGTATTGGGCAACGGCAGCGTCAGCCGTCTGCTGCTGGAACGGGTCCCGGGTCTGACCCTGGTCGATTTTCAGGGGCGCCTGGGTGGCCATTGGCAGGCCCGGCAGCTGGTCTGGGACGGCGGTGCCACCCGGGTCACGGTCGAGGCGCCCGAATTCGCCTGGCGACCCGGCTGCCTGCTCAGGCTGCAGCTGTGCCTCGATACCCTGGTCGCCTCCCGTGTCGCCATCGAGCAGGCGCCCAGTCCGGAGCCTGCGCCCGAGCGGAGCGGACCCATCCAGTTGCCCAGCCTCGGCTTGCCGTTGGGGGTGCAGCTAGGTGAGGTACGGATCGGCGAGATCCTTTACAACGGCGCCGAGCAGGCCCGCGACCTGGAACTCCAGGCCCGCTGGCAGGCCGATGGCATCGCCATCGAGCGCCTGGCCGGCATGGCCCACGGCATCACTCTGGATACTCACGGCCGGTTGCAGCCCAGCGGCGCCTGGCCGCTGCAGTTGCAGGGCACCCTCGGCCTGCCCGCGCCGGAGGCTGCGCCCTGGTCGCTGGCGCTCAAGCTGGACGGCGAATTGCAGAAGACCTTGCAGCTGGAGGCCGACAGCAGCGGCTATCTGCCCGGCCGCCTGACCGGCACGGTGCAGCCACTGGTGGAAAACGTCCCGGCCGATCTGCAACTGGTGGCCGATGGCTTCAAGGCGGCCGCCAGCCTGCCCGAGACCCTGCGGCTGAACGACCTCAAACTGACCGCACGGGGCGATCTGGCCGCGGGCTACGCCCTGGTCGGCCAGGCACGGTTGCCGGGCGAGGGCGGTCCGGTGGCGCTGAATCTGGATGGCCGGGTCGATGCCCAGGGCGCGCAGATCGCGGCGCTGCGCTTGCAGGCCGCGCCCGACCAGCGCGTGGCGCTGGCCGGACAGGTCGACTGGCACCAGGGGCTGGCGGCCGATGCCACCCTGAATTGGCAGGATTTCCCCTGGCGGCGGCTCTATCCCATGGCGGAGCCCCCGGTGAGCCTGCAGCGCCTGCAAGGCGAGGTGGCCTACCGGGACGGCGCCTACCTGGGCAATCTCAAGGCCGCCGCCACCGGTCCGGCCGGCGCCTTCACCCTGGCCACCCCCTTCAGTGGCGATACCACCCAGCTCAACCTGCCGTCGCTGGATCTCCAGGCCGGTCAGGGGCGGGCGCAGGGCAAGGTCAACCTGGGCTTCGCCGAGGGCGTGAGCTGGCAGGTGGCCCTGGATCTGAGTCGCCTGGATCCGGCCTTCTGGGTCGCCCAATTGCCCGGCAGCCTGGCCGGTCCGCTGCGCAGTTCCGGTGCCTTCAAGGATGGCCGCCTGCAGCTGGACGCCGATCTGGATCTCAAGGGCCGACTGCGCAACCAGCCGGCCGTGCTGACGGCCAAGGCCAAGGGCGCCGACGAGCAATGGCAGGTCTCGCAGCTGGACATCCGCCTGGGTGACAACCGCATCCAGGGGCAAGGCGCCCTCGACCAGCGGCTGCAAGGCCAGCTGCAACTGGACCTGCGCCGCCTCGGCCAACTCTGGCCCGATCTGTCCGGCAGTGCCCAGGGCCGCCTGGATCTGGCCGGCACCCTCAAGGCGCCGGCTGGCCAGCTGCGCCTCGACGGGCGCCAACTCGCCTATGCCGATAACCGCATGGCCAGCCTGACCCTGGCGGCGACGCTGGATGATCGCCAACGCGGCGATCTGGACCTGACCGCCCAGGGGCTGCAGGCGGCCGGGCGCGACTTCGGCGTCCTGCGCCTGCAGGGGCAGGGCGATCGTCGCCAGCAGCAGGCCGAGCTGTCGCTCAAGGGCGCGCCGCTCAACCTGGCGCTCGCGGCCGGCGGTACCCTGGCCGACAACGGCGACTGGAAGGGCCAGCTCGCGCGCGGCTCGGTCGCCGCCAGCGGCCAGAACTGGACCCTGCAGAGCCCGGCGCGCATCGAACGCCTGGCCAACGGGCGCCTGGAGCTGGGCCGGCACTGCTGGCGGTCCGGCGCGGCCAGCCTCTGTGGCGACGATCAGCAACTGCTGCCCGACACCCGTTTAGCCTGGCACCTGCGCGCCTTCCCGCTCGCCAGTCTGCAACCGCTGCTGCCGCCGGAACTGGCCTGGCAGGGAACGCTGGATGGCGACGTCGACCTGCGCCTGCCCAAGGCCGGACCCGAGGGCGAGATCCGGCTCCAGGCCGGGCGGGGCAGCGTCAAACTGCGCGACGCGGCGGGGCAGTGGCAGACCTTCAGCTACGACAGTCTGGACGTCACCAGCGCCCTGAAGCCGCAGCAGGTCGACACCCAGGTCCGCCTGACCAGTGCCGATCTCGGCCGGCTCGACGTCCAGGCCCGGCTGGATCCCCGCGATCCGAGCCAGGCGCTGGCCGGTCGTTTCCAGTTGCAGGGCCTGAATCTGGCCCTGGGCAAGGCCTTCGTCGAAGGCATCGAACACCTCGAGGGCAAGATCAACGGCGCGGGCGAGCTGGGAGGGACCCTGCTGCAACCGCGGGTCAATGGCCAGATCCAGCTCAGTGGTGGCGACATCGGCGGCGGCAGCGTGCCGACGCGCCTGCAGGATCTCGGCCTGACCGCTCGCATCCAGGGCGATAGCGCCGTTCTCGACGGCGGCTGGCGCAGCGGGACCCAGGGGCGTGGCCAGATCCAGGGCAGCGTCGGCTGGGCCAATGGCCTGGACGTCAACGTGGCGGTCACCGGCGACAAGCTGCCGGTCAACGTCGAACCCTATGCCCAGCTGGAAGTGGCGCCCAATCTCAAGATCCTGATGAAGGACGGCCGTCTGGCCCTGGCCGGCGAGGTCCGGGTGCCGCGCGGGCGCATCCAGGTCCAGCAGCTGCCGCCGTCCACGGTCAAGGTGTCGGACGATGCCGTCATCGTCGGCCAGGAAGCGCCCGCCAGGCAGCAGCCCATGCAGATCGCCATGGACGTCGACGTGCTGGTCGGTTCCGACAAGCTCACCTTCGATGCCTTCGGGCTGTCCGCCGAGATCGTCGGCAAGGTGCACATCGGCGACAACCTCGACACCCGCGGCGAGCTGAATCTGCGCAACGGCCGCTACAACGCCTATGGCCAGCGCCTAACCATGAGACGCGCCCGGCTGTTCTTCCAGGGCCCCATCGCCCAGCCCTATATCGACGTCGAAGCCGTGCGGGTGGTGCAGGAGCAGAACGTCACCGCGGGCCTGCGGCTCTCGGGTTTCGCCCAGCAGCCGCGCATCGAGGTGTTCTCCGAGCCGAGCATGAGCCAGGAGCAGGCGCTGGCCTACCTGGTGCTGGGTCGTCCGCTGTCCAGCGGCAGCGAAGGGGACAACAACGTGCTCGGCCAGGCGGCCCTGGCCCTGGGCCTGGCCGGCAGTTCCGGTACCGCCGGCGCCCTGGCGCAGCGGTTGGGCATCCAGAACTTCCAGCTGGATACGGCGGGTTCGGGAGACAAGACCAGCGTGGTGGCCTCGGGTAACCTCACCGACCGATTGTCGGTGCGCTATGGGGTCGGAGTGTTCGCTTCGGCGAACACCGTGGCCCTGCGCTACCAGCTCACCCGCCGGCTCTATCTCGAGATCGCCAGCGGTCTGGCCAACTCCCTGGATTTCTTCTATCGCCGCGATTTTTGAAGTGGGTACGCGTAACGCTTTGATCGCCTGCGGAAAACGTGTTTACTCCCTGTCCCGTCTCATGAGAAAGGAGCCGTTCATGGCAACCGTCAATTTGCGTGGCAACCCGGTCGAGGTGCAGGGCAACCTGCCGCAACCTGGTCAGCAGGCCCCGGCGTTCAGCCTGGTCAATGGCGATCTGCAGGACATCACCCTGGCCAGCCTCGCCGGCAAGCGCAAGGTGCTCAACATCTTCCCCAGCGTCGATACCCCGACCTGCGCGGCCTCGGTACGCAAGTTCAACACCGAAGTCGACAAGCTGGATAACACCCTGGTGCTGTGCATCTCCGCCGACCTGCCGTTCGCCCAGAAGCGCTTCTGCGGCGCCGAGGGCCTGGAGAAGGTCGTGAACCTGTCCACCCTGCGCGGTGCCGAATTCCTGCGGGACTATGGCGTCGCCCTCGCCAGCGGTCCGTTGCAGGGCCTGGCCGCCCGCGCCGTGGTGGTGCTGGACGAGCAGGACAAGGTGCTGCACAGCGAGCTGGTTCCGGAGATTGGCCAGGAGCCGGATTACGCGGCTGCACTCGCCGTTCTCGGCTGATCGCCGGCCATCCACCGCCCAGAGCGGTGGGCGCTTCGAGACGGGCAGGCGCCTCTTGTGCCTGCCCGTTTTGCTTTAGGTAAAAACGCGGTAAAGGGGCTGGTTAGCCGTCTCGCTACTGCTTATCTTCCGCATTTCCCAGCGTGTACGTATTCTCGATGTCCGACTCTTCGCCTCGCTCTTCCTCCCGTCGCCGACTGGTCTGGCTGCTCGTCCTCGTGGCGCTGGTGGCCGCGGGTGGCTGGTATTGGTATCACCAGCACGCACAGAAGAACGAGGTCGCCGCCGGCAAGGGCCCGCGTTCGCCCTTCGGCATGACCGGCCCCACGCCGGTACGGGTGGTGGCGGTGGAGCAGCGCAGCTTTCCCATCGTGCGCAAGTCCATCGGTACGGTGACGGCGCTCAATACCGTGAACGTGCGCACCCGGGTCGCCGGCGAACTGGTGCGGGTGGCCTTCGAGGAAGGCCAGAAGGTCAAGGCCGGCGAGTTGCTGGCGACCATAGATCCACGTCCCTACGAGGTGGCCCTGCAACAGGCCGAAGGCACCCTGCAGCAGAACCAGGCGCAGCTGCGCAATGCCGAGCTGGACCTCAAGCGCTACCAGGGCCTGTTCCGTGAAGACAGCATCGCCCGGCAGACGCTGGATACCCAGGAAGCCCTGGTCAACCAGTACCGCGGCACGCTCAAGAACAGCCAGGCGGCGGTGGCCGATGCCAAGCTGAATCTGGCCTTCACCCAGATCAAGGCGCCCATCGCCGGTCGCGTCGGCCTGCGCCAGCTGGACGGCGGCAACCTGCTGTCCGCCAACGACAGCACCGTGGTGGCCGTCATCACCCAGACCCAGCCGATCTCGGTGGTCTTCACCCTGCCGGAAAGCCAGCTCGGCGAACTGCTCAAGCGCGCCCGCGCCGGCCAGACCCTGCCGGTCGAAGCCTGGGATCGCGGGGGTTCGCGCAAGGTCGCCGACGGCACCCTGCAGAGCTTCGACAACCAGATCGACACGGCCACCGGCACCCTCAAGTTCCGCGCGCGCTTCGCCAATGGCGACGAGGCGCTGTTCCCCAACCAGTTCGTGACCGTGCGCGTGCGCGAACAGGTGCTGGAGCAGGCCCTGGTGGTGCCTTCGGCCTCCATCCAGTTCGGCTCCAATGGCATCTTCGCCTACGTGGTCGGTGCCGACAACAAGATCCAGGTGCGCAGCCTCAAGCTGGGGCCGGATGACGGCAGCCTGACCGTGGTCACCGAGGGCCTGGCCGCCGGTGACCGGGTGGTGACCGAAGGCACCGATCGCCTGCGCGAGGGCAACGAGGTGGAGGTGGTCACCGGCGCCTCGGCGGCGCCCAGCGAACCGGCCAAGCCGGCGGTACGCAAGCCCGGCAAGACCCAGGGCTGACCGGCCGCGATGGATATCTCGCGCCCCTTCATCCTGCGCCCGGTCGCCACCACCCTGTTGATGGTGGCACTGCTCATCGCCGGTCTGCTGGCCTATCGCCTGCTGCCGGTCGCGGCCCTGCCGCAGGTGGACTATCCCACCATCCGCGTGCTCACCCTCTATCCGGGCGCCAGCCCCGATGTCATGACCAGTGCCGTCACCGCGCCCCTGGAGCGTCAGTTCGGGCAGATGCCGGGCCTGTCGCAGATGGCCTCCACCAGCTCCGGCGGCGCCTCGGTCATCACCCTCAGATTCAACCTGGAGCTGGACCTGTCGGTCGCCGAACAGGAGGTCCAGGCGGCGATCAATGCGGCCAACAACCTCCTGCCCAACGACCTGCCGGCGCCGCCGGTGTACAACAAGGTCAATCCGGCGGATACGCCCATCGTCACCCTGGCGATCAGTTCCAGGACGCTGCCGCTGCCCACGCTCTACGACCTGGTCGATACCCGCATGGCGCAGAAGCTGGCCCAGGTGAGCGGGGTAGGGATGGTCAGCCTGGCCGGCGGCCAGCGTCCGGCCGTGCGCATCCAGGTCGATCCGGACAAGCTCGCCGCCCACAACCTGACCCTGGCCGACGTGCGCAGCCTGGTCACCAGCGAGAACACCAACCAGCCCAAGGGCAGCTTTGACGGCCCCACCCGGGTCGCCACCCTGGATGCCAACGACCAGTTGCGCGATCCCAAGGCCTACGGCGACCTGATCCTCAACTACGCCGACAACGGCGCCCTGCGCCTGGGTGATGTCGCCACCATCGCCCAGGGCGCGGAAAACGACCGCCTGGCCGCCTGGGCCAATCGCAGCGGCGCCATCCTGGTCAATGTCCAGCGCCAGCCCGGCGCCAACGTCATCCAGACCGTCGACCGCATCCAGGCGCTCTTGCTTAGCCTCAAGGAAAGCCTGCCGGCCGGTCTCGACATCGCCGTGCTCAGCGACCGCACCGAGACCATCCGCGCCGCGGTCACCGACGTCCAGCACGAGATGCTGCTGGCGGTGGGGCTGGTGGTGATGGTCACCTTCGTCTTCCTGCGCCGCTTCAGCGCCACCCTGATTCCCTCGGTCACGGTGCCGCTGTCGCTGATCGGCACCTTTGGCGCCATGTACCTGGCCGGCTTCTCGCTGAACAACCTGTCGCTGATGGCCCTGACCATCGCCACCGGGTTCGTCGTCGACGATGCCATCGTCATGCTGGAAAACATCTCCCGGCATCTGGAAGAGGGCGCCACGCCCATGGAAGCGGCGCTCAAGGGCGCCCGCCAGATCGGCTTCACCCTGGTGTCCCTGACCGTCTCGCTGATCGCGGTGCTCATCCCGCTGCTGTTCATGCAGGACGTGGTCGGCCGGCTGTTCCGCGAATTCGCCATCACCCTGGCGGTGGCCATCCTCATCTCCCTGGTGATCTCGCTGACGCTCACGCCGATGATGTGCGCCCGGCTGCTCAAGCGCGAACAGGCCGGCGAGCACCGGCTGGTCTGGCTGGAACGGCTGATCGCCGGCTACGGCCGCGCGCTGCGCTGGTCGCTGGCCCACCGGGCGCTGATGCTGCTGCTGGCGGTGGCGACCTTCGTGCTCACCGCCGTGCTCTACCTGCTGGTGCCCAAGGGCTTCTTTCCGGCCCAGGACACCGGCTCCATCCAGGGCATCACCGAGGCGCCCCAGTCGATCTCCTTCCGCGGCATGAGCGAGCGCCAGCAGGCGCTGGCCGAGGTGGTGCTGCAGGACCCGGCGGTGGCCAGTCTGTCCTCCTATATCGGCGTCGACGGCGACAACGTCACCCTCAACAGCGGGCGCATGCAGATCAACCTCAAGCCGCAGGGCGAGCGCGACGTCACCGCCCAGGAGGTCATCGACCGGCTGCGGCCCGAGGTCGCCAAGGTGGTGGGCATCACCCTCTATATGCAGCCGGTGCAGGACCTCAGCGTCGAGGACCGGGTCAGCCGGACCCAGTACCAGCTGAGCCTGGACTCGCCCGATGCCAGCCTGCTCGACACCTGGGTGCCACGCCTGATCGAGGCGTTGCACGAGCGCCCGGAACTCACCGATGTCACCAGCGACCTGCAGAACAAGGGGCTGCAGCTGTACCTGACCATCGACCGCGACGCCGCGGCGCGCCTCGGCGTGCAGGTCTCGGCCATCACCGACGCCCTCTACGACGCCCTCGGCCAGCGGCAGATCTCGACCATCTACACCCAGGCCAACCAATACCGGGTGGTGCTGGCCAGCGCCGCCGCCGACAGCCTGGGGCCGGACGCCCTCAGCCAGGTCTGGGTGAAGGCGGGCAGCGGTACCTCGTCCAGCGGCAGCAGCGGCACCGGTACGGCCAGCACCACCGAGACCACCACGGACACCGGTCGCGCCCCGGTGCGGCTGTCCAGCCTGGTGAAGATGGAGCAGCGGCCGACGCGCCTGGTGATCAACCACCTCAGCCAGTTCCCCGCGGTGACCCTGTCGTTCAACCTCGCCAGCGGCGTTTCCCTCGGCGCCGCCGTGGCGGCCATCGACGCGGCCAAGCAGGAGATCGGCCTGCCGGTGGGCATCAACACCCGCTACCAGGGCGCGGCGGCGGCCTTCCAGGCCTCGCTGTCCAGTACCCTGCTGCTGATCCTGGCGGCGGTGGTGGTGATGTACATCGTCTTGGGGGTGCTCTACGAGAGCTTCATCCATCCGCTGACCATCCTCTCGACACTGCCCTCGGCGGCCATCGGCGCGCTGCTGGCGCTGTTGCTCACCGGCAACGACCTCGGCCTGATCGCGGTGATCGGCATCATCCTGCTGATCGGCATCGTCAAGAAGAACGCCATCATGATGATCGACTTCGCCCTCGATGCCGAACGCCACCAGGGACTGAGGCCGGAGGAGGCCATCTACCAGGCGGCGCTGCTGAGATTCCGGCCGATCCTCATGACCACCCTGGCGGCGCTGTTCGGCGCGGTGCCGTTGATGCTGGCTACCGGGGCCGGCGCCGAGTTGCGCCAGCCGCTAGGTCTGGTGATGGTCGGCGGCCTGCTGGTCAGCCAGGTGCTGACACTGTTCACCACCCCGGTGATCTACCTGGCCTTCGACAGCCTGGGCGAGCGTCTGCGCCGGCGCAGGACGGCCTGAGGTGAATCTCTCGGCGCCCTTCATCGCCCGGCCGGTCGCGACCCTGCTGCTGAGCCTGGCGTTGCTGCTGCTCGGCGCCATCGCCTTCCGGTTGTTGCCGGTGGCGCCCCTGCCGCAGATGGACTTTCCGACCATCACGGTCTCGGCGACCCTGTCCGGCGCCAGTCCTCAGGTGATGGCCTCCAGCGTCGCCACGCCGCTGGAGCGTTCCCTGGGCACCATCGCCGGCATCAGCTCCATGACCAGCCGCAGCAGCCAGGGCTCGACGCAGATCATCATCCAGTTCGATCTGGACAAGGACGTCAATACCGCTGCCCGCGAGGTGCAGGCGGCCATCAATGCCTCGCGCAACCTGCTGCCCAGCGGCATGCGTCAGATGCCGCGCTATCGCAAGGTCAATCCGTCCCAGGCACCCATCATGGTGTTCTCGCTGACCTCCAAGACCCTGAGCAAGGGCGAGCTCTACGACCTGGCGTCCACGGTGCTGGCCCAGAGCCTGTCCCAGGTCAACGGCGTGGGCGAGGTGCAGATCGGCGGCAGCTCCCTGCCGGCGGTGCGCGTCGAGCTGGAACCGCGCCAGCTGGAGCATTACGGGCTGGCGCTGGACGATGTCCGCACCGCCATCAACAGCGCCAACCAGCGCCGCCCCAAGGGCGCGGTGGCCAACGACGAGCACAACTGGCAGATCCAGGCCAACGACCAGCTGTTCAAGGCCGCTGACTACGCCCCGCTGATCATCCGCTACCAGGAGGGCGCGACGCTGCGCCTGCGCGATGTCGCCAAGGTCAGCGACGCGGTGGAAGACCGCTACAACGCCGGCTTCTACAACGACCAGAGCGCCGTGCTGCTGGTGGTCAATCGCCAGGCCAACGCCAACATCATCGAGACCATCGCCGCGCTCAAGGCGCGCCTGCCGGCGCTGGAAGCCATCGTCCCGGCCAGCGCGCGCCTGGAAGTGGCCATGGACAGATCCGGGGTGATCAAGGCGACCCTGCACGAAGCCGAGCTGACCCTGATCATCGCCGTCTTCCTGGTGATCGGCGTGGTCTGGCTGTTCCTTGGTCGGCTGCGCAGCGCGGTCATCCCGGCCCTGGCGGTGCCCATCTCCCTGGTGGGTACCTTCGCCGTCATGTACCTCCTCGGCTTCTCGCTCAACACCCTGTCGCTGATGGCCCTGATCCTGGCCGCCGGGCTGGTGGTGGACGATGCCATCGTGGTGCTGGAGAACATCGCCCGCCACATCGACAACGGCATGGCGCCGCTCAAGGCGGCCTACCAGGGCACCCGCGAGGTGGGCTTCACCCTGCTGTCGATGAACGTGTCCCTGGTGGCGGTCTTCGTCGCCATCCTCTTCATCGGCGGCATCGTCGAGAAGTTGTTCCGCGAATTCTCCCTGACCCTGGCGGCGGCCATCCTGGTGTCGCTGGTGGTGTCCCTGACGCTGACGCCCATGCTCTGCGCGCGCTGGCTCAGGCCCCACGATCCCGCCACCGAAAGTCGTCTGCAGCGCTTCAGCGAGCGGGCCCATCGCCGCCTGGTGGCGGGTTACGACCGCAGCCTCGGCTGGGCCCTGCGTCATCGGCGCCTGACCCTACTGAGTCTGATCGCGACCATAGCGCTCAACGTGGCGCTCTACGTGGTGGTGCCCAAGACCTTCATGCCGCAGCAGGACACCGGCCAGCTGATCGGTTTCATCCGCGGCGACAACGCCCTGTCGTTCCAGGTGATGCAGCCGAAGATCGAGATCCTGCGCAAATCGTTGCTGGCCGATCCGGCGGTGGCCAGTGCCTCCGGCTTCGTCGGCAGTTCCGGCTCCGGCAGCGGGGTGAACAACGCGGTGATGCTGATTCGCCTCAAGCCCATCGCCGAGCGCCAGCTGGATGCCCAGAAGGTCATCGAGCGCATCCGTGCCAATGCGCCCAAGGTGCCGGGCGCCCAGCTGTTCCTCATGGCCGACCAGGACCTGAGATTCGGTGGTCGCCAGCAGAGCACCTCGTCCTATGAGTACAACCTACTCTCGGGCGACGTCGGGCTGCTGGAAACCTGGCAGCCCAAGGTGCTGGCCGCGCTCAAGGCGCTGCCGGAGCTGACCGCGGTGGATGGCCGCGAAGGCAGCACCCAGCAGATCACCCTGCAGATCGACCGCGAGAAGGCCAAGCGCCTCGGCGTGAACATGGAGACCGTGGCCGCGGTGCTCAACAACTCCTTCGCCCAGCGGCAGATCTCGACCATCTACGAGCCGCTCAACCAGTACAAGGTGGTGATGGAGATCAATCCGCGCTATGCCCAGGATCCGACCGTCCTCGAACAGGTGCGGGTCATCACCGACAGCGGCGCCCAGGTGCCGCTGTCGGCCTTCGCCTACTACACCAACAGCCTCGCCGAGGACCGCGTCACCCACGATGGCCAGTTCGCCTCGGAAAGCATCAACTTCGACCTGGCGCCGGATGTCAGCCTGGAACAGGCGACCCGGGCGGTGCAGCGCGCGGTGGCGGCCATCGGCCTGCCCAGCGATGTCCAGGGGCGCCTGGGCGGTTCGGCCAACATCTTCGCCAGCACGGTGTCCGGGCAGCCGCTGATGATCCTGGGCGCCCTGGTGCTGGTCTACATCGTGCTCGGCGTGCTCTACGAGAGCTACGTGCACCCCCTTACCATCCTCTCAACGCTGCCGTCGGCCGGGGTAGGGGCCTTGCTCGCCATCCAGCTCACCGGCGGCCAGTTCAGCCTGATCTCCATGCTCGGGCTGTTCCTGCTGATCGGGGTGGTGAAGAAGAACGCCATCATGATGGTGGACCTGGCGCTGCAACTGGAACGCCAGCAGGGCCTGACGCCCGAGGAGGGCATCCGCCAGGCCTGCCTGCTGCGCCTGAGGCCCATTCTCATGACCACCATGGCCGCCATCCTCGGTGCCGTGCCGCTGCTGATCGGCGATACCGAAGGCGCCGAGATGCGCCAACCGCTGGGCCTGGTGATCGTCGGCGGCCTGGTGCTGAGCCAGATCCTCACGCTCTACACCACCCCGGTGGTCTATCTCTATTTCGAACGCCTGCGCCGCCGCGTCAATCGCTGGCGCGGCATCCGTACCGACGCTGCCCTGGATACGCCGCTATGACCCCAACCCTGCGCCTGCCGACGCTGACCCTGGCTCTGCTGCTGGCCGGCTGTACCCTGGGCCCGGACTACCAGCGGCCGACCACCGCGGTGCCGGTCGCCTATCGCCATGCCGAAGGCTGGCAGGCGGCAGCGCCCAGGGACCTGGAGATCCGTGGCGACTGGTGGCGGCGCTATGACGATCCGACCCTCGACCGCCTGATGGTCCAGCTCAACCAGCGCAACCAGAGCCTGGCCCAGGCCGAGGCCAGCTATCGGCAATCCCTGGCCCTGGTCAGCCAGGCGCGGGCGTCGCTGTTCCCGACCCTGTCCAGCAGCCTGGGCGCCACCCGCTCCGGGCGCGGGGGTGGTTCGGGCAGCAACACCGTCATCCGCAACTCCAATGGCACCAGCAGCACCTTCAGCAGCGGTGGCACAGGCACCATCAGCAACGCCTACGACGCCAGCCTGGGGGTGAGCTGGGAGCTGGATCTCTGGGGTCGCGTGAGGCGCCAGGTGGAGGCGGATCGGGCTTCCGCCCAGGCCAGCGCCGCGGAGCTCGCGGCCACCCGCCTGAGCTTGCAGACGCAACTGGCGACCAACTACCTGCAGTTGCGGGTGCTGGACGCCCAGCAGCGCCTGCTCGACGCCACCGTGGCCGCCTACGAGCGTTCCCTGCGCCTGACCCAGAACCAGTACCGCGCCGGCATCGTCACCCCGGCGGATGTGGCCCAGGCGACCACCCAGCTGAAGAGCACCCAGGCCGACGCCATCGACCTCACGTATCAGCGTGCCCAACTGGAAAACGCCATCGCGGTCCTGGTCGGCGAAGTCCCGGCCAACTTCCAGTTGGCCGCGGTCAAGGCCATTCCCGAGTTGCCGCCGCTGCCGAGCGCCGTGCCCTCGACGCTGCTGGAGCGGCGTCCGGACATCGCCCAGGCCGAGCGCCAGGTCATGGCCGCCAATGCCGCCATCGGCGTCGCCGAAGCGGCCTACTATCCCGACCTGACCCTGAGTGCCAGCGGCGGCTACAGCGCCAGCCAGTGGGGCAACCTGATCAGCACGCCGAATCGCTTCTGGTCGATCGGGCCGTCCTTTGCCCTGTCGCTGTTCGATGGCGGCCTGAGACGCGCCCAGGTGGAGTCCGCGGAGGCCAGCTACGACGCCAGCGTCGCCGGTTATCGCCAGACCGTGCTCGATGGCTTCCGCGAGGTGGAAGACTATCTGGTGCAGTTGAGCACCTACAGCGACGAAGCCGGCGTGCGCCAGGAAGCGCTGGATGCCGCGCGCCGTGCCCTGCAACTGGCCGAGAACCAGTACCAGGCCGGGCTGATCGGCTATCTCGACGTGGTCACCCTGCAGACCACCGCCCTGAGCAACGAGCGCACCAACCTGACCCTGCTGGGCAGCCGCCTCAGTGCCAGCGTCCAGCTGATCGCCGCACTTGGCGGTGGCTGGGATGGCGATCTTACTCCCGCCGCAGCGCCTCGCCGTCCCTGAACCAGGGCAGGAAAAGCCGCACACGTTCTGGATCTTTGGGACTGGGGGCGTGCCTACGGTCGAGGCACGCCGGCCGATCACGGGCGTGCCGGAGCGAATGGAGCTGAACGCCTGCGCGAATAGCCCCCTCTCCCTACGGGAGAGCGATGGGGTGAAGGGCCTTTGCCGCGAAGTCTGCAGTGGAAAAGGCTGCGCCGTTTTCCACGCTACGATACTGGGATGGCAACATCACACCGTTCGCGCCGCTGCGGCAGACCTAATTCCAGGCACAAAAAAGCCGGGCGATGGCCCGGCTTTTTCACGACTGGCGCTCAGTTGGGGAAGAGTTCGCCCAGCTTCATGCTCAGCATCATGTTGCCTTCGACGCGCAGCTTGCCGGACATGAAGGCCTGCATGCCGTCGGTTTCGCCGCTGACGATGCCGGCCAGGGTGTCCTGGTCCATGATCAGGGTGCAATCCGGATCGGCCGCATCGCCCTGCTGGACGTCGCAGGTGCCGTCCTTGACGACCACGTAGTAGTTGTCACCGCCCTCGACGTCGAATTGATAGGTGAGGTCCAGGCCGGCCGCGGCGGAGGGGTCGAACTTGCTCTTCAGGGTGGCGATGGCTTCGGCTGCGCTCATGGCGGGGGTCCTTGTGGTCTTTTTCGATGAGGCCCACTCCAGGCGGAGGGGCAGGGCACTCGACCGAGGGTAGGGGGCGACAGGAGGCCTGTCAACGGATATTCATACGCTTGTTTGAAAGCCCTGGGCAGGCGCACGACCTAATCGCTGCGAATGGCCAGCCCGTGCAGGAAGACCGCCTGGGAGTCGCCGAGTTTCTATCGGTCGGGCGACTCGGTATGCTGGGCAGGGCACTGCTGCCGCCATCCTAGGAGAGTCCGTGGAGTTTCTTGCCGACTATGCCAGTTTCCTGGCCAAAACCGTCACCGTGGTGGTCGCCATCATCGCCGTGCTGCTGTTCACCGCTGCCGTGCGCGGCCGCAACCGGCGCAGTTCCGCCGGCCAGTTGCAGGTGCAGAAGCTCAATGACTTCTATCGCGATCTGCGGCTGAGGTTGCAGCAGAGCGTGCTGGGCAAGGAGGCCTTCAAGGCCCTGCGCAAGCGCGAGACCAAGGCCGAGAAGACCAAGCGCAAGAGCGAGACCGGCAAGTCGCGGGTCTATGTGCTCGACTTCCATGGCGACATCAAGGCCACGGCCAACGAGCACCTGCGCAACGAGATCACCGCGGTGCTGACCCTGGCGACGCCCAAGGACGAGGTGGTGGTGCGGCTGGAAAGCGGCGGCGGCCTGGTGCACAGCTATGGCCTGGCCGCTTCGCAGCTGGCGCGCATCCGCCAGGCCGGGATCCCCCTGACCATCTGTGTCGACAAGGTGGCGGCGAGCGGCGGCTACATGATGGCCTGCATCGGCGACCGCATCCTCTGCGCGCCCTTCGCTATCCTCGGCTCCATCGGCGTGGTCGCCCAGCTGCCCAATGTCCACCGCCTGCTGAAGAAGCATGACGTGGACTTTGAGGTCTTCACCGCCGGCCAGTACAAGCGCACCGTCACGGTGTTCGGCGAGAACGACGAGAAGGGCAAGGAAAAATTCCAGCACGATCTGGATACCACCCATGTGCTGTTCAAGAATTTCGTCGCCCACTACCGGCCGCAGCTCAATATCGACGAGGTCGCCACGGGCGAGGTCTGGCTCGGCCAGGCCGCGCTGGGCAAGCAGCTGGTGGACGAGCTGCGCACCAGCGACGAATACCTGGCCGAACGGGCCCAGGTGGTCGAGGTCTTTTCGCTGCGCTTCGTCGAGAAGAAGTCGCTGCCCGAACGCCTGGGCATGGCCGCCAGCGTCGGTGTCGATCGGCTGGTGAGCACCTGGTGGGAGCGCCTCGCCGAGTCGACCCGCTGGCGCTGAGGTCCAAGGGACTGGCGGCCGATAACAAGACTCCAACGGAGGTTCTGCGATGAGCAATTTTCAGGCGCTCTGGGTGACCGAAGGGGCCCATGGTGCGTTCCGGCAGGAGGTGGTGACGCGCACCCTGGACGACCTGCCCGCGGGTGAGGTGCTGATCCGGGTGCGCTACTCCTCGCTCAACTACAAGGACGCGCTCTCGGCCATCGGCAACCGTGGCGTGACCCGGCGCTATCCCCATACGCCAGGCATCGACGCAGCCGGGGTGGTGGAGCAGTCCAGCGCGGGCGAATTCGCCGTGGGCGACGAGGTCCTCGTCACCGGCTATGACCTGGGCATGAACACCCCCGGTGGCTTCGGCCAGTACATCCGGGTGCCGGCCGCCTGGGTGATCCGCCGGCCGGACAATCTCGGCCTGCGCGAGGCCATGGTGCTGGGCACCGCCGGTCTCACCGCGGCGCTGTGCGTCGAAAAGCTGGAGCAGATGGGTCTGACCCCGGAGGCCGGCACCGTGCTGGTCACCGGCGCCAGTGGCGGCGTGGGCAGTCTGGCGGTCAAGCTGCTGGCGCGGCTCGGCTATCACGTGGCGGCGTCCACCGCCAAGCTGGAGCGCGCGGAGTGGCTGCATCGCCTGGGCGCCCGGCAGATCCTCGACCGTGCGACTCTGGCCGATGGCGTCGGCAAGCCGCTGCTGGATCAGCAGTGGGCCGGGGCGGTGGATACCGTCGGGGGCGACATCCTCTTCAACGTCATCAAGTCGCTGGAATACGGTGGCAGCGTGGCCTGCTGCGGCATGACGGCGGGCACCACCTTCGAAGCCGGGGTCTTTCCCTTCATCCTGCGCGGGGTGAATCTGCTGGGCGTGGATTCCGTCGAGTTGCCGCTGATGGCCAAGGCCGCGCTCTGGGACAAGCTCTCGGTGCAGTGGAAGCTGGACGACCTGGACAGCCTGACCCGCGAGGTCGGCCTTGGTGAACTGCCCGATACCATCAGCCAGATCCTGGCGGGCAAGATGGTGGGGCGCGTGGTGGTCGATCTTGGTTGAATGACGGCCAGGCAAAAAGAAACCCGCCGCGGCGGGTTTTCTTTTGCGTCCGCGGCGGTCAGGCCTGGCGACGACGGAACAGCGGCTCCGCCTGGTCGACCGCGCCCTGATAGGTCACGCTGAAGTCGCGCAGACCGGCCAGGGCCGCTTCCGGATCGCGGTCGGCGCGGACCACGTAGGCGTCGAAGCCGCAGCGCTTGAGGAAGAACAGCTGATCCTGCAGTACATCGCCGATGGCGCGCAGTTCGCCGGTCCAGCCGAAGCGCTCGCGCAGCAGCCGGGCATAGGAGTAGCCGCGACCGTCGACGAAGGCCGGGAAGTTGATGGCGATCAGGGCGAAATGCTCAAGGTCGCCGGCAATGCTCTCCGGCTCTTCGTCGCTGTCCAGCCAGATGCCCAGCTTGCCGTCGCGGCAGGTGAGGGCATGGCCGTGTTCCAGCCACAGGGCGGCCGGGATGATCACGTCGTCGCTGTTGGGGACGTCTGCCAAGGCGACGTCCTTGGGCAGCAGGTGCCAGTTGTCGGTGACCAGCTGGTCGCCCTTAATGATTCTTTGCATAGACGCGCTCCTTGAAGGGGTCGATACCGATACGGCGGTAGGTGTCGATGAAGCGCTCGTCTTCGGTGCGTTGCTCGACGTAGACGTTGATCAGCTTGCCGATCACCTCGGGCATCTGGTCCTGGGCGAAGGAGGGGCCGAGGATCTTGGCCAGGGTGGCGTCACGGCCGGCGTCGCCGCCCAGGGAGACCTGGTAGAACTCCTCGCCCTTCTTGTCCACGCCGAGGATGCCGATGTGGCCGACGTGGTGATGGCCGCAGGCGTTCATGCAACCGGAGATGTTGAGGTCCAGTTCGCCGATGTCGAACAGGTAGTCCAGGTCGTCGAAGCGGCGCTGGATGGCTTCGGCGATGGGGATCGACTTGGCGTTGGCCAGGGAGCAGAAATCACCGCCCGGGCAGCAGATCATGTCGGTCAGCAGGCCGATGTTGGGCGTGGCGAAGCCGTGCTCGCGCAGCGCGTGCCACAGCTCCAGCAACTGGTCCTGGCGGACGTCGGCGAAGATGACGTTCTGCTGGTGCGAGGTGCGCAGCTCGCCGAAGCTGTAGCGATCGGCGAGGTCGGCCATGGCGTCCAGCTGGCGATCGGTGACGTCGCCGGGGGCCACGCCGGTGGGCTTGAGCGACAGGGTCACGGCGACGTAGCCCGGACGCTTGTGGCGGAAGGTGTTGCGCTGGCGCCAGCGGGCGAACCCAGGCTGCTCGGCGTCCAGGCGGGCGAGGGCCTCGTCCTGGTCCTGCAACTCGACATAGGCCGGATCGACGAAGAAGGCGGAGACCCGCGCCACTTCGGCGTCGGTCAGGGTGATGGGGCCGTCCTTGAGGTGAGCCCACTCGGCCTCGACCTTTTCGGCGAAGGCGTCGGCACCCAGGGCCTTGACCAGGATCTTGATGCGCGCCTTGAACTTGTTGTCGCGGCGCCCGTAGCGGTTGTAGACCCGCAGGGTGGCTTCCAGATAGCTGAGCAGGTGCTGCCAGGGCAGGAATTCACAGATGAATTCACCGGTGTGGGGGGTACGGCCCTGGCCGCCGCCGACCAGCACGCGGAAGCCCAGTTCGCCGGCCTCGTTGCGCACCGCTTCCAGGCCGATGTCGTGCACCTCGATGGCGGCGCGATCCAGGGCGGCGCCGTTGACGGCGATCTTGAACTTGCGCGGCAGGAAGGCGAATTCGGGGTGGAAGGTCGACCACTGGCGGATGATCTCGCACCAGGGGCGCGGATCGATCAGCTCGTCATGGGCGACACCGGCGAACTGGTCGGTGGTGGTGTTGCGGATGCAGTTGCCGCTGGTCTGGATGGCGTGCATCTGCACGGTGGCCAGCTCGGCGAGGATCTCGGGGACGTCTTCCAGCTCCGGCCAGTTGAACTGGAAGTTCTGCCGGGTGCTGATGTGGGCGTAGCCCTTGTCGTAGTCACGGGCGATCTGCGCCAGCTTGCGCACCTGGGTGGTGTTCAGCAGGCCATAGGGCACGGCGACCCGCAGCATGGGCGCATAGCGCTGGATGTAGAGACCGTTCTGCAGGCGCAGCGGGCGGTATTCTTCGCCACCCAGCTCTCCGGCCAGGAAGCGGCGGGTCTGGTCGCGAAACTGGGCGACACGCTCTTCGACGATCCGCTGATCGTACTGATCGTAAACGTACATGGTCATCCTGCTGTCAGGCGGCGCGCACGGCTGCGCGTGATCGAAGTCTTGGGCACCCGGAGGGCGCTCTGGCGACTTTTCTAGGCCGTGCACGATAGCAGCAGGTCTATATGCTTAAAAGCGATGTTTCTTTATATATAAATCTATTCCGGCGATAAGCGGGAGTGGGGTGGACGGCGCCGGACACCGCCCACCGCGGGCCTCAGTTCAGCCCCAGCTTGCCGCGCAGGGTGGAGAGGTCTTCGGCCAGGGTGTTGACCGGACCGACCAGGGCCTTGCGATCACGCTCGCTGACCTTGTCGTAGGTCTCGAAGCCACCGTCCTTAGTCTTGTACTTGGCCAGGATCTTGTCGACCGTGGCGAAGTTCTTGTCGACCTTGGCGACAAAGGCCTGGTCCTGCTTCTCGATCTGCGGGCGGAACAGGTCGACGATCTTCTTGGCGCCGTCGACGTTGGCCTGGAAGTCGTAGAGATCGGTGTGGCTGTAGCGCTCTTCCTCGCCCGACACCTTGGTCGCCGCCACTTCCTCCATCAGCGCCGCGGCGCCACCCACCACCTTTTCCGGCGGGAAGGTCAGGCCGTCGACGCGGGCCTGCAGGTCCTTGACGTCGGCCAGCAGCTTGTCGGCGAGGGGGCCCTGGCCTTCGGTGGTGTTCTGGGTGAAGAGGGCGTGCTCCAGGCGATGGAAGCCGGTGAAGTCCTCGGACTTGACGCCCTGCTCGTGGTCGTCTTCGCGGGAGTCGATGGCGGCGTCCAGGTCGCTGAAGAGTTCGGCGATGGGCTCGACCTGCTCGTAGGAGACCCGGGTCGGGGCGTAGAGCTTGCGTGCGGTGGCCAGGTCGCCGCGCTTGACCGCCGCGGTGAAGGCCTGGGTCTGCTCGGTGAGCTTGGCCAGGTTGTCGGTGACATAGATCTTGTAGTCGGAGATGGGGCCGACCAGATCCAGCGGCGAGTTGGCAGCGAAGGCCGGCGTGGCGAGGGCCAGACCGAGGGCAACGGCGAGGAACGAGCGTTTCATTCGACTTCTCCTGTCGAGGTGTTAAAGCGATGCGGCGGCCAGCAGGCTGCGGCCGAGGTAGTCCTTGGCATCGGTGATCCCCGGCAGGACGAAGAAGTAACCGCCGCCGATGGGCTTGATGTATTCCTCCAGGGGTTCGCCATCCAGACGCTTCTGCACGGCGATGAAGCCCTGTTCCAGATCGGCCTGGTAGGCGATGAACAGCAGGCCCATGTCGAGCTGGCCGTTCTTGCGTACGCCATTGGAGTAGTTGAAGGGGCGGCGCAGGATCAGGTTGCGCTGGCTTGCCGCGGTGCGGGGGTTGGCCAGGCGGATATGGGCGTCCAGCGGCGTGACCTTGCCCTTGGGATCGCTGGCGTAATCCGGCACATCGGTCTCGTGACCGCCAGCCATGGGCGCGCCACTGGCCTTGCGCCGCCCGAAGATGGCTTCCTGCTCCTGCAGCGGGGTGCGATCCCAGCGCTCGACGAAATTGCGGATGAGGCGCACCGCCTGGTAGCTGCCCTGGGCGGCCCAGGCCGGCTCGCTGCTGCCGGGCTGGACCCAGACGATCCGGTCCATCGCCTGCGGGTCGGTGGAGTCGGGGTTGGCCGAGCCGTCGCGAAAGCCGAGGAAGTTGCGCGCGCTCTCCGCGGGTTGCCCGGGTGGCGGATCCTGCACCGGCACGCTGCCTTCCTGCTTCCAGCGGATCGCCAGCAGGTCGGGCAGGTTCTTCACGATGTCGCGCAGGGCGTGGATGTTGGTGTCCGGGGTGTTGGCACAGAACTGCAGGCAGAGATCGCCGTGGCAGCAGTCCGCTTCCAGGGCGTCGTTGGGAAAGCCGGTCATGCGTTGCAGTTGCCGCGGCTTGACCGCGCTCAGGCCGAAGCGGTCGTCGAATAGCGACTCACCCACCGAGACGGTGATGGTGAGGTTGTCCGGCGTGACCACCGGGCCGAGGATGCCGGAATCCAGCGGCGGCAACCTGGGATCGACCTCCGGCACCGGGCCACCCTGCATGAGAAAGCGGATGCGCTCGTCGAGGGTCCGCAGCAGGCGTTCCAGGTCCTCACGATCGCTGGCCAGCACATCGAAGGCCACGATCATTCCGGCCGCCGGACGCGGGGTGACGACGCCGCTCTGGTGCCGGCCCAGGAACGCCTGGCGCTGGTGGGTATTGGCGCTGCCGGGGGCACGGGTCACCTCGGCGGTGCTGGCCGCTCGGGCGTGCATCGGGCAGAGCCCGGCACCGGCCAGGGCCACGCTGGCGGCGCCGAGGCCACCCAGCAGGCGGCGACGTTCGATGTTGGGCTGATCGGGAGCGGACTTCTTCATGGCGTGGTCTTGGTCGCGGCAAGGCCGAGGGCCGGGGCGACCTGGTCGAGCGAGTCGGCCAGGGCCTGGGCCGCGGCGGCGATGCGCTGGCGGTCGTCAGGGGACAGGGAAGAGTAGGGGCGCTGGACATCGCCCAGGGCCGCGGCCAAGGCGTCGGCCTGGGTATCCAGGCGTTGCTGCAGCTCGGGATGCCCCTTGCCGAGCAGCGGGCGCAGCAACTCGATCACCTTGCGCGTGCCGTCCAGATTGGCGGCGAAACCGGGCAGGACGAGCTGGCTGTAGCGTTCTTCTTCGCCCGAGATACGGGTACTGGCCAGGTTGTGCAGCAGGCGCGCGGCGTTGCCGCTGAGTTGCTCGGGCGGCAGCGACTGACCGAGCAGGGCGTCGCGCAGGGCGGCGGCGTCCTGCTCGAGGCGGGTGGCGACCGGTGCCAGGTCCTGGGTGCTGTTGCCGGCGAAGAGTGCCTGTTCGAGGCGATGGAAGCCACCGAAGGCCGGATCCTGCTCGCGCTTTTCATAGTAGTCGGCACGGGCGTTGAGGCGATTGTCCAGTTCGGCGAAGCGCTGCGCGGTCGCTGCCAGGCGCTGGTAGGGCAGGCGGGCTGCCGCATAGGCGGCGCGCGCCTGCTCCAGGTCGCCCGCAGCCAGCGCCTGCTGCAGGGTGGCGAGGCCCTGCAGCAACAGGCGGCTCTGCTGATTCAGGTAGACGCGGTATTCCGACAGCGGGCCGACGAACTGGGTCAGGGTCGGACCGGCCTTGCTGGCGGCTTCCGAGGCGGCGGTCGGCAGTACCTTCAGCGTGCCGCGCGGATTGCTCAGCAGACCGCAGGTGATGGCGTAGTCACCAGGGGCCAGGGTGGCATTGATGACCTGGCTGAGGCCGGGGGCGATGTTCTCGCGCTCCTCGACCACCAGGACGCCATCGAGAATCTCCCACTCCACCGCCCGGTCCGAGCGGTTGACGATACGAAAGCGCGCCGGCCCGGCAGGCACTTCCAGGGCGTTGGGTTCGCAGCGATTGGCCAGGATATCGACCTTGATTTCGCCGTCGGCCACACTGGCGTGACGCTCGCCTGCGGAGCGCGAGGCGTAGTAGAAGGCGGCGGCCGCCACGATCAGCAGCGTGGCCGAGCCGACCACGGCCAGGCGCATGGCCGTGGAGCCGTGCTTCGGCGAATGGGGGTTGGCGTTGTTCAAGACGGGCGCTCCAGCGAGGCAGGGGTGGTCACGGCAGGACGCTGGGGCGGCGCCGGGGTACGGAAGAACAGCGGCAGGGTGACTGCCAGGAACAGCAGGTAGGCGCCAAGGGTGCTGACGGTCGGGGTGTCCTGATAGCCGAACATCCCGGCCAGTACCGTACCGACCGGGCCGTCGGCGGGCAGTACGTGACTCCAGTCGAACAGCACCTGCTGCAGCGAATTCCACAGGCCGGCTTCATGCAGGGCCTTGACCGAGTTGGTGAACAGGCCAGCCGCGACGAAGAGGATGAACAGGCCGGTGAAGCGGAAGAACTTGCCCAGGTTCAGGCGCACGCCACCGGTATAGAGGCCATAGCCCACGGCAATGGCGATGATCAGCCCCAGCAGGGCACCCACGGGCGCGCCGGGGCCGGCGCTCTGCTGGAAGATCGCCAGCAGGAAGAACACGGTTTCCAGGCCCTCGCGGGCGACCGCCAGGAAGACCATCCCGATCAGGGCATATACCTGGTTGCGCGAGGCGGACAGGGCGTTCTCCAGGGAGTCGTGCAGTTCGGTCTTGATCGAACGCGCCGCCTTGCGCATCCAGAACACCATGGAGGTGAGGATGGCGGTGGCTGCCAGGCCGACCACCGCTTCGAACAGCTCCTGCTGACGCTGCGGGAATTCGGCGCTGGCCAGTTGCAGGCCGGCGCCGACGAACAGCGACAGGGCGGCGGCCAGCATCACGCCGATCCAGACCGCGGGCATCCAGTGGCCGCGACCGGTCCGTTGCAGATAGCTGGCGATGATGCCAACGATGAGCGCCGCTTCGATGCCTTCGCGGAGCATGATCAGAAAGGGAACGAGCATGAAAGCTATCACCGACGGAAGCGAAGGGGCGCAGAGGCGCCCGCAGGTCGGTGATTTGTATCACAATGATTCAGATTGTTAAATGCGGATGATTCTCGTGCCTCGCGGATCCGCTGACTGGTTGGCAGCGAATCCCCCTACTGCGGAGTCTCAGGCGCGAAAGACCACGGCGGTATCCGGCGCCTTGCCGGTAGCGAAGCGGCGGATCTCGCGCCAGCTGCGCAGATCGACCACCGCCAGCTGGTTGTCTTCCAGGGCCGCGAACAGGCGCTCGCCACGGGGATCAAGGTTGAGTCCGGGCACCGAGCTGCCCATGGGCAGATAGGCGGCTTCGGCGAGGGTATCGGGCCGCAGCAGCGAGAGGCTCTTGTCCGCCAGGTTGGAAACCAGCAGGCGGCCATCGGGTAGGGCGGCTACCCGTACCGCTTCGCCGCGCAGCTTGACCTGGCGGAGCGGCGTCAGGTCGCGGGCATCCAGCGCATGGAGGATGCCGGCGAAGCGATCCAGCACATAGAAGGTGCGCTCGTCCGGACTCAGGCAGCAGCCCTCCGGCGCCTGGCCAAGATACCTTTTCACCGGCAGCACGGCGGGATTGTGCGCATCGACCAGGATCACCAGACCGCTCAGGGTATCGGCAACATAGGCACGACGGCCGTCACGGGTCAGTACGAAGTAGTGGCTGCGGGTGCCGCCGACCGGGACGATCTGGCTGGGTGATTCGGCGGTGGCGGGTTGATCGAAGCGGATGAGCAGCGAGTCGGTCTCGCTGAGCACATAGAGGCGACCCTGGTCGTCCAGGCGCATGCCGTGCAGGCGGTGATAGGGCGACAGGTCGATGGATCTCACCAGCCGGCGCTCGGCGAGATCGATCACGCTGACCTGGTGGCCGCCCTCGCCAGGCGCCTGCCAGCTCTTGACCCCGTACTGGCCGACGTAGGCATAGCGACCCTGGCGGTTGGCGACGATCTCGTGGGGTTGCTCGGGCAGTTCCAGGCCGCCGACGCGCTTGCCGTCGGCCAGGCGATAAAAGCCGATGCCGGGGGCTTCCTTCTCGACCAGGGCGAGATATTCGTCGTCCGCCGCGAAGGCGTGGAGCGGATAGCCGCCCAGCAGGGGCAGGGCGGCACTGGCAGCCAGCAGGCCAAGGGTCCGGCGGCGATTCAAGTGGGGCATAGGAGGTCTCCCGAGGGGCAAGCCTCCCTGCCAGGGTCAAGCGAATCCGTGCTAGTCGAATAGACCCTTGAACCAGGTCCAAACTCCGAAGGAGTAGTCGGGAAAGATGTCGATGCCCAGCGCCGACTTGAGCAGATAGAGCAGCAGCAGGCCCACCAGGCCGCAGGCCAGCAGGATCACCGCCAGCACCGTGGCCTTGCCGAGCAGGGACAATTCCTGCTCCAGGCGCGAGAGCTGACGGTAGTTGCGACCGGCGAGGAAGACGAAGTAGTAGCGGCGGTGCCAGAACTTGACGGTGCCGCGAAGATCGACACTGTGCTTGCCCCAGCTGCGGGTGCCGAAGGCCAGCTTGAGGGCTTCCAGCTGCTCCTCGGTAAAGGATTCACGCAGCTCTTCGGGCAGGCGTTCCTTCAGGCCGGCGATGAAGGGGTCGTGGCGTTTGATGCGATCCTGCATGGAAAAGCTTCCCTCTGAATGGTGCGAATGCACTCTGAGGGAACACCAGGCCGGGCGTTCCGCCGCACCTGATGGGCGGGGCCGCGCGCAGGACGATCGGTCAGGCGCTGACCCGTACGGGGCGCAGCACCTCGGCCCGGGCGCGCAGCTGGCCACAACCGCCATCGACATCCTGGCCCGCGGAATTGCGCACCTTGGTGAGCAGGCCGCGGCTGTGCAGGTAGCGCACGATCTGCACGATGCGCTCGCCGTCGGGGCGCTGGTAGTCGTCCACTTCCAGGCTGTTGTAGGGAATCAGGTTGAGCACGCCGTACTTGCCCTTCATCAGCCGCAGCAATTCGTCCATCTCGTCCTGGCCGTCGTTGATGCCGGCCAGCAGCGTCCACTGGTACTGAATCGGATAGCCGATCAACCGGGCATAGGCTTCACCCTGTTCGATCAGCTCGCCCGGTTCGTAGCGGGGCGCCTTGGGCAGCAGCCGGGCCCGCCGCTCGGCATTGGTGCTGTGCAGCGACAGCGCCAGCGCCGGCCTGACCGCCTGCCGGGGCAGGCGGTCGAACACCCGCGGATCGCCGACGGTGGAAAACACCAGGTTGCGATGGCCGATCCCGCCGGCCGTGCCCAGCAGGTCGATGGCTTCCAGCACGTTGTCCAGGTTGTGCGCCGGCTCGCCCATGCCCATGAAGACCACCTTCTTGACCGACCTAATGCGTCGCGCCAGGGCCACTTGGGCGACGATCTCGGCGCTGCCCACCTGACGCAGGAGGCCGCTCTTGCCAGTCATGCAGAAGACGCAGCCCACCGCGCAACCGACCTGGGACGACACGCAAAGCCCATCGCGGGGCAACAGCACGCTTTCCACCGCCTGGCCATCGCCAAGGGTCACCAGCATCCGTGCCGAACCGTCGGCCCCCGGGTGCTCCGAGGTCACCCGGGCCAGGCCTTCCAGCCGCGCGGTCAGCGCCGGGATGGCCTGGCGCACCTCCAGTGGCAGGAAGTTTTCCGCCTGCTGGCGCCGGGTGCCGGTATCCAGGGGCAGCCCCTGGCACCAGGCGCGCAGGATCCGGGCACTGTGCTTGGGCTTGGCGCCGGCATCGGCGAGAGACTGGACGACATCGGAAATACGCATGGGAAAAGGGCAGGTCGGGGGCGGGCGGCGATAATAGGACAGGGCAGGGATGCTATCCTAGTCCTTTGCAAGACGAGGACCCGTCATGAAGTTCATCCACCAGCGCGAGCATCTCAACGAGGGCGACCTGGTCGTCATCCAGAGTTCGGGGGTGTGCAACATCCGCCTGATGAACGATGCCAATTTCCGCAGCTTCAAGAACGGCGGCCGCCACTCCTACCATGGCGGCGCCTTCGACACCTTTCCGGCGCGGATCACGGTACCCAGCACCGGCTTCTGGAACATCACCTTGGACACCGTCACCAAGCGGCCGATCAGCGTGACCCGTAAGCCCGAGATCAAGCATTCGATCAAGATCGTTCGCCGCTCGCCTTCCGAGCTGCGCTGAGTCGGCGGTCACCCCTCCCTGGGTGACGCCTGCCGCTACTTCGGCTGCAATTCGAGCAGTCGCGCCTTGGCGCCGTCTTCCAGCACCCAGAGGCTGCCGTTGGGGCCTTCCTCGACGTCGCGGATGCGCGTACCCATGGCATAGCGTTCCACCTCGCGCGCTTCTTCGCCCTTGAGTTCGATCCGCACCAGCGCCTTGGACGACAGCCCGCCGATGAAGGCATTGCCCTTCCAGGCAGGGAAGCGGTCGCCCGCGTAGATCATCAGGCCGGCCGGCGAGATCACCGGCGTCCAGGTGATCTTCGGTGGGATGAATTCCGGACGGGTCGCGTGATCCGGAATCGGCTTGCCACCGTAATGGTCGCCATTGGAGACCTCGGGATAGCCGTAGTTGCTGCCGCGCTGGATCAGGTTCAGCTCGTCGCCGCCCTGCGGTCCCATTTCCTGTTCCCATAGCCTGCCCTGGGCGTCGAAGGCGATGCCCAGCGGATTACGATGGCCGAGAGACCACACCTGAGCAGCCACTCCACCGTCTTTGGCAAAGGGATTGTCTAAAGGAACTCGTCCGTCTTCATTGATACGAACGATCTTTCCAAGATTGCTATTCATATCTTGAGCGGGGGTGAATTTTTGCCGCTCACCAGAGGTAATCCAAAGCTTGCCGTCCGGGCCAAATCTCATGCGATGGCCATAGTGGCCGTTGCCAGTGACCTTCGGCGTCTGTCGCCAGATCACCCTAAGTTCGCTGAGCGAGCCGCTGCCGTCATCCTTCAATGCCAGCTTGGCCCGCGCTACCGCCGCTCCCTGGGTACCGTCTGCCCCGGCCTCGGCATAGCTCAGGTAGATCAGCCTGTTGCCGGCGTATTGGGGGTGCAGGATGACATCGCCCAGCCCGCCCTGGCCGGCGGCGACCACCTTGGGTACCCCGCTGATGTCCTGGGCCTGGCCGGTCTGCACGTTCAGGTGCTTGAGGACGCCGCCTTTCTCGGTGACCAGCGCCGTGCCGTCCGGCAGGAAGGCGATGGCCCAGGGTGCGTCCAGGGTGGCCCGTGGCGTGGCGGTGAAGGGCCACTGAGCTTCACTCAGCGCCTGGGGCGCGGCACTGGCATTCAGGGTGGCGAGACCGAGCAGGAGACTGCCGGCGGCTAGGGTAAGGCCTTTCATGGGCACGCGGTCCTCGTCGATGGAAGTCCCTACACCCTAGTAGGGACGCCCGCGAAAAGGGCCGCGTTTTTGTTACCTGAGGCGTCTGCCGGGCTAGTTGTCGTACCCCAGATTCGGCGCCAGCCACCGCTCCGTCACCGCCAGCTCCTGACCCTTGCGCTCGGTGTAGCTGCCCACCTGATCCCGGTCGATCTTGCCCACGGCGAAGTACTGGGCTTCGGGATGGGCAAAGTACCAGCCGCTGACGGCGGCCGCCGGGAACATGGCGTAGTGCTCGGTGAGGAAGACGCCGCTGCGACCGGCCTCGTTGAAGCTGGCCTCGGGGTCCAGCAGCTTGAACAGGGTGGCCTTCTCGGTGTGATCGGGGCAGGCCGGATAGCCGGGGGCAGGGCGGATGCCCTTGTACTGCTCGCGGATCAGCGCCTCGTTGTCCAGGGTCTCGTCCGCGGCATAGCCCCAGTGCTCCTTGCGCACCTGCGCGTGCAGCCACTCGGCGCAGGCTTCGGCGAGGCGGTCGGCCAGGGCCTTGACCATGATCGAGTTGTAGTCGTCGCCCTTGCGCTCGTAGTCCTTGGCCAGCTCCTCGGCGCCGATACCGGCGGTGACGATGAAGCCGCCCATATAGTCGGTCACGCCCGTCTCCTTGGGCGCGACGAAGTCGGCCAGGGACAGGTTGGGCTTGCCCTCTGGCTTGATGGTCTGCTGGCGCAGGTGGTGCAGGGTGGCCAGGGGCTGGCCGTCCTCGCCATAGACTTCCAGGTCGTCGTCGCGGACCTGGTTGGCCGGCCAGAAGCCGAACACGGCGCGGGCCCTGATCAGCTTCTCGTCGATCAGCTTGCTGAGCATAGCCTGGGCGTCGTGGAACAGCGCGGTGGCCGCTTCACCCACCACCTCGTCGGTGAGGATGCGCGGGTACTTGCCGGCCAGGTCCCAGGAGATGAAGAAGGGCGTCCAGTCGATGTACTCGGCCAGGACCGCCAGGTCGATGTCTTCCAGCACCCGGGTGCCGGTGAAGCTGGGCGTGGGCGCCTGGTAGCCCAGCCAGTTGAAGGCGGGCTTGTTGGCCACGGCCTTTTCGTAAGACAGGCGTTCGGTGCGGGCGCTGCGATTGGCGGTGCGCTCGCGGACCTCGACGTAATCGGCGCGCGTGCGCTCGACGAAGCCGGCCTTGAGTTCCTTGGAGAGCAACTGGGTAGCGACGCCCACCGCACGCGAGGCATCGGTGACGTAGACCACCGCATCGTTCTTGTACTGCGGCTCGATCTTGACCGCGGTATGGGCCTTGGAGGTGGTGGCGCCGCCGATCATCAAGGGCAGGGTGAAGCCCTGGCGCTGCATCTCCTTGGCGACGTGGACCATCTCGTCCAGCGAGGGGGTGATCAGGCCGGACAGGCCGATGATGTCGCACTTCTCGGCGATGGCGGTCTGCAGGATCTTTTCCGCCGGGACCATGACGCCCAGGTCGACGATGTCATAGCCGTTGCAGCCCAGCACCACGCCGACGATGTTCTTGCCGATGTCGTGGACGTCGCCCTTGACCGTGGCCATGAGGATCTTGCCCTTGGCCTCGGGCTTGTCGCCTTTCTCCGCCTCGATGAAGGGGATCAGGTGCGCCACCGCCTGCTTCATCACCCGGGCGGACTTGACCACCTGGGGCAGGAACATCTTGCCCGAGCCGAACAGGTCGCCGACCACGTTCATGCCGCTCATCAACGGGCCCTCGATGACCTCGATGGGGCGCGCGCACTGCTGGCGGCACTCCTCGGTGTCCTCGACGATATAGGTGGTGATGCCCTTGACCAGCGCATGCTCCAGCCGTTTGCCCACCGGCAGGCCGCGCCATTCCTCGGTCTCGGCTTCCTTGACCGCGCCGCCGCCCCTGTAGTCGTCGGCGATCGCCAACAGGGCGTCGGTGCCGGCCGGAGTGCGGTTGAGCACCACGTCCTCGACCCGCTCGCGCAGGGCGGCCGGGATCTCGTCATAGATCTCCAGCTGGCCGGCGTTGACGATGCCCATGGTCAGGCCGTTCTGGATGGCGTGGTAAAGGAAGACCGAGTGGATGGCCTCGCGCACCGGGTTGTTGCCGCGGAAGGAGAAGGAGACGTTGGACACGCCGCCCGAGGTCAGGGCGTAGGGCAGGTTGTCGCGGATGAAGGCGCAGGCGTTGATGAAGTCGACCGCATAGTTGTTGTGCTCCTCGATCCCGGTCGCCACGGCGAAGATGTTGGGGTCGAAGATGATGTCTTCCGGCGGGAAGCCGACCTGGTTGACCAGGATGTCGTAGGAACGCGCGCAGATCTCGTTCTTGCGCGCCTCGGTGTCGGCCTGGCCGTCTTCGTCGAAGGCCATGACCACCACCGCCGCGCCGTATCTCTTGCACAGCTTGGCGTGATGGATGAAGGACTCGACCCCTTCCTTCATGGAGATGGAATTGACGATGCCCTTGCCCTGGATGCACTTGAGACCGGCCTCGATCACCTCCCACTTGGAGGAGTCGATCATGATCGGTACGCGGGAGATGTCCGGCTCGGAGGCGATCAGGTTGAGGAAGGTGACCATGGCCGCCTTCGAATCCAGCATGCCCTCGTCCATGTTGATGTCGATGACCTGGGCGCCGGCTTCCACCTGCTGCTGGGCCACTTCCAGGGCCTCGGCGTAGTTCTCTTCGCGGATCAGGCGGGCGAACTTGGCCGAACCGGTGATGTTGGTGCGCTCGCCGACGTTGACGAACAGCGACTCGCGGCTGATGGTGAAGGGTTCCAGGCCGGACAGGCGGCAGGCCTTGGGGATCTTCGGCAGCTGCCGCGGCGGATGCTTGGCGACCGCCTCGGCGATGGCCTGGATATGCGCCGGCGTGGTGCCGCAGCAGCCGCCGACGATATTGAGCAGGCCGCTGGCAGCGAATTCCTCGACCACCGCCGCCATCTGCGCGGGGCTTTCGTCGTATTCGCCGAAGGCGTTGGGCAAGCCGGCGTTGGGGTGGGCGGAGACGAAGGTGTCGGCCTTGGTTGCCAGCTCCTCGACATAGGGCCGCAGTTCCTTGGCCCCCAGGGCGCAGTTGAGGCCGACGGAAAGCGGCTGGGCGTGCCGCACCGAGTTCCAGAAGGCTTCGGTGGTCTGGCCCGACAGGGTACGGCCGGAGGCGTCGGTGATGGTGCCGGAGATCATGATCGGCAGCTCGATGCCGACCTCCTCGAACACGCCCTGGACCGCAAAGATCGCGGCCTTGGCGTTGAGGGTGTCGAAGATGGTCTCGATCAGGATGAGGTCGGCGCCGCCTTCGATCAGGCCACGGGTGGCCTCGGTGTAGTTCTCCACCAGCACATCGAAGGTGACGTTGCGATAGCCGGGGTTGTTGACGTCCGGAGAGATGGAGCAGGTCCGACTGGTCGGGCCGAGGACCCCAGCGACGAAACGCGGACGATCCGGGGTCTCCAGGGTCTTGGCGTCGGCCACCTCGCGGGCGACCCGGGCGCCGGCCAGGTTCAGCTCGTAGGTGATGGCTTCCATGCCGTAGTCGGCCTGGGAGACGCGCGTGGCATTGAAGGTGTTGGTTTCCAGGATATCGGCGCCGGCATCCAGGTAGGCCTTTTCGATCTCGGCGATGATCCGCGGCTGGGTCAGCAGCAGGAGGTCGTTGTTGCCCTTGACGTCGCTCGGCCAGTCGGCGAAGCGCTCGCCGCGGTAGTCCGCTTCCTCCAGCCGATAGCTCTGGATCATGGTGCCCATGCCGCCGTCGAGGATGAGGATGCGCTGCGCGAGGGCGTGGCGGAGGGCGGCGAGGCGAGAGCTGCGATCGGTCATGGGCATTCCACAGAGATGAAGAGACGCGGGACAAAGGGTGGCAGCATAGCAAAAGCCGGCGGACACCCCGGTATTGGCGACGGTCCATGATGAACAGCGCTCATGCAGGGTCGGCGAGTCTTTCATGGCGTAAACGTCTGACGATCTAGAGCGGCCGGTGGGCAGGCCTTCGAAGTGCTGCTTTACTGACAGATGACCGACGTTTACTGTGCGTCAAAACTGCGTCATGGAAGGTGGCCGTGATTCCTCTGGTGATATGCGACGACTCGAACATGGCGCGCAAGCAGCTGGTTCGCTCCCTGCCCGAAGGCTGGCCGGTATCCATCACCCAGGCCACCAATGGCGAGGAAGCCCTCACGGCGCTGCGCCAGGGTCTGGGCCAGGTGATGCTGCTGGACCTGACCATGCCGATCCTGGATGGCTACGGCACCCTGGCGGCTATCCGCAACGAAGGCCTGGCGGTCAAGGTGATCGTCGTTTCCGGCGACGTCCAGGAACAGGCGGTAGCCCGGGTCCGTGAACTGGGCGCCCTGGACTTCCTGCGCAAGCCCGCCGATCCCGCCGAACTGGCCGCGGTGCTCGCACGCCACGGCCTCTACAGTCCCAATCCGGCGGTGCCGGCGGAACCCGTCCCGCGCCCCGAGCTGGAGGTCAGTTTCCGCGATGCCTTCCGCGAGGTGGTCAACGTCTCCATGGGCCGTGCCGGCGCGCTGCTGGCCAAGGCGCTGAACGTCTTCGTCCAGCTGCCGATTCCCAACGTCAATATCCTGGAAGTCAGCGAACTGCACATGACGTTGGTGGACGCCCAGCGTGAGGATCGCCTCAGTGCGGTCTGCCAGGGTTACATCGGCGAGGGCATCGCCGGCGAGGCGCTGCTGATCTTCCATGACTCGGAATTCGACGACATGGCGCAGCTGGTGCGCTGGCGCGAGGCGGGGGAGTCTGGCGACATCGAGATGCTGCTGGACCTGTCGAGCATCATCATCGGCGCCTGCCTGGCCGGCATCGCCGAGCAGTTCGATATCCGCTTTTCCCAGGGCCATCCGACCATCCTCGGCCACCACGCGTCGATCGACGAACTCATCGTCGTCAACAAGACGCGCTGGAAGAAGACCCTGGCGGTCGAGCTCAGCTACAGCCTGGAAGGCCATAACGTCCACTTCGATCTGCTGCTGCTGTTCACCGAGGATTCGGTGAAGCGCATCACCCGCAAGATCGGCTACCTGATGAGTTGAGCATGGCGGCACAGATCGATATCAATGAACTCCACTGGCTGCTGGACATCGTGCAGAACATCGATGTCGGCGTGGTGGTGCTGGACCTCGACTATCGCATCGAGGTCTGGAACAGCTTCATGGAAAACCATTCCGGGCGGATCCTCAGCGAGGTCAGCCAGCAATCGCTGTTCGCCGTCTTCGCCGAGATCGACGAAGCCTGGTTTCGTGCCAAGGCCGAGAGCGTGGTGCTGCTGGGTACCCGGGCCTTTTCCATCTGGGAACAGCGACCCTATCTGGTCCACTTCAAGAGCTACCAGCCGATCACCGGCGTGGAAGCCTTCATGTACCAGAACGTCACCCTGCTGCCGCTGCGGGATTCCACCGGTGCCATCGCCCACATCTGCGTGGTGATCTACGACGTCACCGACGTCGCCATCAACAAGCGGCAACTGGAGCTCTCCAACGACAAGCTGCAGGAGCTGTCGCGTACCGACCGCCTCACCGGGCTGGCCAATCGCGGTTACTGGGAAGAGCGCCTCACCGAGGAATTCGCCCGCCACCAGCGCTATGGCGGCCGCCTGGCGCTGATGATGCTCGACATCGATCACTTCAAGCGCATCAACGACACCCACGGCCATGCCGTGGGCGACCAGGCGATCAAGGCGCTGGCCGGGGTGATCAAGACCCATGTGCGCAATGCCGACATCGCCGGACGCTACGGTGGCGAGGAATTCGGCGTGGTGCTGCTCGACACCGGCGTGGAGGGCGCGCGGCTGCTCGCCGAGCGCCTGCGCGAGGCCGTGGAGGCCATGCGTCTCGACGTGCTGGGAACGCCCATCGCCTTCACCATCAGTATCGGCATCACCGATCTGTCGGTGCCCCTGGGCAATCACGAGCAGATGATCCAGCAGGCGGACAAGGCGCTCTACGAGTCCAAGCACGGCGGGCGCAACCGGGTGACCAGTTTCGTGCAGCGGCTCGATTGAGACGATTATCCGACTGTTTCACTAGGGCTTTCGTCGCGGGGTGGGGTGGCGTAAACTTGGGACACCTGTTGAGGAGTGACCATGAGCGCCATCACCATTACCGACGCGGCTCAGGATTACCTGGCCGACCTGTTGGAAAAGCAGAACACCCCCGGGATCGGTATCCGCATCTTCATTACCCAGCCCGGCACCCAGTACGCCGAGACCTGCATCGCCTACTGCAAGCCCGGCGAAGAGAAGCCCGATGACCAGCCGGTAGGGTTGAAGAGCTTTACCGCCTATCTCGATGCCATCAGCCAGCCCTTCCTCGAAGACGCCCTGGTGGACTATGCCACCGACCGCATGGGCGGTCAGCTGACCATCAAGGCGCCCAACGCCAAGGTGCCCATGGTCAATGAGGACAGCCCGCTCAACGAGCGCGTCGACTACTACCTGCAGACCGAGATCAATCCGGGGCTCGCCAGCCATGGTGGCATGGTCAGCCTGGTGGACATCGTCGACGACAACGTGGCCGTGCTGCGTTTCGGCGGCGGCTGCCAGGGCTGTGGCCAGGTCGATCTGACCCTCAAGGATGGCGTCGAGCGCACCCTGCTGGAGCGGATCCCCGAGCTCACCGCCGTGCGCGACGTCACCGACCACACCAACCGCGAAAACGCCTACTACTAGAGATAGCGCGTTTTGCGGATTCGAAGGGCTATCGACCGGTTCGATAGCCCTTCGGCGTTTCAGTGGCGCGCTGCGTCATCCGGCAGGGTCAGCAGACGCTGTTCCTGTGCCCAGTCGAAGACTTCGCCGCGGGATTCCGCTTCGTGGCGTCGCTCGTCCAGTCGCTGATAGAGCGCCAGCTCTTCGTCCGGCATGAAGTGCAGGCAGTCGCCGCCAAAGAACCACAGCAGGTCGCGCGGTACCCGGTGGGCGATCTGCGGATAGCGGCTGAAGATCTGGCTGAGCAGGTCCTGGCCGAGATAGGCGTATTCTTCGGGCGCCTGCGGCAGGCCGGCGACCAGCTCGTCGAAGCGGTCGAGAAACAGCGCGTGATTCTCCGACGGCACCTGCTCGGCCGTGCCGACGTCGGCCAGGACCGCACGCAACTGGGCGAGAAGGGCAACGTGGTGGTCGAGATAGGAAGTGGCCATGGGTGTCTCCTGAAAAAGCGGCTGCGCAGTATAGGGGCACTGTCCGACGTTGTCTGGTTCGACTAGGATCGAACCTTTGCCCTCTGCCGGGGTTATAGGAAGTAGCACTTTTCTTTGCGAATCAGTTCTTGCCGGGAGGCACATGAGTCTAGCTCTCTCCATTCGTGGTCTGACCAAGACCTACAACAACGGCTTCACCGCGCTCAAGGGCATCGACCTGGATGTGGTCGAAGGTGATTTCTTCGCGCTGCTCGGTCCGAACGGAGCGGGCAAGTCGACCACCATCGGCATCCTCTCGACCCTGGTAAACAAGTCGGGCGGCGAGGTCTCGGTGTTCGGCAACGACCTGGACAAGGATCCGGCGGGCCTCAAGCGCTGCCTCGGCGTGGTGCCCCAGGAATTCAACTTCAACCAGTTCGAGAAGGCCTTCGACATCGTGGTGACCCAGGCGGGCTACTACGGCATCCCGGCGCGGATCGCCGGCGAGCGGGCCGAGGAATACCTGACCCAGCTCGGGCTGTGGGACAAGCGCGACACCCCCTCGCGCATGCTCTCCGGCGGCATGAAGCGGCGGCTGATGATCGCCCGCGCCCTGATCCACAAGCCGCGCCTGCTGATCCTCGACGAGCCCACCGCCGGGGTCGACATCGAGCTGCGCCGCTCCATGTGGAGCTTCCTCACCGAGCTGAACAAGCAGGGGACCAGCATCATCCTCACCACCCACTACCTCGAAGAGGCCGAGCACCTCTGTCGCAACATCGCCATCATCGATCATGGCGAGTTGGTCGAGCACACCAGCATGCGCAAGCTCCTGCAGAAGCTCAATGTCGAGACCTTCATCGTCGACGTGGTCCAGCCGCTGACGGCGGCGCCGCAACTGGAAGGCTATCCGACCCGGCTGCTGGGCGATCACTCCTTCGAGGTGGCCATCGACAAGGCCAGCGGGGTCAACGCCCTGTTCCGCCAGCTGGACGCCGCGGGCATCCAGGTGCAGAGCCTGAGAAACAAAGCCAATCGCCTGGAGGAGCTGTTCGTCTCCCTGGTTGAAAAGAATCTAGCCAAGGTCGCCCGATGAGTACCGAATTCCAAGCCAACATGGTGGCGCTGCGGACCATCGTCCATCGCGAAGTGCGCCGCTTCACCCGCATCTGGGCGCAGACGCTGCTGCCCCCGGCGATCACCATGGTCCTGTACTTCGTGATCTTCGGTAATCTGATCGGCAATCGCATCGGTGGCATGGGTGGCTTCACCTACATGCAGTACATCGTGCCGGGCCTGATCATGATGTCGGTGATCACCAACGCCTACAGCAACGTGGTCTCCAGTTTCTTCAGCAGCAAGTTCCAGCGCTCGGTGGAAGAACTGCTGGTGTCGCCGGTGTCGCCCCACGTCATCCTCATCGGCTATGCCATGGGCGGCATCCTGCGTGGCCTGGCCGTGGCCGCCATCGTCAGCGTGCTGTCGCTGTTCTTCACCCACATGCAGGTGCACCACCTGGGCATCATGCTGCTGGTGATCATCCTCACCGCGGCGATCTTCGCCCTGGGCGGCTTCATCAACGCCGTCTACGCGCGCAACTTCGACGACATCTCCATCGTGCCGACCTTCGTGCTGACGCCGCTGACCTACCTGGGCGGGGTCTTCTATTCCATCGACCTGCTGCCGGCCTTCTGGCAGAAGGTGTCCCTGGTCAATCCGATCCTGCACATGGTCAACGCCTTCCGCTACGGCATCCTCGGGGTGTCCGACATCCGCATCGGGGTGGCGATCGCCTTCATGCTGTTCGCCGTGGTCGTGCTTTATCTGGTCAGCATCCGTCTGCTCGTGAGCGGGCGCGGCATGCGTCATTGAGTGTCAGAGCGTCATGCATAGCGTAGAACAATCTCCCCTGGGCAAAAGCACCGAGTACGTCAGCCAGTACGCCCCGTCGCTGCTGTATCCGATCCCGCGCGCGCCCAAGTGGGCGGAGCTGGGCCTGGACGGGCAGGACCTGCCGTTTCGCGGGGTGGATGTCTGGACCTGTTACGAGCTGTCCTGGCTGCTGCCGTCCGGCAAGCCGGTGGTGGCCATCGGCGAATTCGCCATCCCGGCCGATTCGCCGAACATCATCGAGTCCAAGTCCTTCAAGCTGTACCTCAATTCCTTGAATCAGTCGGCGTTCGCCAGCCTGGCCGAACTCGAAGCCGTACTGGTCAGGGACCTGAGCGCCGCGGCCGGCGGTACCGTCGGTGTCAGCCTGGTATCCCTGGATGACTGGGCGGCTCGCGGTGTGCAGCGCCCCGATGGCCGGTGCGTCGACGATCTGGATATCGGCCTGGATCGCTATGCCCACCCGCAGGTTGAACTGCTGAGCGTGGGTGAAGCCCGGGATAGTCAGAGGTTTTACAGCCACCTGCTCAAGTCGAACTGCCCGGTCACCGGTCAGCCGGATTGGGGTACGGTGGTGATCGAGTACGAAGAGGGGCGGGCGCTGGAGCCGGCCAGCCTGCTGCGCTACCTGGTCGCCTTCCGCCAGCATGCGGATTTCCACGAGCAGTGCGTCGAGCGCATCTATCTGGATCTGTGGCGGCTGCTCAAGCCGGTGAAGCTGACCGTGTTCGCCCGCTATGTGCGGCGTGGCGGACTGGATATCAATCCCTACCGAAGCAGTGACGCCATCCAGCCCGCCGCGGAGCGTTACGTCCGGCAGTGATCAGATGCCCATGCTGCTCAGGCTGTTCATGATCGAGCGGAGCGTGCCGGCCATGGTCGGGTGACTGACCTCGAAGCGCTCCACCGCCAGATTGACGCCTTCCACCAGGCTGCCATCCCGGGTGTGGGTGGCGTCTTCGTTGGCCAGCTGGAATTCGATGTCCCGGATCAGCAGTTCCAGCTCTTCCCGGTCCTCGGGCGAGGCGGGCGGATCCTGGTCCAGCTGGTGGCGAAGGTGGTCGAGTTGTTCCTGCAGATGAGAGGTGGTCATGGCGTTTCTCCTGTGTCCGGACTCTTTGACCGCAACGTTGGGTCAAAGATCGAGTGACTGCGCCTGGCCCTAAGCCAAACTGGCAAAGCTATGACTATAATCGGCGCCTTTCAGGCGTCTGAGTGCAACGAGGAGAGAAGCGATGACGGTCGAGCGACGTGGTTCCAGGGTCTGGGGAGCGCTCCTTGCAACGGCCCTGACGTTTGCCGGTCAGGCGATGGCGGCCGAAGCCGAGAATCCCGATCCCTGGGAGGGCTTCAACCGCAAGATCTTCGTGTTCAACGATACCTTGGACACCTATGCCCTCAAGCCGGTTGCCCAGGGCTATCAGCGCTTCACGCCCGGCTTCGTGCAGACCGGCGTGAGCAACTTCTTCAACAACCTGGGTGACGTGCGCAACCTGGCCAACGATCTGCTGCAAGGCAAGGTCGAGCACGCCGGGGTCGATACCGCGCGCCTGCTGATGAACACCACCCTGGGTGGTCTCGGCCTGGTCGACGTGGCCACCAAGGCCGGTCTGCAGCGCAACGACGAGGACTTCGGCCAGACCCTAGGCAAGTGGGGCGCGAACAGCGGTCCCTACCTGGTCCTGCCGTTCTTCGGCCCCAGCAGCGTGCGTGACGGCCTCGGCCGCATCCCGGACAGCTACACCAGTGCCTATCCCTATGTGGACGACGTCGCCGTGCGCAACAGCGCCTTCGCGCTCAGCACCGTCGACACCCGTGCCGGTCTGCTGCAGGCCGAGCGGCTGATCACCGGTGACAAGTACGTGTTCATCCGCAACGCCTACCTGCAGACCCGCGAATTCAAGGTCAAGGATGGCCAGGTGGTCGACGACTTCTAGTCCCGGCCCAATAAAAAAGGCAGCCCGCGGGCTGCCTTTTTTATTGGGGATCGGCGCGTCTAGCGCATTTCCAGCACGGACAGGCCGAGCAGCTGCTTGCCGGCGTCCGTGGCCTGGACGCGCAGGACTTCGGTATCGGCTTCCAGGCCGGGGAGTTCGGCATGGCTGGAGGGGATGAGCACGGTCACCTTGTCGCCGACCTGCAGGCTGGTGGCGGCCTCGATCTGGAAGCCGGTGCTGGACAGATCGACGCAGCGCGCCTCGAAGGAGGCGTCGCCGACCTTCAATACGGCCTTGGAGTCGACGTGCATGCGAATGAAGTCGCGCTTTTCACTGTAAGAACGGTCGATGGTACTCATGGCAATCCTACTGCTTGGGAGGATGGATGGCGGGTTGCTGGAGGTATAAACTCCATAACGGCACCCTGTAAAGAAATTCCATCCGGTTGGCAAGCTTGAACGCCCCGGTGGATGGGAGTAGTGTCTCCGCCGTGTCGTAATCACCGTGGCCCGTGTCGGATAGTGTCCGCCGGTTTGCCGTTCGGGTGCATGCCTGGATCCTCTATGTCTAATTCGCCTGCCACGCTCTTGATCATTGACGATGACGAGGTGGTTCGCCTCAGTCTCGCCGACTATCTCGAAGACAGTGGCTTCAACGTCCTGCAGGCCAGCAATGGCCAGCAGGGCCTGGAAATATTCGAGCGCGAACAGCCCGACCTCATCATCTGCGACCTGCGCATGCCGCAGGTCGACGGGCTGACGCTGCTGCGCCGCATCAGCGAGCTGTCCATCGATACGCCCGTGCTGGTGCTGTCCGGTGCCGGCGTCATGAGCGACGTCGTGGAAGCCCTGCGCCTGGGTGCTGCCGATTACCTGATCAAGCCGCTGGAAGACCTGATGGTGCTCGAGCACTCGGTCAACCGCGCCCTGGATCGCGCCCGCCTGCGCCTGGAGAACGATCGCTACCGGGTTAAGCTGGAAAACACCAATCGCGAGCTGCAGGCCAGCCTGAGCCTGCTGCAGGAAGACCAGAACGCCGGACGCCACGTGCAGATGAACATGCTGCCGGTGACGCCCTGGGAGACCGAGGGGCTGAACTTCGCCCACGAGATCATCCCGTCGCTGTATCTGTCCGGCGACTTCGTCGACTACTTTCGCATCGACGAGCACCGCGTCGCCTTCTACCTGGCCGACGTCTCCGGCCATGGCGCGTCCTCGGCCTTCGTGACCGTGCTGCTCAAGTTCATGACCACGCGCCTGCTCTACGAGTCCAAGCGCAACGGCACCCTGCCCGAATTCAAGCCCTCGGATGTGCTCGGCCACATCAACAGGGGTCTACTGGATTGCAAATTGGGCAAGCACGTGACCATGCTGGGTGGCGTCATCGACGAAACCACGGGTACCCTGGCGTACAGCATCGGTGGCCATCTGCCCTTGCCGGTCCTGCATACCCCGGAAGAAACCCGGTTCCTGACCGGCAAGGGTCTGCCGGTCGGCCTGTTCCAGGAGGCGACCTACAATGACCACCAGATGGATCTGCCCGAGCGTTTCAGCCTGACCCTCTTTTCGGATGGCATCTTCGACCTGCTGCCGGGAGACAATTTGAAAGAGAAAGAACACAGCTTGCCCGACTACGTCCGCCGCGCCGGCGGTACACTGGCAGGCCTGAGCGAAGCCCTGGATCTGGCATCCGTCACCGAGATGCCCGACGATATCGCTTTGCTGGTGTTGAGCAGGAACCTGGCATGAGCACCGGAAAAATCCAATTTGCCGAGCAGGATGGCACCTTCGTCCTGAAGTTTACCGGCGAGGTGCGTCTGACCCTGTGCTCGGCGCTGGACGCCACCATCGAGCACATCTTCTCGTCGTTGAATTTCTCGTCCATCGTCATCGATCTGACCGAGACGCAGAGCATCGACAGCACCACCCTGGGCCTCTTGGCCAAGCTGTCGATCCTGTCGCGGCAGCGCATCGGGCTGCTGCCCATGCTGACCACCAACAACCCGGACATCCTGCGCCTGCTGGATTCCATGGGTTTCGATCAGGTGTTCAACATCGTCGAGACCGTACTGCCTTGCCCGGATTGCCTGACCGACCTGCCACCGCAGGACCAGTCCGAAGCCGAGGTGCGCAGTCGCGTGCTTGAAGCCCATCGGGTGTTGATGGGCCTCAATGAATCCAACCGCAATGCCTTCCGCGATCTGGTCAGTGCCCTCGAAAGGCACTGACCGAAAGATGGCTTAGCGCTTGCCGGGCAGCAGCACTTCCAGCTTTTCCTGATCGCGCGCGAACTGGCGAATGCCTTCGGCCAGCTTCTCGGTGGCCATGGCGTCTTCGTTGTGCGCCCAGCGGAAGGCCGCCTCGTTCAGCTGCTGCTTGGGCTCGCCACCGGTGCTGTCAGCGTTCAGCACGCGCGGCAGGTCACCCTGGGCTTCCGACAGCTGTTGCAGCAACTCGGGGCTGATGGTCAGACGATCACAGCCGGCCAGCTGCTCGATCTGGTTCAGGTTGCGGAAGCTGGCGCCCATGACCACGGTGTCGTAGCCATTGGCCTTGTAGTACTGGTAGATGCGGGTCACGGACTTCACGCCCGGATCTTCCGCGCCTTCGTAGTCACGGCCTTCGGCCTTCTTGTACCAGTCGTAGATGCGGCCGACGAAGGGCGAGATCAGGAACACGCCGGCCTCGGCGCAGGCGGCGGCCTGGGCGAAGGAGAACAGCAGGGTCAGGTTGGTCTGGATGCCTTCCTTCTCCAGTTGCTCGGCGGCGCGGATGCCTTCCCAAGTGGAGGCGATCTTGATCAGCACGCGGTCCTTGCCGATGCCGGCCTTCTCGTACAGCTCGATCAAGCGATGGGCGCGATCCAGGGTGGCGCTGGTGTCGAAGGACAGGCGCGCGTCCACCTCGGTGGAGATGCGACCAGGGATCAGCTTGAGGATCTCGCCACCGACGGCGACGGCGAAGCGATCGCAGGCCAGGCCGATGTCACCATTAGCGCCGCTGAAGGCGGCCTGCAGGTGCTCTTCGTAGCGGGGCAGGGCAGCGGCCTTGAGCAGCAGCGAGGGGTTGGTGGTGGCGTCGTAGGGCTTGAGGCGGGCGATGGCGTCCAGATCGCCGGTATCGGCGACGACCGTGGTGTATTGCTTGAGTTGTTCCAGCTTGCTCATGGCAGGTCTTTCCTTCGGTTAGCGAATGGACATCGTGGAGACGTGACTCAGTGGCCCCTGAGAAGTTCAGTGGCCTCGTCATACAGGCGCAGCGGTTCAGGGCTGCGATGCAGATCGGTGGACAGCAGTTGTCGGAAGCGCCGCGCGCCGGGAAAGCCCTGCGCCAGGCCCAGGATATGGCGGGTGACGTGGTGGATGAGACCACCCTGTTGCAGATGCGCCTCGACATAGGGTCGCAGCTGCAGCATGACGTCGTGGCGGGTCAGTTGCGGACGGTCGCAGCCATAGAGCGCCGCGTCCACCTCGGCCAGCAGGTAGGGATTCTGATAGGCCTCGCGACCCAGCATCACCCCATCGAAGACCTCCAGCTGCTCGCGGCAGGTGTCCAGGGTCTTGATGCCGCCATTCAAGATAAATTCGAGATCAGGAAAATCCTGTACCAGCTGTGCGGCCACGTCGTAGCGCAGCGGCGGGATCTCGCGATTCTGCTTGGGCGACAGCCCTTCGAGGATGGCGATGCGCGCATGCACGGTGAAGCTGCGGCAACCGGCCTCGGCGACCTGGCCGACGAAATCCCGCAGAGCGTCGTAGCTGTCGCGCCCGGAGATGCCGATGCGGTGCTTGACCGTCACCGGGATGGCCACCGCATCGCGCATCGCCTTGACACTGTCGGCCACCCGCTCGGGATAGGCCATCAGGCAGGCGCCGATCATGTTGTTCTGTACCCGGTCACTGGGGCAGCCGACATTCAGGTTGATCTCGTCATACCCCGCCTGCTCCCCCAGCCGCGCCGCGGCGGCCAGTTCGGCCGGCACGCTGCCGCCCAGCTGCAGTGCCAGGGGATGCTCGGTCTCGTCATGACGCAGGAACCGCTGGGCATCGCCATGCAGCAGGGCGCCGGTGGTGACCATCTCGGTATAGAGCAGGGCATGCTGGGACAGCAGGCGGTGGAAATAGCGGCAGTGACGATCCGTCCAGTCCATCATGGGCGCCACGGAAAAGCGGCGGGAGGGCTCAAGGCGCGTGGTTGCTGGGGTTGGGGCGGTTTCGGCAGGCATCTCGTTACGTCTGTTCTAGGCTCTTTCGCTACATTTCAACCGATTTTGGCAGCCGCACTGCTACAGGGTAGCAATTGCAAAAAGTCATGTAGCTAGGCGAAGCGGGGCCGATAACGTCACGCTGCTGCAAGCACGGGGCGTTGGCTATACGGCTCAACTCCGCACAGTGCGGGATGAAGGTCGAGTCTATCAGGAAAGCCACGCATCCGACCGGGAGCGGCCCCGTCAGCCGTCGATGAAAAAGTAAGAGATGGAGCGTGTTCAGCGAATAACGTGGCAGCCTTTAGCTAACTTAGAGATCTATGCCGATTTCTCGAACTGGGTGATGCGAACCGTCCAGTGGATACGCCCGCACTAGGCGCCGCCACTGAAGAAGCAGATCATCAGCTCGCGTATGTTCGGCCACAGGTGTACCGCCTGGACCCCATCTATCGCGAGGTCTCGGCCTTCCCGTAGTGCACGGTGGTGCTGGGCAGCATTGTGAAGACGGATGGGTCTCTTCGCCCCGACCGGGCAGGGCGACCCAGGCAGCTGATGCAGGTGGTGGACCGGATCAGTGCCCGGTACGGGCGGGCCGCGTTGTATCTGGGGCGGGTTCCCGCCGATCCGGGCTGGCAGATGCGGCGAGAGTTGCTGTCGCGGGGGTATACGATGCGGTGGGGAGAGTTGCCGCGGGCAGGATAGGTGCTTGATCGTATCCCCTGGGGGGGGATAGCATGCGCGCTTCGTCGATCCTCACATAGGGCTCAGGCTATGAGCGAGCATGACCACTCTCATCCCCACCCCCATACCCACCAGTCGCATGAGGCGATCATCAAGCGTCTGAAGCGAGCGGACGGCCACCTGCGTAGCATCATCCAGATGATCGAAGACGGCCGGGGCTGTGTAGACATCGCCCAGCAGTTGCACGCGGTTGAAAAGGCCGTATGCCAGGCGAAACGCACGCTGATCCAGGATCACATCGACCACTGTCTTGAAGACACGATGGAAGCGGTGGCAAGGGGCGAACACGCCTCCCTGGAAGAATTCAAGCAAATCACCAAGTACCTGTAGGCCTGCCCGCCATGTCTAGCTTTGCTGACCTGCTGCAACAGGGTGCTTCGCACGCCTGGCTGTATTTCCCTAGCGCTATCTTGTTGGGTGTCTTGCATGGCCTTGAGCCTGGGCATTCGAAGACCATGATGGCGGCCTTCATCGTGGCGGTGCGTGGCACTGTCAAACAGGCGGTACTGCTTGGGCTAGCGGCTACGCTTTCTCATACGGCCGTTGTGTGGCTGGTGGCCATGATCGGGATGTATGTGGGGCGAGGCCTCGATGCTGAAACGACCGAGCCTTATTTTCAGCTGGCTTCGGCTGTCATCATCATCACGATTGCCCTGTGGATGCTCTGGCGTACATGGCGCGGCGAGCGGCTATGGCATGTCCACGAAGGTCACGACCATCATGATCACCACGACGAAGCGCGGCTCATAGATACCGGCCACGGACGTGTCGAGTTGGCGATAATCGAGGACGGCGTACCTCCGCGCTGGCGGCTGAAAACGTTGATGGGCCTACCTTGGCCGGCGTCCGAAGTGGCTCTGAAGACGATCCGTCCGGATGGAGCAACTCAGCATTTTCGCTTCGTAGACCAGGGGGCCTATCTGGAGTCTGTCGGTGAGATCCCCGAGCCTCACGAATTTGGCGTTCGCCTGAGCCTGGGGCATGCCGGCCATTCCCATGATTACGATCTGGCCTTCCATGAGCACAGTCATCATCACGCACCCTCCGAGGGTTTGGAGCTTGCCACCGACGGCTATCAGGATGCCCATGAGCAGGCGCATGCCAATGACATCCGTAAGCGCTTCAGCAACCGGAGTGTCACCACGGGGCAGATCATTCTCTTCGGACTTACCGGTGGCCTGATTCCCTGTCCGGCGGCCATTACGGTGCTTCTGCTTTGCCTACAGGTGAAGCAAATCGCGCTAGGTGCAGTGCTTGTGCTCTGCTTTAGCATCGGATTGGCGATCACGCTTGTGACCGTTGGCGCGGCGGCTGCAATAGGTGCCCGCCATGCTACCGGTCGTTGGCCCTGGATGAGCGCAGCCGCTCGGCGAGCCCCCTACCTGTCCAGTCTCTTGATCATCGGGGTTGGAATATACGTGGGATTTCATGGATGGCTGGGCCTGAAGGGCTAGCTGGACTTTCCTATGCGTCGTAGATATTGCTGCTTGATCCCTGGCACACAGGCGCACACTTCGTGCCCCTGTAGCGCGAGCCGCCAGGAAGCGCCTGTTGGCTGACTCGATGAACCCTGGGGATTGATTGGCGCTGGCAACCCCAGAGGTTTCGCTACCTGATCAGTGCCGGAGCAGATGGATGGCCAGGCCAGCGATCGCGCATGCAGCCAGTACCTGGATGACCCCTCGCTTGAAGCGGAACAGTGCAATCGCTGCAGCCAGGGCAATCAGTGCCGAGGGCCAATCGAAGTAGCCGGCGAAGCCTTGTGGCCAAAGCACGTGGTACCCAAAGAACAGGGCCAGGTTGAGTATCACGCCGACCACGGCAGCGGTGATGGCCGTGAGGGGCGCGGTGAACTTCAGGGAGTTATGGGTAGATTCCACGAGCGGGCCACCCGCCAGGATGAACAGAAATGACGGCAGGAAGGTGAACCAGGTGACCAGGCTGGCGGCCACGGCGCCTGCCAGGAAAGCCTGATCGGCGCCGAATACCGCCTGCACGTAGCCCCCTACGAAGCCGACAAAGGCCACGACCATGATCAAGGGCCCAGGCGTGGTTTCGCCCAGAGCGAGCCCATCAATCATCTGAGTGGGCGTCAACCAGCCGTAGTGGGTGACGGCGCCTTGATACACGTAGGGCAGGACGGCATAGGCGCCACCAAAGGTCAGCAGCGCCGCCTTGGTGAAGAACCAGCCCATCTGGGTAAACGTTCCTTCCCAGCCGTGTAGGACGGTCAGAATGCCCATCGGCAACGTCCACAGCACGGCACCTGCAGCTATCAGCATGAGCAAGCGTGGCCAGCGAAAACGGGCATGTTCTGGACTGGGCGTATCGTCATCGATCAACGCGGGGCCGAAGGAAGTCTTGGCTGCCCCATGTCCACCACCGACGCTGAATTTCTGCGGTGCGAGGCGTCCCCCGAAATAGCCAATTACCGCGGCGCCCAGGACGATCAAGGGGAACGGCAGGTTCAGGGCGAAGATGGCAACGAAGGAGGCGGCAGCGATCGCCCACAGCCAGTTGTTCTTCAGTGCTCTGGAGCCGATGCGATGGGCGGCGTGAACGACGATTGCGGTGACCGCTGGCTTGATACCGTAGAACAGTCCAGCGACCACCGGCACCTCACCGAAGGCGATGTACACCCAGGACAGCGCGATCAAGATAAACAGCGACGGCAGTACGAAAAGCCCACCGGCAATGACGCCACCCCATGTACGGTGCATCAGCCAGCCGATGTAGGTCGCCAGCTGCTGGGCTTCCGGGCCGGGCAACAACATGCAGTAGTTCAGTGCATGGAGGAAGCGTCGTTCCGAGATCCAGCGCCGTCGCTCCACCAGTTCCTGGTGCATGATCGCGATCTGACCCGCCGGGCCGCCGAAGCTGACGAAGCCTAGCTTCAACCAGAAGACGAAGGCTTCCCAGAATCCAATGGGCTGGGGGGCTTGCAGCGGGGCGTCTGTTTTATGCCTGGCTACTTGGATCATGTCGACGGTACCTCGCTGTTGAAGCTGGCTAGCAGGCCGTCAAACAGCGCAGACGCGGCGGCGAGGAGTTGATCGTCATCGAGCAGCGTCGCGCGTAGGCCGACCAAGACACTTTCGATACCTGCCGCTTCGGCCGGCTGGATGCCGCCGACGTCTAGGTAATGCACTAGCAACCCCAGGCGGGCGATAGCAGGTTGGGTAAGCCCGAAACTTGCCGCCAGCACCTCGAAGGTGACGCGACTCCCGACATGGCTGAAGGCGGCGCCGTCGAAATCGAAACCCAGGGCCTCGCGTGGGCAATCTGCAGGGCTCGCTAACCACAACATCTTCGCCTCTGGATCAATGAATCGACGAATCAGCCAGGCGCTGGCAAGTCGATCTACCCATGGCCTTTGGCGAGTAGCCCAGATTCGACCTTGGTAGTCCGCTATGCGCAGCGGCGTGATCACTCCCTGGCTGTCATGAGGTTCATCAGGGGACAGCACGCGGGCGCAGGCGAGCTCCAGCTCCTGCAGGCCTTGATCCGTTTGCTGCTGAGCCTCGCCTGGAAAGAAATCGATTGCTGCTAGGGTCGCGAAGGCTTTGCGGAATTTGCGTGCCTGCTTCAAGACGTCCTGAACGGTATCAGCGGTCAGTGCCGCTTTGGTTCGGGCGATCTCTGCGAGCAACGCTGCATAGTCTTCGTTGCGCGCAAAAAGACCTTTGAAGTCCACATGCTCTGGCCCCTCGACCCTTAGCACATAGGCAGAACCCCCCGCTTCAGATACGTCCGATGCCAGACCATCGAGCGTTGCCCGGCAGTCGTCGCGTTCAGGCATTAGGTAAACGCCATCACGGAGGACGGCTGCGCCAGAAGCCTTGAGAGCACGCCATATCCGTTGGCGAGCGGTGGCGTTTTCAGTAGGTAGTGAAAGGACTAACAGCAGCCACTCCATTGGTAGAGACTCATTCATAATCGTTATAGTCACTACATAAAATCATTGGGAAGCCGAGGCTGCAAGCTCTATAGGTTGTCTGCATGCGTGCTAGGTCGCTGCTGTGTTTCCTGCAGTCGTTTCCATTCCCGCTTCGCCGTCGCTTTCGTCGCGTACAGGTGACGCAGCCGCCGCGACTTGCTCTGGTCGCCCTCGGTGAGCGGGTGCTCCTTGCCGGTCTTGGGGTCGCGGTAGTAGGCAATGATGCCGGTGTAGTCGCCCTGGATCTCGTCGACCAGGTCTTCCGGCAGCTTGGCTTCCAGCTCCAGGCGCGTGGTGTAGCCGCCGTCGGCGGTGAGGCTGTGCTGCACGTTCCCCCGTGCAAGATAATGGCGTCGATCCCGGCCTTTACACCCTGCAGGGTTTAGGGCGAGTTCGTCCATGAGCTCCGGGAAGAGGCAACTGGCACGTGGGCCGATACGACAGAGAGGCGGACACCCCTCACCGGTGTCCGCACGCCGCCTGCCCGTTACTTCGGCATCAGCACGGTATCGATCACGTGGATCACGCCGTTGGACTGCATCACGTCGGCGATGGTGACGGCGGCCTTGCCGCCCTTGGCGTCGACCAGCCAGAGCTTGCCGTCATGCAGCTTCACGGTGAGGTCTTCGCCCTGGACGGTTTTCAGCTTGGTCATGCCGCCGTGCATCTTGGCCTCAGCCATCAGTTGCTTGGCGGTGTGGGTGCCGGGCACCACGTGGTAGGTCAGGATCTTGGTCAGGTCGGCCTTGTGCTCGGGCTTGACCAGGGTATCGACGGTACCGGCCGGCAGCTTGGCGAAGGCTTCGTTGGTCGGGGCGAAGACGGTGAAGGGACCGCTGCCGTTGAGGGTATCGACCAGGCCCGCCGCCTTGACGGCCGCCACCAGCGTGGTGTGGTCCTTGGAATTGACCGCGTTCTCGACGATGGTCTTGGACGGGTACATGGGCGCCCCGCCGACCATGACGGTATCAGCGGCGAAGCTGAGCGGGGCGGTGGCACCTAGGATCGCGAGACTGGCTACGATGGCGATGCGCTTGAGCAAGGTGTGCATGGTGCGTCTCCTGAGTTCTTCGGCCCTCCGGATGAGGGTGATGAATGTACGGAGCAGCCCGGCAAACGGATGCATCAAAGCGAGCTTATTTTTCCCTGGGCGATGACCGGTCCCGTGGGCGAGCCTGTCGGCGAGCCGGTTCGCGGCTCAAGGGAGACCGCCAGTACCGCACCTGGCGTCAGTGCCGATGCGAGCCCGGCGGGTACGGCCAGGGTCACGGCCGTAGCGTCCTGGAGCAGACCGAGCGAATGGGGTTTGCCATCCGCCGTGATGATCCAGGCCTCGGGACTCCTGTCTGGCCAATCAGCCTTGCCGGCGGGTACGAACAGCAGTTGCCGACCATTCCCCTGCAGGGTGACGCTGAACGCCAGGCTGCCATTGCTCTGTTCCAGGCGGGCGAGCAGGGCGGGCGCTGTGACCTGGACCGGGCGCAGCAGCACGAGCAGCGCCAGCACGAGGGCAGCGACCAGTGCCAGTCCGGTCGTCCAGCGCCACAGGCGCGGGTTGCTCCAGCGGCGGATCGGCTCGGGTGCCGGTTGCTCCGTCGGAAAGAGCCGTTGCTGGATACCGTGCCAGACGTGGGCCGGCGGTTCGACGACCGGAAACTCATCGACCCACTCGGCGAAGTGCCGTTGCCAGGCCGCCAGTTGCGCCTGGTGTGCGGGGTCCTGCCGCAAGAGCTCCTCTACCTGCAGGCGTTCTTCGGCGGACAATACGCCCAGGGCGTATTCCGCGATGAGCAGCGCGTGTCGGTCGGAAGGGGGATCTCCTTGTCGTTCATAGGCCCAGGCACGCTCGCAGTTGCAGGAGGCCACGCCGGATCCAGCTTTTCATCGTGCCGAGCGCGATACTGTGGCGGGCGGCCAGTTCAGCATAGGAATAGCCCTCGAAGAAGGCGACCCGGATATAGGTCTGCTGGTCCTTGCCCAGGGTTTTCAGACAGAGCTCGATCTGGCGACGCTGGCGATGGGCTTCGAAGTCTTCGGCGACGGACTGGGTTGCCGGCCACTCGGCCAGGATTTCGAGCGGCTCGTGTCGATGCTGCGCGCGGCGGCGATCGATGGCCTTGTGGCGCGCCAGGGTCGCCATCCAGGTCAGGGCGCTGGAAAGCGTGGCGTCGAAGGTGCCGGCCTTGAGCCAGATGGCGGTATAGGCCTCCTGCAGGACCTCTTCCGCCTCCGCCCGATCGCCCACGTACTGCAGGCATACGCCGAACAGCCGGCTCGAGGTCACGCGGTAGAGCGTTTCGAAGGCCAGGCGATTGCCCTGGCCGCAGGCCTGCAGCAGGACATTGAGCGCGACGGGCTCCGGGTTCGTTTCAGGGGTGGCCGATACGGCTGATCTGCTCGTCAAGGATGGCGTTCCGAAAGGAGGCGCAACAAAGGTAGCTGGGCTTCAGCCCTATCGGGGCCGAGCAGCAAGAGGCCCAGGAGTGCGGTACTTGATGGCTTCACAGCTTCGGACTACCGCGGCAGCTGGGAGGCGATCTGTCCGATGTACCATCGAACGGACGGCTTAGCAATCGCGATCACCATTGTGCGCTTACGGCTTCTCGACTGGCGGATGGTTGCATGCCTGGCCGGCTCTCTCTCCGTATCCATCCCTTGACCACCTTTACACAAGCCTACATGCCAGGCCATAGCTGCCTCGCGGGCTGAGCGGCTAGCATGCACGTCCAGATCGTCCGACTGTTCAGGTAGCCCCGATGTCGCTGTCATCCGAATCCCCGCGCTGGACCTCGCGCATCCTGCTGGTGGATGACGATCCGTCGATCCGCGAGTTGATCTGTGGCTATCTGGCGCGCTTCAGCATCAATGCCCGCGGCGTGGGTGATGGCCTGGAGATGCGCCGGGCGCTGGCGGAGGAGGCCTTCGACCTGGTGGTGCTGGATCTGATGCTGCCGGGGGAGGACGGGCTTTCCTTGTGTCGTTCGCTGCGGCGCGACAGCGGCATTCCCATCCTGATGCTGACCGCCCAGTGCGAGCCGGCGGATCGCATCATCGGCCTGGAGCTGGGCGCCGACGACTATATGGCCAAGCCCTTCGAGCCCCGGGAACTGGTGGCGCGGATCCAGTCGGTGCTGCGGCGGACCCAGGATGGCCGCGTGCCCCAGCGCAAGGCGCCGCGGACCAGTGTCAGCTTCGATGGCTGGAAGCTCGATGGCGTCCTGCACCAGCTGCATTCGCCGGCCGGGGTGATGGTGCCGCTGTCCAATGCCGAGGTGCGGCTGCTGTGGGTGTTCATCGAGCAGCCGCGCCAGGTGCTGAGCCGCGAGCAGCTGCTCGATGCCACCCGCGGACGGGCGATCGAGGCCTTTGATCGCAGCATCGATCTGCAGGTGTCGCGCTTGCGCAGCAAGCTGGGCGACGATCCCCGCGCGCCGCAGTTGATCAAGACGGTGCGCGGCGAGGGCTATCTGTTCGATGCCAGGCAGATAGGGCACTAGCCATGCGCCGCCTGGATACGCTGTTCGCCCGCCTGTTCGCGGTCTTTCTGCTGGCCATCCTGCTGGGCCATCTGCTGGCTTTCTTCTGGTTTCGCCATGGCCTCGGCGAGCGACCGCCGCCACCGCCGCCACCCATGGAGGGCGAGGCCGCCTTCGACCGGACACCGCCGCCCGGACCTTTCCCGCACCGGGAACCCGGCGTCTGGCGGCGCATCGAGTGGTTTCTCGGCGGCCCGCTGATCTTCCAGCTGGGCTCGCTGGTGATCGCCGCCTGGCTCGGGGCGCGATTGCTGACCCGGCCGCTGCGCCAGCTGACCGAGACCGCCGAGCACCTGAGCCACAATCTCGACGGTTCGCCCATTCCGGTCACTGGGCCCTGGGAGACCCGGGAGGCCGCGCGGGCGCTCAATCGCATGCACCAGCATCTGCTCGAACAGCTCCAGCAGCGCGGGCGCATGCTTACCGCCATCTCCCATGACCTGCGTACGCCCCTGGCGCGGGTGAAGCTGCGCATCGAGGACATCGACGATCCGCGCCTGCACGCCCGGGTCAGCCAGGACGTGGACGACATGATCGAGTTGCTCGACGGCACCCTGAGGTATCTGCGCGAACAGCACCGGCAGGAGCGTCCCATCCTCTGCGACGTCCAGGCGCTGGTCGAGGCCATGGCCGAAGACGCGGCCGAGGAGGGCGCCCAGGTCGCTGTCCAGGGTAGCTGCCAGCCGTTGAAGGTGGCGCCCATGGCGTTGCGCTCCTGCCTCGGCAATCTGCTGCAGAATGCCCTGCGCTACGCTGGCCAGGCCGAGATCCGCCTGAGCGAGCAGCCGGAGCGGCTGATCATCTCCATCCTCGACCGCGGGCCGGGGATACCGGCCCAGTATCGGGAAGCCGTGTTCGAACCCTTCTATCGCCTGGAGGGATCGCGCAATCGATCCTCTGGCGGGACCGGGCTGGGGCTGGCCATCGCCCGGGAAGCGGCGGCGCACATGGGCGGCGAGCTGACTCTCGGCGAAACCCCCGGCGGTGGCCTGACCTGCCAGGTGGTGCTGCCGCGCCCCTGATGTATCGCCGGGCATACAAAGTGACCAAATGGCTGACATCTAACCGGCGGATACTGGGTGGTGCGGAACACTGATGTCCGCATTTCCCGGGAGAGACATCCATGATCAGCGGAATAGGCAGTGGCTACTCCAGCTACTACAGCAGTGCCAGCGCGATCAAAGGCACTGGCGCGACAGCGTCCGGCAATAGCGTCAGCGGGGGTGAAGACGGCAATCCGTTGAAGAAGCTGTTCGGCAAGCTCGACAGCGATGGCGACGGCTCCATCAGCAAGAGCGAACTCACCACCGCCGCCAGCGCGGCGAGCGATACCCAGACGGATACCGACGAGAGCGGGTCTATCGACGTCGACAAGCTGCTCGGCATGCTCGACCAGGATGGCGATGGCAGTGTCGGCGAAAGCGAATTCGCCTCGGCCTTCGCACCACCGCCGGGTGGACCCCAGGGGCAGAGGGGCACTGAGGAATCCAGCGGTTCCAGCGATTCCAGCGTTGCCGGACTGGGCGGTTCAGCGCGTCCGCGCATGCCGCCGCCACCGCCACCGCAGGGGGTGGGCGGGCAAGGGGACAGCGAGGCCGATTCCAGCACTCAGGAGTCGTCGAGCCCCTACACGCAACTGGTCCAGGCGGTATTGCGCCAGTACCAGAGCATTGGCAGCAACGGCAGCAGCACCGCCACGGGCAGCACCTTGAACGTGGCCGCCTGAGCAGAGATCGGCAGCGCAGGGCAGGGCGGCCAGCGGCCGTCCGGTCTGCGCACTCACGTCGCACTCGACTCCCTTCTCGCCACCCCTTCCCTTGAGGGGCGACCGCCTAGACTTCGGCTATCCGGACAAGACCTCAGCGCCTGCCGCACCTCCCAAGCAAATTCTCCAGCTGTTTCAAGATGTTGCCATCACGGGCTGGCCTTGGATTCTAATGAAAACGTTATGATATAACGTGCGCCTTCATTGGCTTGGCCGATGCCTAGCTGTTGGCAGCGGGTACCGGCGCTTTCGCTCTGCTAAGGACTGTCATGCCCGTATCCCGCTCCCTTCGCCTGGCGCTGGCCGCTTCGACCTTGGCGACCCTGGTCGCCTTCGTGCCGACGCTGTCCAGCGCTGAAGAACGCGTCTTCGACGTGGTCGGCCCCTTCGAGATCGGTGGGCTGGATCCTTCCATTTCTGGCTTCGTCTTCCAGCGCATGCAGATCACCGAGACCCTGCTCGAAGCCGATGCCCAGGGCCAGCCAATCCCTGGCCTGGCAGCGCGCTGGACCGAATCGGCGGATGGCCTGACCTGGCGGCTCGCCCTGCGCCAGGGAGTAAGGTTCCATGACGGCAGCGAACTCACGGCCGAGGCTGCGGCTGCTGCCCTTGATGCGGCGCGGGGTAAGCCCGGGGTGCTCAGGCAGGCGGGCATGGCGTCGGTCACGGCCGAAGGCAACGAGGTGGTGATCCGGCTGGCGAAACCCTTCAAGCCCCTGCTGGCGCTGCTGGCGCATTCCTCCACCAATATCCTGGCGCCGGCCGCCTATGACGCCGAAGGCAAGGTGCAGAAGATCATCGGCACGGGGCCGTACCGGCTGACCCTGCTGGAACCGCCGCAACGCCTGGCCGCGGAGCGCTTCGAAGGCTACTGGGGCGCCAGGCCGGAGATCGCCAGGACCTCCTACCTGGCCGCCGGCCGCGGTGAGACCCGCACCCTGATGGCCGAGAGCGGCGATGCCGAACTGGTGTTCCAGCTCGATCCGCCCAGCATCGCCCGACTCAAGCGCTCCAGCAGCCTCAAGGTGCTGATCGAGCCGGTCCCACGGGTAGTGCTGCTGACCCCCAACTCTGGTACCGGCGCCACCGCCCCGGTGGAAGTGCGGCAGGCGCTCAGCCTGGCCATCCAGCGCGAAGGCGTCGCCGCCGCCGTGCTGCGGGCGCCGGGTACCGGAGCGACTCAGTTGTTCGCCAGGAACGTGCCCGCCTGGCACGACCCCGCGTTGGCGCCGCTCGCCTACGATCCGGCGGCGTCGCGCACGCTGCTGGCCGGGCAGGGCTGGACCCCTGGCGCCGATGGCATCCTGCAAAAGGACGGCACGCCGCTCAGGCTCAAGCTGCTGACCTATTCCGACAGGCCCGAGCTGCCGCTGATCGCCACCGCGCTGCAGGCGCAGTTGCGCGAGGTGGGCGTGGACGTGGAAGTCGCGGTGCAGAACTCCAGCGCCATCCCGGCCGCGCACAACGATGGCTCGTTGCAACTGGCGCTCTATGGCCGCAACTTCGCCCTGGTGCCGGATCCCCTGGTCACCCTGCTCAATGACTTCAGCCACGGCGGCGCCGAGTGGGGGCCGCTGGGCTGGAAGAATCCGGCCTTCGACCAGGCCCTGGCCGCCTTGCTGGCCAGCGAGGATCCGGCCGAGCAGCAGCGCCAGCGCTACGCCGCCATGGCCCAGGTGCAAAAGGACCTGCCGGTGATTCCGGTGGCCTGGTATCGCCAGACGCTGGCCGTGTCCAATGCCGTCGAAGGCGCCGCCATCGATCCCTTCGAGCGCACCTTCGGCCTAAGCAAACTGCGGTGGGCCCCATGACCCGCCTGCTCGCCTTTCGCCTGCTGCAGGCGGGCCTGGTCGCCCTGCTGGTCGGCGGTCTCACCTTCCTGTTCATGAACCTGCTGCCGGGCGATGCCGCCTACCGCATCGCGGCGGGGCGCTACGGCTATGACCTGGTGGATACCGCCGCGGCCGAGGCGGTTAGGGCCGAGCTGAATCTGGATCAGCCGCTGCTGTGGCGCTTCTTCGCCTGGATCGGCGATCTGCTGACCCTGGATCTCGGCCATTCGCTGGTCTCCGGCAAGCCGGTGATGGACGTCGTCGCCCACGAACTGGGCAGCTCCATCTGCCTGGCCATCGGCGCCGTCTGCCTGTCGCTGCTGCTGGGTCCGCCGCTGGGCGTGATGGCCGGCCTGCGTCCGGGCAGCCTGCTGGACCGCGGCCTGCTGGTGCTGACCACCGCGATCCGCGCGCTGCCGCAATTCGTCCTGGGCGTGATCTTCGTGCTGCTGTTCGCCATCTCCTGGCAACTGTTCCCGGCGGCCGGCCACGGCACCTTCTGGCACAGCGTCCTGCCCACGCTGACCCTGGCGCTGGGACTGGCCGCGGTGTCGTCGCGGGTCGCCCGGGACGCCACGATGGAAGTCGCCGCGTCCGCCTACTACCGCTTCGGCCGCCTCAAGGGCCTGAGAGGCGCCGGCGTCTTCCTGCGCCATGGCCTGCGCAATATCGGCGTGCCGGTGGTGACCTACCTGGGCGTGCAGCTGGTGTATCTCATCGAGGGCGTGGTGGTGGTGGAGACGCTGTTCGCCTGGCCGGGCATCGGCCACGGCCTGGTCCACGCCATCGTCCAGCGCGACGTGCCCATGGTGCAGGGCACCGCCCTGGCGATGGGGCTGCTGTTCGTCATCCTCAATACCCTGGTCGATCTCGCCAACCACCTGATCGATCCGCGCGGGAGAAACGCATGAATCTCGACGCCACCGTCGCTTCGGCGGCGCCTCCGGTCAAATCCTCCGCACGCGGGCTTGGCCTGGGTCTGCTGGCGGCGCTGATCGCCTTTGCCGTACTCACCCCGCTGCTCTGGCCGGGCGACATCGCCCGTCAGGACTATGAGGCGATCCTCGCGGGGCCCAGCAGCGCCTATCCGTTGGGCACCGACCACCTGGGTCGTGACATGCTGGCGCGGCTGGCGGTGGCCATCCGCTTCTCGCTGGGGCTGGCCTTCATCAGCGTCTGCACCGCCGCCCTTCCCGGCGTGCTGCTGGGCATCCTGGCCGCCTGGAAGGGTGGGTTGGTCGACAAGCTGCTGGGCGGCCTGGCCGAGTTGTTCCTGGCCCTGCCGGGCCTGCTGCTGGTGCTGCTGATCGTCGCGGTGTTTCCCGGCTCCTTCGTCGCCCTCTACAGCGCCGTGGCCCTGGTGCTCTGGGTGGAGTACTTCCGCATGACCCGGGCGCTGTCCCGTACCGTACTGGCCTCGCCAGCGGTGGCCGCCAGCGGGCTGCTGGGCTTCGGTCCCGTCTATATCGTGCGTCGGCACCTCTGGCCACAACTGGCGCCGGTTCTCCTGACCATCGCCGCCTTTGGCGCCGCCTCGACCATCATGGCCATCGCCGCCCTGGGGTTCGTCAGCATCGGCGTACGGCCGCCCACCGCCGAGCTGGGCCTGATGATCACCGAGTTGCTGCCCTATTACGCCGAGGCGCCCCTGGTCATCGCCCTGCCGATCCTGGCGATCTTCCTGACCGTGCTGTCACTGCTGCTCATCACCGGAGGCCGCAAGCCATGACCGCCTTGCTCACCACCACGACGCTGGAGATCCGCACCGCCGATACCCAGCTGGTGGAACCGCTGTCCATCCGCCTGGCGCCGGGTCAGGTGTTGTCGATCATCGGCGAGACCGGCTCGGGCAAGAGCCTGTTCGCCCAGGGCGTCGTCGGCAACCTGCCGGCGGGGCTGCAGGCCCACGGGCAGATAGGCCTGGCGGACGGTTTCGGCGAAGAAGGCCGCCAGATCGGTCGCCGTAAGCACTGGGGCAGGGGGCTGGCGGTGCTGCCCCAGGAACCCTGGCTTAGCCTGGACCCGACCATGCGAGCGCTGTCCCAGGTCGCCGAGACCTATACCCAGGTGGTCGGCCTCGGTCGTACCGAAGCCCGCGACAGGGCCAGCGCGGATCTGGCGCGGCTGGGCCTGACCGGCGCCGAGCACAAGTATCCCTTCCAGCTGTCCGGGGGCATGGCCCAGCGCCTCGCCTTCGCCGCCACCCATGCCGGTGGCTCGCCGGTGCTGATCGCCGACGAGCCCACCAAGGGGCTGGATTGCGACCGCATCGACGAGGTCATCGATCTCCTCAAGGCCATGCTGGCCGAGGGCGGCAGCCTGCTCATCATCACCCACGACCTGGAAGTCGCGCGCCGGCTGGGTGGCGAGGTGATGATCATGCTCAAGGGGCAGGTCATCGAGGCCGGTACGGCCGAGCAGGTGCTGGGCCAGCCGCAGCATGCCTATACCCGCCAGCTGCTGGCCGCCGATCCCGCCCAGTGGCCGAAACGTCCCTCGCGACCCTTCACCGACGAAGCCGTGGTCGCGGTGGAAGACCTCGCCGCCCAGCGCGGTGGCAGGCAGCTGTTCGAGGGGTTGTCCTTTACCGTCCGGCCCGGGGAGATTCTTGGCGTGACGGGGCCGTCCGGCTGCGGCAAGTCGACCCTCGGCGACATCCTGCTCGGCCTGGCCGCTCCCGGCGCCGGGGCGATCCGTCGCCAGCCAGGCCTCGGTCGCTTCGCCTTCCAGAAGCTGCACCAGGACCCGGTGGCCGCCTTCGCGCCCTCGGTGACCATTCGCCAATTGCTGGCGGATCTGGTGCGGCTGCACCGGCTGGATGCGACGCGCATCGGTCGGCTGATGCAACGCCTGCGCCTCGACGAGCGCCTGCTGGATCGACTGCCCGGCAATATCTCCGGGGGTGAGTTGCAGCGCTTTTCCCTGCTGCGCGTGCTGCTGCTCGATCCGGCGCTGATCTTCGCCGATGAACCCAGCTCGCGGCTGGATCTCATCACCCAGAAGGAGATGATCGAGCTGCTGGTCGAAACCGCCGAGGAGTCCGGGACCGCCATCCTGCTGGTCAGCCATGACGAGAACCTGGTGGACGCCGTCGCCGACCGGCGTATTCACCTGACGATGCTCGACAGCTCCCTGCAGGCACGCGCACCTGCAAAGGGGCAGGGCAGCCGACTGGGTGAGTCCCTGACCTGAGATCGGTGCTCGCATGGGGTGCGGGCACCGCCCACTAGACGTCACCAAGACCGCGAAAGGATTTCGCTGCCTGCGTGTGGGCGTCGTTCAGACAACCGGATCTCCAACACTCCGCAGAGGACTTCATGGAACGCTCGCGTCATCGAAAAGGATCACCCCGAGGCAATCGCTGGCTGCAGGGCGGCTGCCTGGCCACACCCCTGGCACTCAGCGTACTGGGCAGCGGCGCGTGGCTGCTGACGGAGCAGGAGGCCCGGGCCGATGGCTTCGTGGACGACGGCAAGCTCACCCTGACCCTGCGCAACTACTACTTCGGTAGCGATCGCCGCAACGGACGTGCCGATCAGCAGGACTGGACCCAGGGCGTTCTGCTCGATTATCAGTCCGGCTTCACCCAGGGTACGGTAGGTCTTGGCGTCGATGCCTTCGGCTACCTGGGCATGAAGCTCGATGGCGGTCCCGGGCGGCGAGGGACGGGTAATCTGCCCGTGCACGCCGGCAACGAACCGGCGGACGAGTACTCCCGCGCCGGCGCCGCGGCCAAGCTGCGGGTAGGCAAGACCGTGGTCCGCTATGGTCAGCAACTGCCCACGGCACCGGTCTTCGCCATCAGCACCAGTCGCCTGTTGCCGCAAAGCGCCACCGGCTGGAGCCTCCTCAGCACCGACCTGCCTGACCTGACCCTGGAAGCCGGGCATTTCACCTCGGGCACCGACCAGGTCAGCACCAACAGGGACGGCGACCTCTTGGCCGGCTATGCCCGACGCCGTGCCAGTCACATCGATTTCGCCGGGGGCAAGTACGCGCTGGCCAAGGGTGCCAGCCTGTCGCTCTATGCCGCCCAACTGGATGACATCTGGAATCAGTATTACGGCAACTTCAACCTGGTGCGGCCGTTGTCGGCGACCCAGTCGCTGAACTTCGACGCCAACCTCTACCGCACCCTCGACACCGGTGCCGCCAAGGCCGGTCCCATCGACAATACCGCCTACAGCCTGGCAGCGGCCTATAGTCAGGGCCCCCATACCGTCACCCTCGGCTGGCAGCGGATCGACGGCGACACACCCTTCGACTATATCGGCATGGGCGACAACGGGCGCACCGGCGGTGGGCTGTTTCTGGGCAATGCTTCGATGTTCTCCGACTTCAACGCCCCCGGCGAGCGCTCCTGGCAAGCGCGCTACGACCTCAACTTCAAGACCTTCGGGGTACCCGGTCTCAGCCTCATGACCCGCTACATCAAGGGCACCAACATCGATGGCAGCAACCTGCCCGCCACCAGCGCCTATCGCGGACTGTACGGCGCCGACGACCGCGAGCGAGAGCTGAATCTGGAAGGGCGCTACGTTGTGCAAGCCGGGACGGCCAAGGGCCTGTCCATTCGCGTGCGCCAGGCCTGGCACCGCGGCTCGTTGTCCACCGGCGGCTCGGTCGATCAGCTGCGGGTCATCTTCGACTACCCGCTGCAGTTGCTCTGACGCTACCGTCCTCCCAAATGGACGCCGCGACCGCTGGCAGTCGGTTCGCGGCCGTCCGTCGTCCCTGTCTTAAGGGGGCTCCGCTGCGCCGATATCCCTAATAGTCACTTTATTAGGGATATCCACCTATGAGTCTTCGCAGCCTCAACGTCGCGCCCCGCGCCGTGCTGTTCTTTTCCGTGATCGTCCTGATCGTCTTCGCCCTCGGCGGCGTCGCCGTGGTGCAGATGGGCAAGCTCTTCGAGGCGGAACAGGAGGTAGAGACCAACTGGCTGCCGGGCAACCAGCTGGCGGCGAAGATGAGTGGCGGATTGCTGCGGCTGCGCCTGGAAAGCCTCAGGGCCACCACCACGCCGGATCCGCAGCTGCGCGCCCAGACGGTCGCGGCCTTCCCGGGCTATCGCGACGCCTTCTTCACCGCGGTCAAGGACTACGAAAAGACCGTGGCCGACGCCGAGGATCGCCAGCTGTACACCGCCGTGGTCAAGGGTGCCGAAAGCTACCGGACCCTGCTGGATACCTTCGAGCCCAAGCTGCGCGCGGGCGACAACGAAGGCGCCATCGCCCTGATCAATACCTCGATCCGTCCGCTCACCAACGCACTGGAAAAGACCATCGCCGAATTGAGCGCCTTCAACGAACGCGGTGCCAAGGCCGCAGGGCAGGCGGCGGGCGCCACCTATGCCAATGGCCTGTTCTGGGTCTATGGGCTGATCGGCCTGACCATAGCGGCCACCATCGTGCTCGCGGCGCTGCTGATCCGCAGCATCACCCTGCCGGTGGGCGAAGCGCTGCGCATCGCCCAGCGAATCGCTCGCAAGGATCTCACCGAGCGGATCACCGTGGTCGGCCGAGACGAGGCGGCAGGCATGCTGCAGGCCCTGGCCCAGATGCAGGGCAATCTGCGCGACACCGTTTCCCATATCGCCGACAGCTCGACCCAGCTTGCCTCTGCCGCGGAAGAGATGACTGCGGTGATCGACGAAGCCGGGCGCGGTTATGTACGGCAGAACGACGAGGTCAACCAGGCCGCCAGTGCCGTCACCGAGATGAGTTCGGCAGTGGAGGAGGTCGCGCGCAATGCCGCCGATGCGGCCAGCACCTCGCTGCACACCCAGAACCTCACCAGCGACGGCCTGGACAAGGTCACCCGCACGGTGCAGTCGATCGAGGCCCTGGCGCAGAACGTGGCCAGTACCAGCGAGCAGATCCAGGCCCTGTCCTCGCGTGCTCAGGACATCACCACCGTGGTCGAGGTCATTCGCGCCATCGCCGAGCAGACCAACCTGCTGGCGCTGAACGCTGCCATCGAGGCAGCGCGGGCGGGCGAACAGGGCCGCGGCTTCGCCGTGGTCGCCGACGAGGTGCGGGCCCTGGCCCATCGCACCCAGCAGTCGACGCGCGAGATCGAGCAGATGATCGGCGCCATCCAGAATGACTCCTCGCAGGCCGTCAGGGCCATGGCCGAGAGTCAGCAACTGGCCGGCGAATCCACCTCGGTCGCCCAGCTGGCCAATGTGTCCCTGGAGCAGATCGCCGAATCCATCTCCCAGATCAACGACCGCAATGCGGTCATCGCTACCGCCGCCGAAGAGCAGGCGCAGGTGGCGCGGGAGATCGATCGCAACATCACCAGCATCCGTGACCTGGCCACCCAGAGCGCGACCGGAGCCACCCAGACCGCCAGCGCCAGCGCCGAGGTCTCCAAGCTCGCCAGCGGCTTGAATCGCGTGGTGCGCGAATTCGCCGTCTAGGGTGAGGACCTCGATTCCTTCCCGCCACGCGGAGGCGGGGAGGAGTCCCTGCGTCTGGCTCCGGGTTCGTTGCGGCAATAGCCAGACTAACAACGGCTCTGGGGCATCCGCCCTCGTGACTGCGCTGCTCTGGCACGCCTGCTCGCCGCTGGAATGCCCGCCAGACAATCTTTAGTATTCCGTTACATCGCCTCCGGCATCTGGTAGAGAACGAATCGGCGCTTGGCCTGCCTAAACAGTGTCCAATCAACCCGGAGTCCTACCATGAACGCGAAGAAAATCTCTGCCTTGATGTTTGCTGGTCTGATCGCTGCCAGTGGCGCCGCTTTCGCCACCGAAGGCGCAGGCAATCCGCCGAAGGCCAACAGCGCTGGTATGGGCACCCCGGCAGGTCAGAAGACCGGTGAAGGCGCTGGCGCCGCGACCGGTGCCGGCAAGACCACGCTCAACGAGCAAGGCCAGAAGCAACAGCAGTAAGGTCCAGGGGGTCGCTGGCACGTCCGGCGCCCCCTAAATCTGCGTCTAGAACGGAACTTTGCAGGCCCTTTGTGTCCAAGGGAGCCGAGCGTGTGGGTACAGGGGTCAGATGGTGAGTGCGGAACAGAGCAAGGTTGTCCTGGTCGTCGAGGATGAGCCGCAGATTTTGATGATTCTGGCGGATTATCTTTCCGAACTGGGTTACACCGTCCTGCAGGCGCCCTCGTCACTCGAAGCCTTTCGCATCCTGGCCGGTCGGCCACGTCTGGATCTGCTGATCACCGACTTCCGCCTCCCCGATGACGTCTCCGGTGTGATGATCGCCGAGCCCGCTCTCAAGCTGCGCCCCGACCTCAAGGTGCTCTTCATCAGCGGCTATCCCGCCGAAATCATCGATACCGGCTCGCCGTTGCTGGGCAAGGTCCCCTTGCTGACCAAGCCGTTCTCCCTCGAGCGTCTTCACCTGCAGGTGCAGAAGCTGCTCGGCGCCTGATCCGCTCCCTCGCCACAGATCGTTTTTCCGCCGGCACAGTCTATCTATCAGGCGCGACCAGTCCGGTCGCCTCAGGTGTGGAGACAACGGCGTCTATGGCTATCAAGCATTTCAATCATCACGAAGCGATCTCGTCCGCCGTTCCGGCTGAACAGGGTTTCGAAGCAGTCATCGCCGTCAAGGCACGACGCGAAGATGCCCATCCGGTCTTTCACAAGGTCGCTACCGAAAGGCATTTCGATCTGGCTTCCGAAGCGGAAGAGGCAGCTGATGCCGCGCTCAACCGAGTGACGGAGATTGGCGACGACGATGAGCTGCTCTGGGACGAGCAGGCCGTCTGATGAAGAGAGACCAGGAGCAGGCCGAAGAGCCCCGACAGCGGAAGGAATCCGGTCCGGACGACCCCGAGCTGAGTCGCGAGGAAGAAGAGGACGTCGACGAGAACCAGTTGCCACGCGCCGTGGTGCTGCACGAGATCATCCGTACCCAGGGTGATCACGAACTGGAAAGGACCATCGCGGCGCTGTTTTGGTCGGCGCTGGCCGCCGGCCTGACCATGGGCCTGTCGTTGATGGCGATGGGGCTGCTCAATGCCAATCTGCCCGAGGGTGGCTACAGCAAGGTCATCGCCAGCTTCGGCTACTCGGCTGGCTTCCTGGCGGTGATCCTGGCACGTCAGCAGCTGTTCACCGAAAACACCCTGACGGCGGTGCTGCCGGTGATGAGCGAGCCCACGCTGCACAACTTCGGCCGCCTGGGGCGGCTGTGGGGCGTGGTACTGGTGGGCAATCTCATCGGGACCATCCTGGTCGCCTACGTGATCCTGCATCTGCCACTGTTCGATGCCAAGGCCGACGCGTCCTTCCTGAAGATCGGCACCAAGGTGATGGAGAACGATGCCTCGGCGATGTTCGCCAAGGGCATCGTTTCCGGCTGGATGATCGCCACCATGGTCTGGATGCTGCCGGCGGCAGAGCACGCCAGGATCTGGATCATCGTGCTCATCACCTACCTGATGGCCCTCGGGGACTTCACCCACATCGTGGTCGGCAGTCTGGAGGTCGCCTATCTGGTATTCGCCGGAGAGGCGAGCTGGGGTGACTTCTGGCTGACCTTTGCCGGGCCGACCCTGGCCGGCAACATCGTCGGGGGCAGTCTGATCTTCGCGCTGATCAGCCATGCGCAGGTGCGCAGCGACAGCTGAAAGCAGAAGGGCCGGCAAATTGCCGGCCCTTCGCGGTGATCAGGCAGCGGCCTCGATCACTCGTCGTCGTTCAGCTGACCCATGGCGGTGGTGTTGAAGCCGCCGTCGACATAGAGGATCTCGCCGCTGATGCCCGACGCCAGGTCGGAGCACAGGAAGGCGCCGGCGTTGCCGACTTCGTCGATGGTCACGTTGCGGCGCAGGGGTGTCTGGCGCTCGTTGGCGGCCAGCATCTTGCGGAAGCTCTTGATGCCCGAGGCGGCCAGGGTGCGGATGGGACCGGCGGACACGGCGTTGACGCGGGTGCCTTCCGGGCCGAGGCTGCCGGCCAGGTAACGGACGCCGGCCTCGAGGCTGGCCTTGGCCATGCCCATGACGTTGTAGTTCGGCATGGTGCGCTCGGCGCCCAGGTAGGACAGGGTCAGCAGGCTGCCATTGCGGCCGCGCATCATCTCGCGACCGGCCTTGGCCAGGGCGACAAAGCTGTAGGCGCTGATATCGTGGGCGATCTTGAAGCCGTCACGGGTGGTCACGGCGGTGAAGTCACCGTCCAGCTGGTCGCCCGGGGCGAAGCCGACCGAGTGGACGATGCAATCCAGGCCATCCCACTTCTTCGCCAGCGCGGCGAACACGGCTTCGATCTGGGCGTCGTCGGCGACGTCGCAGGGGAAGCACAGCTCGGGATTGGAACCCCAGCCCGCGGCGAATTCTTCGACGCGACCCTTGAGCTTCTCGTTCTGGTAGGTGAAGGCCAGCTCGGCGCCTTCGCGGTGCATGGCCGCGGCGATGCCGGAGGCGATGGACAGCTTGCTGGCGACGCCGACGATGAGAACGCGCTTACCGGCGAGAAATCCCATGGTTTTTTCCTCTTCTGTGTTGAATCCCGGGCAGCAGCCAGGGGCTGAGGTCCGGGTTGGGCAGGGCTCTGCGCAGGTCAGAGCGAGATCTTGGCCTGGCTCCGCTAGGGGTCAGGCACGGGTGGGGCGGTAAGGTAGCAGGTCGATACCCGGGACAAAAGCGCTGGTTGACCGCTGCGGTGAGCGGTCGCGCCTCAGTTGAGGAACAGCGTCAGGGTCTGACCGGGGGTCAGGGCGGACGCGATGCGCGGATTCCAGTCCTGCAGTGCTTGCACGCCGATGTTGTAGCGCTTGGCGATCTGATAGAGGGAATCGCCGGCCTTGACCCGGTAGTAGGTGGGGGCGGCCTTGGCCGTTTTGGTGGTCTTGGCTGCCGACTTGGCGGTCTTGACCGTATAGGAGGCCGGCATCGCCACGGCGGTGGCGGTGCTGCTACCCGTGCCGTGCAGCTTCAGCGTCTCGCCGACCTTGAGGCCGCGCTTGCCGAGATCGTTCCAGCGCTTGAGGTCACCCAGCTCCACCTCGTTGGCCCGGGCGATGGACCAGAGGCTGTCGCCGGTGCGCACCTTGTAGGTGCGCACCACGGGCTCTTCGGCCACGGCGATGGTCTCCAGGGGCGTCGTGGTCTTGCCGGTCTCGCGGCGCGGGATCATGAGTTCCCGGCCAGCGGACAGGCGGCTGCTGCTGCTGAGCTTGTTGAGCGCGGCGAGTTGGTCGACGCTCACCCGATTGCGCTTGGCCACGCTGCGCATGGTATCGCCGCGGCGCACCTGATATTCCTGCCACTGCACCACGGCATCGGAGGCGATGTTGGGCAGGGTCGCGACCAGGCGCTTGGCCTTTTCCGCCGGCACCAGCAGATGCTTGGGGCCGTCCATGGTCACGCGCTGGGTGTAGGCGGGATTCAGACGATAGAGTTCGTTGGCATCCAGGTCCGCGAGCTCGGCAACCCGGGCCAGGTCCAGGTGCTGCTTGATGTCCACCACTTCGAAGTAGGGCTCGTCCGGGATGGATTCCAGGGCCAGGCCGTAGGCGTCCGGGTTGCGCACGATCTGGGAGACGGCCAGCAGCTTGGGCACGTAGTCCTGGGTTTCCGGCGGCAGCGACGACAGATTCCAGTAGTCGGTGGGCAGGCCCAGCGACTGGTTGCGCTCGATGGCGCGGCTGACCGTGCCTTCGCCGGCGTTGTAGGCGGCCAGCGCCAGCAGCCAGTCGCCACCGAACATGTCGTGCAGCTTGCTCAGGTAGTCCAGGGCGGCATTGGTCGAGGCGGTGATGTCGCGGCGACCGTCATAGAAGCGGGTCTGGCGCAGATTGAAATACTTGCCGGTGGTGGGGATGAACTGCCACAGACCGGAGGCGGCGCTGCGCGAGAGGGCGTTGGGATTGAAGGAGCTTTCCACCACCGGCAGCAGGGCCAGTTCCAGTGGCATGTTGCGCTCTTCCAGGCGCTCGACGATGTAATGCAGATAGGGCGCGCCGCGGCTGCAGGACTGCGCGAGGGCGGCTTCGTGGCTGGCATACCAGAGTCGCTGACGATCGATGCGCGGGTTGGTGCCGTTGTCGCCGGCGCCCTGCAGCTGATAGCCGTCCCGTACCCGGTCCCAGATATCGCCACTGGTGGCTGCCGCGGTGGGGGCCTTGCGCAACCATTCCGGCGGACGCTGGATCTTGCTGGGCGTCATGTGCAGATCGGCCTGATAGGCACGATTATCGGGCTGCTGATTGCTCTGACAGCCGGCGAGGAAGACGGCAAAACAGAGCGCCGAGACTTTGAAAGAGGTGGCCAGCACGTCTATTTCGCGGGTTTTCGGCGTCGCTGGCGGCATCGGTCTGGGCTTTCCGGGAGCTGGAGGATGGGCGATTCTAGGAACCGCATCCCGGGGGGTCAAGGAACAACCCTTTAGCCTGTGACCTGTACGACGACCGAAAACCCTGGCTTCCAGCGTGCTGGCAGGGTCTGGGCAATAGGTGTCAGAACGTGTCCTTCCAGCCTCTCAAGGCCGCGAAATAGGTATCCTCCGGCGCATCCGCCGCCACCTCGCGTTCCTCCTGCAGGCGGAGGCGCACGCTGCTTTCGGCGGTACGGAGGAAGGGATTGATCTGGCGTTCGCGGCCCAGGGTGGAGGGCAGGGTGGGGTGCTGGGCATCCCGCAGCTGCCGGGTCTCGGCCAGGGCCTGCTGTACCGCGGCGTTTTCCGGTTCCACCGCCTCGGCGAAACGCAGGTTGCTGAGGGTGTACTCGTGGCCGCAGTAGATTTCGGTGGTGTCCGGCAGCTTGGCCAGGCGCTGCAGGGAGGTCAGCATCTGGCTGGGCGTGCCTTCGAAGAGTCGGCCGCAGCCGGCCGAGAAGAGGGTATCGCCGCTGAACAGCAGGGGTCGCTCACCCGCGACATGGAAGGCGATGTGGCCGGCGGTATGGCCGGGCACCCGCAGGACCTCGAAGGGAACGCCCAGCACCTCCAGCCGCTGGCCGTCCGCCAGCGGGAGGTCGACCGCGGCGATGCGTTCGTCGGCCGGCGCACTGACCCGGGCGCCGCTGCGCTCCTTGAGCGCAGTGATGCCGCCGGTGTGGTCGTGATGGTGGTGGGTGATGAGGATATCGGTCAGGCGCCAGTCCGGATTCGCGTCGAGCCAGGCCAGGACGGGGGCGGCATCGCCCGGATCGACCACGACCGCCTGTCTTGTCGCGGCGTCCTTGATCAGCCAGATGTAGTTATCGTTGAAAGCGGGCAGCGGAAGAATGTCGAACATGGACGAGCTCTCTGGTCGGACTGCAGGCCCCTAGGGTAGCAGTGGGTGGTAGGGCTAAGGCTTCAGTATGAGAGGACCAGACGATGCACGATGAATTCTCCGCCCAGGTCGATCCGCGCTGGCTGAAGCTGATGAGCTCGGCGCGGGACTGGCTGGCCGGACCGCTGGGCCAGCTGCTGCTGGAGCAGGAGCGCCTGCTGATCGACGAAGAGCTCAAGCGCCACTTTGGCAGTTACCTGATCCACTACGGCCCGCACCCCGAGGCACCGGCCAATTGCGGCCAGCTCCGCCATGCGGTGCGCATAGGACCGCCGCTGGGCGATGTGGACATCGTCTGCGAAGAGGGGGCCTGGCCGCTGGGCGAGCATGCGGCCGACGTGGTGCTGTTGCAGCACGGTCTGGATTTCTCCCTAGCGCCGCATCGGCTGCTGCGCGAGGCGGCGCTGAGCGTGCGTCCGGGCGGGCACCTGGTGGTGGTGGGCATCAATCCCTGGAGCCTCTGGGGCGTGCGCCATTACCTGGCCCGGGATGCCCTGCGCAAGGCCCGCTGCTTCGGCCCCAGCCGGGTAGGCGACTGGCTGTCGGTGCTGGGCTTCGCGCTGGAGAAACGGCGCTTCGGGTGTTATCGTCCGCCGCTTTCATCCCCCAAGTGGCAGCAGCGGCTGGCCTGGATGGAGCAGGGCGAAGCCGAACCCAACTGCGAACAGGCAGCGGGTGCAGGCTTCTATCTGCTGTCGGCGCGCAAGCTGATGTTCGGCCTGCGCCCCGTGCCCCAGGCGCGCAAGGAACCGCGCGGCAAGCTGGTGCCCATGCCGGTGGCCAAGATCAGCCGCCGCGAATCGAGTGAATCCAATGAGTGACGACATCGTCGAGGTCTTTACCGACGGCGCCTGCAAGGGCAATCCCGGCCCCGGTGGCTGGGGCGCCCTGCTGAAATTCAAGGGTGCGGAGCGCGAGCTCTGGGGCGGCGAAGCCAACACCACCAACAATCGCATGGAGTTGATGGCGGCCATCCAGGCCCTGGCGGCGCTCAAGCGCCCCTGTCAGATCCGTCTGACCACTGACTCCGAGTACGTGATGAAGGGCATCACCCAGTGGCTGGTGAACTGGAAGAAGCGCGGCTGGCAGACCGCCGCGCGCCAGCCGGTGAAGAATGCCGAGTTGTGGCAGGCCCTGGACGAACAGGTCCAGCGCCACCAGGTCGAGTGGCGGTGGGTGCGCGGTCACACCGGCCACCCCGAGAACGAGCGGGCCGACCAGTTGGCCAACCGCGGTGTCGACGAAGTACGGCAGGCCAAGCAGGCCGCCAAGGCGTAACCAGCCAAGAGGTTAGCGATGAGATATGTAGTTCTGGATACCGAAACCACCGGCATGCCGGTGACCGATGGCCATAGGGTCATCGAGATCGGTGGGGTCGAGGTCATCGGTCGGCGCCTGACCGGGCGGCATTTCCATGTCTATCTCAACCCGGATCGGCAGATCGACGAGGGCGCCATCGCGGTCCACGGCATCACCGATGAATATGTCGCCGACAAGCCGCGCTTTGCCGAGATCGCCGACAGCTTCTTCGAATTCATCGAAGGCGCCGAACTGGTCATCCACAACGCACCCTTCGACGTGGGCTTCATCAACATGGAGTTCGCCCGGCTGGGCGTCCATCCCGAGCGTGCCGACGTCACCCAGTACTGCTCGGTGCTCGACACCCTGGTCATGGCCCGCGGTCGGCATCCCGGCCAGCGCAACAGCCTGGATGCCCTGTGCAAGCGCTATGGCGTAGACAACTCCAACCGCGAGCTGCACGGCGCCCTGCTGGACGCCGAGATCCTTGCGGACGTCTACCTGGCCATGACCGGTGGCCAGACCAGCCTGTCATTGGCCGCCCACGGCCAGGAAGGCAATGGCGACGGCAACTACGTCATGCCGATCAGGCGCCTGCCGGCCGAGCGCCCGCGGACCCGGGTGATCAGCGCGACCAGCACCGACCTCGATGCCCATGCGGCGCGCATGGCGGCCATCGAGAAGAGCTGTGGCCGGACGCCGCTCTGGCTGGCGGGCGCCGGAACCGAATAACGCCTTCCTCCCTTCTCCCAAGCGCCCGGTCGGCCCCTGACCGGGCGTTCGCGTTCGTCTGAATAAGCTGAAAGACCTCACAATTTTCAGCTATTGTTCAACTAAGATGCTGCAGGCTGGTCATTTGAGCCCGCATGAAGCCTCGAATTTCGAATTGAGCGGAACTTTATTTGTTCCTCAAAATCATATGACGATTCGGAATTATCGCTTCGCTTTTGTGGATTTACAGGTCTAGCGTTCCAGAGCAAGGTTCCCTGGTGTGGCGAGAGGTCGAATCCCCGTCCGCCTGGAATGATTAGTGTGGCCCGGTCAGGAAGACGCAGGTACCTAGGCTCCAGTTGGAATAGCAAGCCTTTCTTCCCGTATTAAAATGGCGTTGGCGAGGTTGTAATGGCGCAGGAGGCGTAAGGCACCATGGTGACCGGAGCAAGAGCTTTGAGCTTGGTCCGCGAACAGCTGTTCGCGACCATCGAGGAAGCTGAATCCCATCTTGAACGATTCATCGTCGAGCGGCACTGCAGCAGCCTGTTGCAGCGCGCGGTCGAGAGCATCGGCCAGATTCGTGGCGCCCTGACGCTGATCGAGCTGACCGGCGCCCAGTTGCTCGCCCATCAGACGTTGCAGATTGCCAACGACATCCCTGCCGGCGCCGGTGCCGAACACGACGAGCACCTCATGGCGATCTGTCGTGGGCTGCACGTGCTGCGCCGCTATCTCGAACAGCTGCGTAGCGGTCAGGACGAGATGCCCGAGCTGCTGCTGCCGGCGATCAACGCCCTGCGGCTGGCCGGCGGCGAACCCGAACTCCCGGAAAGCTATTTCTTCAGTGTCCGCCTCGATCAGCGTCCCCTGATCAGCGAGACCACCAGCCTTGGCGTGCGCGAGCGTCAGGCCCAGGCGCGCCGGATGCGCCAGATGTATCAGGTCGGCCTGCTGGGTTTCCTGCGCGACGTCAATGGCGTGGCCAGTCTCAGGCTGATGGCGAGGGCGCTGGAGCGCTCCGCGGCGCTGCTGCACGATCATGTCGGCGGCTACTTGCCGTGGGTCGCCGCGGCCACGGTCGAGGGCTTCGCCCAGGGCCGCCTGACGGCCACCCGTGAACGCAAGCAACTGTTCGCCCGGGTCGATCGCGAATTGCGCCAGATGCTGGGTAACGAGCTGCACGAGCCGGCCCGCAGCACCCTCAAGGAGCTGCTCTACCTGTTGGCGCTGGCCGGTGTCGAAGGCGCCCATCCGCAAGAGGTCATGAACGCCTACGGCTTCGAGCGACTCGGTTTCACCGATGCCCAGCTCGAAGCCGGCAAGAAGCGTCTCGCCGGTCCCGGCCATGCCGTGATGCATTCGCTGTCCGCGGCGATCCGCGAAGAGGTGGAGACGGTCAAGGACCTGATCGACCTCATCGAGGCCGAGCTGCGCACGGGCGCCGAGCAGAATCGTCTGCCGCGCTCCGATAATTTTTCCCGGCTGTATGTCCAGGTCGGCCTGTTGGGCAAGACCCTGGAAATGGTCGGGCAGGAGAACGCCGGTCAGGTGCTGCAGCAGTGCCTGCCGAACATCTCCCAGTTCCGCGACAGGACGGTCGTGCTGGAGGACCTCGCGCCCCTGGCCGATGCGCTGCTGCTGGTGGAAAGCCTACTGGGCCAGCCCGAAGGGCAGGGCTCGCTGATCGACGTGCCGCTGGAAGCCGAGGGCGTCCAGGTCAGCGTCGCCAACTATCAGCTGGGCGAAGCCCAGGCGCTGCTGCACCGGGAGGCCTACAAGGGCCTGACCGACGCCAAGCGCGCCATTGGCGCCTTCCTCGATTCCCGTGGTGATACCCTGCATCTGGCCACCGTGCCGGCGCTGCTGGATACCGTTCGCGGTGCCTTGTTCTTCCTGGGGAATCCCCGTGCGGCCGAACTGGTGCGGGCCTGCACCGGTTACATCCAGCGCTGCCTGATCGAAGGCGGCCAGGCCTGCGAGTCGGCGACCCTCGAGGTGCTGGCGGATGCGCTCAGCAGCATCGAGTTCTTCGTCGAGAGCGGTGGTACCGAGAGCCAGGACGGCACCCCGGAGATTCTCGATATCGCGGCGCAAAGCATTCGCGCCCTGGGCTGGACCTCGGCTGCGGCATGAGTGTCTGGCAGCCTGGCTGGTTCCAGACCGCCCAACCCTCCGGTGGCTGGCTGGTCGTCCACAGCGGCCAGGCGTTTCTGACCTCGGGTACCGATGTGCTCTTCGCCCTGGATGACCCGCGCGTCCAGGGCTTCGAGGGGGAGCGCCATGGGTTGGGGCAGTGGCAGGCACAGCCGGTCACGCTGCTCGAACTGGATGCGCCTCAGGACATCGACGGCTGCGTCTGGCAGCCCTTGCGGCCGCTGATGCTGCAATCGCCCCATACGCTGTTCAAGTTGCTGGGCTATGCCAATCAGATCGGGACCTGGGCGCGGCAGCATCGCTTCTGCGGGCAGTGCGGTACCCGTACCTTCGCCCTCGATGGCCAGCGCGGCCTCAGGTGCCCGAATTGCCAGCTCACCCAGTATCCACGGTTGTCGCCCAGCATGATCGCCCTGGTCACGCGCGGTGATGAGGTGCTGCTGGCGCGGTCGCCTCGTTTCGCGCCTGGCGTCTTCAGCACCCTGGCGGGCTTCGTCGAGCCTGGCGAGTCCGCGGAGGCCTGCGTGCACCGGGAGATCATGGAAGAGGTGGGCGTTTCGGTAGCCAACCTGCGCTACCAGGGCAGCCAGAACTGGCCTTATCCGCATTCCCTGATGCTCGGCTACCACGTCGATTACCTGGCTGGCGACATCCGTTGCCAGCCGGACGAAATCGAAGACGCCCGCTGGTTCCACCTGCGCGAGTTGCCGACGCTGCCGCCGGCCTTTTCCATCTCGCGCTTTCTGATCGATCGCTATCGCGTGGAGCGGCTAGGCGGCGCTGAACCAGTGCTGCCAGATTAGCTTGACGGTCAACGCCAGCACGACGCAGATGAACACCGGGCGGATGAACTTGGCGCCCCCGGCGATGGCGCTGCGCGCGCCCAGATAGGCACCCAGGGTCAGCGACAGGCCCATGGTCAGCCCCAGTACCCAGAGCACCTGCCCCAGGGCGATGAACATCACCAGGGCGACGCCGTTGCTGACGAAATTCATGGTGCGGGCCACGCCACTGGCCTTGAGCAGGTCCAGGGGGTAAAGCAGCAGGCTGCTGACCGTCCAGAAGGCGCCCGTGCCCGGTCCGAACAGGCCGTCGTAGGCACCCAGCGCCAGGCCCTGCGGCCATTGGCGCCGCTGCGGCACGGGCGCATCGCTGAGCACCGGCGCCTTGGGTGTGCCGCCGAACAGCAGATAGAGGGCGCAGCTGAACACCACGACCGGCAGCAGCTGGTTGAGGAAGTCCGCGGAGAGATGGTGGGCGACCAGGGCGCCGAGCCCCGCACCGATGGCGGTCGCCACCAGGGCATGTCGCCACTGACGGGGATGGAACAGCTTGCGTCGATAGAAGGTATAGGCGGCGGTGGCGCTGCCAAAGGTGGAGCTGAGCTTGTTGGTGCCGATCGCCAGGTGGGGCGGAACACCAGCCATCAGCAGGGCCGGCACCGTGAGCAGGCCACCGCCGCCGGCGATGGCGTCGATGTAACCGGCGAGGAAGGCGACCCCGGCCAGCAGCGTCAGGGTCATGGGGTCCAGGGCGAATTCGAGCATGGGGTAGGGCGCCAGGTGGAACGGGGGCGCCATCATGCATCAGACGCGCGGCCGTCACCACCTGTCGCCGTTCCCGGTCAGTCCAGTGCGGGGAAGGGCAGTCCGACGTAGTTTTCCGCGAGGGTCGTACGACCCGCTCTGGAATCGAGCAGCGCCTGGAGTTCGGCGTCCTGCACCCGCTGAGTGAAGGCATCGGTATCCGGAAAGCGGTGCAGGGCGGTGGTCATCCACCAGGAGAAGCGCACCGCCGCCCAGATGCGTTTCAGGCAGAGCGTCGAATAGCGTTCGAGGCAGCCGGCATCGCCGCTGCGATAGGCCTGCTCCAGCAGCAGGTGCAGATTGCGCACGTCGCCCAGGGCGAGGTTCAGCCCCTTGGCGCCGGTGGGCGGGACGATATGGGCGGCATCGCCGACCAGGAACAGTCGGCCGTACTGCATGGGCTCGACCACATAGCTGCGCAGCGGGGCGATGCTCTTTTCCAGGGACGGACCGGTCACCAGCTGGGCCGCCGTCTCGGCCGGCAGGCGCGCCTTGAGTTCTTCCCAGAAGCGCTCGTCCGACCAGTTCTCCACCGCGTCCCCGGCTGCCACCTGCAGGTAATAACGACTGCGGGTCGCCGATCTCATGCTGCACAGGGCGAAGCCGCGGGGGTGGTTGACGTAGATGAGTTCGTCGGCGGCGGGCGGGGTATCGCTCAGCAAACCCAGCCAGCCGAAGGGATAGACCCGCTCGTATTCAGTGAGCACACCGTCCGGGATGCTGCGGCGCGAGACGCCATGGAAGCCGTCGCAACCGGCGATGTAGTCGCAGTCGATGCGCAGGGTCTCACCTTCGACCTGGCAGGTGACATGGGGGCGCTCGCCCTTGAGCTCGTGGGGCTCGACGTCGCTGGCCTGGTAGAGGGTAGGGGCGCCACTGGCCTCGCGGGCGGCCATCAGGTCGCGGGTCACCTCGGTCTGGCCATAGACGGTGACGCAGCGCCCGCCGAGGAGATCGTTCAGGTCCAGTCGCTCGCGCTGGCCATGGATGGCGAATTCGACGCCCTCGTGTACCTGGCCTTCCTGCTCCAGCCGCTCGGCGACGCCGGCCTGGCGCAGCAGATCGACCGTGCCCTGTTCGAGCACGCCGGCGCGGATGCGGCTGAGTACGTGGTCGGCGCTCTGGCGCTCGACGATGACGTTGTCGATACCCGAGCGGGTGAGCAGTTGGCCCAGCAGCAGCCCGGAGGGGCCCGCGCCGATGATGACGACTTGGGTACGCATGGAGTCTGTCCTCTTGTCCGGCGTGATCGCCGTCTTGTTATGGGGCTCCGGTATTTTTGGACGGTTTTCGCCGGTATCGGCAGCGACCTTTCCGATACTTTCTGGTACTTTTCGATGATTCGTGCGGCTATCGCCCAGGGACTGACGATGACCAACGCCTTTCCACCCATCTTCAAGCTGTATGGCGAGGCCCAGGCCTGGCCGGCGCCGGATCTGCTGCACTGCGAGACCATCGAGAGTCGCAGTCGGCTGCATGCCTGGCATATCGCGACCCATCGCCATGCGGATCTCGCGCAACTGCTCTATGTGCGCACAGGGGGAGTGCGGCTGCAGCTGGAAGACTGGCAGGGGGAAAGAAGCGGACCGCTGCTGGTGGTGCTGCCGGTGCTGTGCGTCCATGCCTTCGAATTCGATCCGGCGGTCGAGGGTTTCGTCATCACCCTGCCGGTACCCCAGGTGGAGCGGTTGAAGCAGCGCTGCCAGAGAGCTGGGCAGGGGTTGTTCCTCGCCGCCGAGTGCCTGGACCTGGCCGGGCCGGATGCCCTCTGGATCGATCAGTTGATCGGCCAGCTGGTCGGTGAGTACGAGGGGCACAAACCGGGTCGCGAGATAGTGCTCGAAGCACTGCTCGACAGCCTGGCGATCTGGCTGGTGCGGCAACATCGACATGAGCGGGGGGAAGCCTTGCCGCGCCGTGCCGAACAGCACCTGGGTCGTTTCCTGGCACTGGTCGAGCAGCATTATCGCGAGCACTGGAGTCTGGGTCGCTATGCGACGGCGCTCGGCATTTCAGGGGTACACCTCAACGGCCTCTGTCGGCAGCTGGCCGGCGCCTCGGCGCTGGCCATCGTGCACCAGCGCCTGCTGCTGGAAGCACGCCGTACCCTGAGCTACACCCAGGCGTCGGTGGGCGAGATCGCCGATGCCCTCGGCTTCGCCGATCCGGCCTACTTCGCGCGTTTCTTTCGCCGTGGCACCGGACAGAGCCCGCTCAATTATCGGCGTCTGGCGGGCCAGCAACGGCAGCGCTGATGGTCGCCAGGGTTTCGCCGACCCGTGCGGCCAGGGCGTCGAGGTTGAAGGGCTTGGTGATCAGGGTCATGCCGGGATCGAGATAGCCGTCCAGGTGCGCGCCCTCGGCATAGCCGGTGGCGAACAGTACCTTGAGACCGGGTCGCCGCTGCCGCGCGATCTCGGCCAACTGGCGGCCGTTCATGCCTGGCAGGCCGACGTCGGACAGCAGCAGGTCGATGGGCCGTCCGCTTTCCAGCAGCGGCAGGGCGCCGCGCGCATCTTCGGCCTGCAGGGTCGCGTAGCCCAGCTCCCGCAGCAGATCCACCACCATCTGCCGGACCACGGGTTCGTCTTCCACCACCAGCACGGTCTTGCCCGCGCCCTGGGGTGTGACGGTGGGCGACATCAGCCGCGGCGCCTCGACATCGGCGCCCAGGTAGCGCGGCAGGTAGAGGCCGACGGTCGTGCCCTTGCCGGGCAGGGAGTCGAGTCGGACATGACCCTTGGACTGCTTGGCGTAGCCGTAGATCATCGACAGCCCCAGGCCGGTCCCCTGACCGATGGGCTTGGTGGTGAAGAAGGGATCGAAGGCGCGGGCCATGACTTCGGGCGGCATCCCGGTGCCATCGTCCGCCACCAGCAGCGCCACATAGTCACCGGCGCTCACGGCATCCAGGCCGTTGCCGCTGTCGGTCAGATAGACATTGCGGGTCTCGATGCGGATGGTGCCGCCATGAGGCAGGGCATCGCGGGCGTTGATGACCAGGTTGAGCAGGGCGCTTTCCAGCTGGTGCGCATCGGTCAGCGCCTGCCAGACGTGGCTGTCCAGGTCGAGGACCAGGGCGATGTCGCCGCGCAGGCTGCGCAGCAACAGCTCCTCCATGGAACGCACACTGTCATTGACATGGATGGGCTGCAGATCCAGCGCCTGGCGTCGGGAAAAGGCCAGCAGGCGCTGGGTGAGGGCGGCCGCGCGCTGGGCCGAGGTCAGCGCCGAATGCAGATACTGGTCGAACTTGTCCTGACGGCCGGCCTTCTGGTGCCGCTGCAGCATGTCGAGGCTGCCCATGATGCCGGTCAGCAGGTTGTTGAAGTCGTGGGCGATGCCCCCGGTGAGCTGGCCCACCGCTTCCATCTTCTGCGCCTGGCGCAGTTGCTCCTGCAGCTCCTGCTGTTCGGTGACGTCGCGCCCTACCGCGTAGATGAGCTCGTCCTCTGCACTGGCGGTCCAGTCGAGGATGCGATAGCTGCCATCGCGACCGCGCAAGCGGGCCCTGAGATTCGCCGAGCCCTGCTGGCGGCCCAGGCAGCGCAGGGTATCGAAGACCTGGCGCTGGTCATCCGGATGGATCAGTTCGGTGAGCTGGACGGTCGCCAGGTCGGTTTCGCGTCGTCCCAGCAGGCGGGTGGCGGCGCTGTTCACCGTCTTCACCTCGCCATCGGGGCGGCAGATCACCATGAGGTCATGGCTGATACGCCACATCCGGTCACGCTCGCGGGTGCGCAGCTCGATCTGCTGTTCCAGCTCCTGGCGCGAGCGGGTGAGCACTTCCCGGGCGTCGACGATGCTCTGGATGTCGGTGCAGGTGCCGAACCACTGCTCGATACGGCCCTTGGCGTCGCGCACCGGCTGGGCGCGACCGAGCACCCAGCGGTAACGCCCGGAGCGGTGCCGCAGGCGGTATTCGATATGGTAGGGCTCGCCGGTGCTGAGGCTGTGGTGCCAGACCTTCCAGGTGCGCTCCTGGTCGTCGGGATGGAAGACGTTGGCCCAGCCTTCGCCTTCCGTTGAGCCTTCCGGCACCCCGGTGAATTCGTACCAGCGGTTGTTGAAATAGAAGTGGTGGCCATCTGGGCGGGTGGCCCAGACCATCTGGTCGATGGAGTTGATGATGGCGCGCAGCTGCGCCTCGTTGCGGGCCAGCTCCTGGGCCTGGCGCCGGTGGCCACTGATGTCGATGAACAGTACCGCGAAACGGTCGCCCGGCAGCTTGTGGGCGCGCACCTCGTACCAGTGTTCGTGCTGCAGGTGCAGCAGGATGTCGAACTGGGTGAATTCGGCATCGCCGTTCATGAAGTCGACATAGGCGGGCAGCAGGTCGGCTTCCAGCTGCGGCAGGGACTCGCGCAGCGTCCGCCCCAGGACCTGATCCAGGGGAATGCCGGTGAGGGTGGCGAAGACGGGATTGACCTCCAGGAAACGGAAGTCCTCCATCCGGCCATTGGCATCGCGGATCGCCTGGGCCATGTAGAAGCCCTCGCGCATGCCGTGATACAGCTCCTGCAACCAGAGATCGCGCTCGGTGATGGCGGCTTCGTTGAGCTTGCGCTCGGTGATGTCGTAGCACACGCCCAGGTAGCGGTCGCTGCCCTGGCTGGTCATCAGCTGGCCGCGTCGACCGAGCCAGCGTTCCTCCCCGGTGTCGGCCCGGCGGATGCGGTATTCGAGATAGTCGAGGGCGTCGTCGTCCAGCGCCGCGGTCAGGGTCCGCAGGCTGGCGACATCGTCGGGATGCAGCTGGCGGACCAGTTCGTCCAGGGAATAGCTGCGGCTGACCGGCAGTCCCCACAGCTGGCAGAACCCCGAGGACACCAGCAATCGTGCCTCTCCGGGCAGCAATTCGAAGGTACCCACACGACCGACGTCCTGGGCCAGGCGTACCCGCTCTTCCGCCATCAGCTGTTCGGTGCGGTCCTGCAGCACGTGCACGAAGCCGAGTACGGCGTCGGCGTCCCTCAGGGCGGTGGTGGCGATCTCCACCCAGCGCGGCGTACCGCCCTGGACCGTGATCCAGCCGGCGCCCTGGCCATGCTCATCGACCAGCGCCTGATGCTGGGCGGTGGTCATGAAGGGAGCGTCCCGACCAGCCGCCAGCAGGTCGGTCAGGCGCTGACCGCGGGCTTCGCTGGCCGGCCAGCCACACAGCAGTTCGGCACCCCGATTCCAGCGCTCGATGCACCCGTGGTGGTCGGTGATGACCAGGGCGTGGGAGGTCAACTGCAGAAGCGCCTGCTGTTCGAGCAGAGAGATCGACATGCGGGGATTCCATTCAGCGAGCGGGCGTGTGGCTAGCGGTTCCTAGGCTTCGATACCCTCGCTCAGCTGGACGTTCAAACTGCGCAGGGCATTCCAGTACTCAGGATAGGTCTTGCCGACGCATTCGGGGTCCAGAATGCGGATACCCGTCACTTTCAGGCCCGCCAGGGCGAAGCACATGGCGATCCGGTGGTCGGCGTGGGTCTCGATCACGGCATCGGTCCGGGTACCGGCCAGGGCAGGGTCCGCGGCCACCAGCAGATCGTCACCCTCGACGCGGGCAAGGCCGGGGCGAATGGCGTTGAGGCCGTCGTGCAGCGCCGCTACCCGGTCGCATTCCTTGACCCGCAGGTTGGCCAGGCCGACGAAGCGCACCGGTGTCTCGTTGAAGGCCGCCAGCACGGCGAGGGTAGGGATGGCATCCTGCATCTGCGAGCCGTCGATGACCGCCGCCAGCCGGGGAAAGGCGGCGATGTGGTCGTGGGCCTTGGCATCGGGCTGGGTGAAGGCGTCGTCGGCCACGCCCAGGTCGATGGCGCCGCCGGTCAGGGCCTGGGCTGCCCATAGATAGGTGGCGGCGGAGGCGTCCGGCTCGATGAAGTAGTCCCGGGCGACATAGCCGGTCGGGGCGACTCGCCAGGTGGCGGCGTCCAGCTGCTCGACCTGGGCACCGAAGGCGCGCATCGCCTCGACGGTCAGGTCGACATAACCACGGGCGCCGATGTCGCTGCCGCGCAGGGCGACGTCCACCGGTTCGCTACCGAGCGCGGCCAGCATCAGCAGGGCGGAGACGTACTGGCTGGAGAGACCGGCGTCCACCTCGAAGCGGCGAGCGGTGAGGCGTCCCTGGCCGGTGACGGTCACCGGCGGGCAGCCGGTCGGGGCGTCCACCTGGATGCCATTGGCCCTCAGGGTTTCCAACAGGGGACCGATGGGGCGCTTTTGCATGTAGGCATCGCCGGTCAGGGTCACGGCGCCATCGACGGTGGCCACCGCAGCGGTGAGGAAGCGGACCGCCGTGCCGGCGTTGCCGAGGAACAGCGGCTGGGCCGGCTGCTGCAGGCGCCCGGAGCTGGTCACCACGAAGGTGGTGGCGTCCGGCTCGTCGACGGTGACACCCATCTGCCGCAGCGCCTCGGACATGTGCCGGGTGTCATCGCTCTTGAGGGCGCCGGTCAGGCGACTGGTGCCCTTGGCCAGCGCAGCCAGGAGCAGCGCCCGATTGGTGATGGACTTGGAACCGGGCGGGGCGATCCGTCCGTGCAGCGCGACGTTGGGCGGGGTGACGGTGATAAAGGGTCTGGCGGACATGGAGGCTCCAAGCAACTTCGCGACGGCCGTGACGGCGGTTCGTAACAGGGGCGCCATGATGCCATTTCGGTGAGCCAGGCCAAAGTGTCCGTTGGTTAATACCACCCCTATAGGGTGGCCCAGTTTTACCTGAAACCCCTGGTGTCATGAACGGGTCATCAAGGCGGGGTAGTGCTAGCGGTTTTCCAGCAGAGGCCTTTGCCATGTCCCTCTTCCGTCCTGATCGTCGTCGCGTCCTGCAAGGCCTGGGCGCGTCGCTCCTGTTGCCGGCCCTGGGCCAAAGAACCTGGGCCGCGCCGGCCGGACGTCCAGCGATACCCGACGGTATCCAGGCCGGGGATGTCACCGACGGCCGCGCGCTGATCTGGAGTCGCACGGACCGACCAGCTCGCCTGCTGGTGGAATGGGATACCCAGGAGAGCTTTCGCTCACCACGCAAGGTCGCCGGTGCCGTCACCACGGCCGCACAGGACTACACGGCGCGTATCGACCTTGCCGGATTGCCTGCCGATCAGCACATCTTCTACCGTGTCCGCTTCGAGGACGTGGACAGTGGTGCGCTCAGCGACGCCGTCGCCGGTCACCTGCGCTCGGCGCCGAGCCAGCGTGGCGATATCCGTTTCGTCTGGGGCGGCGACACCGTGGGGCAGGGCTTTGGCATCAACCCCGATATCGGCGGCATGCGCATCTACAACGCCATGCGCGAACGGCGACCGGACTTCTTCCTGCACAGCGGCGATACCATCTATGCGGACGGCCCGGTGCCGGCACAGCTGACGGTGGAAGAAGGGCGCATCTGGCGCAACATCACCACCGAGGCCAAGAGCAAGGTGGCGGAGACCCTGGACGAATTCCGCGGCAACTATCGCTACAACCTGATGGATGACCATCTGAAACGATTCAATGCCGAAGTACCGCAGGTATGGCAATGGGACGACCACGAGACCACCAACAACTGGTCGCCGAGCAAGACGCTGGACGATCGCTACCAGGTCAAGGACATCAACATCCTGAGCGGTCGCGCTCGCCAGGCCTTCCTGGAATACGCGCCCATGCGCGGCGTCTCGGCCGACGGGGCAGGGCGCATCTACCGCCGCATCGCCTATGGCCCCTTGCTGGATGTTTTCGTGCTGGACATGCGCAGCTATCGCGCCGGCAATGACAGCAACCTGGGGGATGAGGAGGGCGGTCAGGGCGCCTTCCTCGGTCAGGAGCAGCTCGACTGGTTGAAGAAGGAGCTGCAGGCGTCCACGGCAACCTGGAAGGTCATCGCGGCCGATATGCCCATCGGACTGCAGGTCCCGGACGGCAAGGATGCGCAGGGGCAGGCACGCTGGGAAGCCATCGCCAATGGTGATCCGGGCGCCCCCAAGGGGCGCGAACTGGAAACGGCCGACCTGTTGCGCTTCATCGCGAGGCAGGGGATCCGCAATACCGTCTGGCTCACCGCGGACGTGCACTACTGCGCCGCGCATCACTATCACCCGGACCGGGCGGCGTTCCAGGATTTCCAGCCCTTCTGGGAATTCGTGGCAGGGCCGCTCAATGCGGGCAGCTTCGGACCCAATCCCCTGGATGCGACCTTCGGCCCCGAAGTGGTGTTCCAGAAGGCACCGCCCCATGCCAATACCTCGCCCCTGGGCGGCTTTCAGTTCTTTGGCGAAGTCGAGATCGACGGCAAGACCGCTGAGCTGCAGGTCACCCTGAGAGATCAGGACGGCCGACCGCAGTTCACCCAGAAGCTACAGTCCGTATAGATTAATACCACCCCTATATAGATACTTAGGTTTAGGATACTCCATCGCCCAGTAATCAATGAGAGGGGTTAAGTTCGCGCAAATGCTACAATCTGGTAGATATCAGGCTGGAGTTGGCTATGCACGAAGACATCAAGAGCGCGTTCGAAGACCTCAAGCGGAGCATCGCAACCTTCAATGAGCGCTGGCCCGGCAAGGTGATCGCCGCCCGGGTCTGGCGGCTGCCTTTGCTGGCGCAGCAGCGGGTACCTGACCACATCGCGGCGGAGTCCTTCGAGGGCAGCGCCGCGGTGGAACTCGCCCGCGATGCCTTGCTGGCGTTCCACCTGCAACCCGGCCAGGCGCCGGGTACTGTCAGCCGGCTGCCAGGCTATATCGCCCTGGCCGAACCCCTGATGGAGGAGATCCTGGCCATCAACACCTGCAAGGCGGCCTTCAGCGCGGCGATCGAACAGACGCGCCTGGAGCTGGAGCTGGCGCCCGAGGCGCGGCCGCGCATCATGCGCAAGGCCCTGGGCGGGGCCTTCAATACCAAGCAGTTGATCCGCAAGGTGCATGGCTTTCCCGATCCGGTCCGGCAGCTAACCTTTACCTGGGCCGGCCATACCGCCGGAGGAGAGCGGGTCAAGGTGTCCAAGGTGCGCGAGCAACTCAAGACCCTGGCCATGGCGCGCGCCGACCGGGAGCGGATCGCCCTGGATCGCACCCCGGAATGGCAGGAGCACCAGGCCCTCAATCGCATGGCGGACGACGACATCCTGGTCCGCCACAAGAAGATCGCTCCGCATCCCCGGGCGATGCTTTGGTTCGGCGAGGAGAGTCGCTATGACGCCATGATCCACGCCAACCTCCCGGTCTTCGTGGTACCGGCCGAGGACGGCATGCAGGTCGTCGACCTGCGCGATTTCGACCGTACCCAGCGCGGCGCGCTGCGACCCGACATCAAGCCGCGTCGCGAAGTGTTGGCCACGCGACTGCTGTACCTGCCCACCGACAATCCGGAACGGCCCGTCGCCCAGCGCAACAACGAGGCGACGCTCAAGCGCTCGACTTACAGCCGCTGAGCGCCGGTGACGTTACCGAGCGGGTGGATGTCGTAACCAGATCCTTCGCTACCGAGTGAAAAGGTAACGAAATCCTCCGCAACAATTGTCCCACTGTGGGTCTGAAATCAACGAAAGCTAGCAATTTCAATGAGTTATGAATGTTGGCACGGCGAGTGCTTTATTACTGGCACAAGAACAACAAGATGCGCCGCTAACCGCCCACAACAAGAACAAGACGGCCAAGGCTCGCGAACCGATCATTTTGGAACGCTGCAGAGCAACCAAAGTAATCTGTTCACTTCCCACCTCCTGGGTGGGGCGTACTAGAGATCGATGACGTTGATGTCCGACAACAAAAACAAGAGGACAGCAGACGTACTTGAACAGGGGAGCCTCAGGGCTCCCTTTTTTCTTGCCTGCAATAAGGTCGCTAGAGGGCAGGGGATGGCGCCCTTGGACGCACGATTTACCGTCTGGCTTTGGCGCATCTGGCGTCCTTGATCTATCGTGTGCGCAGCCCATCCGCCGCGGATACCTGTCATGACCCTTGCGAAGACCTTGCCTGCCCACTGGCTGAACGAGCCGAAGCGCTGGTCCGACGTGGATGGCCTGCTGCACATCAGCACTGATCGCGAGACGGACTTCTGGCGGAAGACCCAGTACGGCTTCGAGCGCGACAGCGGGCATTTTCGGGGTTATGCGGCCGGAGCGGACTTCACCGTGCAGGTGCGGATCACCGGGACCTTTACCGAGCTGTACGACCAGGCCGGCCTGATGGTGCGGCAGGGCAGCGAGCAATGGTGCAAGACCGGTCTCGAGGTCAACGATGGCATCGCCCATCTGGGCAGCGTCCTCACCCTGGGGCATTCCGACTGGGCCCTCGGCCCCATGCCTGATGCCTTGCGCGGCTTCTGGCTGCGCATGACGCTGCACAACCAGGTGCTGCGTCTCCAGTATTCCCTGGATGGCCTGACCTGGCCGCTGTTGCGGCTGTGCCGGTTCGCGAGCGAAGAGGGCGCAGCGCTGCAGGTCGGGCCCTATTGCTGCTCGCCGCAGCGCGAGGGCCTGGAGGTCAGCTTTGCCGACCTGCAGATCGGGCCGGCGATCGTCAAGGAATTGCACGACCTGAGCTGACCGCGCGCCGGTCAGCTCATCCAGTTGCCGCCGTCGACGTTGTAGGTCTGGGCGACCACGAAATCGCTGTCACTGGACGCCAGGAACAGCGCCATGCCGACCAGGTCCTCGGCGGTTCCCATGCGGCCATAGGGTACGGCTTCGCCGACCAGGCGCTTCTTCTCGCCCAGCGGCCGTTGCTCGTAATGGGCGAAGAGGGCATCCACACCTTCCCAATGCTCGCCATCGACCACGCCCGGGGCGATGGCATTGACGTTGATGCGGTACTTGATGAGGTCGAGGCCGGCCGACTGGGTCAGGCTGATCACCGCGGCCTTGGTCGCGCAATAGACGGCGACCAGGGCTTCGCCACGGCGCCCGGCCTGACTGGCCATGTTGATGATCCTGCCCCCATGCCCCTGGGCGATCATCTGCCGGGCAGCGGCCTGCAGGGTGAACAGCGGCCCAGCCACATTGATGGCGAACAGTCGGTCATAGCTTTCCCGCGAGATCTCGACGATGGGTGCCAGGTCGAACAGGGCGGCATTGTTGACCAGGATGTCGAGCTTGCCGGCGGTAGCGACCACCTGGGCGATGGCCGTGTCGATGGACGCCTGGTCGGTGACGTCCATGGCCAGGGCGTAGGCGCGCTCGCCCAGCTCCTCAGCCGTTTCGCGAGCTCTTTCTATATTGATGTCGGCGATGGCCACCGTCGCGCCTTCCCGCAGGTAGGCCTGGGCGAAGGCCTTGCCGATACCGCGCGCGGCGCCGGTGATCAGGGCGCTTTTTCCTTCCAGTCTGTTCATGGTCTTGGCTCCAATCGAGAGACTGACCGCGCGGTGCAGGGCGCGGTCATGTCTTGGATAAAGGGACGTTACTTGAGATAGCCCGCGCGTTTCATTTCGCGGGTCGTCGAGGTCTGGGCCGCGTTGAGCGCCTGTTCGACGCTCATCTGGCCGGTAAGGGCTGCGGAGAACAGCTTGCCGACCGAGGTGCCGATGGCCTGAAACTCGGGAATGGTCACGTACTGGATGCCGACATAGGGCACCGGCTTGGCCGAGGGATGGGCCGGGTCGGCGTGCTGCATCATCTCCAGGGTGATCCTGGCGAAGGGCGCAGCGCTCAGGTAGGCCTGGCTGTAGGTGGACTGGCGAGTGCCCGGCGGTACGTTGGAGATGCCATCCTGGTCGGCCACGAGCTGGATGTATTCCTTGGAGGTCGCCCAGGTGATGAAGGTCTTGGCCGCCTCCTTGTGCTTGGCGCTCGCCGGGATCGCCAGCGACCAAGCATATAGCCAGGAGGAGCCCTTGTCGGTGACCTCATGGGGCGAGGCGGCGAAGCCGACCTCATCGGCCACCTTGCTCTGGCTCTTGTCGGTGGTGAAGGAGCCGGCGACGCTGGCATCCACCCAGAGGGCGCACTTGCCGCTGTTGAACAGCGCCAGGTTTTCGTTGAAGCCGTTGCTGGAAGCCCCGGGCGGGCCGTACTTCTTCATGTTGTCGACGTAGAAGTTGGCCGCTGCCGTCCACTCGGGGCTGGTCAGTTCGGGGTGCCATTGCTCGTCGAACCAGCGCGCGCCGAAGGCGTTGCCCATCAGGCTGAGCAGCGCGACGTTTTCTCCCCAGCCGGCCTTGCCTCTCAGGCAGAGACCGTATTGCTCCTTGCCCGGCTGGTTGAGCTTGCTGGCGAATTCGGCGAGTTGCGTCCAGGTCGGCTTGTCGGGCATCTGCAGGCCGGCGGCTTTGAACAGGTCCTGACGGTAGTAGGTGACGGTGCTTTCGCCATAGAACGGCAGGGCATAGAGATGGTTGTTGACCGACAGCCCCTGGCGGACCGCCGGAAAGATGTCTTCGACGTCATAGCTGGCAGGCAGTTTGTCGAGCGGCTCCAGCCAGTTCTTGGCCCCCCAGAGCGGGGTTTCGTAGGTGCCGATGGTCAGCACATCGAATTGGCCACCCCCGGTGGTGATGTCGGTGGTCAGCCGCTGCCGCAGCACGTTTTCTTCCAGCACCACCCAGTTGAGCTTGATGTCGGGGTGCTGTTTCTCGAAGACCTGGGACAGGCGCTGCATGCGCACCATGTCGCTGTTGTTGACGGTGGCAACGGTGACCGATTCGACGGCCTGGGCAACACCGGTCAACCCGAGACCGGCCAACAGCAGCAAAGCGATAGGGCGCTTCATCTTCTTCTCTCCGTGACTGCCACGGCGGGCAGCTTGTTGTTGTTATGAATGGCTGGCCGCCGATATAAATCTGATCTCGACAGCGCAGCTGGAGGGGATTACAACAGCAGGGCCAAGCCGCTGGCTAACCTGGCATTGACCAGTTGCCGATACATTTTTGACCTGGATCGCCGAGCGCACCGAGGTCAAAAAAGCATCGATAGCCAGGCCGGCCGGTGCGGGCCTACAAGAACAAGCAGAGGTACATCATGAAGGCGACCGCCTTCCTCGAGGCGCGGCCGGCAGAGCTGGAAGTGATCCTTGCCGCGCCCGATCAGAGTTTTCGCTGGTACGAGCACGACTATCCCTACGCCCTGGCGCGCTGGAATCATCACCCTGAATACGAGATCCATCTGATCCGCCAGGGCAGCGGCCGGTTGCTGGCCGGCGACTATGTCGGACCCTTTGCGGCAGGTCACGTGGCCATGATCGGGCCGGATCTGCCGCATGACTGGATCGGCGATCTACCGCCCGGCGAGGTGCTCGCTGGCCGTGACGTGGTCATCCAGTTCAACGGCGAACTGTTGCGCTCGCTGAGTGCGGTCGCTCCGGAGTTGGCCGATTATCTGCCGTTGCTGGAACAGGCCCGACGTGGGCTGGAGTTCAGCGGCGACACGGCCCGGCAGGCGGCTGCCTTGATCGAGGCGATGGGCCAGGCCCAGGGCGCCGAGCGACTGCTCAGGCTGTTCGCCTTGCTGGGCTTGCTGTCCCGGGCGCCGGGAAGCGAAAGGATCGTTTTGGCCAGTGCCTGTTATGCGCCGGCACTGGATGCCCGCAGTTCCGCACGGGTGCATCAGGCCTTCGATTATCTGCTGAGCGAACTCACCGAGGATATCCGACTGCCGGTGATCGCCAGGCGCGTCGGCATGAGCGAGGCGGGATTTTCACGCTTCTTCAAGAAGGTCACCGGCCACGGCTTCATCGAACTGGCGCGCAAGCTGCGTATCCAGCGGGCCTGTCGGTTGCTGCTGCAGGCGGAATTATCCATCGCCGCCATCTGTTTCGAGGTGGGCTATTCCAATCTGTCCAATTTCAACCGGCATTTCCGCAACGAGACCGGACGGACGCCCAGTCAGTATCGCCAGGAGCAGATCGGGACCCGGCGTCAGCAGCCGCATGGGTGAGGGCGGGCGAGGGTGGTTGTGCCCTGGACCGGTCGGGCTTTTATAGAGGTAGGCGTACCTGGCCCTGGAGCGCCAGATACGCCGAACGCAGCCTTATTCCGCGCTGGACGGCTTGGCCCAGAGGTTTATATCGCCTTCGACCGCATGGGTGTCGATCTCGGCCAGTTCCTCGGCGGTAAAGCTCAGGTTGTCCAGGGCCGCGACGTTTTCCACGATCTGTTCGGGCCGACTGGCGCCGATCAGGGCGCTGGTGATGCGTGGATCGCGCAGGGTCCAGGCCAGGGCCAGTTGCGCCAGACTCTGGCCGCGGCGCTTGGCGATGGCATCCAGGGCGCGTACCCGGGCCAGGTTCTCGGCAGACAGATGACCTTGCTGCAGCGACTGGCCACCGGGCTGATTGACCCGGGCTTCGGCCGGAACGCCATTGAGGTACTTGTCGGTCAGCAACCCCTGGGCCAGCGGCGTAAAGGCGATCACGCCGCTGCCGATGTCCTCGGTCGCATCCAGCAGATCCTTTTCGATCCAGCGATTGAGCAGGTTGTAGGCCGGCTGGTGGATCAGCAGAGGGATCTTCCAGTCGGCCAGCAACTTGGCCATTTCCCGGGTCTTGGTGCCCGAATAGGAGCTGATGCCGATATAGAGGGCCTTGCCTTGCTGGACCGCCGTGGCCAGGGCACTGGCGGTTTCTTCCAGCGGCGTGTGCTCGTCGAAACGGTGGGAATAGAAGATGTCGACGTAATCAACGCCCAGGCGCTTGAGGCTCTGATCCAGGCTGGCCAGGACGTATTTGCGCGAGCCGCCACCTTGGCCATAGGGCCCGGGCCACATGTCCCAGCCGGCCTTGCTGGAGATGATCAGTTCGTCGCGATAGGCCGCGAAGTCTTCACGCAGCAACCGACCGAAATTGATCTCGGCGCTGCCATAGGGCGGCCCGTAGTTGTTGGCCAGGTCGAAATGATTGATGCCCAGATCGAAGGCGGTGCGCAGCAAGGCGCGCTGACGATCCAGCGGCGTGGTATCGCCGAAGTTGTGCCAGAGGCCCAGCGACAACGCCGGCAGCACGAGACCGCTGCGACCCACGCGGCGGTAAGGAATACGGTCATAGCGATCGGAAGCGGCTTGATAAGCCATTCAAAACTCCTCGGGATGGAATAATTGTTGGAAACCCAGGACATTCGCGCGTGGTGACACAGGCAGAGGCGCGACAATCGGAACAGAGCTCCGGGAACGGACGCCATTCGATTAAAGCTGTGGACGGCATCTTGTACAAACGGATGATGGGGAATTTGCGGTGCAGGTGTGCGGTTAGCGGCGATCTGAGTCCTTGGAGCGGTCATGTCTGGCAAACTGCCGAGGTGGTAGCGGATTTCAGAAAGCAGCCAGCGCGAAAAGGCGGATGCTCGGTGCAGCACTCCATAACCATAACTTCGCATAATGTATATTATGTTAAATTGGATATGGACCTGGGCTGACGACTGCCCTTTGCCTTCCCATCCAGTCTTTTGCTTTACCCCTGCTATGGCCTCCAGCTGCGACTCTCGCTTCCCTACCCTGGCGTTGCCAATCAGCCTCTTTTGCAAAATTCAGGATTCCTTGAAGTGACGATCCTGAAAACGCGTCCGTTACGAACGACGCCTTCAGGATCTCTCGACGGGTCACCCGCTTGCCAACGGTTCTCTAGCTCGCCAACAGCTGCTCCAGTCGCTGCAGGCGTTCCCGGTACGCACGCCGTGCGGCCAGCGCGTCTTCCAGGGTTACCGCCACGAATCGGGCTTTCTGGTTGGGCTGCAGCTGGCCGATCAGATCCAGGTCGCTGCTGATGACCGTGCCGATCATGGCGTAGCCACCACCCGACACGGCGTCTCGGTGCAGGACGATGGGTTCGAGGCCCGCCGGCACCTGGATCGAGCCGATGGGATAACAGCTGTCGACGATATTGGACGGATCCGAGCCGGCGCCAAAGGGTTGTTCGCGCGGCGTGAATGCCAGCGGCCGGCCGCCCTTGAATCTGTAGCCGATGCGATCGGCTTCGGAGCCCACTGTCCAGGTATCGGCGAAAAAGGCTTCGGCGGCGTCCGCGGTCAGGCGGTGATGATAGAGACCCGGCACGACCCGCAGGGGCACCTCGCCGCCACAGGCCGGTACCAGCTCGCCTGGCAAGCGGACGCCAGCCCTGGCGCCTGTCGCCGGGGTTCCGACAGTCAGTTCGTCACCCGCGGCGAGCCTTCGACCCTGGAAGCCACCGAGGCTACCCAGGGTGTACGTCGAGCGACTGCCGAGCACCTCGGGCACGGCGAAACCGCCGGCCACGGCCAGATAGCCACGGGCACCGGCCTTGAGGTAATCGAACTTGAGCACCTGGCCGGCGCGCACGTGGAAGGCTTCGTCCAGTGGCATCTCGGCGCCGTCCAGGCGTGGCGTCATGCGCGCGCCGCTCAGGGCGACCAGGGCGTCTTCGGTAAAGTGCAGCTCCGGGCCGAGCAAGGTACATTCCAGGGCGGCGGCGCCGGGTGCGTTGCCCACCAGCAGATTGGCCGCGCGCAAGGCGTAGCTGTCCATGGCCCCGGACGGCGGGATGCCCAGGTGGTAGTAGCCTTCGCGACCGAGATCCTGGATCGAGGTGGCCAGGCCGGGTTTGAGTACCTTGATCATGCCGGCTCCTCCATCAGGGTGCGCGGATAGCCACGGGGATCGTCGAGAAAGGCGTCCAGGGAAAAGTCCACCGGACGGATATTCAGGGTGAAGCTACCCTCCTCTACCTCTGCCAGCATCCGGTCGTATTCGGGGCGGTCGATGGCGCGAAAGCGGACGATGTCGCCGGGCCGGAAGAACACCATGTGGTCCTGCAGGTAAGCGAGGCGCTGGGCCGGATCGTAGATGGGCGCCGGCGTCACGCCGAACATCTGGTAGCCGCCGGCGCCCCGTACCGAATAGATGCAGCCGAAGCAGCCGCCGTGGCCGAGGGTCTGCTTCGGCGTGTCGGTGCGGGGTCGCAGGTACTTGGGGACCTGCAGCTGCCGTTCGGGCTCCACCATCTGGAACATGAACGGCAACCCGGCGACGAAGCCCACCATGGAGACGAACCAGGGCGCGCCGCTGTGGGCTGCGATAAAGGCGTCGACGTCGGCCAGGCCGTTGATGCGGGCGGCGTATTCCAGATCGGTGGCGGTCGGATCCTGGTGGCGATCGCGAAAGCGCATCAGCGTCTCGTGGGTCCAGGGGTCGTTGTAGAGCACCGGGATCTCGATCAGCCGCGTGGCCAGTTGGCGCTCGGCCACCGCCTGGTCTTCCACGCCCTGGACGGCGGCCAGCAGCCGGTCGGGCGGCAGGACATCGGGATCGAAGCGGATCTGGAAGGAGGCATTGGCCAGGCAGATGTCGTGGATGCCGGGCAACTGCAGCGCCTGCACCGCGCGGGTCATGGCCAGGCCACGGAAAAAGGCTTCCAGGGACATGCTTTCGGACAATTCGACGAACAGGTGCTCGTCGCCGCCGAAGCTGTAGCGGATCGCGGTCGTCATGCGGAAATCTCCTCGGCCAACCAGTGTTCCAGGGTACCGGTGTCGAAGCGGGCTTCGATCACCCAGGGCTCGTCCAGCAGGCGCCGATGCAGGCTGGCGGTGGTGGCCATGCCGGTCAGGCGCAGCTGGTCCAGCGCCTGGCGGGCACGAGCCAGGGCCTCACGGCGATCGGCGCCATGGGCGATGAGCTTGGCCAGCAGCGAATCGTAATAAGGGGGCACTCGATAGCCCGCATAGAGATGACTGTCGACGCGGATGCCCGGGCCCTGTGGCCAGACGAGTTGCTCGACCGTCCCGGGACTGGGGAAGAAGTTGCGCACCGGATCTTCGGCGTTGAGTCTCAGCTCGATGGCGGCACCCTGCAGATGGATGTCTTCCTGGCGCAGCCCCATGGGTTCACCTCCGGCGATGCGCAACATGGCCTGGACCAGATCGATGCCGGTGACCATCTCGGAAACCGGATGCTCGACCTGGATGCGGGTGTTCATCTCGATGAAGAAGAACTCGCCGCGGGCTTCGTCGAACAGGTATTCCAGGGTGCCGGCGCCACGATAGCCGAGGCTTTCGGCCAGGCGTACCGCGCTGGCGCAGAGGGTCTCGCGCTGAGCGGCGCTCAGGACCGGCGATGGCGCCTCTTCCATTAGCTTCTGCCGGCGCCGCTGCAGCGAGCATTCGCGCTCGAACAGATGCACGGCGCGCTGGCCATCGCCAAGGATCTGCACCTCTATATGCCGAGCGCGCTCGATGAAGCGCTCCAGATAGAGGGCGCCGCTGCCAAAGGCGGTCTGGGCTTCACGCTGGGCGATGGGAAATTCCCGCACCAGCTCGGCGGCGTCGCGCGCCAGGCGGATGCCCCGGCCTCCTCCCCCGGCCGATGCCTTGATCAGCAGCGGATAACCCACCGTCTCGGCTGCCGCTATGGCCGCCTCTATATCAGCCGGTTCGCTGGCGGAGCCTGGCACCACCGGGACGCCAGCCGCCAGCGCGGTACGCCGTGCCTCGGCCTTGTCGCCCATGCGGCGAATGATGTCACCCGAAGGACCGACGAAGACGGCACCGGCCTCCTCCACTGCATCGGCAAAGGCAGCGTTCTCGGCCAGGAAGCCGTAGCCGGGATGGACCGCATCGGCGCCGCTGTCACGCAAGGCCGTGAGCAGCGCCTCTATGTTGAGGTAGCTGCGATCCGCCCGCGCCGGGCCGATCACCACCACGGCATCGGCCTGGCGCGCCGCCAGCGAATCCCGGTCGGCCTCGCTGCAGGCCAGTACCGTCTCGATATCCAGCGCCTTGGCGGCGCGCAGGATACGGACGGCGATCTCGCCACGATTGGCCACCAGCAGACGGCGGATACCGCCCCCTGTGGTACTCACGAGGCGACTCCGCTCAGGGTGACCAGCAACTGACCCGGCTCGACCGGATCACCGTCCTCGACCGCGAAGGCCGTGAGCGTCCCGGCGACCTCGGCGTGGACCTCCGAGAACTGCTTCATCACCTCGACCAGGCCGATCACGGTGCCGGCGGTGACGGTTTCCCCGACATCCACATAAGGCGCCGCATCGGGGGTGGGTTTGCGATAGAACGTTCCGGGCAAGGGCGAGAGCACCGAATGTTCGGCCATGACGATTCCTCTTCTAGGCAATGTTGTCGGAAAGGCAGGCGTAGCTAAAGGCGGGAGGACCCGGCGTCTTGGCGCCAGTGTCCGCGTGGAAAACTAGCCGGCGCCCGGGGCGCGGATGGCGATGCCGGCGGCGTCCAGGCGCTGGCGGATGGCCTGGGCCAGGCCCAGCGCACCGGGGGTGTCGCTGTGCAGGCAGATGGATTCGAAGGCCACCGCGACCTCGCCCCCTTCCACCGTGGCGACCCTTCCCTGCTGGCAGGCTCTGAGCACCCGTTCGGCCACCGCCTGGGGATCCAGCGCGCCCATGCGCCGGACCAGGACGATGGAGCCGCTGCAATCGTAGTCCCGGTCGGCATAGAACTCGCGCACCAGGGGCTGGCCCAGCTCGCGACCGATTCGCCAGGTGGCCGAATCGGGCAGGCAATAGAGCAGCAGCCCGGGTTCGAGCCGTTGCAGCGTCTCCACCAGCAGCCGGGCAGCCGCCTCGTCCCGGGCCAGGTGCATGAACAGCGCGCCATGGGGCTTGAGGTGCTGCAGCCGCAGGCCATGCAGCCGGGCGAATTCACGCAGGGCACCGAGTTGATAGACGATATCGGCCACCAGCTCTTCGGCAGGCATCTGCAGCGGCCGGCGACCGAACCCCACCAGGTCGCGATAGCCCGGGTGGGCACCGATGGCCACGTTGCGCGCCTTGGCCTGTAGCACGGTGCGCTGCATGAGGACGGGATCGCCGGCGTGAAAGCCGGTGGCGATATTGGCCGAGCTGACCAGGTCGAGCAGTTGGTCGTCCACGCCGTCGCCCAGTGTCCAGGCGCCAAAGCCCTCGCCCATGTCGGAATTGAAGTCCACCTCGATCATTGCGGTATTCCCTAGCTACGGTGCGTTGTTCTCGACCTTAGGACTGCCCTGCCCCCTTGGGAAGATTTATTATCCAAGGTCCGGTGTTCGGAAAAATCGATACCTCAGGACAGTCGTCATGGCCCTTACCCTGCGTCAGCTGCGCTACTTCACCGCGACCGCCGAACTGGGGCAGATCTCCCAGGCGGCCATCCACCTGAACATTTCCCAGTCGGCGGTGACCAGCGCCATCCAGGAACTGGAGGGCGTGCTGGGCGCCAGTCTGTTCGTCCGCTCGGCGCAAGGCATGGCGCTGACCGATGCCGGTCGGCATTTCCTCAACCATGCCTATGGCATCCTGCGCGGGGTCGATGATGCCCTGAGCAGCGCCCTGCCCGACCACCGCGCCAGCGGCGAGTTGCGCATCGCCGCCAGCTATACGGTGATCGGCTACTTCCTCCCCCACCACCTGCAACGCCTGGCGCAGCTCTATCCCGAGGTGACGGTGGCGGTGCACGAGCAGGAGCGCCAGGCCATCGAGGAAGCGCTGCTGGACAAGCGCATCGACATGGCGGTGGTGCTCACGGCCAACCTGACCCACGAGGACATCGTTTCCGAGACACTCTTCAATTCCGAACGCCGGCTCTGGCTGCCCAGTGGCCATCCCCTGCGCGATCGACCCAACGTCAGCCTGGCCGATGTCGCCCGCGAGCCCTATGTGCTGCTGACCGTCGACGAAGCGGAACAGAGCGCCATGCGCTATTGGCGCCAGTCAGGCCTTGAACCCCAGGTGCGGTTGCGTACCAGCTCGGTGGAAGCCGTGCGCAGCATGGTGGCCAACGGCAGCGGCGTGGCCATCCTCTCCGACCTGGTCTATCGCCCCTGGTCGCTGGAGGGCAAACGCCTGGAAACCCGTACCCTGGTGGAGTCCATCACACCCATGAGCGTGGGGCTGGCGTGGCACCGCGAGCGTCCGCTGACACCCGCCATGCAGGCCTTTCGCAGCTACTTCCACAGCGCCTTCCTGGCCCCCCAGCAGCTAGGGGCACGACGCTAGCGGAAGATCAAAATCCTCACGATCAGAAGGATTTTGTCTTTTCAGCAGTTCTAAAAGTAGAAATCCTCACGATCTTGAGGATTGTACTGCGTTTCCCTTTGGCGTTAGCCTGATCCCCACGCTCGTGAGGATGAATCATGCAGGTGCTACTCAAGAATGCTGCCGATCTCGGCGCCCTCGTCCGCCAGGCGCGCAAGGCCCAGGCCCTGCGCCAGGACGATGCCGCCGGCAGTCTCGGCGTCAGTGAAAACTTTCTCGGCAAGGTCGAGCGCGGCGGCGAGACCGTCCAGTGGGGCAAGCTGTTCCAGGTATTGGAAGGCCTGGGGGTACGCCTGATCGTGGATCTGCCTCCCGAGGTGGAAGCCCAGCCGGATACCCGGGCACCATGAGACGTGAACTCCTGGCCTGGATCGACGACCAGCTGGTGGGTCGGCTGGCTGACGAAAACGGTATCTGGTCGTTCCATTACGAGTCCGGTTGGCAGGCCTTCGGGCTCTGTCCGCAGTTGCCCCTGCAGCGAGCGCCGCTGATCGATGGCAGTTCGCAGCGACCGGTGCAGTGGTACTTCGACAACCTGCTGCCCGAGGAAGGCCAGCGGCAACTGCTCGCCCAGGATGCGCGCCTGGACGCCGCCGATGCCTTCTCCCTGCTGAGCTGGTACGGAGCCGAGTCCGCCGGCTCGCTTACGCTGCTCGCCGAAGGCCAGCGCCTGTCGCCGGGGGATCGCCGCCCCCTGAGCGACGCCGACCTCTCCCGGCGGATCCAGGCCATGCCGCAGCTGCCGCTGACCCACGAGGCGCTCAAGCGCATGTCGCTGGCCGGCGCCCAGCACAAGCTGGCGGTGATCCTCGCTGAGCAGGACCTGCAGGAACCCGTGGGCGCCCTGCCCTCGACCCATATCCTCAAGCCGGACCATCCCCACGAGGCATTCGCCCATTCGGTGATCAACGAGTGGTTCACCATGCGCCTGGCGGGTATGGCCGGGCTGATCGTTCCTGCCGTCGAGCGCCGCTACGTACCCGAGCCGGTCTATCTGATCGAGCGCTTCGACCGCGTCCGTACCCCGGGCGGCTGGCAGCGACGCCATGGCATCGACGCCTGCCAGGTGCTGGGGCTGGACCGTCATTTCAAGTACCAGGCGGGTAGCGTGGAGCGCCTGGCCGAACTGGCCCGACTGTGCGAGGCACCCGCCGTGACCCGGACGCGGCTGTTCAACTGGCTGGCGTTCAACGTGCTGGTGGGCAATACCGACGCCCATCTGAAGAACCTGGGCTTTCTGGTCTCATCCCGCGGGCTCGCCTTGGCGCCCTGCTATGACCTGCTCTGCACGGCCGTATACGAGAGCCGCGCCTTCGATCAGCAGCGCTGGCCGGACGCGACCACCCTCGCCTGGCCGATCCTCGGTGAAAACCGGCTGGTGGCCATCGACCGCGAGCGATTGCTGGATGCCGCCGAGGTGCTGGGTATCAAGCGCTCGCCGGCCGCTGCGCAGCTCCAACGCCTGCGCCAGCGCCTGCCCTCCCAGGCCCAGCAGTTGCTGGAACAGACCGAGCGGGAGAACCAGGCCCTGGCGGGCGCGCGGCCTGAGTTGCGGGCAGTCTTCGCCGGCGAGTTGCGCTGCCTGCGGGCGATCAGGGCGCTGATCGCCGAACAGGTCGAGCGACTGGCCTGACGGCCCGCCCCTGACGGCTAGCCTCAAAGCGGCAGCACCGCCAGCAGCCGGTCGCGTCTGAGCTGTTGCAGGCGGGCGATCAGCTCAGGCGTGGGGGTGGCGCTCGAGAACCGCTGCAGCCGTTGACCGGCGACCGATCCCAGCCATTCCAGCTGGTTCGAGCCCGCCGGTTCGACCGCCAGCAGCAGACAGTCGCCACCCAGCCGGGACAACAGCCTTACGATCCGGCTGTGCGGACCCTGCGTCAGCCACTCCTCGTGCAGCCCGCCGACGTCCTCCAGTTGCAGTACCGGAAGGTCGCTGCAGCCGGGTAAGCCGCTGCGCAATTCCGCCGTCACCGCGGGTTCGAGATCGCCATGCAGGATGACCAGCGCCACGGCCGGTCGGAGGTCTTCCATCGCTGTCCAGGGTTGGCTCGTCATGCTGGACCTCCTCGTGACCGGTCGTGGCCTGGGCTCAGGCGAAGGCGTTGTGGTAGGCGTTGAGTGCCGGTGCGCCCCCGAGGTGAACATAGAGCACCCGGCTGCCCTTGGCGATCTCGCCATTGCGCGCCATGGCGATCAGCCCAGCCATGGATTTGCCCTCGTAGACCGGGTCGGTGAGCATCCCCTCCATCTGCGCGGTATAGCGGATGGCCTCGACGGTGGGGCCATCCGGCAAGCCGTAGTCCGGTCCGCAGAAACGTGGCTCGATGATGACGTCCTCGTCGCGGATCTCCCGCTTCAAGCCGATCATCTCGGCGGTGTTGCGCGCGATCTTGGTCACCGCGGCACGGGTCATCTCGGCGTCCGCCGCCGTGTCGATGCCGATCAGGCGACGCTCGCGCTCCTGGGCGCGAAAGCCCACCACCATGCCGCCCTGGGTAGAACCGGTACAGGTGGCTGTCACCACGGTATCGAAGAAGACGCCCTGCTCGCGCTCCTGGGCGGCCAGTTCATCGGCGAAATGGGCATAGCCAAGACCACCCAGCGGATGGTCCGAGGCGCCGGCGGGAATGGCGTAGGGCTTGCCGCCTTCGCGTCGCACCTCGTCCAGGGCGCGCTCCCAGGTGGCCTTCACCGCGGTGGAATAGCCCTCGCCTTCGAGCAGCGTCTGGGCGCCCATCAGGCGGGACAGCAAGATGTTGCCGACCTTGTCGTAGACCGGGTCTTCCCACTTGGTCCATTCCTCCTGGACCAGCCGGCACTTCATGCCCAGCACCGCGGCCACGGCGGCGACTTGCCGCGTGTGGTTGGACTGGATGTTGCCGATGGACACCAGGGTATCGCAGCCCTGCGCCAGGGCATCGGCGGCCAGCCATTCCAGCTTGCGCACCTTGTTGCCGCCATAGGCGAGACCGGAGGAGACGTCGTCACGCTTGGCCCAGAGTTCGATACCGAGGTCCTTCGACATGCGCTCCAGCTTGTGCAGGGGCGACGGGAAATAACCGAGCTTGACGCGGGGAAAACGCTTTTCGAGATCCAGGGACATAGCGGCGACTCCAGAGGTGAGAGAACGCCTCAATGCTAGGGAAAACGGCAAAAAAGGTGCTTTCGAATGAGCGGTACGAAATCTGCTTTCCTTTTGACCGATTCCCAAAATCCGCATGGATGTTCCTCCACCAACCGCTTTTCAAGGAGAATCTTTCGATGAGCGAAGCTGCGGAACTGACCCCGGTCGAACGCAAGATCCTGCGCGCCCTGCAGCAGGACGGACGGCTGAGCAATGCCGAACTGGCGCGCCAGGTTTCCCTGAGTCCGAGCGCATGCTGGAACCACACGCGCAAGCTGTTCGAGAGTGGCGTCATCACCAGCGTCCGGGCCCATGTGGACCCCAAGGCGGTGCAACGGGAAACCGCGGTACTGGTGGGCGTGGTGCTGGACAGGTCGACCCCGGATTCCTTCCAGGCCTTCGAAGCGGCCGCCCGCGCCCTGCCCCCGGTGCTGGAGTGCTACCTGGTGGCCGGCGACGTCGACTACTTCATCAAGCTCAGGGTCAAGGACATCGCCGCCTTCAATCGCCTGCACAGCGAACGGCTGATCGCCCTGCCCGGCGTGCGCCAGGTGCGCACCTTTTTCGTGCTGAACGAAGTCAAGACGGAGGGACTGTTGCCCATCTGAACGGGCGGTTGGCGCCCAGGCGCCCAGGGAGGGACGGGCGCCGAGCGGCGCCCGTTCGGATAAGGGTTTTCACGGATGGCGGCGTCCTGATTCGACGCCGCCTCAGCTCATTACACGACCACGTTCAACAGCAACACCACAATCAAACCGACCACGGCGACGATCGATTGCACCACCGAAATGGTCTTGGTGGCTTCGCCCATCGTCATGCCGAAGGATTCCTTCACCATCCAGAACCCTGCATGGTTGGCGTAGTTGAAGAACAGCGAGCCGCAGCCAATGGACAAGGCCAGCAGCGGCAGGTTGAGGCTGGGATCAGCACCGGCAAGCGGCGCCAGCAAGCCGGCAGCCCCGACGATACCTACCGTGGCGGAACCGGTAGAGACCGAAAGCAACATGGCGATCAACCAACCGAGGACCAGCGGAGGGAACGCCGACTGCTGAGTCAGGTGCACAATCGCATCGCCCACCTTAGCGCTGGTCAGCAGTTGCTGAAATGCACCGCCGCCGGCGATGATCATGATGATCGAGGCGATTGGCTTGAGGCTCTTGCCCAGCGATTCGCGCAATAGCTCCGCATCGCCACCGCGCGCGAGTACCAGACTCGCCCCGGCGAACAGTACGCCCAGCAGCATCGCTATCAGCGGATTGCCGAGGAAACCGGCCATTTTCAGTAGCGCATTGTCCTTGGCCAATACCATCTCGGCGACGGCATGGATCAGCATCAGGATCGCCGGCAGCAAGGCTGCCAGCACGCCAAGGTATACGCTGGGGCTTGGTTTATCGTCGGCTTTTTCAGCCAGGGTGAACTGATCCAGCAACACCTGATCGGGCCGAGTGCTCATGCGCGGGGAAATGAACGCGCCATACAGTGGGCCGCCTAAGATCATGGCCGGGATCGCCGCCAGGAAACCATAGAGCATGGTCGGACCGACCGAGGTTTTCAGCGCGGCGATGGCCGTCAACGGGCCAGGATGCGGCGGGACCATACCGTGCATGGCGGCCAGTGCGGCAATCACCGGAACGCCCACATAGACATACGCTGAACCCTTGAAGCGCGCCTGACTTTCCAGCTTGCGCGCCACGCTGAAGATCAGCGGCAGCATGATCACCAGGCCGACCTCGAAAAACATCGGAATGCCAATCACAAACGCGACCATCATCATCGCCCACGGAATCATCCGATCCGATGTGCGCTTGAGGATGACCGCCGCAATCTGCTCGGTGACGCCAGCGTCCGCAAGTATCTTGCCGAGCATCGCCCCCAGCGCGATGACCACCCCCACTGCCCCCAGTGTCTTGCCGGCGCCGGTGACCAATTGCGAGACGATGCGATCTGGCTCCATACCGGTTGCAAAGCCTACGCCGACGGAAACTACCAGCAAAGCCAGCAGCGGGTGCATTTTGAGGCGCGAGACGATCAGCGCTACCAGCACCAGGACGCTGATCAATGCCGTCAGTAACAGATCTATATCTAAGGGAGTCATGAAAGGTTCTCGGTTGGGCTGGTGCCAAACTCTTGTAAGTGGATGAGGTGAATGGCATCTGCAACGGCTAAGTTGCAGCGTTCGTCTTTCTAGAAACCAAATAACCTGCGAGGCGCTTGCACCCGCAGCGAGGCGCTGGCTTGCGCCGAAAGCTCCAGGGCTTGCAACTGTTCGACGACGGTGGCGAAAGCTATGCTTTGCTCATGCTGCGTATGGGGCCAGTCGCTACCCCATACCAACTGATGCAGGCCAAAGCTTTTTTCCAGCAACGGTAATGCCCTTCGAGCGAAATCAAGGTTCTGTCGTGGCGTACCTCCCAGACGATAGATTCCCGATACCTTGATCCAGATCGAACCTTTCGATCCGGCCTCAAGCAACTCGCCAAACCCGGGCTGATCGAGACCCGCATTCGCGTCCGGCCGCCCAAAGTGATCGATCACCAATTTCACGCCGAACGGCGTCAGTTGCTGGATCAAGCCCGGCAGATCCTTGACTTCCCGGTGCAACTCGACATGCCAGTCGAGATCCGCGATATCCCTGAAGAATCCTTGCCAGGCACTGTCACGAAAATCAGGTAACGCCTTGCCGATCAGGTTCAGGCGCACGCCGACCACGCCCAGTTGAGCCATGTCGTTCAAGGTGGAACGACTGATGCCTGGCTCCAGCACTACCACACCGCGCAACTGCCGAGGTGCTTGCTTCAACGCCGCCAACAGGTAGCTATTGTCGGTGCCAAGGAAACTTGGTTGCACCAATACACCGTGACTCAGACCATGCGTTTGCAAATGCTCAAGGTACTGGTCGAGCGTGGCGTCGTACTCAGGACTGTAGCGCCGTGCGCCGATCAGCTGCAGATCACGGCTGAACACATGGGCATGGGCGTCAATGCCGGTGATCGACTTGGGGCGTGGAGCTGACATGGGTTTTATCTACTGAAGGTTGGGATCATCACGCCCGAGCGCGCTGATTGCCGTTGATATTGGCCGGAACGGAGGTGGCATTGGCTGCAAGGTCCCTGCCCCGGGTTTCAGGCAGGCAAAGTGCGGCAAGCACTCCCACGCCGTAGGCGATTCCGGCATCGATACCTATCGCCGAACCCAGCGACATGGAATCACTCATGTGCCCGACCAGGAATGGAAAGACAGCGGACAGCACCCGGCCAAAGTTGTAGCAAAAGCCAACGCCGGCGCCGCGTACATCGGCAGGGTAAAGTTCGTTGAAGAACGCTCCCAGACTGGCCGGAATACCGGCGGCGAAGAACCCCAACGGGAACCCCAGGAACAGCATCTGCGTATTGGTCAGCGGCAAAAATACATAGCACTGCACCGTGACCACGCAGCACAGGGCAAACAGCACGATGTTCTTACGACGGCCAAGGCGATCGATCAAATAACCGCTGGCCACACAACCACACCAGAAGGCGAAGATGATCACCGCCAGATAGCCGCCCGAGTTCAGCACAGACAGATTGCGCTCGGTCTTGAGGAAAGTCGGTAGCCAGGTCATTACCGCGTGATAGCCACCGTGCGCACCCAGTCCCAGCAGCCCGCCAAACAGGGTCACGCGAATCAGTTCCGGGCGAAAGATGCCCGCGAGCGATTTGAAGAAACTCTGCGGAATGGCGTTGTCTTCTTGCAGACGCCGGAAGCTGTCCGGCTCCTCGACGTTACGACGCACCCAGAGGATCAGGAGCGACGGCAGCAACCCGACAAGGAACATCGCCCGCCAGGCCATGTCCTGCGGCACCGAGGTATAGATCAGCGTGAACACCCCGACCGCCAGGCCCCAACCCACCGCCCAGGCACCTTGTACAGTGCCCATGACCTTGCCGCGATAGTGCGGATTGATCGTCTCGGCCATCAGCACCGCGCCGGCCGCCCACTCCCCGCCAAGCCCGAAACCCTGCAGCGCCTTGACCACCAACAGCTGATTGAAGCCCGTGACGAAAGCCGAGAGAAAGGTGAAGAACGAGAACCACAGGATCATCGACTGCAACGTGCGCACACGGCCGTAGCGGTCAGACAACGTCCCACCCACCCAGCCACCGAGTGCCGAGGTGACGAGGGTAACGCCGCTGATCAATCCGGCATCGCCCTTGGTCAGCGCGAAAGCGGCGATCAGCGCCGGAATCGCCAGACCGAACATCTGTACTTCCAGCGCGTCGAGCGACCATCCGCCGAAGCAGGCCCAGAATGTCTTGCGCTCACGAGGAGTGATCTGGCGATACCAGCTGAACATGATTCTTATCCTTATAGGTGCTACTGCCAGGCAGCCGACGCCCAACCCCGCCGCGACAGGGTCAACGTTGGCAAACAGACAGCAATCGGGCGGCGATCGAGCCGCCGCAGAAGGCTTCGCTACCCAGACAGGCGTTAGCGAATATCCACGCGGTAGCGGAAATGCTCCGCGTGGCCGCGCGAGCGACGCCATTCCAGCGGGTTACCCGCGTAATCGCGAGCCAAACGCTCGATCACGATCACCGGACTGTTGACCGCTACCTGGAGCAATCGGGCCTGCACGTCATTCACCGATTCAGCGGTCAGCGTTTCCTCTGCCGATGCAACGACCTGTCCGCATACTTCTTCGTAGATCGGATACAGCAGCGGCCCTTCCCGGCTGAGGTCGATCTCCAGCAGCGCCTGAAACCGCTGGCGGGGCAACCAGATTTCTTCGGCGAGTACCGGCTTAACATCGAGCAGACGCACACGGACAATACGAATGACCGGCGCATCGGCGGGCAACCCTAGCGCTTGCGCTACGGCCGAAGGTGCCGCAACGGGCTCGATCGAGAGGATGCGACTCTCCGGGACCTGGCGCTCACCGGAAACAGTCTGGAATCGGAAGAAACGGAACAGGGAGGATTGAAACTGCGCCCGTCGAATGAACGTCCCGCGCCCTTGCTGCCGTTCCAGAATGCCCTCACTGACTAACGCATCAATCGCTTTGCGCACCGTGCCGGTGGACAGTTGATATTCCGCAGACAGCGCCGCTTCGGTAGGGATCGCCTCCCCCGGACGCCAGCGATTATTGGCGATCTGCTCAGCCAAATGGTCACGCAGGCGCTGGTACAGCGGCAGTCGGGCATCACTGGACAAGGAATTCATCGACTTTATTCACCTTGTTATCTAGTCATCTATATGAATATCCTGGCGAGTATTTGCCCAGACAACCTGGCTGTCAAGGAAGAGCCTTTCGTCTCGCTGACGAAGGGCTGCCCTACCGCCCCTGTCATCGAAATGCAGGTCTTCGCCGGCAATGTCGGATTCTGGCCGATTGTTGCCCCGAACCAAGGGCAGCTATGGGTCGATGGTTCGAAGACCCAAAGCCGCCACGTGTGGCCCTCGTCGGCTAGGCGTCGCACCTGTTTCGGAAACCGGCAAGAGGATCAGGCCTTTACGGCCAGGGCCAGGATGGTCGCCACCAGCGCCTGGGTGCGCGGGACCAGGGTGTCGAGCACCAGGAATTCCGCCTCGGTATGCGCCTTGGCGCCAACCGGACCCAGGCCACAGAGGGTGGGCACGCCCAGGCTGGCGGTGAACCCGGAGTCGGCGCAACCGCCGGTGAATTCGCCCTCGACGCTGAAGCCGAGGTCCTGCGCCTCGCGCTGGTAGAGCGCCAGCAGGTCGTGGCTCAGGTGCTCTTCCATGGGCAGGAACAGGCAGCTGGGCTCGACGCGGGCGGCAGTCCCCGGTACCTCCACTTCGGCGACGATGGCCTCAATGCGCGCCTGCAGCTCGGGCCAGTCGGCCAGGGCGACGAAGCGCACGTCCAGGCGCGCGGTGGCGCTGGGCGCGACGGTATTGCTGGAGGTGCCGCCCTCGATGAGGCCAACATTGGTGGTGATGCCGCGCTCGTAGTCGGTCAGGGCGTGCAGCTTGACCACCTTGAGCGCCAGAGCCTGGATGGCACTGGCGCCCTCGGCGTGACTGACGCCGGCATGGGCGGCGCGACCGCTCACGTTGATGACCAGGGTGGCGCCGCCCTTGCGCGCCTTGACCACGTTGCCACTGACCCGTCCGGGCTCGCAGTTGAGCACGGCTCGGGCACCGCGCGCCGCCGCTTCCAGGTGCGGGCGGGCGGTGCCTGAGCCGATCTCCTCGTCGCCGGTGTAGAGCACCCGTACCGGAAACGGCAACTCGCCGGCGCGCTTGAGCGCGCGCAGCGCAAAGCAACTCGCCACCAGGCCACCCTTCATGTCCGCGACGCCGGGACCATAGGCCTGGCTGGCATCCTGGGTGAAGCCGCGGCTGGCCACGGTACCCGGCGGAAAGACGGTGTCGCGATGGCCCAGCAGCAACACCGCGGCGCCGGTGGCAGGCCCCACCTGGGCGGCGAGGACGTCACCGAAGTCGGCCACCGGTGTCCGGACGACCTCGATGCCGTCTTCGGCCAAGGCGGCGGTAAGCACCGCACCGACGGCATCGACGCCGGCCTTGTCGTAGCTGTTGGAATCGGTATCGACCAGGCCTTGCAGCAGGCGGGTCATCGGCTCGCGCTGGGTGGCGAGCCACTCCAGGGCATCGGTCTTGGCAAGGGGCATCAGCTGCGGCTCCAGCGATCGCCCAGGTCCCAGAACAGCCCGGCCATGAGTTGCAGCCCCTGCCGCACGACCGGGGCCAGGAGATGCTCGTTGGGCGCGTGCTGGGAGCAGGCGGGATAGGAATGGGGTACCCACAGCGTGGGCAGCTCGAGGATGTCGGCAAAGATGTCATTGGGCAAGCCGCCACCGAAATTGGGCAGCAAGGCGGGCTTCTCGCCCAGGGTGTGGGTCAGGGACGTCAGGGCCCAGTCCACCCAGGGATTCTCCGGGTCCAGCCGCGAGGCGTGGAGGATCTCGTCCTTGGCGCGGGAGACCCGCACCGCGGCGAAACCCCGTTCGGCCAGGTGCGCCTCGATCAGCGGAATGAAGGTCGTGCAGTCGCAGCCGGCGACGAAGCGGATCTGGCAGTGGGCACGGGCACTGCCGGGAATGGCGTTCACCGGGGCCTCGGGATTGCCGGTGGTGAAGGCCAGCAATTCGAAGGTGTTCCAGCCGTAGACGCGTTCGGCCGGGGTCAGCCCGGGCTCGCCCCAATGGGGATCGATGGCCGGATCGCCCGGCGCGCCGCCCACCTCGATGTCGGCCAGGGCACGGCGCACCGGTGCGGGCAGCTCGGTGGGCTTGAGCCCCTTGACCTGGATCTGGCCCTGGGCATCCACCAGGCTGGCCAGCGCATGGGCGAGGATGATGCCGGGGTTGGCCAGCAGTCCGCCCCAGTTGCCGGAGTGGTGGCCGCCTTCGCGCAGCTCCAGGTGCAGATCGAAATTGAAGGTGCCGCGGGCGCCCAGGAACAGCGTGGGGCGGGATGCCGAGACCCGCGGACCGTCGGAAGCGAGGAACAGGTCGGCGGCCAGGGCCTGGCGCTGCTCCTGGCAGAAGGCGCGCAGGCCGACCGAGCCGATCTCCTCGCCCATTTCCAGCAGCAGCTTGACGTTGTAGCCCAGGCGTCCGCCGCGCGCGGCGATCACCTGCTCCAGCGCCGCCAGGTTGAGCAGGTGCTGGCCCTTGTTGTCGGCGGTGCCGCGGCCATACCAGCGCTCGCCCTGCTCCACCAGCGTCCAGGGCGCGAGGCCCTCGCGCCAGCGACTGGCGTCGCCCCGCACCACGTCGCCGTGGCCATAGCTGAGCAGGGTCGGCAGCGTCGGGTCCTCGATGCGCTCGGCGATCAGCAAGGGCCCCTTGCCGGCGACCGGGTTATCCAGCCGCCGTCTGCTGAAGCCGAGACTGGCGACATAGGGGCCGATGAATTCATCCAGGTAGCGCTGCAGCTCCGCCTGGCGCTCGGGTTCCTGGCTTTCGGTGGGATGGGCCACCGCGGTGGCGAGCCGCGCACGGAAGGCGCCGCTGTCGAAGTGCGCGGCGGCGAGCTCAAGGGCATGGGTACGGCTGGTCATGGCGGACTCCGGGGTCAGGCGGGTTCGGGCAGGTGGCAGCGCTTGCTGCCGCCGGGGATGGTTTCGCGTTCCGGATAGCGCTCGGCGCAGGGGCCGAAGCAGCGCGGGCAGCGGGGATGGAAGGCGCAGCCGCTGGGCGGCGAGATGGGATTGGGAAAGCTGCCGCCGAGGCCCAGCGCCGGGAGCCCCAGCGCCGGATCGGGGGTGAGCACCGCATCCAGCAGCGCCCGGGTATAGGGATGCGCCGGCTGGGCGAACAGCGCCGCCCGCTCGCGCTCCTCGACGATCTTGCCGAGGTACATCACCGCCACCCGGTCGGCCAGGTGCTCCACCACCGCCAGGTTGTGGCTGATGAGCAGATAGGTCAGGCCGAATTCGCGCTTGAGCTCCAGCAGCAGGTTGAGGATCTGCGCCTGCACCGAGACGTCCAGCGCCGAGGTGGGTTCGTCGCAGATCAGCACGTCCGGACGCATCACCAGGGCGCGGGCGATGGCTACCCGCTGGCGCTGGCCGCCACTGAGCTGGCCAGGATGGCTGTCGGCGGCGCGCCGCGGCAAACCGACCACGTCGAGCATCTCCGCGACCCGCCGTTGCTGTTCCGCAGCCGAGCCCAGGCCATGCACCTTGAGCGGCAGCGCCACGATCTCGCGCACCGTCTTGCGCGGATTGAGCGACGAATAAGGGTCCTGGAAGATCGGCTGGATGTGCCGGGCCATGCGCTTGCGATCCACCCCGCGCAGGTGCTCGCCGCCCACCAGGATGTCGCCGCTGGTGGGCGCCAGCAGCCCCAGCAGCAGCTTGGCCAGGGTGCTCTTGCCGCACCCCGATTCCCCCACCAGCCCTAGGGTCTCGCCGCGATAGAGTCGCAGCGAGATGCCATCCACCGCCTTGAGGGTGGCCGACGGGCGAAACAGGCCGCGACCTAGGGTGAATTCGCGGCGGATGTCGCACAGCTCCAGGGCGATCTCGCGGCTCATCGCACACCTCCGACCCGGCGCAGGGGTTCGCTGGGCAGGGCGAAGTGGCAACGCGCCAGGTGCGCGCCCTCCGCCAGCAAGGGCACGCTGTCGGCGCAGGCCGCCACCGCCTGTGGGCATCTATTGCGAAAGGCGCAGCCGTGCTGCTCGCCGACCAGGCTGGGGACCAGCCCGGGAATGGCGCCCAGCGGCTGCCCGGGACGGGTCCGGCCCGGTACCGGGATGCTCGCCAGCAGGCCGCGGGTATAGGGATGTCGGGGGGCGGCGAAAAGCTCGGTGGCCGGTGCCTGCTCGACGATCTGGCCGGCATACATCACCGCTACCCGGTCGGCGATGCGCGCCACCAGCCCCAGGTCGTGGGTGATGAAGACGATGGCCGTGCCGAATTCCCGCTGCAAATCGCGCAGCAGGTGCAGGATCTGCGCCTGGATGGTGACGTCCAGCGCCGTGGTCGGTTCGTCGGCGATGATGAGGTCCGGCTCGCAGAGCAGCGCCATGGCGATGACCACGCGCTGGCGCAACCCGCCACTGAGCTGGTGCGGATACTGGCGCAGGCGCTCGCCGGCGTTGCTGATGCCGACCTTTTCCAGCATGGCCTCGGCGCGGGCCCAGGCGGCCTTGCGGTCCAGCCTGCGGTGGCGCTGCAGCACCTCGGCGAGCTGGTCGCCGATGCTGTAGGCCGGATTGAGGGCGGTCATGGGCTCCTGGAAGATCATCGCCAGGCGATTGCCGCGCAGGTCGCGCATGCCCTTTTCGCCCAGGGTCAGCAGGTCGTGCTCGCCCAGCGTAAGGCGCGCCGCCTGGCGCCGGGCCTGGCGCGGCAGGAGGTCCATCAGCGCCAGGGAGGTGAGCGACTTGCCGCAGCCGGATTCGCCCACCAGGCAGAGCATCTCGCCCCGCTCCACCTGCAGGTCGAGGCCGCGTACGGCGTGCAGGGTGTCATCACCCAGGGGGATATCGATGCGCAAGTCTTTAACGTCGAGCAGTGCCATGGTCAGTCCTCCGCTTTAGTTGCGCCCGCTGGGCGCGGCCAGGTCCCGGATACCGTCACCCACCAGGTTGATGGCCAGCACCAGCAGCATCAGGGCGATGCCGGGAATGGCGATCACCCAGGGCGAAAAGAACATGTAGGGCTTGCCCTCGGCGATCATCAGCCCCCAGGACGGCAGCGGCGGCTGCACGCCCACGCCGAGAAAGGACAGGGTCGCCTCCAGCAGGATGGCGTGGGCCATCTCCAGGGTGATCACGACGATCAGCGCCCCCAGCACATTGGGCAGGATCTCGCCGACGATGACCCGCCAGGGCGAACAGCCCAGCGCCTGGGCGGCGGCGACGTATTCGGCATCGCGGATCTGCTGCACGGCGGCGCGCACCACCACGGCGAAGCGATCCCACAGCAGGCAGCCGAGCAGGATCACCACCACCTGCAGCGAGCCACCCACCAGGGACGCGGCGGCCAGGGCCACCATCACCACCGGCAGGGCCAGGCGGGTGGTCACCAGGTAGCTCACCAGGGCATCGACCTTGCCGCCGTAGTAGCCGGCGAGCACCCCGAGCAGGGTGCCGATGGCGCCGGAGATGAGCGCCGCGGCCAGGCCGATGAACAGCGAGATGCGCGCCCCATAGAGCAGGCGGGAGAGGTAGTCGCGGCCGAGCTTGTCGGTGCCCAGCGGATGGGCCCAGGTGCCCTTGGCCATCCATACCGGTGGTTTCATCCGCTGCATCACGTCCTGGGCATAGGGATCGTGGGGCGCCAGCCAGGGCGCGGCCAGGGCGGCGAACAGGATGCCGACGAGCAGCACGGCGCCGAGGGCGAAGCCGCGGTGGCCGAACCAGCGGCGCAGCTGGCGGCCCAGGGTCGGACGCGGCGGGAGATAGTCGTCGAGCACGAAGGGATTGGCGACGGTCATGGAGTCTCCTAGCGCACGCGAATGCGCGGGTCGAGCAAGGCGTTGAGCAGATCGGCCACCAGCGTCAGCACGATGTAGATCAACGCGATCAAGAGGACGATGGCCTGCACCACCGGGAAGTCGTTGCGGGCGATGGCGTCCCAGGCCAGCTGGCCGATGCCCTGCAGCGAGAACACCGCCTCGATCACCACCGAGCCGCCCAGCATGAAGCCGAACTCCACCGCGGCCAGGGCCACCACCGGGATCAGCGCATTGCGCAGGGCGTGCTTGAACAGCACCCGCGCCGGACTCAGGCCCTTGGCCCGGGCGGTGCGGATGTAGTCGGCGCCCAGCACATCGAGCATCCCGGCACGGGTCAGGCGCATCAGCGAGGGGGTGGCGTAGTAGCCCAGGGCGATCGCCGGCAGGATGAAGTGCTGCCAGCTGGTATTGCCGGACACCGGCAGCCATTTCAGGGTGACGGCGAAGATGACGATCAGCACCAGGGCGAACCAGAAGCTGGGCATCGCCTGGCCGAAGGTCGCCAGGGTCAGCGCCAGGCGGTCGATCCAGGTGTCGCGCCGGACCGCGGCCAGCACCCCGAGCGGGATGGCGATGAGCAGCGCCACCAGCAGCGCGATGGCGCCCAGGGTCAGGGTGATGGGCAGGCGGCTGGCGATGAGATCCCGCACCGATTCCTGGAAGAAGAACGACTGGCCCAGGTCCAGCCGCAGCAGCTGCCCGATCCACTCGACGTACTGCGTCGCCAGGGGTTTATCGAGTCCGTGCTGATGACGCACCACCTCGATCTGCTCGGCGGTGGCCTCGGGGCCAGCGATGGCGGTGGCCAGGTCGCCGGACAGGTGCAGCAGGAAGAAGCTGATGAGGGAAACGGTAAAGGCCACGGCCAGGGCGATACCCAGGCGGCGCAGGAGGTATGCGGACATGTTCGGCTCCTCGGCTGAGAACCTGTTCAAGCGCTGCTGCGCGTCGGCCAAACGGCGTTGAAAAGGCCTTCGGAATGCTCATTTACCATTCGTAAACTCCGCTTCCTCAGGCTTTTTCGCCTTGTTTGGCTCTAGCTCGCGAGCTCTTGAACAGGTTCTGAAGGCGCCCCCGTGCGGGGCGCCGGGACGGATCAGTTCCAGTGGGCCAGGGCGAATCGCGGCAATTCGTCCGGATAAGGCTGGAAGGCCAGGTCCGAGGTGAAGGCGTAGTTGATGGAATAGTTGAACACCGGTGCCCAGTAGGCCTGCTCGGCGATTCGCTGCAGCGCCTTGCGGTAGTTGGCCTTGCGCACCGCCGGATCCATGGCGGTGTCGGCCACCTTGAGCCAGTCGATCACCTGGGGATCCTTGGCCACGTCGTCGGCATTGCCCTTGAAATACACGCCGGTGGCCGCCGAGGCATCGGCGATGGAGAAGGAGCCCCAGGCGAGAAAGGCCATGGGCACCTTGCCGGCGCGCTGCTGGTCACGCAGGGCGGCGTATTTCAGATAGCGCAGCTTGGCGTCGATGCCCACCGCACGCAGGTCGCCGATCAGCGCCTCCACCACGTCACGATCGCGGTAGGCGAAGATCTCGGTGCTGAAGCCGTTGGGATAGCCGGCGGCCTTGAGCAGCGCCTTGGCCTTGGCCGGGTCGTAGGCATAGCCCGGCACCGCCTTGGCATCGCAGCCGAATTGCTCCGGATAGCAGGCCACCTGCAGCGGCTGGCTGCCGCCCCCCATGAGCTGACTGGCGATGGCTTTGCGGTTGATCGCGTAGTTGACCGCCTGGCGCACCTCGGCCTTGGCAAAGGGCGAATCCGGGCTGGAGGCGCCCTGGGCGTCCATGCTGAGGAAGCCGATCCTCATGCTGGCGCCGCTCTCCACGGTGAGGTTGGGCGCGGCCTTGAGTTGCTCGGCCTGGTCCGGCGCCACGCGCCAGGCCCAGTCGATGCCACCGGTCATGAGCTCGGCGAGCCGGGTCTCGGCGTCGGGGATGACGCGGAACTTGATGTGGCCGATGCGCGGCTGACCCTGGGGACTGTCCTTGAAATAGTCCGGATTGCGCTCCAGCGTGACCCCCTGGCCGCTGTTGACCGCGACGATGCGATAAGGCCCGGTACCCACCGGCTTCTGCGCGAAGCCCGCCAGGCCCACCTTCTGGAAATACTTGCCGGGATAGATGGGCAAGGGATTGGCCAGGTACTCCAGCGCTGCAGGGAATGGCTGTTTGAGGTGCAGGCGAACCTTGTATTCGCTCAGCTTCTCGGCGCTCTTGATCCAGTTGACGTTCTGCTGGGTGACCACCTTGCCTTCGGGCGAGGCCACGTAGTTGAAGGTGAAGACCACGTCGTCGGCGGTGAAGGGATCGCCGTTGTGGAAGGTCACGCCCTGACGCAGATCGAAGTCGAGGGTCAGCGGATCGACCTGCTCCCAGCGCGTGGCCAGCATCGGCCGGTATTCACCGGTCTGGGGATCGCGGTAGATCAGGGTGTCCCAGGCCAGGTGGGCGAGGATCACCCCTTCCCGGGCATCGTTGTGGTAGGGACTGACGTTTTCGGGTTCGGTGTCGGAGGCGTAGACCAGGGTGTCGTCGGCCTTGCCGGCGAAGGCCTGGCTCTGGGCCAGAAGAGTGGAAAGCGCGATGCCACAAGCGAAACCTTTGAGTCCCATGCCGTCTGTCTCCGGGGCGGTGGTTGGTCAAAGGCAGGTCCGCGAAACGCGGGAAAGGAGGAACAGCTGACACCTGTTATTTGGTCTCTTGGCCCGACTCTAGGTCTTGCCATCCCATGCCACAAGCAGAATATTTAGATGCGAGCCATGCCTTTTCGGCAAAGGAGGCCCCATGCAGCCCTACGGAATCCAGTCCACTGCCCTGCGCTATTTCCTCGAGGTGGTGCGTTGCGGCTCCATCAGCGAAGCCTCTCAACGGCTCAATGTCGCGGCCAGTGCGGTGAGTCGCCAGATCGCCAAGCTGGAGCGCGAGCTGGAGACGCCGCTGCTCGAACGCCGCGCTCGCGGGGTGGTGCCCAGCGCCGCCGGCGAACGCCTGGCGGTGCACGCGCGCAAGGCGCAGCTGGCCAGCGAGCAGGTGGCGGCGGAACTGCGCGGCCTGGCCGACCTGCGCCGCGGCCAGGTACGCCTGGCCACCACCGAAGGCTTTTCGCTGGACTTCCTGCCTGAGGTGATCGCCGCCTTTCGCCAGGGCTATGCCGGCATCCACTTCTCCCTGGAGGTCTGCGCCCCCGCCGTGGTGACCCGCCGCGTCCAGGAAGGCGATGCCGACCTGGGGCTGACCTTCAGCCTGAGACCCGAGCCGGACATCCGCGTCGAGGCCACCCTGAGCGGCGCCATCATGGCGATCGTCGTCCCCGACCATCCGCTCGCCAGCCGCACCGGCCTGGCCCTGGTCGATCTGCAGCCCTATCCCCTGGCGCTACCGACGCCGGATACCACGATCCGCCAGCTGTTCGACATCTGCTGTGGCGTCCAGGGCCTGTCCTTCGAACCGGTGCTGGTAAGCAACAACATGCAGGCGCTCTATCGCTTCGCTGCCCTGGGTGCCGGGGTGGGTCTGTTCAGCGAGTTGAGCCTGCGCAGCCGGTTGCGCGAAGGCCAGCTGGTGGCCCTGCCCCTGCTGGACGAGGGCCTGTCGGCGCGGCGGATCGAGTTGCAGAGCATGGCGGGTCGCGAATTGCCGCCGGCGGTCAATGCCTTCCGTCACGCGCTGATCGCCGCCCTGGGGCGCTGAGTCAAAGCGGTGCACCCTGCCGCCCCGGACGCACTGCAACGGGGCGACGCGAGGGTTGCAGCCTCATCTTCCCGGCGAGAAATCCACCTGGCTCGGGGCCTGGCGGCAACTGGCACGCATCTGGCAGAAGCCACAGCGTGCAGGAGCACCGGCCAGCCGGTTTGATGCACCACAATCTGCAATGGATGACTAGGGTTCCGACTCGCTCGTGCGGGTGTCTGGTCCGAGAGTCGTCGACCTCTGATGGGGTTACACGGCGGGACAAAAGCCCGGGAGACACAGCGCCAGTCGCGTGCTCCTGTCCCGTCGTCCATCCTATTGGAGGTCCCATGCGCCATCCCCTGCTCGCCTCGCTCGTTCTCGGTTGTTCCCTGCTGCTTGGTGCCACCGCTCAGGCGGCGCCGCGCGACGACTTCAAGGTGTGCTGGACGATCTATGCCGGCTGGATGCCCTGGGGCGAAGCCCAGGCCCAGGGCATCATCGACAAGTGGGCCAAGAAATACGGCATCCACATCGACGTCGTGCAGCTCAACGACTACGTCGAATCCATCAATCAATACACCACCGGCCAGTTCGACGGCTGCGCCATGACCAACATGGACGCCCTGACCATTCCGGCCGCCGGCGGCGTGGACAGCACGGCGCTGATCGTCAGCGACTACTCCAACGGCAACGACGGCGTGGTGATGAAGGGCAAGGGCAGGACCCTGGCCGATCTCAAGGGCCAGCAGGTCAACCTGGTGCAGTTCTCCGTCTCCCACTACCTGCTGGCGCGGGCGCTGCAGAGCGTGGGTCTGAGCGAGAGGGACCTGACCACCGTCAACACCTCCGACGCCGACATGGTGGCCGCCTTCCAGACCGCCGACGTGCGCAACGTGGTGACCTGGAATCCGCTGCTGGCCGAGATCAAGGCCCAGCCCGACACCACCGAGGTGTTCGATTCCAGCAAGATTCCCGGCGAGATCCTCGACATGCTGGTGGTGAACACCGCCACGCTCAAGGACAACCCGGCCCTGGGCAAGGCGCTGACCGGTGCCTGGTTCGAGATGCTGGCGCTGATGCGGTCCGGCGACGCCAAGGGCAAGGCGGCCCTGGAAGCCATGGCCAAGGCCTCGGGCACCGACCTCGCCGGCTTCCAGGCGCAACTCGACAAGACCCGGCTGTTCGCCACGCCTGTCGAGGCCCTGGCCTTCGTCAAGGACCCCGCGCTGCCGACCACCATGCAGCGCATCGCCCACTTCTCCTTCGAACATGGCCTGCTGGGCCAGGGCGCGCCCAGCGCCGAGGCCATCGGCATCGCCTATCCGGGCGGCAAGACCAGTGGGGACGCGGGCAATCTCAAGCTGCGCTTCGATCCGACCTTCGTACAGCTGGCCGCCGACGGCAAGCTCTGAGCCCCGCCGCGAGGACGACGCCCATGCGCTTCATCAATCGGCATCCCGATCGGGGCGGCCGGCTCCTGCTGGTCCTGCTGCCCTTCGCCCTGCTCGCCCTGCTCTATCTGGTGGGCTCGGCCACCCGGCTGGCGGAGAACCCCAACGACAAGCTGCTGCCCAGCGTGGCGCAGATGGCTGATGCGGTGCAGCGCCTGGCCTTTACCGCCGACGTGCGCACCGGGGGTTATCCGTTCTGGCAGGACACCCTGGCCAGCCTGCAACGCCTGGGGCTGGGCCTGGGGATCGCCGCGCTGATCGCCCTGGTGGTGGGCATCGCCGCGGGCAGCCTGCCCCTGGTCGGGGCGCCGCTGTCGCCACTGGTGACGGTGCTCTCGATGATCCCGCCCCTGGCGATCCTGCCGATCCTCTTCATCGTCTTCGGCCTCGGTGAACTGGCCAAGGTGATGCTGATCGTGGTGGGCGTCACCCCGGTGCTGATCCGCGAGCTGGACCAGCGCGCCCGGGAGTTGCCCCGCGAGCTGCTGATCAAGGCCCAGACCCTGGGCGCCAACAGCTGGACGGTGATCCTGCGCCTGGTGCTGCCGCAGCTGCTGCCGCGCCTGCTCATCGCCCTGCGGCTGCAGCTGGGCGCCGCCTGGCTGTTTCTCATCGCCGCCGAGGCCATCGCCGCCACCGATGGCCTGGGCTATCGCATCTTCCTGGTGCGGCGCTATCTGGCCATGGACGTGATCCTGCCCTATGTAGCCTGGATCACCCTGCTGGCCTGGCTGCTGGACGCCGGCCTGCGCCTGCTGACGCGGCGCGCCTTTCCCTGGTATGGGGAGGGTCGCTGATGATCGAGGTCCGCAATCTCTGGCAACGCTACGGCGAGCAGGTGGTGCTCGAGGGCCTCAATCTGCAGGTGCGCGAAGGCGAATTCTGCGCCCTGGTCGGTGCCTCCGGCTGTGGCAAGTCCACCTTCCTGCGCCTGCTGCTCGGCCAGGAGCGCCCCAGCCGCGGCGAGATCCGCATCGATGGTCAGCCGCTGTCGGCGGAACCGGATCCCGAGCGGGGCGTGGTCTTCCAACGCTATTCGGTCTTTCCCCACCTGAGCGTGCTGGACAACGTCGCCCTGGGCCTGGAATTGCCCAGGTCCCCGCTGCTCGGCCGGCTGCTGGGCACCGCCAAGCGCCAGGCCCGGGAACAGGCCGCCGCCCTGCTCGAACGCGTCGGCCTGGGCCAGGCGCTGGGCAAGTACCCGGGGCAGCTGTCCGGCGGCATGCAGCAGCGCCTCGCCATCGCCCAGGCGCTGATCGTCCGGCCGCGCATCCTGCTCCTGGACGAGCCTTTCGGCGCCCTCGACCCCGGCATCCGCAAGGACATGCACGCCCTGCTGCTGGAGCTCTGGCACGAGCGCCCGCTCACGGTGTTCATGGTCACCCATGACCTGCACGAGGGCTTCAGCCTGGCCACCCGGGTGCTGGTGTTCGACAAGGTCCGCCAGGATCCGCAAGCCCCTGGCGCCTATGGCGCCCGCATCACCTACGACCTGCCCCTGACCGCCAAGACCCGGCCCGTGCATGCGGCCGGGGCGCGGCCGGCCCTTACCTGACGAGGTTGCCCATGACTGACGAACTGCTCTACCAGGAACGTGTCCCCGGCGGCGGTACCGCCTCCTTCATCCTCCGCCGCGGCCAGACCCTGCGGCTGACCGATGTGGAAGGCGGCGCCAATGTCAGCCTGCTGCTGTTCAATGCCGATGACCGCAGCGAGCGGCTGAACCTGCCGGATACCCTCAAGGGCCAGCACACCGCCCGCCTCACCGCCGGGCACTGCCTCTATTCCGACATGGGGCGGGTGCTGGCGGCCGTGGTGCGCGACACCTGCGGCTGGCACGACAGCTTTGGCGGCGTGGCCAATGCCGCCGAGGTGGCCGATAAATACGGCGCGGGTCGCTACCAGGAGTTGCGCAACGGCTTCCACCGCAACGGCACCGACAACCTGCTGGTGGAGCTGGCCAAGTGGGGCCTGGGGCTGGAAGACCTGCTGATGACCCTGAATCTGTTCAGTCGGGTGGACGTGGATGCCGAGGGCGCCTTTGCCTTCGTGCCCGGCAACTCCCGCGCCGGCGATCTGGTCGAGCTGCATGCGCCCATGAACACCCTGGTGGTGCTGACCGCCCTGCAGCATCCGCTGGACCCGGATCCGGTCTATGCACCGCGCCCGGTGGATCTCGCCCAGTTGCGCGCCGCGCCCGAGGTGGCCGACCGCTGCCGCACCTCGCGCCCGGAAAACGAGCGCGCCTTCCAGAACACCGCCCGCTACTTCCTCTGAGGCCCCGCCATGACCCTGATCGCCAGCACCAAACGCCCGGAAGATGCCAGCTACCGCGCCGTCCTGCCGGCCGGAGCGCCCTACCTCAAGGAGGTCAAGGCCGGCCAGACCCTGCGCATCCATGACCTGGAAGGCAACCAGGCGGTGGACACCCTCTTCTACGCCGCCGCCAATCCCCAGGAACGCTACGATCCCCAACGCACCCTGAGACGCCAGGGCCGGGTCTATCTGTCGACCGGCAGCGTGCTCTATTCCAACCTGGGCAATCCCCTGCTGACCATCGTCGCCGACACCTGTGGCCGCCACGACACCCTGGGTGGCGCCTGCTCCCAGGAGAGCAACACGGTGCGCTACGCCCTGGACCGTCGGCAGATGCACAGCTGCCGCGACAACTTCCTCTGCGCCGGTGGCCATGACGGGCGCCTGGGCAAGCGCGACATCGGCGCCAACATCAACTTCTTCATGAACGTGCCGGTGACCGCCGACGGCGGCCTGACCTTCGCCGATGGCATCTCCGGCGCCGGCAAGTACGTGGAGTTGCGCGCCGAGACCGACGTCATCCTGCTGATCTCCAACTGCCCGCAACTCAACAATCCCTGCAACGGCTGGAATCCCACCCCGGCGGAGGTGCTGCTATGGGACTGACCCGCGCACGCCAGCTCTGGCAGTGGCTGCGGCCGCAGCTCTATCGGCTGTGCGAAGTCCGCGCCGGACGCTACGGCTACCGCGGCAAGCGCTAGCCGCTGACTGACCTACCGCCCTCGCGCGGCCTCTTGGGGACGACCCCGGGAGCTTTTATCTGGCGGGACGGCCCGCCGCCTTCGAGGACGCCTCGAATGTTCACCACCCTGCTCATCGCCAACCGTGGCGCCATCAGCTGCCGCATCCAGCGCACCCTGCGCGACCTCGGCGTCGCCGCTGTCGCCGTCTACAGCGAAGCCGATCGCGCCAGCCGCCATGTCAGCGAAGCCGACCAGGCCTTCAGCCTGGGCGAAGGCGCCGCCGCGGCCACCTACCTGGACACCGCCAAGCTGCTCGAGGTCGCGCGCCAGAGTGGCGCCCAGGCCATCCACCCCGGTTATGGCTTCCTTTCCGAGAACGCCGCCTTCGCCGAAGCCTGCGAAGCCGCCGGCATCGCCTTCGTCGGTCCCACCCCCGAGCAACTGCGCACCTTTGGACTCAAGCACACGGCGCGGGCCCTGGCGCGCGCCCAGGGCGTGCCGCTGCTGGAGGGCACCGAGCTGCTGGAGACCCTGGACGCGGCCCTGGCGGCCGCGCATGAGATCGGTTATCCGGTGATGCTCAAGAGCACCGCCGGTGGTGGCGGCATTGGCATGCGCGTGTGCCGCACGGACACCGAACTCGCCGAGGCCTTCGACGCCGTGCGCCGGCTGGGCCAGAACAACTTCAGCGACGCCGGCGTCTTCCTGGAGAAATACATCGAGCGGGCGCGGCACCTGGAGGTGCAGGTGTTCGGCGATGGTCAGGGCGAGGTCCTGGCGCTGGGTGTGCGCGATTGCTCGGTGCAACGCCGCAACCAGAAGGTGCTGGAGGAAACCCCGGCGCCCAACCTGCCGGCCGGCATGGCCGAGGCGCTCTGCGCCGCCGCGCTGGAGCTGGCGCGCGCGGTAAGCTATCGCAGCGCCGGTACCGTGGAGTTCGTCTACGACAGCGCCGCCGACCGCTTCTATTTTCTCGAGGTGAACACCCGGCTGCAGGTCGAGCACGGCGTCACCGAGCAGGTCTGGGGCGTGGACCTGGTGCGCTGGATGATCGAACTGGCCGCCGGCGACCTGCCACCACTGGCCGAGCTGGCCAAGGAGCTTCGCCCCCAGGGGCATGCCATCCAGGCGCGACTTTATGCGGAAGACCCGGGTCGCGACTTCCAGCCCAGTCCGGGCCTGCTGACCCAGGTCGACTTCCCACCGGCGGAGGGCCGGGCGCTGCGCCTGGACACCTGGGTCGAGGCCGGCTGCGAAATCCCGCCCTATTTCGATCCCCTGGTGGCCAAGGTCATCGCCTGGGCACCTGACCGCGACGCCGCCCGACAGCGTCTCGACCAGGCCCTGGCCGCGACCCGCCTCTATGGCGTGGAAACCAATGGCGACTACCTGCGGCAGATCCTGGCCGCCACGCCCTTCGCCTCCGGCCAGCCCTGGACCCGCTGCCTGGAAGGCCTGACCTACCAGGCCACCACCCTGGAGGTGCTCAGCGCCGGCACCCAGACCACGGTGCAGGACGCCCCCGGGCGCCTCGGCTACTGGTCGGTGGGCATTCCCCCTTCCGGCCCCATGGACGACCGCGCCCTGCGCCTGGGCAATCGCCTGCTCGGCAACGACGGCCGCGCGGCCGCCCTGGAAATCACCCTGGCCGGTCCCACCCTGAGATTCAACACCGAGGCCGTGGTGGCGGTTACCGGCGCGGCGCTGCCGATCCTGCTGGATGACCAGCCCCAGGCCATGGACAGCGTCTTTCGCGTGCCTGCCGGTGCCCTCCTGCACCTGGGCGCCATCACCGGCGCCGGCGCCCGCAGCTATCTCTGCCTGAGAGGCGGCCTGGACCTGCCCGAGTACCTAGGCAGTCGCAGCACCTTCACCCTTGGCCAGTTCGGCGGTCACGGTGGCCGCGCCCTGCGCGCCGGCGACGTGCTGCACCTGCACCCGCTGACCGACGCGCATGCGGAGGCCCGGCTACCCGTCGCACTGACCACCCAACTGGCCGAGACCCGCACCCTGCGCGTCATCTATGGCCCCCATGGCGCGCCGGACTATTTCAGCCCGGCCTATCTGGACCTCTTTCTCGCCACCGACTGGGAGGTGCATTTCAATTCCAGTCGTACCGGCGTGCGCCTGATCGGGCCCAAGCCGGAATGGACCCGCGAAGACGGTGGCGAAGCCGGCCTGCACCCCTCCAACATCCATGACAATCCCTATGCGGTCGGCGCCGTGGACTTCACCGGCGACATGCCGGTCATCCTCGGCCCGGACGGCCCCAGCCTGGGCGGCTTCGTCTGCCCGGTCACGGTGATCGAAGCCGATCTCTGGCAACTGGGCCAGCTCAAGGCCGGTGACCGGCTGCGCTTCCTGCCGGTGGACCTGGCCACCGCGCGGCGCATGCAACAGGCACGCCTGGCCGAGGAAAGCAGCTTGCAGCCGCAGGCGGAGATCGCCATCACGCCCGAGCGCGGCGATCCCGTGGTGCTGGACCTGGGCCAGGGCGCCGAGCGCCTGGTGGCGCGGCTGTCCGGGGATACCCATCTGCTGCTGGAGATCGGCCCAGCGGAGCTGGACCTGGCCCTGCGCTTCCGCGGCCATGGCCTGATGCAGGCACTGGCCGCCCTGGCGCTGCCGGGGCTGTGCGAGCTCACCCCCGGCATCCGTTCGCTGCAGGTGCACTATCAGCCCGAGGCGCTGCCCCTGACGGAGCTGCTGGCGGCGGTCAGTCGCTGCTGGCAGGCGCTGGGCGATGCCCAGGACCTGCGGGTGCCCTCGCGCATCGTCCACCTGCCGCTGTCCTGGGACGATCCGGCCTGCCGCCTGGCCATCGAGAAATACACCACCACGGTGCGCAAGGACGCGCCCTGGTGCCCGAGCAACCTGGAGTTCATCCGCCGGGTGAATGATCTGGACTCGCTGGAGGCGGTGAAGCGCATCGTCTTCGACGCCAGCTACCTGGTGATGGGCCTGGGCGATGTCTATCTGGGTGCCCCGGTGGCCACCCCACTAGATCCGCGCCACCGGCTGGTCACCACCAAGTACAACCCGGCGCGCACCTGGACCGCGGAAAACTCGGTGGGCATCGGTGGCGCCTATCTCTGCGTCTATGGCATGGAAGGCCCCGGCGGCTACCAGTTCGTCGGGCGCACCCTGCAGATGTGGAATCGCTATCGCGAGGTCGAGGCCTTCCACGGCCAGCCCTATCTGCTGCGCTTCTTCGATCAGATCCGCTTCTACGAAGTCTCGGCGGAAGAATTGCTGCGCATCCGTGCCGACTTCCCCCTGGGTCGCGTGCCGCTGCGCATCGAAGAGAGCGAATTGTCCCTGGCTGACTATCAGGCCTTCCTGGCCCGTGAAGCCGAGGGCATCGCTACCTTCCGCGGGCGCCAGCAGAGCGCCTTCGCCGCCGAGCGGCAGCGCTGGATCGATTCCGGCCAGGCGCATTTCGACAGCCAGGAGGCCGCCGTCGAAGCCACCGAAGATGCGCCTCTCGCCAGCCACCAGCTGGCCCTGGAAAGTCCGGTGGCCGGCAATCTCTGGCAGACCCAGGTGCAGCCGGGCGACCAGGTGGAAGCCGGCCAGCCGCTGCTGGTCCTGGAGTCCATGAAGATGGAAATTCCGTTGCTCGCCCCGTGCAGCGGCCGGATCCACGACCTGCAGGTCCAGCCCGGCTCGCCGATCCGCGCCGGCCAGCGCCTGCTGGTCATCGACAAGACGTGAAGGAAGCCACCATGACATTCGATCTGCGCCTCGACACCCTGAGCGTCGCCTATGCCGCCGGAACCCGGACCCCGCGCGCGCTCATCGCCGAACTGCGCGAACAGGCCGCGGCCCTCAATCCCGAGTACCGGCTGTTCATCCACCTGCTGACCCTGGCCGAGCTGGAGCCCTATCTCGCCGCCCTGGACGACCGCGATCCCGCCGAGTTGCCGCTCTATGGAGTCCCCTTCGCCATCAAGGACAATATCGACCTCGCCGGCATCCCCACCACGGCGGCCTGCCCGGCCTACGCCTATGTGCCCGAGCGCTCGGCGACCCTGGTGGAGCAGCTGATCGCCCTGGGCGCCGTGCCCCTGGGTAAGTGCAATCTCGACCAGTTCGCCACCGGCCTCAACGGCACCCGTTCGCCCTATGGCGCCTGCCGCAACAGCGTCCACCCGGACTATCCTTCCGGCGGCTCCAGTGCCGGCTCGGCCCTGGCCGTGGCCCTGGGCGTCGCCAGCTTCGCCCTGGGCACCGACACCGCTGGTTCCGGGCGCGTGCCCGCGGGGCTGAACAACCTGGTGGGCCTCAAGGGCAGCAAGGGGCTGCTCTCCACCGCCGGCGTGGTGCCCGCCTGCCAGACCCTGGACTGCGTGACCTTCTTTACCGCCACGGCGGCCGAAGCCAGCACGCTGCTGGCGCTCACCGCCCGCCTCGATCCGCGTGATCCCTACAGCCGCACCAATCCGCAGTGGAACGACGCCAGCGCCTTCGGCCGCCCGCGGCCGTTCCGCTTCGGCGTCCCGACCCAGCTGGAATTCCTCGGTTGCCCGGAAAGCCCGGCGCTGTTCGCAGCGGCCAAGGCGCGCCTGGAGGCCCTGGGTGGCGAAGCCGTGCCGCTGGATCTTGCGCCCTTCCTGGAAGCCGCGCGCCTGCTCTATGAGGGTCCCTGGGTGGCCGAGCGCTACAGCGTGGCCGGCGCCCTGATCGAGGCCGAGCCGGACGCGGTGCTGCCGGTGATCCGCGCCGTGCTGGACAAGGCGCCCGGCACCACGGCAGTGGACGCCTTTCGCGCCGGCTATCGCCTGCAGGCGCTGAAAGCCCGGTGCGATGCCCTGCTGGCCGAATTGGATTGCGTGCTCACCCCCACCTATCCGCGACCGGTGACCCTGGCCGAACTGGCCGCCGAACCGGTCGCCCGCAACGCCGACCTGGGCTACTACACCAACTTCATGAACCTGCTGGACTACGCCGCGGTGGCCGTGCCGGCCGGTGTCATAGCCAATGGCCTGCCCTGGGGCGTGACGCTGTTCGGCCGGGTCTTCACCGACCAGTACCTGCTAAGCCTGGCCGCGGCCCTGCAGGAAGCCCAGGGTCTACCCCTGGTCGGCGGCGCCCTGCCGCACGCCAGCCTGCCGGCGCGGCCCGCCCGCCATGACCGTGCCCGCCTGGTGGTCTGCGGTGCCCACCTGCAGGGGCTGCCCCTCAACGGCCAGTTGCTCGCCCGTGGCGGCCGACGCCTCGTCCTGACCCGGAGTGCACCGCACTATCGTCTCCATGCCCTGGCCGGCGGTCCGCCGCTCCGTCCCGGCATTGTCCGAGTCGCCGAAGACGGCGCCGCCATCGAGGTGGAAGTCTGGGAGCTGCCCAGCAGCGAACTGGGCAGCTTTCTCACCGGCATCCCCGCCCCGCTCGGCCTGGGCAAGGTGGAACTGGCCGACGGCAGCTGGGAAACCGGCTTCATCTGCGAGCCCTATGGCCTGGCCGGCGCCGAGGACATCACCGCCCACGGAGGGTGGCGGGCGTGGCTGGCCAGTCGCAGCGCCCACTAGCGCAGCCCCAGGCTCGGGAACCCGGATCGGGTCCCGAGCCCCATGGGAAGCCATCAGCCGGCGTCTGCCTCACGCACCACCAGACGCCCGCCCTCCTGGACCGCCAGCAGCCGAATAGCCATTGGCTGCGCCAGCAGACAGTCCGCCACTGCCGGCTCCAATAGCCGGCGCAGGCGGCGGACCAGATCGCGAGCGCCGAAGCGAGCATCGTGATCACGCGTCAGGAAGGCCCTGGCACTGTCGTGCAGTTCCAGGCTTTTTCCCCGGCGGCCCAGGCGCTGATTGAGCTTGTCCAGTTCGATGGCGAGCAGCCCGGGTAGCCAGTCCTGGTCGATGCGCTCGAAGGCCAGGATCCGCTCGATACGATTGAGAAATTCCGGATCGAAGTGCGCGTGCAGCGCCTCTTCCAGGATAGGTCCGGGATCCGCCGACAGCCTGAGCCAGCGACGCCAGCCGCGCGCGAAGCGGACACGCTGCTGCTGGACGGCGCGGGCGCCCAGGTTGCTGGTCATGAAGATGAGGCTGTTGCGAAAGTCCAGGCGCTTGCTGCCGGCGCTGAGCACCAGCTGGCCGCTGTCGAGCACGTTCAACAGGGTACGGATGACCTGGCGATCGGCCTTTTCCAGCTCGTCGAACAGCACGATGCCGGGGCGGCCGTAGCTGCCGGCGATGGCTTCGGCATCGAACAGCGTGGTGCCTTCCTTGCTGCCCACATAGCCGGGCGGCGCGCCGGCCAGGGCCGCGGCGTAGTGCTCCTGGGCCAGGGTATTCATGTCGATGCGGCACAGGGCATCCGCCCGACCATGGATGGCCTGGGCCAGCAGACGCACGATCTCGGTCTTGCCGACCCCGGTGGGGCCGAGGAACAGACTGACGCCGAGGGGCCTTTCCGGATCACCGATGTCGGCCTTGACCACCTTGAGCAGGGCCTCTACCTCGTCGAGTACCCTGGCCTGGCCAAGGATGCGCGCTCGCAGCACGGCCATGACCGCTGCCGGCTCGAACAGGAAGCGCGAGGGCAAGGGCGCCTGCGCCTCGCGGGCGAGCTGGCCACGGTTATGCTCGATCAGGTCATTGACGAAGGGCATGGCCCGCTCCTCGCGCCGCCGGCGCTAACCCAGCTGACGTTCCTGACGGGGATGCGGCAACTCGCCCACCGGGCAGTCCGCCACCCCGATGGTGGAGCGAGTCATCCGCTCGACGTCCGCCTGGGCCTTCTGCGCATCCAATACCCAGGTGCGGTAGAAGTCGAAGGGGCAATCGGCCACGCCCTTGTCGCCATCGCCGGAGTTGTAGACGCCGGTGTAGCCGCGGTGCAGCAGCTTGAACAGGTGATTCTGCGACTGATCGTTGGCGCGCGCGTCGCGAATCTGCGAGACCGACAGCTGGGCGTACTGGATACCCATTTCCTCCTCGCCGCACTCGCCCAGGGTACGGCCATCGAAACCGATCAGCGCCGAATGGCCAAAGTAGCTGTACACCCCGTCGAAGCCGGTGGCGTTGGCCACCGCCACATAGCAGTTGTTGGCCCAAGCCATGGTCTTGGCCATCAGCACCTGCTGCTCCTTGGCCGGGTACATGTAGCCCTGGCAGCGCACGATCAGCTCGGCGCCCTTCATGGCGCAGTCGCGCCAGATCTCCGGGTAGTTGCCGTCGTCGCAGATGATCAGGCTGATCTTCAAGCCCTTGGGGCCCTCGCTGACATAGGTGCGGTCACCGGGATACCAGCCCTCGATGGGGCACCAGGGAATACACTTGCGATACTTCTGCACGATCTCGCCCTGGTCGTTGATCAGCACCAGGGTGTTGTAGGGCGCCTTGTGCGGATGCTCCTCGTGGCGTTCGCCGGTGAGGGAAAAGATCCCCCAGGTCCTGGACTCGCGGCAGGCCGCGGCGAAGATCGCCGTCTCCTCGCCGGGGATGGTCGCGGCAGTGGCCATCATCTCGTCGCGGTCATACATGATCCCCATGGTGCTGTACTCGGGGAAGACCACCAGATCCATGCCCGGCAGGCCAAGCTTCATGCCCTTGATCATCGCGGCGATCTGCTGGGCGTTGGTTAGCACCTCCGCCTTGCTGTGCAGGCGGGGCATCCGGTAGTTGACGACAGCGACGCCGACGGTATCGGGGCTGCTGGAAATATCGCCATGGCGCATGGAGTTGCTCCTTCGAAAGGGCTGGACCGGGGATCAGTGGCTGATCATCCAGGGGCGGGTTGACGGATTGGTCTTCAGGCCCTGGGGATTGGCCTTGCTGCGCGCCGCCGGCTTGCTTGGCGCGCAGCAGCTGCAACCGGCGCCATGACTGCGTCTGGCTTGGTATTCCGCCAGGGACTGAGGCGCGTGGCGCGAACGCTCGTTGGTCTCGTGGGCGCGACGCGCGCCGCCCGCCAGGGTCGCCAGGCCAGGGGCACTGAGGATCACCCGGGGGCTGGGCGTGGCGCAGACGGGACAGCTGCCGGGATCGTCGCGCTGGGCCATGGGCCGCAGCAGGGTGAAATCCCCGCAGTCGGGACAGTCGTATTCGTAGATCGGCATGACGGGCTCCTGGCGGCGGGGCACGGCCGGTGGCCGCACCCGGACCACTCACTTGTCGTAGGCGATGGGCATGTCGATGCTGCCGTCCAGGTAGCGGGTCGGTCCGGCGGCAGTGGGGTTGATGTCGAATTCGAAGATGTCCGTCGGCAGCCAGAGGGTGGCGCAGGCGTTGGGAATGTCGACCACCCCGCTGATGTGGCCCTGCACCGGCGCCGAGCCCAGCAGCGAATAGCCCTGGGCACCGCTGTAGCCGAATTTCTTCAGGTACTCGATGGCATTCAGACAGGCCTGCTGGTACGCCAGGTTGACGTCCAGGTAGTGCTGCTTGCCGGCATCGTCCACCGAGATGCCTTCGAAGATCAGGAAATTGTTGTAGGTGGGCACGATGGGGCTGGGCTTGAAGATGGGATTCTTGATGCCGTACTTGGCCATGCCGCCCTTGATCAGCTCGACCTTCATGTGCACCCAGCCGGCCATCTCGATGGCGCCGCAAAAGGTGATCTCGCCGTCGCCCTGGCTGAAGTGCAGGTCACCCACGGAGAGGCCAGCCCCTTCCACATACACGGGGAAGAAGATCTTCGAGCCGCGCGACAGGTCCTTGATGTCGCAGTTGCCGCCATGCTCTCGGGGCGGCACGGTGCGCGCGCCGGTAGCGGCTGCCGCGTCGCGGGCCGCGCCGGTGAGCTTGCCCATGTGGGCGGTGGCGGCGAACGGCGGATTGGCCAGGGGCGGTACCCGGGTCGGGTTGCTGTCGATCAGCTCCTGCTCGCGGGTATTCCAGTTGGCCAGCAACTTGGGGTCCGGCAGGCAGCCGATCAGACCCGGGTGAATCAGACCGGCGAAGCGCACGCCCGGGATGTGGCGGCTCCTGGTGAACATGCCCTCGAAGTCCCAGATGGATTTCTGCGCCGAGGGAAAGTAATCGGTGAGAAAGCCGCCGCCGTTTTGCTTGGAAAAGAAGCCGTTGAAGCCCCACTGGGACTCGGCCTTGGCGCCGATGTCGAGCAGATCGACCACCAGCAGGTCGCCCGGCTCGGCGCCCTTCACGCCCACCGGTCCGGACAGGTAGTGCACGGTGGAGAGGTCGACATCGCGCACGTCGCTCGCATCGTCGTCGTTCTTGATCGCGCCACCGGTCCAGTCGTAGGTTTCCAGGATGAAGTCATCCCCCGGCTTGACCCAGCAGGCCATGGGGATGTCCGGATGCCAGCGGTTGTGGACGTTTTCGTTGTCGGTGGCGGCCTGGTTGAGGTCGACCTTGATCAGGGTGTCGGTCATCGCGCAGCTCCTGGCTGTTGGCGGTAGCGGGAGGGTTCCGGCTCAGTCTCGAGGCTGGGGTCGGGACTGCAAATACGTTGGATGACGTAGGCGCAAGCCCAGGCGGGACAAGGGGCAGCTGACGTTTCGCGGGCACGCGCGAAGCGGCCGCCGTGCTGCTGCAAGGCGGCCGCGCACAGCGCTGGGGTCAAACCGACAGATAGCGGCTGATGGTCGCCTCATCGACCTTGTCGCGGGTTTCCTCGACCACGAAGCGGCCCTTCTCGATCACCAGGAAGCGGTCGGCGATGTCGAGGGTGAAGGACAGCACCTGCTCGGAGACCACGATGGTCAGGTCACGCAGGGCGCGGATCTCCTTGAGGGTGCGGGCGATATCCTTGATGATCGAGGGCTGGATGCCCTCGGTCGGCTCATCCAGCAGCAACACCTTGGGATTGGTGGCCAGGGCGCGGGCGATAGCCAGTTGTTGCTGCTGGCCACCGGAGAGGTTGCCACCCTTGCGCTGGCGCATCTCGTGCAGCACGGGGAAGAGCGCATAGAGGTCGTCCGGTACCCGGCCCCGGGCCGAGGCCGGCAGGCCGGTCTGGATGTTTTCCAGCACCGTCATGTGGGAAAAAATCATCCGCCCTTGCGGCACATAGGCGATGCCGCGCTCGACGCGCTGATGGGTCTCCAGCCGGGAGACGTCCTGGCCGTCCACCGCCACGTGGCCGCTCCAGGCCGGCAGGATGCCCATCAGGCTGCGGAACAGGGTGCTCTTGCCCATGCCATTGCGGCCCATGACGGCGACGATTTCCTTGTGCGCAACGTCCAGGCTGAGGTCGTGGAGGATGCGGCTCTGACCGTAGCCGGAGGCGAGGTTCTGGATAGTGAACATGACCGGGATCTCCCGTGATCGACTGCAGGAAAAGGGCTGGAGGCGAAGGCTCAGTGCCCCAGGTACACCTCGATGACCTTGGGATTGCTCTGCACCGCCTCCATGCTGCCTTCGGCCAGCACCTTGCCCTGGTGCAGCACCGTGACCTTGTGGGCGATGCTCTTGACGAATTCCATGTCGTGCTCGATGACCAGCACCGAGCGTCCCTGACTGATGCGGTTGAGCAGCTCGGCGGTCTGGGATCGCTCGGACACGCTCATGCCCGCCACCGGCTCGTCGAGCATCAGCAGCTCCGGGTCCTGCATCAGCAGCATGCCGATCTCCAGCCACTGCTTCTGGCCGTGGGAGAGCAGATCGGCCTGCTGGTGCAGCAGGTCGGCGAGAAAGATCTCCGCGGCCACCGCCTGCACCCGCGCGACCACCGCCGCGCTGCGCTTGAAGAACAGCGCGCCGAACACCTTGCGGCCTTCGGGATAGGACATCTCCAGGTTCTCGAACACAGTGAGATTCTCGTAGATCGAGGGGTTCTGGAACTTGCGGCCGACACCCGCGCGAACGATGTCGAATTCCTTCATCCGGGTCAGTTCCCGACCGTTGAATTCGATGCTGCCGGCGGTCGCGCGGGTCTTGCCGCAGATCAAGTCCAGTACCGTGGTCTTGCCGGCGCCGTTGGGGCCGATCACCACGTGCACCTCGTTGCGATCGACATAGAGATTGAGGTCGTTCACCGCCTTGAAGCCATCGAAGGAGACGGTCAGGCCTTCGATGGCCAGTACCGGCTTGGCCAACTGGAAACCGACGGGACTGGTATTCATGGCGTGGTCTCCAGGCGGGAGGCTTTGGTTGCCGTGGGCGGCGCTGACGAGACGACCGGCGCACTCGCTGGCTGGCGTTTCAGGCGCGCCACCAGACGCTGGCCATGGCTCTTCCACAGACCGGCCAGGCCATTGGGGAAATAGAGGACGACCACGATGAAGAGCCCGCCCATCAGGTACAGCCAGAGCTCGGGGAAGGACTCGGAGAAGTAGGTCTTGCCGAAATTCACCAGCAGCGCGCCGTACACCGCGCCCAGCAAGGACAGCCGCCCGCCGACCGCGGCGAAGATGACCATCTCGATGGAGGGCACGATGCCGACGAAGGACGGCGACATGAAGCCCACCTGCAGAGCGAACATGGCGCCACCCACCGCGGAAAAGGCCGCGGCCAGGCAGAACACGAAGATCTTGAAGCTGGCCACGTCGTAGCCGGAGAAGCGCACCCGCTCCTCCTTGTCGCGCATGGCGACGAGCAGTCGGCCGAGCTTGGAGGCCAGCACGAAGCGGGCGAGCAGGATGCAGCCGAACAGTAGCGCCGCGTTGACGAAGTAGAGCACCACCTTGGCGCTGTCCGAACGGATGTCCCAGCCCAGCAGCGTCTTCAGGTCGGTGATGCCGTTGACCCCGCCGGTGAGGCCCTGCTGGCCGATGATGAGAATGGTCAGGATGGCGGCGATGGCCTGGGTGACGATGGAAAAGTACACGTCCCCTACCCGCCGCTTGAACATCGCCAGGCCGATGATGAAGGCCAGCAACACCGGGACCGCGATCACCGCAACCAGGGTAAAGCCGAAGCTGTGGAACGGCTGCCAGAGCCAGGGCAGTTCGGTGAGCTGGTTCCAGTCCATGAAGTCGGGGATGCCGGGCGTGGACTGGATCCGGGTGCTCTGCGGGTCCGAGGCCTCCAGTTTGAGGAACATCGCCATGCAATAGCCGCCGAGGCCGAAGAAGATGCCCTGCCCCAGGCTGAGGATGCCGCCATAGCCCCAGCAGAGCACCAGGCCGACCGCGACGAAGGCATAGGTCAGGTATTTGCCGACCATGCTCAGGCGGAAGATATCCAGGGTCAGCGGAAACACCAGCAGGATCAGCGCGGCCAGTACCAGCAGGCCGAAGGCGCCCTGCCGGCCACCGAGCAGGTTGTCGATTGCCTTGTTCATCGTGGACTCCCTACTTGCGGACTTTTGCCGAGAACAGCCCCTGGGGCCGCAGCATCAGGATGAGGATCACCGCCGACAGGGTCAGCACCTTGGCCATGGAACCGGACAGGAAGAATTCCAGCAGCGACTGCGCCTGGGCGATGCCGAAGGCCGAGGCGATGGTGCCGAGCAGGCTGGCTGCGCCACCAAAGACCACCACCAGGAAGGTATCGACGATGTACAGCGAGCCCGAGGTCGGACCGATGGAGCCGATGGTGGTGAAGGCCGCGCCCGCCACCCCGGCCACGCCGCAGCCCAGGGCGAAGGTCAGGCGATCCACGCGGCGGGTATTGATGCCCACGGCGCGGGCCATCACCCGGTTCTGCATGGTGGCGCGCACCTGCAGCCCCCAGCGCGAGCGGTACAGCATGAAGAACAGGGTCAGGGTCAGCAGCGCGGTCACGACCATGACGAAAAGGCCGTTCTTGGGAATGTCGATGCTCGCGGTCGGACTCCAGGAGCCCATGATCCATTCCGGCAGTTCGGCGCTGACCTCGCGGGCGCCGAAGACCGAGCGAAACACCTGCTGCAGGATCAGCGACAGGCCCCAGGTGGCCAGCAGGGTGTCCAGCGGCCGCTGGTAGAGCCGGCTGATCATCGCCCACTCCACCAGCCAGCCGATGGCGCCGGCGACGAAGAACGCCAGGATCAGGGCGAAAAAGAAGTAATAGGGCTGCAAGGCCGGAAACAGGTGCAGGGTCAGCGAAGACATCACGTAGGTGGTGTAGGCCCCCACGGTGAGAAATTCGCCATGGGCCATGTTGATCACACCCATCTGCCCGAAGATGATCGCCAGCCCAAGCGCCATCAGCAGCAACACGCAGAATACCGAAAGGCCGTTGAAGCCCTGCATCACGGCGATCGCGCCGAAGTCGGATAAGCTTTCCATGGAGATCTCCCCGCGAAGGTGGACGGAGGCGTCGGTCAGGCGACGCCTCCGGTCAGGCAAGGCTTACTGGTAGCCTTTGGGGAAAGGGTTTGGCTCGATCAGATCGGCGGATTCATGGACCACCTTGAAGGTGCCATCCGGCTGGATCTGGGCGATGCGCGAGCGACTCCAGAGGTGATGGTTCTCGTGGACCTTCACATAGCCTTCCGGCGCCGTTTTCAGCTCCAGGCCCGGAGACGCCGCGACCACCTTGTCGACATCGAAGCTGCCCGCCTTCTCCACCGCCATCTTCCACAGCCAGGGACCGAGATAGGCCGCCTGGGTGACGTCGCCCACCACCGCATCCTTGCCGTACTTGGCCTTGAAGGCCTCGACGAAGGTCTTGTTGTTGGGATTGTCCAGGGTCTGGAAGTACTTCATCGAGGAGTAGAAGCCGGCCATGTTCTCGCCGCCGATGCCCAGCATCTCATCCTCGGTCACCGAGAGGGTCAGCAGGTTCTGCTTGGCCGAGGTGATCCCAGCCGCCTTGAGCTGCTTGTAGAAGGCGACGTTGGACCCCCCGACCACCGCGGCAAAGACCACATCGGGCTTTTTCAGCTTGATCTTGTTGGTCAGGGAGCCGAACTGGGTGCCGCCCAGCGGGTAGTACTCCTCCCCCACCACCTCGCCATGCAGCACGTTCTCGATGTGCTTGCGGGCGATCTTCATCGAGGTCCGCGGCCAGATGTAGTCCGAGCCCACCAGGTAGAAGGTCTTGGCGCCCTTCTCCTTGGCCAGCCAGTCCAGCGCCGAGAGGATCTGCTGAGTGGCTTCCTGGCCGGTGTAGAAGACGTTCTTCGACTGTTCAAGGCCCTCGTAGAAGGTCGGGTAGTAGAGCAGGCCGTTGTCCTTCTCGAAGATTGGCAGCACCGCCTTGCGCGAGGCCGAGGTCCAGCAGCCGAACACCGCCGCGACCTTGTCGGCCTCCAGCAGCTTCTTGGCCTTTTCGGCGAAGGTCGGCCAGTCGGAGGCGCCGTCTTCCTGGATGATCTTGACCTGCCGCCCGAGGACGCCGCCCTGGGCATTGATCTGCTCGATGGCCAGCCGCTCGGCCTGGATGGCCCCGGTCTCGGAGATGGCCATGGTGCCGGTGGCGGAATGCAACTGGCCGACGGTGACGGTGGTATCGGTCACGGCCAGGCCGGTGGTATTGGCGGCGTCCGCCATCACGCCCTGACTGAACACGCTGGCTGCCAACAGGGACAATGCCGCGGCGCCCAGTGCCAGGCGTCGCGGAAGACTGGATTTCACGCCCGCTGATCTGTGCATCTTGTCGCTCCTCTAGGTGATGTGCCGGTCGCCCCCAGGGACCGGGACTGCGGCTTGCGCTGCGGAGCAAGGATGGGCTGGGACAGCCGGCGCGGAACATACGCAGGATGACGTAACGGCCTACGTCATCTGACGTACAGCCCGCTGCAACGCCCTGAGGCATGCTCTGTCCGTGGCGCGCCCGCGCGGGGCACGCCAAGCCGGGCAGACAGTGGCCACGGAGAGGCAGGCCGCCAGGACGCCCGAGGCATGGAACTTGCCTCAACACCGCCACGCAGACCCCAGGAGCCCTGCCGTGCAGCAGACCGGGACGCAACGCATCGCCAAGATCCGCAGGGACTACAACAGCTGGGTGGCCGACGAGACGCTGGAAGACTACGCCCTGCGCTACACGCCCCGGTCGTTTCGCAAGTGGTCGGAATTCCGCATCGCCAATACCGCCCTGGCCGCGGTGTCCTTTCTGGCCCTGGAGGCCATCGGCGGCGCCCTGGCGATCAGCTATGGCTTCACCAATACCCTCTGGGCGGTACTGGCGGCGAGCCTGGTGATCTTTCTCACCGCGCTGCCGATCAGCTACTACGCGGCGCGCTACGGGGTGGACATGGACCTGCTGACCCGAGGTGCCGGCTTCGGCTACATCGGCTCGACCATCACCTCGCTGATCTACGCCAGCTTCACCTTCCTGTTCTTCGCCCTGGAAGCGGCGATCATGGCGCTGGCCCTGGAACTGTACTTCCGCATTCCGCTGGCCCTGGCCTATGTCATCTGCTCGATCATCGTCATCCCGCTGGTGACCTATGGCATCACCCTGATCAATCGCCTGCAGCTCTGGAGCCAGCCGCTCTGGCTGATCCTGCTGCTGCTGCCCTATGCCTTCGTCATTGCCAGGAATCCCGGAGCCCTGGCGGACTGGACCACCTTCGCCGGTCGCGAGGGCGAGGCCGGGGCCTTCAACCTGCTGTCCTTCAGCGCCGCCTGTACCGTGGCCCTGGCCCTGGTGACCCAGGTGGGCGAGCAGGTCGACTACCTGCGCTTTCTGCCGGAAAAGACCGCGCAGAACCGCCGGCGCTGGTGGGCCGCGCTGCTGATCGCCGGTCCCGGCTGGATAGTGCCTGGCGCCCTGAAGATGCTGGCCGGCGCCTTTCTGGCCTTTCTCGCCCTGCAGCACGAGATTCCCCTGGAGCGCGCCGCCGAGCCCACCCAGATGTACCTGGTCGCCTTCGGCTACGTGTTCGCCTCGCCCGGCTGGGCCATGGGGGCCATGGTGCTGTTCGTTATCGTCAGCCAGGTCAAGATCAACCTGACCAATGCCTATGCCGGCTCGCTGGCCTGGTCCAACTTCTTCGCCCGGGTCACCCACAGCCACCCGGGCCGGGTGGTCTGGCTGGTGTTCAACGTGCTGATCGCCCTGATGCTGATGGAGCTGGGGGTGTTCGAGGCCATCCAGGAGGTGCTCGGGCTCTATGCCAACATCGCCATCGCCTGGATCGGCGCCGTGGTCGCCGACCTGGTGATCAACAAGCCACTGGGGCTGTCACCCCGGCACATAGAATTCAAGCGGGCGCACCTCTACGACATCAACCCGGTCGGCGTCGGCGCCATGCTGCTCGCCTCGCTGCTGTCCGGTCTGGCCCATGCGGGGCTGTTCGGCGCCCTGGCCCAGGCCGCCTCGCCCCTGGTATCCCTGGTCTCCGCGCTGATCTGCGCGCCGCTGCTGGCCTGGCTCACCCGGGGTCGCTACTACATCGCCCGGACCAGTGTGCTGAAATTGCTGCATCCCGCGCAGGTCCATCTGGAATGCGTACTCTGCACCAACGCCTTCGAGCGCGAAGACATCGCCTTCTGTCCTGCCTACGGCGCACCCATCTGCTCGCTCTGCTGCGCCCTGGATGCGCGCTGTGGCGATCTCTGCAAGCCCAGGGCGCGCCTCGCCGAGCAGGTCGACACCCTGCTGCGCTGGCTGCTGCCGAACACCTCGGTGCCGCGCCTGCATACCCGCCTGGCGCACTACCTGGGCGTGCTGCTGGTCATGGTCGGGCTGATGTTCTGCGCCCTGGCGCTGATCTACAGTCAGGTCTCCCAGGGGCTGCAGGTCGATGAACGCCACCTGTTGTATCAGGGCTTCTTCAAGGCCTTCATGGTGCTCACGCTGTTTGCCGGCGCCCTGGCCTGGTGGGTGGTGCTGACCCGCGAGAGCCGCCACGTGGCGCTCGAGGAATCGAACCGGCAGACCGCGCTGCTGATGCAGGAGATCGAGGCACACCGCAAGACCGACGAAGCCCTGCAGCGCGCCAAGGAGGCTTCCGAAGCTGCCAACGCGGCCAAGAGCCGCTACGTCACGGGCTTGTCCCACGAATTGCGCACGCCGCTGAACAGCATCCTCGGCTACACCCAGATCCTGCAGCGCGATCCGGCCAGCAGCGGCCGTCAGCTGGACGCCCTGGCCACCATCTACCGCAATGGCTCGCACCTGCTCTCGCTGATCGACGGCCTGCTCGACGTGGCCCGGATCGAAGCGGGCAAGCTGCAGCTGGAACCCTCGGAAATCCCCTTTCCGGAATTTCTCGAACAGCTGCAGCAGATATTTACGCCCCAGGCCCAGGACAAGGGCCTGAGCTTTGTCCTCGAGGTCGAAGGACGCCTGCCCGCCGTGGTGCGCGGCGATGAAAAGCGGGTGCGGCAGATCCTCATCAATCTGCTCGGCAACGCCGTGCGCTACACCGACCAGGGTGGCGTGATCCTGGCGGTCACCTATGCGCGGGAAACCGCCACCTTCGAGGTCATCGACAGCGGCCTGGGCATCGCTGCGGAACAGCTGGAGCGGCTGTTCCAACCCTTCGAACGGGGCGATCCGCTGCGCCAGGACAACGGCCTGGGACTGGGCCTGACCATCACCCGCATGTTGGTGACGTTGATGGGCGGCGCCTTGGACGTGACCAGCACGCCCGGCCAGGGCACCCGCTTCGTGGTGCGCCTGTTCCTGTCCGAGGTGCGGGTGCCCCAGGCGCTGGTTCACGTCGAACACAGCATCAGCGGCTATCAGGGCCCACGGCGCCGGGTGCTGCTGGTGGACGACCACCTGGATCACCGCCGGGTGCTGGCCGGCATGCTCGAACCCCTGGGCTTCGAACTGGCAGAGGCCGCTAATGGCCAGGATGCCATCCGCCAGGTCGCCCTCTGGCAGCCGGACCTCATCCTCATGGATCTTTCCATGCCGCTGCTCGACGGGTTGGAGACCAGCGCGCTGATCCGCCGCAACGGCCTGTCCAAAGCGCCGATCATCGTCATTTCCGCCAATGCCTTCGCCGTCGATCGCGAACGCAGCACCGCGGCCGCCTGCGACGATTACCTGGCCAAGCCAGTCCATACGCCGCAGCTGCTGGAAAAGATCAGGACGCACCTGGATCTGACCTGGCTGGAGCGGATCGCCGAGCCGCCTGGCGTGCGATCGATGTCGCTCCAATCACCGAGCGTTGCCAATCTGGAAGCGTTACAGGAGCTGGGCGCGCTGGGCTATGTGAAAGGCATCCACGCCTGTCTGGATCGCATCGAGCGCGAAGAGCCGGCCAGCGCCGCCTATGTCGAAACGCTGCGCGCACTGGTGAAACGCTTTCAGCTCAACGACTTCAACCGCCGTCTCAAGGACGCCCTGCAGCCGACCGACCTGCCCCTGGAAGGAGAGAATCCATGACCGCCGCCCTACCGCCCAGTGTGGTGCTGATCGTCGATGACACGCCGGACAACCTCGCCCTGCTCTCCGACGCCCTGGACGCCAGCGGCTACATGGTACTGGTGGCCCTGGACGGCGCCAGTGCCCTGGAACGCATGCAGCGGCGCCGCCCGGACGTGGTGCTGCTGGACGCCATGATGCCCGGACTGGATGGCTTCGAGACCTGCCGGCGGATCAAGGCGCAGGCCGAACTCGCCGACATCCCGGTGCTGTTCATGACCGCACTGACCGAGACCGAGCACGTGGTGGAGGCCTTCGCCGCCGGCGGCATCGACTACGTGACCAAACCACTCAAGACCGATGAAGTCTTGGCACGGGTTGCGGCCCACCTGCGCACGGCGCGCGAACTCCAGGCGGCGCGCAGCCTGCCAGCAAGCCACCCGCACACCAGGACCGCGCTGGACCTGGCGCCGCTCAGCAGTCGCTACCAGCTGACCGGCCGCGAGGTCGAGGTGCTGCATTGGGTCGCCTGCGGCAAGACCAATCGCGACATCGGCGACATCCTCGGCCTCTCACCCCGCACGGTGAACAAGCACCTGGAACACGTCTACGTGAAACTCGGCGTGGAAACCCGTACCGCCGCGGCCACATTGGCCATTGCGGTGTGTCGGTAGAGGCAGCAGGGCCCGTTGGGAACCGGACATAGCGCCTCGTGTTACTCGGCCGTCTTGCCAAAGGCTGTCAGTTGCCGTTGAGGCGCTGACCCAGACCAGCAACGATCTAGGATATCCGCAGCTTGGACGACGCGCTGGTGCTGCGCCGTGGCCGTTACGACAGAACTGACCTCAGGGCGTTCGAGACATAGCGGCTCAGTCAGGCTGGGCACCGCAACGACCAGGCCACTGTCGATCGTCTGCAAGGCATCCCGCTCATCCGCGCTTCAGTTCCTTGACTCAAGGCATCGCCGAGCGACCTCCAAGCAATACATGTCGCCTGCCTCCCGCAAAACGGGAGATTGCGTTCCCGTGCCCGGGATTTCAGCGCATTCGTATTTAACAGAATCATTACAGTGACCTGAGGCGAGAACGCCCGCAGTGCGATCAGGGGATAACAAAGGTTCCGCCATTCTCAAGCTCTGCCTCTACGGGAGATGGACCATGTCTCACCTCAGCACACAGGTCACCGCGCTGGCCGTCGCCCTCGGGCTGGCAAGTCTTGCGACCGCCAGCGACGCGGAAGAGATCACCTTCGTTTCCCAGGGCGGGGCCTATCAGGACGCCCAGGCCAAGGCCATTCTGGAGCCGGCTGCGCACAACCTGGGCCTGACGCTGAAGCAGGACAGCTCGCCCAAGGCCTATCCGATCATCAAGACCCAGGTCGAAAGCGGGCGCGTCAGCTGGGACGTGGTCGATCTGCCTACCGGCGACTGCGTCCGCGGTCAGGCCGAAGGCCTGTTCGAGAAGCTGGATCCCCAGCTCATCCCGAACCTTGGCAAGCTGCCCGCCGAGCTGAAAGACGACTACATGGCCGGCTATATCAGCTATTCCACGGTGCTGGCCTACCGGACCGATGCCTTCGACGAGAAAAGCGCGCCCAAGACCTGGGCGGATTTCTGGAACACCAAGGATTTTCCCGGCGCCCGCGCCTTGCGCAATCTACCGCGCCCTACCCTGGAGATCGCCCTGCGCGCCGATGGCGTGCCGGCGGACAAGCTCTATCCGCTCGATGTCGATCGCGCCTTTAAAAAGCTGGAAGAGATCAAGCCGCACATCACCACCTGGTGGACCTCCGGTGGCCAGTCGGCGCAGCTCATCAGCGATGGCGAGGTGGACATGGTGCAGATCTGGAACGGTCGTGCCTCAGCCGTGCAGGCCGCCGGAGCGCCAGTGGCCTTCACCTACAACGACGGCATCCTGGAGACCAACTCTCTCTGCGTCCTGAAAGGCACCAAGCACCGGGACGCGGCGATGAAGTTCGTCAACGAGGCCATCAGCGCCAAGCTGCAGGCGGCCTTGCCGATGATCATCGACTACGGCCCGCTCAATCCGGAGGCCTTCACGACCGGCACCATCCCGGCGGCGCGGCAAGCCGTGCTGCCCTCCTCGCCGGAAAACCTGGCCAGGCAGGCGGTGCTCTCGGCCAAATGGTGGGCGTCGGCAGAGGGCGTGAAAGCCGAAGAACGCTGGCTGTCCTTCGTCCAGGCCAAATGAGCGGAGGGCCACGCCATGACCCCATTGACGACGATCCAGCCGCTGCCTGGCAACGCGGTGCCAGCATCGCCGCGGACGCTGTTCACCAGCCCGGCGATAACCCGGGAAGAGCGCCGCGAGCATCTGACGATGGTGCTCCTGCTGCTGCCCGCCCTGCTGATGGTGGTCGTGTTGCTGGTCCTGCCGCTGCTCTGGCTGGGCGTGCAATCCGTACAGGGTGAGGACGCCCTGTCGCTGGCCAACTACACCCGCATCTTCACCGAAGCCATCTACTGGGACACCTTTGGCACGACACTGCAGATCAGCGTCATCGTGACCGTCCTGTCCATCCTGCTGGGCTTTCCCGTCGCCTATGCCGCGGCCCGCACCCGCGGCCTGCTGTCGAGCGTCATCCTGCTCTGCGTCATCCTGCCTTTCTGGACCAGCGTACTGGTCCGCTCCTATGCCTGGCTGGTGCTCCTGCAGCGTCGCGGCGTGGTCAACCAGACGCTCATCGACCTGGGTGTCATCAGCCGACCCCTGGAGCTGGTGCACAATGCGACCGGCACCGTGATCGGCACCCTGCACGTCATGCTGCCCTTCATGGTGCTGCCGCTGTACTCGGTGATGAAGAAAATCCCCAACGACCTGCTGCTGGCGTCCGACAGCCTGGGCGCCCGGCCCTTCTACACCTTCCGCCGGGTATTCCTGCCCATGGCCGCACCAGGGGTTATGGCCGGCTCGATCCTGGTCTTCGTCATCTGCCTCGGCTTCTTCATCACTCCGGAACTGCTCGGCGGCGGACGCACCGTGCTGGTGTCGATGCTGGTCCAGCGCAACGTCGAGCTCTATCACGCCTGGGGCGCCGCCAGCGCAGTCGGCCTGACACTGCTGGCTGTGGTATTCCTCATCTTCTGGGCGGTGAACAAGGTGATTCCCATCGAACGTGTGCTGGGGGTGCGCTAATGAACATTCGCCAAGGTCTCAAGCCCTCGCGCTTGCTGTTCACCCTGCTGGTAGCGATGATCCTGCTGTATCTGGTGCTACCGATCCTGATCGTCGTGCCGATGTCGTTTTCCGAAGCACGCTTTCTGCAATTTCCGCCCAAGGCCTATTCGCTGACCTGGTACCAGGCCTTCTTCGACAGCCTGGAATGGATGTCGGCGGCCAAGGTGAGCTTCATCACCGCGCTGGCCACCACCGTGATCAGCCTGCCGATCGGCATCGCGGCCGCCTACGCCATCAGCAATTCGTCGCTGCGGATCATGCGGACGCTGCAGCTCATTCTGCTGCTGCCCATGATGGTGCCCATCATCCTGATCGCCGCGGGGGTGTTCTTCGTCTATGCGCGGGTAGGCATCATCAGCACGCTTGCCGGGCTGGTCCTGGCGCACATCATGCTGGCGCTTCCCTATGTGATCATTGCGGTGCTGGCCGGGCTGCGCAATTTCGACATGACCCAGGAAATGGTCGCGCGCAGCCTGGGCATGAACCGATTCCGCGCCTTCATGGCGGTCACGCTGCCGCAGATCAAGCCCAGCGTGGTCTCGGCCGCGCTGTTCGCTTTCATCACGTCGCTCGATGAAACCGTGGTGGCGCTGTTCATCTCGGGTGGCAGCAACGAGACCCTTACCAAGCGGATGTTCACTGCGCTGCGCGACGAGATCGACCCGACCATCGCCGCGATCAGCACCCTGCTGATCGCCATTACCCTGCTGATGGTGCTGATCGCCGGGCGTGGCGGCAAGGAACGGGCCTAGGCAAGGCACGCGGCCTCCAGACCGACTGGAGGCTGCGTGCTGCGACCGTCTGCGTCGCCGGCCTAGCGGGCTATCCGACAGGACCTTGGTAGACGCGCGCCGCCTTTGGCCTCCAGCCTGCGCTCGGCGTCCCTTTTGGTTTCCACTTCCCGTCCGACCCTGTCCAGCAGACAAACCCTTAGAGCGTCAGCCGACCAGCGAAGACCAGGCCCAGACAGCGTCCGGGACTGGATAGCGGCGCGATACGGCGGGTTCAGGCTGCCCGGGGTACCACGATGGTGTCTTCCGGGTGCAGGCGCAGCGACAACGGAGCGCCGATCTGCGGCAGGCGCAGATTGCCTTCGTGGTGGCTGGACTGGCGGAAGCTGATGCGCTGCTTGCCTTCGAGTTCGACGAAGATCTTCAGGCTTTCGCCCTGGAAGACGATGTCGGTCACTAGACCACGCAGTCGGTTCCAGTCGCCGCCCGCCGTCTCGCTGTCCAGCAGTAACTTCTCGGCCTGGACGGCCAGGAAGAGATCTCCGGAGGGCGGGACGGGACGTGCCGTACGCAGCGGCGTCTGGCCCAACAGCAATTCGCCGCCATTACCCCGGGCCAGCGGCACCAGGGTGCTTTCGCCGATGAAGCTGGCGACGAAATCGTCGCCCGGATGATCGTGCAGGCGCCGTGGGGTGTCCACCTGGACCAGCCGGCCGCCCTTCATCACGGCGATGCGATCGCTCATGGTCAGGGCTTCACGCTGGTCGTGGGTGACATAGACCATGGTGGCACCCAGGCGCTTGTGCAGGGCCCGCAATTCAATCTGCATGACGTCCCGCAGCTGCTTGTCCAGCGCGGACAGGGGTTCGTCCATGAGGATCAGCCTGGGCTCGAAGACGATGGCCCGGGCCAGCGCCACCCGCTGGCGCTGGCCACCGGACAGCGCAGCGATATCGCGGTCTTCGTAGCCTTTCAGTTCGACCGTGGCCAGGGCGCGCAACGAACGCTCGCGGGCACTGGCCGCCTTCTCCCCGCGCGCCTTGAGCGGAAAGGCGACGTTTTCCAGCACGTTCATGTGCGGGAACAGCGCATAGTTCTGGAACACCACGCCGATGTCACGGCGGTGCGGCGGCATCAGGGTGACGTCGCGCTCCCCGAAGAGGATCCGGCCGGAGCTCACGCGGTTGAAGCCGCCGAGGATGCTGAGCAAGGTGGTCTTGCCGGAACCGGATGGGCCGAGCAATGACATGAATTCGCCCGCCTCGACCTTGAGGTCGACGTTGTCCAGTGCCCTGAGGGTGCCGTAGTGCTTGCATACCCGGTCGATGGTGACGGACTCGAAGCCTTCGTTGAAGCCCTGCATGATTCCTCCTGCGGCCTAGGAGCCGTGAGCCGGTGACGCTGTCATCTGACCATAGGGCCTGCTCGCGGAAATGCTCTTTTGCGCCCTGACCCCATCGCTTCATGCTGTTCTGCAGGGGACCACGCACAGATTCTGTGCTGCCAGCAGCGCCCGGCGATCAGCGTCCGATCACATCCAGAAATTGCTGCCAGCCGGCAGCCAGGCGGACGCCCGGCGCGCGAAAGGCATGCAGGGGAATCGGGCGGAAGCCCTCGGCCACCATCAGGCCGAATTCGGGCTTTTGTCCCAGACTGAGGGCGGCGACCTGCTGGCCCAGATAGGTCGAGAGCGCGACGCCTCCGCCGTTATAGCCAACGGCATAGAACTGACCGTCGTCCAGGCGGCCGGCATGGGGTAGATAGTCCAGGGTCATGGCGACCAGACCGGACCAGCGATGGTCGATGCGAACATCGGCCAGCAATGGAAACACCGTGCCCAGGCTGCGCTGCAGATCGCGGAAGGCGGCTGCCGAATCGGTATTGCCAAAGGCGCCGCGCCCGCCAAAGATCACGCGGTCGCCGACTCGGCGAAACCAGCGCAGCATCCGCTTGGTATCACCGCAAACCTGGCCGCCCGGCAGGACCTGGGCGAGCACTTCCGGCGCCAGCGGTTCGGTGGCGATGATGGCGCTGCGAAAGGGAATCAGCCGGCGGTGCAGGCTGGCGGTCGCCGGCGTCTGACTGGAGTAGCCGTTGGTGGCGTAGATCACCTGTCGGGCCAGCAGGCTGCCCGCCGGCGTGCTCAGGCGAAAGCCGCTGTCCTCCCGCTGTACCTGGGTGACCGGGCTGTGCTCGAACAGCCGGCCTTCGCGCTCGAGCAGCGTGCGCGCCAGGCCTCGTGCATAGTTGAGCGGATGGAGACCACCGGCCTTCGGTGTCAACAGCCCGCCATGGTAGAGCGTCGAACCGGTCAGTTCACGGACCTCCTCCCGGGAGATCATCACCGAGGATGTACCGCCGGTTTCGCGACTGATCCAGTCGGCGGTGCTCCGCAGCCCTGCCAGGGCATGCTCGGTATGGGCAGCGGCAATGTGCCCACTCAGCTGCAACTGGGCCTCGTGCAGGCCCAGGCGTTCGATGTTTTCCGTCAGGGCATCGATGGCGGCATAACCCAATCGGTACATCTGCAGGGCCGCGTCACGACCGTGCCGGGCCATCATCCCGGCGAAGCTGGCGCGAAACTTGGGCGATACCACGCCGCCATTGCGACCACTGGCCCCCCAGGCCAGGCTGTTCGCCTCCAGCACTACCGGCGCCTGACCGGCCTGCACGAGGTGGTGTGCCGCTGCCAGACCGGTGAAGCCACCCCCCACGATAGCCACATCGCAGCGGTGATCGCCTTGCAGCGACGAAACGTTCGGCGCGGGTACCGCCGTGGCGTTCCAGAGGGAGTCGGGAATCATCGCAGCCTCTGCCAGGAGAGAAAGGGACAGCGTGCCCGCAAGGCCGTCAGCGCCGACCAGGCGAGCGAGGCGATCAGGCCGAGCGGCTCGAAAGCTCCGCGTCAACGGCGTCTGCCAGTTGCGCCAGCGAGCGGAAGTGATGGGTCGGCTCGGTGCGCTCGGATTCAAGGGTGCCGCCGGTGCCCTGCTTGTCGAAGCGCCGCTCGATCCAGCAGGTTGGGTAACCCAGGCGCATGGCGACGCCAATATCGTGATACTGACTCTGGGCGGTGTGGATGATGTCTTCGAACAGGATACCGTCGGCCGACAGGGCGCCCCGGACGAAGGCGAAGTACTGGGGATCGGGTTTCTCGTAGCGCGAGTCGTCGATGGTGAATTCGTGATCGAAGGGGTTCTCCAGGGTCTTGGCCATGAAGTCCAATGCCCAGCGCTGGGCATTGGTCATGGCTACCAGCTTGAAGTGCTTGCGCAGGCGCTTGAGGGCCTCTACCGAATCCGCGAAGGCCGGCCACTCCCTTACCGACTGGGCCAGCCCCTTGGCGTGCGCCTCGCTGTCCGGCAGGCCGAGCTGCGCGGCCATGAGGTGGTAGCAGCGCTCGAGGTCGTCCGGAAACCAGCCTGCCTCCTTATGGGCGCGGGCATAGCGGTACGCCTGCAGGATATCGTCGTCGCTGTGCGCCTCGCCGGCTTCGCCACTGACCTTGCGTACGTGGTTGAGGATGCCGGCTTCGAAATCGATGAGCGTGCCGACGACATCGAATGTCATGGCTTTGAAGGGGCGGAAGGACATGGACGAATCTCCTGCGCTGGGCGATGTGAAGTGCCCTCAGTATCCGCGTGCGGGGTTCTGCAGTTGTGTCGTTTTGCGCGGGAGACGGAACACAATCCACTGTTTCGAGGCGCTCGTCCGTCCTAATGTGGCGCCGTCAATCCGAACCGCCGCTACCCTCACGGGCATCCCTTGCGCGCGACCGTCCATGAGGACTGTTCATGCTGGCCTGAACAATGGCCGCTATGCGTCCTGGGCCCTGGCTGCTATCTATGTTGCCCAGCCTCGATAGCACGCCCTTTGCTGGCGAGCCAAGGCAGTACTCCCCACCTGGATGATAGAAACACCCGCAAATGTCTAGCCTCTACACCGACCGCTACGACCTGCCCCTGTCCACCTCCTCTGCCCTTGCCGCCGACCGCTATCGAGCTGGCGTCGACCTGCTGCTGTCGCTCTGGCCCGGGGCGGCCGAAGCGCTGGACGAGGCCATCGCGGCCGATCCCGACTTCGCCCTGGCGCTGGCAGCGCGGGCGCGGCTGCAAATGATCGACAACCAGGCCGGCGCGGCCCGGGAGACCATCGCGCGGGCACAGCGGCTGGTCGAGCGGCATGGCACGGAACGCGAGCGCAGTCATGTCGAGGTCGTGCGGCGGCTGATCGCCGGGGAAGCCGCCCCGGCGCTGCAGGGCGCGCTGGAGCATGCCGAGCGCTGGCCGCGCGACATCCTGATCCTCGGCCTGCCGCTGGGCGCCTTTGGCCTGCTGGCGTTTTCCGGGCGGGCCGATCACGACCAGGCGCGGGTCGACCTCTGCGAGCGCCATGCCCACCATTTCGCCGCTGACGACTGGTGGTTCCTGACCTACCGCGGCTGGTCCCATGGCGAAAACAACGACGTGGCCCGTGGCCGAGCGCTCACCGAGCGGGCGCTCGAGCGGCGCCGTCACAACGTCAATGCGGCCCACGCCCTGACCCATGTCCTGCACGAGTCCGGCGACAGCCAGGCCGCGCAGGCCCTGATCGCCGGCTGGCTGCCCGAGTATCCCCGCCACGGCACCCTGCATGGCCATATCGCCTGGCACGGCGCCCTGGTGGCCCTGGAACAGGGTGACAACCAGGGCGCGCTGGACCTCTATCGGCGCTTCGTGGCGCCGGCGGCGTCCACCGCCGGCCCGCTCAATAGAGTCAGCGACAATGCCTCCTTTCTCTGGCGCCTCGGGCTCTATGGCCATGAGGTGCCCGCCGAGCTGTGGCAGGCCACGGCCGCCAGTGCGAACGGGCTGTTCCAACAGCCGGGACTGGCCTTTGCCGACGTCCATATGGCGCTGATCGCCGCGGCGACCGGAGATCGGCTGGCGGTGGAAGCCCGGGTCGCCGGACTGGAAAGTCGTCTGCGCGACGGCGCCCTGCCCGCCGGGCCGGTTGTCCCCCTGCTCTGCCGCGCCCTGCTGGCTTTTGCCGAGGAGGACTACCCGGGTTGCGCCCGGCTGCTGGAGCCGCTGCGCGCCGACGTCCCCCGCATCGGCGGCAGCGGCGCCCAGCGCGAGGTCATCGAAGACACCCTGCTGGTCGCCCTGCTGCGCGGGGGTGAACAGGCCAGGGCCGCGGCGCTGCTGGACGAGCGGCTGCACCGGCGGCCCTCGACCCGAGATCGGCGCTGGCAGGCCAGCCTGGCGTTCTGAAGAACGATGTCAGGCGTGGGTCAGATACCAGCGCCAGTCCTGCTCGCCCACCTCGGCCATGAATTGCCGGTATTCCGCACGCTTGATCGCCAGGTACACCTCGATGAAGCGCTCACCCAATGCCTCCCGGATCCAGCTGGAGCGCTCCAGCGCCTGCAGCGCGGTCAGCCAGTCGGTGGGCAGGAAGTCGGTGGCCTGCTCGTAGCCGTTGCCGACGATGGCCGGCCCCGGGTCGCGTTCGTCTTGGATGCCTTCGTGGATGGCGGCGAGGATGGCCGCGGCCGCCAGATAGGGATTGGCATCGGCGCCGCAGATGCGGTGCTCGATGTGGCGACTGCTGGCCGGACCGCCGGGTACGCGCAGGGACACGCTGCGGTTGTTGACCCCCCAGCTCTTGGCCAGCGGCGCATAGCTGTTGGCCTGGAAGCGGCGGTAGGAGTTGGCGTTGGGACAGAAGATCGCCAGGGCCTCCAGCATCCGGTGCTGCATGCCGCCGATGGAATGACGCAGTAGCGGCGTGCCCTGCGGATCTTCGCTGGCATAGAGGTTGTTGCCCTCGGCGTCGGCCAGACTGACGTGCAGGTGCAGGCCGCTGCCGGCCTGGTCGCCGAACGGCTTGGCCATGAAGCAGGCCTGCAGGCCATGACGGTTGGCCACGCCCTTGACCAGGCGCTTGTAACGAATGCCTTCGTCGATGGCCTGGAGGGCATCGAAGCGGTGCAGCAGGGTCAATTCGAGCTGGCCGGGGGCGTATTCGGAGATGGCCGTGCGCACCGGCAGACCCTGCACCTCGCAGGCGGTGTAGAGGTCATCGAGAAAGGGTTGCAGCTGCTCCAGCTCGTAGACTCCGTAGACCTGCGGCGCGCCGGGTCGCACGCCATTCATCTGCAGCGCCGGTTGCGGCCGGCCCTGGGCGTCGCGGCTGCGGTCGAGCAGATAGAACTCCAGCTCCACCGCCATCACCGGCTGGAAGCCGTCGGCCTGCAGCCGCTCGATCACCCGCACCAGGGCATGCCGGGGATCGGCGGGCGTGGCCGGCAGGCCCTGGGTCGGGTGCATGCTCACCTGCACCTGGCCGGTCGGGGTGCTGCGCCAGGGTTGCAGGGTCAGGCTGCCGGGCAGCGGATAGGTCCAGCAATCGACATCGGCGACCTCCCAGACCAGGCCGGTGGCCTCGACGTCTTCCCCTTGCAGGGTCAGCGCCAGGATGGAGCTGGGCAGCGGCCGGCCCTCCTCGTAGATGGCCAGCAATTCGTCACGGTGCAGCAGCTTGCCGCGCGGCACGCCATTGGCATCGATCAGCATGAGTTCGATGCTGCGCACCTCGGGGTGGGCGGCGAGGAAGTCGCGGGCTTCCTGGGCGTCGGCGAAGTTCATGGCTGACACTCCCGGGCGCCGGGCAGCGCCAGCAGTTCGCCGAGGCCCTGGTCGAGGGTGGCCAGCAGGCAGTCGACGTCCGCTGCATCGAGATCCGGGCAGCACAGGGTCATGTTGTGAAAGGGCGTGATGAGGATGCCCCGGTTGATCAGGTAGAGGTGCAGCGCCTGCTGCAGGCTGTCGTGGAAGGCGGCTTCCGCCTCGGCGCCGGTGGTGGGCGGCGTGGCGCAGAACTGGAATTCGCAGCGGGCGCCCAGCTCCGTCACCGACCAGGCCAGGCCATGGCGGGCGATCACCTGGCGCAGGCCAGCGGCCAGTCGCGCCGCCAGCGGCAGCATCCGCGCATAGGCGGCCGGGGTCATGACCTCTTCCAGGCTGACGCGCAGGCAGCGCATGGCCAGGGCATTGGCCGACAGCGTGGTGCCCATGCCGCTGTGCCCATGGCCGTGGCTGGTCTCGCTGGCGTGCTGCTGGGCCAGGCGCATGGCCTGGGCCATCTCGTGGCTGCAGCCATAGGCCGAACAGGGCACGCCACCGGCGATGGGCTTGCCGAAGGTGATGAAGTCCGGCTGGAGATTCCAGGCGCGGGTGCAGCCGCCGGGGCCGGTGGACAGCGTATGGGTCTCGTCGATGATCAGCAGGGTGCCGTACTGCCGGGTCAGGGCGCGGACCTGCTCCATGAACCCCGGGGCGGGCAGCACCATGCCGATGTTGGTCATGGCCGGTTCGCAGATCAGCGCGGCGACATCGCCTTTCGCCAATGCCGCCTCCAGCACCGCGAGGTCGTTGAAGGGTACCGCCCGGCTGGTCTCGGCAAGGTTGTGGGCCTGGCCGATCAGGCCGCCGCGGTGCACGGTGCGCCCCTCCTGATGGCGCACCATGACATCGTCGACGGTGCCGTGGTAGCAGCCGTCGAACACCAGCAGCATCTTGCGATTGGTGATGGCGCGCGCCCAGCGGATGACATAGCGGTTGGCGTCGGTGGCGGTGGTCGCCACCTGCCAGAACGGCAGGCCGAAGCGCTCGGCGAGCAATTCCCCGGCGACCACCGCATCCTCGCCGGGCAGCATGGTGGTGAGTCCGCGCGCGCCTTGCTCGGCCAGGGCCCGGGCGATGGGCGCCGGCGAGTGACCGAACATGCTGCCGGTATCGCCCAGGCAGAAGTCGATGTATTCGTGGCCGTCGACATCATGGAAGCGCGAGCCCTGGGCATGGCTGACGAACAGCGCGCTGGGCATCGACCAGTCGTTCATCCAGTGCATGGGCACACCGCCAAACAGCGAGTGCCGGGCCCGCTCGGCCAGGGCGAGGGACTTGGGATTGCGCGCCAGGAAGCGCTCGCGTTCGGCCGCGACAAAGGTCTGCACGGCGGCTTCGCTGATACCACTGGTGGTCATGTCGGATTCCTCTCGGGATGGAGGGCGAATCGGCCCGGGCTCAGTGCCCGGCCGAGACGCCGCAATCGATGGCCAGATCGGCGCCGGTAATGGAACGGGCGGCGGGTTGGCACAGGAAAAAGGCCAGCTCGGCGACCTCCTCGGGCTGGATGAAGCGCGCCTGCTCGCCTTGCGGATATTTCTCCAGCAATTCCTGCAGATAGGCGGCGGGATCGCCGTCGCCATAGCGTTCGGCCTGAAAGCTCAGCATGGGCGTCGCCACGTCGCCGGGGGAGATGCTGTTGCAGCGCACCCCGCTGGGCGCCAGATCCAGCGCCAGGGCCTTGGTCATCAGGGTCACCGCGCCCTTGCTGGCGCAGTAGACGGCGGCATTGCGATTGCCCTGGCGACCGGCATCGCTGCTCAGGTTGACGATGGCGCCCCGGGTATCTCGCAGCGCGGGAATGGCCGCGGCGCAGAGAAAGAAGCTGGCCTTGAGATTGACGTCCAGCACCAGGTCGAAGTCTTCCTCGCTGAAGGTCTCGGCCGGGCCTTCGCGCCAGACACCGGCGCAATTGACCAGGGCGTCGAGCCGACCGAGGCGGTCCAGGGCGCTGGCGACCACCTCCCGGCTGGCGCTGGCCTGGCGCAGGTCGGCGGCGTGCTGGCCGGCAAGGTCGCCTTCGGTCTCCAGCGCCGCCAGGGCCGCGGCATCGAGATCGGTACCGAAGACCCGCCAGCCCGCCTGCAGAAAATGCGCGCGCACCGCCTGGCCGATACCCCCCAGTACACCACTGACCAGCACGACTGGCTGCATGTCAGGCCCCCTTGTTTTCGATGCGGCTGTTGCCGCCGTCCACCACCAGGTATTCCCCGGTGATGTAGCTGGCCTCGGGCGAGGCGAGGAAGGCCACGGCGGCGGCGACCTCGGCGGGACGACCGGCGCGGCCCACGGGTACCCGGGTCGCGGCCTGCAATTCTTCCGGCAGGCTGGAGGCGGTCTCGATCCAGCCGGGCGCCACGGCGTTGACCGTGATGCCCTGGCCGGCCACCTCCAGCGCCAGACTCATGTTCATGCCGACCATGGCCGCCTTGGCCGCGCTGTAGGCGGCTGCCTGCGGAATGCCCGCCCGGGTGCCGGTGGCGGAACTGACGTGGACGATGCGGCCATAGCCGCGCGCCTGCATGCCGGGCAATACGGCGCGGGTCAGCAAGAAGGCCGTGGTCAGGTTGCGCGCCAGGGTCAGATTCCAGTCGGCCAGGGTCATCCGCGCCACCTCGACCAGGGGCTCGGGACTGCCCTGCATGGCCATGCCGGCATTGTTGACCAGGATGTCGATACGGCCCCAACGCGCCTCGGCCCACTGGCAGAAGTCGCCAACGGCCGCCTCCTCGGTGAGATCCAGCGCCCGGCCTTCAGCGGTGAAGCCGGCGGCGCGCAATTCCGCCACCCGCTCCGCGATCCGGGAGCTGCTGGCAGTGACGATCAACCGCGCCCCTGCCGCACCCAGGCGCCGGGCGATCGCCATGCCGATACCGGCTTCGCTGCCGGCACCGCTGATCAGGGCCACCTGGCCCGCCATCGACTCGCTCATGTGACTGTCTCCGTTAAGGTCTGGCTGGACTCTAAGCCGGTCTGGCTGATACAAAAAGACGATCGTTATCAACGAAACTGACAATCATGGCCTTTACCAGCGAAACGCTCAGGGTCTTTCTCGCCGTGATCGACGAGGGCTCCTTTTCCGCCGCGGCTCGCGTCCTGGGGCGGGTGCCCTCCGCGGTGAACATGGCGATCTCCCAACTGGAAGCCGAGCTGGACCTGGTGCTGTTCGACCGTGCCACCCGCAAGGCCCTGCCCACCCCCGCCGCGCGGGCCCTCGAACCCCAGGCGCGGCAGGTGGCCAGCCAGCTCACGCTGCTCGACGCCCATGCCCTGCAGTTGCACGCAGGGCTGGAACGGCGCTTCGTGCTGGTGATGGCGCCGGAGTTGCAGACCGGTGCCTGGAGTCGGCCGCTGGTGACCCTGGCCGAGGAATTTCCGGCCTTGGAAATCGAGATCCGCTCGGCGGCACGCGCCGAGGCGATCCGCCTGCTGCACGAGGGTAGCGTGGACATGGCGCTGATCTTCGAGCGTCCGGGGATCAACGCGCTGGAGGGCTTCGCCGAGGCCGGCAGCCAGTTGCTCACGGCGGTGGCCGCGCCCGGCTATCCCGCCTCCCGCCAGGATCGGCCACTAGGCGAAACGCTGATGGCCGACACCCGCCAGATCGTAGTGGCCGGGGGCGATCGCAATGCCTCGGATCCGCAGATCGTGCTGTCGCAACGGGTCTGGCTGACCGACAGCTACCTGGCCACCCTCGATCTGGTACAGGCCGGGCTGGGCTGGGCCTATCTGCCCCACCCACTGGTGCGGCCGCTGATTGCCGCCGGCCTGCTCGAACAGGTGCAATTCGACAACATGGCCAGCCAGATCCGCCGCTGGATCGACGTCATCTGGATCAAGAATCGCCCCCAGGGCCTGGGCGCGCGGCGCTATCTGCACCTCTTGCGCGAACAGATCGGCACCAAGCCGGAATAGCGGCTTCAGCGCCCTTCGGTGAGCCGCTGCAGCAATTGCGCCCGTCGCGCCTGGTCCGCGGCCTCCTTGGCCAGCGCACCGGGCAGCAAGGCTACGGCCCGGGCGGGCGACAGGACGAACAGGCCGTCGTCGTCTCCCAGGGCCAGGTCGCCCGGGCAGACGCGGGTCTCGCCGAGCTGGAGTTCGACATTCAGTTCGCCCAGCGCCTCGCCACCCTGGGTGGTGATGGCGCTGATACCGCGATGGAAGATCGGCAGGCCGAGCTGACGAAGCGCCTGGACGTCGGTGATGGCGCCGCTCACCACCACACCGGCCAGGCCCTTGACCAGGGCGGCCAGGGTGCGCAATTCGCCCCAGCAGGCGCAGTGGGGATCGCCAACGGCCTCGATCACCAGGACGTCGCCCGGCCGACTGGCGATCAGCGCCTCGCGCAACAGGGCGCCGTGGGGCAAGGGAATGCGCGCCGTCACCACCCGGCCCAGCAGACGCGTATCGGCTACCACCGGCTTGAGTTCGGGCAGGTAGCCCGTGCGCCCGAGATGGCCCAGGGTCGAGGCGGATACCTCGGCGTAGCCGGCGATCAGCTCGGCCGGCAGCTCGCTCAGGGGGCCGGGCATACGGCCTCCCGGGGACGGATCAGCGGGCAGTTGGTGCAGTATTCGGCGGGCGCCGTGGCCTGGTAGTAGAAGCAGCAGGTGCGCCGGAAACGAACGGGACGTCCCACGGTATTGGCCGTTGCGGGCCGGCGGAACTGCGCCAGCGGATTGGTCTCCAGCCCCAGCTCCGCCGGCGTCGCCGCCAGCAGCCAGGCGAAGTCCTCGGCGCAGCGGGCACGAAGGGCCGGATCCTCCAGCTCGGCGAGGCGCCGGTCATACAGTGAATAGAGCCGCACCGCCGCGTTCTCCCAGAGGATGCGGGGCGAGACGCGGCCGACCCGTGCCAAGTTCTCCCAGAGCGGCCGCAGCAGCTCGCCGAACAGGGTGCGGGCCAGCAACGCCCGGGCCGTGGCGTGATCGTCCACGGCGGGCAGTGGTCGGGTATCACTCAGCGGCAGGGCCGATCGCCAACGCCCCTGGACGTGCCCAGCCTCGATCCAGACATTGCCGGGCGTCAGGTCCAGGCACCGGTCATAGGCCGACAGGGCCTGGAAGGCCACCCCGGTGGTGAGAAAGCCCAGGCGCTTGGTCAGCAGCGACGCCGCGACCCGCCGCGTGGGCGCGTCCATCCGCGCCGCCAGGTCGTCGAGCAACTCGGCGCAGCGTGCGGCGTCCAGCCAGGCGGCGACCGGGTGGCTGTGCTGCCCGTCGCGCTCACTGGCTTCGCGCAGGCCGAAGGTGGCGCGCAGCGTGTCCCGCTGGGCGCAGTCGAGGGTGGGCCTCAGGCACATGGCGGGACCTCGCGACCGAAGGGAATGCACAGCGGCGTGCCGAAATAGGGATCGGCGATGATCCGGCACTCCAGGGCGAACACCTCCCGTACCAGGGCTTCCGTCAATACCGCCGCGGGCGCGCCCTGGGCATGGGCGCGACGCTGGTGGACGGCGACCAGGTGATCGGCGTAGCGGCAGGCGAGATTGAGGTCGTGCAGCACCATGACGATGGTCTTGCCCTCCTCCCGATTCAGCTGGCGCAGCAGGTCCAGCACCTCGATTTGGTGCGCCAGGTCCAGGTAGGTGGTGGGTTCGTCCAGCAGCAGGCAATCGGTGTCCTGGGCCAGGGTCAGGGCGATCCAGGCGCGCTGGCGCTGCCCACCGGAGAGGTCGTCCACCGGTCGCTCCGCCAACGCCAGCAGGTCGGTGAGGCGCAGCGCCTTGTCCACCGCCGCGGCATCGTCCGCCGACCATTGGCGCATCCAGTTCTGGTAGGGATAGCGGCCCAGGCTGACCAGCTGGCGCACGCTGATGCCCTCGGGCGCCACCGGGGTCTGTGGCAGTACCGCCAGTTGCCGGGCCAGGGCGGCGGTGGACTGCCGGTGGATGTCCTGGCCGTCGAGCAGCACCTGGCCCTGGCGCGGCTCCAGCAGCCGGGCACAGGCCTTGAGCAGGGTGCTCTTGCCGGAGCCGTTGCTGCCGATGAGGACCGAGACACGCCCCGGCGGTAATTCGAGGTCGAGGGCCTCGATGATGGTCTGGGTGCCGTAGCCGAGGGTCAGGCCGCGGCTGGCCAGGGTTGCCATGAAGACTCCTTCAGGGACGCTGCCGGATCAGCAGGTAGAGGAAAAAGGGCGCCCCCAGGGCGGCGACGAAGATGCCGGCCGGCAGATCCAGGGGCAGGAACAGGGTACGACCCAGGAGGTCGGCGAGCATCACCAGCAACGCCCCCACCAGGGCCGCCATCAGCGCCTGAGCGGCGAAACCGGCGGGCAGCAGGCGGCGGGCGATATGGGGCGCGATGAGGCCGACGAAGGCGATGGCGCCCCCCCAGGCGATGGCCACCCCGGCCAGGGCCACGGCCAGCGCCAGCAAGACCGCGCGTTGCCGCTGCAGGCGCACCCCGAGACCACGGGCCAGGTCGTCGTCGAGTTGCGCCAGCACGGCGTGGCGCGCCAGGGCCGCCAGTGGCAGCAACAGGGCCAGCCACCACCGGCCCAGGGCGCGCACCTCCGGCCAGCTGGCGCCATAGACGCTGCCGGTCAGCCAGACGTAGGCCGACAGCGTGGTGGTCAGCGGGCTGAACACCAGCAGGAAGGTGGTGGCCGCGGCGAGCATGGCCGACACCCCTACCCCCACCAGCACCAGCCGCAACGGCGAGGCGCCGTGATTCCAGGCCAGGCCATAGACCAGCAGCGCCGCCAGGCCCGCGCCGAGCATCGCGGCCAGCGGCAGGCCATGCGGCCCCAGGCTGCCGGCCAGAACCGCCAGGTAGAAGACCGCCCCGGCGCTGGCGCCACTGGTGATGCCCAGCAAATCCGGCGAGGCCAGGGGATTGCGCACCTGGCCCTGCAGCAGCAGGCCGGAGAGCGCCAGGGCGCTGCCGACCAGGGCCGCCAGCAGCGCCCGCGGCAGGCGCAACTGGGTAACGATGAAGCCCAGGCCGCCGCCCTGCCGTTCGACCAGCGCGGCGAACACCTGGGTCGGCGTCAACCAGACCTTGCCCAGGCACAGGCACAGCAGCAAGCCCGCCAGGGCCACCAGCGCGGCGACGGCCAGCCGCCCCAGGGTAGCCGGGGCCAGGCGGCGGGAAAAGCGGCCGAGTCGCCAGACGATCTCAGCGGCCATGGTGACCTCCCCGGCGCGCGAGATGGATGAAGAAGGGCCCGCCGAACAGCGCGGTCATGATGCCCACGGGCACCTCCTGGGGCAGGATCACCACCCGCGCCAGGCTGTCGGCCAGCACCAGCAGCAGGGCCCCGCCCAGGGCGCAGCCGGGGATCAGCCAGCGATGCTCGTGTCGTGCGCGGGCCAACAGCCCGCGCATCAGGTGCGGCACCATCAGGCCGATGAAGCCGATGTTGCCGGCCAGGGCCACGGCGCTGCCGGCCAGGCAGATCACCAGCACCCCGGCCAGCAGCCGGATCAGCCCGATGGGCTGGCCCAGGCCGCGGGCCAGGTCGTCACCGGCGACCAGCACATCGAGCTGCCCGGCCAGGACCGCGGCGGCGCCCAGGGCCAGCAGGCTGAACACCAGCAGGGGCGCAGCCGTGGTCAGGTTGCGCTCACCCACCGAACCGGCCAGCCAGAACAGCACGCTGTCCAGGCCCTCCTGGTTGATCACCAGCAGCGCCTGGCTGAAGGCGGTGAACAGGGCCGCCAGGGCGGCGCCGGCCAGCACGATGCGCAGCGGCGTCAGGCGCGCCTGGCCCTGGTTGCCCAGGGTCCAGACCAGGGTGCCGGCCGCCGCTGCGCCCAGCAGCGCGCAGAGCACCCAGCTTTCGGTACTGGACAGCCCCAGCAGGGTGATGCCCAGCACCAGGGCGAAGGTGGCCCCGGCGTTGATGCCGAACAGCCCCGGCGAAGCCAGGGGATTGCGCGTCATGGCCTGCATCAGGGCGCCAGCCACCGCCAGGTTGGCGCCCACCACCAGGGCGACCAGCAGGCGCGTCAGCCGGGTGGTGTTGACCAGCGTGGCGTCCAGCGCCAGCGAGGGATCCTGCACCAGCGCCGCCACCACGGTACCGGGCGCGATCCAGCGGGCGCCGACCGAGAGACTCAGCACGGCCGTCAGCACCAGGGCCAGCGCGAGCAGCAGCAATCTGAAGGGCGCGCTCATGCGGCCCCCTGTTCGGCCAGGACGCGCTCGATATCGTCCAGCAGCCGATTCGCCGCGAGCATGCCGCCGCCCAGGCTCCAGGCCACCCCATCGACCCGCCAGACCTGCCCGCTTCGGGGAGCGCTCAGGCGTTGCCAGAGCGGGTGCTCGACCAGACTCGCGTAGTTGCGCTGCACCGCGGCCTGGTCGGCACGCAGGAAAAGGAAGAAAACGTCGGCTTCCACCACCGGCAGGCTTTCCCGCGAGGTCAGCTTGATCGAAGGCGCGGCGCTGCCCTGGCTGGCCGCCGGCCAGGCGAAGCCCAGCTCGCTGAGCACCCGCCCGGCGAAGCTGTCGGGCAGATAGCTGCGCAGGTGATCGGCCCGCACGTCCAGAACCGCCACCGTCGGCGGCCACTGGGCGCCGTAGTGGCGTTGCAGCGCCTCGCGCAGACGGGCGATGCGCGCCTGCCAGCCCTGCAGCAGGGCCGTGGCGTCCGCTTCACGCCCCGCGGCGGTGCCCAGGGCCAGCAGGGTCTGCTTGAATTCGAAGACCTCCTCCAGCATTACCACCGGGCACAGCTGCTGCAGCAAGGGAGCGATGCGGCCATGGCGAAAGCGCGAGGCCACGATCAGGTCCGGCGCCAGCAGCGCCAGGTCCTCCAGACTCGGCTGGGTCTCCAGACCCAGTGAAGGCACCCCCGCCAGCGCCGGGCGCAGATAGCGATAGACGGGTTTCTCGCTCCAGGACTCGACCACCCCGCAAGGCCTGAGCTCCAGGGCCACGGCGCTGTCGGTGGCGCCCTGGAACAGCGTGGCCACGCGCGCGGACTGCGCCCGGGCGACGCCCGGCTGTAGCGCCAGGCCGGTGGCAAGAACGCCGCCGAGCCCGAGGAGCCGGCGGCGGGTCATGGCGGAGGAAACACTAGCGGGCATGGCTCACCTGATGAAAGGGATTGACCACCCTGCCTTTGCCGAACGGCATGCTGCCGGGCCCACCGGCCCGCTCGATCATCGGGCGCAGCAGCCACTTCTGCGGCCAGTCCGGCGCCTCGAACAGGGTCTCCCGGAGCAGCGCCCGCGCCTCGGCGTCGAAGTCCAGGGCCGCGATGCGCTCCTCCAGTACCTCGCGCAGCAGCGTCCAGGCGGCGGTCAGGGGGACAGCGTAGCAGCTCGAGACGGTCTCGAAGATGGCCCTGAGGTTGACCTGGATGCCCAGGGTCTGGAACCAGAACAGCAGCTCGCGCGGATGCTCGTGATAGAGCGTCTGGGCATGACCGGGCTTGATCCGGTATTGCGGATCGGCCAGTCCCTGGCGCTCCAGCCAGGGCACGTACAGGCGCAGGGAGTCATGGTCGCGTAGTAGCAGGCCCTGGATGCGTCCGGCGCGCCAGACCAGCACGGCGTTCTGCCCGTGCACCTCGCCGAGCAGGCCGAGGCGGAACAGCCGCAGGTTGAGATCGATGAAGCTGTGGCACAGCTCACCCAGCAACAGGTGGACGTTGGCCGGCGTCGGCGCCAGCGCCCGGGCCGCCAGCCAGTCATCGAAGAAATGCCGGCGACTGCCCGGCAACGGCGTACCGAGCGCGGCCATGGGCAGCAGGCGGCAGTCCGGATCGGCCAGCAGCGCCGCGGGATAGCCGCGCACCATGGCCGAGAGATGCCGCGGCGCCTCGTCGAACAGGGTCGCCGCTGGCGGCATGAAGGCCCACCAGCGCGACTCGTCGCACAGGTGCAGGCCCTCGGCGAGCACTGGGTCCAGGGCCCGCGCCTGGCGCAGCAGCGCCTCGCTGCGCGAGCCATTGATCATCTTCACCGCCGGCAGGTAGCGCGAGGCGCCCAGGGAATGCACCGCCATGGGCAGCTTGAGCTGCGCCACGCCCGCGCCTTCCTCCATGAGCATGGATCTCAGCGACGAGGTCGCGTGGCAGCGTGCGCCGGCGAAATCCAGCTGCTGGCAGACGCCACCGGCGAAGGCCTCGTCCAGCCGGCCCGGTAATCCTTCGGCGAGTTGCCAGGGGTGTACCGGCAGCGCCACGTGAGTCGCCGCCAGGCCGCGCTGCTGCAATTCGGCCTGCAACTCGGCCAGCGCCGCCGGGGTCAGCAAGTCGGCCGCCGGTCCCTGGGAATCGGCCACCACGCCCTCCCCACACAGCAGCTGATCGCGGCGCACCGCGACCCAGGCCAGGCACACGGGTTGACCGAATTCGGCCTGGTAGGCCTGGTAGTCGGCATCGCTCAGCCCCAGCTTGGCCTTGGCCAGGGGGTGATAGGGTCGATCCCGCAGGGCCGCCCAGCGTTCCAGTTGCAGGAAGGCGGCCTTACCGTCGCCCTCCAGCAGCGGACCCGGGACCAGGGGTTGTTCCAGGGACAGCCGGGTCTGCCGCAGACTGGTGGCCAGGGTCTCGCGCAACAGCGCGATGCCCCGCGCCTGCTCCGGATCGGCGGCCGCCTCGGCGAACACCAGGGTGACGAAGGCCTCGGGCGTAAGGGTGCTCCAGGCGTCGCCCTGGCGCGCCAGGATCGGCGTACCGGGCACCTTCACCCAGGCCTGGGTAATGCCCGGGCGCACCCGCGCGGCGATGAAACGCTGCTCGCGGGGATCGCAGCAGCACTCCCAGAGGCGCTCCTCGGGGGCCGCCAGCTGCAAGGTGGCGGGATGTTCCGCGGTCGCGGCCGTCAGGGTCACGGCCATGGTGGCGAAGACGTCTTCGGCCAGCAGGCAGTCGAATAGGTCCTGCAGGATCAGGTCGGTGGCGAGGGTCTGGGCGTTCATGGGGATTCTCCGCAGGAATGGGCGGTCAGGCGGGCCTGCAGGGCCCGAAAGGCGATGCCGCGCTCGTCGCCGAGCACGAAGGTGGTGACGCCCCGGGCGCGCCAGAGGTCGAGATCCTCCGGGCGCCGGGGGATGGCGCAATAAGGCGTGCCCTGGCGCTGGGCGGCGGCCCAGGTCTGGCGCAGGGCCTCCTGCACCTCCGGGTCGGCGATGCGCCAGGGGCGGCCGAGGGATTGCGACAGGTCCGCCGCCCCTTCGAGCAGCAGGTCCACCCCAGGCAACGCGGCGATTTCCGCCGCCCGGGCGACGCCCGCGGCGCTCTCGATCATGGCGACCACCAGGATCTGCGCATTGGCGCGGGTCACGTAGTCGGCCAGGCTGGTCTTGCCGAAGGAGCCCGGGCGACCGGCATTGAGGCTGCGCTCACCCTCCGGGTGGTATTTGCAGGCGCGCACCGCGGCGGCCAGCACCGCCGGGTCTTCCACGCAGGGCAGCACGATCCCCTGGGCGCCGGCATCAAGCAGGCGCAGCAGCCGCTTGGGCTCGGCATCCGGTACCCGCACCAGCGGCGTGAGGTCGTAGCTCTCGGCGGTGCGGATCATGTTCTCGAGGGTTTCCGGATTGATCAGCACGTGCTCCATGTCGATGATCACGAAGTCGTAGCCGGCTTCGGCGATCAGCTCGATGCTGGCGGGCGTGGGCAACGAGGCGAACAGGCCGTGGCTGGGCGTGCCGGCCGCCAGGGCGGCCTTGAGTCGATTGCGCCTCAGCATGCGGCGAGCCGATAGGGATGCAGGGGGTTGGCCACCGCCTTGAATCGTCGCTCGCCATCGCCCAGCAGGCGCCGCTTGGTCAGCTCCTCCACCTCGAAGGTGGGAGCGAAGACGTCGAACAGTGCATAGCGCTCCCGGTGCTGGGGATGGGCGCGCTGGTAGTCGAGGATGACCGTGGCGGTCGCCTGCCAGAAGTCGGCCTCGGCCAGGGTGAAGTGCTGGCGCAGGAACACCGCCAGCTCGCCCAGGGCGATGAAGAAGAAGGCATCGCAGGTGAAGTCGCGCACCGCGTCCACGTCCTCGGTGAGGATGAAGGAGTTGCGGTTGATCCGCGCGTGGCTCGCCGGCAAGGGCTCCAGCGTCGGGCGCAGTGCCGGACGCGCCAGGTGGCGCTCGGCGTAGCGCACGCCGTCGTGGAAGTCCTTGAGGGCGATGCGCAGCGGCCAGCCGTCGCGGTGGATCAGCACGATGTTCTGGCCATGGGACTCCATGCCGATGCCTTCGGCGTGGAGCATGTGCATGAGCGGCGTCACCGTGACCTTGAGCAACTGCCGCAGCCAGGCGTCGAGGCCGTGGCGCTCGATCCAGGTGGCGACGAAGGGCCGCGGCGCGTCCTGGCCGTAGCGATTCTCCACCTGGGTCAGGCCGTTGAAGGGCACCGCCTGTTCATCCGCGCGCAGATAGGCATGGATGCTCTCGCGCCAGACGGCGCCAAGGGTGCCGTAGACCTGGCCCGCGCGGCTGACCGGCAGCGGGCGACTGTCGTAGGCGACGCCGGCGACCTCGCCGAGCACCACGAAGTCCAGATCCCGGGCCGTGGCATCGGTTTCGATCAGGCGCTGCAGCCAGTCGGTGATGAGCGGGCCGTTGAGCACCGTGTGGCGCGCCAGGATGCGGGTGCTGGAGGTGTTGGTCAGACACATCGCCAGCTTGACGTAGGGCCGCTCGGGCGTACTGCGATTGGCCAGGGTGCGGATTGATTGCTGGGCCGCGTAGCTGTCGCGGGAGGTACCCAGGTAGAGCAGCTCGCCACTCACCAGTTCGGGCTGGAACAGCGCGACCAGGTGCTGCTCCCACTGCCAGGGATGCACCGGGATCAGTTGGTAATCGTCCAGCGCCCGCCCCTGTTCGCGCCACTCTGCGGCCAGGGCCGCCCAACGCTGGGCGCCGAATTCCTCGGCGATGAAGGCCGGGAAGTCCAGGCGGCTGGAGTGCCCCACCGAGGCCCGCTCGCGCGCCAGGGCCAGCCAGACCAGCTGGATCGGCTCGCCGAATTCCGGTCCGTAGCGGCGATTCTCGGCCAGGGAGAAGCCGATGCGCGACTTGTAGCAGGGATGGTAGCCATGGGCGTCCATGAAGTGCCGCTCCAGCGCGTCCACGTCCAGCTCGTGGGCCGGACGGTCAGGACGATAGTCCTGACGACGCGACTGCAGATCCTTGAGCAGCGTCTGCTCTAGCTCCTGGACGAAGCGCGGCCACAGCGGCGAATCGCTCTGCTCGCCGAGCAATTCGGCCAGGGTCTCGTGCAGCGTCGGCGCGCGGCTGCCCTGGGCGTCCTGGCGCACCAGGCGCTGCGGGTCCAGGCGGATCAGGCCGAAGCTGGCATCTGCGGGCGCATAGCCCAGGTACTGCACCGGTGTGCCATCGGCGGCGGTACCGGCCAGGCGATACGCTGCCAGACCCTCGGCCTGCGGCTGGACCTGGGCCTTGAGCACCTCTTCGTAGATCAGCGTCTGCAGCAGCTGCGCCACCACGCGCTGCTCGACCTGACGATAGAGGGCGGCGTCGGCGGGCGACGGCCAGGGCTGCGCGGGAAGTGAAAGCTGAGCGGTCATGAGTACCTCCGAACGGAAAGGGGTTGAGCGGCGGGAAAGCGCCAGGCCGAGGGCAAGGCCAGCAGGATGAACAGGCCGGTGGCGATGAAGGCGTCCTGGATGGCGACGCCGGTGGCGGCCTGGCGCGGTCCCCAGCCGGCCGCGCCGCCCAGGCGCAGTTCCAGCCACAGGGAGGCGGCCACCACGGCCACCGAGGACACCAGGCGTCGGGCGATGTTGTTCATGGCCGCGCCCTGGGTGACCTGGGCGTCCGGCAGGCTGTTGAGGCCGGCGGTGGTGGCCGGCATGTAGGACAGCCCCAGGCCGACGCCGCGCAGCACCATCAGCGCGCAGATCCAGGCCAGTCCGGCATGGCTGCCGACCACACCGAGGGCCAGGGTGGCCAGGCCGCTGAGGGTCAGGCCGGCGGCGATCACGCCACGGGGTCCGCGGCGATCGAGCAGCCGACCACCGACCTGGCCGAACAGCGCCGCCGCCAAGGCCGTGCAGAGCAGCGCCAGGCCGGTCCAGAGCGCGCTGTGGCCCAGCACCAGCTGGATCAGCAGCGGCAGCAGCACCAGGCACTCGAACATGCCCACCGCCTGGACCACGGCGATGATGACGCTGGCCCGGTAGCCGCGCAGGGCGAACAGGCGCAGCGGCAGCAGCGGATGGCTACGTCGCAACTGCAGCCGGACGAAGGCCAGCAGGCACAGGAAACCGGCGGCCAGGGCCAGCAGATTGAGGGGTTCGGCCAGCGCCGCCAGATCGCGCAGCCGGCCGAGGGTCACCAGCAGCAGTCCCAGGCCGCTGGCGATCAGCAGGTAGCCGGCCAGGTCGAAGGGCTTATGTTCGCGGGGGCCATCCGCCGGCAGCACCACCTGCCCCATGGCCAGGGCCAGCAGGCCCACCGGGACGTTGAGCAGGAACAGAGCGCGCCAGTCGAACACCTCCAGCAGCAGGCTGCCGCACAGCGGCCCCACCGCCGGCGCCAGCATCACCGCCCCACCCCACCAGCCGGTCACCCGGCCACGTTCTTCCTTGGGATAGACGGAAAAGATGATGCCCAGCGCCAGGGGAATCATCAGGCCGCTGGCCACCCCCTGGACCATGCGCGCCAGCAGCACGCCGGCGATGGAATCGGCCAGGGCGCCCAGCGCCGAGCCGGCGATGAAGGCCAGCAGCCCGAGGCGATAGAGTCGCCGCCGCCCGATGCGCCCAGCGAGAAAGCCGGTCAGCGGCATGGTGATGCCCATGGCGACCATGAAGCCGGCGACGATCCAGCTGGCCAGCAGCGGCCCCAGGTCGAAGGCGGCGATAAAGGCCGGCAGCGCCGGGTTGAGCGCGGTATTGGCCAGGCTGACAGTGACCGTGCCCAGCAGCACGTTCACCGCGACCCAGACCCGCGGGATCACTGCGCTCACGCCGGGACACTCCCGTTCCCGTCGAGGAACAGCTGCCGCGGACGCGGATGGCAGAGGAAATCCGCGTGGGAGATGTTGTAGCCATAGGCGCCGGCCAGGGGCAGCACCAGCAGGTCGCCGACCCGGACCTCACCCAGCGGCTGGCCACGGCTGAGGATGTCCTTGGGGGTACAGAGCTGGCCCACCACCGTCCAGGCCTTGCCTCCGGTCGCAGTCGCCCGCCCCTCGCGGGGCAGGTGCAGCACCGGATGATCGTGCCCCTGGGCCACCGGCAGGCGGAACTGGTGGGTCCCGCCGCGGCAGACCAGGAAGTGCTGGCCGTGGCTGGTCTTGGTATCCAGCACCTCCATGGCGTAGTAGCCGCAGAAGGCCGCGAGGAACCGTCCCGGTTCGAAGCGGATCAGCGGGGGCTGCGCCTGTTCGGCCAGACGATCGCGCAGGTGCCCGCACAACCGCGCCCAGTCGAATGGCCGGCCTTCGCGATAGTCCACGCCGATGCCGCCACCGACGTTGAGCCGCACCAGGCTCTCCGGGCGCCGGGCCAGGCCGCGCCAGTGCGGCCAGCGCTGCAGGTAGAAGTCCAGCAGTTGCAGATGGCGCTCCACCGAGTGCTGGTGCGACAGGGCATGCACATGGAAACCCTGCAGCTGCAGGTGACTGGCCGCCTCCACCGCCGCCACCGCGGCGGGCAGATCGGTCTCGTCGAAGCCGAAGGGCGTCGCCGTACCGGCCATGGCGAGGGTACTGGTCAACCCGGCCGGCAATTGCGGATTGATGCGGATGTACACCGGCTGCAGCCGTCCCAGGGAAAGCGCCAGGCGTTGCAGGCGCTGGATCTCGCCGAGGCTCTCCAGGTGGATGGCTTCGACCCCGGCGCTCAGGGCGGTGCGCAGGTCGGAATCCAGCTTGCCCGGACCGGAGAAGATGAACGGCTTGCGCTGCGGGCAGGCGGCAAGGCGGTCGATCTCGCCACCGGAAGAGATCTCGAAGCCATGCACCAGCGGCGCCAGGGCCGCCAGGATCGGCGCCTCGCTGTTAGCCTTGATGGCGTAGTACAGCTCCACGCCCGGGGGCAATTCGGCCATCAGCGCGGCGACGTGCCGCCGCAGGGCGTCGAGGTCATAGACGAAGGCCGCCAGCGGATCGCCGGACTGCGCCTGGGCCTCCACCAGGGCGGCGCGGACCGCGGTCGGTAGCTCAGCCATGACGCACCTCAGCGGCCCAGGGGCAAGGCAACTGCACGTAGCCGGCGTGGCGGTCGGCCTGGGCGGCGAGGCGCACCTTGAGATTGGTCTTGCAGGGAATCGGCTGGCCGGCGATCAGCGCATCCAGCTCGGGCGCGGCGCGCTGCAGGTCGCGGCGGATGGCGATCAGCTCGGCTTCCACCTGCCGCCACAGGCGCGGCGCCAGGTGCGGACGCTCCCAGCTCAGCGCCAGCACCGCCTCGGCGAGGTTGTTGACGAACAGGCAGTAGGCGATGCGCCGCCAACCCTGGCCGCGGCTGTAGAGCAACGACTGGCGCACCCGCGGATGGACGTGGGCGTCCAGGGCCTCGGCGCCGAGGGTATCGGTCAGCTTGATGCCTTCGAAGTCGCGCAGCAGCAGCCGGACGGGCCGGCCATTGTCATGCACCAGCACGCAATTCTGGAGGTGCGGCTCCAGCACCACGCCGTGCTCGAAGAACAGTCGCAGCACCGGCCCCAGCAACAGCCGCTGGTAATCCTGGAACCAGGCGAGCCGCGCCTGATCGCTCGGCTCCTCGCCACCGCAGCGGCCGAGGAAGTCCTGCAGCAACGGCTGCAGGCGGGTGTCGCGGGCGAACAGGGTGCCGGCCAGCAGGCAGCAGTCGGCGCCATGCTCCAGGCAGAAATTCTCGCGCAGGATGGCGCCGGTCTGCTCGCGGAACCAGCGCTCGTCCTCGGCACTGGCGGCTGGCGGTGCCCAGCTCAGGGCACCCGGCTCGCGCACCATGTCGAGCCCCACCACCCGCCCCTGCAGGCGTTGCATGAGGCGATCGACGATCAGGGTGCTCTGCAGTTCGTACCAGGCGTTCTTGCGCACGCAATTGGTGATGCGCACATTCAGCGAGCCCTTGATGAAGAAGGCATGGCCTGGGCGGTACCAGGTGCGCATGGAGGCGGTGGGACTGGCCAGGGCGCCGCTGGCGCCGTGATCGCGGATCACCCCCTGGCTGACCAGCGCCTGGACCCGCGGATCGCCCAGGAACAGCTGCGCCTGGACCGGGTGCAGCACGATACGCGCCCGCTCCGGGGCGGCCTGCGCCTGGTCCACGAAGCCCTGCAGCACCTGGGCGTCGCTCAGGCCGTTGCCGGCCACCTGCAATCCGGCGCGCGGCACCTCCAGCACGTGCATGGGGGTGCTGGTGTGCAACTCCGGGGCATAGGCTTCGGCCGGCAGGGGCTCCGGCCAGCGGCGTGCCTTGGGCGCCGGGTGATTGGGATGGCCGAACCACAGGCCCTGCTCGCTGGCCAGGTAGTCGCTGAGCGGCGCGGGATGTCGGGTGACCTGCACGTGGTCGACGATGGCCGCCGTCAGGCGCTGGCTCTGCAGGACCTGCTGCAACAACTCGCCATTGTGGGCGCCGGCGAGTTCTTCGCAGGCCTCCAGCAGGAAATCGATGAAGGCGGGAAAGTCCGGGCAATACCAGGCCTGGTCACCGCGTCTTACATAGATATCGGATAGATAACGCTGGCTGCCGAGTTCATCCTGTCGATCGACGACCAGAAAGAATTGGCGGTCTCCGGGAAAGTTGATCAGCAAGGGTACGCCGCCGTCTTGCAACCAACTTAGATAGTTGGCCGGGGCTATACCACGCCGATCTTCCGGCCAAATATAAGTCAGGCACTTTTCCGGCAGGGCGAATTCCTTGATGAGGCAATTCATCAGGGCATGGGAAGACGCCAGCTCGCTGACGATGCGGGAAAGCAGCGTGGATTCGAAAGAAGTCATGGCAGTGTCCAGGAGGTTGCGCGTCGCGGGGAGCGATCCGGTGTCACGGCACTCGGGTGGTGCCTTGTGCTCAGCCACGGGGCTCGGCCAGCGCCGCGACGAGGGCCGTCTCCAGGCGTTCGAGCAGCACCAGGCAGTGGCTTTCCTGCAGGATCAGCGGCGGCAGCAGCCGCACCACGTTGCCGTCGCGGCCGCCGCGTTCGAGCAGCAGCCCCTGGGTGAAACAGTGGCGCTGAATGGCGGCGGCCAGATCCGGATCGGCCGGCAGGCTGCCGAGCGCATCCGCCGCGCCGCCCGCAGCGACGATCTCCAGGCCCAGCATCAGGCCCAGGCCACGGACGTTGCCGATGGCGGGGAAACGCTCGCGCAGCCGCTCCAGATGACGCCTGAGCCAACCGCCGAGCTGGGCCGCATGGCTGACCAGACCCTCGCGCTCGATGACCTCCAGGGTGGCGAGCCCGGTCGCCATGGCCAGCTGATTGCCGCGGAAGGTCCCGGTATGGCCACCGGGCTCCCAGGCATCGAATTCGCGGCGAATCGCCAATAGCGCCAGCGGCAAGCCACCACCCACGGCCTTGGACAGCACCAGGATGTCCGGCTCGATACCGGCATGCTGGCAGGCGAACAGCGCGCCGGTGCGGCCGAAGCCGGTCTGGACTTCGTCGACGATGAGCAGGATGCCGTGTTCCCGGGTGACCCGGCGCAGGGTGCGCAGCCAGGCCACCGGTGCCGGGTTGACGCCACCCTCCCCCTGCACCGCCTCGACGATCACCGCCGCCGGCCGGCAGACGCCACTTTCCACGTCGCCGAAAAAGCGCTCCAGATAGCGCGCCAGGGCATCGGAGCCCAGCTCGCCGCCCAGTCCCAGCGGGCAGCGGTATTCGTGGGGATAGGGCAGGAATTGCACCCCGGGCATCAACCCCGCCACGCCCTGCTTGGGCGCGAGATTGCCGGTCACCGCCAGGGCGCCATGGGTCATGCCGTGGTAGCCGCCGGAAAAGGCGACCACGTTGCTGCGTCCGGTGACCTTCTTGGCCAGCTTCAGCGCCGCTTCCACCGCATCGGCGCCGGACGGCCCGCAGAATTGCAGGCAGTAGTCTTCTGCCCGACCCGGCAGCAGGCCCAGCAGGCGCTCGCTGAAGGCGTCCTTGAGCGGCGTGGTGAGATCCAGGCTGTGCATCGGCAGGCCGCTGCCGAGAAAGTCGGTGATGGCGGCGGTAACGGCGGGATGGTTGTGCCCCAAGGCCAGGGTGCCTGCCCCGGCCAGGCAATCCAGGTAGGTCTTGCCTTCGACGTCGGTCACCCAGACGCCGGCGGCCTTGGCGATGGCCAGCGGCAGCTTGCGCGGATAGCTGCGGACCCTGGATTCGAAGCGCGCCTGGCGAGCGAGAAAGAAGGCGTTATCAGGTACTGCGGTATCTCGACTGAGGGATGGTTGAAGCATGGCGTCAGACCTCGGGACGTTTATCTTCGGTAACGATAATCAGTTTCATTCTCATCCTTCAACCGCTATTCCCACTAATAACGCAGTCTTTGAACTCGCCCAACTTTCATCAATATGCGCACGATAAGAGGCCCGAACTCACTGCAGTCCGTTATTGAAATAGCTCGGCAATAATCTTGATAAGGCTCTTGTTTCAGCTATATCCGCATAACACTCCTGTCGATGAATAACGGACTTCAACTAAATTACGCAGCCATGTTCCGCCCGTAATTGACTGCCCCTAAATCTGCCGCTGCGCAGGACTGCACGAGCCTTGCGCCGCGGCGGGCCCCGGCGGCGTTAGAACGCCAGGGTGGTGGAGAAGACGAAAGTCCGCGGCGTGGAGATCGTCAGGCCGGGTTCGCTGTCGTCGGAGGCGCCGGCAGAGGCCCAGTAGCGTTCGTTCATCACGTTCTCCACCGAGGCCCGCAGGGTCACGCGGGTGGCGTCGACCTTGAAGGCGTAGCGCGCGCCCACGTCGAAGCGATGCCAGGCGTCGATTTCCTTGCTGTTGGCCTGGTCCAGGTACTGGGAGCTGGTGTAGATCCCCCGTCCGGTCAGGGTCAGGCCCGGCACCGCCGGGATGTCCAGTTCGGCACCGAGGTTGGCATTGAGCCGAGGCGTGGCTGGGGCGCGGTTGCCATCGAAGGTGCCGCCCACGGTGTCCTTGAGTTCGCTGTCGATGTACATCAGGCCGCCAAGCACGCGGAAGCCCGCCAGCGGCTCGCCGAACACGCTCAGCTCCGCCCCGTCGTTGACCCGCTTGCCATTGGGACCGAAGGTGCGGCTGGTGGCGTTGGTCTCGTAGGCCGGCTGCTTGATGCGGAAGGCGCTCGCGGTCACGGCCACGGCGCCGAAGTCGTACTTGGCGCCCACCTCCGCCTGGCGGCTGATGAAGGGCGGAAAGATCTCGTCCTCGTTCAGCGCGGTGGACGGCGCGATCTTGCCCTGGCTGAGGCCTTCCATGTAGTTGGCATAGAGCGACAGCCGCTCGGTGGCCTTGAACAGCACGCCCGCCGAGGGCGAGACCTTTTCCTCGTCGTAGGCGGTGGGTTGCTTCACGCCGTCGGACCAGTCGTCCACCTTGACCCGCTGCCAGCGGGCGCCGAGGGTGACCAGCAGGCGATCGTCGAAGAAGCCCAGGGTGTCGGCCAGGGCCACGCCACTGAAGCGGTTCTCGGTGTAGTCCTTGCCGTCGGAGCGGGTCTGGATGCCCGGCGCGGGCAGGTCACTGGGGTTGTACAGGTTGCTCGCCCCACTGGCGTAGCGCCCGCCGCCGTTCTCGAAGTCCATGTAGAAGTAGTCGGCGCTGACATTGAGCTCGTGGCTGACCGGGCCGGTCTGCAGCCATTTGCGCGCGCCCAGGTTGGCGGTGCGCACGTCCTCGTCGCGGGTGAAGTCGCGCGGCTGGACGCTGAAATCGCCGGCGTCGTTGGTGATGGAAACATTGTGGCGCAGGAAATCATGATCGCTGCGACGCGCGCCCACGGCGCCATAGACCATCAGCGAATCGTCGATGTCGAATTCGCCACGCAGGGCGCCGAAGGTGTCCTTGGTCTGGGCGCGGGTCCAGCGCTGGGCGTAGTTGTGGCGCACGTCGTCGGCATCGGGCACCCGGGCGCTGGCGCCTACCAGCACCCGCTCCTGAGGCGCATCGGTGTCGCGCTCGGTGTGGCCGAGATCGAGGCCCAGGCGCAGGCGCTCCACGCGATAGTCCAGACCGAGCACGCCCATCTGGCGATCGACGTGCTGGTGATCCCAGGTGGTGTCGCCGGATTGCTTGACGCCGTTGAAGCGCATGCCGAAGCGATTGTCCTCGCCGAAGCGCCGCCCGATGTCGACCGCCCCGCCCACCTGGCTGTCGGAGGCATAGCTGCCGGTGATTTCGGTGATGGGCTGGTCGGTAGCGCGCTTGGGCACCACGTTGATGCCCCCGCCGACGCTGCCGCGCGGAGAGATGCCGTTGAGCAGCTGGCTCGGCCCCTTGAGGATGTCGACCCGCTCCGCCATCTCCATGTCGATGGAATAGGTCGGCAGCACGCCATAGAGGCCATTGTAGGCGACGTCGCTGTTGAACAGGCTGAAACCGCGGATGGTGAACTGCTCGAAGCGACCACCCGACGGATTGGTGGAGCGCACCGAGGGATCGCTGGCGATCAGGTCGGTCAGGGTGCGGGCCTGGAGATTCTGCACGGTCTGGGCGGTGTAGGACGTCTGGCTGAAGGGCGTGTCCATGAAGTCGCGATGGCCCAGCAGCCCCTGGGAGCCTTGCCGCGCGACCTGGCCACCGGCGTAGGGCGCGTCGTCCGCCTGCAGGCTGGTGGCGACGATGGAGGTGCTGGCCAGCTCCTGGACACCGCTGTCCTGCGGCGCCGGCGCCAGGGTGAAGTCGCGCTCGCCCAGCGGCTGCAGCCGCAGCCCCGAGCCGGCCAGCAGGCGGCTGAAGCCCTCCTCCACACCATAGTCGCCATTGAGCCCAGCGCTGTTGCGCTTGCCCACCAGCCCCGGATCCACCGCCAGGTTGACGCCGGACTCCGCGGCGAAGCGCGTCAGCGCCTGGGCGAGACTGCCGGCGGGAATCTCATAGTGCCGGCGGGCGGCCTCCTGGGCCCAGGCAGAACCCGCCCACCAGGGAGTACCACTCAATGCCACCAGCAAGCCCGTGCGCAGCAACGGACGCAATACCAACGCCACCATTGAATCCCCCTCCTTTGATTGTCCTATGCCGTTAATGACCGACGAGTACGGAAAAGGGGACAGGATTTTTTTCAGACGCTGACCGAGCGGGGTTTCACGGTCACCCAGAAGCGGCTGCGCCAGTGCAGCTCCACCGGCAGCGTCGCGGCCAGGAGCGCGAGTACCCGGTCGGTATCGGCGAGCTGGAAGCTACCGGTGACCCTGAGGCTGGCGAGCGCGGGATCCCAGCGCAGCAGGCCACGGCGATAGCGACCGAGTGCCTGCAGGAATTCGTCCAGGGGCTGGTCCTGGGCGATCAGCACGCCCTGGCGCCAGCTCAGCAGCGTCGCGGAAAACGGCTCGATGGCACCGATCCCCAGGGCACTCAGGCGCAATTGCTGGCCCTTGCCCAGGTCCAGCCCCGGCCCGCTCAGCGGCTGCACGCCGACGCTACCGCTGACCACGCGCACGTCGCACCCCTCGTCATCCTGCTGCACGCAGACCTCGGCCTGGCGCACCGTCAGGGCCCCGAACCGGGTGTCCAGCGTCAGGGCCTGGGCGCCGGGCACCTGCAGCGAAAGCTCGCCCTGCACGAGGGTGAGCCGCCGCCGTGCTTGATCCAGGTTCACGGCGGTCGCGGTATTGAGTTGCAGCAGGCTGCCGTCGGCCAGGGTCAGGCTGCGGCGTTCGCCGGTGGCGGTGCCGAGATCGGCGGTCCAGGCGTCCAGCGGCACTTCCTGGGTCAGCCACCACCCCGTCGGTACCACCAGCGCCAGGCCGAGCAACTGACGCAAGGCGCTACGCCGACCGCGATCGGCCGGTTGCAGACTGGCCATGGCCAGCCGCGACGGCACCGCGGCGAAGCGTTGCTGCAGCGCCAAGGCCGCCTGCCAGGCGCGCTCGTGCTCGGCATGGGCCTGGCGCCAGGCCTGCAGCTGCTGGTGTTCGCGCTCGCCGGCCGCGCCGGATTCCAGCAACGCCAGCCAGCCCGCGGCCTCGCGGATCGCTGTCCGCCGCCGGTCCTGGGCACTGTTCAGCACAGCTCCGCCAGCAGGCAATGTTCATAGGCCTGCGCCATGTATCTCTTGATGGTGCGCTCGGAGACCTGCAAGCGCTCGGCGATCTCGCGATAGGTGAGGTCTTCGAGCTGGCTGAGCAGGAAGGCATGGCGCACCGTGGCGGGCAGGCCGTCGAGCAGCTCATCGAGGGCCTGCAGGGTTTCCAGCAGTACCCAACGTTGCTCGGGCGATGGCGCGCAGGCTTCGGGCAGTTCGGCCAGGGCGTCGAGATAAGCCTGCTCCAGGCTGCGCCGGCGCTGGAAATTGATCAGCAGGCGCTTGCCGATGGTTACCAGATACGCCCGCGGCTCTTGCAGTTCGCCAAGCACCTCGGGATTGCGCACCAGCCGCAGAAAGGCCTCCTGACTGAGATCGGCCGCATCCCATTCGCTGCCCAGCCGCCGCCGCAACCAGGCCTGTAGCCAGCCGCTGTGGTCGCAATAGAGCCGATGAAGATGGCGTGAGGATGCGAGAGCCATATCACTCATGACGGGTGCTGCCTGCGCGATGATGCTTAGATGATATTGATTCTACTTTACATTGATCGGCGGCGACCAGCCCGGGGCCGTCTATCCCTGCCCTTTCGCCCGGAAAAGGGGTAAAGGCCAGCACGGCTTTCAGCCTGACGGACTTTCTACCGGCACCGGCGACAGATCGACACTCCGGCAATAGTCCATGAACAGCCGCGTCGCCTTGGTCGGCTCGTTGTTGCGCAGGTAGGCCATGATGAAGGTCGAGGCCGGCATGTCGTCGTGGATGTTGACCTGGGCCAGGCGCTTGCCGTCGTAGGTCATGTCGGTGGTCGGCCGGGTGACCAGCACGGAAAAGCCCAGCCCCTGCCCCACCATGCAGCGCACCATCTCGATGGAGGGGGAGCTGTAGGCCACCGTGGGGTGGTAGCCCTTTTCCTTGAAGATGTCGATGAAGTAGTTACGGCTGGGCACCACGTCCAGCAGGATCATGGGCTCGCGACTCAGCTCCTTGAGCGTCACCGCCTTCTTGCCGGCCAGGGGATGGGCGATGGGCAACAGGGCATAGGGCTTGTGCGGTGCATTGAGCTTTTCCTTGGTGATGGAATCGCCCAGCTCCAGATCGTAGAGAAACACCAGGTCGAAGCGCCCCCGGTGCACCCCGTGCATGAGTTCGTGCTGTTCGCCGTCGTGCAGCTGGATGGTGATTTCCGGATAGAGCCGCTTGAACCCGGCGACCAGCTTGGGCAGGTAGAGCGGTGCCGCGGATTCGAAACAGCCGATGGCCACGGTCCCCGAAACCATCTCGTTTTCCGCCTTGGCGTTCTGTTCCAGTTCATGGGACAGCCGCAACAGTTCCTTGGCCTTTTCGTAGAGTCGGCGCCCGCTGGCGGTGAGGGACACGCCCTGGGCGTGATGGCGGATAAACAACTTCTGCTCGAAACTTTCTTCGAGATTCTTGATGGCGACGGAAATCGACGGCTGGGATATGTGCAGTTGTCGCGCCGCCTCGACAATGCTGTCTTCCTCGACCACCGCGACGAAATAACGAAGTTGCCTGAGCGTAAAGTGGGTCACGGATCGCCTATAGGAAAAACCTGTGCAAAGCTCGCCTCTGCATAGCCTTTACTCTCGAAGCGAAAGCTGTGCCAGGCGGCCTGCGCCTGCCGCCCACACCCAGCAAACCCTTGAAAATCCAGCGGATGTCCGCTGCATTCCGGTCGCGCCAGTGCACCAAAAGCCTGCACTACAGCCTTTAATGGCGGCACTTTGCCCCTTATGAGGGCATATTGGAAAAGTCCTCCAGCCGCTGCCGTGCCTGTATAGCAAAGTCCTATACAGAGGCCCGTAATTTGTTAATTGACGATAAGTCAGCTGATTGCCAATTCTGTAATTGCAGCGACCGGACAGCCCTCTTCGAAGGTGTCCTTACAATGAATGGCGACAGGTTTTGACGATGACTTTCGACTGGAACTACATGTTCGGCCTTATCGGCGACACTCAATTCTGGCTGGCAACCTGGACCGTCATCAAACTCAGCACCCTCACCTGGGTCATCAGCATCGCCCTGGGCTTCTTCATCGCCCTGGCCAAGCAGTCCCGGCATCCCGCGCTCAACCTGCCGGCCCGCGCCTACATCTGGTTCTTTCGCAGCGTGCCGCTGCTGGTGCTGCTGATCTTCATCTACAACCTGCCGCAGGCGCTGCCGGCCACCTCGGTGGTGCTCGCGGATCCCTTCTGGGCCGGCCTGATCGGCCTGGTCATCAGCGAGACTGCCTATGTCGCCGAGATCCACCGCGGTGGCCTGCTGTCGATTCCCAAGGGCCAGGGCGAGGCGGCGCGGGCGCTGGGGTTGCGCTTTCTCGGCACCCAGTGGCGCATCGTCATTCCCCAGGCCCTGCGCGTGGCCCTGCCGTCGCTGGCCAACGAATACATCTCCATTGTCAAGCTCAGCTCCCTGGTGTCGGTGATCTCCCTCACCGAGATCCTGATGGTCGGCCAGCGCCTCTATTCGCAGAATTTCCTGGTCATGGAGACCATGGTGGCGGTGGCCTTCTACTACGTGCTGATCGTCACCCTGTTCGACTTCCTGCTCAAACGCCTGGAGCGCTTCCTCGACGTCACCCAGCGCAAGGTGGTGCGGACCCCCGACGCCCAGGTGCTGGCCCTGGCCACCCAGGCGTCGACCGCCAGCGCCAAGCCGCAATGGGACGCCAGCACCCCTGCGCTGCAGGCGGCGCGCCTGCACAAGGCCTACAACGACGTCGAGGTGCTGGGCTCGGTCAACCTGCGCATCCAGCCTGGCGAGGTGGTCTCGGTGATCGGCCCGTCCGGCTCGGGCAAGACCACCCTGATCCGCCTGCTCAACGGCCTGGAGCAACTGGACAACGGCGAGATCCGCATCAACGGCCAGCCGTTCATCCACCTCCGCAAGGACGGCGCCCAGAAGCCGCGCTTCATCGAGCACAGCGAGCACCGCCTGGACATCGGCATGGTGTTCCAGAGCTTCAACCTCTTCCCCCACCTGACGGTGCTGGACAACCTGCTGCTCGCGCCGCGCTATCACCGCCTGGATACCCTCGCAGCGCTCAGGCAGCAGGCCTATGCCCTGCTGCACAAGGTCGGGATGCTCGACCACACCTGGAAGTATCCGCACCAGCTGTCCGGCGGCCAGCAGCAGCGCGTGGCCATCGCCCGGGCGCTGATGATGCGACCGCAGATCATGCTGTTCGACGAACCCACCTCGGCGCTGGATCCGGAAAAGGTCAACGAGGTGCTGCAGGTGATCGAGGCCCTGGCCCAGGAGGGCATCACCATGGTGATCGTCACCCACGAGATGAACTTCGCCTTCAAGGTCTCGGACCGCATCGTCTTCATGGAAAAGGGCCGCGTGGTCTGCGACGACGCGCCCCAGGTACTGCGTAACGGCCAGCATCCGCGCGTCGAGGCCTTTCTCAAGGACGTGTCCCTGGCTTGACCCCACCCCTTGGCTTCTGGAGAACCCCTATGATCGAGCAAGCGCAACTGGACCAGTTTCACCGCGACGGCTACCTGGTGGTCGAGAATCTGCTGACGGCCGAGGAAATCGCCACCCTGCAGGCCGATTTCGATCTCTGGGTGGAGGACAGCCGCAGCCACGCCGAGGCCTGGGGCGAGACCCAGGACGGCCGCGCCCGTTTCGACGTGGAGCTGGACCACCGGCCCGACCACCCCTCCCTGCGCCGGGTCAGTTCGCCGACCGAGATCTCCGCGGCCTATCGTCAGGTTGCCCTGTCCTCACGCATGGCCCGGGTCGCCGCCCAGTTGATCGGTGGCAACGGTACGCGCTTCCACCACAGCAAGATCAACTCGAAGCTGCCGCATACCGCCACCCAGGTGAAGTGGCACCAGGATTTCCTCTTTACCCCGCACAGCAACGATGACGTGGTTACCGCGCTGCTGATGGTGAGCGAAGTGACCCCTGAGAACGGCCCGCTGACGGTCATTCCCGGCAGCCACCGCGGGCCGCTGTGGTCGCACTGGCAGGACGGCCGCTTCAGCGGCGCCGTCGATGACGAGGTAGTCGCCGAGCACTGCGGCCAGCCCGTGGCCTGCTTCGGCCCGGCCGGTTCGGTGTGCTTCATGCACACCCGCCTGCTGCACGCCTCCAGCCCCAACCAGACCGAATTGCCGCGCACCCTGTTCATCAGCGTCTATGCCGCCGAGGACGCCCTGCCCTTTGGCGAGAATCCGCTGCCCAGCGAGCACGCCGGCGTGCTGGTGGCCGGTCAGGAAAGCGGGCTGGTGCGCAGCGTGGCCAACAGCGTGCGGCTGCCGCAGAAACCGCGCGGCGCGTCCTTCTTCGTCCAGCAGGCCGGGCTCGACCAGGCTGCCGTTTGATCTTTCCTACCCCCTCAAGGAGCACCGCCATGCAAAGAGTCAGCAGCGCCTCGATTCGAATCCTCTCCACCGCCGTACCGGGCGCCGGCCTGGCGCTGGTCTCCAGCCTGGCCTCGGCCGATTTCCTGCAGCCGGGCAAGCTGGTCGCCGGATCCGACCTGACCTTCTTCCCCTACGAATATGTGCAGGACAACAAGCCGGCAGGCTTTGACATCGAATTCGTCGAGGGACTGGGCAAGCTCATGGGCCGCTCCGTGGAGACGATCGACACCCGCTTCCCCAACCTCATCACCGGGCTGCAGGGCGGGCGCTTCGACATCACCAACTCCTCGATGTACATCACCGCGGACCGCCTCAAGGTGATCGACATGATCCCCTACCTGAAGAGCGGCGAGTCGATCATCGCGCTCAAGGGCAGCAGCTATCAGCCCAAGAAGCCGGAAGACTTCTGCGGCCACAAGATCGGCTCCATGGGCGCCACCTCCTGGCTGCAGCAGCTGCACAAGCTCTCCGACGAGTACTGTGTGAAGAATGGTCTGCAGCCGATCGCCGTGAGCGAATACGGCACCGATCCCCAGACCACCCAGGCACTGCTGTCCAAGGCCGTGGAGGCGCAGATCACCGACGCCGCCGTGGCCCGCGGCCTGGTGGAGAAGCTCGGCAATCGCGTGGTGATTTCCTCGGACAGCCTGATCTACCCGGTGCTCAATGGCTTCGGCGTGAAAAAGGGCAACGACGCGGTCAAGACCGCCCTGGTGGATGCGCTCAAGCAGTACAGCGCCACCCCGGAGTACGCCGCGCTGCTGAAGAAGTACAACTTCCAGGCACCCACCGAGGCGGACATCGCCGCCCTGATGCCCAAGCCCTGAGCCTTCCGGAGTCACGACCATGGCACTTTCTCCCGAGGAACGGCTGCGCATCGATCTGGCGGCGACCTTTCGCGTCATCGCCCACCTCGGCATGCACGAAGCCGTCGCCAACCACTTCAGCGCCGCGGTCTCCGCCGACGGCAAGCAGTTCCTGACCAATCCCAAGTGGAAGCACTTCTCGCGCATCCGCGCCAGTGATCTGCTGCTGCTCGACGCGGACGATCCGCAGGGCGCCGAGCGGCCCGACGTGGACCGCACGGCCTGGTCGATCCACGGGCAGATCCATCGCCGGCTGCCGGAGGCCAGGGTGGTGCTGCACCTGCACCCGGTCTACACCACGGCGGTGGCCTGCCTGGCCAAGTCCGAGGTGCCGCCCATCGACCAGAACACCGCGCGCTACTTCAATCGCCTGGCGGTGGACGAACTCTATGGGGGCATGGCCGACACCGAGGCCGAGGGCGCGCGCCTGGCCGGGTTGCTGGATGGCAAGCAGCGGCTGCTGATGGGCAATCACGGCGTCATGGTGATCGCCCCCACCATCGGCCAGGCCTTTGACGACATCTGGACCCTGGAGCGCGCCTGCCAGATCCTGGTCACCGCCTGGTCCACCGGCCAGCCGCTCAGGGTGCTTTCCGCCGAGGTCGCCGAAAAGACCGCCCGCGCCTGGGAAGGCATCACCGACTTCTCCGAGCAGCACTTCGCCGAGATGAAAGAACTGATGATCCAGCAGGACCCTTCCGTGCTGGATTGATCGCCGCGGAGCCTCAGCGCTCCGCCCTCCTACTGCTTAGATGACGGCCGCACCCTGCGGAGCGGCCGAAGGGTACCCTCATGTCCACATTACCGACCACGATCGACACCCTGGTGATAGGCGCTGGCCAAGCCGGCGTCGCCATGAGCGAGCACCTGGGACGCCTCGGCATCGAGCACCTGGTGCTGGAAAAGAACCGCATCGCCGAAGCCTGGCGCACCGGTCGCTGGGATTCCCTGGTGGCCAACGGTCCGGCCTGGCACGATCGCTTCCCCGGGCTGGAATTCCAGACGGCGCCGGATGGCTTTCCCGGCAAGGACGAGATCGCCGCCTACTTCGAGACCTATGCCCGGCAGATCGGCGCGCCGATCCGCACCGGCGTCGCCGTCACCCGGGTGACCCGCGAGGCCGGCCAGGCGGGCTTTCGGGTGGAAACCTCGGCGGGCAGCCTGAACGCCCAGCGGGTGGTGGTGGCTACCGGCCCCTTCCAGAAACCGGTGATCCCGGCGATCGCGCCCACGGACGAGGGGCTCTACCAGATCCATTCCGCCCATTACTTCAATCCGCAGCAACTGCCAGGCGGCGCGGTGCTGGTGGTGGGCGCCGGCTCCTCCGGGGTGCAAATCGCCGAGGAATTGCTGCGTGCCGGCAAGCGCGTCTATCTCTCCGTCGGCCCTCACGATCGGCCGCCGCGGGCCTATCGCGGCCGCGACTTCTGCTGGTGGCTGGGCGTGCTCGGCCTGTGGGACACCGAGACCATGCAACCGGGTCGCGAGCACGTGACCATCGCCGTCAGCGGTGCCCGCGGCGGCCATACCGTGGACTTCCGCCGCCTGGCCCAGGCCGGCATGACCCTGGTGGGCCTCACCGACACCTTCGTCGACGGGGTGGTGCGCTTCCGCCCGGACTTAAACCAGAACCTCGACGCCGGCGACGCCAACTACCTGGCCCTGCTGGACGCCGCCGACGCCTATGCCGCCCGCCACGGCCTGGACTTGCCCGAGGAGCCCGCCGCCCGCGAACGGGTGGCGGACGCCGCCTGCATCCGCGAACCGCTCAAGGAACTGGACCTGCAGGCCGCGGGCGTGACATCGGTAATCTGGGCGACCGGGTACGCGACCGATTTCAGCTGGTTGCAGGTGGATACCTTCGGCGACAACGGCAAGCCCAAGCACCAACGCGGCGTCGGCGCCGAGCCGGGCATCTACTTCGTCGGTCTGCCCTGGCTCAGTCGCCGCGGCTCGGCCTTCATCTGGGGCTGCTGGCACGACGCCCGCCACGTGGCCGACCAGATCGCCATCCAGCGCCGCTACCAGGACTACCGTCCGAGCGCTGAGACGACCACCCACCCCCAGCAGTCGCGCAGCGCCTGACAGCCAACCCTACAGGGCGCGTAGGTTGGGTTGAGCGCCGGCGAAGCCCAACAGGATCGATATCAAGTCCGCCGTGTTGGGCTTCGACGATGAAGCCATCTCAGCCCAACCTACCTTGAAACAAGGAGAATCCCCATGGCTACCCCGACCCACACCCGTATCCGCATGTTCAACACCAAGGACACCTACCCCAACCAGACCCTGGACAACGACCTCTGCCAGGCCGTGCGCGCCGGCAACACCGTCTATGTACGCGGTCAGGTGGGTACCGATTTCGAGGGTAATCTGGTCGGGCTGGGTGATCCCCGCGCCCAGGCCGAGCAGGCGATGAAGAACGTCAAGCAACTGCTGGAAGAAGCCGGCAGCGACCTCAGCCATATCGTCAAGACCACCACCTACCTCATCGATCCGCGCTATCGCGAGCCGGTGTACCAGGAGGTCGGCAAATGGCTCAAGGGCGTCTTCCCCATCTCCACCGGCCTGGTGGTGGCGGCCCTGGGCCAGCCCCAATGGCTGATGGAGATCGATGTCATCGCCGTGATCCCCGACTGAGGCCACGCCATGACCTTTTCCCTTACCGCCCGTTGCGCCGCGACCGGCCAGTTCGGTATCGCCATCAGTTCATCGAGCATCGCCGTGGGCGCCCGCTGCCCCTGGCTGCAACCCGGGGTCGGCGCGGTCAGCTCGCAGAACATCACCCTGCCCGCCCTGGGGCCGCGCACCCTGGAGTGCCTGGCGCAAGGTCTGACACCCGCGGCAGCCCTGGCCGAGAGCCTGGCCGGCGACGGCTACGCCGAGTATCGCCAGGTGACCGTCATCGACGCCCAGGGCCGCAGCGCCCACCACAGCGGTGCCCATACCCTGGGCGTGCACCAGGCCTTGAGCGGCCTGAACTGCGTGGGCGCCGGCAACATGCTGGCGAGCCCCGCGGTGGTCGAGGCGCTGGTGGCAAGCTTCGAAACCAGCCAGGGCGCCCTCGCCCAGCGCCTGCTGCTGGCCATGCAGGCGGCCATGGCCGCCGGTGGCGAGGCCGGTCCGGTGCATTCGGCGGCGCTGCTGGTGGTGGGCGACGCCAGCTGGCCCATCGTCAATCTGCGCGTCGACTGGGCCGAGACGGATCCCATCGGCCAACTGGCTGCCCTCTGGCGCGCCTATGAGCCGCAACTGCAGGACTACCTTGATCGCGCAGTGCGCCCGGATCTCGCCCCCGGTTACGGCGTACCGGGGGACGACCGATGAGCGCCAGCCGCGACCTGCTGGCGCGACTGGTGGCTTTCGACACCACCAGTCGCGAATCTAACCTGGCGCTGATCGACTTCGTCGCCGGCTACCTGAAGGGCTTCGGCGTGCCCTATGAGCTGGTCCACAACGCCGAGGGCACCAAGGCCAATCTGTTCGCCACCCTGGGACCGGTGGACGTGCCGGGCATCGTGCTCTCGGGCCATACCGACGTGGTGCCGGTGGACGGCCAGGCCTGGACCCGCCCCGCCTTCGAACTCAGTGAAGAAGAAGGCCGCCTCTATGGCCGCGGCACCGCCGACATGAAGGGCTACCTGGCCTGCCTGCTGGCGCTGGTGCCGGCGGCCAGCCGCGCGGCCCTGCGCCGCCCGCTGCACCTGGCGCTGTCCTATGACGAGGAAGTCGGCTGCCTGGGCGTGCGCAGCCTGCTCGACCAGCTGGCCCAACGCCCGGTCAAGCCGCTGCTGTGCCTCATCGGCGAACCCACCGAGCTCAAGCCGGTGCTCGGCCACAAGGGCAAGGTGGCCATGCGCTGCCAGGTGCACGGCGCGGCCTGTCATTCGGCCTATGCGCCCCAGGGCGTCAACGCCGTCGAATACGCCGCGCGCCTGGTCGTCGAACTTGGCCGGCTCGGCGAGGCGCTCAAGGCCCCGGAAAGCCAGGATCCACGCTTCGATCCGCCCTTCTCCACGGTCCAGACCGGCCTGATCGCTGGCGGCCAGGCCCTGAACATCGTGCCCGAGGACTGCGCCTTCGATTTCGAGATCCGCGCCCTGCCCGCCCAGGATCCCTACCAGGTGATCCATCAGCTACAGGCCCATGCCGCGGCGACCCTGCTACCGGCCATGCGCGCCATCAGCGGTCAGAGCGCCATCCGCTTCACCGAGCTGTCGAGCTATCCCGGCCTGGATACCGCCGTCGAAAGCGAGGCGGCCGAATGGGTCGCGCAATTCTGTGGCTCCCGCGACTTCGGCACGGTGGCCTTCGGTACCGAAGGCGGTCTGTTCGCCGCGGCGGGCATTCCCACCGTGGTCTGCGGGCCCGGTAGCATGGCCCAGGGTCACAAGCCGGACGAATTCATCAGCCAGGCGCAGCTGGACGGCTGCGATGCCATGCTGGGGCGGGTGTTGGCCTTCGCCTGCCGCTAGCCCGATCATTCCATTTTGCGGAACGCTGAACTGACCAGAAGGCCCATTCCCTCGAAAGCGCTCCTATCCCAAGCTGGTAGCACCTAGCGGGCCCACCCTCGGCCCGCTGCCTGCCAGGAGTTGGATCATGAAGCTCTACCACCTGCCGTTATCCGGTCATGCCCATCGCGCCGTGCTGTTCGCCTCGTTGCTGGGCCTCGCGCCCGAACTCGTCGAGGTCGACCTCGCGGCCGGCGAGCACCGCACCCCGGCGTTCCTCGCCCTCAATCCCTTCGGCCAGGTGCCGGTGCTGGATGACGATGGCGTGATCGTCGCCGACTCCAATGCCATCCTCGTCTACCTGGCGAAGAAAATGGGCCGTACCGACTGGCTGCCGGAAGACCCCGCCGGGGCCGCCGCCGTCCAGCGCTGGCTGTCGGTGGCCGCGGGCGAACTGGCCTATGGCCCGGCAGCGGCGCGGTTGATCACGGTATTCGGTGCCCGGCTGAATGCCGAGGAAGTCATCGCCCGCGCCCACGTCCTCCTAGAGCGGCTGGAGGCTCATCTGGCGAACCGCGACTGGCTGGCCGCCGATCATCCAACCCTCGCCGACGTCGCCCTCTACAGCTATCTGGCCGGCGCGCCGGAAGGCAACGTGGACCTGGCCCCCTATACCGCTGTGCGGGCCTTTCTGCAGCGGGTGGAAGCCCTGCCCGGCTTCGTGCCCTTTCCGCAGACGGCTGCCGGTCTGCGCGCCTAAGGCAGCTGGATCACCCGCCTTCCCCACCGCGAGGAGCAACCTCGATGAGCACGCCCCTGAACGCTCTGCCCACCTGGCACCCCGGCGAAACCGCCCTGCAGGAGCGCGTTGGCGTCCGCCAACGGATGGCCGAGGTCGGCCCGCGGGTGATCCGCAGCTTCATGCCCGACCAGCACCGCGCCTTCTACCAGCAACTGCCCTTTCTGGTGCTGGGTAGCGTGGACGCGACCGGCGCGGCCTGGGCGACGATCCTGGAAGGCGCGCCGGGCTTCGTCAGCGCACCGACGCCAACGCGGCTGGACATCGCGGCCAGCCTACCGGCAGGTGATCCAGCCGGCGCTGGCCTGGCGGATGGCACCGCCGTGGGATTGCTGGGCATCGAGCTGCACACTCGGCGCCGCAATCGTATCAATGGCGAGGTCGAGCTGACGCCCCAGGGCCTGCAGGTGACCGTGGACCAGAGCTTCGGCAACTGCCCGCGCTACATCCAGTTGCGCGACCTGCAACCCAACCAGCCACCGGATAAGACGCCCGCGCCGGCCGCCGAACCCCTCGAGGCACTGGATGAGGCGGCACGCCAGCTGATCGAAGGGGCCGATACCCTCTTCGTCGCCTCCTATGCCGAGCAGGAGGGACGGCGCCGGGTAGACGTCTCCCACCGTGGCGGCAAGCCGGGCTTCGTCCGGGTGGATGGCGAGGGCGTGCTGACCATTCCCGACTTCAACGGCAACCTGTTCTTCAACACCCTGGGCAACATCGTCATCAACGGCCAGGCCGGACTGCTGTTCGTCGACGACGAGCGCGGCGATCTGCTGCAGCTGAGTGGCACCGCCGAGGTGGTGTTCGACTCGCCGGAGATCGCCGCCTTCGAGGGCGCCGAACGCCTCTGGACCTTTCGCCCGCAGCGTATCGTCCGTCGTCGCGCCGCCCTGGCGCTGCGCTGGCGGGCGCGGGCCGGGGGCGAGTCGGACAGCAGCCAGCTGACCGGCAGCTGGGTGCAAGCGCGCGAGCGTCTGCTGAGCAGGGCACTCGGCAACCGCTGGCGACCCTTGCGCGTCATCCGCATCGTCGAGGAGAGCGCCACCATCCGCTCCTTCCATCTCGCCGCGGCGGACGGCACCGCCTTGCCGCCCACCCAGGCCGGCCAGTTCCTGCCGGTACGCCTCATCCGGACCGCCGGCCAGGCCCCGGCGCTGCGTAGCTATAGCCTCTCCAGCGCGCCGGCCGACGGGCACTACCGTATCAGCGTCAAGCGCGAGGGGCTGGTGTCCACCTGGCTGCATGAACGGCTGCGCGAGGGCGATCTGCTCGACACGCGCCCGCCGGCGGGGGACTTCACCCTGACCGCCGCCGACCAGTCCCTGGTTCTGCTGGCTGCCGGCATCGGCATCACCCCGCTGCTGGCGATGCTCAGGCACCTCGTTCACGAAGGACGCCGGACCCAGCGCCAGCGCCGGATCACCCTCTTCTACGGCGCCCGGTCGAAGGCCGAGCGCGCCTTCGATGCGGAACTGGCCGAATTGGTGGCCGCCGCCGGAGGCTCGCTGCGCCTGGTGCGGGCGCTGAGCGATACCCGCGGGGCCGTGGCGGATACCGACTACGAGGTGACCGGGCGGATCGACCTGGGCGTGCTGGGCCGCTTCCTGCCCTTCGGCGATCACACCTTCTACCTCTGCGGCCCGGCGGCCTTCACCCAGGCACTGTACGACGGCCTGCGCGGTTACGGCATCGAGGACGCGCGTATCCATGCCGAAGCCTTCGGTCCGGCGGCGCTGCGCCGCAGTCAGCCCCTGGAAGCGGCGGCGCCTGTGCGTCCAGCCGCGGCCACGGACAGCGTGCCAGTGGTCTTCACCGCCTCGCTCAAGGAAGCGCGCTGGACACCCGCGGCGGGCTCGCTGCTGGAACTGGCCGAAGCCCGTGGCCTCGATCCCGCCTTCAGCTGCCGCGAAGGTCATTGCGGCAGTTGCCGGACACGGCTGCTCGGCGGCGCCGTCACCTATGCGCGCGAGCCGGTGGCGCGGGTCGCCGACGGCGAGGCGTTGCTGTGCTGCGCGGTGCCGGCGGCTGGCACCGCCCGCCTGGAGCTCGATCTATGATCCACGCCGCCTGAAGTTGACTACCATGGAGCCTGGTCGACAAGACAGGACGGCGAGGCAGATGGATCGTTGGCAGGCGATGCGCGTGTTCGTGAAGGTGGCGGAAACCGAGAGTTTCGCCCGTACCGCCCGGGAGCTGCACCTGAGCGCACCGGCGGTGACCCGCCTGGTGGCCGCGCTGGAGGAACGGGTCGGTGCGCGCCTGCTGGTGCGCACCACCCGGTCGGTCAGGCCCACCGAAGCCGGCGCCCGCTACCTGCAGGATTGCCGGCGCATCCTCGCCGAGATCGCCGAGGCGGAGCTGGCCGCGGCCGGCCACTACGCCAAGCCGGTCGGTACCCTGACCATCACCGCCCCGCTGCTGTTCGGGCAGCTGCACGTGCTGCCGCTGCTGCTGGACTATCTCGAACGCTATCCACAGATGCGCGCCCGCACCTTCTTCGTCGACCGGCCGGTGAACATCGTCGAGGAAGGCATGGACGTCGCCCTGCGCATCGGCCACCTGCCCGATTCGGGCTTCACCGCCATCCAGGTCGGGCGCGTGCGCCGGGTGGTCTGCGCCGCCCCCGCCTATCTGCAGGCCCAGGGCATGCCCGCTACCCCTGCCGCACTGCGTGAGCACCGCATCCTGGTGTCCCACAGCGCCTGGTCATCACCGGAATGGCGCTTTGCCGATGGGCACCGGGTGAGCGTAGATCCGCTGCTGCACTGCAACACCAACGAGGCCGCCATCAGCGCGGCGAGGGCCGGTCGCGGCCTCACCCGGGTCCTGCACTACCAGATCGCGCCGGCCCTGGCCGAAGGCGCGCTGCAGATCGTTCTCGCCGAGCACGAGGAAGCGCCGCTGCCGATTCACCTCATCTACCCCGAAGGCCGCCAGGCGCCGGCCAAGGTACGGGCCTTCATCGATCTCGCGGTGGCGGCGCTCAGGGACAATCCGCTGTTCGCCTGAATCCCTCAATGGCCGAGGATCGCCTTGGTCTCCAGGCGCGCTCGAAGGCGTAGTCGCCTACCCCCTCGCGCGCCACGCGCAGGTGTTCCAGGGCCAGGGGCACCTGCAGGGCCCGGGCCGCGGCAAGGGGCGCGCCCATCTCCCGGGAAATCACCTGGGCGAAGGTGTCGGCACGCTGTGTCAGCAAGGTCTGCAGGCGCTCCAGCCGTTGGGCGCGAGCGGACGTTCGGTCGCGGGATCCGTCACCGTGGCCCGGGCGGCGCCAGGCACCGGTACCCAGTGGCCGGCGAGATAGCAGCAGCGGGTCACCTGGGTGATCGATCAGTGGTTGCAACCTAGGGTCCAGCAGCATGAGGGTGGCTCCCAGATGGCGACGGGCGATCAGTCGGCGCGCGCCAGCGCCTCGATCTCGACGAGATAACCATGGTGCAGCTGCGGCACCGGCACCACCGCCCGCGCCGGTCGGTGTTCGCCCAGGTACCCGGCATAGAGGCGGTCGAAGGTGGGCCAGTGCTCGATGCCAACGACATAGACAGTCACCTTGAGCAGATCCTGCGGCCCCCGCCCTGCCGCGGCCAGGATGGCGCAGAGATTGTCCAGGGCGATCTGGGCCTGCTCAGCGAAACTCGCCGCGGGCGCATGGCTGCCGTCGGGTCGTACCGGCAGTTGCCCGGATACGTGGAGCAGCCCCTGGTAGGCCACCGCCTGGGAATAGTGGCCACCCGCTGGCGCCGCGGCCGCAGTCTGGATGAAGCGCGTATCAGCGGCCATGCAGGCGACTCCAGGGGGTGACCATGCCGCTGGCGTCCACGGCGTGATAGCGCTCGAACTGGCCACCGGTGGCACAGGCATGGTTGGGCAGGATGCGCAGTCGGCTACCCACCGGGAAGCGCTGCTCCAGGTCGTCCGGGCAGCCCCCAGCGAAGCTGACGATGCCATGCTCCTGGTTGGCACCGGTCAGCAGGGCGCCGTCGAGCCAGCGGCCGTCCAGGGTGCAGACCTGGCCATAGCCGAAGTCACGCCGCTGCCGCTGGGTGCCCCGGTCGCGACTCAGGGCCATCCAGCCGGCGTCCACCAGCACCCAGCCTTTCTCCACCTGATGGCCAATCACCGTGGTCAGGACGCTCAGCGCCAGATCCTCGGCCCGGCAGATGCCGACGTTGTGCATCACCAGGTCCTGGAAGACGTAGACCCCGGCGCGAACCTCGGTAACCCCGGTCAGATCCAGGGCTGACAGCGCCGTGGGCGTCGAGCCGATACTTACCTGTGGACAGGCCAGACCCTGGGCACGCAGCCGCTCGGCCGCCGCCACGCAACAGGCGCGCTCCTGCTCGGCCAGGGCCTGCAGCGCCTGGGGGTCGTCCAGCGCGTAGCTGGATCCGGCATGGGTGAGCACCCCCGCCAGGCGCATGCCACCCGCCCTCAGCAGCCCGGCGATCTGCACCAGCCGGGGATCGTCCGGTTGCAGGCCCGCGCGATGTCCATCGCAGTCGATCTCCAGCCAGACCTCGAAGGCTTCGTCGTAGCGCTGGCCGGCCGCGACGATGGCCTGGGCCCCGGCCAGGCTGTCGGTCAGGATGCCTAGCCGGCAACCCTGCCGCCGCAGCGCGCTGACCTGTTCCAGCCGCGCCGGGGCGATGGTCACAGCGTAGAGCACGTCGGTGATGCCCAGGGCGAAACAGGCCGCGGCCTCCTGGAGGGTGGAGACGGTCACGCCCTGGGCGCCTGCCGCCAGTTGCCGGCGGATGACCGCCTCGCTCTTGCTGGTCTTCACATGGGGCCGCAGGCGGACGCCGAGGGCGTCGATGCGCGCCTGCATGAGGTGGATGTTGCGCATCATCCGGGCTTCGTCGATGAGCGCGGCAGGGGTATCGAGGGTGAGCAGGGAGAGGGTCATGGCAAGGACTCGACCGGTGGACGATGGGCGGACTGTAGCCGCCCTTCGTAAACCTGTGATTCAATCCTGCTGATGCATTCCTTTAGTCCAGATTAATGATCGCCATCGAAGACCTGCGCCTGGTGGTACTCCTGGCCCGCTGTGAATCCCTCAGCGCGGCGGCGCGCGCCCTCAACGTCTCGCCGCCCGCGCTCTCCACCCGCCTGCGCAAGCTGGAGGCACGGCTGGGGGTGGCCCTGGCCAATCGCGATGCCCGGCGGCTGAGCCTGACCCCCGACGGCGAGCGCTTCGCCCAGCAATGCAGCGAACTGCTCGAACGGCTGGAGGCCTTGCCCGACACCTTCGCCCGCCAGGATCGGCAGCTGGTGGGCACCCTGCGCCTCGCCGCGCCCTTCGGCTACGGCCGCCAGCGCATCGCCCCGCTGCTGGCGCGCTTCGCCGTGTTGCATCCGCAGCTGCGCCTGCAACTGGACCTGCGCGAGACCCCCTGGCCCGACCGACACGACAGCGATGCGGTCATTCATATCGGCGCCATCGACGACAGCTCTTGGATCGCCAAGACCCTGGCCCACAACGAACGCTGGCTGTGCGCCAGTCCGACCTACCTGGAGCAGCACGGGCTGCCGCGGGAGCCCAGGGCGCTGCTGCAGCACCGCTGCATCTGCATCCGCGAGAACGACGAGGACGTGACCCTCTGGCAACTGCGCAACGACCAGGAGCGCCAGACGCTGCGCATCGAACCGGCGCTGCTCACCAACGATGGCAGCGTGGCCCGCCGCTGGGCCGAACAGGGTCTGGGCATCGTGCTGCGTTCCCAATGGGACGTCGCCGATGCCATCGCGCGCGGCGCCCTGGTCCGACTGCTGCCGGCGTGGCGCTTCGACAGTGCGCCCATCACCCTCCTGGTCCCCGCCCGCAAGCAGCGTAGTGCCCGCCTCCAGGCGCTGGCCAGCTTCCTTGACCTGGCGGTGAAGGGGCTGGACGCGGGCGCGGCCCCTCACTAGCGGCCGGCCAGGAAGCCACCGCAGAAAGTGCGGCAACGTCGCCGCGAACGCGTTCGCCGCCGGTTCACAGCGGTCGATTTCGGCATTCGCCACCGCCGCCGCTCCCTAGACTCAGGGCCTGACCTGCCACTGGGAGCGCCACCATGCCGCTGCACCTCGATCTGCGGGATCCCCGCCTGTTCAAAGCTTCCGCCTATGTCGACGGCCACTGGATCGCCGCCGACAACGGCGCCACCTTTGCCGTGGACAACCCCGCCACCGGCGAGACCCTCGCCCAGGTCGCCGCCCTGGAGGCTGGGGAAACCGCCCGCGCCATCGCCGCGGCGGAAGCGGCCTGGCCGGCCTGGCGCGAGCGTCCGGCCGCCGAGCGCGCCGCGCTGCTGGAGCGCTGGCATGCGCTGATGCTGGAGCACCAGGACGACCTGGCCCTGCTGATGACCCTGGAACAGGGCAAGCCGCTGGCCGAGGCCCGTGGCGAGATCGCCTATGGTGCCAGCTTCGTCAAATGGTTCGCCGAGGAAGCCCGGCGCAGCTTTGGCGACATCCTGCCCGCACCGGCCCGGGATCGCCGGGTGCTGGTGCTGCGGCAGCCGGTGGGGGTCGCCGCCGCCATCACCCCGTGGAATTTCCCCAACGCCATGATCACCCGCAAGGCCGCTCCGGCGCTAGCCGCCGGCTGCACCGTGGTGATCAAGCCCTCGGATCTCACCCCGCTGTCGGCCCTGGCGCTGGCCGAACTGGCCGATCGCGCCGGCTTTCCGCCCGGGGTCTTCAACGTGGTCACCGGGATGCCCGCCGGCATTGGCGGCGAGCTGACCGGCAACCCGGCGGTGCGCAAGCTGTCCTTTACCGGCTCCACGCGCATCGGTCAGCTGCTGCTGGCGCAGTGCGCGGCCACGGTGAAGCGCACCAGCATGGAACTGGGCGGCAATGCGCCCTTCATCGTCTTCGACGACGCCGACCTGGACCTCGCCATCGCCGGGGTGCTGCAGAGCAAATTCCGCAACGCCGGCCAGACCTGCGTTTGCGCCAACCGCATCCTGGTGCAGGACGGCATCCACGACCGTTTCGCCGCGCGGCTGGCCGCCGAGGTGGCCAAGTTCAAGGTCGGCAACGGCCTGGAGGCCGGCGTGACCCTCGGCCCACTGATCAATCGCCTGGCGGTGGACAAGGTCGCACGCCATGTCGACGACGCCCTGACCCGGGGCGCCAAGGCGTTGTTCGGCGGCTTGCCCAGCGGCCGCGACCAGTTCGTCGCGCCCACGGTACTCACCGGCGCCACGGCGGACATGCTGCTGGCCCGCGAGGAGACCTTCGGCCCGGTGGCACCGCTGTTCCGCTTCCGCGACGAAGCCGAGGCCCTGGCGCTGGCCAATGCCACGCCCTACGGCCTGGGCGCCTACTACTACACCCAGGACCTGCGCCGCGCCTGGCGCGTCGGTGAACAGTTGGAATTCGGCATGGTGGCCCTCAACACCGGCACCCTGTCGATGGAGGTCGCGCCCTTTGGCGGCGTGAAGCAATCCGGCCTGGGTCGCGAAGGCTCGCACCTGGGACTGGACGAGTACCTGGAGGTCAAGGCCTGGCACCTCGGCGGCCTCGACTGAAACCCATCGGCGGCAGGCAACCGAAAATGCCGCCGCCCCCAAGCAAAACAGCCGATCACGATGCCGGGGCCGGCAACTTCAGCGTTACCGACCCTGCGGCCTGCGTAGGCTGGAACTCTCGCCCCTGCCTGGAGTATCGCTGCATGAATTCCGCTGCCAAAGCCACCGACCGCCTGCTGGGTCTTCGCGAACAAGGCGTTCCCCGCGGCATCATCACCGCCCATCCCGTCGTGGTGGCCCGCGCCCAGGGCAGCGAAGTCTGGGACGTGGACGGTCGCCGCTACCTCGATTTCGTCGGCGGCATCGGCGTGCTCAACGTCGGCCACAATCACCCACGGGTGGTGGAGGCCGTGCGCCGCCAGGTCGGGGAGATCTCCCACGCCAGCTTCCAGGTGATGGCCTACGAGCCCTACCTGGAACTGGCCAGCCGTCTCAATACCCTCATCGGCAACGGCGAGGCCTACAAGACGCTGCTGCTGACCTCCGGCGCCGAAGCCGTGGAAAATGCTATCAAGATCGCTCGGGCCCACACCAAGAGGCCCGGGGTGATCGCCTTCCGCGGCGGCTTCCATGGCCGCACCCTGCTCGGCGTGACCCTCACCGGCTTCGCCCAGCCCTACAAGCAGAACTTCGGTCCCTTCCCCGGAGACATCTACCACGCGCCCTACCCCGATGCCTTCCGCGGCATGGATAGCCAGAAGGCCCTGGCCGGCTTGCGCGAGGTCTTCGCCACCCAGGTCGCGCCCGACCAGGTGGCCGCCATCCTGATCGAACCCGTGCAGGGCGACGGCGGCTTCCGCCCGGCGCCGGTGGAATTCCTCCAGGCGCTGCGCGCCCTCTGCGACCAGCACGGCATCGTGCTCATCGCCGACGAGATCCAGACCGGCTTCGGCCGCACCGGCAGCCTGTTCGCCTTCCAGCAGACCGGTGTCCAGCCCGACCTGGTGACGGTGGCCAAGAGCCTGGCCGGTGGCCTGCCGCTCTCCGGGGTGGTCGGTCGCGCCGCCATCATGGACGCGCCCCTGCCCGGCGGCCTCGGCGGCACCTATGGCGGCAACGCCCTGGCCTGCGCCGCGGCGCTGGCGGTGCTGGACGTGTTCGCGGAAGAGGACCTGGTTGCCCATGGCGTAGCCCTCGGCGAGCAGCTGCGCAGCGGTCTGCTCGAGCTGCAGCGGCGGCATCCACGCATCGGCGAGGTGCGCGGCCGCGGCTTCATGCTGGCGGTGGAGATGGTCGGCGCCGATGGCCACAGCCCGGACGCCGCCCTCGCCCAGCAGGTCATCGACGGCGCCCGCCAGGCGGGCCTGCTGGTGATCAAGTGCGGTGTCGAACGCAACGTCATCCGCTTCCTGGCACCGCTGGTGACCACCGAGGCACAACTGGCCGAAGCCTTGCACATGTTCGGCCAAGCCCTCGCCCAGGCCGGTGCCTGAGGTCGAACGTAACGCCGCCTGACATCGGCAGAGCGGCGCCAAGGGGAAACCGATCATGAGAATCACGCGTTACCAGGCCATAGGCTTTTCCTGCTACGGCACCCTCGTCGACCGCGAAGGGGGCATCCTCGAAGCCCTGCGCCCCCTTGTGGCGCAGGCGGGCCTCAGCACCCATCCCGACTGGCTGCTCGGCAGCTATCACCGCCTCGCCCGCGAGTTGCGCCAGGCTACGCCCAACGCCAGCCAGACCAGCCTGCACCTGCGTATCCACCAGCGTCTGGCGCAAGAGTTGCAGCAGGAAGACGACCTGGATGCCAGCGTGGCCTTTGGAAACGCCACGTCGTGCTGGCCGGTGTTCGAGGATGCGCCGGGCGCGCTGCAGTACCTGAGCAAGTTCTATCGATTGGTGTTGCTGGCTTCGCCCGATGACGGCGACGCCGCGGCGGTCACGGCACGCTTGCCCGAGGTGTTCGCCGCCGTGATCCCCAACCGCGGCGGCGATCTGCGCCTGGCGCTGGACAACACCCTGGAAGAGCTTGGCCTGGCGCGCGGGGATCTGCTGCCGGTAAGGGGCAGCGAACCGGACGACCCCTGGAACCCCCTGGTGGATTTTCCGCTGTGTACCTTGCGCCGTGATCGCTCGCGGCCCTGGAACCTTTCGCGGCAGGCCCTGGATGGCACGCGGTGCGAGTACGCGAGTCTCGCCGATTTGGTGCATGCGCATCAGACCGCCCTGCGTGCCTAGCCTGCCGTTCACGACTGCGAGGAACGACGATGGACGCCGCAACAAAACTGGACCGCATCGACATCAACATCCTGGTGCAACTGCAGAAGGATGGCCGGATGACCAATGTCAGTCTCGCCGAAGCCGTGGGCCTCTCGCCCAGCCCCTGCCTGCAGCGCGTCAAGCGCCTGGAGGCGGCCGGCTACATCAGCGGCTACGAAGCCCACGTCAACCTCGCCAAGATCGCCAACTCGGTGACGGTCTTCACCGAGGTCACCCTTTCCGACCACAAGCGTGCCGACTTCGTGAAGTTCGAGTCCTTCATCCGCGGCGTCGACGAGATCCTCGAATGCCACCTCATCAGCGGCGGCTACGACTACCTGCTGCGCTTCATGTGCAGCAGCATCGGCCACTACCAGGAGCTGATGGAATCCATCCTCGACCGCAACGTCGGCATCGAGAAGTACTTCAGCTACATCGTCATCAAGTCGCCGGTGGTCAAGAACGCCCTGCCGCTGCGCAGCCTGATCAAGGCCGGCTGACCCCCTCGCCGCGATGCTCCGCCAGCATCCCGCTGCCGGAGCGCCCTCTTCTCAGCGCAGGATGCAATAGAGCTTGCGCACCCGCTCCCGGCTGTCCCAGGCCATCGGTGTATTCGCCGGTACCAGTACCGCCTCGCCCGCGTTGACCTGACAGGGCGCTTCGCCCTCGACCGCGAGGGTCACGGCGCCGGCATAGAGCAGCATCAGCTCGCAGTGGGGATTGCTCACCGCCTTGCGCGTATAGGCCGTGCACTCCCACATGCCGATCCGCAGGGCCCCGCCGCCGCTTTCGAACAGGTCACAGCCGGTGGCCGTGGGCTCGGGGCTGAGCAGCACGCTGGCCGCTGGCGGCGGCGAGGGTTCGCGCGGGGCCGAGGGATCCAGCAGCACGGGTGCCTGGGGCATGGGACCTTCGCTGGCCCGGCCGGGAAAGGCCATGAACAGGCGCCGCAATTCGCCGCTGTGACGCCAGCGGCAGCTCAGGCCCCGTGGCAGGATGAAAGCATCGCCGGCCTTCAGTTGCAGGGCATTCCCGTCCCATTCCAGGTGCAACTCCCCGGCCTCGATGAGGCTGACCTCCACCCAGGGGTAGTCGTCCAACTGGCAATCGGCGGAATGGGCGACGGCGCTGCCCATCACATAGCCCAGGCGGCCATCGTGCAGGTGCAATTCGCGGCCGGCGGCCAGGGGATCATCGTGCAGGGGCTGGAGCGCGCGGGGCAGCTGGCGGTCACCGAGCGGCTGGCAGTAGTGCAGCAAGGGCATGGCGGATCCTCGTGTCGGGCGGCGCGGCAGGCGTGCCGCGGACCCGGCCAGTATCGACTTGCAGAGCGGCGGGGTTATGGCGTTTTGGGGCCCAGGCCCGTACAGAAGCTGCCGTTTTTCCCAGATGCGGCGCAGTTTCCACCGCACCACCGATCATGGCGGCAGCAGGGGAGATTTCGGGACAAACTACCGCCCCACTACGCCATCCTTGGGCTTTGCCGGAGACCTCCCCATGACACTGCTCTACAAGGCCGATCCCGAACGCGGCCAGGCCTGGCGACACCTGTTCCAGGAACGCGCGCCCGATATCGAATTCCGCCAATGGCCGGACGTGGGCAATCCGGAAGAGATCCGCTACCTGGCCTGCTGGCAACCGCCGGAGGACCTGGCCAGCCGCTTTCCGAACCTGGAGGTGCTGTTTGCCACCTCGGCCGGCGTCGACCAGTTCGACCTGGACCTGTTGCCGCCGGCGCTGCCCGTGGTGCGGATGCTGGACCCCGGCATCGTCGCCGGCATGGTGGAATACGCCACCCTCATGGTGCTGGCGCTGCATCGCCAGTTGCCGCTCTATCTCGACCAGCAGGCCGCGGGACGCTGGCAGGAACATGCCCTGGTGACGGCGGAGAATAGACGCGTGGGCGTGCTGGGTCTCGGCCAGATCGGCCAGGCGGTGCTGGAGCGGCTCGCCACCTTCGGTTTCCAGCTCTCGGGCTGGTCGCGCTCGGCCCATGACCTGCCGGGGGTGCGCTGCCATGCCGGCGCCGAGCAGCTGCCGGCGTTTCTGGCCGACTGCGAGATCCTCATCTGCCTGCTGCCGCTGACCGGGGAAACCCGCGGCATCCTCGACGCCCGCCTCTTCGCCGCCCTGCCCCGCGGCGCCAGCCTGATCAACCTGGGCCGTGGCGCCCAGCTGGTGGAGGCCGACCTGCTGGCGGCGCTGGCCAGCGGTCAGCTGGGCCAGGCGGTGCTGGACGTGGTGGAGCCGGAACCGCCGGCAGCCGACCATCCGTTCTGGCAGCATCCGCGGATCTGGCTGACGCCCCACGTGGGCGCCATGACGGTGCCGGAAACGGCGTTCACCGTGCTGCTGGACAATATCCGGCGCCATCAGCGCGGGGAGCCCATGCGGGGTTTGGTGGATCGCCAGCGGGGCTACTGAGCGGTCCGGGTGGCCTCACCCCAGGGCCACCCGCAACCGCCCCAGCAAGGCGTCACAGGCATCGAGCTGGCTCAATTCGACATACTCGTCCGGCTTGTGCGCCTGCTCGATGCTGCCGGGGCCGCAGACCACCACCGGGGTGTCCAGCCGATGGGCGAAGAGACCGCCCTCGGTGCCGAAGGCCACCTTGAGCTGGGTGGTGCCGGGTTCGACCAGGGTCTGCAGGAAGCGCACGGCGTCGACGCTGGGATGGGTGTCCAGGCCCGGATAGGCGTTGACCGTCTCGATCTCGATGGCGGCCTTGGCCGAGGTTTGCCGTGCCTCCCTGACCAGGCCGTCCGCCGTTTCCTGCAGCGCGGCGACCAGGCTGGCGGGATCGTCCGCCGGCAGGTGACGGATCTCGAAGTCCAGGGTGCAGAGGTTGGGCACGATGTTCAGCGCCTTGCCGCCATCGATCCGCCCGACATGCAGGGTGGTATAGGGAATGTCGTAGGCCGCGTCGTGCGCGCCCTCTTCCGCCAGGCGCCGCTGGCTGGCGCGCAGGGCGCCGACCAGGTCGCTGGCCAGGTGGATGGCGTTGACGTGCAGTGGCGCCAAGGAGGAATGGCCCTCCTGGCCATGGCAGTGGGCGCGCAGCGCGGCCTTGCCCTTGTGGCCGAGGGCGACCTGCAGGTTCGTGGGTTCGCCGACGATGCAGAGGAAGGGCCGCAGCGGCGCCAGCTCCAGCACATCCAGCAGTCGGCGCACCCCGACGCAGCCGATCTCTTCGTCGTGGGACAGGGCCAGTTGCAACGGGCGTTTCAACGGTGCGCCCCGGGCAGCGGCCAGCAGCGCCACCACGGCGCAGGCGACGAAGCCCTTCATGTCGCAGGCGCCGCGCCCATAGATCCGGCCGTCCTTGAGGGTTCCCTCGAACGGCGGCAGGGTCCAGGCCTGGCCGGCCACCGGCACCACGTCGGTATGCCCGGAGAGCAGCACGCCGGGTACGTCGCTCGGGCCGACGCTGGCGAAGAGATTGGCCTTGCGCCCGCTCTCGTCGAGCACAAGGCGGCAGGCGATGCCGGCGGCCTCCAGCAGCCCCTGCACATGCCTGATCAGCGCCAGGTTGGAGTCGGCGGAAACGGTGGGAAAGCCGATCAGGGTACGCAGCAGGTCCTGGCTGTTCATCCGGCCAGGCTCTCGCTGCGGGGTTGCGCGAAGCGGCCGATGTCGAAGGCCGCCAGCGGCGTCTCGGTGCGACCGGTGGCGATCAGTTCGGCCATGGTGTCGCCCACGCCCGGGCCGAGCTGGAAGCCGGCGCCACAGAAGCCGAAGGCGTAGTAGAGACCGTCCATCTGGCTGCTCGGCCCCATGATCGGCAGGTCGTCGGCGATATAGCCTTCCACCCCGCTCCAGGTGCGGATCACGTTGACTCTGGCCAGGGCCGGCGCCAGGCGTCGCAGCTGGGTGAGCTGGTTGAGCAGGCCATGGGGTTCGGCGCGGGCCAGGCGGGTGTCCAGATCCGGCCGGGTGCGGAAGCAGCCGCCGAAGATGACGTTGCCGCGCGGAATCTGGCGGAAGTAGATGGTTTCGCTCACCAGCGGCGAAGAGACGCCCACCGCTTCCTTGAAGGCATAGGGCAAGGGCTCGGTGACGCCCATCTGCGGTCCGTGGGTCTCGATGGGCACCGGCTCGCCGAACTGGCTCGACAGCCGACTGCCCCAGGCCCCGGCGGTGATCAGCAGCCGCGGCGCCCGATAGTGGCGGCCGTCGGCGGCCTGCACCAGGAAGTCGCCATCCGGCTTGGTAACCTGGGTGATTTCCACCCCTTCCTGCAGATTGACGCCCTCGCGCACCGCGGCGCGGGCAAAGGCCGGCGCGGCCAGGCGCGGATTGGCATGGCCGTCGTGGGGCGCATAGGAGCCGGCCACCACTTCGGGGCCCAGGTAGGGAAACTTCTCGTGCAGGGCGGTGCCTTCGAGCACCTGCAGATCCAGGGCGGCGGTCTCCGGCGCCCGGGCGTACTCGTGCAGCATGGCGATGCGGCCGGGATCGTAGACCACCCGCAGATGGCCGCCGGGGATGAATTCCAGGTCATCGCCGATCAACTCGGGCAGACGACCCCAGATACCGCGGGAACGGTTGGACAGCGCCACCTGGGTCAGGTAGCGGCCCTGCCGGCGGACGTTGCCGAAATTGGTGCCGCTGGCGAAACGTCCGACCTGGTCGCGCTCCAGCAGGAGCACCGACAGGCCCCGGCGGCGCAGGAAGAAGGCGCTGGCGCTGCCCATGATGCCGGCGCCGACGACGATGACGTCGGCGCGGTTGGCGGTCTGGTTCATGACGAAAGCTCCTCTTCGCTGGTGACGATGCCCAGCGGCAATGGCCGGACCGGTGCCTGGCCGCGCAGGCGGCCGACGGTCTCCACCGGCACCCCGGATTCGGCGGCGATGATCTCGGCGCCGGCCTGGGCGCAATAGCGCCCCTGGCAGCGACCCATGCCGACGCGGCTGAAGGCCTTGGCCCGGTTGGCTTCCTGGGCGCCCTTCTCGCGCACCACGGCGCGCAATTCACCGGCGGTGATGCCCTCGCAGCGGCAGACCACCGACCCGTCCGGCAGGCTGGCCATCTGTTTCGCGGGCCAGGGAAAGGCCTCGGCCAAGCCCAGGCGAAAGCGCTCCTGGACCGCCAGCGCCTCGCGGCAGCGCTCGACGAGGCCATCGGGCGGGGTGCGGCCGAGATCGCTCAGGACCGCGCAGGCGGCCAGTTGCCCGGCCAGCTCGGCCCCGTCGGCGCCCCGCACCCGGGCGCCATCGCCGGCGGCATAGACCCCCGGCGTGGAGGTGCGGCCATCGGCATCCAGTTGCAGCACCCATTGGCCAGTGGCGCGCTCGAATTCGAAGGCGCAACGGGCGAGATCGCCCAGCTGGGTTTCCGGGCGCAGGTGATAGCCCAGGCCCACGGCGTCACCCGCCACCTCCTGGCGCAGGCCACGCGCATCGGCGAAAGCCACGCCGCGCACGCCCTGTTCGGCATCGCCGAGGATCTCCAGCGGGGTGACGCCAAAGTGCAGCGGCACCCCGGCGCGCTTGAGCGAGGCCATGAGTTGCACGCCCTTCCAGGCCACGCCCGGGCGGGCCAGCAGCTTGGGCGTGGCCTGGGCGCGCAGGCGCAGCGGCGCGGTGTCCAGGACCGCGGCCACCGTGGCACCGGCCTGCTGGTATTGGGCGGCGACCAGGTAGAGCAAGGGGCCGCTGCCAAGAAAGATCACCCGCCGGCCGATGGACACCGCCTGGGCCTTGAGGGCGATCTGGGCGCCGCCGAGGGTATAGGTGCCGGCGAGGTTCCAGCCCGGCACCGGCAGCAGGCGGTCACCGGCCCCGGTGCAGAGCACCAGGGCATCGAAGTCCAGGGTACGCTGGCGATTGCCCTGCACGGTGTAGAGGGTGCGTTCGTGCAGGTGCCAGGCCAGGGTGTCGGGGCGGTAGTCGAGGCGTCCGCGCAAGCCGTCGAAGGTGCGGTGCAGACTTTCGGCCTTGCCCGCCTCGCTGCCATAGAGGGTGGCATAGGGACGCTGGAAGCCCTCGGGCTGGCGGCGATAGATCTGGCCGCCGTCACGGCGATTCTCGTCGATCACCACCGGGGTGAGGCCGGCGGCCAGCAGCGTTTCCGCGCAGCGCACCCCGGCCGGACCGGCGCCGACGATAACCACTCGCGGTGGGCTCCCGCCCGCGTTCGCTAGACCCGATTCCATACCGCCTCCGGTTGCGTGGTGAGGATCTGCAGGCCTTCGCGAACCTCGGTGCCGCAGGCGCGCAGGCGCTCGCCCGTGGCGGTCCAGACCCAGCAATCCTGGCAGGCGCCCATCAGGCAGAAACCGGCGCGGCGCTCGTCGCCGAATTCGGAACGGCGCAGCGCCGGGCCATTGGCGAGCAAGGCGACCATCAGGGTGTCGCCGGCCAGCGCCGTGACCGGCAGGCCGTCGACGCTGAGGCTGACCTGCGGCCGGCCGGTCTCGCCGAGTCGCTGGAAGCGGGAAGTCATGCGCGAACTCCTTGGGTGTGCAGCACGGCGCCGCCCTGCAGGCGCTGCAAGGTCTCGCCGTCATGATGACAGAGGATGCGGTTGCCGCCGGCCAGGGTCTGGGGCCGGGGCGGCACCCGGTCGCAACGGCCTTCGACCCGCACCGGGCAGCGCTGCAGGAAGCTGCAGAGCCGACCGCTGGCGGGCGGCGAGGAGACGAGGGGCACGGGCGTGCGGATCGGTTGCTCTTCCAGCCAGCCCTGACGCAGCGCCGGTACCGAGGCGGTGAGCAATTCGGTGTAGGGATGCAGCGGCGGATGCTGCAACGTGGTCGGAGTGCCCAGCTCCACCGGCTGGCCGGCATAGAGCACCAGCACCTCGTCGCAGAGGCTGCGCACCGTGGAGATGTCGTGGCTGATGAACAGATAGGCCAGCCCCAGTTCGCGACGCAATTCGGCGAGCAGATCGAGGATGGCCGCGCCGACCACGGTATCCAGCGCCGAGGTAACCTCGTCGCAGAGGATCAGCGCGGGCTCGGCGGCCAGCGCCCGGGCCAGGTTGACCCGCTGCTTCTGGCCACCGGAGAGCTCGCCCGGACGCCGGCTGGCGAGGCTGGCCGGCAGTTGCACGCGGTCGAGCAATTCGCGGACCTTGCGCTGGCGGGTGGCCTTGTCGAAGGCGTGATAGGTCTCCAGCGGGCGCATCAGAATGCGCTCCACGCTGTGGGCCGGATTGAGCGCCGTGTCGGCATTCTGGTAGACCAGTTGCACCCGGCGGAACTGCTCGCGGGTGCGGCCTTCCAGACCCGGCGGCAGCAATTCGCCACCCAGGCGCACGCTGCCCTGGGCCGGTGGCAGCAGGCCGGCGATCACCCGCGCCAGGGTCGACTTGCCCGAACCGGATTCGCCGATCACGCCCAGCGCCTGGCCGGCGCCGATGCTCAGGTCGATGCCTTCCAGCACCCGATAGCGCGGCAGGCCGTCGGCGCCGATGGGGCCATAGCCGGCCACCAGATCCTTGACCTCCAGCACCGGCGCCGCAGTCTCCACGGTGGGCAGCCCACGTTCCGCCAGGGGCTCCGGCTGGGCCGCGGCCAACAGGCTGCGGGTATAGGGATGGCGGGCACTGGCCAGCAGACGTTCGGTGCGGCGATTCTCGTAGACCTCCCCGCCATTGAGCACCAGGATGCGATCGGCCATCTGGGCCACCACGGCCAGGTCGTGGGAGACGTAGATGGCGGTCACGCCCCGCTCGCGCACCACCTGCTTGAAGACGCGCAGCACCTCGATCTGGGTGGTGACGTCCAACGCCGTGGTGGGTTCGTCGAGGATCACCAGGGTCGGATCGGTGATCAGCGCCATGGCCGCCATCAGCCGCTGCAACTGCCCGCCCGAGACCTGGTGCGGATAGCGCTGGCCGATGTGCTCGGGATCCGGCAGCGCCAGCTCCCTGAACAGCTGCAGCGCCCGCGCCTCGGCTTCCCGGCGGGTCAGCACGCCATGGATCAGCGCGCTTTCGATGATCTGCTCCATCAGCCGCCGCGACGGATTGAAGGCCGCCGCCGCGCTCTGGGCGATATAGGCCACGGTGCGACCGCGCAGGCGGCGCAGGCCACCAGCGTCCAGTTCCAGCACCTGGGTGTCGCCGACGCGGATGGAGCCGCCGGCCAGCCGGCAGCCCTCGCGGGCATAGCCGAGCAGCGACAGGGCGATGGTGGTCTTGCCCGAGCCGGATTCACCGATCAGCGCCAGCACCTCGCCCTTGGCCAGGTTGAAGCCGACGTCCTTGACGATGGCGGTTTCGCTGCCGTCGTCACTCTGGACGACCACGCGCAGGTCCTTGACCTCTACCAGCAGTTCCATCTCAGCGCCCTCCCCGGCGTCGTGCGCCGAAACGGTCGATGAGCAGGTTGACGCCCACGGTCAGGGTGCCGATGGCCAGCGCCGGCATCAGTACCGCCGGGGCGCCGTCGGCCAGACCGCCGATGTTTTCCCGCACCAGGGAGCCCAGGTCGGCATTCGGCGGTTGCACGCCGAGTCCGAGAAAGCTCATGCCGCTGAGCAGCAGCACGATGTAGACGAATCTCAGGCCCAGGTCGGTGAGCAGCGGCAGGCGCATGTTGGGCAGCATCTCGCGCAGGGCGATGTACAGCCGGCCTTCGCCGCGGGTGCGGGCGACCTGGACGTACTCCAGCTCGGTGAGGTTCATCGCCAGGCTGCGGGCGATGCGATAGCAACCGGGGGCATAGCCCACCACCGCCATGACGATCAACAGCGGCACCGAGGAGCCGAAGGCCGAGACCATCACCAGCGCCAGCATCTTGCTCGGCAGCGAGATCAGCGCATCGATCAGCCGCGACAGCGGCTCGTCCACCCAGCGGCCGGACAGCGCCGCCAGCAGACCGAGCCCGGTGCCCAGCACGCAGGAGAGCACGGCGGCGATCAGCGCCAGCCCGACCGTGAAACGAGCGCCATCGAGGATGCGGCTGAGCACGTCGCGACCCAGGTAGTCGGTGCCCAGCGGGTGAGCGGCGCTGTAGCTGGCGAGGATGGCGCTGTCGCCCAGGGCGCCCGGATCGTAGGGTGTCAGCCAGGCGCCGAACACGGCGATGAACAGCCAGAAGGCCACCAGCACGCCGCCGAGGATCGCGGTCAGCGACCAGCGGCTGCGCCGGCGGGTCCGCGGCGGTGACAGCTGGGCATCGAGGGTCTTGCCATCCACCGGCACGACGGACGCGGCACGTACGGGAATCACGGGTCGGGTCATAGCGTTCTCAGCCTCGGATTGGACAGGATGGCGCAGAGATCCGCCAGGGTCATGAGCACCAGGTAGGCGCAGCAGAACAGCATGGCGCAGGCCTGGATCAGCGGCAGGTCGCGACTGGCGACGCCGTCCACCATCAGCTGGGCGATGCCCGGGTAGTTGAAGATGGTCTCGACGATCACCACCCCGCCCATCAGGTAGGAAAGACTCAGGGCGATGGAATTGGCGATGGGGCCCACGGCATTGGGCAAGGCGTGGCGCAGGACGGCGCGCACCGGCCCGACGCCCTTGAGCCGGGCCATCTCCACATAGGGACTCTGCAGCTGCTCGACCAGGGCGGCGCGGGTCATCCGCGCCATCTGCGCCACGATCACGCAGCACAGGGTGCCCACCGGCAGCGCATAGGCGCGCAGGAAGTCCAGGGGGCCGTCGATGTCATGGGCGAAGGTCAGCGCCGAGGTCCATTGCAGGTGCACGGCGAAGACCAGCACCGCCAGGGTCGCCACCAGGAATTCCGGCACCGCGACGATGCCCAGGGTAAAGACGTTGAGGGCGCGATCCAGCCGCCCCCCGGCATTCATCGCCGAGACGATGCCCAGGCCCAGCGCCAGGGGCACCGATACCAGGGCGGTGACCCCGGCCAGCATCAGGGAGCCACCGAGGCGGTCACCGATCATGCTGGTGATGGGCATCTGGCTGGCCAGCGACTGGCCGAGATCGCCGTGCAGGAGGCCGCTCAGCCAGTGGACGTAGCGCAGCAGGGCCGGCTGGTCGAGGCCCATCTGGGCCCGCAGCGCCGCGACCTGCTCGGGCAGCGCGAACTGCCCCAGCGCCTGCTGCGCGGCATCGCCCGGCAGCAGCGCGGAGACGAAGAACACCAGCAACGAGACGATGAGCAGGGTCAGCAACCCGCCCGCGAGGCGTCTGGCGATGAGAGTGAAGACGGAAAGGTCCAAAGCCACCTCCTGCTTGAGCGTGGAGCGGCGAGCCAGGCCCTGGGGACCGACTCGCCGTGAGGCACCGGGCGTCAGGCCTCGAGCCAGACGTGCTCGGCGAACATGTAGCCCATGAAGCCGCCGATGGGGATGATCCCGTAGCCGCCGAGCTTGGGCGAGTGGGCATCGATGGAGCTGGTGAAGATCGGCAGGCCGATGCCGCAGTGCTGGTGGATCAGCAGCTGCATGTCGGCATACATCTGCTTGCGCTTGGCGACATCCGTCTCGCCGCGGGAGGCCACCAGCAGCTGGTCGAACTGCTCGTTCTTCCAGCCCGACTCGTTGAAGGGCGCATCGGACTTGAAGAACTGCGACAGCAGGATGTTGGCCGTGGGCCGCGCGTTGATGTTGCCGAAGCCCAGCGGGTCCTTCATCCAGTGGCTGTTCCAGTAGCCGTCGGCACTGACCCGGTTGACCATCAGGTTGAGCCCGGCCTGGCGCGCCGACTGCTGCAGCACCAGGGCCATCTCGTTGGCATTGTCGGCGGCGGTGGAGGTCACCAGGGGCAGCTTCGCCCCGGCGATGCCGGCCTTCTGGAAGAGGAACTTGGCCTTGTCCGGATCATAGGGCCGCTGGGGCAGGTCCGCGGCGTAATAGGGCGTGCCGGGCATGATCGGCTGGTCGTTGCCGATGGTGCCGTAGCCGAGAAACACCGACTTGAGGATCTGCTCGCGATCGAACAGCAGCTTCATGCCCTCGACCACATTGGGATCGTCGAAGGGTCGGTTGGGAATGCGCATGATCAGATCGGTGTAGCCACCCGAGGTGTTGGCCACCACCTTGAGCTTGCCGCTCTGCTTGAGGCGCTCGGCGGAGCGCGGATCCACCGACACGGTGAGCTGGACGTCGCCGGCTAGCAGGGCGTTGACCCGCGAAGGCTCGTCGCCGATGCCGATCAGCTCGATCTCGTCCAGATAGGGCTTGCCGGACTTCCAGTAGTTTTCGTTGCGCACGCCCACGGTGCGCACGCCCGGCTTGAATTCCTTGACCTTGAAGGGCCCGGTACCGTTGGCGGTGGAGAAGTCCTTGGTCCCGTCGGCGATGATCAGGAACGGCGAGATGGCCAGCACCGCGGGCAACTCGGAGTTCGGCGATACCAGGCGGATGCGCACCTCGTCGGGCGCCACCGCGGTGACCTCGGCGAACTGGTCGGCCAGCGCCTTGACCTTGGAACCCACCGCCGGGTCCTTGTGGCGCAGCAGCGAGTAGACGACGTCGGCACTGTCGAAGGTCTTGCCGTTGTGGAATTGCACGCCCTGGCGCAGCTTGATCGTCCAAGTCAGGGCGTCCTGGGTCTCCACGCTGGTGGCCAGGGCCATCTGGGGTTGCAGATGGCTGTCGAAGACGGTCAGGCCGTTGTAGAAGAAATACTGGCGGGCATAGTCGCCCGAGAACGAGCCCTTTGCCGGATCCAGGGTGTCGGCGGTGGACGAACCGGCCGCCGCCGCGCGGACCCGACCGCCGCGACGCGGGGTGCCGGTGACCGCATCTTCTGCGGCGAAGGCCTGGCCATCACGACCGAGCAGACTGCCCACCCCGGTCGCCAGCAATCCGGCGGCGCCCACCAGGCGCAGCGCGTCGCGCCGCGACACCCCCCGATGCAGGGCCTCGAAGGCCCGAACGCTTTCAGCAGCTCCTATCAGGGGACTTCCAGTCTTTTTCTCGGTCATGTCGGCTCGCTCGTGGGGGACTTGGTCGCCAGTCCGCGCGGCCCCTCCCCGGGAGCGCGGAGCTGTCCGCTTGGCCGCCTTGTCATGCGGCCTGGTTCATTACAGCACCGCCCCCTCGTCGATTACCGTCGATTTGGCCCCACGGCGAGACAGAAAAGACCGTTTTGACCAAGCCGCTCAGCATTGTTTGCGGTGTGCGTCGCGACGGCGCATCGAAGCCTGCAACGCCCGCCTTTGGCGCGCTGGCGCGGCGTTCCGCTTGGGTTGGCCGAGCGTACTGCGTACCGGGACGAGAGGCTGGATGACCACGCCAAGCCCGCGGCGGCGGCAGTTTCTGCGCAGCGGCGACGGCTGTATCTGGAGGCTGCGGTGCAAAAACGAAAAAACCGCCCATCCAGGCGCTGCGTGGCAGGGCCTGGATGGGCGGTCGCTGGATCAAGGCCTAGTGCAGGCGATCCTGGACCCGGTAGTAGAGGCCCACCAGGGGCAGGAACCAAGGCTTGCCGAAATGCCCGGGAATGGCCGGCCAGTCCAGCACCCGCCAGGGATTGGCCTGGCTACGGCCTTCCAGCACCTCGGCCATCACCCGGCCCATGTGCACCGACATCTGCACGCCGTGGCCGCTGTAGCCCATGGCATAGAACAGGCCATCCTGCTCGCCGGCGCGGGGCAGGCGGTCGGCGGTCATGTCCACCAGGCCGCCCCAGCAATAGTCGATGGGCGTCTGGGCCAGGCTGGGAAAAAGTTGGCCGAGGGCGGCGCGCAACACGGCGCCGCTCTTGGCGTCCTGGCGCGGATCGGACAGCGCGAAACGCGCCCGTCCACCGAAGATCAGGCGGTGATCCGGGGTGGTGCGGAAATAGTTGCCGATGATGCGACTGGTGACATAGGTGCGCCGATTGGGCAGCAGTTCGTCCAGCTGCGCCTTGGGCAGGGGCGCCGTGGCGATGATGAAACTGCCCACCGAGGCGATGCGGCGCCGAAACCACTGGAAGGGACCGACGCTGGCGTTACCCGTGGCCACCAGCACCTGGCGGGCGCGCAGCTCGCCCTTGGCGCTGACCACGCGAAAGCTGCCATCGGGCAGGCGCTGCAGATCGCTGACCGCCGTGCCTTCGTAGACCTGGGCGCCCCGCCGCACCGCCGCGTCCGCCAGTCCCACGCCGAAGCGCCCCATGTGCATCTGGGCGCCGTTGTGCTGCAGCAGCCCCCCATGGAAATCGTCGGACGCCACCTCGACCCGTACCTGGGCGGCGCTGAGCAGTTCGACCTGCGGGTCCACCTCCTGGCGGATCAATTCGCAGGTGCGCGCGAGGTTGTCGTAGTGCTGCGGCTTGGCCGCCAGCTTGAGCTTGCCGGCCTTGTGGAAGTCGCAGGCGATGCCCTCTTCGGCGATCACCGCCTCGACGCTGGCCACCGCATCGGCATAAGCCTGGTAGAAGGCCCGGGCCTTTTCGGCGCCCAGGCTGGCGTGCAGGGCCGCGTAGTCCTGGGCGACGCCGGTGTTGCAGTGGCCGCCGTTGCGCCCGGAGGCTTCGCCGATCACCCGACCGGCCTCCAGCACCGCCACGCTGGCACCGCGCCGGCGCAAGGCGACTGCCGCGGAGAGTCCGGTGAAGCCGCCGCCGATGACGACGACATCCACCTCGCCCGCCACCGGCCCGGGGGTGGCCCCGGTAAAGCCCGGCGCGGTCGCGAGCCAGTAGGAATCGGACGATGCTGGGCCAAGACTCATGGGCGGGCGCTCCGGCAGCTCAGGGGGTTATTCGAGACCGACGACCGCGGCCAGGCCGCCGATGTCCTTGATCTCGGTGTTGCTGTAGAACGGCGTGCTCGGCTCATGGCCGCGATTCACGAACACCTTGTTCTTGATGTTCATGTAGTCGGCCGGAATGAGGTCGTAGCGAAAGCTCGACGACACGTGCAGCACGTCTTCCGGGCCGCAACCCAGGTTGTCCAGCATGTATTCGAAGGCCTGCAGGCGCGGCTTGTAGGCCTGGCCCTGCTCGGCGGTGAAGACCCGGTGGAAGGGTACGCCCAGCTTGTCGACGTTGGACATGATTTGCTCGTCGGCGGCGTTGGAATAGATCACCAGCGGGATCTTGTCGGCGATCTTGGCCAGGCCCGCGGTCACGTCCGGGTGCGGCCCCCAGCTCGGCACCGCCTCGTAGTAGGCATTGGCCTCGGCGTCGGTGAAGGAGATGCCCCAGCGCTTGCAGGTACGTTCCACCGCCGAGTACAGCACCTCCGAATAGGGTTTCCAGGCGCCGAGCACCTCGTCGAAGCGATAGCCGTTGAAATCCTTGCAGAACTGGTCCATCGCCTCGGCTGGAATGCGGTCGGCGAACATCTCGCGGGCCATGTCGGACATGCGGAAACGGGTCAGGGTGCCGTAGCAGTCGAAGGTGATGTACTTGGGCCGAAAGGCGGTCATGGCAAGGGTCCTTTGACAGGGGTCATGAGTGAGAGGCCGGGACGCCGGTCGCGTCCCTGGCAAGCATTACAGCATCGGCGGGCCTGACAGTTGTCCGTTTTCAGGCGCCGCGGGAGACAGAAAAAACCGTTTTAGCGGTAGGGCCCAGCATTGTTTGCGGCGACCTCAGGAATGCTCCAGGTCGATCAGCACGCTCTTGCTGCGCAGGGTCGCCTCGTAGGCGGCGCGGCCCAGGTCCTTGCCGATGCCGGACCTCTTGTAGCCGCCGGTGGGAATGATCCAGTCGTGGCTGCGGCCATAGCGATTGACCCAGACGGTACCGGCTTCCAGCGCCCGCGTCAGGCGCAACGCCCGCCCGAGGTCGGCGGTGTGCACCCCGGCGGCCAGGCCGTAGGTGGGATGGTCGGCCAGGGCCAGCGCCTCGGCTTCCTCGTCGAACACCTGCACGGTCAGCACCGGGCCAAAGATCTCTTCGCGCACCGCAGGGTTGTCCGCGCCGACCCCGGCGATCAGCGTCGGCTGATAGTAGGCGCCGCCCATGCCTTCCTCCAGGGCGCCGCCGACCAGGATCTCCGCACCGGCCGCCCGGCTGCGGGAGACGATGTCCTGGATGCGCTGCCCCTGGCGATGGGAAATGATCGGCGCCAGGGTGGCCTCCGCCGACCAGGTCGGCCCTGGGCGCAAGGCGGCGAAGGCCGCACGGATGCCCTCCAGCATCGGCTCGAGGGCGGCACGCTGTACCAGCAGCCGCGAGCCCGAGACGCACACCTGACCGGCGTTGCCGGTGATGGCGGCGGCCACGCTACGGGCGGTACGGGCCAGATCCGGGGCGTCGGCGAACACCAGTTGCGGACTCTTGCCGCCCAGCTCCAGGGTCACCGGCTTGGGCCCGCTTTCGGCGCAGGCGGTCATGATGGCGGTGCCGGTCCCGGTGGAGCCGGTAAAGGTGACCTTGCCGATGCGCGGATGGCGGCACAGGGCGTCGCCGGTGGTCCGGCCATCGCCCTGGACCACGCTGAGGATGCCGGCCGGCAGACCCGCCAGCACGGCCAGCTCCGCCAGACGCAGAATGGAAAAAGGCGTCAGCTCCGACGGCTTGATCACCACGGCATTGCCCGCCGCAAGCGCCGGCGCCATCTTCCAGCCGGCCATGCTCAGCGGAAAATTCCAGGGCGCGATGGCGCCCACCACGCCATAGGGCTCGGTGATCTGCAGGCCCAGGTGGCTGGTGGCGGTGGCCGCCACCTCGCCGCCGTGCTTGTCGGCGAACTCGGCGAAGAAACGGATGCCCTCGGCGACATAGGGGATGTCCCAGGCCAGCACCTCGCGCAGCGGACGGGTCGAACCCACCGCCTCCAATGGGCCGAGAATTTCGCCATCGGCTTCGACCAGATCGGCCCAGCGGCGCATCACCCGCGCCCGCTCGCGCGGCGGCCGGCTGGCCCAGTCGCTGGCCTTCCAGGCGCGCCAGGTGCCCTCCACCACCTCGTCCACCAGATCCGCCGAGGCACACGGCAACCCGCTCTGGAAGCCGCCATCGGAGGGCCGGAACACCTCCAGCTCGGCCTGGGCGTCGCAGGTGCGACCCCCGATGAAATGGGCACAACGAACCGCAATTGCTCTGGGGTCGAACGAGGCCATGGCGCGCTCCGCTAGGGCTGTGGGCTTGGCCCCATGCTAGGCGCGCGGGTCGCCATCTTTTGCCGAACTGGCAGGGGCCTTCGGTGCCGCGCAGTGGCGCGCCCGCCCACCGGCAACCGAATCTGCCGTCGCGGCTTGCTAGGCTGACGCCTGAATTAGCCAGACCCGAACCGGAGACCTACCGTGTCCCACGCGACCTTAAGACCCCTGCGCGAAACCGACCTCGCCACCGCCCACCAGCTGTCCCAGGCGCTGCACTGGCCACACCGACTGGCTGACTGGGAATGCCTGTTCCATACCGGCGAAGGCCTGGTGCTGGAAGATGACCAGGGCGTGTTCGGCACCGGCTTCTGCGTGCCCCAGGGCGACTTCGCCACCATCGGCCTGGTGATCGTCGCCGACAGCCACCAGGGCCAGGGCCATGGCCGCCGCCTCATGGACGGCCTGCTGCAACTGGCCGGCAACCGCACGCCCCTGCTGGTCGCCACCCTGCGTGGCGCCCCGCTGTACCGCAGCCAGGGCTTCGAATCCTATGAGCGTATCTATCAGCATCAGGTGGCGAGTCTGCCGGCCATGGGTGAGCACCATCCGCTGGAAGGCCAGGTCCGTGAGCTGACCCCGGCAGCGGCGCCCCGATTGGAGCCCCTCGCCCAGGCCGCTACCGGCCTGGATCGCAGCGCCCTGCTGCAGGAATTGCTGCCCCAGGCCGAGCGCATCGTCGGCCTGGAACAGGAGGGCCAGTTGCGCGGTTTCGCCCTGCTGCGCCCCTACGGCCGCGGCCTGTCGGTCGGTCCGGTGATCGCCGAATCCACCGACCAGGCCAAGGCCCTGATCCTCGCCCTGCTGCGCCATGCCGAAGGGCGTTACGTGAGATTCGACGTGACGGCCCGCAGCGGTCTCAATCCCTGGCTGAGCGAAATCGGCGTTCCCCAGGTCGATGAGGTCGAGCAGATGGCCCGGGGCAAGGCGCCGTTGTCGCGCGATGGCCTGGATCAGTTCGCGCTGCTGACTCAGGCGCTGGGTTGAACTGGCAATCAGGTATCAACCCGACCTGGGCGTCACGCCTGAGCCGAATAAATCGGCTAATCAGCTCATCTGGTGAGCCGATTGGCCGGTTCACCTAACGCCACTCGCACCCCGCCACCCGGTTGCAACTGGTGCGGGCGCGGTCGCCCTGGGACGTGGAGAAGCGACTGATGACGTTCCAGCCCAGCTGCCGGGTGCGGCCCAGCCAGAGATTACCGTCGCTGGTCAGGCCGCTGAAGAACTGCAGCCGTCCCAGGCGGGTGCTGGTCTGCGCCCAGGAGCGACCAGAGACCGCATCGTAGCCACGCATCAGGGTGTCGTTGCCCTGCACCGCCACCCCGTACCAGCCACCCTGCCCGTCCTGGCAGCGCAGCACGAAGGCGCTGCGCACACAGATGTTGGCCGGTTTGAGACTGGGAATGGCCGCCTGGACGGCAGGCACTGTCAGCAGCAGGGCCGCGGTCAGCAGGCCGGTACGCAGGATCGCAGACGAGGTCATCGCGGCAGTCGGTCGGAAGCGGGATCGCCAGCATGAGGCATATCCCGCCAACCGACCAGCAATAGAGGGCTAGAGCGCCTTGCGACCCAGGGCGGACAGGCCCGGCTCAGCCATCGCCGCACGTTCCTGTACCTCCGCCTCAAAAGCGGGATTTGCCTTGCCATCCAGCGCGGTCTTTAGGCGAGCCATGTCCAGCGCTCCGACCCAGCGTGCGATGACGAGGGTCGCTACGCCATTGCCTATGGTATTGGTGATGGCCCGGGCCTCCGACATGAAGCGGTCTACGCCCAGCAGCAGCACCATGCCGGCCACCGGGATGGTGCCAAGACTGGCGAGGGTCGCCGCCAGGGTGATGAAACCGGAACCGGTGACGCCGGCCGAACCCTTGGAGGTGAGCATCAACACAGCCATGATGATGAGCTGGTCGGTCAGACTCAGCGGCGTGTTGGTGGCCTGGGCGATGAAGGTCGCGGCGGCGGTGTAGTAGATGGCCTGGCCGTCCGGGTTGAAGGTCAGGCCGGAGGGGATGACCATGCCGGCCACCGGCTTCGAACAGCCGGCGTTTTCCATCTTGCGGATCATCTGCGGCAGCACCGACTCCGACGAACTGGTGCCCAGCACGGTAAACAGCTCTTCCTTGAGGTACCTGAGCAGCTTCCACAGGCTGAAGCCGGCGACTCGACAGATCGGTCCCAGCACCAAAGCAACGAACAGGATGCAGGTCACATAGAAGCAGGCCATCAGCTTGCCCAAGGAGAACAGCGAACCGAAGCCATACTTGCCGATGGTGAAGGCAATGGCGCCAAAGGCCCCCAGCGGCGCCAGACGCATCACGATGTTGACGATGCCGAACATGCCGTGCATCAGACTGTCGAGCGTGCGGATGATTGGCTTGCCCTTGTCGCCACAGCGTGCCAGGGCCACGCCGAGCAGGATGGAGAACAGCAGGATCTGCAGGATGTTGCCCTTGGCGAAGGCATCCCCGAGGGTGTTGGGGATGATCTGCATCATGAAGGCGATGAAGGATTCATGCTTGGCGGCCTCGGTGTAGCTGGCGATGGCGGAGCTGTCGAGGGTGGCTGGATCGATGTTCATGCCAGCGCCGGGCTTGAAGGTATCGACCACTACCAGCCCGACGATCAGCGCCAGGGTCGAGACCACCTCGAAGTAGATGAAGGCGCGGATGCCCACCCGGCCCAGCTCCTTCATGTCGTTCATCTTGGCGATACCGGTGACCACGGTAAGGAAGATCACCGGCGCGAGCAGCATCTTGATCAGCTTGATGAAGGCATCGCCGATGGGTTTGAGCGAGGTGGCGAAGTCCGGGTAAAAGACGCCGAGCAAGGCGCCGGCAATAACCGCGATGACAACCTGGACGTAGAGTTTTCCGAGTAGGCGCTTCATGGGATATCCATTGTTGTTCTTGTAATGGAAGCGACCGCGCCGGCGGGCGGTCGCCCGTGAAAGTGCTGAGGCCTTCCCACCCGCTAGCTCGCCGCGGGTGGGAACGCCGAGCTAGCGGGCGATCAGCTCCAGCACGGCGTCGGTGACCTGGCGCGTGGTGGCCGTACCGCCCAGGTCTGGCGTGTGCAGGCCGCTGGCGGTGACCTCCTCGATGGCCCGCATCAGGTGGGCACTGGCCTCGCGCTCGCCAAGGTGGTCGAGCATCAGCGCCGCGGTCCAGAAGGTAGCGATGGGGTTGGCGACGCCCTTGCCGGTGATGTCGAAGGCTGAGCCGTGGATGGGCTCGAACATCGACGGAAAACTCCGATCGGGATTGAGATTGGCGGTAGGCGCGATACCCAGGCTGCCGGAAAGCGCTGCGGCCAGGTCAGAGAGGATGTCAGCGTGGAGGTTGGTGGCGACAATCACGTCCAGGTTGCTCGGCTTGAGCACCATGGTGGTGGTCACTGCATCCACCAGTTCGCGGGTGGTGCGCACGTCCGGATAATCCTTCGCCACCTCGGCGAACACCTCGTCCCACAACACCATGCCGTGGCGTTGGGCGTTGGACTTGGTCACCAGGGTCAGGTGCTTGGCCGGCCGGCTGCGGGCCAGTTCGAAGGCGAATCTATGGATACGCTCGACGCCGACGCGGGTGAAGGTGGAGACCTCGGTGGCTACCTCGATGGGCAGCCCCTGGTGGACCCGACCACCGCTGCCGGAGTATTCGCCTTCGGAATTCTCCCGCACGATCACCCAGTCAATGGCCTGGCCGTTGGTCAGCGGGCTTTTAACCCCGGGTAACACCCGCGCCGGCCGCACGTTGGCGTATTGGTCGAAGCCCTGGCAGATCGGCAGCCGCAGGCCCCAGAGGGAAATATGATCCGGCACCTTCTGGCTTCCTACCGCGCCGAAAAAGATGGCATCGGCCTGCTTGATCTCGTCCAGCCCCCCTTCCGGGATGTAGTGACCATGCTCGAGGTAGTACTCCGAATCCCAGGGGTAGTGGCTGACATCAAAGGCGAAACTGCCCAGGCGCCTGGCCAGGCCTTCGAGGACCTCAAGGCCGGCGGCAATGACTTCGACCCCGATACCGTCTCCGGGAATGGCTGCGATCTTGTAGTTCTTCATGGCTGGGCCCTGTGCTCTGGTTCGTTGGGTGAGACGCCGACTGGCAGCGCTGGGCCGAGTATAGGTAGTGAAACCTGAGCTAAGATTCACCTGAACTCATCACTTACGTGAACTGAGGTTGATAATGAGTCGCCCCCAGGATTTGACCTTTTTTCACCAACTGGCCCAGCAGGGCAACCTGGCCGCCACGGCACGCGAGCTGGGCATCACGCCCTCTGCAATCAGTAAACGACTGACCGCACTGGAAAAACGGTTAGGCGTTCGGCTCGTCAACCGGACCACTCGCTCCCTGGGTCTCACGCCCGAGGGCGAGCTTTATTTCCGCCATGCCGGGCGCATTCTCGGTGACATCGAAGCAGTGGAAGACATGGTCGCCAGTCGCCGGAGCCAGCCCAAAGGCCTGCTGAGGATCAACGCTTCCCTGGGCTTTGGTAGACGCTACATAGGCCCGGCGCTGGCAGCCTTCATCGACCGCTACCCGGAGGTGGAGACTCAACTGCTGCTCAGCGACCATCCCATGGAACTGGCTGCCCACGGGCTGGACCTGGGCATCCGCTTCGGCGTGGCCCCGGACGCGGGCTATCACGCCCGACGCATTGCCAGCAATCGCCGCTTGCTCTGCGCCTCACCGCTTTATCTGGAGCGCTACGGTGCACCGCAACGGTTGCAGGATCTGGCAACGCACAACTGCATCTTCCTGCGACAGAACGACAGCATCCACGGCGTCTGGGAGTTTCTCGAAGGGTCGCGCACCCGCAGCATCAAGGTCCGCAGCAACCTGAGCTGCAACGATGGTGAGGTGGCGTTGAACTGGGCACTCGAGGGCCGCGGCATCCTGCTTCGGGCGGAATGGGACATCGCCCGCTACGTGCGTAGCGGGCGGCTGCGTCGGGTTCTGGAGGACGCCAGACCGCCTTCGGCAGATGTTTATGCGGTCTATTCCGAACACCATCACCTATCGGCCAAGGTGCGCCACTTCATCGACTTCCTGGTGGAACGCTTCCAGCGTATCGACCACCTCGAAGAGCCGGCCAGCGAAGTCGATTGATCGATCTCAGCTCTGCGCCGCCTGCCACAGCCGACCGATATCGCGGGCGGTGCGTTCCAGCAGCCCTTCGGCCTGGGCCAGGGCCTCTTCCAGGCTGAGCGGGCCCGGTACCAGGCTGAAGGCGGCGGCGAGGCCCTGTTGATAGAGGGCGTCGTAGCCTTCGCCCAGCGAGCCGGCCACGGCCACCACCGGCACGCCGTGGCGCTGGGCCAGGCGCAGTACGCCTGCCGGGGTCTTGCCCCTCAGGGTCTGGCCGTCCAGCCGCCCTTCCCCGGTCACCGCCAGATCGGCGCCCTGCAGGGCTTCTTCCAGACCCACCAGTTCCGCGACCACCTCGATGCCGGGACGAAAGGTGGCCTGCAGAAAGGCCAGAGCGGCGAAGCCGACGCCACCGGCGGCGCCGGCTCCCGGTTGCTCGCTGACATCACGGCCCAGGGTCGTGGCGGTGACCGTGGCGAAATGCGCCAGGGCCGCGTCCAGCTCCCGCACCTGCTCGGGTGAGGCGCCCTTCTGCGGGCCGAAGATCTGGCTGGCGCCCTGGGGACCACAGAGCGGATTGTCGACGTCGGCGGCGATGACCACCTCCACCGCCGCCAGGCGCGGATGCAGGCCCGTCACGTCCAGGCTGGCCAAGGAGGCCAGCGCCGCACCGCCCGGTGCCAGCGCCTGGCCCTGCCCGTCCAGCAGCCGGACGCCAAGGGCCTGGAGCACGCCCGCGCCGCCGTCATTGGTGGCACTGCCGCCGATGGCCAGCACCAGGCGCTCGGCACCGGCGTCCAGCGCGGCGTGCAGGAGTTCGCCCGTGCCGCGGGAAGTGGCGACCAGCACGTCGCGCCGGGTTCTGGAGACCAGCTCCAGGCCGCTGGCACTGGCCATCTCGACGAAGGCGGTACGCTGCTCGGCCAGCCAGCCCCAGCGGGCGGTCACCGGCTCGCCCAGGGGACCGGTCACCCGCGCCTCGCGCACCTCGCCGCCGGTCGCGGCCAGTACGGCATCCAGGGTGCCTTCTCCGCCGTCGCCCAGCGGGCACTCGATGACCTCAGCCTCGGGCAGGGCCTGACGCAGGCCACGGGCCAGGGCGCGGGCGACACCGGCAGCGGACAGACTTTCCTTGAAGGAATCAGGGGCGACGACGATTTTCATGGGCGATTCTCCGTTGTTATGCGCCGAGTGTTTCCCGGTTCAGCCGGCGCCACAACAGGACAAAAGCCCAGCTTGGTGAGGTCAGGGCTGTGGAATCGCCCAGTCCTGATCCAGCAACAGCAGCGCGCAGTACAACTCGGCGGCCTCGGCGAAACGCCGCGGATCCCGGCCGGTCAGCGCCTGGATCCGTTCCAGTCGATGCCGCAGGCCATTGCGATGCAGGCCCAGCACCTCGGCGCAGGCCTGGGGGCTGGCGTCCTGGGCGAACCAGCTGCGCAGCGTCGCCAGCAGCTGGCCGTCCCGGTCAGCCTGGCGCAGGCGCAGCAGCGGCTCCAGCAACCAGGTACCGTGCGAGCGCTGGGCCTGACCCTGGAGCCAGGTAGGCAGGGCCAGGTGGTCCTGCGCCACCCGGACGAGATCAGGGCGCAGGCGTCGGGCCACCGCCAGCAGATCCACGGCCCGCTGGCTCGTCTCGGCCAGCCCCGTCCAGGGTCGGGCCTCGGGGATCCAGGCACTGCGCCGCAACGACCAGCCCTGCCCCGGCAGCTCCGCCAGCAGCGCCTCGGGCGCTTCCGCGCCGGGCCGATACCAGAGCCACTGCCCTTCTTCGCGCGGCAGGCACCAGCTGTGCGCTAGCCGCTGCTGCGCCCAGTCGCCAAAGCCCGGCGCAGGCACGGCGAATTCGAGCAGCAGGACATCCCGTGGCAACTCCGGCCGCAAGCCGAGGAGACTGGCGTGGCGCCCCAGTTCGGGCGCGGCGCCCGGTGCGAGCAGCTGACGCAGCAAGGGTGCGGTCATGCGGCTGGTCACGGGCGGCTGGCCGGCGGCCTGCTCGATGAGCATTTCCGCGGTCAGGCGCAGGAGCTCGGCGGGCAGGCGCAACTGCTCGGCGTCCTCCCCGGACACGCCAAGCACGCCCACCAGCTCACCCGCGCGATACAACGGCAGATTGATACCGGCCTGGGCGCCGGCCAGCCGTGCGGCGGCGACGGCATCCAGCGCCACGGCACGGCCCTCGGCGATGACCTGGCGCGCGCCGGCATGGCGGGTGAACAGCCGCGCGGGATCGCCCGAGCCGATGATCAGCCCGGCCGCATCCATGACATTGACGTTGCCGGGCAGGATACGCATGGCGCGTTCGACGATTTCCTGCGCCAGGGTCTGACTCAGCTCCATGGCTACCTCGGAGGTTGAAGGACGCCGGCATGGCGCGCCGTCACCTTAGAGGCGCCTCCACCGCTGGGCAAGCCAGTGGAGCTACGGGAGAGGCTACTCCGAGGTGCTCAGTACCCCACGCCGCACCTGGTCGCGCTCGATGGATTCGAAGAGCGCCTTGAAGTTGCCCTCGCCAAAACCGGTGTCGCCCTTGCGCTGGATGAATTCGAAGAACACCGGCCCCAGCAGGGTCTGGGAAAAGATCTGCAACAGCAGGCGGCGCTCGCCACCTTCGGAGCTACCGTCAAGGAGGATACCGCGGGCCTTCAGCTGCTCCACCGGTTCGCCATGGTTGGGCACCCGCCCTTCGAGCATCTCGTAGTAGGTCTCCGGCGGCGCGGTCATGAAGCGGGTGCCACAGGCTTTGAGCCGATCCCAGGTGGCGACCAGGTCGTCGGTGAGAAAGGCCACGTGCTGGATACCCTCGCCGTTGAACTGCATGAGGAATTCCTCGATCTGCCCGGCGCCGCGGGAGGATTCCTCGTTGAGCGGGATGCGCACCAGGCCATCCGGTGCGGTCATGGCCTTGGAGGTCAGACCGGTGTACTCGCCCTTGATGTCGAAGTAGCGCAACTCGCGGAAATTGAACAGTCGCTCGTAGAAGTCGGCCCAGTAGGCCATGCGCCCGCGATAGACGTTGTGGGTCAGGTGATCGATCACCTTGAGACCAGCCCCCACCGGCTTGCGCTCGACCCCGTCTAGGAAGACGAAGTCGATGTCGTAGATGGAGCTGCCCTCCTCGTAGCGATCGATGAGGTACAGCGGCGCGCCGCCGATGCCCCTGATCGCCGGCAGGCGCAATTCCATCGGTCCGGTGGGCATTTCCACCGCCTGGGCGCCCAGCTCCAGCGCCTTGGCATAGGCGTGGTGGGAGTCGCGGCAACGGAAGGCCATGCCGCAGACCGAAGGACCATGTTCGGCGGCGAAATAGGCCGCATGGCCGGTCTTCTCGCGATTGACGATGGCGTTGATATCGCCCTGGCGGAACAGCACCACATCCTTGGATCGGTGGTTGGCAACGTGGCTGAAGCCGAGACTTTCCAGCACGGGTTCGATGACGTTGGGCGTGGGCGAGGCGAATTCGATGAACTCGAAACCCATGAGACCCATGGGATTTTCAAACAGATCGGCCATGACTGGCTCCTTGACGGGTAACGTGACGGACGTTGTCGGTAACGCGGGCTAGCAGCCCGTCAAGGGCGGCGCGCAGGAAATGCCGCGCACGCTGCGGGCGAGGAAGTCACCCAGGAGCAGCTGACAGCCCAGGCGTTTCACGGGGCCACCTGTGCCGGGGTATCCGGCTGAGCCTCGGGGCGCGCCTGCTGAAAGGCCGGATGCGCGGCGGCCTGGGCCTCCACCCGCAGGAGGCGCGGATAGGGCGACAGGTCCACCTGGAAACGCCGCGCCGCATAGAGCTGGGGCAGCAGGTAGACGTCCGCCAGCCCCACGTCGCCGAAGCAGAAGCCCGCGGGCCCTATCTGCGTCTCCACCGCCGCCAGGCCCTCGCCGATCCAGTGCGAGATCCAGTCGAGGATGGCCGGCTCTTCCAGGCCCAGACCGCGCAGGCGGTTGAGCACCGAGACGTTGTGCAGCGGATGAACATCACAGGCGATCAGGGCGGCGACACCCCGATGACGGGCGCGCAGCAGCGGCTCGGCTGGCAGTAGCGGAACCGCAGGATAGCGTTCTTCCAGGTATTCGAGGATGGCGGGCGACTGGCTCAGCACCTCGCCGCTGTCGAGGCGCAGGCTGGGCAGTCGTCCCTGGGCATTGAGCGCGCGATAGGCCGGCTGACGCTGCTCGCCGGCCAGCAGATTGACCGGTACGGCATGGTAGTCCAACCCCTTCAGCGCCAGCGCCAGGCGGACCCGATAGGCCGAGGTCGAACGGTAATAGGTGAAGAGGTCCATCGACACTGCCCCGCGCTTGCCTGTCGGCTTCTTATTATGCGTAAGTTCATTACGTTAAAAGGAATCTGCACCTGCCCAGGGGCCTTGTCAACGGCGCTCAGGTCGGTAGCGATCCACGTCGCCCTAGCCCGCCGCCAGCACCTGGCCGCGACATTCGCCAAAGCCGATCGCGGGCAGCCCGGGCCGCTGACAGCGCGCTCTGAGAGTGACCTCATCACCGTCTTCCAGAAAGGTACGGGTCTCGCCGCCTGGCAGCTGCAGCGGCTGCTTGCCGCCCTGGGTGAGCTCCAGCAGGCTGCCGCAACTGTCGGCATCCGGCCCGGACAGGGTGCCCGAACCAAAGAAGTCGCCGGGCTGCAGGGCGCAGCCATTGACGGTGTGATGGGCCACCATCTGCGCCACCGTCCAGTACATGTTCAGGGTATTGCTCAGGGCGATCCGCTGGGCGGGCAGCCCCTGCTCCACCATGCGCGGCGTGCGCAACAGCACCTCCAGTTCGATGTCCAGCGCGCCCTGGGCCTGGTCGCGTTCGTCGTACAGATAGGCCAGGGGCTGGGGATCCCCGGCGGGCCGCGCCGGCTGCGCCTGGCGATAGGGCGCCAGGGCTTCCGCGGTCACTACCCAGGGCGACAGGGTGCTGGCGAAACTCTTCGACAGGAAGGGTCCCAGGGGCTGGTATTCCCAGGCCTGGATATCCCGCGCCGACCAGTCGTTGAGCAGGCAGAAACCGGCGATATGCTCCGCCGCGTCACCGATGGCGATGGACTCGCCCTGGGCATTGCCCGGACCGATCCAGATGCCCAGCTCCAGCTCGTAATCCAGCCGCCGGCACGGCCCGAACACGGGCGCCTCCTGCCCGGGCGGCAGCGTCTGCCCCTTGGGTCGCTTGAACGCCTCGCCAGACACGCCAAGGGTCGAGGCGCGGCCATGGTAGGCGATGGGCACGTGCTTGTAGTTGGGCAGCAGCGGATTGTCCGGGCGGAACAGCCGACCGATCTGGGTGGCGTGGTGGATGCCGACATAGAAGTCGGTGTAGTCACCGACCCGCGCAGGCAGGTGCATCCGGCAGGCGCTCTGCGGTGCCAGCAGATACTCGGCCAGCTCCTCGAGCTGCTCGCGCTGCGGATGGTCGGCGCGCAGCAACGCCTGCAGCGCCTGGCGCAAGGCGACCCGCGCCGGCCGGCCGGCGGCGAAGAAGGTATTCAGCGTCTCCTGGGCGGCCAGTTCGGCGGCCCGCTGGGCCTCGCCACGGAACAGCCCGGCTTCGAGGGCGAAGCCCAGGTCGAGGATGAAGTCACCCACGGCCACGCCCCCGCGGGACGTCTCCTCGCCGCGACTGAACACACCCATCGGCAGGTTGTGCAGGGAGAAATCCGCATGGCCGTTGGCCGAGGCCACCCAGCTGGGCAATTCGTGGGTCATGCCGATTCTCCCGCGCCAGGCGCGACAAAGGTGTTGGTGAGGCCCGCCCAGCAGGCGTCGTAGTCGGGCTGCAGCAGCGGCGAGGCCAGGGCGTGACGGGTCGGTCGCAGGACGCGCCCGGTTTCGAACATGAAGGCCATGGTGTTCTCGATCCTGTGCGGCCGCAATTCGGCGGCGATGGCGTTCTGGGTGGAAACATGGTCCGGGCCATGGGCACTCATGCAGCCGTGCAGGGAGGCGCCACCCGGCGCGAAGCCATCGGCCTTGGCGTCGTAGGCGCCCTGGATCAGGCCCATGAATTCGTTCATCAGGTTGCGGTGGAACCAGGGCGGTCTGAAGGTGTTTTCCGCGACCATCCAGCGCGGCGGAAAGATCACGAAGTCGATGTTGGCCACCCCCTCGCTGGCGCCCGGGGCGGTCAGCACGGTGAAGATCGACGGATCCGGATGATCGAAACTCACCGTGCCGAGGGTGTTGAAGCGGCGCAGGTCGTATTTGTAGGGCACGTTGTTGCCGTGCCAGGCGACCACGTCCAGCGGCGAGTGATCCAGCTCGGTCTCCCAGAGTTCGCCGAGGAATTTCTGCACCAGCCGGGTGGGTGCCTCCATATCCTCGAAGCGGGCCACGGGTGCCTGGAAGTCTCGCGGATTGGCCAGACCGTTGCTGCCGATCGGCCCCAGCTCGGGCAGCCGCAGGGATCGCCCGTGGTTTTCGCAGACATAACCCCGTATCGGCTCGCCCGCTACCACCTCGACCCGGAATTTCAGGCCGCGTGGAATCACGGCGACCTCCAGCGGTTCGAGGCGCAGCAGGCCCAACTCGGTCACCAGCTCCAGGCGTCCCTGCTCCGGCACGATCAGCAATTCCCCGTCGGCGTCGTAGAAGACGGCGGTCATGCTGGCATTGGCGGCATAGCGATAGAGGCTGACGCCTTCGGCCTGGTCGGCTGCGGCGGTGGCGACGATCCGCTCCAGCCCGCCGAGAAAATCCGTAGCGGCGGCCGGGATCGGCAAGGGATTCCAGCGCAGGCGATTGGGCGTGGGCGCGCCCAGTTCGGCGCCGGTCAACTGGCCGGTGCAGCGCTCGAAGCGGCCATGGGCGGCCGATGGCCGAAGCCGATACAGCCAGGAGCGTCGGGCCTCGTGGCGCGGCACGGTAAAGGCCGTGCCGGAGAGTTGCTCGGCATAGAGGCCGAAGGGCGCGCGTTGCGGCGAATTCTGCCCGATCGGCAGGGCACCCGGCAGGGCCTCGGTACTGAAATGATTGCCAAAGCCGGCCTGGTAGGTCACGGGCGGTGCTGCTTGTTCTTGTCTGTTCACCTGGGCCACCCATTATGCGTAATAGGTTTACGCAAAAAGTAAATTGAACCCAGGAGAGCGTCAAGCTATAACGCTGCCTTTCCCCGCGCGATCGAACCGATGACAGACATCCCCGAAGCAGCGCCTCCCCGGCGACAGAAGGTGCAGGCAGCCGAGGTCGGTACCGACATCCTCAAGGCCCTCGCCGAGCTGGCGCCGTCCACGTCCCTGTCGCGCCTGGCCAGCCATCTGGACATGCCCGCCAGCAAGGTGCACCGCTACCTGCAGGCGCTGATCGCCAGCGGATTCGCCGAACAGGATCCACGGACCAATCACTACGGACTCGGTCAGGCCGCCCTCTTCGTCGGCCTGGCCGCCCTGGGCCGGCTGGATGTGGTGAAGCTGGCGGCGCCGGTGCTGGCCGACCTGCGCGACGAGGTCGGCGAGACCTGCTTTCTGGCGGTCTGGGGCAACAAGGGGCCGACGGTGGTGCTGGTGGAACAGGCGCTGCGCGCCGTCACCCTGGTGACCCAGGTCGGCTCGGTGCTGCCGCTGCTGGGCTCCTCCACGGGCCTGGTATTCAACACCTTTTTGCCGGATGTCGAGACCGCGGCGTTGCGCGCGGGAGAACTGCACCGAGCGGATGCGCCGACCGCGGCGGATCTGGCGGAAGGCGCACGCCAGCTGCGGGAAACCCTCGTCCAGCCGGTGCATGGCCTGCTGATGGCGGGCGTCAATGCACTGTCCGCGCCGCTGTTCGGAGCCGGCGGCCGGCTGGCCGGGGTGCTGACCCTGGTCGGCGCCGCGCCGGGTTTCCAGGCCGAGGTCGAAGGCGCCGCCGCAAGCCGTCTGCACGCCGCCGCCCAGGCCATCAGCAGGCGGCTGGGCGGGTAGCGCGGAAAAAGCAGAGTTCAGAACCGCCGTCAGGAGCGCCGATGGTCGCGGCAGCGCTCCGCTCGATCCTTTCCAGCCTCCATTCGGCTAAAGGATCCCCCAGACTGGCCGTTTGCCATTAAGCTTACTGTTAGCGCGTTTATCATTGGCGCACTGCTTTATGGTGACCTCTTCATGACTGCTCTTTCCTATCGTGATCGCAACCAGGCTCTCAACGACTCCCTGGGCAAATTCTGGCAAGTCGCCAAGCCCGTGGTTCAGGCGGCCATGGCCATTCATGTGGCGTTGCTGGTCATCTTCGTCCTGCTCGACCAGATCCTGATGGCCTGGGCCAACGTACTCAGCCTCGCGGCCTACGTGGGCTGCCTGGCCGCCCTGCGCCAGCGCCGTTATCGCATCGCCAGCCTGACCATGTGCTGCGAGATCGTCGCCCACGCCTGGCTCGCCACCTGGCAACTCGGCTGGGACAGCAACTTCCACTACTACGTGCTGTGCATCCTGCCGATCGTCATCTACAACTACCGCACCGCGCCGATCCGTCATCTGGTGCTGGTCACCGGCATCCTGGTGACCCTGGCGGGCGGCTATCTGCTGCACCCACCCGCTACCCTCGCGCCCCTGGCGATGAAGCTGTTCGGCACGATCAATATCATCAGCGCCCTGGGGTTGCTGCTCTACGGCACCGGCGCTTCCTTCCACCACAGCACCAAGATGCAGCTGGACCTGCTGCATTCCGCCAGCCACGACAGCCTCACCAACCTCTACAACCGCCGGCGGATTCTCGACCAGGCGGAAAAGCACAGTGGCGTGACCGGCAGCCTCATCCTCTTCGACGTCGATCACTTCAAGCACATCAATGATCGCTTTGGCCACGACTGCGGTGATCTGGTGCTGCAAGGGATCGCCGACGTCATTCGCCGCGAGGTGCGACATTCCGATCTGGCGGCGCGCTGGGGTGGCGAGGAATTCCTGGTGCTGTTGCCCCAGGCGCGGACCGAAGTGGCCTGGGGCGTGGCTGAGCGCATCCGCCAGCGCCTGACCGACGTCACCCAGTCCCTCGAACGCGGTCCCGCGCGGGTCACAGCGACCCTGGCAGTGTGCGAGATTCGCGATTGCGAGGCCTTCGCCAGCGCCCTGGAGCGCGCCGACCAGGCGCTCTACCGCGGCAAGCAGGAAGGCCGCGACCGGGTGATGCTGGCGGCCTGACTCCCAGGCCGCCCTAGACCACGAAGCGCTGCAGGGCGCCGTGGAGATCGGCGGCCAGGGCGGAAAGCTGCTGGCTGCTGGCACTGGTCTGCTGGGCGCCGGCGGCGGTCTGGGTCGCAGCGTCACGGATCAGCGTCAGGTTGCGATCGACCGCCGCCGTGGTGGCCGTCTGCTCTTCGGTGGCCGCGGCGATGGCGTCGTTGCGCTGGCCGATGGCGGTGATGGCCTGGGTGATGCCTTCCAGCACCTGCCAGGTCGCCTGGGCCTGGTCGCGGGTATGGCTGGCCTGGAGCCGACTCTGATCCAGGGCGGTCACCGTCCTCTCGCTGACCTGCTGCATGCCGTCGATCAGGCCTTCGATCTCGCGGGTGGAGTCGCCCGTACGGCGGGCCAGCCCACGCACCTCGTCGGCCACCACGGCGAAGCCGCGTCCGGCGTCCCCGGCCCGTGCCGCCTCGATGGCGGCGTTGAGCGCCAGCAGGTTGGTCTGCTCGGCGACGTTGCGGATGACATCGAGCATCTTGCTGATGCCCTTGGATTGCTCGGCCAGCTGGTCCGCCTGGTTGGCCGCCTCGTCCACGTTGCCCACCAGCTGGGTGATGGCGGCCAGCGTCTGGCGGACCTGCGTCTGCCCCTGCTTGGCCTGATCGACGCAGCGCTGCGATTCGGCGGAGGTGGAGGTCGCATGCTCGCAGACCGCCTGGACCGCCTGATTGAGCTGGGTGACGGCATTGGCCGCATGCTGGATATCGGTCGTCTGCTGTTCCAGGTTGCGGCAGCTTTCATCCATCACGGCACTCACCTGGGTCGAGGCCGAGGCCAGTTGCTCCGAGGCATTTCCGGTGTGGGCCAGCACCTCGCGCAGATTGCCCTGCATACGCTCCAGCGCCAGCAGCAGCATGGCTGCCTCGTCGCGTCCCTGGGGCTGGATGTCCTGCCGCAGATCACCCGCGGCGATGCCAGCAGAAATGTCCAACGCCTGGCGCAGCGGCTGCACCACGCTACGGGTCAGCCGCCAGGCCAGCAGCAGCAACAGCAGAATGGCGCCGCCAATGACCGACCAGACGATGGCGCGGGCCTGGAGGAACTGGACGTTTGCCACCTCCTTGGCCTGGGCAGCGCCCTGCTTGTTCAATTCGTGCAGGAGTTGCACCTGCATGTCCATCAGATCGCCCTTGAGGCCGACTACCGTATCCAGTTGCATCCGCGCTGCCGGGATCTGCTGTTGCTCGATCAGGCGCACCTCTTCGCGCAGTCCTTCCACGAAAGGCAGGTAGGCGTCATGCAGGGCCTTGATCGAATCCCCTTCGGTCGCATCGGTGACGACCGGCGCATAGTCCCGGAACAGCTGATCGGTTTCGTTGACCAGTTGCTCCAGGGTGACCCGGCTCATGGCCACGGCGCCGGGATCCTCGGCATTGAGCAGGACAACCGAAGCCTGGTTGCGCAGCTTGCCGAGGTTGATCGCCAGGGAATCGGCGATGGCGATACTGGGCAACCAGTCCTGCTCCATGCTCAGGGCCTGACGGCGCAGCTGCTGCATCTCCCACAGCGCAAAGCTGCCGAGTCCGGCGAGCAGCACGGCGGCGAAGGTAAAGGAGAACAGCATCCGCGGGCCGGTCTTGAGGGCTCTCAACCAGGAGCGGCGGGACAGGCGGCGAAGGGGCGCGAGGATCCGAAGCATGGGGGCGTCACTGCATGAAGACGGTCAGGCACAAGAGCCTAGGCAAGCAAGATGTCGAGTTGATTACAAAATGCCATTATTCGAAAAAATCATACGATTGCGACAAAAGGTAACTGGGGCTAAGGTCCGTCCCCTCCGTTCGCCATCCTGCTCGACGCTGTCATGACTATCCCCTCCGCCAAGGCTTCGCCTTTACAGATCCTGCTGCTCGGCATCGCCCAGATCCTCGTCTGGGGCGGCTCCTTCTTCATTCTCGCGGTGCTGGCCGATCCGGTGGTACAGGAGACCGGCTGGTCCCGGCAATGGGTCTATGGCGGTCTCTCGCTCGGGGTCCTGGTCTCCGGCCTGCTCGCACCGGCGTGCGGCCGCCTGATCGCCCGCCAGGGCGGCCGCACGCTACTGTCGCTGAGCGGCCTGGGGGTGGCCGCCGGGCTGGTGCTGATGGCCAGCGCCCAGCATCTGCCGCTGTTCCTGCTCGCCTGGATGGTGATGGGGATCAGCATGGCCGCGGGTCTGTACGATGCCCTTTTCGCAACCCTGGGCACCTGCTATGGCACCCAGGCCCGCTCGGCCATCAGCGGCATCACCCTGGTCTCCGGCTTCTGCACCGCCATCACCTGGCCCGTGGCGGCCTTCCTGGTCAGCCATCTCGGCTGGCGCGGTGCCTGCCTGGCCTATGCGGCCGTCCTGCTGCTGACGATCTGGCCGCTCTATCGCCGCGCCCTGCCCGCGCCGGTCCTCGTCACCCAGGCGCCCCGGACCGGCCAGGCCGCATCGACCGTGCCGGTCGACCGGGCGCTCTACATCGTACTCACGGCACTTTTCACCCTGGGCGCGATGCTGATGACGGCCATTTCCGTCCAGCTGATCACCCTGCTGCAGGGGATCGGCTACAGCCTGGCCAGCGCCGTGGCCCTGAGTGCCTGCCTGGGACCCAGTCAGGTCGCCTCGCGGATCATCGATCTGCTCAACCGCAACGGCCACCCGCTGTGGACGGCCCTGGCCTCGGTGGTCTGCACGGCCGCCGGACTGCTGCTGGTTACCCTGGGGCCCGGCCTGGTCTGGGTAACGGTCGTGGGCCTGGTGATCTTCGGAGCGGGTAATGGTCTGAGGGCGATCATTCGCGGCGCCTTGCCACTGGCGCTCTGGAGTCCGGCGGAATACGCCACCGTCCTCGGCCGCATGGCGCGCCCGGCGTTACTCGGTCAGGCCGCCACGCCCCTGCTCTGCGGCTATGTCCTGGAGCACCATGGCCCCCACGCGGTGCTGGGTCTGCTCTGCCTGCTGGCGCTGGTCAACGTGGCCCTGGTTGCCTGGTTGTTCAAGGCGCTGTTCGGCCGCGCCACGGCCTAGTCGCAGGCGATTTCCAGGGGTACCAGGCGCAGCTTGATGCCGGTGCGACGCAGGGTAAGGATATCGCCCTCGCGCTGCCCGACCTCGTCGCCCAGGGTGCTGCGCAGCGTCTTCTCGTCGAGCAGCCGCGCATAGGTCCGGGGATCTTCCCCGTGGCAGCTTTCGGCGATATGCAGCTCGCCTTGCAGCAACTTGCCTGCGGTGCGCCCGCTGGTGAGATCCACGAGCAGGTAATCCTGGTCAGGCTGGTATTTGAAGGTCATGCGAATTCCCCGGCGACTGTAGCCATGGGAACCGCTCGTACCCGGTTGGTTCAGGACGTCGGGTTACCTTCCTCGTCCAGGCGAGTGCGCAGCATCACCAGGGTCTCGCGCAGATCGTCCAGGCCCGCATCGCCCAGGGCGCAGACCTGCCGCACCCGGCTGTTGACACCATTGGCCTGATCGCGCAGCGTGCGACCCGCTGGCGTCAGTTCGATCGACAGGTTGCGCTCGTCTTCGGCACTGCGCCGGCGCGTGACCAGCCCGGCCGCCTCCAGGCGCTTGACCACGGGGGTCAGGGCACCGGAATCCTGCCGTAGCCGATTGGACAGCTCCTTGAGCGTGAGGCCGTCGTGCTCCCACAGCACCAGCATGATCAGGTACTGCGGGAAGGTCAGGCCCATGCTCTCCAGCAGGGGTTTGTAGAGTTGCGTCATCGCCAGCGAAGCCGAATACAGGGAAAAGCACAGTTGCTGGTCAAGGAGCAGTGGATCTTTGGCTGTCATGGAATCTGCCATACAAAACGTGAAAAGAGTGGAAGGTGCGCGCGCACCCAAAGCGGACCGAAAGGCCGCCTGGCTTGGGTTCGGTTGCCGGAAACATCCGGTAACTGGCACTGGATTCCGATACCACAGGATGCCACAGTGAGCGGCTGGACATAAATAATAAGGGTAATACCTGCATGGCCGTTTCCTCTGCCACGCCAGCCGTTCCTGGCGAAACCCCCACTGCCGCCCTGCCCGGCGCCTCGCCGATGGTTGCGGGAATCCTGGCCTCCTGTGCGCTGGCCCACCTGATCAACGACCTGATCCAATCCGTCCTGCCCTCGATCTATCCCATGCTCAAGGATAGTTATGGCCTGACGTTTACCCAGATCGGCCTGATCACCCTGGCCTTCCAGATCACCGCCTCCCTGCTGCAACCCTGGATCGGCTTCCATACCGATCGTCATCCTAAACCCTATCTGCTGCCCGCCGGCATGGTCTGTACCCTGATTGGCGTACTGCTGCTCGCCTTCGTCGGCAGTTTTCCCGCGATCCTGGCCGCCTCGGCGCTGATCGGCGTCGGCTCCTCGACCTTTCACCCGGAAACCTCGCGGGTAGCCCGCCTGGCGTCGGGCGGTCGTTTCGGCCTGGCGCAATCCACCTTCCAGGTCGGCGGCAATGCCGGCACCGCCATCGGCCCCCTGCTGGCCGCAGCCATCGTCATTCCCTATGGTCAGACGCATGTCGCCTGGTTCGCGCTCTTCGCCCTGTTCGCCATCGGCGTGCAATACGGGCTGTCGCGCTGGTATCGCAGCCATCTGCGCAGCGCCAAAGGGCGCAAGGCCGCCGCGGTCAGCCACGGTCTGTCGCGCGGTCAGGTGACCTTCGCGTTGGTCGTGCTGGCCCTGCTGGTGTTCTCCAAGTACATCTACATGGCCAGCATCACCAGCTATTTCACCTTCTATCTCATCGAGCGCTTTGGCCTTTCCGTCGCCAGCTCCCAGCTGCACCTCTTTCTCTTCCTGGGTGCGGTCGCGGCCGGCACCTTCTTCGGTGGTCCCATCGGCGATCGCATCGGCCGCAAGGCGGTCATCTGGTTCTCGATTTTGGGCGCGGCGCCCTTCACCCTCGCCCTGCCCTATGTCGATCTGTTCTGGACCAGTGTGCTGAGCGTCATCATCGGCTTCATCCTGGCCTCCGCCTTCTCCGCCATCGTGGTCTATGCCCAGGAACTGGTGCCGGGCAACGTGGGCATGATCGCCGGGATCTTCTTCGGCCTGATGTTCGGCGTCAGTGCCATCGCCGCCGCGGGCCTCGGCAACCTCGCCGACCATCGCGGCATCGAATACGTCTACCAGCTGTGCTCCTACATGCCGCTGCTGGGCATCCTGACCATCTTGCTGCCCTCCACTCGCCGCAAGGCGGCCTGAGGTCCGCGCCACGGGAGCATAAGGCTCCCGTGGCGAAGCGCTTCGTCACCCGCTACGCTGGCCGCCCCCTGAGCCTTTCGCCGAGTCGCGATGAAGAGTCCGCTGCACTACCTGGTCCGCTACCCCTCCGCCAACCTGCTGTTCATCCAGTTGCTCGGCCTGTTGCTCTACCCCTTCGTGGAACAGGAGGAACACGGGCGCGCCATCATCGGTGCCTTCGGCATCATCGTCCTCGCCACCGCCTTGCGCATGGTGCGACGGAGTCCAACCATCCAGTGGCTGGGGTTCATCCTCGCCGGCTGCATCCTGGTGCTCACGGTTCTGGTCGAGTGGCAGGGCAATCGCCACCTGGTGGTGTCCCTGGCCATCCTCGATGCGATCTTCTACTTCTATGCCGCGGGCAGTCTCATCGCCTACATGATGGAGGACCAGCGGGCGACCACCGATGAACTCTTCGCCGTGGGTGCGACCTTCACCCTGCTGGCCTGGGCCTTCGCCCATGCCTATTCGGCCTGCCAGATCCTGCAGCCCAACAGCTTCACCGCCGCCAACGATCCCCTGGCCGCACGCACCTGGACCGAGCTGCTCTACGTCAGCTTCGCCATCCTCTCCGGCGTCGGCCTGAGTGATATCTACCCGATCAAGCCGATGGCGCGCTCGCTGGTCATGCTCGGTCAGTTCTCCGGTGTCATGTACATCGCCCTGGTGGTCACCCGGCTGGTCACCCTGACGGTGCGCAGCCGCTAGCCGAATCGCGCCAGGCCGAAGCTGCCGAGATCGATGTCGCTGCGCCCGGTGGTCACCCGCTGGGCGAGCGCCTTGCCCAGGGCGGCCGAATGCTTGAAGCCATGCCCCGAACAGGCACTGACGACGGTCACGCCCGGTAGCGTCGGATGCTCGTCGACGATGAAGCCGAAGTCGGGCGTGACCGTGTAGGCGCAGACCGTGCTGCGCACTGCCCGGTCTGCAAGACCGTCGACCCACCTCCCCACTTGACTACTGAACAGCCTGCTCGGTTCTTCCGGTCGGACCGACCGATTAATCCCTATTGGGGTGGTATTATCCTGGTACTGCTCCGTGGCGACCTTCACGGCGTTTTCGCCTGCCAAGGGGGGAAAGCCATAGAAGAGATCGCTATCGCCACTGCCCTGGGCAAGGATGAAGCTCGGTGAATCCGCCGGGAACAGTTCGGGCTTGGCGACTTCGAACCAGTGCAGGGTCTGACGGCAGACGCGCAGCAGTTGGTCGAAAGGTGCGCCCAGCAGTTCAGCGCTCCACATGCCGGCGGCGACAATGACCCGCTTCGCCCGCCAGCGGCCTTGCGCCGAATGCAGCGATACGCCCTGCCCGTCCGTCTCCAGGCGTTCGATGACGGTATTGGTATGGATCTGGGCACCTCGCCCGCGCGCCCCGTCCAGCTGTGCCTGGATACAGGCTTCCGGATAGAGATAACCGCCGCCCGGTTCGAAATAGCCGAGCGCATCTTCTGCTACCCGGAATTGCGGAAATCGCTGGCGAATGGCGGCGCCGTCCCAGGCCTCATGAGGGATCTCGTACTGGCGCGCCAGCTCCAGGGTGGCCTGGGTAAAATCCGGGCGGCCGTGATGGGAGGTTGCCGTCGCGGTGGCGGTCATGATCAGTACCCCGCATTGCTCGAACAGCCGGACGCCCCGCTCCGCCTCCAGCTCGCGCCAGAGTTGCTGCGAGCGAATCGCCAAGGGTACGTAGGCTGCGCCCTCGCCCACCGCCTGACGGGTGATGCGCGTCGCGCCGTGACTGGAGCCCAGCTCATGGGGCGGCGCATAGCGATCGATGCCTGCGACCTTCACGCCACGCCTGGCCAGTTGGTAAAGCGTGGCCGCGCCCATGGCGCCCAGGCCCAGGACAATGACGTCAAAGGTTGAGTCCTGCACGCTTATCCCCTCGGAGCACTGACGGAGCGGGCACTCTAGCAGAGACCCCTGGCTTTTCTGCACACCGCCCTTCCCTGGTGACGGTGTGGCACAGGAGTTAGCCTATGGCACTTATTTGCTTGGGGTGGTATTACCAGGGAAGGCTGTAGGCGCAGGCCCGATCCTGATCCGTCAGCAGGCGTGCTGACGGCGGCGCGGCGGGATGCAGCGGCGCATCCACGGGACGCCAGGCAAAACGCCGGGCCAACTCGCGATAGCCGGAAAACCGGAAATCACCGCTGCGGGCCCGGTAGGCACCACGCCTGGCTCGATAGACCCGTGGAATGAAATACCAGGGCAAACCCGGCAGGTCGTGGTGAACCAGATGCAGGGTGTTGTTGAGAAACAGCCAGCCCAGCGCCCCACCGCTTTCGTTGAGTACGCATCTCTGTGCAGGATCCAGCGCCGGGCGATGCTCGTAGAAGGATCGGATCAGCGCCACGGCCAGCGCCGGCCAGGCTACCCCCAGTACATAGACTCCCGGGGGCATGCCAGACAGCCCGTAGCTCGCCAGGAGCACGCCTGCACACAGTGCCAGATGAATCAGCCAGACGCGCAGCACGCCCCGCTCCCCGCGCCACCCGCGGCGTACTTCGAGCTCCAGCATGCCGTGCAGCGACAGGACCGGGCCTACCAGGAGTCGACCGATCAGGGTCTTGTCCAGCCAGAGCAATGCGCGTCCGGCCTGCCCTCGCTGCTCCCAGAGTTCGCCATCGACATAACGGCTCTCGGGATCAAGGGCCGGATCGGTGAGGTTCTCGCGCTGATGGTGCGCCAGGTGGCTATCGCGATAGAGCGGAAAGGGAAACCAGAGGCCGAGGGGCGGATAGGCGAACAAGGCGTTCAGCCTGGGCCAGCGCGTCGGATGGCCATGAATCAGCTCGTGTTGCAGGGACTGATGCAGCACGACGACGATCGTCAGCGGCGGCAGGATCCAGAAACCCAGTAACGGCCATGCACAAACGAGGGTCAGCCAACTGGCGTAGACACCGATGATCAGGCTCCAGGTTGGCCATTCGCTTCGGCCGGTGGCGGTATGCAAGAGCAACTTGATCAGGCGGCGGTGCCGCGCATCGAGATAGACAGTCACCGCAGGGTCCTGATAACGAGAAATCAAAGCTGACCCTAGGGAAAAACAATAGAGAAGCCAAATATCGTTAAGGTATTACCTCATGAAGAAGACGTTATTCGACGACCTCACTCCTTAAACTCCGTCTGATTTAACGCCTTTTCTAGTCAACTCGTACGTCTTACCTTACATAGTAAGATGTCCCAAAAATCATAAGCTTATAAGCAAACGCCTTGCAGGCAGCGCTCAGCTGTTGCTTGAGCAACACCTGCATCGAAGACCCATTAAAGACATATCCTTAGCAGCTTTGAAGATTGGCGGCGCTCTTGAGCGCTCATCTAGACTGCCACCAACTTTCACCTTCTTCGAAGTTCGCCATGCCGCTGTCTGATGACACTCTTCTGCCCCCTCCAGCTGCACGAACTCCCCAGGTGAAGTTCGATGCTGGGCTGGAAGCGTTCGACGTGCCCAGGCCCCCTCCGCTATCGAGGCTGACGCCTCTGAGTCGAATCAGACCGGCAACGCGCACCCGATACGTTTCTAGCGCACGGGTATCCCTCGTGGGTGCCTTGGGCCGTCGTCTGGTAGCGGCAATGGTGCTGATCGGCTGCACCCGAGCCGCCCATACCGAGCTGGCTCGTCTCGAGCTGGCTCGTCTTGGGCTCGCGCTTCCCGACTCTCTGCTGACACGACCAGAAGGATCTCCTCTTCCATGAGCATCATTTCCGCAGGCTGGGGCGCCGGCCCTTCCGCGCGCCATGCCGAACTCTCGGCCCGCTTTCAGCCGTTGTTCCAGCGTATTCGCGCGGGCGCCATAGAACGCGAGGTGCAGCGGCGACTGCCGGTCGAAGAATTGGCCTGGCTGAAGGCGGCCGGGTTCACCGCCCTGCGGTTGCCGGTCGAGCATGGCGGCGCGGGCGTCACCCTGCCGGAACTGTTCGCCCTGCTCATCGAACTGGGCGAGGCCGATTCCAATCTGGTGCAGGCGCTGCGCGGTCACATGGGCTTTGTCGAGGGCTTGCTCAACAGCGACGATCAGGCACGCCGCAGCCGTTGGTTCGCCCGTATCGCCGCGGGTGAAACCCTGGGTCCGGCCTCCAGCGAGGTCGGCGATGCCCGGCGGGCCGAATTCAGTACCCGCGTGCGCCGGGAGGGTGACGCCCTGCTGCTCTCCGGCACCAAGTTCTATACCACGGGCTCGCTCTATGCGGACTGGATCGACGTGGGCGCCACCGATGACGCCGGCAATCGCGTCATGGCGACCATCCGCCGCGACGCCGCCGGCGTGGAGGTGGTGGACGACTGGAATGGCTTCGGCCAGACGCTGACCGCCAGCGGCACGGCCACCTTTACCAATGTGCGGGTGGAGCCTGCGGACGTGGTTACGGTAGGCGAGCGCTTCCGCTATTCGCCTGGCTTCTTCCAGGTCTTTCACCTCGCCAACCTGGCGGGCATGGGGCGGGCCATGAGCAGCGAGGTGGCGGCCGCGGTCGCCGCTCGCACCCGCACCTTCACCATCGGTAATGCCGATCGTGTCAGCCAGGATCCGCAGGTGTTGGCCGTGGTAGGCCAGGTGCGCAGCGCCGCCTACTGCGCCGGGGTGATCACCCTGAAGAATGCCGAGGCGCTGCAGCGCGTGCATGACCTCAGGCAGGTGGATGACCCGGCAGCCGAGGATCGCGCGGTGGAACTGGCCGAACTGGAGGTCTGCCAGTCGCTCAATGTGGTCACGGACCTGATCATCGAGGCATCCGGCCGCCTGTTCGACGCCCTGGGCGCTTCGGCCACGCTGAGACCACAGGGACTGGATCGCTTCTGGCGCAATGCCCGTACCCTCGCCTCTCATAATCCGCGCATCTACAAGGATCGCATCGTCGGCGACTTCGCGGTCAACGGCACCCCGCCACCGCCGCAGTGGAAGATCGGCGTCGCCTAGCGGCCGAAGCGGCCGGAAATGCCGACGAGAGCCGTACTGCCCCGCTGTTCGCCGCCCCCGGCGATGCTTTAAGCTCGCCGGCTTTCTTCCTGGAGCGGTGTCATGGAAAGGTCGCGCAGCAATCGTCAGGCCATATGGAAGGCCATCAAGGATCCGCGCTTCATCCCCGTTGCCGTGGCGGCGGTGTGCATCGTGCTGTTCTTCGTGCTGGGGCTGGTCGACGTCCTGGGCAACTGATCGCCCGGCTGAGACGCTGGCCTATCCCGGCCACGGGATGGGCCGTCACCTCCTCTCGCCTGGCCCACAGGGACGGTCACCCAGAATGGTCGCCCGGTGCATCACGCGCCGCTGCGGACGATAGTCGTCACAGGCATAGTGCTGGGTGATGCGGTTGTCCCAGAACGCCAGATCGCCTGCCTGCCACTGCCAGCGCACCTGGAATTCCGGTCGCGCGGCGTGGGCGAACAGCAATTGCAGCAGCGCCTCGCTCTCGGCTTCTTCCAGCTCGATGATCCGGGTGGTGAAGCCGGCACTGACGAAAAGCCCTTTGACCCCGGTTTCCGGGTGGACCCTTACCACCGGATGACGCACCGGCGGATTGGCCGCGCGTGCCGCATGGAAACGCTGCAAGCCTTCCGGCGTATGGCCGAAGCGTTCCAGCGGAAAGGATTTGCTCAGGTCATGCCAGGCGCTGAGACCGTCGAGCAACTCGCGCAGCGGCGCGGACAACGCCGCATAGGCCGCCGAATTGCTCGCCCAGAGGGTATCGCCGCCACAGGCGGGCACCTGGCGCGCGCTGAGCAGCGACCCCAGCGGCGGCGTCTGGATGAAGGTGACATCCGTATGCCAGAGCGCGTTGTCTCTCAGGTCGTTCAACTCGGTATCCAGCACCAGGATTTCCGGCTGCTCGGGATGCTTGGGATAGATCGGATGAATGTGCAGATCGCCGAAGTGGGCCGCCACGTCCCGTTGCTGGCGTGGCGTGAGCAACTGGTCACGCAGAAACAGCACCTGATGCTCCAGCAAACCCTGGTGTAGCGCGGCGTGACTCGCGGGATCCAGAGGCTCGCGCAGATCCAGGCCATGGACGCGGGAACCAAGCGCGGGGCTCAGACGTTCGAAGGTGATGGTCATGGTCGCCTCCCTAATTCCAACCGGCGTAGCGCCGCTGCAGGGCGCGCAGGCCCAGTTCGATGGACAGGGCAATACTGGCGATCAGCAGGATGCCCACCACCACCACATCGGTGGCCATGAATTGCGCGGCCGATTGCACCATGAAGCCCAGGCCCCGATTGGCGGCGATCAGCTCAGCGGCCACCAGGGTCGACCAGCCCACCCCCAGGGCGATACGCAGCCCGGTCAGGATGTCGGGCAAGGCACTGGGGAGGATGACGTGACGCACCACCTGGCCGCGCGAGGCGCCCAGGCAGCGCACCGCCTGGAGTCGCGCCCGATCGACCCGGCGCACCCCGCCCACGGTGGCGATCAGCAAGGGCGCGAACAGCGCCAGATAGATCAGCAGCACCTTGGACAGCTCGCCGATGCCGAACCAGATCACCATCAGCGGCAGGTAGGCCAACGGCGGGATCGGACGATAGAACTCCACCAGCGGGTCCAGAGCGGCATTCAGGGTCGGGTTGAGACCCATGGCGATACCCAGGGGTACCGCGGTCAGCACGGCGGCCAGCAGCGCAGCCAGCACCCGCAGCAGGCTGGTGCCCAGATGCTGCCAGAGACTGGCGTCCAGATAGCCCTCGGCGAGCAATCCCCGCAGGGCGACCAGCAATTGCTCGGGAGATGGCAGGAACAGGGTATCCACCCAACCCAGATGGGTCGCGCTCCACCAAAGCGTCGCCACGCCAACCAGGGTGCCCAGCGCTGCCACGCGGCGGCGGTCCAGGTGCGGTCGACGGCGTTCCCGGGTATCCCGCAGGGCGGTTGTCAGGGTGTCAGAGGGCATGATCGGGAGACTCCTGCAGAAAGAGGTCGAGCAACTCCTGGCGCAGCTCGGCGAAGCGGGGATCGGCCTTGATCTCGCGGACGGGCTCGCCCGCCAGATAGCGGCGGGCGAACGGCACCTCCAGGCGGCGGACGATGCGCGCGGGTGGCCCATCCAGCACCAGGAGCTCCGTGGCCAGGAACAGCGCCTCGTCGACGCTGTGGGTGATGAGGAACAGGCCCTTGCCGGTGCGTTTCCAGACGTCCAGCAACAGCACCTGCATGCGTTCCCGGGTCAGGGCATCGAGAGCGCCGAAGGGCTCGTCCAGCAGCAGGAAATCCGGATCCACCGCCAGGGCGCGGGCCAGACCCAGGCGTTGGCGCTGTCCACCGGACAGCTCGCCGATGGCGTGCTCGGCATGCTGCGCCAGCCCCACCAGCTCGAGCATCTCGCGGGCCCTGGCCTCGCGTTCCCGGCGACCCAGCCCGCGCAAGCGCAGCCCCAGGGCGACGTTATCGAGCGCATTGAGCCAGGGCATCAGGGCATCGTCCTGGAACACCACGCCGCGTTCGCCGCCCGGCCCTTCCAGGGTCCGGCCATCGAGCTGCACGCGCCCTTCATCGAGGGATTGGAAACCGGCGAGCACGTTGAGCAGGCTGGACTTGCCGCAGCCGGACGGGCCCAGCACGACCAGGGAGGCGCCCTTCTCCACCGCGAGATCGAGACGCTGCAGGATGGGGTGCTGGCGGCCACGCCGGACGAATCCGAGGCTGGCCTGTTCCAGGGTGAGTCGACTCATGACCGGCTCCTGTCGGCAGGGAAAAAAAGCCCCTCCGGAGAGGGGCGAGTCGTGGCGTGAAAGGGGTCGTCACTGGGCCTTGCGGACGTACTCGGCGCTGACATAGGGCGAGTAGTCGTCGAGCACCGTGGGAATGCGCTTCTGTTCCTTGAGGAATTCGGCGGTGCGGGCGATGGCCTTGGCGGTGCCACCACCAAGCAGATCAGGGCCGAGTTGCGCCTGGGCGTCCGGATAGCGCGAGCCCGCCAGCAATTCGGGGATGTCGGCAGCGTCGGCGCCGGTCAGGCGAGCGATCTTCCTGGCCTGCTCGGACTGTGCATCCCACTCCTTGCCGTGGGCCTGGTAGTCGGCGAAGGCCTGCAAGGTGACCTTGGCGTATTGGGCAACGATCTCGGGATGCTTTTGGGCGAAGTCCTTGCGCGCCACCCAGACCTCGAAGGTAGGCGCACCCCAGCTGCCCACCTGGGCCGCATCGGCGAGGACCTTGCCATTCTTCTTGATCTCGCCCAGCGCGGGCGACCAGACGAAGGCGCCATCGATGTCACCGCGGCGCCAGGCGGCGGCGATCTCGGTGGGATTGAGGTTGACGATCTTGACCTTGGTCGGATCCACCCCCCAGTACTTGAGCGCTCCGAGCAGGCTGTAATGCGAGGTGGAGACAAAGGGGGTGGCGATGGTCTTGCCGACCAGTTGCGCGGGCTTGTCGATACCGCTGCCATCGCGCACCACCAGCGCCTCGGCGGAGTCGATCTGGGCGGAGACGATGAAGGTCACCAGCGGCAGCTTGCGCGAGGTGGCCGCTGCCAGCGGGCTGGAGCCGAGATTGCCGATCTGCACATCACCAGACGCCAGCGCGGCGACGACCTCGGGACCGCTGTTGAAACGACGCCAGTCGATCTTCTGGCCAATCGCCTTGTCGTAGAGGCCATCGGCCTGGGCAACCTTGGATGGATCGACACCTGTCTGGTAACCCACCACCAGATCAGCAGCGGCCGCCTGCCCCGCCAGGGCTGCCACGCCTATAGCCAGAACCAGGGATTTGATCAGCGAATTCACAAAGGCCTCCTTGTCGGTAGGCGCGCCGCAGCACGCCCTCGGCATCGACTCGATGCCTGTTGGAGGCCAAGCTAAACGATCTAAGGATCGTCAGATAAATAACAAAATGGAATCAGCTTAGGTACGGAGCTGGACAGCTACGGACACCTTGAGCGTCGAGAAACGCATACGGCCTGGAACCAGGCCGCAGAGGACAGCAATCAGCCTTTGCGCTGATTGAGGAAGCGGAAGCAGCCGGCCAGCAGGTCATCGAAGCGCCAGGGCTTGGGCAGATAGTAGATATCCGGGGCGCGTTCGGGCTGGAGTTCTTCGAAATAACCCGAGGAGACGATGATGGGCAGACCCGGCAGCTGCTGCTTGACGCGGCGTGCCAGCTCCAGACCATCGATGACACCCGGCATCCGGACATCGGTGATCAGCAGATCCGGCGTCGGACGTGCACTCGACAGGTATTCCCAGGCTTGGTCCGCGGTACCGAAGGTGTGCACCTGAAAGCCTTCGCCTTCGAGCACCTCTTCCATCAGTCCGAGCAACATGTTCTCGTCTTCGACAACCACTACCACTGGCTTCATAAATCCGTCTCGATCTCCGCAGGTCCGCCATCTGACTGGACGTATCTCGTTGGGGCGCGAATTCTACTCCTATCCTGCGTCCGCTGCGCAGTCTCCTCTGAGCTTAGACGCGAGGTGCGACATCCTGCCCCACTGATCGACAGAAAAGTCTGCCGGGAGCCGAATAGGCGTTCTCCTATAGGGGTGGTATTAGAAGTAAACGCGTTTTGCCGAGCCTGCGGGGAACCGTGGCGAAGCCCCTCAGTCGGAAAACAGGTATCTCGAAAGGCTTCCCGCGATTCCGACGCGTCAGCTTTTCAGGATCCCGGGAAGCCGTCTGCCTGAGGAAATGCGCATGACGGCCATCGACTGGACAGGTTGGCTCAACGCCCCCTGGATCACCACGCTGATCGCGGCAGGGGTCGCCCTGCTGATCAGCAGCATCCTCCTGATGCTGGCGTTCGCGGCCATTCGCCGGCTGGCCAATCCCTTCCTGCTGGCGCGCAACCTGGTGAAGTACGCCGAGAAGCCGGCGCGGCTGGCGGTACCCCTTGTGGTGCTGCAAGGTGTCTGGAATTCCGCACCCGATGCCCTGCCGCTGTTGCGTGCGGTACAGCACCTCACCGGCCTGCTGAGCATCGCTGCCTTCACCTGGCTGGGCCTCAGGGCGGTCAAGGCCGTCGGCGCCACCATCGCCCTGCGCAATCCCGTGGATGTGGCGGACAACCTGCGGGCGCGCCGTATTCAGACGCAGAATCGAGTATTGATACGCAGCCTCAGCTTCATCGTACTGCTGGTGGGTATCGCCCTGATGCTGATGACCTTTCCCGCCGTTCGCCAGGTAGGTGCGAGCCTCCTCGCCTCCGCTGGCGTCGCCGGCCTGGTCGCGGGTATCGCCGCGCGCCCGGTACTGGGCAATCTCATCGCCGGCCTGCAGATCGCCGTGACGCAGCCGATCCGGCTCGACGACGTGGTCATTGTCGAGGGGGAATGGGGCCGGGTGGAAGAGATCACCGGCACCTACGTGGTAGTCCGCATCTGGGACGATCGTCGCCTGGTGGTACCACTGCAATACTTCATCGAGACCCCCTTCCAGAACTGGACGCGCTCCTCCTCCAGCCTGATCGGGTCCGTCTTCATATGGGTTGACTACTCCCTGCCGCTGGCGCCGATCCGCACCGAATTGGAACGCGCCTGTGCCGAGGTGCCCCATTTATGGGACGAGCGTGTCTGCGTGCTGCAGGTGACCGATGCGTCCCATGACTCCATCCAGATCCGGGTGCTGGTGAGCTCGGGCGATTCCTCGAAGAACTGGGATCTGCGCTGCTTCGTGCGGGAGCGGCTGATCACCTATATCAATCGTGAATTCCCCCTCTGCCTGCCCAAGCTGCGAACCGAACTGGGACGTCGCGATGTACTGCCCACACCACAATCCGACGAAAGGCACGAGCCGGTCGTTCGTCAGCCAGAAGTCTGATTTTTCGGCCAATTGCCTCGATCAGGCAGCCATTAAGCGGTTCACCTGCGGCTTATTTCTTAGCGCACCAAGAGTGAGCGTCAGCTTTTGGGCATGTATTTGGCAATACGAAGCAGGACCGCAACATTCGAGCGGGAAACTTGTGAGGTTGTCCGAGAGTCAGTGCGAGAGCAATCTGGAAATCCGCGAAGCAGTTCTCGCCTAGATCCAGACATCTCAGAAGAGGTGACCGGCAAAAAGGCTGTAGCAGCTCGGCTGTAGGCGTTTTTGAACCAGGAGCATCGAGCTTCAGGAAGAAGCAATCAGGTAAACCTCAGTCTCGAACTTGCTGCATTGGGAGCGCACCATGGCAAATGCCGTCGTGGGGAAATTTGGGGCTCTGGAGCCCGTTGAAACCGCCACTCGTTCCACCAGATCCAGCTCTCCTCGCAAGCGCACGGATGAGCCTCAGCTGACGCTGAGCTCCGTTGTCGAAAGCCGCAAACGCATCCTTTTCGTGACCCCGGAAATTTCCGACTTCGTCAAGGCCGGTGGCCTGGGCGAGGTATCGGGCGCCCTGCCCCGCGCCCTCGCCGCCTCCCATGACGTCCGGGTGCTGATCCCCGGCTATCGTCAGGTGATGGCCGCAATCAAGGACCGTGTCCAGATGGTGGGCCGCATCGCCGCTCGCGCCGCCATGCCGGCCTGCGAGATCGGCCGCGTCAACCTGGAAGACGGCCTGGTCGTCTATGTGCTGATCTGCCCCGAACTCTACGAGCGTCCGGGCAACCCCTATGGCGACCTGAACGGCGCCGACTGGGCCGACAACCACATCCGCTTCGGTCGCCTGGCCAGTGCAGCCGCCGACTTCGCCCTGGGCGACGCCTCCATTCGCTGGGTACCGGACCTGCTGCACCTCAACGACTGGCAGACCGGCCTCGCCGCCGGCTACCTGCGCTGGAAGGGTGCGAGCACCCCCTGCCTGACCACCATCCACAATCTTGCCTACCAGGGTCTGTTCCCGGCCTCGGTCATGGCCGACCTGGACATTCCCGCCCATGCCTTCCAGATGGAAGGTCTCGAGTTCTGGGGCAAGGTCTCCTTTCTCAAGGCCGGTCTGGTCTATGCCGACCACATCACCACGGTCAGCCACACCTATGCCCACGAGATCACCACGCCCGAGTTCGGGTGCGGCCTGGAAGGGCTGCTGCAGGTCAAGGCGCGGGAAGGCAAGCTGACCGGCCTCCTCAACGGCATCGACGATGACTGGAGCGCCTGTAGCGATCCGCACCTGTGCCAGCAATTCACCGAATCTGACTGGGACGGCAAGGCGGTCAACGCGGCGCGCATTCGCGAGGAATTCGGTCTGGCGCCCTCCAACGGTCCGCTGTTCGCAGTGGTCTCGCGGCTGGTCCAGCAGAAAGGCATCGACCTGACCATCCAGGCCGCCGACCACATCGTTGCCCGCGGTGGCCAGCTGATGATCATCGGCTGTGGCGAACCGCACATCGAGCGTCAGGTACGGGCCCTGGCCCTGCGTTATCCCGGTCGCGTCAGTGCCCACATCGGCTTCTGCGAAACCGAAGCGCGGCGCATGTACGCCGGCAGCGACTTCCTGCTGATGCCCTCGCGCTTCGAGCCCTGTGGCCTGAGTCAGATGTACGCCCAGCGCTTCGCCTCCCTGCCGATCGCCACCCGCACCGGCGGCCTGGCCGACAGCATCGAGGACGGCACCACCGGCTTCCTGTTCTCCCCCCTGTCGCTGGAAAACTACATCAGCGCCATCGACCGCGCCCTGGGCGTGTTCGAACGTCAGGACCTGCTGCTGGCCATGCGTCACCGAGCCATGCAGGGCCCGTTCTTCTGGTCCGAATGCGCCAAGCCCTATGCCTCGCTGTACCTCGATCTGCTCCAGGCCACCGCGCACCAGGAGCGTCACGTCGGCGCTTGACGCCCGACCTGGCTACCAAGCGCTTTTCCTTCGCCAAAAGGCCGACGAAAAGCGCTTTCCCCGCCCAACTTTGAGCAACTCTCACCGGTCATAACAGCAACTGCGGCCAACTGGGTCGCAGTGTCTTTTCTGCCGTCCGGCTTCGGGAGTTCTCTATCCATGACTGATATTTCGCGCGACGCAGCCGCGGTGACCGGGGGCTATGCCTGGCAAACCCGTGCCGGTGCCACCCTGGTGGGCAAGGACCGCACGCTCTTCCACTTCTGGGCACCCAGCGCCGATGCCGTTTCGGTGGTCCTGGAAGGTGGCATGACCCTCGCCATGGAGGCCGAGCAAGACGGCTGGTTCGCGGTCGAGGCCCAGTGCGGCGCCGGTACCCGTTATCGCTATCAGATCGAGGACCTGCTGGTCCCGGATCCCGCGTCGCGCGCCCAAGCGGGCGATGTGCACGAGCCAAGCATCGTCATCGACCCCACCACCTACCACTGGCAAAGCGTCGAGTGGCAGGGGCGCCCCTGGCACGAAAGCGTCATCTACGAATTGCATGTCGGCACCCTGGGTGGCTTTTCCGGTGTCGAGAAACTGGTACCCCGCCTGGCCGCGCTGGGCGTCACCGCCATCGAGCTGATGCCGCTGTCGGAATTTCCCGGCGATCGCAACTGGGGCTATGACGGCGTGCTGCCCTATGCGGTGGAAGCCTCCTACGGCACCCCGGACGATCTCAAGTCGCTGATCGACACCGCCCACGGCCATGGCGTCATGGTCTACCTGGACGTGGTCTACAACCACTTCGGGCCGGACGGCAACTACCTGCACGCCTACGCCGAGCGCTTCTTCCGCGAAGACATCCATACGCCCTGGGGCGCCGCCATCGATTTCCGCCAGGACGCCGTGCGCCGCTACTTCATCGACAACGCTCTGATGTGGCTGATGGAGTATCGCTTCGATGGCCTGAGATTCGATGCGGTCCATGCCATCAACGACAAGGGCTTCCTCGAAGAGATGGCCGAGGAGATCCGCGGCACCGCCGAGCCGGGTCGCCACATCCACTTGATGCTGGAAAACGAAGACAACACCGCCACCCTGCTGGGCGGCAAGCACTACAACGCGCAGTGGGCGGACGACTGGCACAACGTCATCCATCCCATGCTGACCGACGAGAACGAAGGCTACTACCAGGACTTCACCGAGGACGCCACGGCCAAGCTGGTGCGCTGCCTGGGCGAAGGCTTCATCTACCAGGGCGAGCAGACCCGCCACGGCAAGGCCCGTGGGGAACCCAGCAAGGACCTGCCGGCCTCGGCTTTCGTCATCTTCCTGCAGAACCACGACCAGGTCGGCAACCGCGCCTTCGGTGAACGCCTGACCCGCCTGGCACCGGAGCCGGCGCTGAAAGCCGCCACCGCCCTCCTACTGCTCAGTCCGATGATTCCGCTGCTGTTCATCGGCGAGGAATGGGGTAGCCGCCAGCCCTTCCTGTTCTTCACCAGCCACAACGATGAATTGGCCGAACTGGTCCGCGATGGCCGTCGTAACGAGTTCAAGGACTTCGATTTCTTCACCAGTGAAGAGCATCGCCAGCAGATCCCTGATCCGAACGCGCCCAAGACCTTCGAAGACTCCAGGCCCAATTTCGGCGAAGCCGATCAGCCCGACCACGCCGCCTGGCTGGGGCTGTACCGCGAGTTGCTGGAGATCCGCCGTCGCGAACTCTTCCCGCGTCTGGAAGGGGCTCGTCCCTTGGGCGCCGAAGCCCTGGCCGACCGCGCCGTGCGCGCGCGCTGGAGCCTCGCCGACGGCAGCCGCCTGACCATCGAACTCAACCTGAGCGACAAGGCCGTACAGCTGGACGAGGCGCCCCAGGGCGAGTTGCTGCACAGCAGCGACGCCTCGGCCACGCCTGCTCGCCAGGGCGGCACCCTGGCCGCTCATTCGGCACTGGTCTGGCTGGAGAAAAAGGCATGAGTGGGGATCGTCTGGAACAACTGGCGGAGGCCGCCGGCATCGCCATCGAATGGACCGCCTACGACGGCAAGCGCCAGCGGGTGAGCCCCGAGGCACTGCGCAATCTGCTCAACGCCATCGAATTGCCCGCGGACAGTGACGACGAGATCGACGCCAGCCTGCGCAAGCTGGCCGAGGTGGGCGACAAGCACCACTTGCCGCCGCTCATCACCGCGGTGGTCGACAAGCCGGTCGGGGCGCCGGACCAGTTCAAACGCGGCGTCCGCTACCAGGTACAGCTGGAAGGCGGCGAGCGTCTGGAAGGCCAGGTCGATGACCGGGGACAGCTGGCGCCGATCGGCGTCGCCGGCTATCACCAGGCCGAGGTCGATGGCGAAGCCCTGACCCTGGCCGTCGCGCCGGAAAGCTGCTTCACCATCGCCGACGCCACCGGCAATGAGCGGGCCCGTCTCTGGGGTCTGGCCGTGCAGCTCTACAGCCTGAGACGCGAAGGGGGCAGCGGTGCCGGCGATCTCCAGGGCCTGGTGCAGTTCGCCAAGGCCGCTGGCGACAAGGGCGCCGATGCCCTGGCCATCAGCCCCTTGCACGCCATGTTCAGCGCCGATGGCAGCCGCTACAGCCCCTACTCGCCGTCGAGTCGGGTGTTCTTCAATGTGCTCTATGCGGCGCCGGAGCTGGTGCTGGGCGCCGAGCCCGTGCGCCAGGCCATGCAGCGCGCCGGTCTGCAGGCGGAAGCCGAACGCCTGGAGCAGCTGGAGCTGATCGATTGGCCGGCGCTGGCCAGGTTGCGCCTGCGCCTGCTGCGCACCCTGCACCTGGATTTCCGTACCGCCGGCGGTGCGCTGCGCGAGCGCTTCGAGGCGTTCCGCCGCGACGGTGGCGATGCCCTGGAAAACCACTGCCGCTTCGAAGCCCTGCATGCCTCCTTCACCCAGGGCGATGCCTCGCCCAGCTGGCAGCATTGGCCGCAGCAGTATCGCGATCCGCGGAATCCCGCAGTGGCCGAGTTCGCCGAACGCCACGCCCAGGACGTTGAGTTCTATGCCTTCACCCAGTGGCTGGCCAGCGAAGGGCTGTCCGCGGCCCAGTCGCAGTGTCGCGAAGCGGGCATGAAGATCGGCCTGATCGCCGATATCGCGGTGGGCGCGGACGGTGGTGGCAGCCAGGCCTGGAGTCGTCAGGAAGAGTTACTGGCCTCGGTCACCGTGGGTTGCCCACCGGATCTGCTGAACCAGAAAGGCCAGGGCTGGGGCATTTCCGCCTTCTCGCCCACCGGCATGGTCAAGCATGGCTTTCGCGCCTTCATCGAGATGCTCAGGGCCAACTTCGCCCATGCCGGCGGCGTGCGCATCGACCACGTGATGGGGCTGCAGCGCCTCTGGCTGGTGCCCGAGGGCGCTTCGCCGGCCGACGGTGCCTATCTCTCCTACCCCATCGACGACCTGCTGCGGCTGGTCGCCCTGGAATCCTGGCGTCATCGCTGCGTGGTCATGGGTGAAGACCTGGGCACCGTTCCCGAGGGCTTCCGCGAACGCCTGGCCGAGCGCGCCATCATGGGCATGCAGGTGCTGCTGTTCGAACGCGATGGCCAAGACTTCAAGCCCGCCGCCCAGTGGTCGGACACGGCCATGGGCATGCCCACCACCCACGACCTGCCGACCCTTACCGGCTGGTGGCAGGGTCGCGATGCCGACTGGCAGGAGGAGCTGGGGCTGCTGCCCGACGGCACCTCGCGCCAGGACCGACTCGACGAGCGGGCCGAGGATCGCCAATACCTGGCCAAGGTGCTGGAGCTGGACGACACCCGAGAAAGCAACGTCGAACAGGCGGTCGATGCCGCCATCGCCTTCATCGGCCGCACCCCGGCACCGCTGATCATCCTGCCGGTGGAAGACGCCCTGGGCCAGCTGGAGCAGGCCAACCTGCCCGGCACCACCAACGAACACCCCAATTGGCTGCGCCGCTGGGACGACCCAGCCGAACGCTTGCTGAACGCTGCTACCCCTGAACGACGCCTGAGCGTGCTGAGCACTGCGCGTAATAATCCGGAGAACACTCGATGAGTCGCTTGCGCGCTACCGTACGCCTGCAGTTCCACAAGGACTTCACCTTCGACGATGCCCTGCCCCTGGTGGACTACTACGCCAAGCTGGGTATAAGCCACTTCTATGCCTCGCCCATCACCACCGCGCGCGCCGGCTCCGTGCACGGCTACGACGTGGTCGACCCGACCCGGGTCAACCCGGAGCTGGGTGGCGAAGCGGCGCTGCGGCGCCTGGTCGCCCGCCTGCGCGAGCACGGCATGGGCCTGATCGCCGACTTCGTGCCCAACCACACCAACGTGGGCGGCTCGGAAAACGCCTGGTGGCTGGACATCCTCGAATGGGGTCGCCAGAGCCGCTACGCCGGCTTCTACGACATCAACTGGTATGGCCCCGACCCGGATCTGCAGGGTCAGGTGCTGCTGCCCTTCCTCGGTGACGCCTATGGCAACGTGCTGCAGGCCGGCGAACTCAAGCTGGTGTTCGACGCCGAGCAAGGCGCCTTCCGCGTGGAGTACTACGCCCACCATTTCCCCATCAACCCGGGCACCTACGGCCAGATCCTGCGCGAAAGCGATCTGCCGCAGCTGAGTCTGTTCGCCGATGCCTTCTCGGCACGGGCCAAGGACCTGGAAGAAGCCCGCGGTGCCCAGCGCCAGCTGGCCGATGCCGCCAAGGATCCCGCCGTGGCGGCGGCGATCGACAAGGCGGTCGCCGCCTTCGATGGCAGCCAGCCGGCCAATCAGGAACGCCTGCACGCCCTGCTGGAGAATCAGCACTATCGCCTGGCCAGCTGGCGCACCGCCTCGGACGACATCAACTGGCGGCGCTTCTTCGACATCACCGAACTCGGTGGCCTGCGCATGGAGCGCCACGAGGTGTTCGAGGAAACCCATTCGCTGATCTTCCGCCTGATCAGCGAAGGCCTGCTCGATGGCTTGCGCCTGGATCATATCGACGGCCTGGCCAATCCGCGCGCCTATTGCCGGAAGCTGCGCCGCCGCGTGGACGACCTCTGTGCCAGCCGCGCCGGCGGTGCACCGGAAGATGGCTTCCCCATCTACATCGAGAAGATCCTTGCCGAAGGCGAAGAGCTCCGCGAAGGCTGGGGCATCGACGGCACCACTGGCTATGAATTCATGAACGAGGTCTCGGCGGTGCAGCATGCCGCCAGCGGTGAAGCCCCGCTCCGCCGGTTCTGGGCCGAGCGGACCGGCCGTACCGAGGACTTCCTCGAAGAGGTGCGGGAAGCGCGGCGCCTGGTACTCACCACGGCGCTGAACAGCGAATTCGAATCGGCCGTGCACACCCTGCACCTGCTGGCGCAACAGGACTGGCGCACCCGCGACACCAGCCAGGGCGCCATCCGCCGGGTGCTGCTGGAGCTGATCGTGCAGTTCAAGGTCTACCGCACCTACGCCGGCGCGGCGGGCTTCGTCGGCAACGATGCCCAGTGGTTCGATACCGCGCTGGAAGCTGCCCGCCCCCACGTCAGCGAGGCCGAGCAACCGCTACTCGAACAGCTGCGTGCCTGGCTGGGTGGTGATGCGCCGCGGCACAAGCCGGTGGGCAGCGTGGCCCGTCGCGAACAGCGCCGAGCGATCACCAAGTTCCAGCAGCTCACCTCGCCCATCGCCGCCAAGGCCGTGGAAGACACCGCCTGCTACCGCTCCGCGCCCCTGCTGTCGCGCAACGACGTGGGTTTCGATCCGCAGCATTTTGCCCAGCCGGTCAGCGCCTTCCACCAGGCCAGCGGTTGGCGCGCCGAGCACTTCCCGCGCAACATGCTGACCACCGCGACCCATGACCACAAACGTGGCGAGGACACCCGCGCGCGCCTGGCGGTGGTCTCGGAGCGCCCGGACGCCTACATCGCCCAGGCCACCCGCTGGATGGAACAGGCCGCACCGTTGCGCGGCCAGTGGAACGACGCCCCGGCGCCGACGCCGGGCGATGAACTGATGCTCTACCAGACCCTGCTCGCCAGCTGGCCGCTGCATCTCCAGGCCGATGACCAGAAGGGTCTGGAGGCCTATCTGGAGCGACTGCTGCAATGGCAGGAAAAGGCCCTGCGCGAAGAGAAACTGGAGTCCGACTGGTGGGCGCCGAATGGCGACTACGAAGCGGCCTGCAAGGCCTTCCTGGAAGGTCTGCTCACCGACGACAAGTACCGCGCCCTGCGCAGCGAGATCGTCACCGCGGTAGGCGAGCTGGCTCCGGCTGGCGCCCTGAACGGCCTGGTGCAGATGCTGTTGCGCAACACCGCACCCGGCGTACCCGACCTCTACCAAGGCGGTGAATTCTGGGACTTCAGCCTGGTGGAGCCCGACAACCGCCGCGCCGTGGACTATGCCCCACGGCAGCAGGCGCTGGCCAAGCACGCCTCCGTCGAGGCTGTCCTGGATGCCTGGCAGAACGGCGAGATCAAGCAACAGGTCCTGGCCGCCGTACTGCAACTGCGCAAGCAGCAGCCGCAACTGTTCACCGAAGGTCGCTACCTGCCCCTGACCGTAGTGGGTGCCCATGCCGATCAGGTGCTGGCCTTCGCCCGCACCTGGGAGCAACAGGCGGTGATCGTCATCGTGCCGGTGCATGCCTCCGAACGGCTGGAGAACACCGGAAAACTGCGCTTTTCCGCAGAGGCTTGGCAGGACACCCGGATAAAACTCCCCGAAACCTTGTCCATGTACCGTTTTGGGGAAACTTTTGCCCCGGCATCTGTCCATGACCAGAAGAAAGAGCTTTCTGTCGGCGAGGTTCTGGCACGTTTTCCGCTTGGATTGCTCAGCACACAAGACATCACTCAAGGAGCCGCACCGCAATGACCCAAAAAGACGAACGCATCCAGCAGCTCGCCTACCAGATCTGGGAGTCCGAAGGACGGCCGGCCCACGAACACGATCGCCACTGGGAGATGGCGACCCGACTGTACGAAGCCGAACAGGAAGGCGTGGCCAAGAAGACCGCGGCCAAGAAGCCCCGCGCGACCAAGGCCGCAGCCAGCGCTGAAAAGCCTGTCGCGAGCAAGGCCCGCACTACCGGCAAGACCAAGAGTGGCAGCGAGAAGGCCGCGACCGAAGACGCGGCTGCCGGTGAGTCCGTGACCGAGAAGGTCGAGTCGGCCGCCAAGAAGGTCGCCTCCAAGGTCAAGCAGGCGGTCAAGCCCGGTGCAGGCAAGACCAGCGCGAGCAAGGCCCCGGCCAGCAAGGCCAAGGCTGACACCAACGTCGAGGCTACCGGCGTGGGTGTGGCACCGGCCACGCCCAAGAAGCCGCGCCCTTCCCGCGCCAAGGCGGCCACGGCCAAGCCCGCCGCCACCGAGTGATGTGATGTTCCGGCCTGGCCGTTCGGCCAGGCCTTCCCCCTGCCGCCTCGCTGCGGTGCCCGCGTTACCGCTGTTCTCCTGATTTTTCCTGAAAAAACAACGCTTTGTCGGTTCGCCATCAGGGCTCGGAACTGCGCTGCGTCGGGCCTTTCATATGCAGGTAGCCGGATCTGTATCGATTCAGCCACCGGCAGGTATTGAGAGCCGAGTCAGAGCTACTTCCTTCCTAGCTATCCCCGAGAGCGTCGAAATGACATCAACCGATTCCAACAAGCCCTTAACCGAAGCGACCGCGTTCATCAGCAAGTCCAAGTCTCGTGTTCGTGAAGGCCTGCCCTACCCCCTGGGCGCTACCTGGGACGGCTCCGGCGTGAACTTCGCCATCTTTTCCGCCAACGCCACCAAGGTGGAGCTCTGTCTCTTCGACGACGAAGGCAAGGAAGAAATCGAACGCATCGAACTGCCGGAATTCACCAACGAGATCTGGCACGGCTATCTGCCCGACGCCCGTCCCGGCACCCTCTATGGCTACCGCGTGCATGGCCCGTACGAGCCGCAGAATGGCCATCGCTTCAACCACAACAAGCTGCTGATCGACCCCTATGCCAAGCAGATCGTCGGTGAGCTGGAGTGGAACGACGCCCTGTTCGGCTACACCATCGGCCACGCCGATGGCGACCTGTCCTTCGACGAGCGTGACAGCGCACCCTTCATGCCGCGCTGCCGCGTCATCGACCCGGCCTTCACCTGGGGCAACACCACCCACCCGCGGGTACCCCGTGATCGTACCGTGTTCTACGAGACCCATGTCCGTGGCTACACCATGCAGCACCCGGCCGTTCCAGAAAGCGCCCGCGGTACCTTCTCCGGGCTGCAGGAAAGCGAAGTGATCGACTACATCAAGTCGCTCGGCATCACCTCCGTCGAACTGATGCCGATCCACTACTTCCTCGATGACAACCACCTGCTGGAAAAGGGCCTGAGAAACTTCTGGGGCTACAACACCCTGGCCTTCTTCGCCCCGCACTCGCGCTACATGGCCAGCCAGTCCATCGGCGAATTCAAGGTGATGGTCGCGCGCATGCACAACGCCGGCCTCGAGGTCATCCTCGACGTGGTTTACAACCACACCGCCGAAGGCAACGAGATGGGCCCGACCCTCTCGCTGAAAGGCATCGACAACGCCAACTACTACCGCCTGATGCCCGATGATGCGCGCTACTACATCAACGACACCGGCACCGGCAACACCCTGAACATGAGCCACCCCTGCGTGTTGCAGATGGTGACCGACTCGCTGCGCTACTGGGCCACCGAGATGGGTGTGGACGGCTTCCGCTTCGACTTGGCGACCATCCTGGGTCGCGAGCCGGACGGCTTCGACGAAGGCGGCGGTTTCCTCCACGCCTGCCGCCAGGATCCGATCCTGGCCGAGACCAAGCTCATCGCCGAACCCTGGGACTGCGGCCCCGGCGGCTACCAAGTCGGCAACTTCCCGCCCGGCTGGATGGAGTGGAACGACACCTTCCGCGACACCGCCCGTGCCTTCTGGAAGGGTGACGAAGACAAGATCGGCGATTTCGCGAAGATCCTGCTGGGCTCCGGCGACAAGTTCAATCGTCGCGGTCGCAAGCCCTACTCGTCCGTGAACTTCGTGACCGCCCACGATGGCTTCACCCTGGCCGATACCGTGTCGTACAACGACAAGCACAACGAAGCCAACGGCGAAGACAACAAGGACGGCCACTCCCACAACCTGTCGTGGAACTGTGGCGCCGAAGGCGAGACGGACGATGCGGAAATCATCGAGCTGCGCTACCGCCAGATGCGCAACCTGCTGGCCACCCTCTTCCTTTCCCAGGGCACGCCGATGCTGCTGGCCGGCGACGAATTCGCCCGGACCCAGGGCGGCAACAACAACGCCTACTGCCAGGACAGCGAGATCGGCTGGGTCAACTGGGAGATCAGCGAGAAGAGCGCCGAGCTGCAGGAATACGTGCGCAACCTGATCGACCTGCGTCGTCGCTACCCGCTGCTGCGTCGTAGCCGCTTCTTCACCGGCGCCTACAACGAAGAGCTGGGCGTCAAGGATGTCACCTGGCTACAGCCCGGCGGCACCGAGATGGGCGACGAGCAATGGCAGGACGGCAGCAACAAGTGCATGGGCATCCTGCTCGACGGCCGGGCCCAACCGACCGGCATTCGTCGCAAGGGCGCGGATACCTCGCTGCTGATTCTGGTCAATGCTCATTATGACGTGGTGGATTTCACCCTGCCGGAAGTCCCCATGGGCGAGCATTGGTCCCTGCAGCTGGATACCAATCAGCCAGACCTGGACGCTGGCGACGTCTTCAATTTCGGAGATACCTATCAGGTCACCGGACGCTCGGTATTGCTGTTCGAGCTGACCCAGACCAAGCGGAGGAAGCGCCAGGCATGACGAACGCGCAACAGGGTTTTTCGTTCAAGGTCCTGACCATCAACACGCACAAGGGCTTCACGTCCTTCAACCGCAAGTTCATCTTGCCGGAATTGCGCGAGGCGGTGCGGACGGTGTCAGCGGACATTGTCTTCTTGCAGGAGGTATTGGGTACCCACGAAAAGCACCCGTTGCGCTTCGAGAACTGGCCGGCAGCACCGCAGTACGAGTTCCTGGCCGATTCGATGTGGACCGATTTCGCCTACGGGCGCAACGCGGTCTACCCGGATGGCCATCACGGTAATGCGGTGCTGTCGAAGTTTCCCATCGTCAGTTACGACAACTTCGACATTTCCATCGCCGGTCCGGAAAAGCGCGGGATGCTGCATTGCGTCCTGCGTATCCCGGATCAGGCCGTGGATCTGCATGTCATCTGCGTGCACCTGGGGCTGCGTGAAAAACATCGCCAGATGCAGATGCAGCTGATCTGCGAACACATCAACTCCCTGCCCAGCGACGCCCCCGTCGTGGTGGCGGGGGACTTCAACGACTGGCGCCAAAAGGCCAACGACATCCTCGGCCAGGGCGCGGGCCTCGAAGAGGTGTTCATGAAGACCGCGGGGCGTCTGCCCAAGACCTTCCCGGCGAAGCGACCCCTGCTCTGCCTGGATCGTATCTATACCCGTAACGTCAGTGTCGGGCGCCCACAGGTGCTGGGCAATCAGCCGTGGTCGCACCTCTCCGACCATGCTCCCCTGGCTGCGGACTTCCACCTATGAATTTCGAATGGCGGGACGGAAACCGCATCGCCTTGCTGGAAAACGGCGAGGACTTCTTTCCACGGGTCTTCGAGGCGATCCGCGCGGCCGAGCGCGAAGTCATCATCGAGACCTTCATCCTCTTCTACGACAAGGTCGGCAAGGCCCTGCAGGAAGAGCTGGTCGCGGCGGCCAAGCGTGGCGTCCAGGTGGACATCACCGTGGACGCCTACGGCTCGCCCGATCTGCCACGCGACTTCATCGACGAAATGGTGCATGCCGGCGTGCGGTTTCGCTACTACGATCCGCGCCCGCTGGTCATGGGCATGAGGACCAACCTCTTCCGCCGCCTGCATCGCAAGATCGTAGTGGTGGATGCCCGCCTGGGATTCATCGGCGGCATTAACTACTCCGCCGAGCACCTGGGCGATTTCGGCCCCGAAGCCAAGCAGGACTATGCCGTCGAGGTCGAAGGCCCCATCGTCGACGACATCCACCGCTTCGCGCGCGATGCCATCAACTCTCCCGAGGAGACCCACCGCTGGTGGGGCAAGCGTTCGCAGAAGCCGGCCGACAACCGCAATCCCGGCAACGCCCAGGCGCTGCTGGTTTTCCGCGACAACGACGAGCACCGCGCCGACATCGAAAAGCACTACCTGGAGATGCTGCGCAACGCCAAGCGCGAGGTGGTGATCGCCAATGCCTACTTCTTCCCCGGCTATCGACTGCTCAGGGAGATGCGCAATGCGGCCCAGCGTGGCGTCCGCGTGGTGCTGATCGTCCAGGGCGAACCGGACATGGCTATCGTCAAGGTCGGCGCCCAGATGCTCTACAACTACCTGGTCAAGGCCGGGGTGGAAATCTACGAATATTGCCTGCGCCCCCTGCACGGCAAGGTAGCGACCATGGACGAGCACTGGTCCACCGTGGGTTCGAGCAATCTCGATCCCCTGAGTCTCTCGCTGAATCTCGAATGCAATCTGATCTTCCACGACCATGCCTTCAACCGTGAATTGCGCGGTCGCCTGGAAACCCTGATCCAGAATCACTGCGAGCACGTCGACAGCAGCAAGGTGCCCAAGCGCACCTACTGGCACCTGGCCAAGACGATGCTGGTCTTTCACTTCCTGCGCCACTTCCCCGCCTGGGTCGGCTGGCTGCCCGGTCATACCCCCAAGATCGAATTGGTGAGTCCGCCGGTGCAGCCCGAGCTCGAAACCCAGGATCGGGTCGATTCCTCGATTTCAAGGTATCCCCAACGATGAGCAGCCACAGCGACGCCCTGGATCACGCCGACGACGAGGACGACCAGCAGGCCGCCGACAAACCGCAGAACGGTCGCTGGGTGCTGGCGAAGAAGATCCTCACCTGGGTCTTTCTGATCGCGGTGGTGGTGCTGCTGGTGATCTATGCCCGCAAGGTGGACTGGGGCGAGGTCTGGAAGGTCTTTACCGGCTACAAGTGGACGACGCTGGCCATGGCCGGCGGCCTGGTGGTGCTGTCGTACATCATGTACGGCTGCTACGACCTGATCGGGCGCGCCTATTGCGGGCACAAGCTGGTCAAGCGCCAGGTGTTCCTGGTGTCCTTCATCTGCTACGCCTTCACCCTGACCCTGAGCACCTGGGTTGGCGGCATCGGCATGAGGTACCGGCTCTATTCGCGACTGGGACTTTCCAGCGGCACCATCACCCGGATCTTTTCGCTGAGCATCGCCACCAACTGGCTCGGCTACATCCTGCTCGCCGGCGGCGTGTTCGTCAGCGGCGTGGTGGACATGCCGCCCAACTGGTTCGTCGGTGATACCACCCTGCGGCTGACCGGATTCGGCTTGCTGGCCTTCATCGTCTTCTACCTGGGCGTCTGCGCCTTCGCCAAGCAGCGCGAATGGACGGTGCGCAAGCAGCGCCTCGCCCTGCCCTCGCTGCGCATGGCCTGCCTGCAACTGCTGGTGTCCTCGGTCAACTGGATGGCCATGGCGGCCATCGTCTACCTGTTCCTCGGTCGCCAGGTGGACTATCTGCATGTGCTGGGCGTGCTGCTGCTCTCCAGCATCGCCATGGTCATCGTGCATATCCCGGCTGGAGTCGGGGTGCTGGAGACGGTCTTCATCGCCCTGCTGGCCAACGATGGCCTCTCCCACGGCAAGATCATCGCCGCCCTGCTCGGCTACCGGACGCTGTATTTCATCCTGCCGCTACTGATCGCGGCCGTGCTCTACTTCGCCCTGGAAAGCCGAGCCAAGAAACTCAAGGTCAGCAACGACCGCCGCGAAGAGCGCAAGCAGCAGGAAAAGCACGCCTCCTAGGGCGTGCCCTAGCGGTTGTTGGGCTGGTGCATGGAAATCAGCCGGTAGAACAGCACACGCCCGCCCTCGGTGGCGGGCCCCTCCCCATCGCGCAAGCGGGCACCGGCCTTGAAATACAGGTGATGGCTGCTCCAGGCGCTGTCCAGTTGTAGACCCAGGTCACCGTTGCGCGAACCGGCGCCATGGGCGCGTACGGTGAGCACGCCACTGCGGGCCAGCTTGATGTCATAGCTGAAGCGGCTGTTGAGCGGCAGGTGCTCCAGCAGGATGACGTCCTTGGGGCTGTCGCTGGGGCTTTCCCGCAGCCGGGCGATGAGCTGGCCCTGCTCGACCTGTCCCTTGCCACTGGCCACGCTTTCCACCTGATAGACCAGCTGCAACAGTGCCTGGGGCGCTGCCGGCACGGCGGTCTGGTCTTCGATCTGGCTGATGATGACCTCGGGGCGCGAGGGCACCTGCTGCACCGCGGCCTCGGCCTGCAGCAGGGCATCCCCTTCGCGATACTTCCACGCATAGGCACTGCCGTCCGGGCGCGTTTCGCGCAACTCGGTGGCGGGATAGGTGTTGAAGGGTTGCGGCGTGCCGGTCACCGGGACCCAGAACACCAGCGATCCCCCCTCGCCGCGCGCGAGATAGGGACTGCGAAAGGCGCTGCTGTTGAGTTCGGCGGTCTGTACCTGGGCCACGGGCATGGGTACGGGAACCGTCAGATTCCATTCGGCGAGATCGATCATGGTGTTCTCGGTTGCCAGATGCCTGACAAGCATCGCCCAGAACGGGGATGCCTGTCAGCGGAACGCGCCCCCTATGGAGCGCTCCCGGATCAGCCCTGCGGCTTGAACACCAGCAGACCCAGCGGCGGCACTTGCAGATTCAGCGAGGCCGGCTGGCCATGAGCGCCGATTTCCTCGGCCGTCACCCCGCCGCCATTGCCCAGGTTGGAACCGCCGTAGCGCTCGGCATCGCTGTTGAAGATCTCCTGCCAATGGCCCAGCGACGGCACGCCCACCCGGTAGTCGTGACGCGGTACCGGAGTGAAGTTGGCGATCACCAGCAGCGGTCGCTGCTGGGCGTCCTTGCGCAACCAGGCGAAGACGCTGTTGCCATTGTCGTCGCCAACCACCCAGTCGAAGCCTTCGGGCAGGTGATCGCGCTCGTGCAGCGCTGGCTCGTGACGATAGAGGTGGTTGAGATCCGCCAGCAGCTGCTGCACGCCCCGGTGGGTGCCGTGCTCCAGCAGGAACCAGTCCAGCTCGCGGTCATGACTCCACTCGCGCCATTGGCCGAATTCGCAGCCCATGAACAGCAGCTTCTTGCCCGGATGGGTCCACATGAAGCTCAGGTAAGTGCGCAGGTTGGCGAACTTCTGCCAGACGTCCCCCGGCATCTTCTCGATCATCGAGCCCTTGCCGTGTACCACCTCGTCGTGGGAGATGGGCAGCATGAAGCGCTCGGACCAGGCATACACCAGACCGAAGGTCATCTGGTGGTGATGGTACTGGCGATAGACCGGGTCCTCTTCCACGTAGTGGAGGGTGTCGTTCATCCAGCCCATGTTCCACTTGAAGTCGAAACCCAGGCCGCCCTCGCTGACCGGCGCACTGACGCCCGGCCAGGAGGTGGATTCCTCGGCGATCACCAGGGCACCCGGCGCTTCCTCGTGGACCACCTCGTTGAGGTGCCGCAGGAAGGCGATGGTTTCCAGGTTCTCGCGACCGCCATGGATGTTGGGGATCCACTCGCCGTGCTTGCGCGAGTAGTCGCGGTAGAGCATGGAGGCCACGGCATCCACCCGCAGACCATCGATGTGGAAGTGCTTGAGCCAGTGCATGGCCGAGGCCAACATGAAGCCGTGCACCTCATGGCGCCCCAGGTTGTAGATGTAGGTGTTCCAGTCCTGGTGGAAGCCTTCGAAGGGATGCTCGTATTCGTACAGCGCGGTACCGTCGAAGCGGGCCAGGCCGTGTTCGTCGGTGGGGAAATGCGCCGGTACCCAGTCGAGGATGACGCCGATGTCGGCCTGGTGGCAGGCATCGACGAAGGCGGCGAAATCCGCCGGCGTGCCAAAGCGCGAGGTGGGCGCGAACTGGCCCAGGGGCTGGTAGCCCCAGGAGCCGCTGAAGGGATGCTCCATGATCGGCAACAGCTCGATATGGGTGAAGCCCATCTCGCGGACGTAGGGAATCAGGCGCTCGGCCAATTCGCGCCAGTTGTACTGGCGCCCCTCGTCACCGCCTTCGCGGCGCCAGGACCCGGCGTGCAGTTCATAGACCGAGATGGGCGCTTCTACGCCCTGCAGCTCGCGACGGCGGGCCATCCAGTCCTGGTCGTGCCAGGTGAAGGGCTTGTTGTCGGCCACCACCGAGGCGGTGCGCGGCGGCAATTCCGCGGCCAGGGCGATGGGATCGGCCTTGAGCGGCAACACGCCATGCTGGCCGAGGATCTCGTACTTGTAGGAGGTGCCGACCGGCAGGCGCGGCACGAACAGCTCCCAGACGCCGCTGTTGGCTCGCAGGCGCATGGGCAGCCGGCGCCCGTCCCAGCTGTTGAAGTCGCCGACCACCGAGACGCGGCGCGCATTGGGTGCCCAGACCGCGAAGCGCACGCCCTCCACGCCGTCGACCTGGCAGCGCTGGGCGCCAAAGGTCTCGCCGAGGTTGCGGTGGCGACCTTCGTTGAACAGATAGAGGTCGGTTTCCCCCAGCAGCAGGCCGAAGGAATAGGGATCCTCGGTCTCCTGCACGCCACTGGGCCAGCGAATGACCAGCTTGTAGGGCGCGGCGTACTCCAGCCGCGCGACGAACAGCCCGGGCACCCGCCCGGGCTGCATCTGGGCCAGTGGCCGACCGCTGACGCGATCGACCAGCTCCGCGCCCAGGGCATTGGGCAGGAAGGCGCGGACGATCAGGCCCTCGCCATCGGGATGGGGGCCGAGCACGGCAAAGGGATTGCCGTGCTCGCCGCGGGCCAGGGACTCGGCTTCGGCAGCCGAGAGCCGGGCGTCGTCCAGCGGAGCGACAGGAGCGGTGTTGTGATCGGTCATGCGCGGGCTCCGGACAAGAGGGTCTCGACGATGGCGGCGACGCCACGTAGCGGGATATTGATCCAGGTGGGTCGGTTGGCAGCCTCGTAGCCTATCTCATAGACCGCCTTCTCCAGGCTGTAGAGATCCAGCGCCGCCTGCTCGCCCCGCTCGCTCCACTGGTGGCCGATACCGGCCGCGGCAGTGCGGTAGCCTTCCAGGAAGGCCGCGTAGGAAGCATTGCGGTAGGTCTCTGCCGCCTTCGCTCGCAGTTGCAGATGCTCTTCCGAGGTATCGGCGCCGGCGTTGCTCGACTGGGTGACCATGGCCGCCGCGTAGTCGAAGGAGCGCAGCACCCCGGCGACGTCCTTGTGCGGACCGTACTTGCCACGCCGCTCTTCCAGCGACCGCGCCGGCTCGCCTTCGAAGTCGATGAGGATGGCGTCGTCCTGGGCCACCAGCACCTGACCCAGGTGCAGATCGCCATGGACACGGATGCGCAGTCCACCCTCGACGTCGGCCGCCAGGGCCTCGATGCGCTTGGCCAGGGCTTCACGCTTGCCGACCAGGCCTTGCAGCAGCTCCTTGCCGGTGGCGTCGAGCTGATCGCCCATGCCCTGCAGGGTGTCCAGGGCACCGTCCACCTGCACGCGCACCCGGTGCGCCAGGTCCTTGGCCGCCTGGGCGTCCACGGTCTCGGGGGCGAAGGCCGCGTCCTCGGTGGGCTGCGCCAGCACGAGATGCATCTCGCCCAGACGTTTGCCCAGCACACCGGCGAAGACGGTCAGATCGCCCATGGCGGTGAATTCGTTCTCCACGTCGGAGATGCCGCCGCTGAGCAGGTCACGGGTGACGCGATCCAGCCCGTCGAGGCTCCAGGTCCAGGCATCGCCCTGGTTGTGGATGTGCTGCTGGACCAGCATCAGCACGTGCGGCGTGCCATCCGCCGCGATGCGCTGGGCTACGGCATGGGTCGCGGCGATGTTGGCGAACCCGGCCTGGGCCAGATAGCGCCCCATCTCCACTTCCGGATGGATGCCCGGCGCCACCTTGCGGATCAGCTTGAGCATCAGGTGGTCGCCGACGATCAGCGAACTGTTGGACTGCTCGACGCCCAGGTGCTTGATCTCGATCGCCGGATCCAGCGCGAAGTCCTCGGCCTGGTCGTAGACCTCGAAGCTCAGCTCACCGGCCGGGGACGCCAGCTTGGCACCCTTGCGGAAGGCGTCGAACACGCCATGCACGAAGCTGGTCAGGGCGAAGGCATCGGTCACCAGGCCCACGCGCCGCACGTGGCGGATGCGCGAAAGCGCCAGCTGGGTGGCCAGCGGACTGCAATGCTGGTCTTCCTCGGCGAGGAAGCCCAGCGGCAAGGCGTAGCGCTCTTCGCCCTTGGCATTGGTCACCACCACTTCGCTGAACATCACCGGCAGCTTGGGCGTGTTGATCTGCACGGCATAGTCCAGACGCACACCGGTGATGGCCTCGTCCTTGGAACCGAACCAGCGACGCTTGGGCAGATAGACCGGCAGCACCTCTTCGAAGATGCGGCGCGGCTCGCCGTCCAGCAACTCCTGCAGATTGCGCTTGATGACCACCGTCTGGTAGTCGGGCATGGGGGCCGGCGGCTCGGTATGCCAGGCGGGCATCTGTTCGTTGCCGGCTAGGTAGAACCAGTAGAAGCCATAGGGCGGCAGGGTCAGCATATAGGGCAGCTGGCCGATGGGCGGGAAGGCGCTGCCACCGATCATCTCCACCGGGACCTGACCGGCGAAGCTGGACAGGTCCAGTTCCACCGCCTGGGCGGCGCGGGAGACGTTGGCCACGCAGAGGATGGTCTCGTGCTCGCCCTGGGCGTTGGTGAAGTCGCGCAGGTAGGCCAGGATGCGTCTGTTGGTGGGCGACAGCATCTTCAGGGTGCCGCGACCGAAGGCCTTCTGCTGCTTGCGCACGGCCAGCATGCGCCGCGTCCAGTTGAGCAGCGAATGGGGATCGCGCGACTGGGCCTCGACGTTGATCGCCTGGTAGCCGTAGAGCGGGTCCATGATCGACGGCAGCACCAGGCTGGCTGGGTCGGCGCGGGAGAAGCCGCCATTGCGGTCGACCGACCACTGCATCGGGGTCCGCACGCCATCGCGGTCGCCAAGGTGGATGTTGTCACCCATGCCGATTTCGTCGCCGTAATACATCGTCGGCGTACCGGGCATAGACAGCAACAGGCTGTTGAGCAGTTCGATACGACGGCGGTCGCGCTCCAGCAGGGGCGCCAGGCGGCGACGGATGCCGAGGTTGATGCGCGCGCGGCGATCGGAGGCGTAGTAGTTCCAGAGGTAGTCCCGCTCGCGGTCGGTCACCATCTCCAGGGTCAGTTCGTCGTGGTTGCGCAGGAAGATCGACCACTGGCAGTTGGCCGGGATCTCCGGGGTCTGGCGCAGGATGTCGGTGATGGGGAAGCGGTCTTCCTGGGCGATGGCCATGTACATGCGCGGCATCAGCGGGAAATGGAAGGCCATGTGGCATTCGTCGCCATCGCCGAAGTACAGCTGGGTGTCTTCCGGCCACTGGTTGGCTTCGGCCAGCAGCATGCGGTCGGGATAGTTGGCATCGATCTCGGCCCGGATCTGCTTGAGGACCACGTGGGTCTCGGGCAGGTTCTCGTTGTTGGTGCCGTCGCGCTCCACCAGGTAGGGAATGGCATCCAGGCGCAGGCCGTCGACGCCCATGTCCAGCCAGTACCTCATGATGGAGATGACCGCCTTCATCACCTGCGGATTGTCGAAGTTCAGATCCGGCTGGTGGGAATAGAAGCGGTGCCAGAAGTACTGGCCGGCGACCGGGTCCCAGGTCCAGTTGGACTTCTCGGTGTCGAGGAAGATGATGCGGGTGCCATCGTATTTCTGGTCGTCATCGGACCAGACGTAGAAGTTGCGCGCCGCCGAGCCCTTCTTGGCACGCCGGGCGCGCTGGAACCAGGGATGCTGGTCGGAGGTGTGGTTGATGACCAGTTCGGTGATCACCCGCAGGCCACGGGCGTGGGCCTCGGCGATGAAACGCTTGGCATCGGCCATGGTGCCGTAGTCGGGGTGGATACCGCGGTATTCGGCGATATCGTAGCCGTCGTCGCGGCGCGGCGAGGGGTAGAACGGCAACAGCCAGATGGTGTTCACGCCAAGGCTGGCGATGTAGTCCAGCTTGTCGATCAGGCCGGGGAAGTCACCGATGCCATCGTTGTTGGAGTCGAAGAACGACTTCACGTGCACCTGATAGATGACCGCGTCCTTGTACCAGAGCGGATCGTCGATGAAGGCGGCAGGTTTGCGGGAACGAGCTTTATTGGGTTTTGCCATGTCGTCAGGTCCTTAACAGGGCGTCTGAAGCGGATGCGTGCACCGGTCGTCCAGGCCGTCCGGCGATGATGACGCAGCGGATCAGGCCGTTCGGGGCACGTCCCCGGGCTGCCTGATCCGCCGCGCCTGAGGTATCGCTAGTGGCCCGCCTGGATGCGCCAGATGCCGAAGGGCATCGACGGCTCCAGCCGTGTCCATTGGGTCTTGCCGTGCCAGGCCCAGCGGTGCCCGGTCATGAGGTCCTCGCCGTAGGTGGTGGCGTGATCGTCGAGGCCCAGCTCCCACAGCGGCAATTCGAAGTGGCCTTCCTGGGCATTGAAGGGATCCAGGTTGATCGCGATCAGGATGAAGTTGCCGAGGTCGTCGGTGCGCTTGCCGAAATAGAGGATCTGGTCGTTCCAGCAGTTGTAGATCTTCAACCCGAGGTGGGTCTGCAGCGCAGGATTCTGCCGGCGGATGCGGTTGAGCTGGGCGATCTCGCCCATGATGTTGCCCGGGGCATAGAAGTCGCGCGGGCGCAGCTCGTATTTCTCCGAATCCAGGTACTCCTCCTTGCCCGGCGTGAGCGGTGCGCCCTCGCAGAGTTCGAAGCCGGCGTACATGCCCCAGAGGCCGGAGCCCATGGTGGCCAGCGCCGCACGGATCAGGAAGCCGGGGCGGCCGCTGGTCTGCAGGAAGGCCGGGTTGATGTCCGGCGTGTTGACGAAGAAGTTCGGCCGGTAGCAATCGCGCAGGGGCGCTTCGTTGAGCTGGGTGAAGTACTCGGTCAGCTCGGCCTTGGTGTTGCGCCAGGTGAAGTAGGTGTAGCTCTGGCTGTAACCGACCTTGCCCAGGCGCGCCATCATCGCCGGCTTGGTGAAGGCCTCGGCGAGGAACATGACGTCGGCGTCGCGACCGCGGATGTCGGCGATCAGCCATTCCCAGAAGGGCAGCGGCTTGGTATGGGGATTGTCGACGCGAAAGATCTTCACGCCCTGCTCCACCCAGTGCCAGACCACGTCGCGCAACGCCAGCCACAGATCCGGCACGGCGTCCTGGGCATAGAAGTCGACGTTGACGATGTCCTGGTACTTCTTCGGCGGATTCTCCGCGTAGCGCATGGAGCCGTCCGGACGCCAGGAGAACCAGCCCGGATGCTCCTTGAGCCACGGATGGTCAGGCGAGCACTGGATGGCGAAATCCAGCGCGATTTCCAGGCCGTGATCGGCGGCGGCGGCCACCAGGGCCCGGAAGTCGTCCAGGGTACCCAGTTCGGGATGCACGGCATCGTGGCCACCATCCGGGCTACCGATGGCATAGGGGCTGCCCGGCTGATCGGCGCCAGCGCCCAGGGTGTTGTTCTTGCCCTTGCGGTGGGCCAGGCCGATCGGATGGATCGGCGGGAAATACAGCACATCGAAACCCATGTCGCGGACGCGCGGCAATTCGCCGATCACGTTGCGGAAGGTGCCATGGCGATGGGGATCGTCGGTGATGGAGCGGGGAAAGAGTTCGTACCAGCTGGCGAATTCGGCGCGCAGGCGCTCGATGTCCAGCGGGTATTCGATGCTGTGGGTCAGGTGGACATAGGCATCCACCGGGTTCATGGCCTGGCTCGCCTCGCCCGCCAGCAGCACGGCGACCTTGTCGCCTTCGCTACCGGCCTGGTCCAATCGCTGCAGCAGCGCCTCCAGCGGGCCGCGCTGCTCGCCTTCGGCACGGGACAGGGCCTGCTCGACGTGGATGCGGCCTTCCTGCAATTCCAGGTTCAGTCCGACACCCGCGGCGTACTTCTTCTCGATCTCGTAGCGGTAGGTGCCCCAGACATCCCACCAGGCCTGGACCACGAATTCATAGCGGCCCACGACCGGCGGGGTGAAGCGCCCACGCCAGAGGTCGTTGGTTTCGAGTGTCAGCGGGGCCTGTTGCCAGTTCTCTTCGCCCTCCTGACGCCAGAGCACGCTGGCGGCCAGCTTGTCGTGGCCATCGGCGAAGATCTTGGCGGTCACCTCGACCACCCGCCCGGCGATGCCCTTGGCGGGGAACTGGCCATTGTCCACGGCCGGGGTGACCGACTCTATGGCGATGCGCGGGGTCTGGGCAGCGGTAGCGGGATCGAGGGAAAGGGTGGAAAAAGAACCGGGGAGATCGGTGTTCGACATCGAGCCTGACTCCATCTTGGGACGCGTGAAAGGCCGCAACGCGCCGGCGCTGCGACCTTGGTCATGAACCCGCTACTGCTTGGCTTGCGCCAAAGAGGCCCGGCTGGCTGATGCCCTATCAAGAGGGGTCGGTGACCCGTAACGGTGCCAGCAAAGGCACCGTTCCAGACAACCGCAGCCTTACTGCTACCGGAAGCGCTCGCGCGGGTGTGTCTGAAAGAGTCTGAGCACTGCCAGCGCGCAAAAGTTCAGCCGAACGGCAACGACTGACAGCTTCTAGAAATCGCGCAAAATCCAATTAGATCAATTGCTTACTACGACAAAATGATCCTTTTTATAGATTCCACGTAGAACTTTGCTGCTTTTTTTGCGCGACCCCGCAGTGCTCCCTGAGATCAGGGCAAATTTCACCGGAAACCTCAGGATTCAACATTATAAAAATTTCCTAACCCAATGATTTCATTGGAATGGCGTATAGGGCAGCTCACGCTTATGCGCACTGCGCCTGTAGGTGTTGAGGATAATTTCCAGCGTTGCCGGGCTGACTGGCTTGCCTTCGAGGAAATCGTCGATTTCCGCATAGGTGATCCCGAAGGCATCCTCGTCGGCCTTGCCGGGCGACAGGGATTCCAGGTCGGCCGTGGGCACCTTGTGCACCAGATCCGCCGGTGCGCCCAGCCACTCGCTCACCGCCCTTACCCGCCGCTTGTTGAGTCCGTGCAAGGGGGTCAGATCACAGGCGCCATCGCCGAACTTGGTATAGAAACCCATCAGTGCTTCCGCCGCATGATCGGTGCCTATCACCAGGCCCCGGCGTGCGCCGGCCACGGCGTACTGGGCGATCATGCGCTGGCGCGCCTTGATGTTGCCCAGGGTGAAATCCTCGTGGAGTTCGTCATCGAAGGCCACCCGGGCTTCGCGAACCGAGGCGAGCATGGCGTCGCTGGCCGGCTTGATGTTGACGGTATGGGTCTCGTCGGGCTGGATGAATTGCAGGGCGCGCTGAGCATCCGCCTCATCGCGCTGCACGCCATAGGGCAGCCGCATGGCGATGAACCTCAGGCGGGCATTGCCACTCTCCTCGCGCGCCCGCTCGACGGCCAGTTGGGCAAGGCGGCCAGCGGTGGAGGAATCCACGCCGCCACTGATGCCCAGCACATAGCTCTCCTGCCGGCTGCCGAGCAGATAATCCTTGAGGAACTGTATACGACGCTCCGCTTCCGCGGCCGGATCGAAATGCTCGGGGACCTGCAGGGCCTGGATGATGTCGCGCTGAAGGGCTTCGGTCATCGGGCGTTCTCCTCTGATTCGCGTTCGAGACGTTGATGATAGGGCACCACGGCGCCGAGGCTGTGACGGGCAGCCGCCAGTTGCACGGCCTCGCGATCACCGGAAAAGTGCTGGGTTTCAGAATAGAGCACGATGTCATCGCCGACCCGGTAGCCCCAGGCGAAACAGACGGTGCCCTGGGGAATGCCATCCGCCCCACCGGGCCCGGCCAGTCCGGTATTGGCGATGGCCACTTGGGCCGGACTGTCGCGCAGGGCGCCGGCAGCCATCTCCCGCGCCACTTCCTCGCTGGTGAGGTTATGACGCTCGATGGTCTCCGGCCTGACGCCCAGGAGACGTTGTTTGGCTTCGGGCGAATAGACGACGTAACCCGATTCGATGCAGCTGCCGCTGCCGGGTATCTCGGACAGCAACCCCACCACCTTGCCGGCCGTGCAGGATTCGGCCGTGGTGAGTTGCAGTTCGCGCGTCTTGAGATAGTCCAGCATGGATTCGATGGTGTTCATGAGTGCGTGTCCCCAAAAGCGGTTCTCCTCCGTTGGAAGAGCGGCGAAACGGGGAAGTTCTAGGGCCAATTGCCGGGTATTTTCCAGGTCGGCGGGCGTGTCGATGTCGTGGTGTATACCGGCGTCCGCGACCTCCCGCTCTAGCACCGCACCCTCGCGCAGGAGCCGTTTCGCTCCCTCGTCACCCGTGAGTTCGCCCAGCGCAGCGGCAAAATTCCGACCAAAGAGCACGGGGTGGCCACGCCCGCCCTGGCAGGTCGGGACGACGATGCGCCCGGGGTGATGCAGCTCCAGCAGCTGTCGGGCCGTCGCCGGCTGCACGAAGGGCATGTCACCCAGGGTCACCAGCCAACCGGTCGCAGCGGAAGTCGCTCGTACTGCGGCGGCCAGGCTGTCGCCCATGCCGGTGGTGGGCAGGCTGAGCACCGCCAGATCTTCCTGCCGCGCCAGCTCGGCGCGCCAGGGGGCGTTGTCCGAGACCACGGCCAGGCATGGCAGGCCCAGGCCTCGCCACAGTCGAAAGGTCGCCTGCAACACCGTCAGCTCGGACGGACCAGGCAAGGTGGCCTGCAGCTTGTCGCCACCGCCTGCGGCGCGGAACCGGCTCCCGGCACCCGCCGCGAGGATCAGCACCTGAACGCCGGACATCCCTAGGCGACCTGCTCCACCGCGACCAGGGCCCGCTTCTTCTGGGTCAGGGCGATGCCGTTTTTGACCGCCACCACCTCCGCCAGCAGCGACAGGGCGATCTCCGGCGGGGTATGACTGCCGATATGCAGGCCGATGGGGCCATGCAGACGATTGATCGCCGCAACCGGCAGGTCCAGCTGCAGCAGCCGCTCACGCCGCCGGTCGTTGTTGCGCAACGAACCCAGGGCGCCGACATAGAAGGCCTCGGATTGCAGCGCCGTCAGCAGCGCCAGGTCATCAAGGCGCGGATCATGGGTCAGGGCCACCACCGCGGTGCGTTCGTCCGGGCAGATCGACAGCACGGCATCGTCCGGCATGCCCGCGATGAAACGCGCCTGGCGCGTCTCCCAGCCCTGGCGGAATTCTTCGCGCGGATCGCAGACCAGCACCTCGAAATCGAGCATGGCCGCTATGTCGGCGACATACAGCGACAGTTGACCGGCACCGATCAGCAGCAGTCGCCAACGCGGCCCATGGACCAGCCGCAGCCGCTGCTCGTCCAGGGTGACCGGCTCATCGCGGGTGGTGCTGGAGATTCGCACCTCGCCAGTCGCCAGGTCCAGCTCACGCAGGGCCAGTTCGTGGCCGTCGCAGCGTTGCAGCAACTGCTCGACCCAGCGCCACTCACCGACCTGCTCCTGGACCAGACGCAGGGTGCCACCGCAGGGCAGTCCGAAGCGCGCGGCTTCGTCGCCGGAGACACCGTAGGTGATGACCTCCGGGCGTTCCCCGGCGAACCGGCCCGCGTGCAGGCGGGCGATCAGGTCGTCCTCGATGCAGCCACCGGACACGGAGCCGCAGACCTGGCCATCCTCGCGCAGGGCCAGCATGGCGCCCGGCGGCCGTGGCGAACTGCCCCAGGTCTGGACCACGGTGAACAGGCAGACGCCATGCCCTGCCCGTCGCCAGGCCAGGGTCATGCGCAAAACTTCTTGATCGACACTGTCCACGCCCTGCTCCTCTCTACCCTGCACCTGCGACGGCAAAATCGTCGTTCCGGGGGTAGAACCCAACAGCGGAGCGGGGTTCCCCAGGGCGGAACCCAGTGGATCGCCGGCCTATCCATAGGGGACACCCCAAAGGAGAACGCCCATGCCCCGCTCGATCTGGAAAGGCGCCGTCAGCTTCGGCCTGGTGCACATCCCCGTTTCGGTCGTCTCGGCGACCCGGCAATCGGGCATCGACTTCGACTGGCTGGACGAACGCAGCCTCGATCCGGTGGGCTACAAGCGCATCAACAAGACCACCGGCAAGGAGGTGCCCAGCGAACACATCGTCAAGGGCGTCGAACACGGCAAGGGCAAGTACGTGGTGCTCAGCGAAGACGAGATCCACAACGCGCTGCCCGAGGCCACCCGCACCATCGACATCCTCACCTTCGTCGAGGCGCGGGAGATCTCCATCCTGCATTTCGAGAAGCCCTACTACCTGGCGCCGGACAAGAACGGCGAAAAGGTCTATGCGCTGCTGCGGGACACCCTGAGCGCCACCGGCAAGGTGGGCGTGGCCAACCTGGTGATGCACTCCAAGCAGCACCTGGCGGTGATCATGCCGCTGGGAGATGCCCTGGTGCTCAACACCCTGCGCTGGGCCGACGAGGTGCGGTCCGCGGAAGACGTCGGGCTCGAAGGGCTGGACGCCAAGGTCACCAAGAAGGAAGTGGACATGGCCCAGCGCCTGGTGGAGGAAATGACCGAGCAATGGGACCCGGAGCAGTATCACGACACCTTCAAGGATAACGTCATGGCCCTGGTGGAGCGCAAGCTCAAGGATGGCAAGCTCGAAGCCGTCACCGAGGAGCCCGAAGCCGAGGAAAGCGGCGCCGACGTCATCGACCTCACCGAGCTGCTGCGGCGCAGCCTGGGCGGCAAGAAGGATAAAGCCAAGGACGCGCCCAAGCCCAAGGGTACCGGTCGCTCGACCAGTCGCCGTAGCCCTGCCGCCAGCCGTACCCGCAAGGCCAAGTGAGGACCGCCGCCATGGCCAGCTCGTCCAGCGAATACAACCGCAAGCGCAACTTCGACATCACCGCCGAGCCGCCCGACGAGGATCGCCCACGCCGGCGCAAGACCAAGGGCGCCCTGAGTTTCGTCATCCAGAAGCACGATGCCCGTCGCCTCCACTATGACTTCCGCCTGGAGCTGGAGGGCACCCTCAAGAGCTGGGCGGTGCCCAAGGGTCCCAGTCTGGATCCGGGTGAAAAGCGCCTGGCGGTGCAGGTGGAGGACCATCCCCTCGCCTACGGCAGCTTCGAAGGCAGCATTCCCGAAGGCCAGTACGGCGCGGGCGATGTCATCGTCTGGGATCGCGGCGAATGGCAGGCGGAGGGCGATGCCGCCGAAGCCTATGCCGCTGGCAAGCTCAAGTTCGAACTCCGGGGCGAAAAGCTCCGCGGCCACTGGACCCTGGTGCGCACCCGCCTGCAGGGCCACAGCGACAAGCCGCAGTGGTTGCTGATCAAGGAGCGCGACGCTGAGGCCCGCGACACCGCCGACTACGAGGTGACCGCTGCCGAGCCCGACAGTGTGCTGAGCGACAAGACCCTGCCGCGGCTGGCGCAGCCCAGGACCACGTCTAGATCCAAGGGCAAAACCACCACTGAACCCAAGGCGACCGGTACGCCGGCACGCCAGGCCACGGCCAAGGCGCGCAAGGCCAAGTTGCCTGAAACCCTTGAGGCCCAGTTGGCCACCCTGGTCGACAGTCCGCCGGCCGGCGACTGGCTGTACGAGGTGAAATACGACGGCTATCGGCTGCTCGCCCGTATCGAGGACGGCGAGGTACGCCTCTTCACCCGCAGTGGCAACGACTGGACCGAGCGCCTGCCGGAGCAGGCCGGGGCCCTGGCGGACCTCGGCCTGGAAAACGCCTGGCTGGACGGCGAGATCGTGGTCAACGATGCCAGCGGCGTTTCCAGCTTCCAGGCGCTGCAGAATGCCTTCGAGACCGGCAAGGCGACCCGCATCACCTATTACCTGTTCGACCTGCCCTATCTCAATGGCGCGGACCTGCGCGAGGTACCGGTCGAGCAGCGCCGCGAACTGCTGGGCAAGCTGCTGGAGGAAAGCAACGACAGCGAGCTGCTGCGCTTCTCCGCCGCCTTCGAGGTGCCGGCCGAGCGCATCCTGGCCAGTGCCTGCGAACTGGGCCTCGAAGGGGTGATCGGCAAGCGCCTGGGCAGCGCCTATCGCTCCCGGCGCAACAAGGACTGGATCAAGCTCAAGTGCGCCCATCGCCAGGAATTCATCATCGTCGGCTACACCCCGCCCAAGGGCGGCCGCCAGCACCTGGGCGCGCTATTGGTGGCGCTGCACGACGACCAGGGCCAGCTGCACTATGCCGGCAAGGTCGGCACCGGCTTTACCGCCGCCGTGCTCAAGCAGTTGCACGCCAGATTCCAGCCGCTGATCGTCGATCGGCCACCGGTGGTGGATCCGCCCAAGGGTGCCGCCTACCGTGGGGTGACCTGGCTGCGGCCCGAGCAGCTGTGCGAGATCGCCTATGCCGAGCTGACCCAGGATCGCATCGTCCGCCAGGGCGTCTTCCATGGCCTGCGTGACGACAAGCTCGCCGAGGGCATCGGCCTCGAACAGGCCACGCCGGCACGGGAAGCCGAACGGCCCGACGCCACGTCCCGGCGCAAACCCGGTGCCGGCCAGCGGGAGGCTAGCGTGGCCGGGGTGCGCATCAGCCACCCCGAGCGCGTCATCGACGAAGCCAGCGGCGCGCGCAAACTCGACGTGGCCGGCTATTACGCCGCCGTCGCCGACTGGATCCTGCCGCACCTGGCCGATCGGCCCGTGGCCCTGGTCCGTACGCCCGAGGGCATCGCTGGCGAGCAGATCTTCCAGAAGCACAAGCAGACCCTGGCGATCCCCCATATCCGCGAACTCGATCCGACGCTGGATCCCGGTCACGCGCCGCTGATGGTCATCGACAGTCGCGAGGCGCTTCTCGGCGCAGCCCAGATGGGCACGGTGGAGCTCCATACCTGGAATGCCACCGCCGCCCGCATCGATCGCCCCGACCGCTTCATTCTCGATCTCGACCCCGATCCCGCCCTGCCCTGGTCGCGCATGGTGGAAGCGACGGAGCTGGTGCTGACCCTGCTCGACGAGCTGGACCTCCAGGCCTTCGTCAAGACCAGCGGCGGCCGCGGCCTGCACCTGGTGGTGCCGCTGGATCGGCGTCAGGACTGGGATACCGTCAAGGCCTTCGCCCAGGCCGCCGCCCAGCACCTGGCCAACACCCTGCCCAAGCTCTTCGCTGCCAAGATGGGCGCCCAGAATCGTCAGGGGAAGATCTTCGTCGACTACCTGCGCAATCGCCATGGTGCCACCACGGTCAGCGCCTTTTCCCTGCGCGCCCGTCCTCACCTCGGCGTTTCGGTGCCCGTGGCGCGCGACGAGCTGACCGACCTGCAGGGCAGCGACCAGTGGCGCTTCGACTCCCTCCTGCAACGCCTCGAAGGGCTCAAGGACGATCCCTGGGCCGGGTACGCCGGGGTGCGTCAGAGCCTCACGGCGACGCGGCGCAAACGGCTGGGCGTCGCCTAGCGGCACGCCTGCCGTCGGCAAGCGCAGCGACTAAGCGAAACCCCTTATCGCTCCCCGTGGTCTGCACTAACGAGCGCTGTCGTGGACAGCGCCGTCGCCAGCCACGGGATGGAGCCGATGTCGATCGATCTGGATAGCCTTCAGGACACCCTGGACGAGTGGGCCTATGACGAGGTCACTCCCGCACTGCTGCAACACCGACTCCAGATTCTCAACCAGCGCGGTCTCGACCGCCTGCCCTTGCCCGGCCAGGGTCAGACCCTGGACCGTTGGCGTGCCCTGGCCCAGGTAGCCCATCATGATCTGGGCCTGGTCAAGCTGTACGAAGGCCACACCGATGCCCTGGCCATCCTGAGCGAACTGGATGGCTATGTGCCCCCCGAAAGCCTCTGGGGCGTCTGGGCCGCCGAGCCGCCGGACGCCCGCCTGCTGGTGCGCTACAGCGCCGACGGCATGGTCACCCTGCACGGCCGCAAGTCCTGGTGCTCCGGCGCCTCCCTGGTCAGCCATGCGCTGGTCACCGCCTGGATGGACGACCATCCGATGCTGGTGGCGGTGGAAATGAAGCAACCCGGCGTCGAGGTCACCCAGGACGGCTGGCGTGCCATCGGCATGCAGCACACGGGTAGCGTCGACGTGCTATTCGATGGCGCCGCCGGCGTGCTGGTCGGAGCCCCCGGCCGCTACCTGCACCGCCCCGGCTTCTGGCATGGCGGTGGTGGCATCGCCGCCTGCTGGTATGGCTCGGCCACCGCCCTCGCCGACACCCTGCGCGCTCATTGCAAGCGTCATCGCGAGCCCCATGCCCTCGCCCACCTGGGCCATGTGGACGCCGCCTTGCTCGGCGCCACCACTGCCCTGCGCCAGGCGGCGCACTGGATAGATCTCAACCCCGAGGCGGATGCGCGCTATCCGGTCTGCCAGTTGCGGGCGCTGGTCGAGCAGTGCGCCGAAATCGTCATCCGCCACACCGGCCGCGCCTTTGGCGCCGCGCCGCTGTGCCGTGATGCCTACTGCGCCCGCCACATGGCGGACCTCCCCGTCTACCTGCGCCAGAGTCACGCCGAACGTGACCTGGCGGTACTGGGTGACCTCAATCTGCTGGAGGGTGCCCCTTGGCAACTGTAGGCGATCGTCAGATTCAAGGAGCCGGCACCTCGCCCGAGGCGTGGCTGCAATGGTCCGGTTTCACCGAGATGCCGGCAATCGAAGCCGCGCAACTGGTTCCGCCCGGACATCGCGCCGTGGTGGTTGCTCCCCACCCGGACGACGAAATCCTCGGCTGCGGCGGCCTGCTCTGCCTGCTGGGCGAACTGGGTCGCCGGCTGGCGCTGGTCGCGGTCACCGATGGCGACGGCAGCCACCCGCAGTCCACCCTCTGGCCCGCCAGTCGCCTGCGCAATACCCGCCCGCTGGAAACCCGCGAAGCCCTACGCCGGCTGCGCCTGGAGCGCGCCACCGTGACCCGCCTGGCGATCCCGGACGGTCAGGTCAGCGAGCAGGAAGGCGCTCTGCAACAGCGACTGCTGGAGTTCATCACCCCCGAAGACGTGGTCTTCGCCACCTGGCGGCTGGATGGCCATCCCGATCACGAGGCGACCGGCCGCGCGGCGGTGGAAGCCTGCCGGCTGCGCGGGGCCCGCTGCATCGAGGTGCCGGTCTGGACCTGGCACTGGGCCGCCCCGGGTGATCCGCGCGTGCCCTGGGAACGTGCGCGGCGCCTGGATCTGGAAGAAGACGTCCTGGCGCTGAAGAAACGTGCGGTCAGCGCCTTTGGCAGTCAGCTGACCGAGGACGCCAGCACGGGACAGGGGCCGATCCTGCCGCCTGCGGTGGTCGCTCGTCTTACCCGTGCCTGGGAGGTCTATCTGACGTGACCGTCTCCATGAGCTATTTCGACTCGCTCTACGCCAACAGCGCAGACCCCTGGGACTATCGCCATCGCTGGTACGAGGCGCGCAAGCGCGATCTGACCCTGGCCGTGCTGCCGCACCGCCGCTACACCCGGGGTTACGAACCAGGCTGCTCCACCGGCGAACTGTCCCGCCGCCTGGCCGACCGCTGCGAACGGCTGCTGGTCAGCGATGGCAATGCCTCGGCGGTCGCCACCGCTGGCGAGCGCCTGGCCGACCAGCCGCATGTCGAGGTCCGCCACCTGCTGTTGCCGGACGCCTGGCCTGCAGGCGCCTTCGATCTCATCGTCATCAGCGAGATCGGCTACTACCTCGGCGAGCGCGGCCTGGATGCCCTGCTGGATCGCGCTCACAGTGCCCTGTTGCCCGGCGGGGTGCTGCTCGGCTGTCACTGGCGCCATCCCATCGACGGTTGCGCCCTGACCGGCGACCAGGTCCACGCTCGCATGGCCGCCCTGCCCGGCCTGCATCGCCTGAGCCATCTCGAAGAAGCCGATTTCGTCCTCACCCTCTGGTCCTCCGACCCCACCTCCGTCGCCCGCCGGGAGCAGCTTCTATGATAGGTGCCGTGATACCCGCTCATAACGAAGAGCAACACGTCGAACGCTGTCTGCAATCGGTTCTGCGCGCCGCGCGGCATCCGGCGCTGCTGGGTGAACCCGTCGAGGTCGTCATCGTGCTGGACAGCTGCACCGACGGCACCGCCGATATCGTTCGCCGCCTGCCGGTGACCGCCCTGGAAGTCTGGGCCTGCAACGTCGGCCTGACCCGCGCGACCGGCGCAGCCCATCTGATTCAGCTAGGCGCGCGCTGGCTGGCCTGCACCGATGCCGACTCCGAGGTGGCACCGGACTGGTTCGCCGCCCAGCTCGCCTATGGCGCCGATGCCGTCTGTGGCGTGGTCGAGGTGGACGACTGGACCCCGCATTCTCCTGGCCTGAGAGCGCGCTACGAGGCGGCCTATCATGATCGTGAAGGCCATCAGCACATCCATGGCGCCAACTTCGGCATCTCGGCGGCCGCCTATCTGCGCGCCGGTGGCTTTCCATCCATGACCGTGGACGAGGACGTCACCCTGGTCACCGCACTCAAGACCCAGGGCGCGCGCATCGCCTGGAGCAACAGCGTGCGGGTGCGCACCAGTTCGCGCCTGGACTGCCGGGCCCGCGGCGGTTTCGGCGACTACCTGAGCCTGCTCGGCGCCACCGCCTGAAGGTCAGACGCCCAGCGCGAAAGCCCCGGGCGTCGCGCCGAATTGGCGGCGAAAGGCCGCGATGAAGGCCGAGGGTGAGTTGTAGCCGCAATCCAGCGCCACCTCGGTCACCGCAGCGCCCCGCTCCAGGCGCTCGAGGGCACTGATCAGCCGCAATCGCTGGCGCCAGGTCCTGAAGGTCAGCTCGGTATCCCGCACGAAGGCCCGGCTCAGGGTCTTTTCCGAAGCCCCCAGCACACCCGACCACTGTGCCAGGGTGCGGTCGTCCGACGGATTGGCCGCCAGGGCTTCGCACAGCAGTCGCAGGCGACCGTCCTGGGGCGCCGGCAGCGACAGCCCCACCTCGGGCGCCGTCTGCAACTGATCGAGCATCACCGACACCAGCCTTCCCTCGGCGCCCTCCTCGTCATATTCCCGGACGAAGCCACTGAAGGTCTTGATCAGCTCGCGGATCAGGGGGCTCACCGCCACCACGCGACAGCGTTCGCCCACATAGGGCGCCGCCTCGGCGCTCACATAGAGACTGCGCATCTCCGCCTGCGGCGAGGAACGCACCTGGTGCTCGACATCGGCGGCGATCCACACCGCTCGCTGTGGTGGCGCGACGTAGCTGCCCTCGGCGGTGGTCACCGTGAGCACCCCGCGGATGGCATAGGACAGCTGCCCCCAGGGATGCCGGTGCCAGGGCGTCCAGGCCGGTTGCGCCAGGGATTCGACGCGGGCATAGAGCCGTCGCGGCAGGTGGGCGAGCGCGGGAACGGGACGTTCGACCGCAGACTGTCCGTTTGACGACATCATTGGGGCTTTTCGCGTTAGTCGGCTAGGTCAGGAGACGATAGCCTTGAGGCCATCCACAGACAACCCGAGAGAGACCATGGCTCGTCCCCGCCTGATGCCCGACAACTTCACCCTGCTGCTGGTCGCCACGGTGATCCTGGCCAGCGTGCTGCCCTGCCAGGGCCTCGCTGCCCAGGTCGCCAACGTGGTGACCAACATCGCCATCGGCCTGCTGTTCTTCCTGCACGGCGCCAAGCTGTCGCGCCAGGCGCTGGTGGCCGGCATCACCCACTGGCGGCTGCACCTGCTGGTGTTCGCCTTCACCTTCGTCAGCTTTCCGCTGCTCGGCTGGGCGCTGCAGCCGCTGCTGGCGCCCCTGGTGACACCGGAGCTCTACCTCGGCGTGCTGTTCATGTGCGCCCTGCCCGCCACCGTGCAGTCGTCCATCGCCTTCGTCTCCATGGCTCGCGGCAATGTCTCGGCGGCGGTCTGCAGTGCGTCGCTGTCCAGCCTGCTCGGCATCTTCCTCACCCCGCTGCTGGTCCGGCTGCTGCTCGACGCCCACGGCGGCTCGGACGGCCAGAGCACCCTGGATGCCATCGTCAAGATCTGCGTGCAGCTGCTGCTGCCCTTCGTCGCCGGCCAGCTGCTGCGCCCGGTGATCGGCCACTGGGTCGATCGCCACAAGGGCAAGCTCAAGTTCGTCGACCAGGGGTCAATCCTGCTGGTGGTCTACACCGCCTTCAGCGCCGCGGTGATCGAAGGCCTGTGGCGCGAGACGCCGATCCTGTCGCTGGTGGGCCTGGTGTTCATCTGCGCCACCCTGCTGACCCTGGTGCTGCTGGCCACGCGCTACAGCGCGCGGCTGCTGGGCATGAGCAAGGAAGACGAGATCACCGTGGTCTTCTGCGGCTCCAAGAAGAGCCTGGCCACGGGAGTGCCCATGGCCAAGGTGCTGTTCGCCGGCAGCACCATGGGGCCGGTGCTGCTGCCCATCATGCTGTTCCACCAGATCCAGCTGATGGTCTGCGCCGTGCTGGCCCAGCGCTACGCCAAGCGTGAGGCGGTAGCGCCCATCACCCCCGCGGTGGCGCCGCTACCCAAGTGATGCGCGCGGCGGCGAGGCGCCCGATCAGCGCGCCTCGTCCTCGCGAACCGGCTTGCGCATGGTGACCCACTCTTCGGCGGCGGTGGGATGGATGCCCAGGGTGTCGTCGAAGCAGGCCTTGGTCGCCCCCGCCTTGAGGGCAATGGCCAGGCACTGGATCTGCTCGCCGGCATCCGGCCCCACCATGTGGCAGCCCAGTACCTGGTCGCTGTCGGCATCCACCACCAGCTTCATCAGGGTGCGCTCCTGGACATCGGTCAGGCTGAGCTTGGTCGGCCGGAAGCTGCTCTGGAAGATCTTCAACCGATGGCCACGCTCGCGCGCCTCTTCCTCGCTCAGGCCGATGCTGGCCAGGTTGGGCAGGCTGAAGACCGCACTGGCGATCAGGTCGTAGTTCAACGGGCGATAGCTGTCCGGACTGAACAGGTGCCGCGCCAGGGTCATGCCCTCGGCCAGGGCCACCGGGGTCAGTTGCACCCGGCCAATGACGTCGCCGATGGCGTAGATCGACGGCTCGGCGGTCTGGAAGGTCTCGCCAACCACGATGAAGCCCCGCTCATCCAGGGCGACCCCGGTATTCTCCAGGCCCAGGTCATCGAGCATCGGCCGGCGGCCGGTGGCATAGAACACGCAATCGGCTTCCAGCACCCGGTCATCCTTGAGCGTTACCTGCAGGCTGCCATCGGTGGCCTTGTCGATCCGCGCCACGTCGGCATTGAATTGCAGGTCGTGGCCACGTTTGAGCATCTCGTCGCGCAGGTGCTCGCGCACGCCCCGGTCGAAGCCGCGCAGGAACAGCTCGCGGCGATACAGCAGGGTCGTCCTGGCGCCCAGCCCCTGGAAGATCGAGGCGAATTCCACGGCGATGTAGCCGCCACCCACCACCACCACCCGCTTGGGCAGCTCCGGCAGGTAGAAGGCCTCGTTGGAGGTGATGGCGTGCTCGCGGCCGGGGAAATCCGGCACGTCCGGCCAGCCACCGGTGGCGATGAGGATGCGTTCGCAGCGATAGCGCTGGCCTTCCACCTCGACGGTGTGGGGATCGAGGATGCGGGCATGGGCTTCCAGCAGGGTCACCCCGCTGTTGACCAGCAGGGCCCGATAGATGCCGTTCAGCCGGCGGATCTCGTGGTCCTTGCTGGCGACCAGGGTATTCCAGTCGAAGGCCGGCACTTCGGCGTCCCAGCCGTAGCCACGCGCCTGGCGGAACTCGTCACGAAAGGAGGCGCCATAGATGAAGTATTTCTTGGGCATGCAGCCCACGTTGACGCAGGTGCCGCCGAGGTAGCGGCTTTCCGCGACCGCCACCCGGGCGCCGAAGTCGGCGGCGAAACGCGCCGCGCGCACTCCGCCCGAACCGGCGCCGATCACGAAGAGGTCGAAATCATAGGTCGTCATGGAGCTCTCTCTCTGCAGCTGCTGGCGCCAGCATAACGCAAGGCCGCCCGGGGCAGCGGCGCGGATGGCCAACCGCCAGAAACGACAAGGCCACCCGCAGGTGGCCTGGTCCGGTGCACAGGGCGTCTTACAGCGCCTTGTACAGATTCTCGAAGCAGAAGTTGGTGGCTTCGACGAAGCCTTCCGCGCTGCCGCAGTCGAAACGCTGACCCTTGAATTTGTAGGCCAGTACACAACCGTCCTGGGCCTGCTTCATCAGGGCGTCGGTGATCTGGATCTCGCCACCCTTGCCCGGCTCGGTCTGCTCGATCAGGTCGAAGATGTCCGGGGTCAGGATGTAGCGGCCGATGATTGCAAGGTTGGAAGGAGCATCTTCCGGCTTGGGCTTCTCGACCATGTTGTTCACGCGGTAGATGTCGTCACGGATCATCTCGCCGGCGATCACACCGTACTTGTTGGTCTCGTTGGCCGGGACTTCCTGGATGGCCACGATCGAGCAGCGGAACTGGTTGTACAGCTTGACCATCTGCTTGAGGACGCTGTCGCCGTCCAGGTTCAGGCAGAGGTCGTCCGCCAGCACCACGGCGAAGGGCTCGTCACCGATCAGCGGGCGGCCGGTCAGGATGGCGTGGCCCAGGCCCTTCATTTCCACCTGGCGGGTGTAGGAGAAGGTGCAGTTGTCGATCAGCTTGCGAATACCGACCAGGTACTTTTCCTTGTCGGTGTTCTTGATCTGGCTTTCCAGCTCGTAGCTGATGTCGAAATGGTCTTCCAGCGAGCGCTTGCCACGACCGGTGACGATCCCGATCTGATGCAGGCCCGCCTCCAGAGCTTCCTCCACGGCGTACTGCACCAGCGGCTTGTTCACAATGGGCAGCATTTCCTTGGGCATGGCTTTGGTCGCGGGGAGAAAACGAGTGCCATAGCCGGCTGCCGGAAACAGACATTTGGTGATCATGGGAGTCCTTTGATCTGTACGTGAAGGCAAAACGAACGGCGGTCTATCCAGCCGCTTGTCGCATACAATGCCCGAAGCGCGCGACGCTGGAAATAGCCAGGCATGGGCGCTCTGTGGACGTGCGGATACGACTCCAGGATTGCCTTCCGGTTCTGCGCAAAGCCGCAAAGAACTGCTATCGTCCAAAGTTTGGAACCAGCGTCACGACTCCGCGGATAGATCTCGACATGAAGAAATGGATGCTCCCGTTGCTGTGTGTTTCCCTCGCCGGCTGCTCCCTGGGCGGTCACCACGAGGCAGCGGAAACGCGGCCACTGAGCGCGGAACAGACCACCCTGCTGCGCCAGAACGACCTGTTGCAGGCCAAGCTGCTGGTCCTCGGTGGCAGCGAAGAACAGCTCAAGCTCGCGGATGCCCTGCTCTTGCGCAATGGCGGGACCAGCGCCGATGGCGAGGTGGAATTCTATCGGGCGGTGATCGCCATCAAGCAGGGCCCGCAGACCGACGATGTCCTGGAATTGCTGCACGCCTCCGCCGATCATCGCTATCCGCTGGCCTACGCCCTGCTCTATCGCATGTACACCGACCCCTTCCTGGTTCCCGAGGCGGATCCGATCCAGGCTCAGACCTACAAGAGCGCCTATGGCGACCTCGCGGTGGCCAAGAGCGGCTATCCGTCCTTCGACAAGGCCCTGGAAGTCACCCGCCAGCTGGCGCCCTGAATCCCCCCTCTAGCCGGCCGCTTTTGCGGCCGTTCACAGTCTGGCACTGGCGAATGAGCAGCCGTTGACCTTTCCTTCATGCGAATGATGTCAATTGGCCGCCTGACGGTAGCATCGAGCCCCTACCGTCCGCAGCCCAGAGCCATTCCCATGTCCTCGCTTGGCAAGCTGTCTCCCGATATCGTTGCCGTCCGCACCGTGACGCAGCGGCTCGTCCTGCTGCTGATCGGGTTCTTCGCGCTGGCCATCCTGCTGACGCGGCTGCCGACCTTCATCAATGCGGCCAGTGGCGAGACCTGGCAAATTCGCGGCGGCCAGATCCCGCTGATGCAGTATCCCGCCATGCCGGAGCGCAGCGTGGTCGCCAACCGCCAGCTGATCGCCATGCTCAAGCCGGGCGATCGCATCCTGGTCCTGGACAGCGCACCCTTTCGTCCCTGGAAGAAGGTCATGCTGATCGGTGAAGACAGCCGCATCGGCTGGATTCGCGTCACCCCGGCCCTGGGCGCGATTCGTCTGGAGTGACGCCGGGACCGGCGCGGGTCGACAGCAGCCGCAAGACCCGGGTGTCATGCCAGCGATACCAGCGCGCCTGTCCCAGCCGCTGCGCCTGCCGATGTTCCGGATGGGCGCCCCAGGCGGCGACCGCGGCCTGGTCGGTCCAGTAGGACAGGGTGATGCCCAGGCCATCGGCCCCGCGTACCGACTCCACACCGAGAAAACCCGGTTGTGCCTGCGCCAGCTCCAGCATGCGCGCGGCCATCCGCTCGTAGGCGGGGTCCTCGTCCGCACGCTGCGAGATGAAGGCGATCACCACGCAGTCCTCGGGCAGCTCCAGCCGGCTCATGTCCGTAGGCTCCGCGCCGCGACTACCGCTTCCAGCCAGGCCCGCACCGCCTGCGGTACCTGTCCGGCCAGGGCTTCGCGTTCCGGTTGATAGAGGGTGCCGAAATGACAGGAGTGGGTCGCCAGTTCGAAGGCCACCGGCAGCTCTTCCTCGTCCCAGGCCAGGACGCGCCAGCCGGCAGCGAGCAATGCCGGCAGGTAATCGGGGTTCACGCCGAACCGGCAGTGATAGGCGGCCTGAGCGTCCAGACTGGCGTCTTCCGCCACCAGGCGCGAACCGGGCGCCAGGCGGAGCCTGTTGTGATACTCGACGCGGGCACAGCTCAGGGGCGCCAGAAGGGCCCGTGACGTCAGGGGATCCTCCTCGGCATGGGCGGCGTCCGCCCACCCGAGCACGGAGTGCGCGTATTCGAGCAGGGCGTACTGCAGACCGCCGCAGGTGCCGAGAAAAGGAATGCGCCGTTCACGGGCCGTGCGAATGCTCGCCAGCACCCCCTCTCGATTACGGTAGGGACTGCCCGGCACGCACCAGAGGCCGTCGCAGTCGGCGAGCACGCCGTCGGCCGCTTCGGTCGGCAGCCAGCGCGGCCGCAGGCTGATGCCCAGCGCCGTGGCGGTCAGCGCCAGGGCCTGGGGGATGGCTCGATGGGCAACAATGGACGCATCCTGGTCACCCAGGAGCACGATCTCGTAGGACGCCATGGCGGACACCTGCAACTCAGGAAAGGGTCTGAGCGACTCTAGCCCCTCGGGCGCCGGGCTTTAATAGGCGTCCCGGACAGCAGCCCTTGCGCCGTTGCCCTGTTGGTCGAAGCCCGGCATTTCAGCCGAGAGCGTAAAAAAAGCGCCCGGCACAGGAGCTGTACCGGGCGCCGGGGTACCGCGCGCGATCAGGGCGCCGGATTGGGCTGATCGACGTGGATGGCTTCGATGGCGGCCAGGGTTTCGGGGTCCAGCACCAGTTCGCTGCTCGCCAGGTTGCTTTCCAGCTGGGCGAGCGAGGTGGCGCCAATGATGTTGCTGGTCACGAAGGGCCGGCTGGTGACGAAGGCCAGGGCCATCTGCGCCGGATCCAGGCCGCGTTCCCGGGCCAGTTCGACATAGGCCTGAGCGGCCCGCTGCGTCTGCGGATTACTGTAGCGCTGGAAGCGTTCGAACAGCGTCAGCCGCGCCCCCTCGGGACGAGCGCCCTGCAGGTACTTGCCCGCCAGCACGCCGAAGGCCAGCGGCGAATAGGCCAGCAAGCCGACCTGCTCGCGGATGGCCTGCTCGGCCAACCCCACCTCGAAGCTGCGATTGAGCAGGTTGTAGGGATTCTGGATGGAGACCACGCGCGGCCAGCCACGGGTCTCGCTCAGGTGCAGGAAGCGTTGCACGCCCCAGGGCGTTTCGTTGGACAGGCCGACATGACGGACCTTGCCTGCCTTCACCAGGCCGTCGAGCGCCTCCAGGGTCTCCTCGATGGGCGTGAAGTCGGCATCGCTGTGCACATAGCCCAGCTGGCCGAAGTAATTGGTGCGGCGATCCGGCCAGTGCAGCTGGTAGAGATCCAGGTAGTCGGTGTTGAGCCGCTGGAGACTGGCGTCCAGCGCCGCGGTGAGATTGGCCTTGGTAAAGGCCAGCCCGCCCTTGCGGATATAGTCCATGTCGCGTCCCGGACCGGCCGCCTTGCTGGCCAGTACCCAGTCGGCGCGATCGCCATGCTGGCGGAAGTAGTTGCCGATGATGGTCTCGGTACGGGTGTAGGTCTCGGCGCGCGGCGGCACCGGATACATCTCCGCCGTGTCGATGAAGTTGACCCCGGCGGCCTTGGCGGCGCGCAGCTGCTCGAAGGCCTCGGCCTCGGTGTTCTGCTCACCCCAGGTCATGGTGCCCAGCGCGATGGCGCTAACCTTGAGATCGGTACGACCCAGCGATCGAAAGTGCATCAGGAAGCTCTCTGTCGGTGCGGAAGTCATACAAGTTAGCAGGAGGCTGCCCGCTCTGCCCATCGGTCCGATGCGACTGTCGATCCGGCCCCGACCGCCGCGACCTCGCCAGACACCCCGCGAATCCGTAGAATGTCGCCCCGCCTCCGCGCCCTGGGTTCCCTCACCCCAGGTAACCAAAAAAGGACTGCCCATGTCTGCCTTGCTTGCCACCCCGCAGCGTGCCCTCGTGGCCGCGCTCGTCGCTTTCCACATTCTCATCATCATCGCCAGCAACTACCTGGTGCAGTTGCCGCTGCAGCTGTTCGGCTGGCACACCACCTGGGGCGCCTTCAGCTTCCCCTTCATCTTCCTCGCCACCGACCTCACCGTGCGGGTGATGGGCAAGGCGTCGGCGCGCCAGGTCATCGCCCGGGTGATGCTTCCGGCGCTGGTGGTCTCCTATGGGGTTTCCGTGCTCTTCCAGGACGGCAGCTTCCAGGGCTGGACGGCGCTGGCCGCCCTCAATGTCTTCGTCCTGCGCATCTCCCTGGCGAGCTTCTGCGCCTATGTGCTCGGGCAACTGCTCGACATCCAGGTGTTCGACCGCCTGCGGCGCTCGCGCCACTGGTGGCTGGCCCCCACGGTCTCGACCCTGTTCGGCAACGCCCTGGATACCACGGCGTTCTTTTCCATCGCCTTCTGGCACAGCGACAACCCCTTCATGGCCAGCCACTGGCCGGAGATCGCCCTGGTCGACTACGGCGTCAAGCTGACGGTCAGCCTGCTGCTCTTCGTCCCCCTCTACGGCGTGCTGCTGCGCTCCCTGGTACCCCAGGCCTGGGCGCGGCGCCCGGACCTCGCCTGAGCGCAGGATTGCTGCCAGGCGCGGCTAGGCCCTAGAGTGATGCCCCCTTCACTGCCCCGGGTTCCGCCATGCTCGCCACCGCCCTCGCCCGCTTTCCGCGCCTGACGCTGCAATCCTCGGCGACCCCGCTGGAGGTCCTGCCGCGGCTGTCGGCAGAGCTGGGCCGACCGGTCTACTGCAAGCGCGACGACACCACCAGCCTGGCCCTGGGCGGCAACAAGGTGCGCAAGCTGGAATACCTGGTCGCCGCGGCGCTGGCGGCCGGTGCCGACACCCTGGTGACCGCCGGCGCCATCCAGTCCAACCATGTGCGCCAGACCGCCGCCGTCGCCGCGCAACAGGGCCTGGGCTGCGTCGCCCTGCTGGAAAATCCCATCGCCACCGCGGACCCCGGCTACCTGCATGGCGGCAATCGACTCCTGCTGGAGCTCTTCGGCGCCGAGATCAGCGCCGTCGCCGCGCTCGATGATCCGGTCAGCCAGCTGGAAGCCGAAGCCGAGCGCCTGCGCCAGCAAGGGCGCACGCCCTGGGTGATTCCCATCGGCGGCTCCAGCGCCCTGGGTGCCCTCGGCTACGTCCGTGCTGGCCTGGAACTCGACGCTCAGCTGCACGAGCTGGACCTGCAACCGGCTGCCATCATCCTCGCCTCCGGCAGTGCCGGCACCCAGGCGGGCCTGGACCTGGCCTTCCGCCAGCTGCGACCAGAGTTGCCGGTGATCGGGGTCACCGTCTCCCGTACCGAGGCCGAACAGCTGCCCAGGGTCGCCCTGCTGCGGCAACAGCTGGCCGAGCTGCTGGGGGTCGCCCTGCCGCAGGATCCGCCACTCCTGCGTGACGGCTACTTCGGTCCCCGCTATGGCGAGCCCAATCCCGGCACCCTGGCAGCCATCCGCCGCCTGGGGCGGCTGGAAGGCCTGGTGCTCGACCCGGTCTACACTGGCAAGGCCATGGCCGGCCTGCTGGATCTGGTGGCCAACGAGGCTCTCCCACCCGGCCCCCTGGTATTCCTGCACACCGGCGGCGCCCCGGGCACCTTCGCCTATGGCGACTGGTTGGCATGACCGGCTAGCCAAGCCACGGGACGATGGCATAACGTCAGCAGTTTTCGGACTTGGGATGTCAGAACAGACACCCTCATAGTGGCGCACCCTCATAAACTCAAGGATCTCTTCCATGCGCAAACCCCTCCCCCAGCGTCTGCTCCGTAGCGCCGCCCTGCTGCTCGCCCTGGGCCTGGCCCACCAGGCCACCGCCCAGGCCGAAGACCTCCTGCAGACCGTCAAGCAGCGCGGCGAACTGATCGTCGGCCTGGAAGGCACCTATCCGCCCTTCAGCTTCCAGAACGAACAGGGCCAGCTGACCGGCTTCGAAGTGGACTTCGCCAAGGCGCTGGCCAAGGAGCTGGGCGTCGACGCCAAGATCCAGCCCGGCAAGTGGGATGGCCTGCTGGCTGCCCTGGAATCCCGGCGCTTGGACGTGGTGATCAACCAGGTCACCATCAGCGAAGAGCGCAAGAAGAAATACGACTTCTCCACCCCCTACACCGTCTCCGGCATCCAGGCCCTGGTGCGCAAGGACGACGCGGACAGCATCAAGACCGCCGCCGACCTCGCCGGCAAGAAGGTCGGCGTCGGCCTGGGCACCAACTACGAGCAGTGGCTGCGCCAGAACGTACCCAAGGCGGACGTGCGCACCTACGAAGACGATCCGACCAAGTACCAGGATCTGCGCGTGGGCCGCATCGACGCCATCCTCGTCGACCGCCTGGCCGCCCTGGAGCTGCTGTCCAAGACCAAGGACAAGCTCGTCTTGGCCGGCGAGCCCTTCAGCCGCCAGGAATCGGGCATCGCCGAACGCAAGGGCGATCCGGAATTCCATGCCGCGGTCGACCAGGCCATCGCCAAGCTGCGCGCCGATGGCACCCTGGCCAAGATCTCCGAGAAGTGGTTCAAGGCCGACGTCACCCAATGAGCGACACGCTACAGCTTCTGCTCGATTCGCTGCCCTTCCTGCTGAAGGGCGCGATCTGGACGGTGGTCCTCAGCCTCGGCGGCATGCTCTTCGGACTGCTGCTGGGCTTTGGCCTGGCCCTGCTGCGCCGCTCCCAGAGTCTGCCGCTGCGTAGCCTGGCACGGCTTTACATCTCGTTTTTCCGGGGTACGCCGCTGCTGGTGCAGCTGTTCGTCATCTACTACGGCCTGCCCGAACTCGGTCTGCAGCTCGATCCACTGCCAGCGGCCCTGATCGGCTTTTCGCTGAACATGGCCGCCTACACCGCGGAGATCATCCGCTCGGCCATCGGCGCCATCGACCGCGGCCAGTGGGAAGCCGCCGCCAGCATCGGCATGACACCCCTGCAGACCCTGAGGCGCGCCATCCTGCCCCAGGCGCTGCGGATCGCCCTGCCGCCGCTGGGCAACAGCTTCATCGCGCTGGTCAAGGACACCTCGCTGGCAGCCACCATCCAGGTACCGGAGCTGTTCCGCCAGGCCCAGCTGATCACCGCCCGCACCTTCGAGATCTTCAGCCTCTACCTGGCCGCGGCGCTGCTCTACTGGGTGCTGGCCAGCCTGCTGTCCACCCTGCAGAACCGCCTGGAGCGGCACTATGGGCGTCATATCAACGAGCGAGGCCCGTCATGATCGAGGTGCAGGGGCTGTCCAAGTCCTTCCGGCAGCAGACCGTGCTCCAGGCCATCGACCTCCAGGTGGCGCAGGGCGAGGTGGTCGCCATCATCGGTCCCAGCGGCTCGGGCAAGACCACCCTGCTGCGCTGCCTCAATCTGCTGGAGACCCCGGACGCCGGCAGTATCAGCCTGGGCGACCTGCGTATTGATGCCAGCCGACCGCTCAAGGGCCAGCAGAGCGTGATCCGCCAGTTGCGTCAGCGCATGGGTTTCGTCTTCCAGAACTTCAATCTGTTTCCTCATCGCACCGCGCTGGAGAACGTGATCGAGGGCCCCATCATCGTCCAGGGCGAGGCGCGCGACACGGCCATCGTCCACGGCCGTGAATGGCTGGCCAAGGTCGGCTTGGCGGACAAGGCCGATAGCTATCCCGGGCAGCTGTCGGGGGGCCAGCAGCAGCGGGTCGCCATCGCCCGGGCGCTGGCCATGCGTCCCCAGGCCATCCTTTTCGATGAACCCACCTCGGCGCTGGATCCCGAGCGGGTCGGCGAGGTGCTGGAGACGATTCGCGGGCTGGCCCAGGAGGGTCGTACCCTGGTCATCGTCACCCACGAGATGGCCTTCGCCCGCGACGTCGCCCACCGGGTGCTGTTCATGGACGGTGGCCGCATCGTCGAACAGGGTCCGGCGGCCGAGCTGTTCAATCAGCCGCGTGAAGAACGAACCCGGCGCTTCCTGGCCAAGTTCGTTCGCGACAGCGCCGCCGACTATTCCTGAGCCAGGCCGGCGCAGCCCTGCAGGCTGGCCTGACTGACGTTGCTGTTGGCCGGCACGCCATGGGTCAGCCAGACATTGCCGCCAATGGTCGAACCCTGGCCGATGGTGATGCGTCCGAGGATGGTCGCCCCGGCATAGATCACCACGTCGTCCTCGACGATGGGATGCCGCGGGTGGCCCTTCTTGAGATTGCCTTCGGCATCGGCCGGGAAGCGCTTGGCGCCCAGGGTCACCGCCTGATAGATGCGCACCCGGTCGCCGATGATGCAGGTCTCGCCGATCACCACGCCCGTACCATGATCGATGAAGAAGCCCTCGCCGATCTGGGCACCCGGGTGGATGTCGATCCCGGTCGCCGAATGCGCTCGCTCGCTGACCATCCGCGCCAGCAGCGGCAGGCCGCTGCGATAGAAGTGATGGGCGATGCGGTGGTGGATCATGGCGTAGATGCCCGGATAGCAGAGCAGTACCTCGTCCACGCTGCGCGCGGCGGGATCGCCCTGGTAGGCGGCGATCACGTCGGTATCCAGCAGGCGGCGCAGATCCGGCAGCGCCAGGGCGAACGCCTGCACCAGCTGGCGTGCCTCATCGCCGCGATTGACGCCGTTCTCGCCACGCTGCTTGGCGAAATAGTCCAGCTCCAGCTTCGCCTGGATCACCAGGGCATTGAGCGCTCGCTCCAGCTCGAAGCCGACATAGAAGTCCTCGCTTTCCTGGCGCAGCTGATCCGGCCCGAGGCGCAGCGGGAAGAGCGCTCCGCTGAGGGATTCGATCACGCTGGCCATGACGCTGCGCGACGGCAGCTCGCGACCACTGAATTCGCGAAAACGTCCATGGGTCTCGCGCCATTGGCTGCGCGCCTCATGCAGTTCACCAACGATGCGCCCTAGTTGCCAGTCGTTGCCGCCCGCGGATTGCCCGTTAAGTTCGCTCATAAGTCATCTATCCAGTTGCCAGGCTGACGAGGATAAAGTATCCGCTGGTCCCTGACAGCCCACGTCGCGCCAGGCGCGCTAAGCTGTCGTCCTTTGCCCATCAAGGAGCGCCACCCATGATCGCTTCCCCGCTGGTCACCGCCGCCTGGCTGCACGAGCAACTCGGCCGCCCGGATCTGCTGATCCTCGACGCCAGTCTCTATCTGCCCAACGAGCCACAGGTCGCCGACGAGACCTATCGGCAACAGCACATCCCCGGCGCCCTGCGTTTCGATATCGAACACTTCTCGGACCCGGACACCGCGCTGCCGCACATGGTCCCCAGCGCCGGACGCTTCGCCCGGCTGGCTGGCGAACTGGGCGTCACCCCGGAGACCACCCTCGTGGTCTATGACCAGAAGGGTCTCTTCTCCGCGGCCCGGGCCTGGTGGCTGTTCCGCCTGTTCGGCCACGATCAGGTGATGGTGCTCGATGGCGGCCTGCCGCTCTGGCGTGAACAGGGCTTGCCGCTGGAAGCGGGTGAGAACCCGCCCAGATCGCAGCCGCCCTACCCCGTCATCTTCAATAACCGCCTGCTCTGCGGACTGGGCGATGTCCAGACCGCGCTCAGCGTGGGCCAGACCCAGGTGCTCGATGCGCGCGGCGCCAAGCGCTTCACCGGCGAGGTCCCCGAGCCGCGCCCGGGCGTGGCCTCCGGTCATATGCCCGGCAGCCAGAACCTGCCCTACGACAGCCTGCTGACCGCGGCCGGCACCCTGCTGCCACCCCAGGAGCTGCGCCAGCGCTTCCAAGCCTTGGGTATCGATGGCCTGCACCCGGTGATCACCAGCTGCGGCAGTGGCGTCACCGCCGCGGTGCTGCTGCTCGCCCTCAGTGTCGCCGGCTTCCCGGATGGCCGGCTCTATGACGGCTCCTGGAGCGAATGGGGTCAGCATCCCGCCACCACCAAGGCCCTGGGCGCTGCCTGACGCCCGGCTAAGCCTCTGATTTGGCTCATAACCTGTAGTATCCGATAGAGGCGCCTAATCGCCAGTATCGCCTTTAACAATGAGGTGAATCGTCAAAATGCGATTAGTATGCGTCCTATCGATTTCAACCCTGACTTAACCCCATCAAGGAGTCATCAATGTCCCTGATCAACACCGAAGTGAAGCCTTTCACCGCGACCGCCTACCACAACGGCAAATTCGTCCAGGTGACCGAGGCCGATCTGAAGGGCAAGTGGTCCGCCATCGTGTTCTACCCGGCCGACTTCACCTTCGTGTGCCCCACCGAGCTGGAAGACCTTGCTGACCTGTACCCCGAGTTCCAGAAGCTGGGCGTGGAGATCTACGGCGTGTCCTGCGACACCCACTTCGCCCACAAGGCCTGGCACGACACCTCGGAAGCCATCAAGAAGGTCAATTACCCGCTGGTAGGCGATCCCACCGCTCGCCTGGCACGCAACTTCGAAGTGCTGATCGAAGAAGAAGGCCTGGCCCTGCGCGGCACCTTCCTGATCAACCCGGAAGGCCAGATCAAGCTGTGCGAAATCCACGACAACGGCATCGGCCGTGACGCCAGCGAACTGCTGCGCAAGGTTCGCGCTGCCCAGTACGTCGCCAACCACCCGGGTGAAGTCTGCCCCGCCAAGTGGAAAGAAGGCGAAGCGACCCTGACCCCCTCGCTGGACCTGGTCGGCAAGATCTAACCCCCGCCTGATCTAGCCCGAGCGCCCGGGCGCCTTGCCCGCGCGCTCTTTTTTTGCCCATTTTTTACGGAAGCCACGTCGCCATGTTGGACGCAAATCTGAAAGCCCAGCTCAAGACCTACCTCGAACGCGTCACGCGCCCCATCGAGATCGTCGCGTCCCTCGACGATGGCGCGAAGTCCCGTGAAATGCACAGCCTGCTGCAGGATATCGCCAGCCTGTCCGATCAGGTCAGCCTCAGCACCGACGGCAGCGATGCGCGTCGTCCCTCCTTCGCCCTGCTGACCCCCGGTCAGAACATCGACCTGCGCTTTGCCGGTCTGCCCATGGGCCACGAATTCACTTCCCTGGTCCTGGCCCTGCTCCAGGTCGGCGGTCATCCGTCCAAGGCCAGCCAGGACGTCATCGAGCAGGTCAAGGCCCTCGACGGCGACTACCAGTTCGAAACCTATTTCTCCCTCTCCTGCCAGAACTGCCCGGACGTGGTGCAGGCCCTGAACCTCATGGCCGTGCTCAATCCCCGGGTCAAGCACGTCGCCGTCGACGGCGCCCTGTTCCAGGACGAAGTCGAGCGCCGCCAGATCATGGCTGTGCCCAGCGTCTACCTCAACGGCGAACCCTTCGGCCAGGGCCGCATGGGCCTGGAAGAAATCGTCGCCAAGCTCGACACCGGCGCCGCCGCCCGCTCCGCCGACAAGCTCAAGGCCAAGGACGCCTTCGACGTCCTGGTCATCGGTGGCGGCCCGGCCGGTGCGGCAGCTGCCGTCTACGCCGCACGTAAAGGCATCCGTACCGGCGTGGCCGCTGAGCGCTTCGGCGGTCAGGTGCTGGACACCCTGGCCATCGAGAACTTCATCTCCATCAAGGAGACCGAAGGTCCGAAGCTGGCCATGGCGCTGGAAGAACACGTCAAGCAGTACGAAGTCGACATCATGAACCTGCAGCGCGCCGAGCAGCTGATTCCGGCCCATGAAGCCGGCGGCCTGCACGAAGTACGCTTCGCCGATGGCGGTTCGCTCAAGGCCAAGACGCTGATCCTCGCCACCGGTGCGCGCTGGCGCGAAATGAACGTGCCGGGTGAGCAGGAATACCGCAACCGCGGCGTAGCCTACTGCCCCCACTGCGACGGCCCGCTGTTCAAGGGCAAGCGCGTCGCCGTGGTCGGCGGCGGCAACTCGGGTGTCGAGGCGGCCATCGACCTGGCTGGCATCGTCGCCCACGTCACCCTGATCGAGTACGACGGCCAGCTGCGTGCCGACGCCGTGCTGCAGCGCAAGCTGTTCAGCCTGCCCAACGTGACCGTCATCACCAGCGCCCTCACCAGCGAAGTCAAAGGTGACGGCCAGAAGGTCAACGGCCTGGTCTACAAGGACCGCAACTCCAGCGAGTTCCACCACATCGACCTGGAAGGCGTCTTCGTGCAGATCGGTCTGGTGCCCAATACCGACTGGCTCAAGGGCACCGTGGAGCTTTCGCCACGTGGCGAGATCGAAGTGGACGCGCGCTGCCAGACTTCCCTGCCCGGCGTCTTCGCCGCTGGCGACGTCACGACCGTGCCCTACAAGCAGATCATCATCGCCCTGGGCGAGGGCGCCAAGGCCTCCCTGGCCGCCTTCGATCACCTGATCCGCACCAGCGCCTGATCGATCTCTAGCTGCATTCCAAGCCCGACACCTGTCGGGCTTTTTTTCGTCTGGTGCTTTTTCCCCAGGCGTTGGCATGTTTCTCGCTGCGACCTAACCAGGCGTCATAAAGATGGGCACGAACGGTCTAGGAGTTCTTCCCGGACTTTCGTTAGGATCTTAGTGCCAGGTTCCTAGACCTGGCAGCTCCAGCGGTTGAGGACCAGGCGGCATATGCACAGACAAATTTGTTCCAGCATTCACGATTCCTATCCCCCCAAGCTCGCGCCTGCCACGCCGCTCACCCAGCCAGAACTGGTGGCCTCTCTCGAAGCCACCCTGGCCCAACGCCAACCCGGTCCGGTCTGGCTGTTCGCCTACGGCTCGCTGATCTGGCGCCCCGAGTGCCCCGCCGTCGACGTTCGCCGGGCGCGGGTGCACGGCTATCACCGCGGCCTCTATCTCTGGTCCCAGCTGCATCGCGGCACCCCCGAGCAACCCGGCCTGGTGCTGGGCCTGGATCGCGGCGGTTCCTGCTCCGGTTTCGCCTACCAGTTGCCGGATGACCAGTTGGATGACCACCTGCTGGCCCTGTGGAAGCGCGAGATGCCTGATGGGTCCTACCGCCCCCGCTGGCTGCAATGCCACCTGGAAGACGGCAGCAAGGTGCAGGCGCTCGGCTTCGTGCTGAAGCGCAACCTGCCCTGCTACGCCGGCAGCCTGCCCGACGACATCCTCAACCGGGTCCTGACCGAGGCCTGCGGCCATTTCGGCACCACCCTGGAATACGTCGAGCGCACCATCACGGCGCTCCGAGCCCATGCCATGCCCGATCGCAACCTGGAAGCCCTGCTGCAGCGTTATCGGAGCGCACCGCTGCTGGAGGCCATGCAGGGATGAAGCAGCGCCACATCAACCCCAACAAGCTGCTGCTCAGCAAATGGACGGCCGTCCAGCCCCGCGAGCGGCAAAAGCATTTCATCGTTACCCGGGTGCATACCCCGGACATCGAGACCGACCCCATCTCGCAGATAGATATACAAGCGGTTCTCACTCGCCGCACCTGGACGCTGGACTGGCACGAGTTGCAGGATGCAGAATGCTGGCTGCAAGGCTGGCAATGAAACTCCGAAAGCAGGGCCGGAATTTTGCGACTAGCATCGCGATATGACGGCACTTATCTGCAAAGGTGAAACCCTGTAGCAGCCAATGCTGTCACAGTGCCACCTTTGAACAGGAAGCTCTTCCGGATGACCCTCTATGTCGAACTCGCCAGCGCCTTCAACACCCTGAAAGGCGGATTCGAGCCCCTGCGCTGCGTGATCTCCACGCGAGATCAACGCGCCTACGATGTCGAGGTCTTCTCTCGTAGCGGTCAGTCGGTACTCAATCGCCCCATCGCCCGCACCGAATTGCTCGACGCTGCCATGCTCGAAGCCTTCATCCTCGACAGCCGCTCACGCATCGAGCGCGACGCGGATGAGACACCCTACTGGACGATTCCCTCGTAAACGAAAAAGGCCACTCGAACAGGAGTGGCCTTTTCATTTGGATGGTGCCCGAGGCCGGAATCGAACCGGCACGACGGTTAAGTCGAGGGATTTTAAGTCCCTTGTGTCTACCAGTTTCACCACTCGGGCAGAACCGAATCCGCAAACGACCGGATTCGTAGAACCTGATCCAGTATTCACACATCCCTGGATGATGAAAAGCCCCGTAGACCAGAGATCTACGGGGCTTTCAATAGTGGAGGCCGAGGTCGGAATCGAACCGGCGTACACGGATTTGCAATCCGCTGCATGACCACTCTGCCACCCGGCCTCAAACCTGAATGTCTTGCGACACTCATGTAAAACATGGAGCGGGAAACGAGACTCGAACTCGCGACCCCGACCTTGGCAAGGTCGTGCTCTACCAACTGAGCTATTCCCGCTTGGTGACGGGCGCCATTCTATCTGAGCCACCCTTCATGTCAAGCCATTGATTCAAAAAACTTATTTCTTTTTCTCAGCACTCATTAGATGCGGCCAGGCCGCCATCAGATAGGTGCACATGGACCACAGTGTCAGCGCCGCCGCGACAATGAGCAAGGCGTAGCCGCTAATGACCCAGAAAGTCATCTGTGGCGGATTGGCCAGCAGGATGACCAGCGCCAGCATCTGCGCCGCGGTCTTCCACTTGCCCAGATTGGAGACCGCGACCTGGGCACGGGCACCCAGCTCGGCCATCCACTCCCGCAGCGCCGATACGACGATCTCGCGACCGACGATGATGACGGCGGGCAGCGTCAGCCAGGCGTTGGCGTGCTCCTGCACCAGCAATACCAGGGCCACAGCAACGATGAGCTTGTCCGCTACCGGATCCAGAAAGGCGCCAAAGGGCGTGCTCTGCCCCAGACGCCGGGCCAGATATCCATCCAGCCAGTCGGTCGCGCAGGCGATCGCGAAAACGGTGCTCGCGGTCCAGTAGCTCCAGTGGACCGGCAGGTAGAACAGGATGACGAACAGAGGAATGAGGAAGACGCGCAGTACGGTAAGCAGATTTGGAATATTCATTGGCGCGGCTGTTGGTGAACGTGAGGCGATTCTACTCGCTGTGCAAGGCGGCATAAATCTGCTCGGCCAGCTTTTTGCTAATGCTGGGCGCTTTGGCAATTTCCTCGATGCTGGCGCGCTGCAATTCGCGGAGCCCGCCAAAGTGCTTCAGCAGTTCCTGCCGGCGCTTGGGCCCGATACCGGCGACCTCCTCCAGCGAGGAGGTCCGGCGCGCCTTGCCGCGGCGCGCGCGATGCCCGGTGATCGCGAAACGGTGCGCCTCGTCGCGGATCTGCTGGATGAGGTGCAGTGCGGGCGAATGGGCCGGCAGGGTGAATTCGTTGGAAGGATCGTCCAGATAGAGGACCTCGAGGCCAGGCTTGCGGGTAACGCCCTTGGCGACCCCGAGCAGCACCAGGTCCGGTACAGCGAGCTCCCTCAGTACCTCACGAGCCATGGCCAACTGGCCCTTGCCGCCATCCACCAGCAGGATGTCAGGCAGCTTGCCCTCGCCCGCTTTCAGCCGACTGAAGCGGCGCGTCAGCGCCTGATGCATCGCCGCATAGTCATCGCCGGCTGTCACACCTTCGATGTTGTAACGACGATAATCCGATTTGAGAGGCCCTTCCGGCCCGAAGACCACACAGGATGCCACGGTCGCCTCGCCGCTGGAGTGACTGATATCGAAACACTCCAGCCGCTGCGGCGGTTCGGGCAGATCCAGCGCCTGGACCAGGGCGTCGAAACGCACACCCATGTGCTGCCGATTGGCCAGGCGCGTATTCAACGCCTGCTCAGCATTGGTTATTGCCAGCTGCTGCCAGCGTGCGCGGGTCCCGCGGACGCGATGAGCGATGACCAGCTGCCGCTTGTGGACCTCGGCAAAGGCGTCGATCAGGGTAGCGAAGTCTTCATGGACGGAATTGACGATGATCTCATCCGGCAGATCCCGCTCCAGGTAGGCGAGATAGTACTGCTCCAGGAAGGCGGCCAGCACCTCGCTGGAATCCTCCTCGATCCCCACTTCTGGAAAGAAATTCTTGCTGCCCAATACCCGACCACCGCGGACACTGACCAGGTGGACACAGGCACCGCCCGGGTTGACGAGCGCCGCTATGACATCGACGTCGCCGGTACCACCTTCGATACTCTGCTGGTCCTGGACACGCCTGACCAGGGCAACCTGATCACGCAGCTCGGCAGCGCGCTCGAACTGCAGATTGACCGAGGCGCTCTCCATCTTGACTTGCAGCTCTTCGGCCAGGGCATTGCTGCGCCCCTCGAGAAACATGGCGGAGTGGCGAACGTCCTCGCCATATTCCTGCTCACTCACCAGCGCAACACAGGGACCCTTGCATCTCTTGATCTGGTATTGCAGACAAGGCCGCGTGCGATTGCGGAAATAGTTGTCATCGCACTGGCGCACCTGGAAGGCTTTCTGCAGCAGATTGAGACTTTCGCGGATGGCACCGGCGCTGGGATAGGGCCCGAAATAGCGCCCCTTCCCTCTCTTCTCTCCGCGGTGAATGGTCAGCCGAGGATATTTATCTTCGGTAGAGAGGTAGACATAGGGGTAGGACTTATCATCCCGCAGGAGGATGTTGTAGGGCGGACGCCACTGCTTGATGAGATTCTGTTCCAGCAAGAGCGCTTCGGTCTCGTTGCCGGTGATGGTGGTCTCGATCTGGGCGATCTTGGACACCATGGAAGCCGTCTTGGGCGCCAAGCCGGTCTTTCTGAAATAACTCGAAAGACGGTTCTTGAGGTTCTTGGCCTTACCTACATAGAGGAGCTTGCCGCCCTCATCGAACATCCGGTAGACACCCGGACGTCCACTGCAACCGGATAAAAAGGCCGCAGCATCAAAAGATTGACTCATATCAACTCGTTGCATCTACCATGCCGTGGCGAACAGCCAACATGGCCAGTTCGACATCGCTGGTAATCGATAATTTCTCGAAGATCCGATAGCGATAGGTGTTGACGGTCTTGGGGGACAAACAGAGCTTGTCGGAAATGACCTGGACCTTCTGGCAGCCGGCAATCATCAGCGCGATCTGAATCTCGCGCTCGGACAGCTGATCGAAGGGCGATGCTTCAGCCTTGGACTGGAAGGGCTTCAAGGCAAGCTGCTGGGCGATCTGCGCACTGATGTAACGGCGACCGGCAAAGGCCTGCTTGATGGCGGTGATCATCTCTTCGATGTCAGCACCCTTGGTCAGATAGCCTGCGGCACCCGCCTGGAGCAAACGTGTCGGGAAGGGATCTTCCTCACAGGCGGTGACGACAACCACCTTCAGGTCAGGCCGGCTGCGCAAGAGCTTGCGCGTGGCCTCAAGCCCGCCGATGCCGGGCATCCGGACGTCCATCAAGACGACATCCGGCTCGAGCTCACGGGCCAGCATCAGCGCATTTTCGCCACTGTCTGCCTGGCCGACGACCTGGATTCCTGTTACATCCGCCAGCATCCGCACGATGCCGGTACGAACAAGATCATGGTCGTCGACAACTAGCACCTTGATCAAAATCGAATCCCCTTCGCTTGCGCTTTCATCGCTTGCGTCACCTAAACACCTGTCCGTGGATCCTAACGTTCAAGGGATAGGATCCTAGGCCACGCTAGAAATTTGGTTGGTCATGCAAAGAAAAAAGGGGTACGACGCTTCGCACCCCTTGCCTACCGGCCTTAGGCCATTGGGCATTGTATACCGAAAAGGTTAAGGAAAATGTACCAGATCAGAATCATTCCCGGTCAGGTTACCGGTGGCTCCGGTGGCTTTAGGACAGACTGCTGCGGGCGATCTCGACCAGCGTAGATTTGCCGACCCGCTATATACGCAGCGCAGGCTAGACGACTGCCTAGCTAACCGGAGCTCGTCGTGATGGTCATTTTTTTCCAGACCTGCCATGCCCGCAGCGACCTCAAAGCGTTGGGCTTCGCTGCGCTCGGCGCCAACCTACGACCTGATCCTCACGGGCGATCACGCCTCTTGCGCTCAAAACAGGACAGCCCGGCGCAGCCGGGCTGTTGGGGCTGTTGGGGCTCTTGTGCTCTTGCATGCTCCAGGCAGCACCCCTCTGGCCGGCACTGCACCAAACCCTCCGCTGCACCGCTTCTGGCCCCCTCTCCCCCCGGGAGAGGGCTAGGGTGAGGGCCGCCCCAGCTCCGTAGCGTCAGACGCCCGCTAGCCGATTATCTGCTCCAAGCGCCTAAGCGCCCTGATGCCCGGCCAAACTTTTCTCGCCCCAAAGACAACACCCCCGTCAGAGTGAACTGAGCGGGGGTGCTGGGTGTTAGGCGCTTGACGATGACCTACTCTCACATGGGGAAACCCCACACTACCATCGGCGATGCATCGTTTCAC